>NZ_PJJN01000001.1 GCF_002929825.1 Cryobacterium sp. Y29
ATCCCAGCAAATTCCGGTGTATCCCATCGACCGGGTGATGCCATTCGCGGCCGCGAATGCGGTGATCTGAGCCGAAGCGTATTGGGTGCCACGGTCACTGTGAAAAATAACCGTCGGCGGGCGGTCCCCGCGCAGGACCATGGCCATCGTCAGGGCGTCCTGGATGAGGTCGGTGCGCATGTGGTCGGCGATAGCCCAACCGATCACGCGGCGACTGTGGGCGTCGATGACCGTCGCCAAATACACCCACCCCTCCCACGTCCTCAGGTAGGTAATATCGCCGACCCAAACCTGGTTCAAAGCGCCGGTATCCCACTGCCGTTTCACGGCATCCACCGGGTAGGCGTCAGCGTGGTCGATGATCGTGGTCGTCTTCCATTTCTTCGGGCAGATCCCCGCCAAACCCAGGCGTTTCATGGTCCTGGCCACCGTTTTGCGGGAGATGATCTCCCCGTCTGCGCGCAGGTCAACAAGGATCCGCGGGGCCCCGTAAACTTCGTCAGAATCGCCGTGGAAGAAGGCGACTTTCTGCTCGATGTGTTCCCGCCGGATCGCCGCCGGCGAGGGCGCACGATCCATCCACGCGTAATAGCCAGAACGGGAGACCTCGAGGAGACGGACCATGCGGGTGATGGTGAAGTTGGTCTTCTCCGCCAGCATCAGTTCGAACGCTTGCCGTTCGTATCCGAGGCTTCCTGGGCGAAGAAGATGGACGCTTTTTTTAGAAACGCCCTGTCCATCTTCAGATCCGCGTTTTCCTTCCGCAGCCGCAGCAGCTCGGCCCTCTCGGACTCCGTCACCTCGGCTTGTCCGGTCTCGTTGCGGGCCTTGAACGCGGTCAACCAGTGGCCCAACGTGGCCTCGTTGATACCGAGCTCGCGGGCGACGGTCGCGACCGCTCTGCCCGTGGTGACGACCAGCTTCACGGCCTCGTCTTTGTACTCAGGGGTGAAGTCCCGACGTGATCTTGCCATAGTGAACATTCTCTCTTGTGAGGTGTCC
>NZ_PJJN01000002.1 GCF_002929825.1 Cryobacterium sp. Y29
TTCTGGAGGCCTCATGGCCATTGTTCACAAATCCACCGCGCCCAACCGTTACCGAGCGGAACCCTCCGTTCTCACCGCTCTGCGCACGCCCCGCCTGCTCACCCGCGAAGTTCTAGCCGGCCTCGTCGTGGCCATGGCCCTCATCCCCGAGGCGATCGCTTTCTCGATCATCGCCGGCGTCGACCCACGCGTCGGCCTGTTCTCCTCATTCGTGATGGCCGTGACAATCGCTTTCGTCGGCGGACGCCCGGCCATGATCACCGCCGCCACCGGCGCCATCGCCCTCGTCATCGCCCCCGTCGCACGAGAATACGGCATGGAATATTTCATCGCCACCGTCATCCTGGCCGGCGTGTTACAAATCGTGCTCAGCCTGGTCGGCGTCGCCAAGCTCATGCGCTTCATCCCCCGCAGCGTCATGGTCGGCTTCGTCAACGCCCTCGCGATTCTCATCTTCACAGCCCAACTTCCCCAGCTGCTCAACGTGCCCGTCATGGTCTACCCACTCGTCGCCGCCGGACTGATCATCATGGTCGTCATGCCACGCATCACCAAAGTGATCCCGGCCCCACTCGTCGCGATCGTCGTACTCACCGTGGTCACCGTACTGATGGCGATCAACGTCCCCACCATCCGCGACCAAGGAGAACTCCCCCAAAGCCTGCCCGAACTCTTTTTCCCCAGCGTTCCGCTCAACTGGGACACCTTCACCATCATCGCCCCCTACGCCCTCGGCATGGCCCTCGTCGGAATCCTCGAATCACTCATGACCGCAAAATTCGTCGACGAGATCACCGACACCCACTCCAACAAAACCCGTGAAACCTGGGGCCAAGGCGTCGCCAACATCATGAGCGGCCTCTTCGGCGGAATGGGCGGATGCGCCATGATCGGCCAGACCATGATCAACGTCAAGGCCTCCGGCGCCCGCACCCGCATCTCCACCTTCCTCGCCGGCATCTTCCTGCTCGTCCTAGTACTCGGCCTCGGCGACATACTCGCCGTCGTGCCCATGGCCGCCCTAGTCGCGGTGATGATCATCGTGTCGTATCTGACCTT
>NZ_PJJN01000003.1 GCF_002929825.1 Cryobacterium sp. Y29
CGGAATTTGTCAAGGTGAATGAGGCCAGTGGGAGTTTAGGCGGCTAGTTCGAGTCGGTCATTCTCGGTGGGTTTGTCGGCTGGTTTGTTGATCCAAGCCGTCGCGGGAATGGACAGGATCTTTGGTGCGTGGCTGGTGCTGAATCGCTCGGGGAAGCGTGCTCTGGCCGCGTCCAGCGTTGCTGCTCGTTCGATGGCCTTCGCCTCGGCGAGGCCGTAGTGCACGTCAGCTGGCGTGTTCAGGCCGATCCCGGAATGGCGATGTTCGTGGTTGTAACCGTCGACGAACGAGGTCATGAACGTCTTCGCGTCGGTGAGGGAGCCGAAGCGTTCGGGAAACGTCGGAGCGAATTTCAGGGTTTTGAACCACGCCTCGCTGTAGGGATTATCGTTGCTCACGCGCGGCCTCGAATGAGACTTGGTGACCTCCAGATCCGACAACAATGCGGCGACGGTCTTGGACGTCATTGACGTGCCGCGGTCGGCGTGCACGACCTGAGGGACGCCGTGAATGCCGAAGATTTCCTTCATCATCTCTACTGCCAGCTCGCCCGATTCCGACGCGTGGACATACGCGCCGACGATATAGCGGGAGTAAATATCGATCATCACGTAGGCATCGAAGTACTTCCCCTTGACCGGGCCAGCGAGTTTCGTAATATCCCAGCTGAGCACCTGGCCCGGTCCCGTTGCGATCAATTCCGGGATCGCCCGGGCCGGATGGCGGGCCTGGCGGCGACGGTCCTTGACCTGCTGGTTCTCGTTCAACACCCGATACATCGTTGATATTGAGCACAAGTACGTGCCCGCATCCAGCAGCTGCGCGTAGATCTGAATCGGCGGCAGATCCACGAACGACTCCGAATTGACGACGGCGAGAATCTGCCGGCGGCCGGCATCATCGATCTTGTTCGCCGGTATCGGTGCCGGCCCGGCCATCGGGATGCGTGGTTTCCTGGTGGCGGTCGCTCGAGGTATCCCGACCAGGTCGGCCGCGACGCGAGTCGAGATTCCTCGGCTGGCCAGTTCGCGGTAGGCGGTCATTACGGCAACGTGTGCGGTGTTTCGTCCCGCGAGCTCTTCGAAAGACTTTCGAGTAGCTCGTGCATTTTTGACATGATCTCCAACGCCAC
>NZ_PJJN01000004.1 GCF_002929825.1 Cryobacterium sp. Y29
CGGAACTTGTCAAGGCGGATGAGACCAGTGGGAGTTTAGGCGGCTAGTTCGAGCCCTTCGTTCTCGGTGGGTTTGTCGGCTGGTTTGTTGATCCATACCGTCTCGGGAATGGAGAGAATCTTAGGTGCCTGGGTCGTACTGAATCGCTCTGGGAAGCGCGCGCGTGCCGCGTCCAGCGTCGCTGCTCGTTGGATGGCTTTCGCTGCTGCGAGGCCGTAGTGGACGTCCGCTGGGGTGTTCAGGCCGATCCCGGAATGGCGATGCTCGTGGTTGTAGCCATCGACGAACGAGGTCATGAACGTCTTCGCGTCGGCGAGAGAGCCGAAACGTTCGGGGAACGTCGGCGAGAATTTCAGGGTCTTGAACCACGCCTCGCTGTAGGGATTATCGTTGCTCACCCGAGGCCTCGAATGCGACTTGGTGACCTCCAGATCCGACAGCAACGCGGCGACGGTCTTGGACGTCATCGACGTGCCGCGGTCAGCGTGCACGACCTGCGGGACGCCGTGAATGCCGAAGATTTCCTTCATCATCTCCACCGCCAACTCTCCCGATTCCGACGCGTGAACATACGCGCCGACGATGTAACGGGAGTAAATATCGATCATCACGTAAGCATCGAAGTACTTTCCCTTAACCGGGCCAGCGAGTTTCGTAATATCCCAGCTGAGCACCTGGCCCGGTCCCGTGGCGATCAATTCGGGGATCGCCCGGGCCGGGTGGCGTGCCTGGCGGCGGCGGTCTTTGACCTGCTGGTTCTCGTTCAACACCCGATACATCGTTGATATTGAGCACAAGTACGTGCCCGCGTCGAGCAGCTGTGCGTAGATCTGAATCGGCGGCAGGTCCACGAACGACTCCGAATTGACGACGTCGAGAATCTGCCGACGGTCGGCATCACTGATCTTGTTCGCCGGAATCGGAGCCGGCCCGGCCACGGGACTGCGTGGTTTCCGGGTGGCTGTCGCCCGAGGGACCCCGACCAGGTCGGCCGCGACGCGAGTCGAGATTCCTCGGCTGGCTAGTTCGCGGTAAGCGGTCATTACGGCTTCGTATGCGGTGTTTCGTCCCGCGAGCTCTTCGAAAGACTTTCGAGTAGCTCGTGCATTTTTGACATGATCTCCAACGCCACCCCC
>NZ_PJJN01000005.1 GCF_002929825.1 Cryobacterium sp. Y29
GTTCCTTTTGCGGGCCTCGCTGTTCGTTCGGGCCGCAGGCGAAGGTCACGGCGCGCGTTGAAGAGCCTGCGTCCGGGCCAGGGCCCACGCCTAGACCTCGCACACGCGACCGCAGCTGTCGAATTGCCCATCGAGCTGGGGCAGTGCAAAACTCAACCTGAAACAGTGGCTCGCCAAGATGCAGCCCGACGGCGTCATCTCAACGCGGAGTCGACGATAAACACCAAGGGGATCCTATGAAACGTGTGACATTCGTATTGGCCGCAGCGACCGCAACGGCTGTTGTCTTGTCAGGCTGCCAAGCACAGCAACCCGTCGCACCCGATTCATCAGCGTCGGCCCCTTCGACCCCTGCCCAAACGGATCAACCCACTGCGCAGGAATCTGCTCAGGCGTGGGCGGACCAGACATTCGGGACGTTCCAGGCCTTCACCGTCACAGGCAATAGCGCTGATGAAATTGTCTTTCCCGACGACGCTAAATCTGGCTTCTACACAATCACGTGGACACCCGGCCACTGGGCCAATGAGGACTCCTATGCGCAGGTTTATGGGGAAGACGGTACCTTCCACGAAGCCGGAACAGCGGATTACCAGGGCGATTCCGCCAGCGTGGCCTATGGCTTGGACCCCACCGTTGGCCCCGCGGGCTGGATAGGCGTTGAGGCCGGCGCGGGTGACTGGTCTATTACTGTGTCACCGATTTCGGCGCTTCCCGCACTGCCGGACACCGGCGGCTACGACGCCTATCTGTATGCGGGCGCTGAGCAACCGGTCGTCTTCTCGTCCTTAAACTCGGGGCGGGTCAGCGTTCGACAGTTCAATGACGTCGATCCGACCGACAGCATCCTCCCCCAGCAAGACTTCACGGCTGTTGGCACTCTTCTCGCTGGTCCCAGCGTCGTGAACGTCCAGCTGGAAAGCGTGAGCCCCTGGACGCGATCCACAAACTAGCCAGGACGACACGACCTGATCAGCGGCCGGTTCGGTCCAGGGGACCGCTAATCACGCGTAACAGAGCGTGTTCAGTATCGAGTGAACGGTGTCCCGTAGACCGTTTCGCGAACAGGACAAGGACGCTACCTTCCCATTTGATCCGCGTCTGTCAGCACTGCCACCGCGGCGCCCTAGCATGAAAGACGAACGGCCTAACGGGTCTCAAGGGTATTTAGCTGGGGGAAGTTTTTGCCGCGCTGCGAGGTGACAGTCCAGGCAGTGGACAGCACGATGAATTTCGTTGAACCCGCCTGGTCGTTAAGTGCGGCGGCATGACTCCATATGAAGATCCATGTTTTTGCCATGGCTTTGTCGGCCAATGACGAGTTTGCACACTTATTCAGGCAGATTGCGTAGGTGTCGGCGACGAAGGCGTCATACAAGGAGCCGAAGGCGAGTGCGTCACCTGCGGCCACTCGTTCGAGTAGCAGATGACCGCCGATACTGCTTTCCGGAGAACGCGGCTCCGTCTCAGCGTCGGTCACGATGC
The DNA here is from genome assembly GCF_002929825.1 of Cryobacterium sp. Y29. Lineage (GTDB taxonomy): Bacteria > Actinomycetota > Actinomycetes > Actinomycetales > Microbacteriaceae > Cryobacterium. Next base: position 1,486 of record NZ_PJJN01000005.1, read on the forward strand.
GGGCCCGAACGATCGAATA
>NZ_PJJN01000006.1 GCF_002929825.1 Cryobacterium sp. Y29
CACTACGGTTATCAACAGCCAGCATTGGCAGCGTAGAAGAAACCACTAATTCCGCTGTCCGAAATGCCCGCGGCAGGTCAGCTTTCGAGGCAGCCGGACGACGCGCCCGCCCGCTCGCGGCACTCAAGGCCGAGACTAATTTATGACACCTCGGTGGCAGGTTGAAACCACCGAGCAGTTCGACCGTGACTTCAAAAACTTGACCGGGCAATCCAACGACGAGTGATGGCCTACCTCGAAGTAGTAGAGAAACTAGATGATCCTCGCCAGCGCGGCAGGGGCCTCACGGCCAACCACACGGGAGTGTGGAGGTATCGAGTTGGAGATCACCACATCCTCGCCCAGATCATCGACAACTCTTTGACCGTACTCACCCTCAACGTTGACCATCGCAAAGAGGTGTACTGAGAACTAAGAATCAATGCATCCCCGACTAGGTTGGTTCCTCTCGGCTGGCACACGACATGTCCTGCAGAGGATTCGGCTTGCGGGCCTCGCGTTTGCTCTCGTCCTCAGTCGAACTGAGGTAGGCGTGGTGAAATCAGTAGAGGGTGCCCATAGCGGTTCTCACTTCGTCCAGCGTTGTGGTAGCAATGGAATTAGCGCGATCGTTACCACGTCGAAGCACCTCGGAAGCTAGCCCTGAATCCTGCGCGAGTTCGGCTCGTCGTGCTCGAATGGGAGTAAGAAAGCTGTTGACCGCATCGGTCGTTAGGCGTTTCAGTTCACCGCTGCCTTGGTCCCCGATCTGCGCTGCGATTTCCTCCGGTCGTTTGCCGAGGCATAGCGCAGCCGTCGAGAGGAGTGCCGAGACGCCTGGTCGACTCTGCGGATCGAAGGAGATCAGACGGTCAATGTCGGTGATAGTTCTCCGGATGGCTGCCGCGGTTTCATCCTCGGTCATCGACAGTGCGATTGCGTTTCCGTAGCTTTTTGACATCTTGCGACCGTCCAGCCCGGGGATCTCCGGCGACGCTGTGATCAATGCGTCGGGCACGGGGAAAACATCTCCATATCGTTCGTTGAATCTGCGCGCGATGACACGTGTCATCTCCACATGGGGCAGGTTGTCTTTTCCGACAGGGACGAGGTTCCCCTTGCAGAAAAGGATGTCAGCGGCCTGGTGCACGGGGTAGGTGAGAAGAAGGCCACTCAGGGCTCGATTCGAGGAGGCGAGTTCCGACTTCACGGTCGGATTACGACGTAACTCGGCTTCCGTTACCAGACTCAGAAACGGAATTATCAATTGGTTCAGGGCCGGCACTGATGAATGCGTAAAAATTGTCGTTGCTTCTGGATCCAGGCCCGCAGCGAGGTAGTCGAGCACGGCGCTGTAGACGTTTTGTCGGACGTTCGCCATCGTGTCCCGGTCGGTGATGACCTGATAGTCAGCCAAGACCAGAACCGTCTCGACCCCAGCCTCTTGAAGCCTGACGCGTTCACTGATGGTGCCGAAATAGTGGCCGAGGTGAAGCCGGCCGGTCGGTCGCTCACCAGTAAGCACGCGAAAACGCTCCGGATGGGCGTCAACATCTCGGGCGACGACAGCCGAACGTTCGGCCATGGCAGTAAGGGATTTCACTTTGCACTCCTTGAAATAGGAGGGCTGTACGAAGTCCTGACCTGAGGTCCACGAGCTGCGTACAGCCCGTGAACATGCTTCAACCGGCTGCTAGCGCAGCCACCACCACGAGGAACGGTTGAAAGTCATGACCTGAGCCTAGCCCTGCGCTGGGTGCTCGCCGACCCTCCACGGGCGCGATCTCAGGTACTGACCTGCCGCGGGCATTTCGGACAGCGGAATTAGTGGTTTCTTCTACGCTGCCAATGCTGGCTGTTGATAACCGTAGTG
>NZ_PJJN01000007.1 GCF_002929825.1 Cryobacterium sp. Y29
AAAATCTGCGGCAAATTTAAGATGCTCGCGTCCACTGTGTAGTTCTCAAAGTACGGGCGGTACCCTTCCCGCCGGCAAGTCATGCCAACGAGAAAAAGTCCAGAAGAATCAGATCAACCACGAACTCACGTCCTCGGTTGTTCCGGTCCCTCAGGACCCAACAGCGTGCATATACAAGTCTCTCTGCGACCTACCTGTCCAACCCCGTCCTTACGAACTGGGCGTACCGAGTAGATCTCAGCCGTTCTTGCATCAATGTCAATGTTCCACCCATGAGCGCCATCCAAGAACATTCGTCTTGGTATGACTGGTCGCCATAATCCGCTGTATACAGACGGGACGACACGTGCTCCTTAGAAAGGAGGTGATCCAGCCGCACCTTCCGGTACGGCTACCTTGTTACGACTTAGTCCTAATCACCAATCCCACCTTCGACAGCTCCGTCCCTTGCGGGTTCGGCCACTGGCTTCGGGTGTTACCGACTTTCATGACTTGACGGGCGGTGTGTACAAGGCCCGGGAACGTATTCACCGCAGCGTTGCTGATCTGCGATTACTAGCGACTCCGACTTCATGAGGTCGAGTTGCAGACCTCAATCCGAACTGAGACCGGCTTTTTGGGATTCGCTCCACCTTGCGGTATTGCAGCCCTTTGTACCGGCCATTGTAGCATGCGTGAAGCCCAAGACATAAGGGGCATGATGATTTGACGTCATCCCCACCTTCCTCCGAGTTGACCCCGGCAGTATCCCATGAGTTCCCACCATTACGTGCTGGCAACATAGGACGAGGGTTGCGCTCGTTGCGGGACTTAACCCAACATCTCACGACACGAGCTGACGACAACCATGCACCACCTGTATACCGACCTTGCGGGGCGACCATTTCTGGCCGTTTCCGGTATATGTCAAGCCTTGGTAAGGTTCTTCGCGTTGCATCGAATTAATCCGCATGCTCCGCCGCTTGTGCGGGCCCCCGTCAATTCCTTTGAGTTTTAGCCTTGCGGCCGTACTCCCCAGGCGGGGAACTTAATGCGTTAGCTGCGACACGGAGACCGTGGAATGGTCCCCACATCTAGTTCCCAACGTTTACGGCATGGACTACCAGGGTATCTAATCCTGTTCGCTCCCCATGCTTTCGCTCCTCAGCGTCAGTTACGGCCCAGAGATCTGCCTTCGCCATTGGTGTTCCTCCTGATATCTGCGCATTCCACCGCTACACCAGGAATTCCAATCTCCCCTACCGCACTCTAGTCTGCCCGTACCCACTGCAGGCCCGAGGTTGAGCCTCGGGTTTTCACAGCAGACGCGACAAACCGCCTACGAGCTCTTTACGCCCAATAATTCCGGACAACGCTTGCACCCTACGTATTACCGCGGCTGCTGGCACGTAGTTAGCCGGTGCTTTTTCTGCAGGTACCGTCACTCCCAGGAAAACCCAGTCGCTTCTTCCCTACTAAAAGAGGTTTACAACCCGAAGGCCGTCGTCCCTCACGCGGCGTTGCTGCATCAGGCTTGCGCCCATTGTGCAATATTCCCCACTGCTGCCTCCCGTAGGAGTCTGGGCCGTGTCTCAGTCCCAGTGTGGCCGGTCACCCTCTCAGGCCGGCTACCCGTCGTCGCCTTGGTGAGCCATTACCTCACCAACTAGCTGATAGGCCGCGAGCTCATCCTTGACCAAAATTCTTTCCACCCCAGAAGATGCCTTCCAAGGTAATATCCGGTATTAGCTACAGTTTCCCGCAGTTATCCCAGAGTCAAGGGCAGATTGCTCACGTGTTACTCACCCGTTCGCCACTGATCCAAGGAGCAAGCTCCTCTTCACCGTTCGACTTGCATGTGTTAAGCACGCCGCCAGCGTTCGTCCTGAGCCAGGATCAAACTCTCCGTAAATGTTTGAATAGCTACCCGATCCATATAAATACAAATCGAACGCCCATCTAGTGCACCCACCAACCGGAATAGGTTGAAAAGATGCAAGTTTGAAACTGACAAGAACAAATCATTACTGACTTGCTTTGTTTAGTTGCCCAACCGAAGTTAGGACTTGTTCAATATTATTTCCAAAGGAATCTCCCAGCTGCACCCCGCTAGAAACGGGCCACAACCACGAGGTTTTTGGCATTTGACATTGTGCACGCTGTTGAGTTCTCAAGGATCGGACGCACCCGACTTCA
>NZ_PJJN01000009.1 GCF_002929825.1 Cryobacterium sp. Y29
GTTAACGCAGAAAAGCCATCCCGTGAGGGATGGCTTTTCTGGTGTTTCTAAGTTAAGTCCGGCGGTGTCCTACTCTCCCACAGGGTCCCCCCTGCAGTACCATCGGCGCTGAGAGTCTTAGCTTCCGGGTTCGGAATGTGACCGGGCGTTTCCCTCTCGCTATAGCCGCCGAAACATCTTCCGATGAATCGATTCTATATTTTTCAGTTATAGAGCCTTCATGACGAAGGCGTTGTTCTCGACCGTACATCGAGAACCACATAGTGGACGCTAAAGCAGCTTCTTCAAACTGAGTGTTATCAAATTATCGGCTTATTAGTACCGGTCAGCTTCATGGGTCTTTAGTCCCCACTTCCACATCCGGCCTATCAACGCAGTAGTCTAGCTGCGAGCCTCTCCCCCGAAGGGATGGAAATCTCATCTCGAAGCCGGCTTCCCGCTTAGATGCTTTCAGCGGTTATCCGTTCCGAACGTAGCTAATCAGCGGTGCTCCTGGCGGAACAACTGACACACCAGAGGTTCGTCCATCCCGGTCCTCTCGTACTAGGGATAGATCTTCTCAAATTTCCTGCGCGCGCAGCGGATAGGGACCGAACTGTCTCACGACGTTCTAAACCCAGCTCGCGTACCGCTTTAATGGGCGAACAGCCCAACCCTTGGGACCTACTCCAGCCCCAGGATGCGACGAGCCGACATCGAGGTGCCAAACCATGCCGTCGATATGGACTCTTGGGCAAGATCAGCCTGTTATCCCCGAGGTACCTTTTATCCGTTGAGCGACAGCGCTTCCACAAGCCACTGCCGGATCACTAGTCCCGACTTTCGTCCCTGCTCGACTTGTCAGTCTTACAGTCAAGCTCCCTTGTGCACTTACACTCGACACCTGATTACCAACCAGGTTGAGGGAACCTTTGGGCGCCTCCGTTACTTTTTAGGAGGCAACCGCCCCAGTTAAACTACCCACCAGGCACTGTCCCTGAACCGGATCACGGTTCGAAGTTAGGTATCCAATATGACCAGAGTGGTATTTCAACAATGACTCCACCTGAACTAGCGTCCAAGCTTCACAGTCTCCCACCTATCCTACACAAGCCACACCGAACACCAATACCAAGCTGTAGTAAAGGTCACGGGGTCTTTCCGTCCTGCTGCGCGTAACGAGCATCTTTACTCGTAATGCAATTTCGCCGAGTTCGCGGTTGAGACAGCTGGGAAGTCGTTACGCCATTCGTGCAGGTCGGAACTTACCCGACAAGGAATTTCGCTACCTTAGGATGGTTATAGTTACCACCGCCGTTTACTGGGGCTTAAATTCTCAGCTTCGCCTTGCGGCTAACCGTTCCTCTTAACCTTCCAGCACCGGGCAGGCGTCAGTCCGTATACATCGTCTTGCGACTTAGCACGGACCTGTGTTTTTAGTAAACAGTCGCTTCCCACTGGTCTCTGCGGCCTTCGAACGCTCCCGGAGCAAGTCCGTTCACGCCTCAGGCCCCCCTTCTCCCGAAGTTACGGGGGCATTTTGCCGAGTTCCTTAACCACGATTCTCTCGATCTCCTTAGTATTCTCTACCTGATCACCTGAGTCGGTTTGGGGTACGGGTGACTAAAACCTCGCGTCGATGCTTTTCTTGGCAGCATAGGATCACTGATTTCACCCTTACGGGCTACCCATCGGGTCTCAGGCATCATGAACGACGGATTTGCCTATCGTTCGCCCTACATCCTTAGACCGGGTCAACCATCGCCCGGCTCAGCTACCTTCCTGCGTCACACCTGTTAATACGCTAACCGCACCAGCATAGGGTCGCACGCTAGGCCCCACGCTTCACCCCGAAGGGATCCATCTAGGGGATTCAGATGCTTAGCATTACTGGATTAGCTTGGGCGGTTTTTCGTCAGTACGGGAATATCAACCCGTTGTCCATCGACTACGCCTGTCGGCCTCGCCTTAGGTCCCGACTTACCCAGGGCGGATTAGCCTGGCCCTGGAACCCTTGATCTTTCGGAGGACGGGTTTCTCACCCGTCTTTCGCTACTCATGCCTGCATTCTCACTCGTGTGGCCTCCACGGCTGGTTTACACCGCCGCTTCGCTGGCCACACGACGCTCTCCTACCCATCAACACGGCTGAACCAACACCACAAGGGTGCGGCTAACCAAAAATATCAATGCCACAACTTCGGTGGCGTGCTTGAGCCCCGTTACATTGTCGGCGCGGAATCACTTGACCAGTGAGCTATTACGCACTCTTTCAAGGGTGGCTGCTTCTAAGCCAACCTCCTGGTTGTCTGTGCAACTCCACATCCTTTCCCACTTAGCACGCGCTTTGGGACCTTAGTTGGTGGTCTGGGTTGTTTCCCTCTCGACGATGAAGCTTATCCCCCACCGTCTCACTGCTGCGCTCTCACTTACCGGCATTCGGAGTTTGGCTGACGTCAGTAAGCTTTTAGGCCCCATCGGCCATCCAGTAGCTCTACCTCCGGCAAGAAACACGCAACGCTGCACCTAAATGCATTTCGGAGAGAACCAGCTATCACGAAGTTTGATTGGCCTTTCACCCCTATCCACAGCTCATCCCCTCCATTTTCAACTGAAGTGGGTTCGGTCCTCCACGACGTCTTACCGTCGCTTCAACCTGGCCATGGATAGATCACTTCGCTTCGGGTCTAGGACATGCGACTGAATCGCCCTATTCAGACTCGCTTTCGCTACGCATTCCCCTCTCGGGTTAAGCTCGCCACATATCACTAACTCGCAGGCTCATTCTTCAAAAGGCACGCTGTCACCAGAACAAAGCTGGCTCCAACGGTTTGTAAGCAAACGGTTTCAGGTACTATTTCACTCCCCTCCCGGGGTACTTTTCACCTTTCCCTCACGGTACTTGTTCACTATCGGTCATGTAGGAGTATTTAGGCTTATCAGGTGGTCCTGACGGATTCACACGGGATTTCTCGGGCCCCGTGCTACTTGGGATACTTCTCGGGCGATTGCTGCATTTCGACTACGGGGTTCGCACCCTCTATGACCAGGCTTTCAATCCTGTTCGTCTATACAACGTTCTAACCCTTACCATTCGGTAGAATAGGCAGAAAAGTCCCGCAACCCCGACCATGCAACGCCTACCGGCTATCACACATGATCGGTTTAGCCTCATCCGGGTTCGCTCGCCACTACTAACGGAATCACTGTTGTTTTCTCTTCCTGTGGGTACTGAGATGTTTCACTTCCCCACGTTCCCTCTACCCGCCCTATATATTCAGGCGGGAGTCACCAGGTCACCTTGCGGGCCTGGCGGGGTTTCCCCATTCGGACATCCTCGGATCACAGTTCGTTTATCAACTCCCCGAGGCTTATCGCAGATTACTACGTCCTTCTTCGGCTCTACATGCCAAGGCATTCACCGTTTGCTCTTAAAAATTTGAAATCACATGAGTTTGAATCGATTAAGTATCACCACTCGAAAGTGATGATCGAAATTGACCAATGATCTA
>NZ_PJJN01000011.1 GCF_002929825.1 Cryobacterium sp. Y29
AGCCGACAAACCCACCGAGAATGACCGACTCGAACTAGCCGCCTAAACTCCCACTGGCCTCATTCACCTTGACAAATTCCGCCGGCCACATTGCACCAGATGATCCACGGTTGCACTGCGCTGTCATCGGCGTCCCTATTCAATGGGATGACAGCATCATTGGAACGTGTGTCATCTTCAGCGCCACTCCTGGGCGTGTGTTCACGACGACAGATGCCAAACTCGTCGAACTCTTCGCGCACCACGCGGCGATTGCACTCGCGAACTCAACACTGTATGCGAAGGCCGCTGACCGCACTCGCGAGGCTGCCGTGGCCGCAGAACGAGAGCGGGCCGTTCGGGACGTGCACGAGACAGTCGGGAGGTCGCTTGCATCATTGCTTCTGCACCTTGACGAGGCAGACAAGGCGGACCGCAATGGCGAACCTGCCGCAATATTCATCAGTAGTGCCCGCACGGTTGCCCATGACGCTTTGACCGAGACGCGCCGTACGGCACTCGGACTTGGCCCGGCATCACTTGAGGGTCGAACCCTCGAAGCAGCGATCGGCACAGAGCTCGCCTGGGTGGAGTCCATGAGTATGACTACGACTGGATTCGTTATCGTCGGCACACCGCGCCCTCTCGCGCCAGAAATTGCACACCAGGCATTCAAGATCGTTCAAGAAGCCCTCAGCAACGTTGTTTCGCATGCAAGTGCCGGAAGCGCTCGGGTCGGACTCGTCTACGACACCCAGGTGCTGTCAGTTTTAATCGATGACGATGGTCGGGGTTTTGACCTCGCCGAGGCACACGGCGGGCACTTCTCGTCATTGTCTTCCGGCTGCCTCGGGCTCCACGGGATGATGTCGCGCGCAAGTCACCTCGATGGTGAGCTCGACATCGATACGACTCCGGGATGGGGAACCAAGATTCGAGCGACTATCCCGTATATTTCCGGAACCGGCGAAAGCGTCCCGCAGCTGCGCTGGAAGGTTCTCATCGCGAACGACCAACCGATTATCAGTGCCGGACTCGTTCGGCTCCTGAATCTGAGCGAACCTGCAATCCAGGTCACCGCGGAGTTGAGTTCGGGGCGTCAACTGGTCGATGCCTATGAGATGCTCCGTCCGGACGTGCTCATTGTCGACCTACGGGTGCTCAACGGGGAACTATTCGGCACGCTCGCGAAGATACGTGAGTTTGACCAAAACGCCACAATCGTTGTCCTCACCGAAAACCCGACCGTTGACCAGATTCGTTCAGCAACGCAAGCAAACGTCCGCGGATTCCTCAGCCTCAAGTCCGATGCCGCAACGATCTCACGCGTGATCGTTGCCGCGTGTCGTGGCGAAGCGCTGCTTCAGAACGATATTCTCGACCACCTCACCGGTTTCTCCTCACATGGATCCGACGGTAAAACTCTCACTCCACGGGAGCGTCAGGTGCGCCCACTCGTCGAGCGGGGCATGGCAGATAAGCAGATCGCCAGCGCATTGTTCATTTCGGTAAAGACGGTCGAAAAGCACGTCGGATCATTGCTCCGAAAGACCGGGGCGCACAATCGCACGATGCTCGTCCACATGAACCGGGAGCACAGCTCGATAGGCGCGATCGCCGAGTGTTAGAGAAATCCCCACCCCGAAAAGGCGGGGAAATCCTGTATGGTTCGAGACGTACCACCTGCCCTACCGTAAAAATATCCAAACACGGAGGTTGCTGTGAGTGTCGTGCCAATGAAAGACATCGTCGATCGCGCATTCAGTGACCGCTACGGTGTCCCCGCCATAAATGTCTTCAACGATTTAACGTTGGAAGCGGTGCTTGCTGGGGCCGTAGAGGCAAGGTCCCCACTGATTGTCCAAACTTCAGTGAAGACCGTTCGGAGCATCGGGAGTGGCGTGTTTGCCAGTCTCTGGCGGTCGTTGACCGAGGGAATCGAAGTGCCGGTCTCGTTACACCTAGACCACTGCCCGGATCGCGCCGTCGTGACAGAGTGCCTCAAGCAGGGGTGGAACTCGGTGCTCTTTGACGCCTCTGCATTACCGGTCGAAGAGAACCAGCGGCAGACGATCGAAGTCGTGAAAGAGGCCCGGCTCTACGGCGCTCACGTCGAGGGCGAGATCGAGGCCATTACGGGTGTCGAAGACGACCACGGATCCGACCAAGAAACGGCGCGACAATCGCTTGAAGTCTCGCTGCGCTTTATCGAGGCGACTGGTGTTGACGTCTTTGCCCCATCGATTGGTAACGCGCACGGCACGTACAAGGCCACACCCGTACTCGACTTCGGCCGGGTCACTGACATTGTGGAGCGCCATCCAATCCCGATCGCGTTACACGGCGGGAGCGGACTGACCTCCGAGCAGTTCAGCGACCTGATCGCGCGCGGTTGCGCGAAGGTCAACATATCGACCTCCCTCAAGGAAACCTTCATGAAGTCAAGTCTCACCTTCCTTACTGAGGCACAGAAAAACGACAAATGGGATCCACCGTCGCTCTTTGCCCACACTCGGGCCGACATCGTGCACCTCGTCGTCAATCTGGCAGGTCAATTCGGTAGCGCTAATAAGGCGTGGTGAAAGCGATGCCTGCTCTGATCTTCGACTGTGATGGCGTACTCGCCGACACGGAACAGTACGGTCACCTGCCCGCGTTCAACCAAACCTTTCGCGAATTTGGGCTGCCCGTGCAGTGGAGCATCGAGGACTATGCCGACAAGGTGAGAATTAGTGGAGGCAAGGAGCGGTTGATGAGTTTGCTCACACCCGAGTTTGCTGAACAGATCGAAATCCCCGACGACCCGACGGCTCGCACTGCTCTCATAGCGTCATGGCATCGCCGGAAAACCGAGATCTACACGGATCTGATCGAGGGTGGTGTTGTGCCAGCGCGACCCGGTATCGATCGAATCGTGCGGGAGGCAAGTGCGGCAGGATGGACCCTCGCGGTCGCGTCTACATCGGCGGAGCCATCCGTTCGGGCGGTTCTCACCCACGCCGTCGGTCTCGAGCAAGCGTCACGTTTCGCGGTTTTTGCAGGCGACATCGTGGCGAAGAAAAAGCCGGCACCGGACATCTATCTGCACGCGCTATCTGTACTTGGAATATCGCCAGATGATGCGATCGTTGTCGAGGATAGCGAAAACGGCTTGCGCTCAGCGACGACGGCTGGTCTGCGAACCGTCGTGACGGTGAGTAGCTATACCTCTAGCGAGGACTTCTCCGCCGCCGCCCTCGTGGTCTCTTCACTTGGTGACCCGAATCCCGGCGAGATGACCCAGGTAATCGCAGACCCGTATGACATCAACCCAAGGTCGTTCATTCAGCTGGGCGATCTCGCCCGCATGGCAGCGCTCCCTCGCGCCAAACCTCAGGAGGCACAATGAAGACCCGCAGCATCATCGACACTGAATTCGTCGTCCGATCGATTGCCGAAACGGCGATTGAAAACGAAGACGCGTTTTGCAAACTCGACTCCGTCGTCGGAGACGGCGATTTCGGATACTCGCTTGCCCGCGGTTTCGAAAAAGTATTAGACGAGTGGGACGTCTTCGACCGCACAGACTCGAGTATTTTTCTGAAGAGTATTGCGCACACGATCACGAGCCGTATCGGGGGCACCTCCGGCCCCCTCTGGGGCACCGCCTTCCTGCGTGCCTCCACCGCAGTGCGCGGTCGCGATGAGGTCGGCGGCGCCGATGTCGTCGCAATGCTGCGGGCGGCGATCGAGGGCATCAAGGACCGTGGCAAGTCTGATGTCGGCGACAAGACGCTGCTCGACGCGCTTGTTCCGGCGACTGACGCTCTCGAGGTGGCCGTCGCACAGGGCTCGTCTTTCGAAAAGGCACTCGACGAGGCAGCGAAAGCCGCACGTGAAGCAGCAGACGCGACCAGCTCTCTCCAGGCAAGACGCGGACGCGCCAGTTACACCGGTGAGCGCAGTATCGGCTCGCCCGATGCCGGTGCGGTCGCCGTGGCCGTCATCCTCGAGCGGCTCACCATACAATCGCGTGACCGCTAACCCATAGGCCCCTCTGCCCCATCTGTACCCGAAGCCCATTCAGCATCACAAAGACGTGGAGAAACCATGAAGAAGTTCATCAACGATCCCAAGAATTTCGTTCCCGAAATGCTCAAGGGCCTCGCCCTCGCAAATCCTGACACGCTGAAGTACGTTCCGGAGTACAACCTCATCCACCGTGCCGATGCACCCAACGCAGACAAGGTGACCATCATCCAGGGTTCTGGATCAGGCCACGAACCCGCCCACGTCATGACTGTTGGGAAAGGAATGCTCGACGCTGCCTGCCCCGGAGATATCTTCGCTGCCCCTCCCGTCGATTACGTGTACGAGACGACGAAGCTGCTCGCCTCGCCAAAGGGAGTGCTACTGCTCGTCAACAACTACACCGGAGACCGAATGGCATTCGAGATGGCGCAGGAAATGGCGCGCGCCGACGGCATCAGAGTCGAGATGCTCTTTATTGACGACGACGTCGCGGTGGAGGACTCGCTGTACACGATCGGTCGCCGCGGAGTTGCCGGCAATTTTTTCGTGATGAAGGCAGTAGGCGCGGCCGCGGAAGCCGGCGCCGACCTTGATGAAATCATCCGGATCGGTGAGAAGGTCAACTCGGTTACGCGTACGATGGGCGTCGCACTGACGGCCTGCACCCCGCCCGCAAAAGGGTCACCCCTTTTCGATCTCGGGCCAGACGAGATCGAGATCGGTATCGGCATTCACGGTGAGCCCGGGCGCAGGCGCGGCAAGCTCGTCTCGGCAGACGAAATCGTGGATGACATTCTCGGAGCCGTCATCACGGACTTACCCTTCACGTCCGGCGATCGTGTCGCGCTCATGGTGAACGGCCTCGGTGGTACGCCGATCAGCGAGCTGTACCTGCTGTACGGCCTGGCACACGAGAAACTCGTCAGCGCGAGCATCACCGTCGGCCGTAATTACGTCGGTGAGTACTGCACGTCGCTTGACATGGCGGGCGCGTCAATCACCCTCGTCAAGCTCGATGAGGAAATCGAGTCGCTGCTCGCAGCACCGGCCGAGATCCCGATCCGCGTTTTCTGACTCGGACGTGCGCAGTGGGACTGGCACCAAAGTGGTGATCAGTCCCACGACGGGGCTTGTGATTATTCAGGTGCCCCGTGACCGGGACGGCACGTTCACTCCGGTGATGGTGCCGAAACGACGGCGTATTTTCTTAACCGTGTGTGTTGTGGGGGAAGATGAATGGACGGCTCGGGAAAGAGCCAATCCGCGTTGCACGGATCTGGCCGTCTGGCCTAGCTCAAATTCCTCCTGTTTTTAGTTGATCCGCGATGTACTCGGCCTGTCGGATGGCCAGCGCCACGATCGTAAGCGTGGGATTGGCGGCCGCGCTGGTGGTGAACACGGACCCATCGCTAATGAACAGGTTGGGTACGTCGTGGGCGCGTCCCCACTTATCAACGACACCATCTTCGGACCGCGCACTCATTCGTGACGTGCCCATATTGTGCGTGGACGGGTACGGGGGAGTGCGCTGCGCACCGACCGAACCAACAGCCTCATACAGCAGTTCAGCTTGCGCGTATCCGTGCTCGCGCATGGCAATGTCGTTGGTATGGTCGTCGAAGTGCACGTTGGGTACGGGGAGGCCATTCTTGTCAGACAACGTCGTGTTCAGAGTGACTCGGTTACTTTCCTGTGGCAGGTCTTCGCCGACGATCCAGAGCCCGGCCGTATTGGCATACGCTTCAAGAATTTCGGTGAATCCACGCCCCCACGCCCCGGGATCACTGAAGCTGGCCAGAAAGGCTGGCCCCAGGGAGATTGTCTCCAAAAAGTAGCCACCAGCGAAGCCTCGATCGGGGTCATGCCGGGACTCGTCCGCGATCACTCCGGCCATGGTTTCACCGCGGTGCATCCGTACCGGGTCCTTGAACCTGGCGTAGAGCGAACCGGTGGTGTGTCGCATGTAATTGCGACCGACTTGGCCGGAGGAATTGGCCAAGCCATCGGGGAACATTGGGCTGGCAGACTGAAGCAATAACCGGGGCGTTTCGATAGAGTTCGCAGCTACTGCGACGAGTCGGGCGGCCTGTCGTTGCAAGTTGCCGTCTTTGTCCAGATAAAGTACCGCGTCTGCTCGTCCCGAAGCATCGTGGGTGATCTGCACCGCATGGCTCTCGGGTCGGAGGTCAAGCAACCCCGTTGCTTCTGCACGAGGGATTTCGCGCACCAGCGTCGACCATTTCGACTTGTTCTTATCACCCTGAAAGTTAAAGCCGTCCTGAATGGATGCCGGACGACCGTCATACTCCTCAGCGTTCGTCGCATACGGGCCCGTCGAATAAAACTTGTATCCCAACCGTTCGGCGCCGTTTGCGAAGACCGTGTAATTGTTATTCGCGGGTAGCGGCTTGCGACCGTGCACATGCGTCGATCCCATCGCGACTTCGGCTTTGTCGTAGTAGGGCGCGAGCTCGACCAGGGTGATCGGCCAGTCGAGGAGATTGGCACCGTCGATTCGACCGTAGGTACTTCGCGCAGCGAATTCGTGAGCTTTGAATCGCGGTGTCGCACCGGACCAGTGCGTTGTCGTGCCACCGACCGCCTTCACAATCCACGCCGGAAGGTTGGGGAAATCGCGAGCGATTCGCCAGGAGCCTGACGTGGTTCGCGGGTCAAGCCAGGCCATCTGGTTGAACGCCTCCCACTCATCGTTGACATAGTCCTCGTTGCGCAGGTACGGACCCGCCTCCAGAACCACAACCGGAAGACCTTTCGCCGTCAGTTCGTAAGCAAGCGTTCCACCCCCAGCCCCTGATCCGATGATGACGATCGCTGCCTCATCATGCTCAATATTGCTCACTTCGTCATCTCCATCATGGTTGCGTCGCGTTTACCGGGTTGATTGCTGGTGTCACGCTCTATCGCGGGCGTGTTTTCGCCGCCGCGAATTTTTGCCACGGACGCGTTTGTGGCAATTTCGATGAGTTGCTCCGGCCCGTCGTAGGTTTCGGTCCGCGCTTCGGGAAGCCAATCAAGGTCGTTGAAGCCACGGTTGATGTATCCCCCTTTGTCGAAGCTCGGTCCTTCGTAGCCGAGGATCTCCCAGACGTCCTCGTTGTCATACAGATTCAGCACGGTCGTGCGCCTGATAAAACCGAAAAACTCCGTGGTCTCGATTCGGCGCAAAACCTTGGTGCCGTCTTCGTCGTTCAAATCGCGGAAATCGCCTCCGGCCAGGTGGCCCAGGGTGAGGAGTCCCTGCGTGAGCGCGACGCGAAACCAGGTTGAGTTCTCGGCCTCCCGCAAGATCGTGTCTGCCGTCCGTTCATAGGGAGCGTCGGGAAATGACGGGTGGGGAAACGCAACCCGAATAACTCGGATGAGCACGCTCCGCGCTTCATCAGTCAATTCCGTCGCATTCATTTGAGGATACTTGGCGGGAAAAGCCATTATTGAGCTCCTTTGCTCACAGTTGTCGACTTGGGGGTAATTCGCGTTGATGTCTTAGGGGACGAGGATTCCGCGACCGATGATTCGTCCGGCAGCCAAATCTGCGATCGCGTCAAGAGTTGCGTCCAAGGGATAGACAGCGGTGTGCAGCGTGACCTTGCCTTGAGCAGTGAGCGTCATGAGCTCGACGAGGTCGTTGTAGGTTCCGACCAAGTTTCCGATGACGTTGATTTCACGCGAAATAATCTCAATAGTGGTGATATTGACCGCGCCACCGTAACCGATCACGTAATGCGACCCACGATTACGCAGAAGACGCGGAGCGAGCAACTCCGCACCGCGCTCTCCGACGAAGTCGAATAGAACATGTGCTCCACCATCCGTGATCTCGAGCACCTTCTTCTCGACGTCATCGTCGGTCGTTGACAAAACGGTGTGGTGCGCACCAAGTTTCGTAGCGAGCTCGAGAGCAGCCTCACTGCGGTCGACGACCGTTATGGTCGCACTCGTGATCGCCGCGAGCGCCTGAATTCCGATGTGTCCGAGACCACCGGCACCGACCACGACCGCGTGGGTTCCAGGAAATAAAACATCTGCAGCCTTACGCACGGCGTGGTACGCGGTCAGACCTGCATCAGCCAGCGCGGCTACGTCCTTCGGTTGCAGCCCGTCGTCCAACCGGACCACCGCCCGTGCATTGGTCAGAAGCTGCTGAGCCATGCCGCCATTCGCGTTGATTCCCGGAAAAGTCGCGTTTTCACAGTGCGAGTCCTGGCCCACTCTGCAGGCCGGACACAGACCACAACTCGTCAGCGGATGCATGATCACTGTGTCACCCGGTTTCACGTTATTCACCGCACTGCCGATTTCGCGAACCCATCCCGCGTTCTCATGCCCCAGCGTATACGGCAGGTGCGGGTGCTGGATGGGATCCCACTGCCCCTCAATAATGTGAAGATCCGTGCGGCACAAACCAGCAGCACCAACATCGACAATGACGTCCCAGGGCCCGATTAGATTGGGCTCCGCCACCTCCTCGATCTTCGGATTTTCCCCATAACGGTGCAGACGAACAGCCTTCACAATTTCTCCTCATCGAGATCACACAAGCCACACCCGTGCTGCGCTTCAGTTTGGAACACCTCAAGACGCCACACCACGCCGGTTTTCACAAATTGAGAATGCATCGTTCGATCTGACTCCAGCGAATCCGTCAACCGTGCTGCGGTCATGTCAAAGCGATTGCCCGCACCGGCAAAGAGCGGGGTCAGTGTTTCGCATTCCCTGGGACATAGGACCGTGTATCTATAGCTAGTGCTGACTGAAAGCAGGGCCATTATCGCGGCGGTTTCCCGAGGCGGCATGAGCAGCCGGGCGACGAAGGCGTGGTGTTGTGGCTGGAAGTTTCACAGTGGGACTGCACGACCAAGATTCAGCAGTGCAGTCCCGGCGACGGGTGACTCTTTGTGAACTAGTCCTTGATGGTGGAGCGTTTGAGGCTTGTTGCGTCTTCGAGGGAGAGTTCGGAGTCGGCGAAGGTTTGGTCGTCTGCGAATGATTTCATGCG
>NZ_PJJN01000012.1 GCF_002929825.1 Cryobacterium sp. Y29
CCGACAAACCCACCGAGAATGACCGACTCGAACTAGCCGCCTAAACTCCCACTGGCCTCATTCACCTTGACAAATTCCGGGTCGCCACAGTGGTCGACACAAGCCAGTAATCCCGCCCGTAAAGTTGGAAATTGAAGACTTAGCAAACGCCATAGGCAACACGACTGTTGAGGCCATACACGCGTTCCAGCAGGCATCGGTTGCGAAAAATACCACCATCGGCTACGCGTCCGACTGGCGTGCATTCACTATCTGGTGCGAGGAACAGTCAATGATCGCCCTACCAGCCGAGCCGCTGACCGTCGCCGCGTATCTGACCTTCCATGCCAACCTCGTCGACGCAGACGGTGACTATTTCTATGCGGTGGGCACCCTAAAGCGCTGGCTCGCAGCCATCAACAAAGCGCACGAACTACGCTCGGAAACCAAGCCCGGACCCCATCCAGAAGTAGCAACAACCATCAGTGGAATATCCCGCAAACATGCACGCCCCATCGCTCGGAAGGCCCCTCTCCTCTTGGCCGATCTTAAGCGGGTGCTTGGCGAGATCGACTTGAGCTCTTGGCCTGCGGGTGTCATTGGCCACCGAGATCACGCGATGTTACTCATGGGCTTCACGGGGGCCTACCGCCGTTCCGAGCTGGCTGGCCTCCAGATTGGGGACATTGTTTTTCATATCGACGACGGGCTTCACGTTCTGTTGCGAAGTTCCAAAACCGACCAAGAGGGGCGCGGATTGATCAAAGGGTTACCTTACGGGTCGAGTCCGTTGAGCTGCCCACCATGCGCGTTCGCACGCTGGGTCCGAGTTCTCGCTGCGTCCGAAAATGATCAAGCCACACTCAAACGCACGCTGGAGACGGCCAACACACTGAAACATGTCTGTCGCGACCCGCTTCCTGAACTCCTTCGTCTCGACGCAAATTCGGCTGCCTTTCGCCCGGTTATGAAGAATGGGCGAATCATGGACCGACCCATCACCGGCGCAGTCGTAAACTCGACTGTAAAAAGCAGAGCAGCAAATGCCGGTCTGAACTCGGTCACACTCGGCGCCCATTCGCTCCGAGCCGGTTTCGTCACGCAGGCGTTCCGCGCGGGCGCTTCCCACCACGAGATCATGCGCCAGACGGGACACAAATCCGTTGCAGTCTTAGAGACCTACTCTCGCGAGAACAATCCGCTTCTGCACAACGCAGTTACGGGGATTGGTCTTTGAGGCTTACCGTCTTAACGATCTAGGGGAAAGTACTCCTCGGACGCCGGACCTTTCGGAACTGAGTATTTGAGGCTTTGAGCACCACCCAGTCGTGCGGTTCAGCACCACCGATCGTGCGTGAGAGCACCACGAATTGCATGGTTCAGCACCACTGGCCCACCGAGCCAATATTTGCCCACCGATGAGGCTGTTTTTACCTGGCTCTGCAGTGCCGGTCTGGGGACACATCATGTTGCGGTTGCTCCGATCCATCATGGCGTCCACGTCGAACCTTTTCCGGTCCGTTGGCACCTGCTCTTCGGTGAGCGCTCGATCATGACACCGTCGCCGTTGGCGACTAGCGCTCGTGAGTAGCGCTAGTCCGGGCGGGTGGTAGCGAAATCCCGCGAACTCGGTAGCACTCGGGTCTGTGCGCTGCTCTGCTGTGAGGTGACGCCGATTTGGACGTTCTCGTTCATCGTTATGGGGCGGGTCCCGCGTCATTGGCCGTAAGGAGATCCCTTAGTGAGCATCCTGGCGTCGAGCAATGACCGCCGCTTGAGGGCGCTGGCCTGCAGTTTTCCGCGCATGCGATTCGACAACGTCGAAGCCGGCGCGGCCCAGCTCCGCGCTGATCGCGTCCACGGGCCACCGGTACGCCGGTGTGATCGCGTGCGCGAACTTCTCGACCGCCGGGCCTTCAAAGAACCCGACAAGGAGTGTGCCTCCAGGCTTGATCACGCGGCTGAATTCGCGCAATGGAACCTGGATCGCGCCGGGCTCGTTGTGAATGAGTGAGTACCACGACAGAACCCCACCGACCGAATTAGTGCCAGCGTCGATGGAATCGAGATCTTCGATGGCGAAGTCCACGGTGGAGAAAGCGTTTGTGGCATGAGCAATGAATTCAGGCACTTGATCGATGCCCCGAGCGATCAAACCCTGCTGGGTCAGGAAGTGCGTCCAATGACCCGGGCCACAACCCGCGGCGATGAGGTTGCCATGGACGTCGCCTGCCCACGTAGACACGATCTGCAGATCCGATGGATGAACCGAACTCATTGAGCCCAACAGATCTATGTACTCCGTCGCCCTGCGGAGTATGCGGCGCGACTCGCATCGTTGGGCATGCCCTCAAGTCTCAGCAGATCGAATCGAGCTACCCGCAAGACGGTGGCTCAGCGAGCAGCCTAAACGTAAGTCTCCAGTTCTCAGCCAAGCGCCTGGTCCGGGGACAAAAGTGATTGCTCAGTCGTGGTGCGGCACGATATTTCGGGCGATCGCGTACTCAAGAACGTGGCCGGCGAACCGAGACTATGTTGCTCGAGTGTTGACATAATCACGGAGGTCCATTCCCCTAGCGCCGCCCGGCGGCCATCATTGTCGAAAGCGATGCGTTGGGAATGGAGAAAGGATGGGGAGCGAAGCTGTCACCCAGCCCGCTGACGTGGGAGTGCTTTTCGTTCATGGCATCGGCTCTCAGCGGAAGGGTGAAGGTCTCAATGAGACAGGCAACGCGCTCCTCCGTTGGTTTCGTGCTCTCACACAGGTAAAAGGGTTCGAGAAGAGCTCTGCTGAAATCGGCACGGTAACGACGTGGCTCGACCAGCCCGCGAACGCCGAACTCCGGCTATCTCTACCCCACGGGGAAATCCGCCACTGGGTTCTGGCGGAGTCGCATTGGTCAAATGTGTTCCTGCCGCCGACTATCGCCTCGACGTTGCGGTGGACGTTCACTGTCAGCCCCGGCTTATTTCTATCTCGGGCGGTGGAGTCGCTTGTCCACGCGTTCGCCGCCTGGTCCGGTTTTCCTTTGCATTGGTGGCGCATTCTCATCGCGGCCATGTGGCTGGTGGCTGTCGTGCCCGTGTCTCTCGCTCTTATCGTTCTACTTTCGGTTCTGATTCTATTTCGCTTTCTCATCCCGATCGCCGGGGTAAGAGACGCGTTAGCAAAACTCGAAGTTCTGTTGACGTCCAGCCTCGGCGATAGTTGCCTCTTCTCCGAGAACGCAATAAGCCGTGGCGCCATGGTCTCAAAGGTTCGGTCTGAGATCGATTGGCTTGCCGACCGATCGAACCGCGTGATTGTCGTCGCACATTCCCAAGGTGCGGCCGTCGCAGTCCATGCGCTCGAAGTCGGTTCGGCCGTCGATACACTGATCACTTTCGGGGCAGGAATTAGCCAACTTCAGTGGGTGCGATCGGGCTCCGATAATGCGGCGACCTCGAGCATGCGATGGCTCCGTCTCATTGCGTGGGTGGGGCTGCTACTAGTGGTCGGGGTGGCCACATTCCAATTCGTACGACTCGCTCTTGGGGAATCTCTCGAGCCCTTTCTATGGGTCGTTACCCTGATCGGGTGGGCGCCGCTGGCGTGGTTCTCCGCGTCGATCTTCAAGGAGGTTCACGCGTCCTCGCGGGTTGGGCCGGGATGCGAAATGCCCGCCAAACTCGCCGACCGCTGGTGGGACATTTGGGCTTCTGCCGATCCCGTTTCAGGAGGTCCATCCACGTCCTGGACCTATAGAAATGTTTCCGACTTTCGCGCCTTTAATTCGGGAAACGTCCTGACTGACCACACTGCTTATTACAACAATGCCGACGACTTTGTAACGCGCATTGCTCTTGCGGGGCTCATACCGCCGGCAAAATCTCTCCGACCGAGCTATTCGAAGAAGCTTCAGTCATGGGCATGGCGACGCTCCACTTTGCGGCTTCGACGCGGTCGTTGGTTGGAGATTTGGCGGCTGAGCATGCTGGCCCTTTTCGCGGCGGTTGCGTTGCGCTTCTACTCGTACGCAAGCGAGCAGGTCGGCGACATGGTGGACGGACTGCCGCTCCCACATGACTGGGGAGTGTGGACGGGGAACGGCGGGGTGCAGGTCGGCATGGTCGTTTTAGCGCTCGGGTGCACGGTAGCGTTCTGCTACTGGCTCGGCCTGCTCTACTGGAAAGTGTGGGCTTGGATCGACGCCGACTCTATCGCGGCAATTTTTCGCGGCGCCAAGCCTCTCGACAACGATCGACAGATTACCGACCGGCTACAGCTATGGGCCCTGACCGTGGGCGCGGCCCTTCCCTGGCTCGCCGTTGTCATTGCCGTCGCCATCTTCTTTGGCGCCTCAACTCTGCTTGACTTCTTCGGCTGGGCAGTCTCCGCCTTAGGCGTGGGCATTATCGTCTACATTCTGTCCTTGCCGCTCAACGCGTTTCTCCGCAGGATTGTGGTGCGCGATCCAGCGGTTCGCCTGAGGTTGAAGGTGTCATCTAGCCATGCTTGGCTCATTGCCGTTCCCGTCTGGTCGATAATGTGGGCATTTTCCCTCGTGATTCTCGATCCAGACGAATTTCTCCTCGTCACGCGCTCGATGTCATTGGCGCAGCACGGACCCGCGGTCTCCCTTATGTTGCCCTTGACTTGGTTGATACTCGGCCTGCGTGTGTCCCGTGGGACTAGACGTCAGCGACCGACTGTGCTCCTCAGATTCGTTCGGAACCCTGCTACGTATCAGCCGGTCAAGTACCGGGTTATGGACATCGCTCATAACCGGGTTGAGGCCGCGGGCGTCGTAGCTGTGCTTGCCTTCCAAATTGCCGTGTTCGTGACGTTGCCCCTTATGTCTGATCAGGCTCAGACTATCGCGGTTGGGTTTGCAGGAATTGGCGGGTTCTGCTTCGCGATATTCGCCGTCGCCGTCGCTGTGGGAATGGACACGCGTTGGGGGAAGATCGCGGGCGTGGTCGCGGCAGCAGCGATGCTGGGGCTGAGCGTCGGGGTGTATGTGCGCGTGTTCGCACTGCTCTCTCGGTGACAGCGAGATATTCGGCCATGACTGGACGTAAAATATAGCTGGACGTGCTTCCGGAATGTCGACCGACAATTGCAGCCGCAAGTCTCCCCAGCGTAAGTCAGCGAGGGTCTTTCTGGCACCCGTAGGCCGCTCGGCTTCGACGCTGAGCATGCCCGCAACTCAATTGGCCTCGTCCTCTGATCAACCGTGACCACCACCGCGTACTGCGCCGAGCATGTCGGTCGTGCGCCTCAAGCGGCGCCCGTCTAAACCTGACCACTTCAGGTCTCACGTCGGGTCAGATTGGTTTCAACTCCGCCGACGCTCGTCCCATTCACCGCCTCAATAATTAGGTGGGGTCAGCTCGATGGAAACGATCAGAAGTGAGGCGACGCATCATGCCGGGTGCGCATCAGTCGACGCGATGGCGACCGGGTTCCTCCAAGTCCCAACGATCCTCAGGGTCCCAGTGATCGTCGTCGCGTAAGCCGAGAACGGCGAGCATCGCGTAGCGGATGCTTACGCCTTCACGAATTGACGCTTCGTATAACCGTTGTGCCGCGTCTAGGACTCCTTCGGGGAGAATCGCTGCGGGTGCGACCACGTTTCTGCCGCCCTCCACCGTCAACAGTCCCTCCTCCGTCATACGCCGAATCGCGCGGCCTAAGGTACCTTCCGCCACTCCCAGCCTTGCTGCGAGGGTTGACCAAGACTCGAGCCGGGATCCACCGTCGCGGGCACCGACAAGAACGCTGCTCGCCAGCTGCTCGTAGGCATGCCCCCACGGGGCAAGCGCGCTTTCTTTTTTTTCGATCAAGACTCACTCCTTCTGGAGCGACTATCGCGTCAGCGCCTCAGAATACGATAACCGCTGAAATCGTTTCCAGTTGCCGCAGTCCGATTTTCACGACGCAACGCATACCGGTCACACCAATCTGACTCGTTTATCGATCGCTTGCGGCACCCCGAGCTGACTTAACGTCTCAGCAATCTTCATCAATGGAAAATATGACGATGTTTTTAAGGTGCCCTGTGAACGACTGCGGACGCTTCAGGCTTGTTACCATCGAAGCACTAAAGGCTTCTCACTCCAACATTTTGACGTAGCGGCTTAGGTTTTCATGCCGCTTATTCCTTTCGGCTGATATTTTCCGCCACACTAATTGTTTGGTGCGGCCGAGAAAGCACGTCAAGAGCTTGATGTGAGTCAATGGTTAGCGCATCAAACACCGCCGAAACGAGGATAGTGTCACGACCGGCACCAGTTGTCACGACCAATCTGAGTACACCTAGATTCCATCTATGACTGGGATCCAAGGGGGTAAAACCCCTTTGTCTTATCATCTCTCTATTTAAGACCTCATGAGGAGAGAGAGAGATGTATAGTTTCGGCCCCGTCGGCCGGAATATATATATACCCCAGCTTTATACGATGTACGTTTTGGGGGCAATGGTCGTGACAACCCCTCGTTTGGCCGTCCAATCCCAGTCATAGCTTGAATCCAGCTGTACTCAGGCACATAAGACAAACCCAAAGGCATCGGACAAGGGTTTTCCTCATCTTGCGGCGTGCTACTCGCCAATATCAATGCCCAATCAGTGCGATTGCTGGCGAGTTGCAACACCAAAAATCGCTGATCGGTTTCCGCCGCATTCAACCATTATGGAGGCGGTCAAGACGGCCCCCCCAGACGGGAGCTACATGAACGACCTATCGATCGCCAGCGTCGGCCGAGGACAGCAGACGTCCCGCGTAGTGACTTGTCGCCTAGCAAACTCGAAAACGGCATTTAAGAATTCTCCTCTCGACGCGCTGCCCCGACTAGGCGCTTCAGCGGTCGCTCACCACGAAAGAGTGACGACGGAACCCCTACCGCGCGCGCATGAACCGACCCGTGCTTTCGGACCCGAACAGCTACACGCACCCGGTTCTCTGTTCGGCTGCACGGTGCCCGCGATGCCGTACGGAGTCACCACATCATGGACGGACACCTGCATCCAGTTTAATCTCACACCGGGTTGCCCTGCTCCAAGTTGCGCTCCACCACCTCAGTTTTGGCGATCCAGATTCGAACATGCATTTCGAACTTGGATGCTTTTTCAGGCCAACAGGTCGAGAACGCTGAACCAATGATTGACAGATTGGCTGCGACCAGTACGTAACTCAGCCGCCGACATGTGCCGCACACAGAGCACGACGATTGAAAAACTAACCGGAAAGCCGTCACCGCTTTGACAGCCGCAGGCAATATCCATACCGGACCCATAGCCACCACGAAAGGCACATAATGCAGAATCAAAAACAGGACGATGCCCAGATCGACTATTTTCTTACGAACATGCGTCGGTTACGCCGCGACGGCCAACTCTCCGAATTGATGATTGCCGAGCTCAATACACGCGGCATCTCATGGGTCGATTTCAATTCGTCGGCCTTGGAGTATCGCGATGCCATCGCCGATCGGCTCGAAGAACTCGACGCTAGCGAGGATGCAGTAGATATTAAATTCAACCACCTGTTCATCTCGGTCCTCCAGGCGCGTCAATGGCAGCCCTTTGAAGTTGCTGAAGCCCTTGTCGCCGGCGAATTCGCTTGACGTGGTTCGTTCCGGGGCGCGCGTCACTCAACTGTCAAGGGTGCGCGTTCCCGATCTGCGGACTGTCAGCACCCGCTGCGGTTAATCCTCGCTGTTCGAGCGGCTGGAATCATCAGATACCTTGATCACAGTAGGCATGCCTCCCGGTTCGCCACTCGCCGGTCAGCCGTCGGTACTTTCCAGTAGGAGCCCATCGTGTTTCTTACCCCGCGGCTTTTGCCGACGACCTCGTCTACCCGCCGTGGCGATCCAGAAGGCCCAGTTCATTTGGTCGTCGAGGGTGACAATTTGCCGGTCCTCGATCGTTTGGTCGCCTTACATCCTGCCTCCGTAGACCTGATTTACATTGACCCGCCCTACAACGGGACGTCTAGACATCTTCACTACCGAGATGACCATGCCGAGTGGGTGGAAGATCTACGGGCGCGTCTGTGCTCGCCCGGCAACTCCTCACTCGCCTCGGCGTCATCGTTATCGCCGTCGACGATTCCGAGAAATCTCCAGTTGAACAGCCCTAAAAACGACTTAATATTAGGCGAGGTCGTCCACGTTCAACTCCGCGTGAATCCGACGCCAGGAAAATATCACCAACGCCACCTTCATTCAGCGAGTTTCGTGGATGGACGTGACACCTGTGTCTCCTGCGCCAATCCCCTGAAAACCGTGGACTCATTCGCAATGAATGTCGCGGACCTGTCCGCTCCCGCGCTGAGTCTCCTGGCGGCCGTTTCATTCGCCACGGGGGTATATATTCTCCCGTTCAACCTCTGCTGTGAAAACGAGCGCACTGCCGGAGAGCTCATCGACGCGGGTGACTACCCGCATTGGCAGGGTCACCACGAGCTCGTAGGTGGAACACTGGACAAATTTCGGTCTAAACATCCTCACTACTTGACGCGCGGTTGGGAGGTCTACGGCGGGCACAACCAGCGAACCTACGACCCCGCAGAGTTCCTCAACCACATGGCCGCACGCAACGCCGACGGCGGCTGGCACCCGACGGTGGTGGTTAAAAACTATAGGACGCCTGTGATTATGGACGGGCGGGCGCGAGGGCTCATTCGCTATGCAGCACACGCACGCTCGTCCCAGTGTCGTCCGCTGAACTTCATTAGTCGCGCCACACGCTGGTCACACTGAAGCCCCAAGCGCCACGCCTGCGTCCTTGCGTGGGTCATCGAAATCCACTTCAACGGATGAAATCACGCACCTGCGCCATGTGATCAGGCGTCAGACCAATTTCCGATACGGGTCTCAGACGTAGGACAGGAATACCGAGGAGTACCGCCAGTTCCGGCTGAGGCCCATACTTTTCCTCCCATTCGTCATCTTCATCGACAACGTCGTCAAGCCACACGACCTTACCGATCTGATTCCCAGCCAGATTCTGCGCCGCGACGTCTTCGAGCAGCGCTTCGAGTTTCTCCGAACCGTGTTCAGGGTTTCGCCCGCTTATCTGGAGGACTTGCCACCCCGCTGCGTTCAACCCCGTCACCGGTGCCAGGTCCGATAATGCGTAGGTCTCCCAGGAGGTGAGCCAGACGGGCTGCACGTCGGATCGAGCAGTGATCGCATTCAACTCCGTGATGAGACCTCTCGCCCAAATCACCGTGAAACCGTAGGCACGACCGCTCCCCCACGCAGCCCAACCGCTTCCCTCCGGCGGAGTGGTGCCAATCGGGCTGACCGTACCGTCGACATCAAGGTACAGGCGGGTTGTCCCGGTCATCGGATCTCACAAACGACGGGGCACCTCAGAGTGCCACGCCCACGGATATCGAGCGCGATACGAACCTCAACGCCTGGCGAGGCGTTGTCGGATTGTGGATGGACGTTTTGGGCCCTGCCCGTGAACGCGATAAAATCTGAAACCTCGCCGTTTGACTCCGGAATGACCGCGGTCGGCGGCGAGATCACGGCCCCGTGCTGACCGCGGTCGTCGCGAATCTGGTGAGGCAGGGCATTCATGACTAGATGCTCTCACGCGCCTCCGACATTGAGGTTGCCTTCACGTCCGGCACGATTCGTGGCCGCCCACCATGGGGAGAGGCCGTTGCCGGCGGCAATCGAAGTTACGTCGGATAGTCCTGTCGGCACAACGGCACACCGGCCCCCGGTCCCCGGTCCCAAGCCGACAACGTCCCCTCGGTCCGCAGCGCGTAGAAGCTCCCCAACCTGACGAAATTGCGGTCACGTCAATCCAGCCCTCCGTCGCTTCAGCGAGAGCCTTCCCAAGTTGTCCCCACGGGGCACAGTGCCGTCATGTCGCAGGGCAGCAGAGCAACCTCCACGGCCCGCAATCCCGACGACATTCGCGAGACCCGTCGCGGCCTATGTCCCCCGTCTCACAACCCATGTGATCGAAGACGGAGCCGACCCTGACCGCGATATCGAGTGATCACAGAACACCGCCTCTTATCGGTCAACGCTTTCGCGGGCTTTCGAGTCGCTACGTGGAGATATTTCACGTGACGTTCAAAACCATGAATAGGAGACTGCTTGATGGTTCCTATCTAGAGAACCTCGGGATTCAGCGCCAGGTCAAGGATCTGAGTCTCGGGCGTCCAATCGACCCCTACGTGCCAGGGTTGGGTGAGGCCAGTAGCTAATAGCAAGTCCGCCGTGTGACGTAGGGCGAGAATCAGGAATCATC
>NZ_PJJN01000013.1 GCF_002929825.1 Cryobacterium sp. Y29
CCACTACGGTTATCAACAGCCAGCATTGGCAGCGTAGAAGAAACCACTAATTCCGCTGTCCGAAATGCCCGCGGCAGGTCACTCCCGACGACGATCCGGATCAGGTCCTGGACGACGAAACGGAGAGGACCGACGAGGAGGATGTGGAGGATGTGGAGGATGTGGAGGAAGAGCCTGACGTTCGCCAGATGTTCCTCGACTGGTTGACCGCCCACCTGCGCACCGTAGAAGTTGTCGGAACAAAACCGACACCGTGGTGCACGGAATGGTGGTTACACCCTGAAGTTGTGGCACGTTTCACCGCCCTCTGGCACGCCAGCATGCAAGCCTCCGCCAGCGTGCAGGACGGCGACGCCGGCGCCACGTCATCCTGGTGGATCAACCACTGGGACCGTCACGCCGCCGTCATCTTCGACAAAAGCAACGGACCATTCCGCGACTGCGACACCACCGATGGCCACCTGTCCCGGCGGAGGGACAAATACGCCGCCGTCGTGCCACTCACCCTGCCCCCCGGCAACGTGACGCTATAGCCAAACTGCCCCTGCGGCCGCACGATCCATACAAACCACCGATACCGATCGATCGGCGCCTGTAAGCTCGCGCGCAGTCAGCGCAACGTTGGATTATTGGTGCGGCACGTGCACTTGGTTTGAGCGTTGTCGCCCTGATGCGGGAGGATGGGGACAAGCACATTGGGGGAAATTTGCGTTTCACGAGTATGTCCAGGGTTGCCATGGCTGCTGTTCGGCAGGGTGGAGTTCATCGTCTGACAGGGCTGAGTTTGAGGGCGAGCCCCAGGAAGCAGGAACAAAAAATGTTACTGGCGGTGGCCTCGTGATGGAGACTGTTCCCGCAACGCCCGTGATTACTCTCGATGAGCCGCTTGTTCATATTGAGCATTTTCGAATGGATTTTGCCGGCACAACGGTCATTGAGGATCTGTCTTTCGATGTAAGGCGGGGGGAGACGTTTGGTTTTCTCGGTTCTAACGGTTCGGGTAAAACCACCACGCTTCGGGCGTTGCTGGGGATTTATCTGCCGACCGCGGGGATTCTCCATATCGATGGGCGCCCGTTCACGCCGGAGGCCGGCAGCCGTCTGGGCTATCTCCCGGAGGAGCGCGGACTGTATAAGAAGGAATCCGTCCTGACTGTGATGACGTACTTCGGTCAACTCAAAGGGTTGAGTAAGAAGGCCGCGGTGTCCTGGTCGATGAACTATCTCGAGCGGGTGGGTTTAGGGGACAAGGCGAAGGCCCGCGTCGACAAGCTCTCGGGCGGTCAGCAACAAAAAGTCCAGCTCGGCGTGACGATCATGAACGACCCGGAGCTCCTCATCTTGGATGAGCCCACGAAGGGGTTCGACCCGGTAAACCGGCGCCTGCTGATGGACATCATCGGGGAGAAAAAACGGGCGGGGGCCACGGTGTTGATGGTGACGCATCAGATGGAGGAAGTCGAGCGGTTGTGCGACAGGGTGATCCTGCTCAAGGATGGCCGTGCGGAAGCGTATGGGACGATTCCCGAGGTGCAGAATCAGTACGGCGGGACCATGATCCGCATCGGTTACTCCGGTGAAATACCAGATTCACCGTATTACGACATCAGTGTCCGGGACCGCAACTATGCCGAACTGACTCTCACCGACACCGGCACGGGCAGCGTCGATGAGGCCCTGATTTTGCGTGACCTGGTGGACGCGGGCATCCTGGTCCGCAGCTTCACGACGAGCAAGCTCTCACTCGAGGAGATCTTCGTGAGTGTGTATGGCGAGCAGAACGAAATGGCGGGTGCTTGATATGGGACGAAATAACCTCCGCACCGTCATCAGCTTCGAAGTTGGCCGCACTTTGGGTAAGAGAAAGTTCTGGTTCATTACCTTGTTGGTCCCGATCGCGATCGGCATTGTCATTGCGTTGGTGAGCCTGGGGAACTCGACGGTCGCGAGCACTATCGACGCCCGATCTGACGCGAACCTCACTTTCACCTACAGCGACACGTCCGGATACGTCGACCCCGCCGTGGCCACGGCGCTAGGCGGCACGATCGTCACCGATGACACGGCGGCGATCGCTGCGGTTAAGTCAGGGGATGAGGACGCCCATTTCGTATACCCGGCTGACCCGGCCAAGACACCCACTCAGGTGTACGGGGCTGATAAGGGCTTGTTCGGCAATGGCGAGTACGACGGTGTCGCGACCCAGGTCCTCAGCATCAGCGCTCAGGACCAGATCGGGGACCCCGCACTGACAGCACTGGCCCAGGGCAACATCTCCGTGACCACGACCACATTCACCGACGGGGAAGAAACAGCCGGATTCATGGGCATAATCCCGCCGCTGATCTTCGTGGTCATCTTCTTCCTCGTCTTCATGCTGCTCTCCAACCAAATGCTCACCAGCACGTTGGAAGAGAAGGAGAACCGGGTCACGGAGATGATCCTCACCACGTTGAATCCCACCGCACTGATCAGCGGCAAAATCATTTCCCTCTTCATCGTCGGGTTTGTTCAGGTGCTCGTGTTCCTGGTACCGGTACTGGTGGCTTACGTATTCTTCCGCACGTCGCTGAACCTGCCGGAGATTGACCTGTCCAGCTTCACTTTCGATCCTATGCAAATGATCGTCGGCGCACTGCTGGCTCTGGGCGGGTTCGCTTTATTTACGGGCACGTTGGTCGCGATCGGAGCGGTCATGCCCACAGCAAAGGACGCGGGCAGCTGGTTCTCCGCATTGATCGTCCTGATGATCGTCCCGCTCTACGCCCTCTCTCTGATCCTGTCGGACCCGAGCAACCCCGTCGTGCAGGTGTTCACGTACTTCCCGTATTCGGCGCCGATCACTGCGATGCTGCGCAACGCGTTTGGTTCTCTTGCCGGCTGGGAAGCCGCCATCGTCATCACGGAACTGTTCCTCCTGAGCGCTATTGTGCTGCAGCTCGCCGTGAGACTGTTCCGGTATGGATCCATCGAATACACGAACAAAGTGTCCTTCAAGACTGTATTCTCTCGCCCAAAAGCGGCTGGGGTGGGACGCCGGTGACAGCTGCCGCCTCCAGTGCGGGGCGATCCAAGTGCTCTAGCTGGTGACCCGCCGCAGCAGGAAGGTGCGGAGGATTTTGCGTCCGCAGCAGTTGAGATGGGTTATAGCGCGAATGTACCGTGTCATTCATCGAACGCGGGCGCTGATTACGATGATCGCCCGGCGTACCAGCGCAATGACCACCAAGGGCCTCCGTCGACAGTGTTGCGGCCGTTGTCGACTTGCTTGCAGCAGACAAGACAGAGTGACCGTGCGGCTGCTGAGAGCCGCACGCTGCGTTGCTGACTGCCGTGGGTGACCGCACGGGCGGTCTTTAATCTGTAGCGCCGCCCTCCTGTACCGCGTTCTGGTTCCGTGACGGAGCCGGTGGTATAGGGTTTCGGGTGACGGTATGCGGGCCCTCATTAGCAGCGCCGAGCGCACCTACTCTAGAGGCCTGTCTCGTACTGACTGTACCCAGACCAAAATCGGAACGGCCCGATCACCGGAGTGTCATCAACCTGAGGGTTCGGTACGGGTAGGCCCCGTCGTGATGTCCTGCTTTCGATCATTCCACATCGGTGATTCCTCGGGCATCTCTTGCAGGCACCCCCCATTCGGGTTACGCTGACGACCAGTTTGCCGCTTCACCCAAGTACCGGCCCCGCGCCCCGCACATGATCTCGGTGTCGAGGCGTGCCTTTCCCGCAAGATGGCCCCACCCCACGCACTATGCGATAGCGCGTGGAGCCATGTCACTTTCGTTTGGAGAACAACGTGCCACGATCCGATTCATCCGTAAAAAAACAACTTCGTCCGAGTAGATCCGGGCTGGCAGCCGTCGCCGTGGTGGCGCTGCTCCTCAGCGCAACCAGCGTATTCAACGCGGCATCATCACCGACGTCCGCTGCGGCTGCAAATCAAAATGGCTCCGATATGAAAGCTGGTGCTGTCACCAGCCTGCCGGTTTCCTTCGAGGTTGAAAATGTCAATCGTTCTAAGGTGGCCTGCGCCAGTGACGGGGCAACTTACACCGTCCGCGGCCACATCGTCGGCCCAACGAAGGAGCTGCGACGTGAAACGGTAAACGGCGCGACTCTCTATTTGCACGGTCTGAGTTTTGGGGAGTTCTTCTGGAACTTCGCCCAAGCGCAAAATTACGACTTCGCCGCCAATCAGGCGAAGGCCGGTCAGGTGTCGGTTGTCATCGACCGACTCGGATACGGCAGCAGCGACAAAGCCGAGGGAAACAGCATCTGCGTCGGCTCCCAAGCCGACATCGCCCACCAGATCGTTCTTGACCTGCGCGCGGGATCCTATAAGGTAACGCCCTCGGGGCAGGCTCCGGAGTTCTCACGAGTCATTCTCGCCGGTCACTCCTACGGTGGCCAGATCGCTCAGGTTGCGGCGTACTCGTTCGGTGATATCGACGGATTGATTGTCATCGGTTATGCCGATCGTGTGCAATCGCAGCTTCTGAGGGACAATTCCGCCTTTGCCGCAAATGTGTGTGCGAGTGGGGGTCTGCGCGTTGGCGCCGTTGGACCAGCGGGTTATGCTCCCTTCGGAGCACCGGCAGGAGCCGCGGCCGCCTTATTCAATAGCGCCGATCCAGCCGTGCAGAGTGCGGCATTGCAGTTGCTGACTCTTGATCCGTGTGGAGATACAGCATCGTTCGCTCCGGCTGTGGCCGTCAACTTGGTGAATGTTCCATCGATCACGGTTCCGGTCCTGATTATCGCCGGAGGAAGCGACGCCTTGTTCCCGGTGCCGGCTGGTCCTGATCAAGCGTCTCTTTTCACCGGCGCTGCGAGTGTCGACCAAGTTACCTTGCCCACCTTTGCGCACGCGATCACGTTGGAGCACGCCTATGCGCCTTCGGCTTTGCGGCCGCTCAACGACTGGCTGCAGAAACGATTCCACAAATAAGCACGCAAGCGAGGGGAGCCCGCCTCACAAATAGTGGCGCGGGCTCCCCTCGTCTTTTGATCGGTAGCAGCAGCACGTGAGTATGCCGAAGCTGAGGCCCTTTTCGGACAGAGTCCTGACATCGATTTGTTGCCCTGTACGGAAACAATTGAGGCAGGTTCTGGTCGCCCTATCAGGGCGTCGCGACCTCGCCGGTTCACCGCCAACGTGTTGCCCTGTTCTGGGTCATCACAGCCGTTCTCCGGCACTGGGTTTCACGATTGGCAGTGCTGCGTCCTCGAGGCATACGTGCCTGTTCCTGCGGTTGGCTGCGTTGACGACGCCAGCACCATAGGGGCAAGATTTTCGCCAGAGGGCTCTCGTAGCAGAGCCATCTTTATCGTCGGAGAAGCGTTGAACGTCAGCGGCGGTCTGGTCACCTCGTGGCCTCGCAATCCCATCCATGTAAATCCTAGGAAGAGAGTAAACACATGAGTGAAGAAGCAAATATTGCCGCCCAGCAGAAGTTTGGTGACGCCGTGAACAGCGGGCAACTTGACCTTCTCGATGATCTCGTGGCCGTAGACGCGGTCGATCACGACCCGGCCCCCGGCCAAGGCCCGGGGCCGGCAGGCTACAAAGCGTTCTTCGGCGAGATGATTGCCGCTTTTCCAGACCTGCACGTCACCGTCGAGCGCCTCGTCGCAAACGATACCGACGTCGCATTCGCGTACACCCTCACCGGCACCCACCAAGGTCCTTTGATGGGCCACGCCGGCAGTGGGAAAACGATGTCTGTTCGTGGCGTGCAAATTAGCCAGTTTGAGAACGGGAAGCTTGTCGAGCGGTAAGGTAGCAGCGACGAAAAGGGAATGCTCGAACAACTTGGCCTGACACCGTAACCTGCGAGAACTGGCGTTTCCAAGCAGAAGGGGTAGAGCCGAAGACGCACATGTGAATACGACGTACGTCCTGAGACGGCTCTGTTCGCGCACGTGGCATGCAGGCAGGGCTGTAGATGGTGTGCATCTGGCAGCGTGGCTGATCCGTCAGCGCTTGCGCGTAGGTCGAGTGGCTAGTGAAATTGTTGCCGCTACCAACGTCGTGTGTTTTGTTTCTCGTGCGTTTGTTGGCGTCATAAAGACGAGCAGCCTAGTGGACCCTTCGGGAGCCCACCTGGAGGAGGTTTCTGCTGCGGTCAAATGTAACGGTCCAGGCGGTGGACAGCACGATGGATTTTGTTGAACCCGCCTGTTCGTTGAGTGCGGCGGCGTGGCGCCATATGAAGATCCATACTCTGACCATGGCTTTGTCGGCCGACGACGGTTTTGCACACTTATACATGCAAATTGCATAGGTTTCGGCGACGAAGGCGTCGTACAAGGTGCTGAAGGCGAGTGCATCGCCCGCGGCCACTCGTTCGAGTAGCAGGTGACCGCTGAAACTATTCCCCGGGGAATGCGGCTCCGTCTCGGTGTCGGTCATGGTGCGGGCTCGGACGATTGAATGACAAATGTAGACAGGGCATTTCCTATATGTGGTGCGTGCATGCGCTGACAGGGTTTAGGTAGCACTAAAACTCTATGTGACCTAAATGGGGGTGTCAAGATAATTGATGAATAAGAAATCGTTCTCAAACAACTGTCGAAACAACGCTATTGACCGTTGCGACTTAGGGCCTCGGTTTCAGCACCTGCAAGACATTATTTTAGTCGTTTTGGCTTGCGCGCTGATCCTGTGTACGCAGAATGTGTCACACATTGATATGACAAGTTCTCGATTTCTGAGCGATACGGTCGTGATGTTAAGTAATCGAACGTATAGATGACGCGTGTAGAGCATGGGTTAAGCGCCCGTTAGCTGAACCCTCAGCGGAAGTCGCTAAACCCCGATAGTCGACTTGGTGGTTGTGGTCAATCGCTCGTCCGCATGGAGTCGACGATGCTTGCATAGGACGATTTTGCGGGGATCGGTGTCGTGGTTGGCTCCTGGATATTCCAGGACAATCCAGTTCGACTGATAGCCGTTCTCCCCAAGGGTTGCCGCAAATGTCTCCGCTTCCTCTCGAAATCTGGGTAAGTCACTTGGCAAGATGGATCCGTTGATAACGAGGCCGACGGACGCCGTGTCTTCCTAAAGCCGTCCGTTTGTAGATGAGCGATAAGTATTCCCGGGGTAACGGCACGTTCACGGGCCGCCTGCTACTACCGGCCGGGCCGTGAGCTTTCTCCCCCCGGCCGCCTTCGCGCTGTTGGTGTCGATCTTCGGCGCCACCTACTGAGGCATGCTGGGCATTATGGCCGGTCTGCTGCCGGGTCTGCTGCTGCTGATTCCGGTGAAAGCGCACCAGGAACAGATTCACTGACCGACTCCCGCGCACTGACGGGCTCACCCACACTGACAAGCTCCGCCGCGCGGGCTGCCGCCGCGCGAACCCGTTTTGCACGGCGCCACCCGAGAAAGGCAAATGCCAGCCCGAGCAGCCCCGCAACAAGAGCGCCGACAACGAGCCCTGGGCTCTCGGTGGGCGCGCGCAAAATCTGCGGCAGCTGGGCGATCCGCGACGTGGCCGAGGCGGCCGCCTCGGCCACCGTGAACCGGGCGCCGTCAATCGAAGCACTCGCCCCTGTCTCGGGATCGGTGAGCGTCATCGATACCGTGTAGTCGCCCGGGTCCAGCTCACCGTCGAAGATGGCCGCGACCCGGCCGCTCTCGGAATGAGCGTACAGCGACCCCATGGTGATGGCGGCCTGGCTGATTTCACGGTTCGCGTCGTCGCGCAACACCATAAGTCCTTCGGGATACAAATGCTGGTTTCCGGTGTTGGAAATGCCCACTGCGACCGACGAGTTGCCTCCCAGCAGCCGGTGTGAAACATCTTCGACGGTGAAGCTAGGCGCCAGAAGGCCCGGCACACGGATGGAGATAGCCACAACCTGCCGAATCACTCGGTCGAGGGCGACGTCACCCGAACCCGCAATCGGAACGTCGTTTTGTAGCACTATGCTGCTGACGTACTCTCCCGGGGCGGTTCCTGCCGGCACGGATACGCGAAAAGACCGTGTCGTTGCCGGATCCGGAGCCAGGATGAACGTCGTATCGGCATAGTCGACCCAGAGCGTGGCACCGGATGCCGGGGTGCCCGCTTCCCGAGCGCCGAACCCACCATTGGTGATCGAGTACACCGTCGCCGCAAAACTGCGCACCGCAATCGGGCTCTCGGTCTGGTTGTTCAAGGCCACCTGGAGCGTACTGCTGGAGCCCGCCGCGACGGTCACGTCGAAGAACGACCCATTGTGACCCACCGCAGTCAACGCCAGCAAACCACGGTCCTCAATCAAAGCCGCCGCTGGCGCGGTGCCGAACGCCGCCAGCACGAGAACGAGAACGAGAACGAGAACGCTCCGCCCACCCTTCCGGTTCATACTCCGATGCTCGTCGCGTGTTAAGGAGCTACAGCAAGTGTGGTGGTGAGGGTGCCGGAGTACGTGCCAACCGGCGCCTGCGCGGGAATCGCCAGCCGGAACCGCAAGGGCGCCGTGTATTCACCGGACCCTCGGCCCTGTGGGGCCGCCATCACGGTCACGGCCTCGTCGAGGCTGCCGCCGATCAGGGGAGACACGTGCCAATCCTGACCAGCGACTGCGACGACGGAGGCTCGGGCTTCGATGACGAGGTTCGCAGCAGACAGGTCGACGCCGTTCGCCGGCCCGTCCGTGATGCTTCTCCAGGTGAGATCGCTCGCCTGCTGGGTCACGCTCCAGCCCGTTTTGGAGCCGGATAGGTCGTTCACTGACACAGTCGCCACGCCTTGAACGAACTGGGCCTCATGCGAATACTGCACCGTGGGCAACTCCAGTGCCGACAGCGACGCCGTGCGGGGGCCGGCCACGATGGCCGCCATTACCTCGGACTCCGTCGCTGCCGTCGGGGCGGACCCCGGCTGGGGCCGTGACTCCTCTTCGGGCAGAGAGAGAGCACGAGCCGGGTAGCCCTTCCAGGTGGGCGTCGTGAATCCGTCCTGATAAGCCGGCGCACCAAATTCAGCAGGGAAGAGGACAACGAGCTGCTCGCTTTTGGCGAGGGCATTTTCTTGCATGTCCGTAGGCGGCGGGCCGAGGAAGGTCACCGATGTGATCTGCCCCTCGTTGAACGCCTCATTTTCGATCTGAGAGACCGCGTAATTCGTTCCTCCCACCGAGATGTTCGCGGGGATAACCACGACCGTGCCGAATCCCATGTCATAGTCAACGACGCTTGCTGCCCCGTTCTTGATTTTGTACTCGATTCCGGAATTCGTGTACCCGTCGGACGCGTACGCGGGGGAGGCGACGAGAACCGATGCTCCCAGCACTGCCACGGCTAGCGTGGCGATCAAATTCTTCTTCATAAGGGTTCCTTCTGACATGGGCGTGGAAACGGTCCGGCGGGCATCGGTGCCGACGTCGGCCGCCAGCGCCTGCTGCCCAAGGCGCACATGGTAGATGAGTTGAATGGCAGCACCTACTGTTGGTTATGCCAACGAAGTAGATACAAACGTATCGATTCGGGGTGTCGAGCGGGAATGCTCTCGGCCACCAATACAGGTGGACAGCCACCGTACAGCTCGCCGGCGCAGTGCTCAGGAGGGACGCATGGACGCGGTATACAACAGGAACATTTGGGAGTCGGGGGGAGACGGTTCGACGGTTCGGTCCGTCGCGATCGTCGACGATCACGAAGTGGTCGCGTTGGCAATGGCGGCACTCATCACGGCCGCAGCCGGTCTCGTCTTCGCTGGTTCTGCGTCGACTGTCGCCGCTTTACACTTGTCCGGTATCGGCGCCGATCTGGTGATTCTTGACTTAAGTCTGCGGGACGGTTCGACGGTCACGCAGAATGTCGCCGCCCTGGGCCGGCGGAACGCAGCAGTGCTGTGCCTGACTTCGGGAGAGAACCCATACCTGATCAGAGAAGCCGCCCGCAGCGATGTACTCGGCATCATCCGCAAGTCGGCCCCGGCCGAGCAGATCATGGCCGCCATTCATGCCGCTGCCGCCGGCCACCCCGTCGTCACCTCGGATTGGGCCTCAGTCCTCGACACGGATGTGGAACTCGGGGCGGCCCATCTCACGATTCGGGAGCAGGAAATTCTTTCGCTCTACGCCTCCGGATTCGGTTCGAAGATGGTCGCGGCGGAACTCGGTATCAGCGAGAACACGGTCAATGATCACATCCGACGCATCCGCCGTACCTACGGGCTTCTGGGACGGCAGGCCCACACGAAGGTAGACCTGTACCGCCGCGGCGTTGAAGACGGCTATCTGCCTCTTCCCACCGATACATGACGCCCAAGCACCCGAGGCGAGACCTTTCGCGGCTGCTCGTTGCTCGAACGCTCACGGCTGCAATCGCCACCGCCTCGTTCGCCGAAATGCTTTTCTTTGCTGTCGTGGTAGCGAGCCACAACGCCGGCTCGATCCCCCCGTCTGTTATCGGTACCCTCGCAATCAATTTCGCGGTACCCGTTTTGGGCGGCACTGTCGCTTTTCTCGTGGGCCATTGCACACTGCGGGTCATCAATACCCTGACCGTGATGGGGATAGTCGTGACCCTGCCGGTGTGGCACCCCCTGTTGCTAGCGCCAGCTGCAGGCTCGGCACCCGACCTGATGAGCGAATTCGGTCTGCCGTGGATTGCGCTCTCCAGCGCACCGCTGGCCGTTGCCGCCGTTCTGGCCTGGGACGCCCGGCCCGGCTGGATCGTGCTGCTCGGGGCCAGCCTGATCAAGCCCTCCCTCATTCTGGCAACCGCGTTGCCCGAGCTGACTGTTTTCGCAGCGTTCGATGCGGTGCTCGCCCTGCTCTCCTCAG
The DNA here is from genome assembly GCF_002929825.1 of Cryobacterium sp. Y29. Taxonomy (GTDB): domain Bacteria; phylum Actinomycetota; class Actinomycetes; order Actinomycetales; family Microbacteriaceae; genus Cryobacterium. The sequence goes on from NZ_PJJN01000013.1 coordinate 10,783, forward strand.
CGCTTCTGGGTGGATTGGCACTGGCGCTGCTGGCGTCCAGCCGCCGATTAGACTCGGCAGCATCCGCAGCGGCAATGCTGACCGCGCAGAACGCGAGTGAACAAGCCCGGCATTCGTCCCGGGACCAAGCAAACGCCCTCGTGCACGACGATATTCTGAGCACACTGCTATTCGGTGCAGCCAACGATCCTTTGCTTCGTGAATCGGTCGCCGCGGGGGCCCGAAGCGCACTGGGACAGATAGAGGCCCTGAGCACGCCCACACCAGGTGATCACGGCGTCACCATCGTGGAATTCGTGGGGAAAGCCCGCCGCATCACGCTTCATCTCGATCCGTCGGCGCGGTTCGTCGAGGTAGGTCGAGGCGCAGCGGAGCTACCCGCGGGGGTCGCAACCGCGTTCTATGCCGCGCTCACCCAGTCACTCACGAACAGCGTTACCCACGCAGGCTCTCAACCCGGCGCGGGCTTCACGCCCGGCACCCGACAAGTCACGCGAACAGTGACTGTAATGACACAATTCGAAACAATTGAAATGCGGGTGCAGGATGACGGCCGCGGCTTCGACGCCGCACAGGTGCCCTCCGACCGGTTGGGCATTGCCGTCGGCATTGTCGCTCGAATGCGAAGCATACCCGGCGGCGACGCGGGCACCGCCTCGCGGCTAGGTTTCGGAACGACGGTCACGTTGCGTTGGACGCCCTCTACGTCAACGGCCCTTCACGACGGCGAAGACAGCCCTGCCACGGGTACGGCCCACAGCACCTACGATTTTCGCGCCCCCCAAGCTCGCACGATCGGCATATTTTTCATCACCACCCAGATGGTGCCAGTGCTGATCTGTCTCGGTCACACCTCGCATCCGCTGGCATCGATCATCGCCCTCGTCGCGATCTTCCTCGCGATGCTGTGCGTGACTCATGGGCGGCACCGACGGCCAGGGCAGTTTCGAACCGTGCTCGTGGTGTCGTGGGTTCTGGCGTCGTCAGCCATGGTTTTTCTCCTTGACCCCGATCCGGCCGAGCCCCGGTACGAAGTCTGGTTTCTCCTGGCGAACGCGTGTGTCCTGCTCGCCCTCGCGTTTCTCCAGCGCGCGAGGGCAGCCTTCCTCGGCCTGGCGATCATGTGCTGCGTCGTTCTGGTCGGGTCGGTGGTGAATTCGAGCGGCCTGCACGTGGGCATAGCCCTGTTGATACAACCCGTTCTGGTCTTCTGCCTCGCCGCGGTCTGTGCCGCGCCATTGGGGCGGATGCAGGGACGCATCAACGGCCTCCGATCCAGTGAACGCGCCGTGCTCTCTCAGACCACGTTCGCCCGCACGCATGGGGAGCAACGACGGTTGCAGGCCGTCGAGATCCGCGCTCTCGCCGGAGACATGCTCGCGGTTCTCGGAGCCGGCAACCCGCTCACGACCGACCAGATCACGCGGTGCATCGCTCTGGAAGGGCACCTGCGCGACAGGGCTCGCGGGGACCGGCTCGTCGCGGGCCCCTTGATCGGTGCGGCGTGGCGGGCCCGCGTGCGCGGCGTCGACGTGTTGTTGCTCGATGACAGCCGCGGACAGCGCATGCCCTCCGACGACCTCGACCGCATTCGCTTGTGGATGAGCGAGCAGCTCTCCCTGGCGCAGGATGGCTCGTTCACCGGCCGGCTGCTCCCTCCCGGTCGCTCGGAACGAGCAACCGCGGTCTGCCAGCAGGAATCCGGCACGATCAGACGTGTCTATCGGAGCGAGCACGCGGCCCGCGGCACACCCGAGCTTGATGCTGAACGAATGCCGAACACAACCTGACGACGCGCCGATCTTCGGCCGTGCCCTAGCCAGACCGGGGTTGCGCGAACAGACCGGAAGCATGACTCTTCCCCAGCTGTAGAAGGCCGAATCATTCAACGCGCTTCACCTTCCCGGTGAGCCACTCATCGTGACCAACGTGTGGGATGCGTCACATCCCGCCGGGCGGTGTAATTCATCGTCACCGTCCGGGTCAGCTGCTTTGTGGGAATCCCTGTTTCATTCGCCCCTCCAATCTCCTTTTTGTCGAATGTTTATTCGATATGGGGAGCATGGGTCTGGGCTTCGACATTTACAAGGTCCTCCGCGACAGACGGCGGTCGTAGGCGCATCATCGTTGTCTCAAGAGCGGAGACAGATGAGATTGGTGTCATCACTGACACCGACGCGGTGACACCCGGGACCTCGCCCGTCAGCGTCTCCGGTTCGGATTTTTTGACCCTGGTCGAGCAGAGGAACGAGGAATTCCAGTGCCGGACTGTACACGTCGGCGCGCGTCCGAGTGAGACTTGCATATGATTTTGGTTACCGGAGTGTTCGGATTCGTGGGCGGATGCTAAGAGCGAACCAGGCGCGCGATCGCTTGTGAGGCTTCCCGTATTTTGAGGTCCGCTTCGTGGCCGGAATTTGTCAAGGTGAATGAGGCCAGTGGGAGTTTAGGCGGCTAGTTCGAGTCGGTCATTCTCGGTGGGTTTGTCGGC
>NZ_PJJN01000015.1 GCF_002929825.1 Cryobacterium sp. Y29
GATGATTCCTGATTCTCGCCCTACGTCAAACGGCGGACTTGCTGTTAGCTACTGGCCTCACCCAACCCTGGCACGTAGGGCGGTCCGCAGTACCGATGCGTACTCGTCGAGGATGACAGTTCCACGACTATGGACGACTTCACCAGTGACGCCCTCGTCGAGCGAAAATGTCTGCCCTTCGTGGCAGCCGACCCCGAGGTCCACTTTTTTGGTGTACATTCCGCTGGCTTCGTTAACCAACGAGATCGAGCCGCTCTCACAACCAAGGAGTGCGATCGCGTGACCGAGGATGCGCTCGAGGAGCGGCGCCAACTCGAAGCGTCCCGCAAGGTCGCGGGCGAGATCTGTCACGGTGTCGAGTTGGTCGCGCAACTCGGTTGAAGACTCGATTACGAGGTCCTCTGAAGCGTGCACATTACGTCCTCTCTGACGACGGGCAAACAGCCGGATTAGTTTCGGGGACAACGTGCGTCACCGCTCCTGCATAGCTAATCCACTGTCCAGTAAATCATGTTCGATGCTGGTTTTCCCTACGTCTTTTCCCCTACGCCGACGTCTGGATATTCCTCATGGTCTGTGCGCGGGGCGCATGGTTGCCGAGAAAGACTCGGTCGAGGCTCTTGTCGGCGAGCGTGGAGGCTTTGCCTGCGCATCGTACGACGGTGACGTGGCGCGACATTCAAGAAGAGACGGAACTTGGCAGGTGATGCGCAGTGGCCCACATCGGTATTCTGACCAGCGGAGATGACTGTCCCGGTCTGAACGCCGTTATCCGTGAGTGCGCACTGTGCGATATCCGCGGGAGTGATCACAGTTTCGTTGGGTTCGTCGACGGCTGGCGCGGTGTGCTTGATCGCGACACCGTCGATCTGGATTGAATGAGTGTCCGAGGATTATCGACGCTCGGCGGCACGATCCTCGGTCCGTCCAGCACGAATCCGGCCGGCGGAGGAGGGGCATCGCGCACGTTCGAACGAAACCGAAGGCGCTCAGAGACCTACTCGCGAACTCGGCGAATGTCGCCCGCGGGTTGTGTACTTTCCGTAGGGCAGCCGCATCAGATCTACCGCGGGTATTTCGGACGACGGAATTAGTGGGTTCTTCTACGCTGCCAGTGCTGGCTGTTGATAACCATAGTGGACGTCATTTGGCCGGCGATAACCCAGCGCGGAATGCCGGCGTCGACTGTTGTAAAAGCCTTCGATATACCGGATGACGTCGCTGCGAGCTTGTGATTTCGTCGCGTATGCGGTGCGGTAAACGCGTTCGTTCTTGATCATCGAGAAAAAAGGATTCAACCATGCTGTTGATGCCCAGCACACGCCGGTTTGGCCCATCGAGAAACGCATACCCAAGCTGGTCACTAGCGCTCGAAACTTGGTCGATGTGTAAACGGCGAGAATTCAACTGGTCGAAGCAACACCGGCCTGTTCGGTCAACGATAAATGCTCTGCCCACACCGCGGTCGGAGTGCCAGATCGCATCCGGCTCGATCAGCGTCGTCGCAGCGGCGTTGCAGCGGGCATTTGCGACGAGTTCGGTGCGCATGTGATCGGCGATGGACCAGCCGACGACCTTCACCCCGGGACGCGTCGCGGTGAAGTCACGTTTGACGAGGCCCGGCATGGTTGCGGCCGCCTCAGCATCGGGTTCAGTCGTGATTCGGAAAGGCCGTGGTTGGCAGGCCCCGAGGCCGATCTGGCGCATGATCTGCCGTACCAGCTCGGGTGAGCACTCGGTCTGTTCCGCGGCGAGGTCGACGTGGATTCGGCGGTAGCCGTGGGTGCCGCCGGACTCCTCGAAGAAGGGCTGAATTCGCGCGATCAGGGCCTCTCTGCGGGCCGCGGTCGCGGACTGCGGCCGGATGGCCCAGTGGTAAAAACCTGACGTGGACACGGCCAGCCACAGGCACATTTTCACCACCGAATCCCGGTTGGCAGGCTCAGATTTTGGGAATCGATGTATTCGTACGTGCTCATTACCGCTGCTCCCGCGCGAAGTAAGCGTTGGCTTTTTTCAAGAGTGCGGTCTCCGCCCGCAACTCCTGAACTTCCCGCTCAAGTGCCTTCAGACGGTCCCGTTCCGACACCGTCAAGTCTGCTTCCATGCCGCCATGAGTCTCGCGGTATTTGCCCAGCCGATTGCGAAGCGTCTCGGGGCCGACGCCGTACGCGGTGGCGACGTCCTTGATCGGTTTAGACGTGTCGATCACCTCGCGGCACAGCCCGTCTGTGAATTCCTGGGTGAAACGCCTACGTGGTGCGGTCAGGCTGGTCTCTACTCTCAGTGAACCCTCATTTTAAGAGGGCCCACCGTCCGACATATCCGCGGCAGGTCACACACACAACAGTGGCCTACTTTTCGAAGAGCACCAACGGACTACTTTTCAACGAGCGTCGACACGATTGTCTCGATGCGCTCACATATCCGGCAGCGCACCTCATAGACAGACCCCACGCGGGAACAGGAGCAGCGACTGCTCCAAGGCCAGCACAACGTCCGATCAACTTTTTTTGTGACGCAGCCGTACGCCATTCGGCAACTGCAGTGTCGCCAGCCTCCACACTCACCCTTGCTCACACCCGCTAACAGGTGTTCCGTTACCGCTGCGTTACCGCTGGGCCGTCGGACAAAAACGAAACCCCCTACTCCCCAGTGAAACACTGAGGAGTAGGGGGTTTTTCGTGGCGGTACCGGTGGGATTTGAAACCTAAGGCGCCCCCAAAGAGACGCCGGATCACCCCACAAATCCGCATGATTACGCGGCTTTTCAATTATTTGACCATGCTATAGAACGGAGCAATCTCGTTCAAATGTTGCCAAAATGTTGCCACGCCTGCAGATTGACCCAAGGGGTCTGTCAGGGGCGTCGCGGGTACATATACAGCGTGAGATGCATGGCGTACATTGCATCGGAGATACCATCGAGAGGCGTGTCGATCTGCGCCTGACCAGCGCCACGGTTCTATCAAAGATAGCCAACATCTACATTTCGGATAACTCGTCCAACAGCCACGAGGTTGAATCGACGCGCTGATAATGGTGATTATGTCAAGTTCTTGATTTCCTCACAGTTGGGTCGAACCTGCCTGGTCGGCCGAGCTCTCCCTCACGGCGAAAGCATCTCTCAGCCCCAAAATCAAGCTGAGATTCACCTGTTGCTTTCTCGTCCTGACAGATACAGCTGGGCCAACGCGATCCAGTCTTCTGGTGTAACTTCAGGCGCCCAGATTGCGAGGTATTCGCGGGGCGTGAGCCCACTCGGCGTCATTTCGATACCGTCACGATAGGTGGCAAAAGGAGAACTGGATCGACTGACGCGGAACAAAACGTCGCGAAACCGATTCTTCCCCAGTGCGAACGTCGGGAATTCCGAGACGCTCGCGCAACGCCAGGCTCGCCAGGCTTTCCCGAACGCAAATTCAAAGTCCATGATCGATGGGTTGAACTCGACAACGCCCTCCGCTGCAAGAGCTCCAAAGAATCCATTGGCTACAAGAAGGAGTTGTTGGTTGCGGGTAGTGGCCGAAGCCCCCGGATTCACGCTGCCACATCCGCCACCGTCGCAACGGCCAAAAGAAGATCTCGCTCGGCACCGAGGGCCAAAAGAGCCTCCGCCACAGACGGGTGCCCGAAACATGGGACTAGTTTCCTCTTCACGTCAGACTCCTTCTCGCTGCGCTTCTTGTCAGAAGCGAGTGACCATTCGACCTCCGAATTGAGAGAGTGAAGCACTCTTGCGACGGTCTCCGGCACGTCGACATATCCCCAGTCGTGGCCTTCGACAGCTTCCCGGAATAGTTTCGGGAACATTGGGTTTGCACCCTTGAAAGCATCTTCGATCGCCTCAATAGTGAGGTAGTTTTCCATCTCTCGCCGGGTCAGAACAAACATGTGTGACGACAGGTGATCGTCGGTGTTGTAGCGCGCTAGGTACTTGGATATCTCGGGTTTCAGAGCCGACCCTTCAACCAAGCGATCGGAATCAAGAAGGTGAACCTCAGGCCTACTAAACGGCGACAGGCGGCTCTCCCAAAGAGCAGCGGCGCCGCAGCCGCCGATAGGTATGAAGCAAAGCTCACCGTCAGTTTCCATTTGGCGAAGATCTGGATATTCAGTGGGACGGGCGGCTTGTAGCGCATCGCTCAGTGCCAGTAGACCGCCGATATCGTTCTTGCCCTCAACGATGAAGAAGCAACGCACATTGTGATCCGCGAAAGTCCCCATCGCCTTGTTCAATTGCTGGAGAACGAACCGCTCGCTGGATGTGTCACTGGAACTCCACACGCGCTTCCCCTGCTGCTCCTCGACGAAACGCACGGCTGCGATCGGTATGTTCCTCACCAAGTTCGAGCTGTGCGTCGTCATCAAAACCTGCCTGTTTGCGAGCCCCGCAACTTCAATTAGAGCGGAAACAGTTTCGCGCTGAAGATCCGGGTGGAGAGCCGTCTCGGGCTCCTCCACTGCGATGATGACGCCCCGTCGCCACTCATCCGTTTCTTCATATCCTCGCTCAACTTCCGCCCGAAAGAAGCTCAAGAGAACCAGTCTGCGTGTCCCGCTGCCACGCTTCGCAAGGGGAACATCGTTCTCGTCGACAAATTGTAGGGACGAGAATGCCTTCTGCCATACGGGGTCTAGGTTGGCCGGAATCAGCTTGGCCGCAAGATTTGGTGCGAATTCCTCCAATTTCCCAACGACTTCCAGGAGAAGTTCTGAAATCTCAGCCTTAACATCGCTCGTAAGCTTCGTGAGTTCAGCCGTATGGCGATCGAGCACGGCCTTGACTATGAGCTTGGCTGGGTCTTGGGCAACCTCATCGGACTCCGCCCCCAGCCGGTCAGCTTGAAAGAGGTGGAACAGGGGAAAGACACTCTCCAGAGCGCTGGCAACGTGCTTCCCGTCCTCTGAGTTCAACGGGATGATCGTCGGTTGCAGCGACGAGAGCCCCTTGGCTTCCCAGGCGCGCCAGATCGCCTGCCTATAGTTCAGGTTCACGCGTCGATCCTCCAGCTCCGCGACAACATCAAGAGTCGAGGCGAGGGATTTGAGTTGCGCGTGCTTCAGGCCGATAAGCGTTGGGCCGCCATCGACGACCGGGTGTAGAGCATGCGCCAAAATCTCGGGGTTGGCTCGCCCCCTGGTCCAGGTCTTGCTAATCACCAAGTGGCCGTTAGCGTCGAGGAGTTTCTCATCCTGGAGGGTCGTCACCGCAGTCTGGTCGATGACCAGCTCAGGGGGAAGGTCAGCGAATGTGCACGTGATGCGAATCGTTCCATGCCCATGAACCGAATAGTCAGAGACGTCCGGCTTTCCCTTGTCCAGGAACAGCCTCATAGCTTCCAGGATGCTGCTCTTTCCAGCGTCATTCTTGCCGGCAAACACAGTCAACGTATCGATCGACACGTAACTCGATGTCAGATATCCGCGAAAACCCTCTAGCTCAATACCCACAATGCGCATTTGTCCCCCTCGACAACAACTTGACATTCAAGTGCCAAGGCTGAGCCTGCCGGATTTGGGCCGACTCCGCAAAAGCGGACTGGTCAAGGCGCAACATGAAGCAGCGCGGCGACCAGCGATGCTAATCACCTCCGAAATAGCACCGACATCAGGCATGAGAGTGAGACACGCGTGGGAGGCAACTCGTGCGTTCCATCGTTCGGATTGTCCTTCCGAATGGAATCTATCGCCTCTACGCACCCGGCATAGCCCTAACCAATCGCCAGCAGGGTCACGCCCACAAGAATGAATGTCAAGGATGTGTCGAGATTAATCTGGGAATTGATTGAGTGTTAGCGCTTAGTGGCGGCGTTCTGTGATCGCTGTTTGGCGCATCGACCCGGTTCTCTGCGTTGCGTCAAAGGGCAGTCAGGGTCTTGTATCTCGTGCGATACGAAACAGGTCAGTTATGAGACACCACAGTCGTGAGAACTGGGGCAGCCTGGTCGACCTGGAACAGGCATTTCTATGTGTGGAAGACTCGAGAGTAGAGGGGATCTCCATGGGTGCGGGCAGCCTTGAGAGCGCATCAGGTCAGTCCCGGTTCGGAGTATTCTTCGTGCGAGATCGCACGGAGGATGCGGATGGTGCCGTCCAGGCTAGTGCCTGCACGGGTGCTGGTCTTGGCAAGTTGGCGAGGGGCTTCCAGCACTGGGAGCGACGTCGTTGTGCTCCGGCTGACCCGGGTTACTCCGCCAGTGCGGGCAGTGAGGTAGCCCTCGGATTCAAGCACTTTGTACGCCTTAGCGACGGTGCCAGGAGCGACATCGAGATCCTCCGCGAGCTGACGAACCAAGGGACGGCGCCCCTCGGCGTGCCCACAAGCGCGCAGTGGAACCTTCTCAGTCGGAGCTGCTCGTCCCCGTCCCTTTGACGATTTGGAGTAGTTGGACCCGCTCGTCGGGCGTCAGGGTTTCGCCCACTGAATGACGAGATGGTCGGATCTGTAGAAGTCGGCATGGCTGTAAATGACAGACTGTCGCGCACGGTCGAGGGACTGATACCGGTAGGTGCTGAACCGCACGATTGAGTGGGTGCTCAAGTCCTCAAATACTCAGTACTCACCGACATCGAAAAAAGAGAGATGCCCATGCTGGGCGAGGACGGAACTCAAATAGCCGCTTAATCGTCGCCCACATGAAAATTCCGTTGACTATTTCCGGATGGAGTTGACGCCGCGAGTTATCTCCGCCAATCTGAGTTTCACACGACATCTGGTTCGTGAGCATCGGGGGGAAAATGATGTTTCGAAAATGGGCGGGTGGATCGTATCGCCTGCGAGACCAGCCATTTAATGAACCGCTGCCCGGGGTAATTGTTCCGCGCGTGAAGTCAACGCAACGCATGTTTTGACCTCTCTCCGAGGGGGTCCCCGCAGACGCCCCGCGTTCCTTTCGACGTCAATCATTGTCGTCACAGCCCTTCTGTTGATAGGTTGCTCATCGGCATCGATCACGCCGGCGGTTCGAGACACAGTCGCGATCGCTCTCGTCGATAGCGGCCTCAACGATGAAAACGTCGACTTTAGCTGTTTTCATGTTTTCGATACTGACGCCGACGACCAAGGGCACGGCACTTTAGTCGCATCGATCGCAGCAGGAATCGATGAGGATAGCTGTCCTGCGTGGGCCCATCGAGTCACTTGGATTAGTTACTCCGTCTTCACTGCAGGAACCGCGTCGGCGGAGGACGTTGCGGACGCTATAGAGCAAGCTATCCGGGACCAGGTGGACGTCATTAACGTCAGCATCGCGATCGGGACGGACACCCGGGCCTTACGTGACTCGGTGAAACGCGCCGTTGAATCGGGAATCGTGGTGGTCGCGGCTGCTGGAAACAACCAAGGGATGGGGGCGGGCTACCCCGCCCGATACCCGGGAGTTATTTCCGTCGGCTCATTAGATGCCGCGGGCCATCCATCAAGCTTCTCGGCTATTGACCATGTGAATTACTTCGCACCCGGTGAAGACATTCCCGCGGTCGACCGCACGGGGGCCCGGCAGCTTGTCACCGGGACGTCAGCGGCTGCAGCAATGACCTCGAATCAAATCTTGAAAAGCTTGCTCGGCGTAGCTAAACCCGATTCCACCCTGTCCGCACTGATCGCTCACCAATCAAAGGAAGACAATCAATGAAAAAGATCGCCATCGGAGTCGTAGCGGCGCTGCTGCTCTCTGGATTCGCTTACTCGCCCGCGTTCGCAGAGACCAGCTCTGCCCCGGTAGAAGCTTCAGGCAGCGGGATGGTTGACGAGGAAAAGCTTGAATCCGCTTTCAACGACGCAGGATTGACACTGGAAGACGTGGACGCCTCGCTCACTAAAATCTCAGTCGAGACGACATCGGATTTGGGATCTGGCGAACCTGTCACGGCGCTGACAACGTTGTCGTTTGAGGACAGTAGCGCTCTTTTTTCTCTAGGGAGCATCGACACCGACTACAACGCCAACTACTCCATCCAGATACAAGAGTTGAACGACGAAGCCACCTCGTTCACCATGACAGACCTGGCCACTGGTGAGACAGAATCATATGCCGATGACGTGGGCTATGCCGCCTTCGTGCCAGTACTGGTTCTGGGAATACCTATCGCTCTAGAGATCTTGAAAACACTCCTGGTGGCATCTGCAGTTGTCATCGTCGCTGGTGTTACGTGGATCGCAGCCACTAACGCAATCGATGCCCTCAATAAAAAGGGATCAAGCTACCAACATTTCCGCGCAATGATTCTAAACGGCAAACTCGTGCTTGCAAATGGTATGTCGCTTTCCGCGGCCATCACATGGGGCCGCGGGGGGAAAGACACGTGGTCTCGCAGCGAGGCCGGCGCGCTCGCAGTTGCGAAAGGAATCAAAAACGGCCTGGCCGTAGTCGGACCTGAGCGCGATTCGGGCGGTCGCGGAAAATTCGCACACTTCCACCCGAGCAACCGCACCCCCGCAATGCACGCCTTTTTCGGACTACCCAATTGATGGACAATCACGAAGCTGACGACCGTTCAGACCTCCTGGCACGGTGGAAGAAGACCAATCCTCAGCGATGGACAACGGACGCCGTTGAAGAACACTTGAAACAGGGTTTTTGTGCATATGAAATCCCGCTCGAGGCCATTACACGCACTGACTATTCGAACGATGGAGAAGTCCGCGAGGACTTGATCTACTCGCTCTACACGATCACTCATCCGGACGTCCTATCCCGCCTGTACAGCGCAGAAGAGAAGGAAATGAAAGATGTTGGTCCTGATACGTACGATGAAAGCTGGCGGGGACTCTTCCTTCAAGAAACTTCGGGCAGTGACACTGACGATCTTGGAACGGCGCCTCTTGGAGACGCGTCTTGGCTGGCATACAACCTTCTAAACACTCAACATTTGGTGGGCCAACGCACCTCCATCGTGCTCGAGCAAGAAGACGGCCTCGTCACTGGTGCCAAGGTTTATGGGATGTCTGACCACCTAACGACGTACATGACCGCGCTGACCGGATACAGAGAGACTGGAACAGAAACTGACCAAAATTACTACTCGATGAAAACTGGCGACGTAAACGACGAAGCCTTCGTCTACTACCTCGACTGCCTCGCGCGACACAGCTTCATCTAGCCCGATACGAACAACACCTGTCAGGCTGCGGATGCTGACCCACGGTGATGCGGCAGAATTATGCTAGCTGCCGCTATCACCCGTTGGTCAGCACCGTAGTCTGACTCGTCAGAGGAACCTGCCAAGAAGTCGCCCTTGATGTGCCTCGCCCGGAGGCCAAAAAGCGGCCTATTCGATCCTGCGATGTCCGCGATCGCATAGTGGCCACCGGCCGCAGCCAGTTAATCGAACACCCCCCTCACGACGGAAATATTTCTCGGCCCATAAGCACACTGTCGTGCCGGCGTAAACGCGACCGTGGCATCAACTGCGGTCGCGACAACTGCCCTGCCCTGGAAAACTCCGCCATTCCACGAAACGGCTGTCTCGAAACCCTAGGGATATAAGACGTCTCACAGTCATGACCTGAGCGTCCTCAAAATCGTCGGAATCTGGCGGCACGGCGAGTCTTATAACTACGTCGCATAACCACCTGCTGTAATTACGGTACACACCATTAGTTATGAGACACCTCAGGAGCAGAATTGACGAAACTGATCGGCTACGCGCGCGTATCCACGCGACAACAATCCACCGACCGGCAGCAAGTCGACATCCTGGCCGCCGGAGTACGACGCGACGACCTTTACGTCGACCATGGGATCTCAGGCGCTCGAGCATCACGACCGTACTTCGATCGCGCGCTCGACGCTCTCGAGGACGGCGACACCCTCGTCATCACGACCCTGGATCGGCTCGGCCGATCGACGCAGAACATGCTCGCTTTCGCCGAGGAGCTCCGCGGCCGCGGCGCCGGCCTTCGCGTACTCAACCTCGGCGGCGGCGACGTCGATACAGCAACACCGATGGGGTCCATGCTGTTCACGATCATGGCGGCGCTCGGGCAGATGGAACACGAAATCAAGCGAGAGCGTGTTGTCGACTCCATCAACAAACGCCGCGAAGCCGGTAAGGATTTAGGCGGCCGCCCGCGGCTCATCACAGACAGCCAAATCCGCAACGCCCGTCGACTCATCGACGGTGGAGAGACAACGACAACGGTTGCCCGCGATCTTGGAATGTCTCGAGCAACGTTCTATCGCCGAACGCGGGCACTGGACCTCACCGCCGAGTCATTTGAGGCGTCCGAACATGCCCCGTATAGCCCCCCTTCACCGGGCATTTTCTCAGGCGGGGCATACGGGACGATCGCCCTCTCGGCACCACAGGGAACCGAGTAGACGACGATCATTCGCAGACGTCACCGTCCGTCTTACGGGCGAAGTCGTGGGATTCGCGTATCAGGAGTGACGGTCTATGTGACGTCCTCCACTATGTCTTGGTCGATGCTCGATCGGTGCCGTGCGTGGATGCCGACAACGGCCAACGGGAGCAGGGCATACACCGGCGCAAGCGCCAGCGCGCCGAGGAAGGCCGGACCGGTTGGTGCGGCATCGCCAAGGTTCATCGCGAGGAGCGCCCAGCAGGCCCCGGCGCTGCCTGAAGTCAGTACCGCCGCGATGTAGAGCGTTCCTCGAAAGGGCTCCTCATGGTCGCGATCTACGGCGGCGGCGATGGCCAGGGCGAAGCCACCGAGCGTTAAAGCCGCGATAGGCAGGAAGAACATCCACAACGGTTGCGTGTTCGAGACCTCGGTACCGGACCACTGCACGTTCAGAGGATTCGGCAACGGCATCCATTGCAACACCACGATTCCGACGGCCACGGTCGGAACCGCGACGAGCAGTGCAGCGAGAATACGGCGCGCGAACATCATGACGAACCGATTCTAGGGGAGCCATAGGGTAATCGACGGGTTCGCGTTGACGGTTCCTCTGCGACACACCTTCGGCGAACTCGGCCGCCGGGTGATTTAGCCCCAGATCTGTCGCGCTCACCGTCCGGCTTGCGGACACTTTCAACCTACAGATGCCGCTTGTAACTCCTGACGCTCACGTGGGGCGAGGGTGGTTTGGTGCCGTTGTTCGATGGAGCGACCCCATGCTGTTCCCGCGAGGATGAGGGCGATACCTAAGTATCCAGTGACGGTCACGAAGTCACGAGCAATCGTAATTCCGATGATCACGGCCCAGACGGGCTCAGTTCCGAGGAGGAGACTCACTCTCGATGGCGATGTTCGCCGGACCGCCCAGGTTTGCACCAGGAAGGCGAAGACTGTGCAAGCGACGACGAGGTAGACGAACATGACCGCGCGTCGCGGGTCGAGGCCGGCAAGGAAGTGTGGGATTGGGTCGCCGTAGAACAGTGACGCCGCCGAAAAGATTGTCGCGCAGGTAAGGAGTTGAACCGTGGTGAGGTGAAGCGAGTCCATCGGTTTGTTGCCAGTGAGTTTAAACATTGACGTGACATGGATGGCACGAACGATTGCCGCAATGAGGATAAGGAAGTCGCCAAGGCTTGGCCTCTGAAAAGTGCCATTGCTGGCGAGAAGTGCAACACCAATGATGGCGATCAGCGCGGCAAGGAAGAACCTGCCGGGCAGACGTCGACCGGATACCGCGGAATCGAGAAGAGGAGTGAACACGATTGTCAGGCTGATGATGAGGCCGGCATTCGTTGCTGACGTGTGGGCGATCCCGAAAGTCTCGAATGCGAACACTGAAGCCAACACCACCCCGAGGATCACACCCGCTCGCAGTTCGGCTGCAGTTACACGGTGCCGCCGGGCGGCCACGATTGCCGCCATGAGGGCCCCGGCGAGCAGCATCCGCACCGCGAGGAGTGCCACTACGGAATCGGGCGTGACTAGCTGTTTAGCCACGAGGTACGTCGATCCCCACGAGGCGGCGACTAAAAGCAGGAGTAGGTCGACACGGAATCGGCTGAGTGGAGCGGTCATGCCACCATCTTCCGGCTTAGATTCACGTAAGACAAGAGAGAAGTTTCGTGCTCGATGGTTTAGTTTAAACTTATGGAACTGGGTCAGCTTCGCGCTTTAAGAGAGTTGGGTGACCGGGGCAGTATCACCGCCGTCGCTGCGGCGCTGTACGTCACGCCGTCGTCGGTCTCGCAACAGATCAGCGCCTTGCAACGTCACTCGGCCGCACCGTTGACGTGCAGGGACGGACGGCGGACAGCGCTCACCGACGCCGGGCGCGCCCTGGCGATGGCGGCGATCGACGTGGAGGTGGCGCTCGAACGTGCCCAGCAGGCAGTGGCACGCTTCCAAGACGATCGCTTGGGCGCCGTTTCAGTGGCGGCTTTCCACAGCGTGGGCCTTGCAGTCTTTGGCCCCCTGATCGCCGCATGTGGCAGTGCTGATCAGCCCGATGTGCGGCTGAGTGATTTCGACGTGGCCCAGGAGGATTTTCCCCCTCTCACGGCCGATCACGATCTTGTCCTCGCGCACAGGCTGGTCGGTAGCCCGTCGTGGCCTAGGTCGGTGCGGGTGGAATCGCTCCTGTACGAGCCGCTGGATATCGCGATCCGACGAGATCACCCCCTTGCAGCGAAAGCTGCGATCCAACCGGCAGACCTTCAGGACGAGGCATGGGTCGCAGTGCACGAAGGATTCCCGCTCAAGCAGGCTCTCTCCGTAATTTCAGGAATCGGCGGGAGTGAGGCGCGCATCCTGCACCGGATCAACGAGTTCACCGTAGCTGCCGCAGTTGTCGAAGCGAGCGGTTGCATCGCGCTCATGCCCCGATACACGACCAACATCCGCGACCACCCGGATCTGGTCCTCCGCCCGCTCACCCACCCGGGGCTGGGCCGGCACATCGACTGCCTTGCTCGACCTGAAACTCTTGAGCGAAACAATGCAAAGGCGGTCCTTTCACATGTCAGAGCCATAGCAATGGCCCTCACCCACCGACCGCCCGGCGTCTAGAACGGGTGTCGCGTAGAGGTTCCGCAGGGGGCTCGGCTAACGGGCGCTCAACCCATGCTCGACACGAATCATCTATACGTTCGTTTTTGAGTAGCCGGCGTCGCTTCGCCGATCAGCTTCGTCAGTGGCGCGTGTGCTTCAGCGACTCCGCGGCCGTCAGGATCGACGCCCCGAGAGACACGCTGTCCTTGAGCAGGAATTGCCCCACCATGGACAACTTGGTCTTCCCGTGGTTTTCCTGCCGCACCCCCGGAGTTGTGGCCATGAAACTGAGGGTCGTGAGGAACATCCCGATGGCAGCCATACTGCCGACGGCCGAGGCACGCGGTGCGAAAGGCTTGGCGGCGATCAGGGAGCCTATGACGATTTCGGTGACTCCGATCAGCTGCGCCGTCCTCTTCTCGCCCAACTTTTTGACCACCGACGAGAACAGAGGGCTGGAGGTGACCAGGGGCTTGATGTTTTCCACCTCATACTTCTGAAACTTCAGCGTCCCGATCCAAATGAGGTTCGTCACCAGGGCGTAACGCAGGACCGAAGCCCCCACATTCTCGAGGTCGGTAGCGGACGCGTGTCGCTTTGTCATGTCGTGTTTCCTTTTCTCTGATGGCGGATTGAACCGGTCGTCGCAACGATGGGCTTTTCTGGCTGTGACACTAGTCGCTGCATGGCCTCAGCGGGTGTGATGCCGTCGATCGTCTTGCGGGGTCGATTGTTGAGTTCGGTAGCGACTTCGAGCAGCCGCCCGGGCGAATGAACGGATAAGTCGATGCCTGTGGGGAAATACTGGCGTAGCAGCCCGTTGGTGCTTAGTTGCCACGGCGATGCGGATCACAGAAGTAGATAGCCATCGTGGTGGCCATCGTGATCTGCCGATGCTGGGCCACCCGACGTCGCTCTGCTCGAGCGGCTTGAGCGGCTTGAGCGCCTTGGCGTCCCTTGCACCGTTTGGGTAGCCTGAGATCATGTGGGACACCATGAGCGCCAGCCACGAAAAGCGCGAGGAACTGCACGAGGCATATGTCCGGGAGTTGAAACCGGCGGAGGCGCATCTTCGGAATCGGTTGAGCGGGCCGGGCGATCCGCAACTCGACGGCAGCGTCGAAAGCCTGGACGCCGTGAACGAATGGTTCCTGACGCGCATCAAGGAACCGAAAGAGACGGAAACGGCTGACCTGCCGTCCTGGTGGGACCCGGCAAGACCCACAGCCGAGAGCGGTGTTCCGGGAAGCGGTCCATTCACGTCAAGCCAGCTTGAACTGATCAATGAGGTGCAGGCATATCTCGGTGAAGTGTTGACTACCGCTATCCCCGATGCGCACTGGGTGATTTATAAGGGCCACAAGCGTGATTTCAGGAATGGGTTGACGATGCTAGAGGTGGGGAAAGGGCAACCTCTTCCCGTGCGTGATGTCGTATATAAAGAAGCGCTCGGCATGGTTCTGTCTGGACGCGAGGTGGCAGTTGACACGTTGTCTTCATGGGTGCGTGAAAAGTTGGCCGCATTGGAATGAACTCAGGTGGGACACCGTAAGCGCCAGCCGCGCGCAGCGTAATGTACGGCGAAACGTTGAACGCTTTCCAATATCGGCGCGAGGTCCCGGTCGAGCAAATCTCCGAACTCGTGCGGACGGTCTTGTCGACGTGGCCTGAACGAGCAGCGGCGGCTGCGCTCCGCGAGTGCGACCTCTCCGGCATTCTCGGCTCCAGAGCTCCTTCGATGAAGGGGCCGGGTAGCCCAACCCAGATCCCTCGGCTGAGAACATATTCTCAGGGATTGCTGCCCGTTCAGGGTTCCCGCTGTGACTCACACCGCACGGTGCTTCAGTAGTGTCTCGTAACCTAACTGCCTCGAAACCCATGGGCAGTCTCTAGGTTTCGAGGCACTGTGCAGGTGGACGTCGCCAGTGGAAAGATGGGTGCCGTCATAAGCGGAGCCCCGTAACTCCGGGACCTCTGCGCCACCCTGGATGGGGGCTGGACTTATTAGTGACTCGGTGTCATTGTCGACTTCACTCTGCCGATGGGGCCGAGTTTGGCGGAAGCGACGACGAGGGGACGAGCTTGTTCACGATTGAGGATTCTCCGGTCAGGGGCGCACTTGGGGATCGGCTGTATGTCGTCGACCATGAGCGCGGCGTCTGGCTTCAAAGAGTTTCGGGCGTCGGACGCCGGCCCGGAGATGCCTTCCAGCTCGTCCGGGAAGAAAACGTCATTCCCTTCAATATGAGTGAAGAGGAAGAAACTGACCCAAATTCAGGGCAAAGGTACGTCCTCAGGCGCTTCGAGACCTTCGGCATCAGCGGGATCGCGAAGAGGTACGCGGGTATCGAACCCTTCGTGTTTTCAGACGACACTGAGAAACGCGAGTTTCTGAAGCTTGCCGTCGAGGCTGTCCTTGTCTACGGCTTCCACTACACAACGACACCGCGCCTTGAAGGGGATGTCCGTATCGACGCAGACGGGCAGATTTTCACCCTCGGAGGCTTCGGGTATGCCACAGAAGGCTAGGAAACGGAGCCTTGGGCTCCCAAGTCAGAGGGGCGAGTGAATGTCCGGTCTTTCACTCACCGACGCAATCGACGAAATGAACGACTTCAAAACCTTCGTGACCGCGCCGTAACTCCTGGAAACGTCCATTCGCCCCGTGGCATACGGCTCAATCGGTGGAAATCGCGGCATGTCATGCTCCTTCAGCGGTCATTGCGAGAGGCAGGTGCCAGCGCGCGTGCGTGTTCAGGCGCGATCGGGTGCGCTTTCGGATACTTGTAGCTTGCTCTGTCCCCGTCGAACCATTCGAATCTCCTTGATCCCATATTCTTCTTTGGCAGTTCCGTCTGGAATGAAATCGTGCTTGCGGTAGAACGCCTGGCCTCGGGGATTTGGGTCGGCTACCCACAGTGCGGCCGCTGCGTCGTTAAAAAGGACAGCCTCCAGGAGGCGTTTTCCCGCCCCCGTGCCGTGCGCGGAGGCAAGCACGTACAGGATGATGAGTTGCTGACTCCATGTAGCATCGGCATCCGTGGGCTCCGCGCTCTGGGCAATCCCGATCAGTTCGCCGTCGAACTCCGCGACGGCGACTCGATGGTGAGCGAATCGCTCACCCGTCAGCCCGATCGTCCAGAAACGCTGTCTCGCAGATACGAACTCTGAGTCGTCCAACACCTCGTCAGTCATGAGACCCCGATAGGTCTCTTGCCACGTCGCCACGTGAACACGTGCCATGGCCGCGGCGTCCGCTGGTGTAGCCAGCCGAATCGACAGTCTTGTATTCATACGGCCAATATTACGGAGCACGTCCGCGGTCTTCAGGAGATTCCCGCAGAGGGTTCCTTTTGCGGGCCTCGCTGTTCGTTCGGGCCGCAGGCGAAGGTCACGGCGCGCGTTGAAGAGCCTGCGTCCGGGCCAG
>NZ_PJJN01000019.1 GCF_002929825.1 Cryobacterium sp. Y29
CGCATGAAATCATTCGCAGACGACCAAACCTTCGCCGACTCCGAACTCTCCCTCGAAGACGCAACAAGCCTCAAACGCTCCGCACACCGTAGTTAGCGCTAGGAGCGGGGCCTGCGGAGCCAGAAACCAGCCGCGCAGGCCCCGCTTCGTATCGGTGAGCGCCGATATTTTGAGCACCAGTGTTCCCAGTGTTCGACGGGTTCACTGTCGAAGGCGAGAAAAAGGTTCGAAGGTCGGGGGCGAATGAACTTTCACTGCGACGGCTAGCGAGGCCCCGCGCGTTGAAAACATCCGCCCCCCACCGACTACATGACCTCGTTACCCTCCAACATCTCCGTCACCAGAGCTGCGATCGCGCTGCGCTCCGACCGGGTCAGGGTCATATGCGCGAACAGTGGATGCCCCTTCAGCGTTTCGATCACGCTGGCCACGCCGTCGAAGCGACCGACCCGTAGATTGTCGCGCTGGGCGACGTCGTGGGTGAGCACCACGCGCGAGTTTTGACCGATGCGACTCAGCACGGTCAGCAGCACGTTGCGCTCGAGCGACTGCGCCTCGTCGACGATCACGAAGGCGTCGTGCAGTGAACGGCCGCGAATGTGGGTGAGCGGGAGCACTTCGAGGATGCCGCGCTCCATCACCTCCTCGACCACATTCTCCGACACGATCGCGCCGAGTGTGTCGAACACCGCCTGCGCCCACGGCCCCATTTTCTCGCCCTGGTCACCAGGCAGAAAGCCGAGGTCCTGGCCGCCGACCGCATACAGAGGCCGGAACACCATGATCTTGCGATACTGCTGGCGTTCCAGCACGGCCTCCAGGCCCGCGCAGAGAGCGAGCGCGGACTTCCCCGTTCCGGCTCGACCGCCCAGAGACAGAATGCCGATCTCCGGGTCGAGCAGCAGGTCAATGGCCAGCCGTTGCTCCGCCGAGCGACCGTGCAGTCCAAAGACGTCGCGGTCGCCGCGCACAAGCTTGAGCGAGCCCCGGCTGGTCACCCGGCCGAGGGCCGACCCGCGGTCGGAGTGAATGACCAGGCCCGTGTTGATCGGCATGTCCTGCACCGCGCGGGAGTCCAGCATCTCTTTGTCGTAGAGCACGCTCATCTGCTCGGCGCTGAGGGTGATCTCGTCCATGCCGGTCCAGCCGGAATCAACGGCGAGTTCGTGCCGGTATTCATCGGCAGCGAGGCCGAGAGAAGCGGCTTTCACCCGAAGCGGCAAGTCCTTGGAGACGACGGTCACGGTCATTCCGTCATTGGCCAGGTTGAGGGCCACGGCCAGAATGCGCGAATCGTTGTCACCCAGTTGCAGGCCAGACGGCAGCACCGACATGTTGGAGTGGTTCAATTCCACCCGCAAACTACCGCCATCGCCGACCGGAATCGGAAAGTCGAGGCGCTCATGCTTGAGCCGCAGTTCATCGAGATTGCGCAAAGCCTGCCGCGCAAAATACCCGATCTCCGGGTCATTGCGCT
The DNA here is from genome assembly GCF_002929825.1 of Cryobacterium sp. Y29. Lineage (GTDB taxonomy): Bacteria > Actinomycetota > Actinomycetes > Actinomycetales > Microbacteriaceae > Cryobacterium. The sequence continues at coordinate 1,478 of NZ_PJJN01000019.1, forward strand.
TGGACTCCAGTTCACTGATTACCACCACGGGCAACACAACAGCATGCTCAGCAAAGCGAAAGATTGCTTTCGGATCTGACAGAAGCACCGAGGTGTCCAACACAAAGGTGCGCTCGATTTGCGAAGCGGATACCTCCACCCGGTCAGTCGCATTCAGGTCGGTTCGATTAGCGGTCACAGCCACTCCTACCCTGCGTCACACGGACGCGGATCACTTTGGCAAGCTGGCCATCAAGCAATTCTCGAGCCGTACTTATATGGCCGTCTCGATCAGGTGCCGTACCTGATGAAAGCGACGCTACGACCTACCGGCGCAAAAAGAAACCCGACACGCCCACCAAAATCTGTCGTTCACCTTACGTTGGGACAGACGAACGACCTGCGCTGCGGAAATGCTAGTACGTGGCGGTGAGAGCGTACGCGGTGAGCGCCCCCCTCAACATAGTGACCGTGTCGGGGTCGAGGGCCGCGTGCACGCTCAACCGCACGGTGGTACCGCGCATGGTGGCCGAAATACCGTGGTTGTGCAGGCTCGCCACGAGTGTGGTGAGCAGTTCCGCCGGCGGTTCGAGTACGACGAGGCCCGCGCGCTCCCGAACATCGCGGGGCGAGACGAGATCGATGACGAATTCGTCGACGAGTTCGATTATTTGAGAGACGTTGTCATTCATGGCCGCCTGGATGACGTCGACGCCGACATCAGCGGTCTGTTCCAAGGCTGCCGCGAACCGCGCCTGCGCGATGGAGTCACCGTTGGTTACCCGAAAGGCCTTGGCGCTGTGGCTGGGCGGGGTGACCTCGTCCCAGGGCTCCGCGGTGTCGGTTCCGACATAGCCGGAGTAGACCGGAACGAGGCGTTCGAGGGCCCGCTCACTCAGGGCCAGAAAGCCGGTGCCCCAACCGGCCCGCGTCCATTTCTGACCACCGGAAGCGACGACATCCGCTGCCTCAAAGGCTGCGTCAACGACGCCGAAGCCCTGGATCGCGTCAACAATGAGCAGGCGATCGCCGATCACCTGTCGGATACCGTCAAGGTCGGCGCGATAGCCCGTGCGGGAATCGACGAGACACACCGCAACAGCCGCGACGGCAGGGGTGAGCTGGTCGCGGATCTGGCCGGGAGTGACGCGACCCCGCACGGTCTCCAACCACACTGGGGTCACCACGTGCAGGGTCTCAGCAGCGCGGACCGCCGCAAACGGCACGCTAGGAAAGTCGGCAGCCGACAGCAGCACGGAACCGGTCAGACCAAACATGGCCTGCATCAGACCCGAGCTGGTGTTGGGCTGCAGCACAACCTGGTCGGGGGTAAAACCGGTGAGAGCGGATACCGCGGTGCGGGCACGCAAATCCTGCTCAGTCAGGTGATCGAGGCTGCCGAATCGGGCGCGGGACAGGACCTCATTCTGGCCGAGGGTCTCTGCCATGACGACCTCGGACAGTGGGCCGACCCGACCGAAGTCGAGGTACCCGGGCTCGTTACGAAAGCCATCGGTGAAGTTCTGGAGCGAATTCATGCAGGTCCAATCGGTTGTCAAACAAATATCCCCCGCCGCTCTCACCCCCTGGCGTTCTCACCCCGGGCCCGGGCTACCCGCCGAACCGACGCTGGCGCCGGGAAAAATCGCGGAGGGCACGCAGAAAATCGATCTGACGCAGGTCGGGTCCGAGGGCTTCGACGAAGTAAAACTCACTATGCGCGCTCTGCCACAGCATAAAGTCGCTCAGCCGCTGCTCGCCCGAGGTGCGGATGACGAGGTCGGGGTCTGGCTGACCACCGGTGTAGAGGTGCTGGCCGATCAGCTCCGGCGTGAGGGTCTCCGCGAGGTCCTCCAACGTGCCGCCGTGCGCGTGGTGGGTGGCGACAATGCTGCGCATCGCGTCGGTGATCTCGGTGCGCCCGCCGTAGCCGACCGCAAGATTCACGTGCAGTCCCTTTCGGTCGCTGGTGCGGGCATCCGCTTCATCGAGCGCTGCGACCAGCGAAAGAGGCAGGCCAGCCTTGGACCCCATCTGCTGCACCCGCCAATCGCGATAGTGCGAGAGCTCTTCGGCCAGATCGGCGATGATCTCGATCAGATCGGCGAGTTCATCAGCCGGTCGCTGGGTGAGGTTGTCGGAGGAGAGCAGGTACAGGGTGACGACCGAAATTTTGAGGTCGTCGCACCATTCCAAAAATTCGCGCATCTTTGCGGCACCGGCCCGATGCCCGTGTGCAGCCGTCTGAAACCCCAGTTGCCTGGCCCAGCGCCTGTTGCCGTCGATGATCATGGCGACATGACGGGGCAAGTGCTCCGGCGTGAGTCCGCGCCTCAGCCGGCGCTGATACAGCCTATAAAGGAGGCCGCGCGCTGAGGGGACTTGGGGTTTCTGCACACAGTTACGCTAGTCCACTCCGGCGAGCGTTCGCGGCACTTCAGCCGTGCCCTGTCGTATCCTTGCAGCATGGCCACCGAGCACGATATCCCCAATCTGCCACTGATCGAGGCGGCTGACACCCATCCGGAGGACGTCAAACCGACCTGGCGCGGCTGGATTCACGCCGGCACTTTTCCCGTGACGATCGTGGCCGGCATCGTGCTGCTCGTGCTCGCTGAGGGGTCAGCGGCCACGATCAGCTCTGCCGTGTTCGTGCTCAGCTCGATGCTGCTGTTCGGCAATTCGGCGCTTTACCACCGCTTCAACTGGCAGCCGCGCACCCGAATCATGCTCAAGCGCATCGACCACGCCAACATATTTCTGTTGATCGCCGGCTCGTACACGCCGATCACCGTGCTCGCGCTGCCGCCAGCGAAGGCGACGCTCCTGCTCTGGCTGGTCTGGGGCGGCGCCGGACTCGGAATTATCTTTCGGGTGTTCTGGATCCACGCTCCGCGCTGGCTGTACGTGCCGCTCTACCTGGTGCTCGGCTACGGTGCACTGTTATTCATCGCGGACTTCTTTCAGGCCAACGCCCCCATGATGACGTTGATTCTGATCGGCGGACTCTGCTACACGGTCGGTGCGGTCATCTACGGGCTGAAAAAGCCCAACCCGATTCCGGGCGTGTTCGGCTTTCACGAGATCTTCCACACCCTCACGGTGGTGGCGTTCCTCTGTCATTTCGCCGCGATTCTCCTGATCGCCACGCATCCGCTCTACCCGTAGAGCGTTGCTACTCGGGCTTGTCGTTCGAAGCGCCCCCGTCGGCGTCGCGCTCCGCCTGTTCTGCGCGGAGCCGCTCTTGGATTTCAGCACGGTACGTGGTGCGACGGATGCGACGCACCACGTCCAAACACAGAAGCACGGTCGCTGCCGCGATGAGGAAGAAAACCACGAACCCGATGACACCCGGTGTGACGGTGTTCGGATCGAAGTTGGGGTCGGGAGTCGGTGTGACGGCGAGCACGACGTTGATCGAGGCGTAGAGTGACTCGATCATTCGTCGCCCTGGATTCCGGCGAAGAGATCAGATTCGGGCATTGTGGTGTCTACTTTCGATTCGACAAGTTGAAAGTCTTCATACGGCCAGGCCTCGCGTACCAAATCATTGGGCCAGAAAAAGAAGCTGCTGTCGGGCGAGACCTGGCTCGCGTGCGAACGCAGGGCCGCATCGCGGACGTCGAGAAAATCCCCGGCCGGAACATGGGTGGTGGCGAGCTTAGGGTAATCCTCCATGCGCTCCCGCGCCGCCTCGAGCGGTTCCAGAAGCGGAGAATCCGGCTCGGCCACGCTGAGCGCGAGGTACATCGCGTCGATGCGCTCGAGGTTGAAGATACGGTCGTAGTAGAGCTTGCCGATCTGCCAGGGCGCTCCCGAATCCGGGTACCGGCCAGGGTCGGCGGCCGCGCGAAATGCTTCCAGGGAGACCTCGTGACAGCGGATGTGGTCGGGGTGCGGGTAGCCGCCGTTTTCGTCGTAGGTGATCAGCACCTGGGGGCGAAACTCACGCACGAGAGTGACGAGGGGTTCGGCCGCATGCTCCAGCGGAATGTCGGCGAAGGAGTTCGGCGGCACGGACTTGTCCTCGTTCATGCCGGAGTCTTCGAAGCCAAGCCAGCGGTGCTGCACGCCGAGTGTCTGCTGTGCGCCCTGCATCTCCAGGCGGCGTAAGCCTGATATGTCTCGTTCGGCCATCGCGTGGCCGGCAAAAGCGGGATTGAGAATGCTTCCACGCTCGCCACCAGTGCAACTCACGATGAGCACCTCAGCGCCGAGGCTGCGGTAGTAGGCGTATGTAGCCGCGCCCTTGCTCGATTCGTCGTCGGGATGGGCATGTACAGCCATCAGTCGCAGCGTCACCATACTCCTCAGGAATGCCGGATAACCTTAGGCCAGATATCCTAAAGACCAAGCCTAATCGCTCCATGGAAAGTGTGAAATCACCAGTGCCCGTTAACAGCACGTCCACCGGAGTCCAGTCAAGCCGTGAGCCCCACCGCCTCGACGAATCAGCTGTCTCGGGCGTGCCAGCGCCCGTCGAGAGTGCCGTGATTCAATCACGTTACGGTCGTACGCCCACCCGTAAGAGACGGGACCGCCGAATCCTCTGGGGACTGGGCGGCATTTTCGTGCTGGTGCTGGGGGCGTGGGTGGTGTGGACCGGTCTGGACGGGGCATCCACTCAAATCGAAGCGCGCGATATCGGCCACACCATTATCGACGCGCACAGTGTCAGCGTGACCTTCGAGGTGGCGCTGCCGGTGAACCGGACAGCGAGTTGCGCCGTACAGGCGCTCAACGAGAGCTATTCTGTGGTCGGCTGGAAGATCATCGATCTGCCGGCATCGACGCTGTACAACCGGTCGTTTACCGAGATTCTGCGCACCACCGACCTGAGCAACACGGGTTTGATTTACCAGTGCTGGCTGACCTAAACTGACGTATTCGCCCCGGCAATCGTTGGGGTGTCGGCTATGTTCGCGCAGCCTCACCGGCCTTCCTTCGCTCGAGCGTAATAAAGGAGATCACTCGTGAGCACCGAGACAACGGTCACTTGGCTCACTCAGGAGGCCCACGACCGCCTTGCAGCGGAACTGGCGACACTGAGCAATTTCGGCCGGGGCGACATCGCGAAGAAGATTGAGTCCGCCCGCGAAGAAGGCGACCTCAAGGAGAACGCCGGCTACCACGCGGCGAAAGAAGAGCAGGGCAAGATGGAGGCGCGCATCCGCACTCTCACCGTGCTGCTGCGCACCGCTGAAGTCGGCCATGCTCCCGAGAGTAACGGCGTCGTCGTTCCCGGCACGGTCATTACCGCAACAATCGCCGGTGATGAGAGTCGTTTTCTCATCGGCAGCCGCGAGATCGGCGCTAACAGCGACCTTGATGTGTTCAGCGAGCAAAGCCCACTCGGCGCAGCCATCATCGGGCTCAAGGTTGGAGCGAAGACGAGCTACACCACGCCGAACGGCAAGGAAATCACCGTGCACGTCACGAACGTGGAGACGTTCACCGGAGCCTGACTCCTACCGTCACCCGTGCACCCGGCCCCTGCACCGTCACCCGTGCACCAGGCCCCCGCACCATAACTCCTGCAATTTGCCGCCGCGGCAGAAATCTTCCCCGAAATTTCGGGCATCCGCTTGGAAACCACCACTAATTGCAGGAGTTATGCCCCGATTTGGTCACGGACGCCCAAAAGCTGGCGGCTAGTCGATCTGGGGGTCGTAGCCGGCGGCCCGCAGCGTGTCGACGACGTGCTGGCGGTGCTCGGGTCCCCGCGTCTCAACACTGACGTCGAGTTCGACCTCGCTGATGCGCAGGCCAGCCCCGTGCCGCGTGTGCAGCACCTCGATGACGTTGGCGGTGGCCTCGGCGAGCAGCTCGGAGATGCGGGCCAACTGGCCTGGGCGGTCCGGCAGCATGATGCGCAGCGTGAGGTACCGTCCCGACGCCGCGAGACCGTGGCTGATCACGCGCTGCATGAGTAGCGGGTCGATATTGCCACCCGAGAGGATGGCCACTGTCGGCCCGGTCGGGGTGACTTTTCCGGCCAGAATCGCGGCAACCGCCACTGCTCCAGCGGGTTCGACGACGAGTTTGGCGCGTTCGAGCAGTACGAGCAGCGCCCGCGCGGTGTCGTCTTCGCTGACGGTGACGATCTCATCAACGGCGTCGCGGACAATCTCGAAGTTGAGTAATCCTGGCATGGCAACAGCGATGCCGTCAGCGATGGTCGGCAGGATGCTGATCATCGTCGGCTCCCCGGCCTCGAGGGAGGGCGGGTAGGCGGCCGCGTTTTCCGCCTGCACTCCGATAACCCGGATGACACGCCCGTCGCGTGCGGCACGCTGCTTGAGCGCACTGGCCACGCCGGAGATGAGCCCGCCGCCCCCGATGGGAACGACGACCGTTTCGAGATCAGGAACCTGATCGAGGATTTCCAGGCCCAGCGTGCCCTGCCCGGTGACGACATCCACGTGATCGAACGGCGGAATGAGGATCGCGCCGGTCTCGCGGGCGTATTCGGCCGCGGCAAGCAGCGGTTCAGTGACGGTCGTACCGCGCAAAATCACCTCGGCCCCGTAATCACGCGTTGCCGACAGCTTGGGCAGGGCTACGCCGACCGGCATGAAGATGGTGGCCTTGATGCCCAGCTCCCGGGCGGCGAAGGCCACGCCCTGGGCGTGGTTGCCGGCCGAGGCCGCGACAACGCCACGAGCTTTCTCCTCGTCGGTGAGCTTGGACAGTCGGTTGTAGGCGCCTCGAATTTTGTACGAGCCGGTGCGTTGCAGGTTCTCACACTTGAGGTAGACCGGCGCTCCCAGCACGTCAGCGAGGTACCGCGAGCTCTCCATCGGGGTCACATCGGCCACCTCGGCGACAACCGCGCGCGCGGCCTCGAATTCAGCGAGGGTGGGTGCAACAAGGGTGGTCTCTGGCATGTCTTAGTTCTCCGAACTGTCGTGCTGGGCGCCAGGTGCGCTAAAAGCTGAGGGCGTGCTGCGGGGGGATCCGCCACCGGTTGTCGGGATGCTCCGTGGACGCACCCGGGCCGTGCGGGCCAGCGCAGTGCCGGAGCGATAGCCCGGTCGGCTTTGCGGTACGGTCTGCCACAGCACCGAACCTCTCGACGGCACCGCCGCGGGCGGATTGGAGCGCCACGCGCCGCCAGCGATATAGCTGGTCATCGCGTTCAACACGGCGGCAACGGGCACGGCGAACAGAGCGCCGGGGATTCCGGCAAGCAGGGCACCGGCTGCGACGACCAGCACGACGGCCAGCGGATGCACCTTGACGGCTGTTCCCATGATGAGCGGCTGTAGAACGTGTCCTTCGACCTGCTGCACGAGCAGTACGACGCCGAGCATGGCGAGGGCGACGGCCCAGTTATTGAAGATCAGGGCGATGATGACGGCGACGGAACCGGTGGCCACGGCACCGACGATGGGGATGAACGAGCCGAGGAACACCAAGATTCCAATCGGTATGGCCATCGGCACGCCGAGCAGGGCGGCACCGACGCCAATGCCGACCGCGTCGATGGAGGCGACCAGAATCTGCACTCGGGCGAAGTTGCCGAGCGTGGTCCAGCCGGCGATACCGGCGCCATCGACGGCAGCGCGGGCGCGCAGGGGAAAGAATCGCACAATCCAGCCCCAGATCGCCTTGCCATCGATGAGGATGAACAGCAAACTGAACAGCGCGAGCAAGAGCCCGGTGAGCAAGTGCCCCAGGGTGGTTCCCACCGAGAGGGCACCGCTGATGAACACGGCGCTGTCATTCTGGATCGCGATCCAGCCCTGCTCCAGATAGTTGGTGATCTCGGTATCCGACAATTGCAGAGGAGACGCCGCGAGCACCGATTTGAGACTGTCAAAACTCGCGGTGAGGCGATCGCTCAAACCGACAGTACCCTCGGCTATCTGCGTGGATGCCAGCGTGACCAGCCCGGCGACAAGCACGAGCGTACCCAGCATCGCCACGGCGACAGCCACACCCTTCGGCCAGTGGTGCCGCACCAGAAAGGCCACGAAGGGAATCAGCAGGGCCGATACGAGCACGGCGACGAGCAGGGGAATGACTATGAGGCGCAGCTGGATGACGAGAAAGATCAAAATGGCGATGGCCGCGGCGACCACAATCAGCCGCCAAGACCAGGCTCCAGCCAAGCGGATGCCGGCCGGCAGATTCTCATCGACGCCGTTGAGGGCAGGCGTCGCGGCCACCAGCTCGACCGGCGCAGCGCCGAGATCGGATCCGGCCTGATCGGTGCCCTCGCGCGCTCGAACGGCTACACGCCGGCGGCGCAGCCGCAGCTGCGCACGCGCGCCTGGACTGCCCGTGGATTCGCTCACTCGCTCATTCTAAGACCGCCCGGCGTACCGCACAGGTTACGCGCGACTTCGGCTTCCGCACTACCTGACCGTCGCCATTTACTGCTCGGTATCGCCCCTGCGTTTGCGCGTGTCTGCTTCGGTGACGGGGAGGGTGACTCCGCCGGTTTTCGGCACAAGCTTCCCGACGAACAACACGCCAAAGAGTCTGGGAACGGCGAACGCGGCAACGGTCAACCCACTATGGATACGTCGTGCTCAGACCCCTGACCGCTAGAATTGAAGCAATGCCAGAGACCATCTCCCCCGCTCTGGCGCGCCGCATCGCATTGGCCGCGCAGGGATTCGGCTCACGAACCGCCACGGCAATCGGCATCCGTCAGCTCACCGGTCTCGTCAACCGGATCGAACTGTTGCAGATTGACTCGGTCAATGTCTTCGAACGCAGCCACTATATGCCGGCATTCAGCCGGCTCGGCGCTTACGACAAGGCACAGCTCGACCGTTTGACCACCGGGCGCGAGGCCCGCTTCACAGAGTATTGGGCGCACGAGGCATCGTTTCTGCCGGTCGAGATGTGGCCGCTGTTCCAGTGGCGGATGCAGCACTTTCGCGACCACTCGGCCCAAAACACCAACGATTGGTCGAACGCCAACCGTCCGATGCTTGATTGGCTCCTGGCCGAGCTTGCCGCCACTGGGCCGATGCCCGCGAGTGCGATCGAGCACGATGCCAACAAACGCCGTGGACCGTGGTGGGGCTGGTCCGAAGTGAAGACCGGGCTGGAGACGCTGTTCCGCTGGGGTGACGTGGTCAGCGCCGGACGCATCCGCTTCGAACGGGTCTATGCCCTGCCCGAGCAGGTCTTCTCCCCCGAGCTACTCGGTCAGGGCATTTCGAGTACGGATGCCCATCGCGAGTTGGTCAGCCGATCAGCCCGGGCCCACGGGATCGGCACGATGAAGGATTTCGCCGATTACTTTCGACTGAAGTCAGCACCGACCCTGGTCGCGATCCGTGATCTTGAAGAGGCCGGCGAATTGATCCCGGTGCAGGTGCTCGGCTGGGGTTCGGGGCGCACTCCGGGAGCGGCCTGGCTACACCGCGATGCCCGACTGCCGCGCAGCATGGACGCGCAGGCGGTATTGTCACCGTTCGACCCGGTAGTTTGGGAACGCGCCCGTGCCCTGCGCCTGTTCGATTTTCACTACCGCATCGAGATCTACACCCCGGAGCCCAAGCGCGTCTTCGGCTACTACTCGCTGCCGATTCTGCTCGGCGACACGGTAGTCGGCCGGGTGGACCTCAAAAACGACCGGCAGGCCGGCGTGCTTCGGGTGCAATCAGCCTGGGCCGAACCGGCGTCGCCAGCGGATGCCGCCGCGAGGCTCGCACTCGTGCTGCGGGAGGCCGCCACGTGGCAGGGGCTCGACGAGATCATCGTGGTGCCGCGCGGTAACCTCGCGGCGGGGCTCGCCGCAGAGCTGGGCTAGGTTCGCTTCCGTCCACGTGGTGCCTGGCCGGATTCGTTTTTCTGCCCCCGGCTCCGTGCCGTCGACCAGCCCGGACCAGCCCGCGAAGTTGGCGACCGCTGGGCCGTCTCTGTTATTCTGATCAGCAACCGAAGGAGCATCCTGTGGCAGTCATTTCTCGTGGCTTCATCGGCCGCGGTGGCGAAGCGAACCCAGACCTTCCGGCCGGGCAGTACCTCACCGCAGACTTCCCCGTGCTGTCCGCCGGGCCTACCCCCCGCATCGACACCGTCGACTGGCAGTTCAGCATCCGCACGGACTCGGAGACCCTGCACACGTGGAGCTGGGACGAGTTGCACGCGCTGCCCATCGAAGATATCCACACCGATATTCACTGTGTCACTCGCTGGTCGAAGCTCGGGACGAGCTGGCGGGGCGTCTCTCTCGATACCCTGTTCGAGAACGTCACAACGAGCGACAAATTCGTGATGGCACGTTCCTACGGTGGGTACACCACAAATGTTCCGCTCGCCGACCTGCTGGGTGGCCAGGCCTGGATTGCCCTTGAGTTCGACGGTGACAAACTCGATCCGGAGCATGGTGGCCCGGCGAGACTGCTCATCCCCCACCTGTATTTCTGGAAGAGTGCCAAATGGATTCACGGCCTGGAAATGCAGAGCCAGGATGAACCCGGGTTCTGGGAGCAGAACGGCTATAACATGTACGGCGATCCCTGGCTCGAACAGCGCTATTGGTGACGGGCACGAGTGAGGCCAAGGACGGCCGCATCAGCAACTGGAAGGTGGGCGTCGTGACCTCGATCCGGCGGGAAAGCGCGTCCGGCCGCAGCATCACGATCGACGTTCCGGGGTGGGGTGGCAACATCGCCGGTCAGCACACTGATGTGCGGCTGACCGCTTCGAATGGCTACACCGCGGTGCGATCGTATTCCGTGGCGTCGGCCGGTGTCGGTGACCGCATCGAGCTCGCGGTCGACCGCCTGCCCAGCGGTGAGGTGTCGCCGTACCTGGTCGACACGCTTCGCGAGGGCGACGAACTCGAGCTGCGCGGCCCCCTGGGCGGCTGGTTCGTCTGGACGCCGCAGCAGGCCGAGAACGTGCAGCTCATCGGCGGCGGATCGGGGATCGTTCCCCTGATGGCGATGATCCGCTCGCACGAGGCATCCGGCAGTACGACGCCATTCCGGCTGCTCTATTCGGTGCGCACGCCGCTGGACGCATTCTTCCGCGCTGAGCTCGAGTCCCCTTCGGCCAACCTCGAGGTGACCTGGATCTTCACTCGCCACGCGCCGAGCGGATGTTCCCGGCCCGCTGGGCGTATCACCGCCGCCGACCTGGAGGCCCATGGCTTTGCGGCCGCTCTGGCTCCGACGGTGTTCGTGTGCGGGCCGACCGGATTCGTCGAGACTGTCGCGACCGCGCTCGTCGCCCTCGGGCACGAACCGGACCGCGTCAAGACCGAACGGTTCGGAGGCGCGTAATGGGCGAGCACATCGACGGGAACGCCCTCGCGGGCCCACTGTCGGACCTGTTCACGTTCGACCCGACCACCGCATCCGCTCGCTGTTCCGGATGCGGTGACGTGTCGGTTCTTGCGCGTGCGATGGTTTACGCCGAACCGGACACTCTCGTTGTTCGCTGTGCGCACTGTGACGACGTGCTCATGACCATCGTGCAGGCGCCCGATCGGTTCTGCATCGAACTGCGGGGCATGACCTGGCTGAAAATACCCCGCTGACGTCCCGCGCAAGACCACACATGGTCTCGCGGTGCAGCTGCGCACCGACTCAGAACTTGCTGCCCATGGCCGTGAGGCGCTCAATGCGATCGGCGATCGGGGGGTGCGTCGCGAACAGCTTGCCCATGGCCCCCTTCTTCAGCGGGTCGGAGATCCAGAGGTGCGCCATCGAGCTGTTCTGCTTCTTCATCGGGCGACCGTACTCGCCAAGTTTGGCCAGCGCCGAGGCGAGAGCGTCGGGGTGGCGCGTCGTCAACGCGCTCGTCGCATCCGCCAGGTATTCGCGCTGGCGGGAGATGGCGAGCTGCACCACAGTCGCGATGAGTGGAGCTACGATCATGGCGACGAGGCCGAACACCATGACGACGGGGTTGCCGTTGCTGTTGTTGCTGCGGCCGAAGAACGCCATGCGCAGGAACATATCGGAGATGAACCCAATCGCCACGACGAGGCCGAACACGACCATCGACACTCGAATGTCGTAGTTGCGCACATGGCCGATCTCGTGGGCCATGACGCCCTCAAGCTCGGAATCGTCCATGATGTCGAGCAGTCCGGTGGTGGCGGCGACGATCGCGTGTTTCGGGTCGCGGCCGGTGGCGAACGCGTTCGGTGCCGGGTCGTTGATGATATAGACCTCGGGCATCGGAGTGCCGGTCGTGATCGACAGGTTCTCGACGATACGCCACAGCCTGGGATGATCGGACTGGCTGTTGACCCTGATGCCGCCGCTCATGGAGATGGCCTGGCGACCCGCCGCGTAGTACTGAATGATGACGTACAGGGCGGTGATGACGACCGTGGCGATGAGAATGCCGTAGCCGCCACGGCCGTAGACAGCGTTGGCCAGCCAGCCGAGCCCCGCGATGATCACGAAGAAGAGGATCATAATAAAAACAGTGTTGCGTTTGTTTTTAGCTATCGCACTGTACATCTAGTGCTCCGTTAGAACTGCACGCGGGGCGGCTCCGCAATCGCTGCGGAATCGGCCACCTCAAAGAATTCGCGTTCGGTGAACCCGAGGTTGACGGCGAACAGGTGGTTGGGGAAGACCTTGATCTTGGTGTTCATCTCGCGCACGCCACCGTTGTAGAACCGACGCGCCGCCTGGATCTTGTCCTCGGTGTCGACGATCGCACCCTGCAGTTGCAGGTAGTTCTGGCTGGCCTGCAGCTGCGGGTACGCCTCAGCGACGGCGAAGATGCTCTTCAGCGCGGTCTGCATGTGGTTCTCAGCAGCGGATGCGTCGGCCGGGCCTTGGGCAGAGAGCGTTTCGGCCCGCGCTTTGGTCACGTTCTCAAACACGCTCTTCTCGTGCGCCGCGTAGCCCTTGACCGTTTCGATCAGGTTGGGCAGCAGGTCGGCACGACGCTTGAGCATCACCGTGATGTCGCTCCAGGCTTCGTCAACGCGCACGTTGAGCGTTACGAGGGAGTTGTAGGTCGACCAGAGGTAGATGCCCACAATCGCGACGAGTGCGACAACGATCAAAACCGGGATGAGCCATTCCATGGCAGCGTCTCCTTGCAAATTGGCACGATGTGTACGTTGGCACGGAGACATGAACTGGCCAAACGACCCCCCGTGCGTACCTGCCTATACTAACGGCGACCCCGGAGGCTCCCACCCGCCTCTCATGACACTCCTAGCAAGCTCAAGGCGCGCAGGGATCCCACGACTGCAGGGCGAGCGCTGGTCAGCCGGGCTCTTCGACGTCGAGCAAAACCTCGTTGCGGCGCAGAAACCATGGCTTGAACGGCGGATCAAATCGTGCGAATCTCGGCGACCCCAAGACGCTGAAACCGGCGGCGGCGAGCGCCCCGCGTAACTGGTCAAGATGCTGTTCATAACGAGTCTGACTCCAGCGTCCGCTGAAGCGGAGTGCACCGGCCAGGCTTGCGGGTACCGTGCGCAGGTGCACGTTGGGGTCCGTGGGTTCCGGCGCTGTTTGGGCCGTCAGGTCTTTGGGAAGCACGAAAGCGACCCGGAATTGTTCACCGGCTGCTGCGCCAGAGGAATCTTCCACGCTTTCCTGCAGCACTGGCGCGGTCATCGCTATCTTTTCTGCGGCATCCGTTTGCACTACCGGCGCCGTCATGGCGACTTTCCGGAGCGAGCGGTTGGCCCCGGTGATGTACGCGAACAAATATCGGAAGGCACGATTACCAGCGTCTTCGAACGGGCCATCGGTAATGACCTCGGCCACCAGATGCGCCGGGTATCGGCGCAACTCGAAATCGTCGTAACTCTTCACGACTTGATAGGGCTGCTGCTCGGTCATGCACCGAAGCTACTGCAGGTGGCTGGATTCCCGCTCCCAGCTGGCCCCGCGAAAGGCACGCACCAATGGATCAATCGATGCCACGGAGATCTGGAAGTTGACACCACGGCCGAAGGGACTCTCCAGCGCCCCCGGAAGCCAGTTTCGGCCCGCGCCCCGCTGATCGATCATTACATGGGCCGCGCCTCGCGTGATAGTGGCAAACTTGTCGGCGGGGCGGTCGTACTGCACGTCGAAACCGCCGAGACCGCACCAGAAATCCAAACTCTTTTCAAGCGATGTGACGAGAAGCTCCGGCACGAGGCTAGGTTTCGGCGTGCTGCGCGAGGTAGTCATAGATTCAACGCAGTTCTTTTCGGAACCAGTGATTCGCGTACGGGTCGGTGTTGTGCGCTTCACCCTCGATGAAACCGACCGAGGCATAGAGGCTGCGCGCCTCGATGAGGTCAGTTCGCGTGTCCAACCGCAGTGCCGTGAGCCCCAGCGCGCGGGATTCACTTTCCAGATTCTGCAGGAGGAGCCGGCCCACCCCCTGACCTCGGGCAGCTGGTTCGACAAAGACCCTGGTCACCTCACCGATATCGCCAGGGCGAATGCGCATTCCGGCACAGCCGAGCACGGCGCGCCCCTGGCGGGCGAGCAACAGCAGCCCGGTTGGTGCAACGAGGTCGTCGCTTGAGTACCCGGCCTGGGCGGCGACAATTTCCTGCTGGAGCGCAGGTCGCCCGTAGTAACGACTCACGATGTCGTCGTAGTACCGAAGTGACACGCTCTCAGCTTCAGCGGATGCTGGCGCCGCAGCGGACACAACGATCGGCAGCACTGGCATCATCCGTTCCACATTACTGGTCGCGCCGACGAGGTATCCGGTAAGGGGAGAGCAGCGGCGCTGATGCGAACTCGTGAGCTCGACGTCTGCGCCGTACAGCTTGGCTGAGATGGCCGCACAGGCGCCCACCGGTGCGGCTGCTGGGCGCTCGGCGTGGCCTGAAAATCAAAGATTACGGACTTGACAGGGCGGGTACCGCGGTGAAGTGTTCGGTCATGCTGAACAACTCCGCGCAGCGACGTCGACCGGGTACTGGCCCTGACGGATCTTACGAGTCGGGCGGGTCAGCTGGTGGGGTCGCTGTCCGGCGGGCAGCGCTTGAGCTACCGATTGGCCAGGGCATGCTGCAGCCAGCGGTAGCTCAGCTTGGGAGTGCGCGTGCGGCGGTCGTCAGCGAAGTCAATGTGCACGAGGCCGGTGGGCTGGGTGTAGCCGGCATCCCACTCGAATGCGTCGAGCAGTGACCAGAACGTGATGCCGGCGAGGTCGATGGGCGCGGCGGCGTCAAGGGCGGCCAGAACGTGCTCGGCCAGGTAGTCGACGCGGGCTGTGTCGTTCACGTTGTGACGGGCATCCGCTTGATCAGCGAAGGCGCCGCCGGCCAGCGAGAGATAGACCGACGGGAGGTCGGGGTAGCGCTCGGCCAGTTCGGCGAGCGCTACGGCCACGTACTCCGGGGCGTTGACAGCGCTGGCCGAGGTGGTGGGGTGTTCTCGAAACGGCTCGAAGTGGAACGGCCACGACGTGGTGGGAATCAACTGGCCGTCGGGCGCTTTCAGCACCGTCGGACCGGCGGCGACGCGGGCGGGCCCCGTGTAGCTGACACCGTAGAAGTCGAGCGGCTGGTGGATCGTGCGCAGGTCGTCGGGGTCGGCCTCGAGCAGGGTTCGTAGTTCGACCGCGAACGGTTCAAGCGGGTCGGGGTAGTGGCCGAGCAGTACGGGGTCGGCGAACAGGCGGTTGGTCAGCAGATCGTAGAGCGCGGCGTACGAGCGATCCTGGTCGCGGTCGGTCGCGGACTGCACCGGGGTGTGGGAGTTGACCAGGCCGATGCGGCCGCGCACGTCAGCAGCGCGCAAGGCCTGCACGGCGAGTCCATGCCCGAGCAGTTGGTGGTGCGCGGTCGGCAACGCGTCGAAGAGCAGGGTACGGCCGGGCGCGTGGGAGCCCAGCGCGTAGCCCTTCATGGTGACCGTTGCCGGCTCGTCAAGGGTCACCCAGGCGTCGATGCGGTCGCCGAACGCCTCCGCCACCGCGTGGGCATAGTCGCTGAACCGACCGGCGGTGTCGCGGTTCAGCCAGCCGCCGCGCAGGGCTGGTGGCAGGTCGAAGTGCGAGAGCGTGGCGGTCGAACGGATGCCGTCGGCCAGCAGCGCGTCGAGCAGACGATCATAGAACGCGAGTCCATTTCGGTTGAGGGCGCCACGGCCCTCCGGCTGCAGCCGGGTCCAGCCAAAGGAGAACGCATAGCAATCGACGCCGAGGTCGCGCAGCAGATCGGTGTCAGCAGCGTAGTTCTTCACGTGGTCGGCCGAGACGGAGGCGTTCGAACCGTCGCGGATGCGCCCGGTAACCTGGCTGAAGGCGTCCCAGACGCTGTCACCGCGACCGCCATCACGGGCGGCACCCTCGATCTGAAAGGCTGACGTCGCCATGGCCACCTCGAACCCGCTCGGTAGGCGATCACCGAGTTCGGCAGCGCGGTGTTCCCAATCGCGGGCAGCGACAGCGCGATTCGATGGTGCTGCCGGGGTACGAGGCGTGGGATTCATGGCGGCGAGACTCTTTTCGGCGGGTGATGCGGAGCATCCGCCTCGTATAAAGGTTGTCACGTTTAGAGCCGGGTGGAGACGCCTCGAAGAGTTCCTCTGGTTTGTTACCAGATTCCGGGCGGGAGAGGTTGACTTTCTTACCGTCTGCCCCTCAAATTGGGGCAGGGGGTGAGTTGTGTCCGAATCGGCTCGTATCGCAGTCCGGGGTAAAACGGTCCGCCCGCGCCAGTCCCGCCGCGTCGTGGCCATCGTCGCCCTCCTGCTCGCCTTCGCCCTGGCCCTGGCCCTGCCGACACCCGCACCCTCGACGGCACAGACCGACGAGACCCCGGCTCCAGCCACCGGGCAGCAAACGACACCCGACGCGACCCCCACGGCCACCGAGGAACCGATCCCGAAGGCGACGACTACCTCCGCGCCGAGCCCGCGGATCGAGAGCCCGGGCAACGGGCAATTCATCAGCAGCAACCGCACCACTGTTTCAGGGTCGAAAGCTGCCGACCAGGAGATTCAGTTGCTGTCACCGCGCGGCGGAGACCCCCTGTGCATCGTCGACGACTCATCGACCTCATGGAGCTGCGGCAACGTCTACCTGCCGAACGGCCCCAACATCACCCTGCGCGTAGTGGTGACCGGTGTTCCCAGCCTGAGTGACGACATTGCCGTCGCCGTACTCGGCGCCCCGACGGTGCTCGGCGGCCTGACCGGGTCTGAATCCAACGGCTGGGTGCGCGGAACCGGTCACCCGCAGGCCACCGTGACGGCATCCCTGCCAAACAATGTCACCTGCGCCAGTCAGGTCGACGGTTCCGGCGCCTGGGCTTGCCTGTTCTCGGGCACGCTCACGAACGGCAGCCGGGAAGTCACGGCCAGCCAGACTTCAACGTTCAGCAACCCGTCAACGTCGAACGCGAGCGCGCCGGTGACAATCGTGTTCGATGTCACCGCACCGGATGCCCCGATCGTCACGGCTCCGAGCGCCGGCACGCAGGTTCCGGTCGCCGGCACCCAGTACACCGGAACCGGAGAAACCGGTGCCACCGTCACGGTGTTCGCCGGCGCCTACTCGGTCTGTTCTGCACCCGTGACCGGCGGAACGTGGACCTGCTCGGCCGGCGGCGTGGCCGCCGGATCCTACTCGGTCATCGCCGTGCAGAAAGATGACGCCGGCAACGTGAGTCCGGGCAGCGCTCCCCTGTCGGTCAGCTACGTCGCCGAGACGACAGCGACCCCGACGCCGTCTGAGTCCGCCCCGGCGACGCCACCGGTCACGCAGACACCGAGCGCCGCGGCCCCGCCGCCACCGGACGCTTCGGTTGCCGTGCCCGGAGTTCCGCCACAGTCCTCACAGCCTTCGCAGCCTTCGCAGCCTTCGCCCAGCCCGGCGCCGGATACCAACGCGCCCGACCCGGAAGCCGCGGAGCCGAAGCGCAATGAGGAGGCGGCATCCGTTTTCCCCGGCCAGTGGAATGACCCGACCCGGTTTGCTGCGGCCATCGGTCCGACCGGCAGCAACTCTCCGTTTCTCTGGGTGCAGGCCGGACTGCTCGCCGTCGGCGCGCTGCTTCTGATCGCGGTGCCCCTGCGAATGCTCGCGGGCACTATTTCCCGCACCCGCGGCGGCCGACCGCTTCGGGCGCTGCCGTCATTTGCGGGACGAAACCGAGTGCGTGAAGAATTCGAGGTTGCACCGACGATAAACCCCAACCGGTGGCTGCGCGGCGGCGCGGCTGTGTTGGCTGCCGCGACCTTTGTCATGCTGTCAGGTCCCGTCGTCGACCAGCCGGCCTACCTGCGCCTGCTCGTCGCCGTGATCATCGGGCTGGTCCTGGTCAACGCGGTGGCCATTCTGGTTCCACTGTGGTGGAGTTCACGCGTGTTGCACCAGAACGGAACAGTTACTTTTTTGCCGCACTACCTGCTGCTCATCGCGGCCGCCGCGATCGCCTCCCGGGTGTTCGACGTGCATCCTGCCCTGTTGTTCGGGCTACTGGGCAGCATCACCCTCTCGGCCACAACGGATGCCTCGGGCCAGGCCAGCGCGCAGCCCACGGGCGCGCAGCACGGCCAGCTCGCCGCGGTACGGGTGGGTGCGCTCGCAGCCTTCGCCGTTCTCGCCTGGTTCCTCGGGGCGCTGCTGCCCGGCGCCACTGATTTCACCACGTCGCTCGCCGCGGAGACCATCAACACGATCGTGCTCGCTGCCATCGGCTCAGCAGTGCTGATTCTGGTGCCGATCGGCCATACCAGCGGGCGCCGTATCCTGGCCTGGTCGCCCCCGCTGTGGGTAGGGCTGACCGTCATCACCTATGGAATGTTATTCGCGGCGCTCGCCTCCGTGATTGAACAGCTCGAGAACGACGGTACCGGGATGACACTCTGGATCGCTGCCGCCACCTTCGCGGCGCTGTGCGCGAGCGCGTGGGTCTGGCAGCGCTTCGTCGCCCCGACACAGCGTTAGGTCGCTGCAGGCGGTATCGTACACATGTGCGCCTTGGAGTCCTCGATGTCGGTTCGAATACCGTCCACCTGCTGGTTGTCGACGCGCACGAAGGTGCCCCTCCCGTGCCGATGGCCGCCGATAAGAGCGTGCTGCGCCTCATGCGCTACATCACGCCCGAGGGTGCCATCAACGATGAGGGTGTCGCGGCGGTTCTAAAATCAGTGCAGCATGCAGCGGATGTTGCCCAGCAGCACAACATCGACGAACTGCTGCCGTTCGCCACCTCGGCCCTGCGTGAGGCGACCAACGGTCCAGAGCTGCTCGACCGGGTAGAACAAGAAACCGGTGTGTCCCTGCAGGTGTTGTCGGGTGAAGACGAGGCCCGGCTCACTTTTTTGGCCGTGCGACGCTGGTACGGCTGGTCGGCCGGCAATATTCTTCTGTTCGACATCGGCGGCGGGTCGCTGGAGATCGCCGCCGGCGGAGCTGAGTTTCCCGAGGTCGCCCTGTCCCTGCCGCTGGGTGCCGGGCGCAGCACCGTCGGATTTCTGCACCACGATCCTCCACTGCCGGAAGAGGTGTCTGCGTTGCGCAAGCACGCAGCATCCGTCTTACACGATGTCGTCAAAGCGTTCGCGCAGCTGCCGGCACCGCACCACATTGTCGGGTCGTCAAAAGCGATTCGGTCGCTGGCCCGCTTGGCCGGCACGACCTCGGACGGTGTCGGAGCCGCTGACCGGCTGCGCCTCGGCCGGACCGAACTCGATGACTGGGTGCCGCGCCTCGCCCGCATTCCCGCCGAAGCCCGCCCGGCGCTGCCCGGCATCACCGCCGATCGCACCTTTCAGATCGTGGCCGGTGGCATTGTGCTCAGCGCGGCGATGGCCGCGTTCGGGGCTGCGGAACTCGAGGTGTCGCCGTGGGCACTGCGCGAGGGCGTTATTCTGCGCTACCTCGACCGTCTGCGCTGATCGGTACTAGCATTCGACCGACCATGGGAGAACTCTGATGCGAAAACTGACCGCCGGCCTGTTCATGTCTCTCGATGGCGTGGTCGAGTCGCCGAACCTCTGGCAGTTCGACAGCTTTGACGAGGAGTTGGGTGTCGAGATGACCGCCATGATGAACCGCGTCGACACGGTTTTGCTCGGGCGAGTCGGCTATGAGGAGTGGGCCGGCTACTGGCCTGGCACCGAGAACGATGACCCGTTCGGAGCATTCATCAATCCGGTGCAAAAATTCGTCGCCTCGCGCACACTGACCGGCGACCTGGCCTGGCAGAATTCGACGCTGGTCACCGGCGACCTCACCGAATTCGTGACAGACCTGAAGCGCACAGAGGGCGGCGAAATCTCCCTGATCGGCGGTATCTCTTTGGTGCGGCAGCTCTTGTTTGCCGGGCTGCTCGACTCGCTCTCCCTCATGACACACCCAGTAGTCGCGGGAGATGGGCGTCATTTGTTCGAGCCGACCGACCCGGTGACTCGGCTGACTCTTCAGTCATCTGTGATGACGAGCAAGGGCAACGCCGTGCTCACCTACGGCCCGCGCAGGGACTGATGTGGTGCTGCCCAGATCGGTGAGCACGGCCGACACCATGACCGACTACCCCACGCCGATCGACGGCTGCTCCCTCCGTGAACCTGAGACCTACTTCAGCGGATCGTTTCCCCAGTTCATGAGCGAATAGCGCCATCGTGAGTGCTCGACATCGGACTCTGGTCCCTGGGCCCCATGCCGCTTCACGTAACCGACCACCTTATGCATGTGTTCAATATCAGACGCTGTCAGGTCGGCTTTCTTCTTTCCAAGAATCGTCACGATCCTGCGGCCGGACTTATGGCCGATGGACTCTCCGCTGCCATCGTCTTTCTGGCCGACCTCCCGGGATTCGTCGGTGTCGAGCCACGACGTGATCTCACTGGCGGTCATCGTGACCGCCTTTTTCCAGTCATCCCAGACCGCATCGACATCGTTCGCTTTATCTGCCATGAATCAATCATTGCGGTGATGCTGCACGGCAACAAGGGGTGCTTCAGGCTTCGTGGTTTGATCTTTTTGACGCAGGGCTGCGTCCGGTTGTGTGCGTCAGATGTCGTGCCTCGAGTCGCGACGCTCGGCTCATCAGAGCGTCATTATCTGCATTCAGCTCCAGTGCTTATCAGCGCGCGGTATGAGTGCGATAGAGACGAGTGGCGCGATGGCGAGAAGGGCAAAGGTCAGCGGATACCCCACGATGGCGATGAGAGCGCCGGCTGCGGGGCCAACTGCTGATGCTGCGATGAATTGACCGGTGTTCTGAACGCCCAACACTCGACCGGACCATGCAGGGCCGGCGGCCTCGGCGACCGACGTGAAGGCCAGTCCGTTGTCGGCCACACTCACTGTGGTGGCGATGACCAGCATAATTGCCGCCGCAGCATCCCACTGCAAGCCGCCAGCTGCTGCGAGCAGCAGCATGACGACTACCCCGCTGATGGCAACCCACCGCAGCACTCCCACTCGACTATCCAGACGGTCACTAATCGCGCCCACGACGATTCGTCCGATCGCGCCCACAAACTGTGCCAGCGCGATAATGCCGCCGGCTGCCGCTGCGTTCCAGTGCAGGGCGCTAATGAACCACACCAGTCCGAAAGTTGAGAGGGTGAATTGGGGCACCACGAGAAGAATGGATACGAGGTGAATGCGCACCAAGAATGAGCTCTGTGCATAGGGAGTGACTGTTCCCGCGGTAGCGGGCGCGGTGTTGGTCGGTCTGGGCGGGTTCGTGATGCCCATCGCGCACGCGGCGGCGAGAATGGCGGCGGCCAGTCCCGCGACGAGCAACGGCGCACCGATACCGAAGTCCGCCGCAAGCGGTGGAACGATCACGGCGGCAAGAGCGACGCCCAACGGCTGGGACATTTGGCGGATGCCCATTGCCAGGCCGCGACGTGGGCGCGGAAACCAGCCCACCACGATCCGTCCGCTGGCGGCGTTGGTGCTGGCAGATGCTGCACCTCCCAGCATCAACAGCACGCCGAGGCCGACGAGGCCCTGCACGGGCGCCGCTGCCAGGGCGAACGTTGCCGTCAAGGCGAGTCCTCCGGCGATGACCCAGCGTTCACCGAAACGATCGGCGAGGGCGCCCCAAACCACAAGGGTGAGGACCATGCCAAGGGTTGGTGCAGCGGCGAGCAGACCGGCCTGTGCCAGCGGAACTCCCTGCTGTAGGTGCAAGAGTGGGATGAGGAAGGCGGGGGTACTGACCAGGAATGTCCCGGATGTTTGCGCTGCAACTCCGAGAGCAAGCATCCGCCAGGCTGCCGCGGGTACACGCTCGATTTTGGCGACGTTCGTCTTGGTCACGATGCTGCTCCCCCCTTAACCAAGTTGGTATACAATGATGGTATACCAAGGAGATCTGATGGAAGCCTCGAGCGAGACCAATGCTTATGCGGCTCTGCGAGCCGCTATTTTGTCGCTGGATCTCGTTCCCGGAGAGAAGCTGAGCGAACGAGGTCTCGAATCAATGCTGGAAGCGTCGCGGACGCCCATTCGCGCCGCCCTGATGAGGCTGGAGAATGAGGGGCTCACTCAACGGGCCGGTCGCGGCTGGCAGGTCACCCCGATCGATCTTGCCGAGGTTCGTGCGGTCATGGAATACCGTGAAGCGGTTGAAGTGGCCGCTATCGCGCTGGTGATCGAGCGTGCTGGTGATGATGAACTGACCGCTCTGCGTTCCATCATTGCGTCATCCCCGGGCAAAGAAAATGAAGAGACTGGGCTTCGAGATGGCGGAGACTTCCACGTGGCGCTCTCGCAGTTGTCCCGCAACAAATTTTTCGCCGATGCGATGAGCGGGGCGCTCACCCGGCTCAGCCGTACCCGCTGGCTCGAAGTCCGCACAGCCGAGTCTCGCGCACACGCCCGCACGGAACATGTGGAGATCATCGCCGCCGTCCAATCGAGAGATGCAGAACGGGCAGCCGCTCTTGTCCTATCCCACAGCCGAGGAACCCGCGACCGGCTGCTGAACCACTTGTCCGAGGAGCGTCGTCGACTCCGCGCACGGGGATATTCGATCATCGAATCCTCCGAAACCCCTTCGCCACTCGGCACAGTCTGACCGATTCGCAACGGCCTCCGCGCTCGGCTCCTACGGTGTTGACCAAGGGATTGCCCGTAAGACGAACGTCCAACCGGGTACCTAAACACGCGATCGCTGGCCTTGGCTATGTTCCCGTAGGGGACCCCTTGCAGGACTGCAACGAAGTGAGCGTGGAGTCGTCACCGCCAGTTGTGCTGCGGATGGTTTAGAGCGCAGTGCGTTGACTTTCAGCTGTAGTCGGCGCTGACTGTGCGGGCTATGCCGTCGAGACGGATCGTGTTGCCGTGCGGGACGATCCACTGCGGTCTGGTGTGTCCGAATGGCACTCCGACACAGATCACGGCTTCGGAGTTATATCGGGAGACTTGCTCGATGATGGCATCGCGCTGAACTGCGCGCAGTCGAGCGCGCTCATTCGCGAACGGGACGGCTGAATTCAGTTCGCTGACGGGTGGCCGAGCGACGAGAACACCGGCGACGGCATCGAGAACTCCTCGCTCGCCCAGGGCTCGCACCCAACGCTTCACTGTGTCGGCATTTGGGAGTTCCTCGCTCGTTTCGAGTAGGAGAATCGCCCCGTTTAGGTCGGCGACGTGCGGCATCCGGTTGGCGAGAGCGATCTGATCGATGACTTCGATGCATCCGCCCCACGTCGGACCTTCGGCCACCGTCTTTGCGCCCGCCCATGCCCACGGTTCGGTCGGTTCACGCATACCGAATTCCTTCAGAGCACGGCGATCAGTCCATGAGACGCCGAAGTCTTCGGACTCCCCCGGATCGGTGAGGTCGATAATTCCTCCGTCAAGAAGCGCCGCGCGCAGTGAAGCCACATGCACATCGTCGATATGCGGGCCTGGTCCGAGGTGAACTTGTGTTGAGCCACCGTAGTAGCTGGGAACCCCGAGGTTCCAGAGAAGGTTGTGCAGGTTCGTGTTGTCACTGTATCCGAGGAACGGTTTAGGGTTTGAAGCGAGGATATCGGTGTCGATGTGTGGGATGACGGTGATCTGATCATCGCCTCCGATCGTTGCGAGAACCGCCCGAATACTCGGATCAGCGAACGCCGCCTCAATATCGGCAGCTCGGGCTTCGGCGCTCGCACCGAGCTGGCGTGTCGTCGGATACTCGACCGGCACAAGTCCCGTAGCTTCTGTCAGGCGTCGCATCGCCTGCTCGTGGATAGCCTCGGACACCGCAGGAGCCGCAAACGCCGGGGAGAGGATCGCGACTCGATCGCCGACCGTGGCCTTGGGGACGTGAGTGAATGTGCGCAGTGTCATCCAGTCATTGAATCAGAGGATCGGGGCGCCACGCACGGGTTGGTCCCCTCGGTACCGGCCGGCGGTCGCCGCTGCTGTTAGACAGGGCTTATGAACATCGATCCTGCGGCAGTGGCGAATATCGAGCGAAAGAGACTTCGCGCGCTTGTCGAACGCAACATGGCCGTTGCAGAGCGCCTCCATGCACCCGATTTCCAACTTGTAACGCCCAACGGGTCCACCCGGACAAAATCGTCCTATCTCAGCGACGTGCAATCGAAGCGACTCGAGTACCTCGTGTTCGAGCCCGAATCAGAAATCTCCGTCAGAGCGTCTGGGAACCTGACGATTCTGAGGTACATGGCACGAATAGTTCTCAGCGTCGGCATCGCCGATGAGCTCGAGTTTCGCGCTTGGCACACGGATGTCTACGAGTATCTCGATGGCCATTGGATGGTCGTCTGGTCCCAGGCCACCACAATCGGTCATGCCCAGAAGAGGGAAGATTGACGGACGCTGTTGCTCAACCAGTCGGCGAGCCCGACGACCACACGCCAAACCACTGCTCGGCGCCATACTCCTCGAATCGCTTCGCCTCGGTGAACCCTAGCTTCGCGGCGACGCGCACCGAGGCATCGTTGGCGGTCTGCGTGCAGAGCACCACTTGCTCGCCGGGGACCGCGCCCGCGAACCAGTGAAGTGCCGCTGCGCATGCCTCGGTGGCGTACCCACATCCCCACATCTGCGGCAGAAACATATAACCGAGCTCGGCCTCCCCGCAATCCGGGTGAATGTGACCCGGACGCTCCGCGTCGCGCCGATCGAAGGTGACTATACCGATCATCGCTCCATCGAGATCGACGACGAAATAGCCAGGGCGACGCCCCGGAACTTCAGGCACCGCCCGCTCGAGTTCGTCGCGCGGGCGAGGGCCACCGAGGTGGGTGCACACTTCCGGCGAGCCGAACAAGTCGATGACAGCCGGACGGTCCCTAGCCTCAGACTCACGGAGCACCAAGCGCTCCGTCCTGAGCGGGCCTGGTGGCCAGGTGACGGGTCCCAGATGTGCCATGCGCTCATACTACTAACCACGGGTCTAGCTGAACTGCCCAGGGAGGTTAGTGGCGATGCCCGTGAGGCGAACCCTGAGCGGGCAGAAATTCCTGAGGGATCTTGGTAGGGCCAACCCGGCCTTCATCAGGGGCGTTGGAGCTCGAGAATCGGAGGCATGCCGGAGA
>NZ_PJJN01000020.1 GCF_002929825.1 Cryobacterium sp. Y29
AACAGCCCGAGTGGGCAAGCGAGCTAGGAGAGGTTCCCGCCGACACCGACCGCCGGCAGCAGTGGACGGAACTTGCCGCCGAGGTTGACGTGTTCCGCACTCAGTACCGCATCGATCCTCAGGAGACCGTTGCAGTGCCGGCGGACTACCGGCAGCGCACTGTTGGTGCAGACCTGGCCGAGCGGGTCACGGCCATGCACAAGTCGCAGGTTCTCAGCTCACGCCCCGCCGCCACCGAGGACGACCGGCAGCGCGCCGCCGCAGCAGCCACAACCGCGGCTCTCCGCGCCCGACAGACCGCGGCGGCACGACCGGGCACTACCGCTGTTAAAGCGCCACAGAAGGCCACGGACGCTACATCAACGGCTCAGAAGATGAAGGAGCAGCAGCAGAAACGTGCGGCCGAACGGGTCGAGCAACTGCGCCGGCAGGGCGTCAACGTGAAGGTGCAGAAAGCGGGTGACCGCAACCGGCAATCGGGGGCGGATCAGGCTCCCGCCCGTGACCAGGGCATCGAACGGTAGCCCCGGGACACACGGAAGGGCACCCGCGCCGCGGGTACCCTTCCGTGTGTCCCACCATCTGCGGGGCCTGTGTCTATTGCCCTACTGGCGGTTGCCATTCGTCTGGGGGCAGAACTGCAGCAATGGCAGCGATGTTTGTGTTGCGGGTTCGTTGGGACAGATGACCTTTGGTCGTAGAGCAGTCTTTGAACGGGCCGGTCTGAGGGTTGAAGAGGACAGCTCGGTGGGCGTCCCAGTGGCGCAGCCACCAATCCGACAGAGCCCCAAGCGACTCGCTCGTCTCCACTTCCTGGTGGGCCAGAAACAGCGCCCACAGTCGGGCGTTTACTTCGGGGTGTAGCCACCACTCGGGGCACCATGGCGCGGACTCGTGACTATCGGTTACCTCGACCGTGCGGAAGTGCTCCGCGAACCAGTCCAAAAAATCGGCCCGGTTATCTATGGGCTCTTCATTGCCGGTCCCTTCGACGGTTTCGTTGTTCCCAGTGTCGCGCTCGTCGTCCGTGAGCGCTTCTCTCTCGTCGTCGGTCAGGCCGGTCACGTCGCCGTTAGCCACGGGGCACCGCCGATCCGATCGCGGGCGTGACCGGGACGCCCGCGGCCGTACCCTCGATCTTCGCCTTGAGGATTTTGTCCCTGAACCACGGCACGGTGTGGACCATGACAGGGCGGGACTTGGAGTTGAACACGATCGCCCGCCACTCCGGCAGGAAGGCCAGGGCGGCAACGTCCATCGTGCTCACTTTCCGGGTGTTGGTCGAGGTGGACATAGCGCCGTCGCGGCCGGTGGAGCTGCCATAGGTGATTTCGTCGTGTTCACCGATCAATGCGGCGATCGTTTTGAGAAATTCGTCGTCCAGGACACCTCCACCGAAGACACGGTTGGAGGCGGCATCCCAGAGGGTGCCCCAGCCGTCGCGGCCGAACGCTTCGATTCCTTGGGCGCGGGACTGGAAATAGGTGTTCAGGATGATCCCGAGCGAACCGTAGTACGAGTACACCGAGGGCAGCTCGGGCCACTTCACGATGTTGGCGCACTCGTCCAGCTCCATCACCAAAGGCACGGTGAGGCGGCCACCGTTGCTTTCAGCGGCCCGCTGCGCTGTCTTGCAAATCGTCCGCACCAGAGCCGTCAGCAGTGCTCCGCCGGAGCCTTCACCGTCCTTGGAAAGCAGCACGAGAGTGTCACTGCCGGTGATGAATTCCGCCGGCTCGAATCTGCGGACCCCTTCGGCCGAAGTCCACAGAAGCAGCTCATCATCAGCGAGAGCGGACGCCATGCGCTGCGCGGTAGCGAACACGCTGCCCCGGGTCTTGTCCGGTGACAGCATGACTCCGGCTATGGCATCCGCCGGTCCCTGCTTGCCGTGCTCTTCCAAGATCCCTTGAACGTCCTTGCCCAGCCCCCGTGCAATCCAGGTGTAGACCATCGACAACGGCTGGCTTTCCAGCTTCGCAGCCAGGAAGAAATACGCCAGCAAGTCCCGGCCGCTGGTGTCGAACTGGGCGTCACCGCCCCTGTCCGATGCTTTCCGGGTGGATGCTTCAAAGATCGCCGCCAGCTCTTTCGCGTCGGCCGCGTTCTCGATGTAGTCCAAAGGGTTGAACACGAAATCGGGGGTGAACTCCCGCCGGTAAATCCGGTTCGGGTCGAAAATGAATGCGCGGCCGCGGTCCTTTCGGCCGGCCAATGTTTCGCGGACGCCGTCAACCTTGTTTGAGGTCATGATCGCGGCACCTGGTGCCTCGATCATGTGCCGAATGACGATGCCAGAGGTTTTACCGCGGCCGGGCCCGAACACATATACGCCCAGCTCACGCCAGCCCTGCAGTACCCATTTCTTCGTTCCGATCAGCCGGCCCACACTCTGCCCCGCCGGCAGGGACTCGGCGTGCGGGTGCAGCTGCGCGGCTTCCTTGGAGCGCGCCTTCTCGCGCAGTACCGCGGACTGCTTGCGGGTTGCCATATGCGCGACTGCAACGTTTCCGCGCTTGTTCGCGGCCCGCCTAGCCATCCAGGCCATGAACCCGACGAACACGACCAGCGCGAGAATCAGCGCGACGACAGAGGCCCCGGTCGCGGCCGGCGGCCAGGGCGCACCCCGGAGGACCATATCGCCCAGCAGGGTAAAGAAATTCCAGGAGTAGGTGTGTCCGGTCGGCGTAATCGCCGCCCCGACGTGCACTGCGAGGTACAGCCCGCCCAGCAGCAGGACGGCCAGGGCGGCGGTGAGCCACTTGCTTGTGGTGTCGATCATGCGGCGGCGTCCAGGTTGACGGTGATGGTTGTGCCAGGAGGAAAAATCGAGAAGCCGTCAAAATCGACCCGGTAGGCCACCGGGAGCAGACCGATATGCCAGTGCGCCAACCAGCTCCCGTAGCTGGAGTAATGACGCGGGCCGTGGGGTGCGTATACGAGGACGGACTGATCGAACTTGGCCAGGGTTTCCAACCACTCCGCGGGGTGACTGTCAGTGAAAACCCCCGCCCCGATCACTGGGTGATCGCGGCGGAACACGTTTGTCTTTGCCCTAATCAGCTGCACCTCTCCGGGAACAACCAGGCTCAGTGCGATGTTGGAGAGGAACGGGATTTCTAGCTGGTCGTCCCCGCGGTGTATAGCTGCTCCCAGGTCGGCTAGGCCCAGGGTGAGCGGGTCGATGCCGTGAGCGCGGAGATCTCCGCCGGTGGTGTAAATGCCGGCACGGTTGCCGGCTTCCGGGAGGGCCGCGAGGCGGCCCCATTCATCTTCGGTGTCCATAGTTGGTCCCCTCGTTAGATGGTCTTAAGTCGGTGCAGGATCGAGCGCGCTATCCGCGCTTCGTCGTCGGCTCCTGCGAATCGTTCAGCGGTCGACACGTCAACGCCGACCATTACCGCCATTTCTGAGGGCATGACGCGGCTCTCAGCTAGGCGCTGCAGTAGTGCATAGCGCTCGGGCCGAGTGGTCACGTCATACGTTTTCGCGGCCCGGTAGGCCTCATGCAACCAATCCAGGGCCGAGCGCACGGCGCACACGTCGCCGTCGATGTCCACGCCGTTGAGCTGGTAGCGCACCGTCACGGGCAGGCTGGTTATCTCAGCCAGATCCTCGGTGTGCCGGCGCAGTGCGACGTCTAGCCACAGGTCCACGGTGACGACGTCGTGCGCGGTGTTGGTGATCGTCCACTCTTCGTTGGCGAGATTGGCGATGGAAGCTGCCTCAGACAATGCCCACCACCACAGCGCCAAGGGCCGCGACGAGAACCGCGCCGAGGAAGAGCGCACCCATCCAGCGCTGCAGGCTTCTCAGAGAGGACCCACCAGCCGGGCGGTGGCGCTTAACTGCGACGACGCCAAACACGATTGCTGCGCCACCGGCGCCAATCACGCCCGGCACAACGAGCAGCTGCCCGGAGGTCGTAATCATCTCGGCCGTGGCCGAGTAAGTAGGAGAACTGACGCGCGTCATGAGCTGGCCTCCGAGAGGGCGGTTTTGAGTGAGCCGGTGAAAGCGGGATCGACCTGCAGGTGAATGTGGTTGCAGCTGTCGTTGAACTGATTCAGTCCGGCAAAATCGATCGAGGTTCCGGCGTCTGAGCGGCACTGCACCTGCCCGGTAGCGGAGCCCTCAGGCATCAGAGGTGCGAGGATGTTCAGGAGCTTGATCGCGTTGGCGTCCGCTCCCGTTGTCGGTGTGCGGTCTAGGGAGAAGAAGTCCACCGCGTGGCCGCCGCCGTTGGCCCAGTGGGAGCTATTCGGGTTGCCCAAATATTGGTCGGTGCACAGCCGGTTTATGTCGGAGATTCCGACGCTGCCAAATGTGTTCACGGCAATGGTGATGATCTGCAAAATGGCCAGGTTGATTCCGCAGTTCTCGTGAACCTCACCCGCGGCGATCCAACGGATTTCTTTCAGGTGGTCCGGTGCAAGCCCGGTGATGTTGCCCTCGTCGATTTTCACGACCAGGTCGGCCGCGAGCTGCTGCGTGTTGCCGCCGGCAACCGCCGTCGCAGCGCATGCCGAGTCCCCGCCCATGAGAGCGGCAACAACGGATTCTGCTTGGGCGTAGTACGGCGCGTAGTGGTCGGGGTCCGCGTTGATCTGCACGGCGTGAGCCGCTGCGGTGGGCGTGAGCGTCTCCCAGTTCGGAACCTTTACCAGGCGTTGAAAGAAGAAGCCGGCCGACACGGTCGGGTTCAGGCGCTGCGCGAGAGTGCCCCAGGTGTCGCGCTGCTGGAACAGGCCTCGAGAATCGGGCCCTGCCAGGTCTCCGTATTCGATGTTGCGTAGGCCAGATTCGCCCATGGACGTCATCACGGCCAACGTTTGGCCTTTTACGTTCACGCCCGCGGCCGCGCCCGCTGTGATGATCGTGGCGGCGTTGACGAGCTGGTCGCCGGAATAGCCGGCCACCGGTTCCAGGCCGGCCACGGTGGCCGGGCTGATTGTGGCCGCTACCGCGCATGATTTTTTACCGCCGCCGGTGACGAACACGATGCCGGTAAAGGCGAATACCAGCACGATCAGAAGGGCTACGCCCCCGAGCTTTCCCATAGTGTTCCCCTCCTCCGGTTATGCCGTCGCCGCGCCGGCTGCCATGGCCTCGTCGGTGTTGGTCACGTCGATTTCCCAATCGGAGCGGATGTGGCGCATGTGCGTTTCCGGGTTGGAGCCGTACTTGAACACGCAGTTTCCGGGGTCCAGGTTCATCAGCGTTTCCGCGGTATCCGGTGCGAAGTTGAACGTCTGAGTGACCCACTGGGCGTCTTCGTCGCGGTCCTGCCGGAATGCGTACACCGTCTGCGCTTCCTGGACAACGGTGTAGCCGGGGCTGTCTTCTGGAATGTCGGTGCCCTTGTGCATCACGAACACGTTGGAGATACCCAGCCCCCGGGAGAGCTTCTGATTGGCCTTGACTAGGCGCGCAGAGGGCCCACCGATCATGTGCCAGCCCTCTTCATAGACAACGTTGGTGATGTACCCGCGTTCATGGCGCAGACGGCCCATCAGCCACATATTGCCGATCGCCATAACCGTGGGAACCGCGGGCCCGTCGTCGGGGAGCTGGGACACGTCGAACGTTGTCAGCTTGTGTGCCAGGTCAACGTTTCGGCTGGTCTCACCATCGAATACACCGGCGTAGGTTTCCAGCAGGTTTTCCAGGCCGAAGCGGATCGACAAGCCCGCTTGGTGGAATCGTTCTTTGGCCAGGTCCGAGAGGTTCTGATCCGCCGGAACGTCGCCCAGGTGCGGCAGTAAATCCGCTGTGGTGGCCGCGCGGGTGGTGTTCGCCATTTCCCTCTCCGCAAACAGGTTCTGCAGCGCGTAGCGGGTCGCTTTTTCTTCCCACTCGGACGCGGGCAGATCGTTGCGCGCAATGCGCGCAACAGCGTTGATAAGCAACATCTGGCCCTGCAGGCCGGTGCCCTGAGCGATAAGCGGGTCCATCAGGTTCAGTCGGGTACCAGAGCCGTCCGGATCGAACCGCAGAGGTTCTGCGCCCAGCCGGCGGGCCACGGCCGAATATTCGCCCTCGCCGCCCTGGTCCTTCTTGTCAAACACCACCGCGCGGTGATTGCGCAGCAGCAGCGGGCGCATAACAAGCACAGTCTTGGTGAACGAGGACTTGCCAGAACCGACCGTGCCCAAAACCAGCACGTTAGGGCTGGTGATGCGCCGCGGCGTCATGTTGTACGCAGTCGGAGCATCGTGGCAGATCATCGTCGACGAGAGATTGTCTGTCCCGTTCACGACTCCCTCAATCCCGGTCGGGGCACCGATGATGCCCGTATTGAGAATCTCGGCCTGTCGTGTCGTCGTCGGCGCTCCGGCCAGCGAAGGGGCGTACCAGCCGCGGGCGGCTGCTGAGGGCGACGAGCGCAGCCGGGAGCCGGGCAGGCTGAACGGCGTTACGTCCAGCGGTGCGCCAGCCGTGGCCGTGCCCTCGCCGCCGGTCAGTACCGGAGCCATAGCCTCCGGGGCCACGAAGATTTTTAGGAATGGAATCTTGGCAAGGCGCGGCTGCCGGCGCGGCATATCCACGTTTTCGACGGCGGCAGGTGCGGCCGGCTTGGTCTTGATTCGGGTGTTGCTCATGAGATTGCTTCTTTCTCGCTCCGGCCGGCCAGGCGGCCAATGAAGCGGGTTGCGAAGGAGGCCGAGTCTGCGCGGAGCCCGCGCCCGATGGGCCAGGTGCTGCCGGAGGCGGCGGCTTGATAGGAGTCCTGCCAGTCCAGGTGGTCGATCCCTAAACCGGTGGAGCAGGCTTCTTCGAGCTGCCGTGAGGCTTGCGCGAGCTCGTCGCGGCTTTCGGCGGAAATGGTGATGTAACCGACCCAGGAAACGCCGTGGTGGTGCGAGCCGGCGGACAGGTCCGCGGCACGGCGCTGCGCGGCCGACATGCGGGTGGTTGATTCGTCGGCGACCAGACGGCCCTTCTCCTGGTCAGCGACGACGCCGGCCATATCGCGCACCACGTCAGCGCGTGCGGCGGCTTTAGCCTGGCCCGCGGGGATCAAGTGCAGGTGGAACGAAACCGTGCGGACAAAGGTGAGTTCCCGCCCGATGAGCAGGTCCAAGCTCCACAGCGGGGACCGGCCGGCAACGGCTAGGTTCTCCCCATGGATCGCGGCGGTACGGTGCCACCAGGTCACCGCCGGAGCGTTCTCGTCTGACTCGCCCGGGTGCACGAAAGTGGGATCGAAACTCTCGACCACATGCGCCGAGAACTCGTCATGCGAGGCCAACCCGAACTGTGTTGGTTCGACCTGGCGCACCAGGTCAATGGGCATGCTCGGGTTTTGCTGGTGAATAATCAGCGCGGCAGTCTGCTTGGCCGTCAACGCGACCACGTCACCCTCACGAGCCTCTGTCAGACCGCGCACGGTCGCCCTGATTTCATCGTTCATCAGAGCCCGCCAGGCGTCACGACCCTTACCAAACTTCGCGGCCGCATCCGTGAACTGCTGGTTCAGCGGCCAGGACACGACGACGTAATGCCGCTGTACCATGGCATCAGCGCTGGCCCGGCGGATGACCTGGTCATAGGACCTGGTCTGCGCGTAGAAAGACTCCCGCTGCACGTCGGTCCACGGCTCCTCGGCTGATTCGGTCTCTAGGCGATTGGTCACCCACAGTTGCTGCCGCGCCGAGTCGGGCGGCAGCACGCGAGTGAGTGGCTGAATGTCGCTGATGAGCGAGGCCGGCGAGGCCCGGCGACCCAGGAACCGCCCCCAGGCTGCAGAGGCCCGCATGAGAGACTGTGCGGTCTCCATCCCCCGGAGCTGCCCGGAGACGCTGAACGCGACCGAGAGGTAGGGCTGCTGCCCAATCGGAGCATGCCAGGCGATACCTGGCAGGTTGGATGCGTACTGCAGCCAGCCCATCCCGTCGGCGCCGTCCGGGTTAGCCCGCATCTGGCCCAACGCCCTGGACGCGGCGGCCTTCTCCGGCTTGGTGCCGACAGTGGCAAGCTGCTGCAGCCGGGTCCACTCCTCATCGTCGTACGGCGTGTACACGTCCGTGCCGAGGCGCTTGCGTGAGCGCCACCGGGAACGCTTGGCCCGGCGCTGCAGGATGGTACCGCGGTGCGTGCGCGCGGTAACAAGCATCGTCGCCCCGGCCCCGCCGGCAGCGATCAGCAGCACGATCAGGGAACTAGTCAACGCCATGCCGACAATGCCGCCCACGACAAACACCGCCAAACCAATCGTGCGGCCCTTCGAGGACGTACCGCCGAAGAAGGACCGGTGACCAGACTCACCGCCGAGGTAACGAATCGCTGTTTCCTTGGTGTTACTCATGAGGTCGAGTCCTTCCCATAGTGGTCTTCTTGGTCATCGACTGGTTCGGCCGCGGCCGCGCCCACAGAGTCAGAGACCTTCTTCGTGGCGTTACCGGCTGCCATAGCGCCGGCCACGATCATTGTTGGGATGCCGATAGCGGCACCAACACCCGTTGAGGACTCGGCAGCGCCAGCAGCCGCCGCACCCTCCGCGGCAGTAGCCGCAGTGGCTCCCCTAGCAGCTGCACCACCGCTGGCCGCTCCCCCGCCTGCAGCGCCGCCCTTGGTGGCCGCAGTGATCGAGGAGCTAGCCTCCTCAGATTCAGCGCCAGCCCCACCGGAACTGCCGGACGGGCTGGATATACCAGCGCTAGACGACGCGGAGCCAGCCCCACCGCTGCGAGCAGCCCCGCCACTATCGGACTGCGAGCTAGACCCAGAGTCACTGACTCTCGCATCGGCCTGCTGCATAGAACTAGAACCGATGTTGCCCCCGCGAGAAGGAGCCCCGCCACTGCCACCCATGGGCAGAACCGGTGCGAACTTCGTTAGCAGCACCGGCGAGAGCCCCGCGATCAACAGCGACAGGATCGACACCACTAGCGTTACCGTGCGTTCCAGTGTTGCGTCCCCATCGAACACATTGATGGTGCTTGACACCATCGAATAGGCGATCGCGAGCATGAAGAACAGCAACGGATGAGACGCCAGGATGCCAAACCACAGATAGGAAATCTTCAACCCAAAAGCGCGCTTGGTCGGGTCAACGATCCAAACCAACCCGAGGGGAAACAGCACCCCCGAGAAATACAGCGTGATGAGCTGCACGATGAGGATCAGCACCACGATCAAAAGGCCAATAATCATGAAGATCATTAGAACGATTCCCACGATCGCGCCGCCGGCCAGGCCCGCGCCGTTGTCGTCGTGGCTCAACATCTCGGAGAACTTCTCCACGATGTTTTGCGCGGACGTATTGACTCCCCAACTGATGAGCGAGTCCGAGAGTGCGCCGAAGAACTTCACCAGAACCGCACCCACAGCCGGCCCAAATGCTGCGCCAACGAGAAAAATCGGTGCGTAGAGTCCCAGCGATTCCGCCAGGTCCCGGCCCGACTGCTGCCCGCGGGCGGTGCGGACGAACTGCGGGATGAGCAGAGCAACAAGCACGAACACGGCCAGGCCGAAACTGATTCGGTACGAGCTGATAAACCAATCAGCCGTCAAATCAGGCAGGGTTGCATGCGTGATCGCGGGCAACACATCATCAGCCAGGCCCTTAGCACCGTCCTGCAACATCTGGAAAGAGTTGCCCGCCGGATCAGACCAGAAGTCCGCGAAACCCTTCGCTGTTTCCACAGCACCACCAACAGCACCTCCCACACCATTGACTACATCGCTAACGCCGTTGACTACGTCGCTCGCTCCGCAAATAAGGAAGTTATCCGTGCACTCCGCGCCTGGGGCGGCAAGGGCGGCACCGTCGGGCATCAGCAGCCTCCGGTGAAGCGGTTGCCTCCGGCGGCAAGCTTGTCCTGGTCGGGCGTACCTCCAGATAGGAGATGCCAGCTATCAGCTTCCCAAACCATGGTCATACTGATGACGGCAGATTTACTGGAACTGAGTTCACCGTTAATCACGTATCCCGCGGCCAGGTTGACTTCTACCTGGTCGCCGGTACTTCCTTCAGTTATCGACCACAACCCGTTTGTGGTCGAGAGGTGATATGGCGTGTCTTCGGCCACCTGCCCGCCGGTCATATCCGGTGTGGCTGAATAGCTGGCCGCCAGGTCCTTGAAAGATTCGTTGGCTGATTTCGCCATAATTTCGCCGCTCACCGCATTCGCTTCGGCTTCTACGGGGTGGGGAGATTGCCACAGCCAGCGGTAGACGGACGCCGCCATTTCGACGGCTCCATATGAGGTGTGCTTCGCCGAATCTTGGGCGGCGAAGACCATATCTGCGGTGCGCTCCTGACCGCCGAGGCAGCCGGTGGGCGCTAGATCTTCGTCGCTGTCGCCTGCGCCAGAACTGCCCCCGCCAGAGGGGGCGGATGCCGTTGGGGTCGGTTCGCTTGACGCCGCTGCGGTGGGTTCTCCGCCTGGTTGGGTGGACGAGTAGACGATTCCGCCGGCTACGGCGACTACGACCACGGCCGCGCCGATGACATAGGGCCACCGGCTGCGGCCGGCTTTGGTGTACATACGCATGCTGCGCCTCCTAGGGGTTGGCAGTTAGCCGACGAAACTGAGGATCGCGCCGACGATCAGCGCGAGAGCGGCGAGGCCGGCTAGAGAGACGCCAGCCCACAGGGCCTTTTTGCGGCCCTGAGCGTGCTGCTGCGGGTTCGGATTGGAGTCACTGGAAGCGCCAGCCATGGACACTAGACCCAACGCCAGGTAGACGATGGAGATCAGGATCGCGATTCCCCAAATCGCGGTGATGAGCTTCTGCCACAGCGCGGTGAACTCAGTTCCGCCGAACGAGAAATCGGGGACAAGCCCGTCGAGGGGGTTATCAATGGCCAGGGGCAGCCGCGAGACGGCGGAGAGAATCAGATCGTTCATTGCTGTGGGCCTTTCAGTGTTCGGTCGAAACCGAGTTTTTGAGGGAAGTGACTACCGCGGCCGCGGCGGCCGCGAAGGCGTCACGAGTCGCGGGCGCGAGCTTGGAGAGGGTGATCTGCTGACGCTCGGCAATGTGGGCGTCATAGGGAACTTCGTGCAGCGACGTAACGCCGGCTTCGTACATCAGGCGCGCCACCTCATCAGAAACGGCCTGGTTTTCCGGCCGTCCGTCCGTGAGTCGAATGGCGATAGCGGTGTCCGCCAGGCGCTTGGGCTGGCCGCCGGCGGCGCGTAGCTCCTCGAGTAGCTGAATCGCTTCGAGTACCGAATCTCCCGCGTTCATCACCGGGATAACGAGTACGTCAGCGACCGATACCGCGCCCTGAAAAGCGGATGACGTAGTGACGTTGCCCGAGTCCATAACGCGAATCCCGTAGAACTCATCGATGACCTTGCAGACCGAGACCACAGCATCACCGGTCAAACGGTCCCGCCGGCCGGTCGAGGCGATCACGTCAGCAAACGACGTTTGCGGGGCGGTGTAGCCATGGAGCCGGCCGGCGGTCTTGACCTGGTCAATATCGCGCACCAGTTCCCCCAGACCCAGCTTCGGGTTGCCTTCGGCCCGATAGCCCAACGCGCCCGGATCGTCAGAGACTTCCAGGACCGCCGTTGATCCCCCACGGATCGACGCCAGTACACCCGCGAGGATGACCGCTGTAGGGGTTTTCCCGGTCCCGCCCTTGGGGTTGTTCACCAGGACTGAGACGGCACGCGTCCAGGTCGCCTGACGAACGACCGTCTCAGCGGCCAGGCGTACCGATTCGACGCGACGGGCCTCGATTTCATCGGTCCCGGGCTTCACCGGGAGCCCCATCCTGGCCATAGCGCCACGGAAACCCGTAGTGGCCTTACCGGGGTCAGTGACCGTCAGCGCCGCTGCAGGCCCCCCGAACAGAACGGACGTGGAATCCGCCGGCAGAGACGGTCCGGCCGTCATGGCAGCCGAGGACCGCGGCGGGGCAACGACCAACGGCGAGTCGGTTGCTGCGTCGGGTTCAAGCGCGGCCAGCTCGCCCAGGTCTTCGGCGGGCTGCTGCGCCGCTGGTGGGCGCTTGGCGTCCTCTTCGATGTATTGGCTGGCGCGTGCAGCTCCGCCGAACACATCGCTTGCAATTCCACGACTGCTGTCAGTCATAGGTGCTTCCTCTCGAATAGTTTCCTACACATTCGAGGGAGATAGCGCAGTCCCCCGAGCTGCTTGTCTAGTGTCCCATTTTTGCACCGCGTTTCCACCCAAACGGGGGGTGATTCCCGAAATTGGGGTGATCACATTCGGCTTTTTGACGCGGTAGTTGCGCTATGTCCCCTTAAAGGCGGACACAGAATGAGGACCATCTCACTTTTACAGCACGCCACCGACACTGAGGAGACTTTCCAAATTTGGTGGATATGCTGCCCAGTGAACTGCCGCCGATAAGTCGCGGCCTCAACGCGACGTTGGGAGTTCCGACAAAATGAACGACATGGCTGGAATCAATGCCCCCGAGCGGGTGGCCCGTTTCCACGAGGCCTATTCCGCCCCCACGCGAGCAATCGTGCTGCGCATCCTGCTAAAAAAGCCCCGTACCTTCACCGAGCTTTTCGACCTCATCCCCGAGGACGTAATGTCGCGCAACTCCGTACATGAGGCCCTAAAGGATCTGGGCCGGCTCGGTTACGTCCAGGACGACGCCCCGGACGACTTCAAGCGCCGCCCACCCAAGACGACATTTTGGGCCAATCGCGAGCTAATCGCAGACGACCTGGGCGCGACAGTCGCGCACCTCCTTGGGTAACCCCTCCCAGGGGCACGTGGGCCACGATTTCGCAAGACGGGATGCGCGACACACCGCCCCCAATCTGGACACGGATATACATGCAGCATTATCGTTCAAGGTATGGCCACCCCGCACCCGCGTCTCCCGCGCAACACTCGCACGAAGTCAGTGCGCCTTGGCTACGCGATCGAGGAAGCGGTAAAGCTCGATCTAGAGCGATATGCGGCGGCCGGCGGCGTTTCCGCGGCTGTGTTCGTGGAGCTGATGGTTAAGAACCTTCCGCTCAATGACGAAGGCCTGCCCGTGTGGATGAACAACGAGAGGTTGCCTATCAACCCCGATTAACGCAGAAGGCCCGCCGTTTTCACGGCGGGCCTTGAAGCTATGGCTCGAACCTGCCCAAGTTTGGCGACTTACAGGTTCAGAGCATTTCCAGAAAACTACCGGCTACCAACCGGGCCTTTGCTGTACCCCAATGAAGGAGTGACTTCATCATAAGCGTAAACACGCCCAAAACGCATGCTCCTGCGCCAAAAACCGGCAGTGTCGTGTCCCCCATTGTGCGGACACCCAGCGCCCCACGTGAGAGTGGAGAGAATCGCGCGGCCTCCTGGTCGCTGCGACCGGTCGACGGTGCCTACTCCGAGGTAGTCGCTTGGACCAGTGGCACGTCCTGGTTCGACGCGCTTATGGATTGCCTTGCGACTCCCCACGGCGAGGGATGCCGCCGTCTGGCCAAGGTCGCCGCCGGCACCCTGCTGCGCGTGGCGCGCGCTGATTGGCTCTCAGCGGACGTGGCTACCGGCCGGGGAGTCAGCACCGCACACGAGACAGTCGCGGCTGAGCTGGGCATGTCAGGCAAGACCGTTCAGCGTGCCCGCGAGCTGCTGGAAACACTGGGGTTCTCCGTGACTATCACTGTCGGCCGCTATCTCACCAGGAGCGAGCGCACGGCCGCACACCAGGTGCACGGCGGTCGCCAGTACCGTGCCGCATCACTGCGCGCCCTGACCTTGCCGAAGAAGCAGCCTGTGGAAAATGTCCAGCTACCTTCCCCTCGGGAAGGTAAGTCTTTATCTCCCGTTGTTAAATCATCACCAACGCGCGCTGACGCGCGCCGCCCGGTCGCTGCGCTCCCCCAGCAAAAATCAGTGACGAACAAGCGCCGTGGCCACGACCGCAAACCACGACCGCTGGTCGATCAGCGCCTAGCCGCCGAGCTGGTGGCCCGCCTGCCCTGGCTCGACAAGGGCCGGCACGTCGGCACGGTAAACCTGTTCTTGCACCGTTTGGGCGTTTCTGCCCAGGACTGGACCGCAAACGGCCTACTCGCTGCCGTAGATCAGTTCTGCGCCAGGACTGGCGCACGCAACGTCAATCCACGAGCCCACCGTGACCCCGTCGCCTACCTGGCCTGGCTCATCAACAAAGCCCGAGCAGCCGGCGCGGAGCCCAACCGCATCCGCCACGCCGTAGCGGCTACACGTCGAGCGGCCGAGCAGGCAGCTCGCGCTGAGGAAGCCCGCGAGGAGGCCGAACGCGTGGCCGCTATCAACCAGGCAGAGGTGCAAGCGGTGTTAGACCAGATGCACCGCGACTTCCCCAAGCGGATCAAACCAACCCGAGGGCTTGCCGGAATCTCCGCACGCCGTTAACTCCCCCAGGTCAACCGTTCCGCATCGGGTGACGCCAACGAATAGCTACGCGATTCCTTGCCACGAGGTTGTCTCTCTTCCGAACTCCGAACTAGGAACTCCGAGTTACGAGGTGGTGAAGTGATTTGTATGAGCATTGACATTCCGACTTAGTAACTCAGAGTTCGGAGTTACGAACTTTGAACTAGTAGTTAGGAGTTCCGAGTTCGTAACTACTAACTACTAGTTCTGAGTTCGGAACTCCTAACTTGCTTGACGGCCGCCTTCATGCTGCATAAGCTGAATCTGTAGCTCCGAACTTCTAATTACGAACTCCGAGTTACGAACTCCGAGTTACGAACTCCGAGTTACGAACTCGGCCCACAATCTGAAAGGTCATCACATGCGAATAGTCGCAGTAGCTCAGCAGAAGGGCGGGGACGGTAAGTCCACCGTGACAATCAACCTGGCAGCATCCCTGGCCGCATCCGGTTCACGTGTCCTAGTTGTGGACGTTGATCCGCAGCAGTCAAGCGCCTGGTGGTTCGACCACGGCCCCGAATTCGAGTTCGACCTAGCCGCCGATACAGAGGTGGGAAACCTGGCCCGGCTGCGTGAGCTGCCCTATGACGTGATCCTGGTGGATACGCCCGGTTCGCTGCACGACCTCCCTGTGCTGGATGCCGTGCTCGACGTGGCCGATTTCGTCATCCTCCCGTGCAAAGCCACGGCATTGTCGATTAAGCCCCTCACGCGAACGCTAAACGAACACGTCATAGCCCGTGGCGTGCCGTATCGGGTCCTGGCGAACCGCGTTAAGCCGCGGAGCATTGATGCAACGGGGGGGTTCAAAGACGCACGTGGCCTGTATGACCTGCTCGACGGCGCGGGATACCTGCACTTCCGCTCATTCCTGCGCGAGTACCAGGTATATGAGGACGCCACCGGAGAAGGCGTCTCGATCCTTCACTATGGCGGCCGCGACGCGACCAAGGCTCAAACCGACCTCGCCGCGGTAACAACCGAATTGCTCACGGTTTGGGCACACGAGACGACAGAGGCGGTTCACTAATGGCACGTAGGGATCTCGGTTCCATGCTGGGTGGCGACATTGCTGTAGCCGGCCCACCTGCTCCCCAGGTCGAAAAGCCCGCGCCGACCGCACCGACGGCAGACGTAGCGCCAACCGCTGCACCCGTGAGCGCCCCGGCTGCACAGCCCGCGGCAGAGCCCCAAGACGTTCGCAGCGTCCCGCGCTGGCTCACCTATGAGCGCAAAGAAACCCGCATCCGACCCGACCAGCTCGAATGGGTCGAAGCGCAGCGCAAGGAACTCAACCAACGCCGACAGGGCGCCGGTGA
The DNA here is from genome assembly GCF_002929825.1 of Cryobacterium sp. Y29. Lineage (GTDB taxonomy): Bacteria > Actinomycetota > Actinomycetes > Actinomycetales > Microbacteriaceae > Cryobacterium. The sequence goes on from NZ_PJJN01000020.1 coordinate 15,672, forward strand.
GCGACTGACAGACAACACCCTCATACGAGTAGCCCTCGACCTGCTCAAACAGCACCAGGAAGAGCTGCACGGCGTCACAGAGGACCAGCTGCGCAAATCACTCGGGCTCACCGACTAACGGCCCAACCATGATGACCGTCTACAGCAAGCCGAATTGCGTGCAGTGCACCGCTACCTATCGCGCGCTCGACGGGACGGGTATTGAGTACCAGGTCATAGACCTCACCAGCAGCGCGGCCGCGTTGGAGTACGTGATGGAAGAACTCGGGTACAGCCAAGCCCCGGTAGTTGTCGTGGACGAACACGACCACTGGTCAGGCTTCCGCCCCGACAAGATCGCCCAGCACAGGGGTGCGCAAGTGTGAAGTGTGCCCCAGATCACGAGAAGTGTCGCGTGAGCTGCCGTCCCAGGCTACAGAACCTCCATGCACAGATCGTAGCGAGCTGGGCTGCAGCAGGTTGCGCCGGAATGACCTCTAGTCTGACAACGTGACGATGCTGACGCCGACGACCGCTCGAGCATTCTGGCTGGCACTCCTCGAAAACGCAGCACGGATCATCATCGATGCGGACGCCCTATTCCCATCACCACGCGCACAGTCCTTGATTGTCCTTGCTCAGGAGGAAGTGGGTAAGGCCGTCTGGGTTTACAAGTCGTTCCGGAATGCTTGGTATGACGGTGATGAGACGCCGCACGAGGTGCCCGAACTGCGCAAGCAGGGGGTTCACCACCTCGCAAAACTCATAGAGGCCGCCGATTTCGGGACCGTACTAGCCGAGGTACCGGGCAATCCGGAGCCTATCGAGATCGAACTGGTGAAGACCCACGCTCCCGACGTGCTGGACGCCTACCTGAAGGGCCTCGCCCAGGAGGACAACGAGGCGAAGAAGAGCGGTTTCTACGTCGATCTCCGAGCGGACGGCTCGTTCACGGTGCCGCATGAGATCGAAAGGCCACTCCTGCGGTCTCAGATCTGGGAGACCGCCGACATGATCCAGTGGTTCCTCATGGAGGACCATCTACGAGCCAGCTTGACGGGCAATGCGGTCTCCCCGACCGAGGAAGTTGAGTCACTGCTATTAGCGGTCTTGGCTCATGGCCCGGACGACTAGGCAGGACAAGGCCACGGCGTAACTCCCTAGGAAGCCACACCACCCTCGAACTGCTCAATAACGATCGGCTTACGCGTGCATGTCGCGCCATTCGTGGTCCAGGAGCGCGTACTGGTAGCCGTCGACCCAGCCCAGCTCGGCATGCCAGGAATCTTGGACCCCGTGCTGCTCCCGTCGCATGCCGACCTTTTCGAGCACGCGGGCTGACGCCACGTTGTCAGCATTGCAGCTCGCGATGACGCGCCGTAGTTCGAGCGAGTCGAATGCTGCGGACAGAAGACCACGGGCCAGGTCGGTCCCGAGCCCCCTCCCGGCGAGGTCGAGTTCGAGCATGTAACCCATGACGCCCTGCGTGCGTTCAGGCATCCCGGGCTGGCCCATACCGTCGATGACGTCGAGGAAGCCCAGACCAGCGATCTCACCATCGAGCTGGGCAACGCAGGAAAAGTCCGTTTCGCTGTCCGGGATCGTCATCCACTCTCGACACCACGCCTCGGGGTCGACGTGGGTGCGCAGCATGAAGTGGTTCACTGCAGGGTTGTTCCGCAGAGCGACCAGGTGTTTCAGGTCGTCGGGTCGCATGTCTCGGAGAAGAAGAGCCCCGCTGTGCGCAGGCCATGGAGAGTTGGGCACCCTTTCATCCTGTCAGGGGAGTCCGACCGACGCGACCGGAAAAGATGGGTTTCGACACACTTTGGTTGCGAGACAGCTCCCGGCACGGTTGCAGATCGGAGCGGGTATCTCACCCTTTCCGAGTGAAATACATCCTTCCCGCTCAATGGGAGGCGGAATCGCCCTGGGGCGGTTCACTTAGCGTTTCAGTTCACGCCGCAGGCGATCACCAACCATGTCAGCGGACTTTTGATACATGTTCGCCAGCACGTCATTGCGGTCGTCCATGAGTGCAATTCCCCGCTCCTTCGAAATGGACTTGTCCAACGGCGGGATCGTCGTCTGCCCGGCTAGCGAGTTGAACTGTTCAAGTTGGTCCCGCAACTCGTCGTCCACGACTCGATTCATCAGGCGACCGAACACAATGCCCGTATCGAAAGCATCTTGGCTAAGGCCCTCCGGAAGCATCGTGAAATGTCCGTGCTCTTTGACTATCGCCCTGTCCGCCCAAATGATCTTCGCGAGGGTCCGCATGTACTCCCGCAATGCGTCTTGCAGGGACAAATAGTTTTCGAGCTGAAAACGGTGTCGCTCTTCGTCCCGTCGTTCTCTAGCCGCTTGCTCTCGTGCCGCTTGCTCACGCGCCGACAGCCGTTGGTCCCGACGCCTCTCGCTCGCCCCACCGACGAAGAAGGCGGCAACGCCCAGCACCAGAGTTACAGAGGGGCCTAACCAGTCCAATGACATGCGCTCACATTAGCGTCTGCCCACGACAGCGACCGTTCCCCGCCCGGGTAGCAACCTTAGAGAGGATTGAATTGCCCTGGACCTGGTTCCGCGCGAGTGTATGCGAAACCTCGTTCAAGACCTCCGCATGCCTCATAACCCTAGGGATATAAGACGTCTCACGACATCCCATTTTCGACTTTGCGGATCGGCGGAATCTGGCGGCACGGCGAGTCTTATAACAACGTCGCATAACCTCCTGTTGTAATTGCAGTACACACCTTTAGTTACGAGACACCCCAGGAGAAATGTGACAAAGCTGATCGGCTACGCGCGCGTATCCACGCGCCAACAATCCACCGACCGGCAACAAGTGGATATCTTGGCCGCCGGCGTGCGGCGCGACGACCTGTACGTCGACCATGGAATCTCCGGCGCTCGAGCATCCCGGCCGTACTTCGATCAGGCCCTCGACGCTCTCGAAGACGGCGACACCCTCGTCATCACGACCCTGGACCGGCTCGGCCGATCAACGCAGAACATGCTCGCTTTTGCCGAGGAGCTTCGCGGCCGCGGCGCCGGCCTTCGCGTACTTAACCTCGGCGGCGGCGACGTCGATACAGCGACACCGATGGGGTCCATGCTGTTCACGATCATGGCGGCGCTCGGGCAGATGGAACACGAAATCAAGCGAGAGCGTGTTGTCGACTCCATCAACAAACGCCGCGCAGCCGGCAAGGATTTAGGCGGCCGCCCGCGGATCATCACCGACAGCCAAGTCCGCAACGCCCGCCGACTCATCGACGGCGGAGAGACAGCAACAACGGTTGCCCGCGACCTCGGAATGTCTCGAGCAACCTTCTATCGCCGAGCGCGAGCCCTGGACCCTGCCGCCGAGTCATCTGAAGCGTCCGAACGTGTCCCGTATACCCTCCCTTCACCGGGCATTTTCTCAGACGGGTCTTACGGGACGGTCGCCCTCTCGGCACCGCAGGGAACCGAATAGACGACGGTAATTCAAAGCTGCCCCGGTCACCGTCCGTCTAATGAGACACACGATATGCGTCGCCAATTCCGTACGGTGGTTGCGATCTTTCGTGTAAAAGACATCGCTAGTCGGCAACCGGAGTTAATTTTTCTTACGCGAAGGTTTCAGCCCCCGCCGACTTGAGAGAAGCCCAAGGTCACGTCCGTTCTCAGGTCTGGCGAGCTGGCCGAGCACTGCCTTTTGGGTCTCTGGCGTCCAAAAAATCTTGAGCTGTTCGCGCGCACGGGTGACAGCCGTGTAGAAAATGCTGTGTGAGATCTCGTCCTCGTTTGCGCCGGTGATTACGACCTTCACCGACTCGTACTCGAGGCCTTGCGCCTTGTGAATTGAGACGGCATATGCCACCTGAAACGGTACGCTCGAGTTCGATAACTCGTCGTCCTCGTCGGTGTTGCCACGCTCGTAGACCGAAAACCGTACAACTGAATTACCGACCCATTCCAACTCGGTGCCGTAGACGTCAAAAGCTGAGATGATGCGGTCAATGTCTATGTCGAACTGGATACGGCCATGATGCTCTTCAATGGCGACGATCTTTCCTTTGAGGTTGTTGTAGATGACGCCTCGAAAGCGGTCGGTGTCGTTGAAGAGAACTGGATCGCCAACCTTATATGTGGAAACGCCCCAGTTCACCGTGAGTCCGGGATTGCTGCTTTGGAGAAAGCGATTGATGTTGTTGATTCCGTATAGGCCGTCGTAGTTGAGGCAGAGGATGATTTCGTCGTCTCGCTGGGCTTCGAAGAGCGATTCGTCGAGAACCGTCGAGTATCCGTAGTGGGCGAGTAGCTCTTCGATGTTGGCGTCGATCCCGCGAACTGCGCCCCAGAATTTAAGGAGTTGATTGCTCTTAGTCCTGTACGGGTTGGTCAGCTCAAAAACGGACGAAGAGGGGATGAACGCGGGCGCGAGAGTGAACCAGTTTCCGAACTTAATGGACTCGATCTGGTAGACGTCGCCCACAAGAACCAGAAGTTTGAACCGCGTCTGTCGGAGCACCTTGAGCAGGTCCTCATTGCTCACTGTGCTGCACTCGTCGATGATCAAGACGTCGTACTCGGTATAAGAGGGCCGCCAGGTCTCACGAGCAATTGTGCGGAACTCTGAGTTCTGCGCGGTGACTCGACGCTCCAAGTTATTGACCGCAGGGTTCGTGTGGGCAAGAAACAGCTTCTTCTTGTCGTTGAAGTAGTTGGCGATATGGTTGATCACCGTCGACTTGCCGGTGCCTGCTGCGCCGTAGATTAGTGCGACTTGGGAGTTGGCGAATAATGCCTTCAGCGCGGCCACTTTCAGAGGGTCGTCGACCGTGATAGTCGTCGTCTCCTCTAACCAACGCTCCACCGCGGCGGTATAGCCGCCAATTCCGGCCACGGCATACTTCTGCAATTCCGTGATGATCTCGACGGTGTCATCCTCATAGCTTTGGATGAGCAAGTGGCCCTTGTCTTGCACCAAGTCACGCCGAGGTCGATGTTTGTAATAAAGCGCGGTGTTGTACTCCGAGACCAAGGTCTTTAGGTCTCCAAAATGCTCTAATTCGTTGACAGGGGTGTACAGCATCCCGTGTCGTTCGACGTTGTTTTTGACTCGCCTCGCCAGTAGTTCGTGCTTGTGCGATTTCGAGTCCAGGCTTTCCACTAGGTCTGCAAAACGTGCATTGTGCCCGATTGGTGATGTACAGAACGGCATGGAATCGAATGCCTTGCATCCAAACTGAAGATGCAGGTGGGAAAGACCACTCCAAGTCTCCGCGCTGTATTGCTGCTTCAGCACCACGTTGTTCATTCGCAGCATTAGGTACCGGATCATGTTGTGTCCAGCTGACTTCTTTGCCAACAACGAACGCGCCTTAACTAGGACCGGGAAGACTTGAGCTTTCTGCACCCGCGCCGTCGCCTCCATTTGGAGCTTCGCAAAAAGGGCGTCAGGCAGCGCTACAACGTCAAGCAGACTCGACTCGGTCTTAGTCAGGTGCTTCATCAATACTCGGTACTCGGAGCTCGTTGACTGCACCGTCGTTTGAGTCCCGAATAGCTTCGCAAAGTTGTTGAGCTCGCACGGACGGATCGAAACCTGCCATTCGAGAAGGACCGTGATTGGCATCGTCTGACTAAGTACCTCAATCGCCTCCGGCATGACCGTGAGGTACGCCGCGTATTTGTCCGTTATGTCGATGTCGGTAAATGCAATGATGCGGTCAAACTTACTGACGCGATCGGTTGCGGGCCGGAACACGACCTCGTAGAAGATGCGTCCCCTCGCGAAGAACGGGCGAGTGCGGTGGATGTAGTACCGGTCGCGCTTCCCGCCGGGTGTCGGCATTGCGCGCGCAGCAGCAATCCGGTCGGCAATTTTCTGGTGATACTCGCGCAATGAAGGGTCGAGATTCACCGGGAAGTCCTCAAGATTTGCCAGGATAGGAAGCTTGCACACGTTCCACAGCAGGCTTCGAAGTCGGATTAAGTACTCGAAGTACTTGAGCATGAGCCGTTCGGAAGCGTCGCCATCCATCGTGTAGTGCGACACGCTCTCCTGGAGGAGCTTGTGAAACCGATTTAGGAATTGGACTCGTTTCGGCGCTGAGCCGATATACACGAGTGCTTCTTGAACGGCGGCGTAGGAGTACTCGGTGTCCCCGCTACCGGAGTGTAACCGTACGGCAGAACCCTCGACCAGGTTTCGAAGCTGAGATAGTACTGTGATCGATAGAAGCGCGCGGTCGCCTTTCAGTGCGGTGATGCTTCCCGTGATCGCACGGTCTGCGCTTCGGATTTGCTGATCGACTGAACTCATTAAATTGCCCCCTGCGTGCGTGCGCCCTTGATGTGTCCTGTGAAGGGTCAGTTGACCATATCGCCGACCCTCGTCGGCAGCAGCACCGAGAAGGGGTCCCACGCCCCAATCTACGGAGCCGATTAGTGGAGACTGCCGCCGGTGTAGATTGAACTCGTATGCGAGTTCGGTGCGGTGAAGACACTGGCTCCAGGGAAAGCGCTGGTGAGATGATCGGTAGTTAGGCTCGACCACTGAATATTGGCCTCCGAGGGAGCCGGGGTGGTACAGATGAAGGCCATTGCCCCAAACCAGGAATCGTGTTGTCCAGAGCCGTGATCCGGGTGGTTGAGAGCCACCGGGGATGGTCTCGCAACCATGTGACGCTTCACCCCCGCAGGGGAGATCTGGACGGTTCTCTGCACCCAACATCCGTTGTCGAGGCCTGGCACCGTCGTCTCGACTCCGTGCGCATGACGCCGCGATCATGGGCTGCATCACCCACAGCACCGTCTGGGTCGAGACCGGCACCATCAACATGACAGAGCAGACAACCCTCACCAACGCCTATCGATCCGGCGGATGGAGCCACTGGCTGCCAGCCGGGCCACTCCTGGCTCGCTTCCGCACGAACGGCGGCTCTGAGCCGCACGATCGGATGGCTCTCAAGACATCAAATACTCAACCACACCTGGGGCGCGATATTGGGTGCCTCAGTGGGCCTCAATCGCGAGGGAGACCGGGAGCAGCTTGGCGACCCGGGCTTGCGGCCGACAGTAGTTCGGCGAGCGAGGCGAACACGTCTCTTGTAAAGAGTGATCCTGGTGTGCGGGTGCAGTGCGCTGAGCCATTACGGTCTAAGAGTGGCCAATGAACGTATTACCGAAGACCTGACTGACAGCATCCTCCGACACCTCGGTTATTACGATGACGAGACGGCCATCCTCGTTGAAAAGCAGCAGAGTGCCATTGCAGCCATCCGAACTGCGCTTTCAAAGGCGTCAAAAAGAGGCTCGGGTAAAGCGGCGGGCTACCCCGAGTTCATCATCACCGCACCCAGTGCGCCAGACATCGCCATCATCATCGAGTGCAAGGCGGAGATTTCGCGTCACCAGTCGACTAATCTCGATCGCCCCGCGGATTTCGCTGTGGACGGTGTACTGCATTACGCCCGCCATCTGAGTCCCACGCATACTGTCGTCTCTGTGGCCGTATCCGGGTCACCTGCGGCATCGAAATGGTCCCTATTCCTAACTCCCAAGGGATCCGAGGTGCACCGCTCTCTCGTTGCTCCGACCGGTGCCGAGATTGAGGAACTCGTCCCGATGTCCGATTTGATCGTTGCGGCGGCATTCGATCCGACTGTGCAGCGTCAGCGCGAGCGCGACCTGATTAGCTTCTCGCAGCAGCTCCATGTGTTCATGCGCGATGAAGCCGAGATGACCGAACAAGAGAAGCCCCTCGCTGTTGCAGGCACGCTCATAGCCCTCAACGACCCGGTATTCCGCAAGACGTATGACGTATATCCTGCCAAAGATCTCCCTGGCGCCTGGATGCAGGCAATCCGCAAGCAGATGACTGAGGCGTCGTTGCTGAAGGCAAAAATTAGTAACCTCGTGCAGCCTTTTACCGGAATTCAGGTACAACCGGAACTCTCGAAGGCGACTGTGGCTTACCCCAAGGGGGTGCTAAATCAAATTGTGAAGATGCTCGCCGAGCATGTTTTGCCGTTTATGACCGTCTATCACGACATTGATGTTGTCGGGCGTTTCTATGGCGAGTTCCTTCGATACAGTGGCGGTGACGGCAAGGGACTCGGAATTGTGTTGACGCCGCGCCACGTGACCGAGCTGTTTGCGCTCATCGCCAATGTCGACAAGACAGACGTCGTGGTGGACACGTGCGCAGGTACGGGGGGTTTCCTGATCTCCGCGATGACTGAGATGATGCGGACAGCTACCACTGAAGCCGAGATTGCTTCGATCAAAGGTGAGCGCCTGCTCGGAATCGAGCAGCAAGCGACAATGTACGCTTTAGCGGCGTCGAACATGATTCTTCGTGGCGATGGAAAATCAAACCTTTACCAGGGGTCGTGCTTCGATAAGCCGAACATCGATGCAATCAAGAAACACCACGGCACTGCGGGTGCAATGCGTCCTACGGTCGGGATGATCAACCCGCCCTACGCAAAATCGAAGCAGGACCTAAGCGAACTGCGGTTCTTTCTCAATATGCTCGACATGCTCGCAGAGGGAGGGCGCGGAATCGCCATCGTTCCCATCAGCTGCGCGACAGCGCCGTCTATTGAGAAGAGCGAGCTACTCAAGCGCCACACGCTCGAAGCAGTTATGTCGATGCCTCCGGAGGTTTTCGCTCCTACCGGCGTTGTGACCTGCATCATGGTTTTTACAGCGCAAAAACCGCACAAGGCAAGTGACCGCAAGACCTGGTTCGGCTACTGGCGTGAAGACGGCTTCGTAAAGGTCAAGAATTTGGGGCGCGTTGACAAACACCATACCTGGCCCGTATTTCGCGATAGGTGGGTTGAGTCTTGGCGTAACCGAGAGGTGCACCCTGGTGAGTCCGTCATGCAGAAAGTCACCGCGGTGGACGAGTGGGTCGCTGAGGCGTACATGGAAACGGATTACAGCACGCTGACCGAAGCTGACTTTGAGCGCGTGCTTCTCGATTACTCGCTGTTTACACTCGGCAGCGGCTCGCCAGAGGGTGACGAGTGACGGTCATCGCCGACCTGTTTGACGTTGAGTATGGAAACAAGCTCGACATGAACAAGTTGACGCGAACCCACAAATCCGATGGCACCGCGTTCGTCGGCCGCAAGGGCGGGCTTTCCGGCCATAGTGGGGTTTCGGGCTATGTTGCATCGATTGAGGGCGCACGTCTCTATCCGGCCGGCGCTCTCACTGTCGCGCTTGGTGGTTCGCGGTTGCTTTCCACATACGTCCAACAGCGCCCTTTTTACACTGCTCAGAACGTCGCGGTTCTGTTCCCCAAGGACGAAGAGATGTCGCACTTGCACCGGTTGTTCTATGCAATGTGCATTCGTCACAACGCATTCCGGTATACGGCGTTTGGGCGTGAAGCAAACCGTACCCTTCGAACAATTGGTCTACCGGATACCGTGCCCGACTGGGTTGATCGCGCCGAGATTCCCACTGTTGCTGGCCTGCGTCAGGCCCTCGACACATCTGTCAGTTTGGCTGATGCTCCTGCCTGGCAGATTTTCCGTATCGACGGCCTTTTCGATATACGTAAGGGTCGCCGACTCACCAAGGCCGATCGCCGGCCCGGGGAAGTTCGATTTGTTGGGGCAACCGAGTTCAATAACGGCGTGACCGATATGTGCGATGTGACACCTAATGCCCCCGCACACACTCTTACGGTGGCCTACAACGGAAGTGTCGGGTCAACTTTTTACCAGGATGAGCCATATTTTGCATGCGATGACGTAAACGTCCTAATCCCGCGTGCTGAAGTAACCAAATGGGCTCTTTTGTTCGTCGCTGCGGCGATTAAACATGAGCGCCACCGGTTCACATATGGCTATAAGTGGACTCTTGCCCGCATGAAGAAAACGACAGTCCGCCTCCCCGTGCGCCCCGACGGCCAGCCGGACTGGGACTATGCGGAATCGATGATGCGAGGCCTGCCGTTCTCCGCTGCGATCGCTTCATCAACGGTGAGTCGGTTACCCGCGAGCGACCTTCGAACGGTTACCTCCGCCTAGACAGTTAGTCCGCCGCGTTGGATGGCCGCCACCCACACCCAGGCACGGTGCAACCCGCGGATCTACCACTCGGCGCTGAACGCGGGTTCGACCTCTTCGAGGCTGCCGGACTGCACTAAAGGAGTCGGATATGGTCCGCGGGGGCTCGTCTTTTTTTGCGGCCACTGTTCACTCCAATAAAGCTCGCATTTATGGAGTTTATAGAACATAAATTCGTTTTTTGGGAGGATTCGGGAGTGGGCGATCGTCGCTATTTGGTGGGGCGCACGTATAAGACCAGGTGATCGGCGGGGATGGCGGCGCGCAGTTGCTCGAGGGCGGTCCAGCTGTCTGGTGCTTCGATGGTGACGGGCGTTGACTCGGCCGTGTCTCGCGGACGGTGTGCCAGGTCCCAATTCATCCTCCTATTATCCGCTTGCAGATGAGCCGGCCGCTGCTAGGGCAAGCGGACCAGGCAACGTGCGGGGCATCGACAGAACGCGCTTAACTGCGACTCCTCGACCTGCAGTGGGGTGAGGCACCGTTCACGGTTTGCGGGAGTGCCCCACGGGCCAGTGGGATGCCGGCACCATAGCCGACCCCCGAAGAAACCCGCACTCGGGATGGGAGAAGAGCCGCAGGCTTGGTTCCCCAGTGTGTAGGCCGACGCACGTGAACTTTGTTGCTTTTCGTCTGGGGGATTGTTCACTCCGTGCTGTCGGCGTCAAGCCGTCGTCGCAGTTTCGGCAAAACTTTCTCCTCCGCTGCGCTCCTCCACAACTTTGGCCTGCAACCGCTCCTTGGGGCTTGACCCCGACAGCACTCCATGAGGGCGGAAATCCGCCGAAAGGCAAAAAAATTTGGAGGAGAGAAAATGCTTGAACAGATCAGGACTCACCACAGCGCAGCGGCTCCCGTTGATGTTGAGTGGAAAATCCGACACCTCACCCGCTCGATCCGGAGCCGTGAACGGATGTTGACCTGGGGAGGGTTTGCCACCCCCCACGCTCCCGAGAGTCCCGCCGTGATCGCCCAGCGCACCGCCGCCCAGCTCACAGCGATCGCTGACCTCCGCGCCCAGCTCGCCCAGTGGGAAGCCCAGGCCGTAACCACACCCGCTACCGCACTAAGCAACTGAGGAGACCAGACCATGGCCGAATACATCAGCACCAAGGACACCGCCAAGTTGCTTCGTACGGCGTTGAAGAACGCATTTCCCGGCGTGAAGTTCAGCGTCCGGATGAGCACCGGCACCGCGTCAGCCTGGATGAGTGTTTCCTGGAGCGACGGCCCCACTGACCTCGACGTGCGCGCGATCACCCGCCAGTACAAGGGCCGCAGCTTCAACAGCATGACCGATGGATACGACGACAACGGGTCAGCGCTCGTCGCGTTCGACGGCGAAGACATGCCCCGCGTCGTGCACTACAGCTGCGACGGCATCAACACCCACCGCGACCACACCACCGCCGGATACCGCGTCGCACAGCACCTCATCAGCACCGACAGCGACCGAAAAGACTTGGTGCTCTTCACCCCCGAGGGCGACACCATCACCGGTGCCCCCTTGCCCCAGAGCCTCTATGTCGCCGGGCGCTTCCACGATTGCATCTACAGCCCCACCCAGCTCGCCCAAGCGATCCTCCGCCGCGTCAACCTCTGCACCGTTACCGCGCCCACTCGATAGACCAGGAGCACCAGAAATGATCACCACCATGATTGATACCGACGCGGCCGCGACCTTCACTGAGGTATTCGCGGCCGGGGATTTCGCGGGCGACGTTGGGCCTCGGATGAGCTGTACCGGAGTTGATGCACTGGCCGGGATGCTCCGCGCAGTCGGAGCAGACACGGCCGCCGCAACGTGGATCGACGCGCACGCCGCCGACGACGACGACGAAGGAGTCAGCCACTTTCAGCCCATTGCACCCGCCGGAGCCGGACACGGCACGGATCAATAAAGCACCCTGAAATATTGTATAGTCCCCCTAGACAAACTTGATCTAGGGGGACTATACTTATATTATGGTCAACGAAGTGAAGTACCGGGACGTGGAACGATTTCTGCGCGAGGCGGGCTGGACCGTAGCCCGCCAGAGCGGCAGTCACATTCTGTGGGTCAGCCCGGACCGAACAGAGCGACTCTCGATCCCGCCGCACGGCGGGAAGGTATCACCGGGAGTCGTCCGACAGATCATCAAGGCCGTGCCCGACACCCCGAAGAACTGGCGATAGGAGAGACCGTGGCGATCAACGCAGAGAACCGGCAGGCTGAGATTGCGGACGAGCTGAGCGAGGTTGCGCGGACGTTGGCGCACTCCACACGCTCAGTTCCGCACCCCGCCGAGTCCTACGGCTTGCTCGGCGACTTGCAAGCCGCTCAGGATGCGCTGGTCCAGGTTTACGAGCAGTTGGCTACCTGGCACGGGGCAGTCGTGGACGGGACGCACTATAACGGTGAGGACGGTCGCGGCTTGAAAGGTGTTCCCGCAGCGGGCCCCGATGGACACATCGCAGGGCTGCTCAAAATGGCGGCGGCATCCGCCGCCGAAGCCGCCGCGCTGGTCAGTCGGGCGCACAGCGCTAACGGCGTCGTGCGTTGGTTCGACGACGCAAAGAATGAGGAAGAGGTTTGACCATGATGACGACGCGCACGATTGAAGCCACCGCATCCCACGAGGGCAAGTGGTGGGAAATCTCGTTTCACGATGACGACCTCGACACCGTGACCTCAACGCGCAGCATTAACGACGTTGAGAGCATGGCCACCGACGCGGCCGCACTCTGGCTCGACGTCGACCCCGCCACGATCCAAGTGCACGTAACGTATGCGCTCCCCGAGGCCTACCGATCGAGTTGGGAGACTGCCCAAGAGAAAGCCGCCGCCGCTCGAGAAGCGGAAGCGGACGCGGCCCAGATGCGCCGCACCGTGATCGCCAACCTCCGCGCCGATGGCTACACGCTCGCGGAAGCGGGCAAGCTCCTGGGCCTGTCCAAGGGACGTGTTCACCAGCTCGCCCACACACCCTCAGACCGCGCCTAGACCCACTCACGAAGCCGAAAATAGTGAAAACTACGCAGTCGGAACGGTTCTGGTCACACGTTGTCACAGGGCCCGCCGCCGATGACTGTTGGATCTGGACCGGCGCGATTGCTGATGACGGTTACGGCCGGTTCTGGACGAAGGACGGCGATGGCCAAAAGGTCATCCGGCCGCAACGTTTCGCCTACCAGCTCGCAACCGGGACGCCGCTGCCGCCGTCGGTTCTGCTGCTGCACGCCTGCGACGTGCCGATCTGTGTGCACGCCGTCGCCGACGCGGCCGAGTCGCACCTCTCCGAGGGCACCCACAAAACAAACATGCTCGACCGGGCACAGAAAAACCGTCACGCTAACCGGTGGTCAGCCTGGCGGTTCAATGGTCTGGCCCGCCAGGAGCGTGCGCAGCGTTCCCGCGATCTTCGAGACGTGATCCTCACCCATGGGTGGGACCCCGAGCGGATGAGCGGCGCCCTCGCCGGGGTAGAAGAATCGCACCCGCGCCTGTTCTAAACGCTCACCAGGTCAACCAAAAACGCCGACCCGGAACCTAACGCCTACTAGCCGACCGGCGCACTTTCCGAAGCAGACTGATCTCCGACCGGAACCGAATTCTCGTCGACAGTTGTTGCGGGAGTTGCCGGGACCGGCGCTGCCCGCTTGACGTCGCGGGTTGCGATCCCGAGACGCCCGGCGACCTCCGCGCGTGAGGCTCCGGCGGCGAGCATAGTGTCGATGGTGACCGCTGCGCTGGCGCGTCGGGCGGCGGTGTTCTTCTGGGCTTGCGCGCGGATTCGGGCGATTTCTTTCTCCGCCAGCGCGTTCACTTCGTCGACCTGGTCAACGTAGGTGAAGTAATCGACGGCCAGGGACTCGAGCTTGTCCTCCCGAGCGCGGAACTGGGCCGCGTTCTCGCGGGCGAGCTGGCGGGCGGCGGTAAGTTTTGCGGACTTGCGAAGTTCAGCCATGGGATCCCCCTGTTTAGGTCAGTGTCCAAGTATGCGGGCATGCCCTGCGGGCACCAAAAACGGCGCAGTGGCGGAGTGCTCGAGTGAGTCAGTCGTGCTCTGGTTCTGTAGGTGGCCCGTCTGTTGCTGATCGACCGCGTTTACTGCGCTGTCCTCGTTCCTCGTCGGCTCCGTGCACTCCCAGCGGTCTCAAAGCACAGACGCAGTATCTCCGATCCTGGCCACTCTCAATCCTCATTCTTCGTCACTCAATCTGTCACACCTCTGGCATTTATAATCAACGAGGTAAGCTGACCCCATGATGACCATGCATATCCTCTCCGCGGGAGACGGATATGCGTACTACACCAGCGAGACCGCAAGCGGTGATGTGAAGCGCGAGACCGGCCAAGAGTTGGGCGATTACTACACCGCCGAGGGCAACCCTCCCGGCGTCTGGGTGGGCTCAGGACTTGCTGCTCTGGGCGTGTCAGGCACCGTCACGGAGGAGCAGATGAAAGCCCTCTTTGGTGAGGGGCTGCACCCGGATGCAGAACAGATCATTGCTGCCGCTCAAGGTCAGGGCAAGACCGCTGATGAGGCGATAGAACTAGCCAAGTTGGGGCGCGGCTACTACTCCTACAAGCAGGGAACGACCGGCCTCCGCGAGCAGATCGGGACCGGTTACAGCGACTTCACCCGGATCAACCACCGCGAACCTAACGCGGAAGAGCGCCGCGTTATCCGGGTCCGCGAGGGCGCGCAGGCGTTCCGCACGGCCAAGGGCCGGCAGCCTGCCGACAAGGAAGAGTTGGGCCGGTTCATCACCGCGGCCACCCGCCCGACACAGCAAGCCGTTGCCGGATTCGACCTGGTCTTCTCGCCGGCTAAGAGCGTGTCAACGCTCTGGGGACTGGGAGACAACGAGACGCGGAAGGTGATCGAGGAGGAGCATGAGGCCGCGATCAGCGACACCATCGGCTACCTCGAACGCGAAGCAATCGCCACCCGCGCCGGCACTAACGGTGTCGCACAGATCGACGTGGAGGGTGGGCTGATTGCAACCAGGTTCCGCCACTACGACTCCCGCAACGGAGACCCACAGCTCCACGACCACCTCGTGGTCGCGAACAAGGTCAAAGGCGTAGATGGGAAGTGGCGAACCATCGATTCCAAGCTGCTGCACCGCCAGGGAGTGGCCGCATCCGAGTTCTACAACCAACGCGTCATGGACCGGGTTACCGACCGGCTAGAGCTGGCAACCGAGCTGCGTGAGGTCACCCCGGGCAAGCGCCCTGTGGTCGAAATCGCCGGGATTGACGCCCGCCTCACCGCCGGTTTTTCGACCAGGTCGGCCGGGATCAAAAAGGCCATGGTCACACTCGAATCCGACTACCGCGAGACGCACGGACGGACCCCCGACGCCAAAGCCCGCATTGCCCTGGCACAGCAGGCCACACTCGACACCAGGCCGCAGAAGCTCCACGCTCGCGCACTTTCGGCGCTTCGCCCGTTGTGGCGCGTCCAGGCCGGGGCGCTTGTGGGCGACCGCGCGGTGGGTGGGATTTTGGAGACCGCCCAAGCGCACGCCCGCGACGACAGCACCCCCAAAGCTCCGGCCCAAAACATCACCCTCGCGCAGGCTGCAGCCCATGTTGTTGAGACCGTGTCCGAGCATCACGCCGTGTGGGGACCACACACGATCGAGGCTGAAACCCGCCGCTATATCCAGGCGCAACGCAGCGCCGGCAACACCGTTGAGGGCACGGTCGAGCAGATCACCCAGCACGCCCTGAGCACCGATTCCATTACTGTCACCCCGCCGGCACCGCACGGCGCTTTCCAGCCCCTCACCCGCCGCGACGGCACCAGCATTTACGAGCACAAGGGCCGCCAGCTCCTCACCTCTCGGAGCATCCTGGCCGCTGAGGACACACTGCTGGACGCCGCGCGCACGCGCACCGCCTCGCCCGTATCTCGCGACGTATTCGATCAGGTCGCCGCGAAGGAAGGCCAGCACCTCGACGCCGGCCAGCGCGAGCTTGCCCGGGTATTCGCCACCAGCAGCACCCGCCTTGTCGTGGGCTCTGGCCCTGCCGGCACGGGCAAGACAACGGCGCTGCGCGTAGCGGCCCGAGCCGTCGAAGCGCAGGGCGGAAAGGTGATTGGCCTGGCCCCGTCCGCCACCGCGGCCGCGGTGCTGAAAGACGCAATTGAGATCGACGCCAAGACGATTCACTCATTCACTTTCCAGAAAGGCAGCCTGGCCGAGCTGCTGCAGCAAACGGAACGCATCGAGGGTTTGGACCTCAACCCGGGCGACGTAATCGTGGTGGACGAGGCCGGCATGGCCGGCACCACCAACCTGGCCAAGGTCACCCGCATCGCCCAGCTGCACGGCGCACACGTCCGCCTCATCGGAGACGACCGCCAGCTCTCCGCCGTCGAGGCCGGCGGCGCGCTGCGCCTGCTCGAAAACGAAGTTGGATCCGTCAAGCTCGACCAGCTACACCGTTTCTCCAACAACGACGAAGCCGAGGCCACAAAGCTTCTGCGCGACCCCGCGACAACCGGCGACCCGTTCGCTTGGTACGTCACGAACGATCGCGTTGCCGGCGGCAGTGTGGACCGGATGAGCGGCGAAGTGTTCTCGGCCTGGCAGTCGGACACCACAGCAGGCCTGCACTCGGTGATGCTCGCACAGCAGAACAGCACTGTGGCCGAGCTGAACGCCCGCGCTCAAGCGTTCCGCATGAGTGAGGGAATCGTCAAAGGCAAGGAATCCGCTGCGCTGCGCGACGGCCTGGCCGCGTACGAGGGCGACACCGTTGTGACCCGCGTGAACAACTCCCAGTTGAAAGTCAGCGGCGGCCGCGACATCGTCAAAAACGGCGACCTGTGGACCGTGAAAAAAGCACACCCAGACGGAACACTCACCGTCAGCCACCAGAGCACCGGGGGCACGATCACCCTGCCGAAGGAGTACGTGACCGGCGCCGTCGAGCTGGGCTACTCGTCCACCATCCACCGCGCCCAGGGCATGACCGCCGACACCGCCCACGTCCTGGCCGACAGCAGCACCAGCCGCGAACTCGCCTACGTCGGCCTGACCCGCGGCAAGCACGAAAACCACCTGTACGTCGAGACCGCCGACGCCCAGCCCGTCAGCGACGTACTCGACCAGATCGCCGGCAACGCTGACGGCATGCTCTCGGCCACCGAGACCATCCGCGCCGAACAGGCCCGGGTAGATGACCTGGTGACCCTCATCGACCAGTACGGCGACGTGAACGAGCGCGCCGACGTGCTGCGCTTTGCGAAGATCGCCAACCAGGGACTGGGCGAAGGCCTGGCGACCACGCTGCGCGAGCACGAGAGCTGGGGCGCGGTCGAGGCCGCGCTACGCCACTCCGAGGCCGCCGGCATGGACCCCGCCGACACCATCCGCCAGGCGTGGACGCAACGCGATATGGCCAACGCCCAAGACCAGGCCGCCGTACTGGCCTCCCGGATCAGCGACAACACAGACCGCCACCTGGCCACCGTGCCGGCCGACCAGAAGAAGGCCGCACCGGCAGTGCCGGCCTGGATCGCACCGCGACGCTCGATCGACTCCGAACACACCATCCCCGAGTGGCGCGAACACCTGGCCGAACGCTACGACTACCTACACACCCGCCTCGAGGAGCGCGGCGCGACAATCGCGGCCGAACAGCCCGAGTGGGCAAGCGAGCTAGGAGAGGTTCCCGCCGACACCGACCGCCGGCAGCAGTGGACGGAACTTGCCGCCG
>NZ_PJJN01000022.1 GCF_002929825.1 Cryobacterium sp. Y29
CCAGCCCAGCCCAGCCCAGCCCAGCCCTCACTCTGCCCACCAGCAGCACTGGAACATCCGCGTCTAAGCAGTCCGCCGTCAACGTCGATAGAGGCGCGCTGGCGCGCCGCTACAGGCTTTCCACACCGATACGCTCGCAAACTACCGCCCCTAAAAAACCAGCCGCAATACCATCCTGAGTTTTTCTCGTGTACATTTCGTTTGTGAAAGAGATACAGACCGAGAACCGCGAGTGGATCAACTTCGCCAAGGGCGCGGCGATTATTCTCGTGGTGCTGTACCACTCGTCGTTGTTCCTCAATGACCTCGGCCTGGCCGGCAGCACCCCACGGTTGCGGCTCGTGCTGGGCTACTTTCCCATGCCGGTATTCTTCTTCATCGCCGGCCTCACCGCGCGGCGTATGCTCACGTGGAACCTGAAAGACCTCTGGCGTCGGCGCCTGCTCGTGCTCGTGTATTTGTACCTGCTCTGGTCTGTCATCCGGGTCGCGTTCTACCTCGTCGTGCCGCACCTGCGCGGCACCGAGCGGTCCCCGACCGACCTGCTCAACATCGCCCTACTGCCGGTTTGGCCCACCAGCAGCTACTGGTTCATCTGGGCACTGGCCATTTTCACCCTGCTCGCCTGGCTTCTGCGGAAACTGCCGATCAGGCTGCAACTCCTTCTCGCGGGCGTCATCGCAGTGCTGGCGACGACGCCGGGAGCGCTCGACCTCGACAACGTCGGCTGGGACCGCGTCGCCGCCAATTTCATTTTCTTCATCACCGCCGTCTACTTTCCTCACGCCATTTATCGCCTGGCCGCCCGCGTTCGCGTCTGGCACGCGACTGTGCTTGTCGCTGCATATCTCGGCCTCGCCGTGCTGATCGTGCCGTTGCATCTTTCCCGTGTTCCGGGGCTGATTTTGCTCGAAAGCGTGGTGGCCGTCGCGATGGGCGTCACCCTGGCCACCCTGCTGGTTCGCGTGCGATGGTTGAAATTTATGAACACGCTCGGCCAATACAGCTTTCAAATCTATCTATTGCACCTGTTTCTCGTGGCCAGCGCCCTCGCGCTGCTGGCACCGTTCGCCGAAACCCCCTGGCTCGAACGCGCCGGAAATGCCCTGCCGTTCCTGCTCGCCGCCATCGTACTCGTCGCCTCGCTCTACCTCGCCAAGCTTCTGCGCCGGTTCTCGTTCCTCTGGGTCAGTCCGTTCCGCAAACGCCAGACCACATCAGTCTCTCGTCGGGCTCATTTGAACCGTGACCTGCTGTGAAAATATCCCGACTGTTCGCGGCATCCGTTGGGCTGCTCGCTGTCGGTCTTGTGCTGAGCGGATGCGCCGCCACCCCCAATAGGCCGAATGCGCGTGCGCACAGCGACTCGGTCGTGCTGCAGAACGACCTGCAGTACGGCACGGCTCTTGGCCAGAAGCTGCTGCTGAACGCCTGCCTGCCCAAGAGTAAGACAGCCCCCACGGCGGCTATAATCCTCATTCACGGCGGAGGCTTCGATAGCGGAACCAAAGACTTCGGCGGCATGAAAGCGCTCTGTTCGGAACTGGCCGCCAGCGGTATCGCCGCCTTTTCGGTGGACTACCGCTTGGCGCCCAAATTTGCCTACCCGGCACAGGTGAACGATGTCACCGAAGCGCTTACATGGCTTCGGGAACCAGCCCAGATCGCGCACTTCGGCATCGACCCCGAACGCATCGGACTGTTCGGAAGCTCTGCCGGTGCGATCATCGCTTCATCGATCGGCACCAATGGCTCGGGTAGCTTGGCTGGCGATGATCGGGTTGCGGCGGTCGTGGCGATGTCGCCGGCGGTTGATCTCACCGAGCGGGGGCTTCTGCGTGGTAACCCTTCGACACTGGCCATAGCACCCATTTTGCAATACCTCGGCTGCTCTGACTTCGCTGACTGTCCCAACGCCCGCGCGGCGTCGCCGTTGTACGCCGTCGACAAGACCGACCCGCCGTTTTACATCGGCATTTCACAAAAGGAACTGGTTCCCCTTGAACAGGGCAAGGCCATGGCGTCAGCGCTCAAAGCGGTCGGCGTACCCGTCACTCTCGACGTGAAACCCGGTAAAAAACACGGGTTGGAGCTCCTCGACGAGGCCACACGAGCGAGCATTCGTCAGTTCCTGATCGATAATTTAGTTAACTCCACAAGACGAACTGATTAAATCCTCAATACCGGCAGTCCAAAAGTGAGGATTTTTATGCCAACATAGGGACTTGTCCTCGTGCACCCGAAGCACGACGCATCGATCATGCAGGAAGAAGCGCCCATGGAACTGAAGCGACTGGTTCGAATACTCCGAAAGCAATGGATTCTCATCGTTGCTTTCATCCTGCTCGGCGTGGTCGGTGGAGCAGCAGCCGCCCTGCTCACTCCCGTGCAGTACGAGGCTTCCACCCGTGTATTCGTCGCCGCGCAGATTCAAAACGGGTCAACTCCCGGCGATCTCGTACAGGGCAATAACTTCGTCGTGCAAAAGCTGCCGTACTACCTCGACGTCGCCACGAGCCCCCGAGTGCTCGACCCGGTGATCGCGAGCCTCGGCCTCAAGGAGAGCGCGGTAAACCTGGCCGAGCGGGTCACGGCCACATCCCAGCCTGGCTCGGCCGTTATCGAACTCAGAGCTCTTGCCTCCACGGCAAATGCCGCCCAGCAGCTCGCGCAGGCCGTCTCGGACAGTTTCACCGACGTTGTGATCAATCAGCTGGAAAAGCCCGCCGATGGCGGTGCGAGCCCGGTCACAGTCGGCGTGCTCAACCCGCCGGTCGCCCCCGACAACCCGGCGGTGCCACAGCTCTACCTCAACCTGGCCGTAGGACTGCTCATCGGGCTGCTGATCGGACTGGTCACCGCGCTCATCCTCGGCCTGTTTGACCGCCGCATCTACAACCGCGACGACATCGAGCGACTGACGGTTGTTCCCGTGCTCGGAGGTATTCCGCTCGAAGCTCGCGCCAACCCGATCATCTCGCCAAACGGTGCGTCCACCGCCCGCGCCGAGGCGTTTCGGGTGCTGCGCACCAACCTCGAGTTCGCCGACGCTGACGGCGGCCGCCGCAGCCTCGTCGTAACCTCCTCCGTTTCGGGCGAAGGCAAGACCACCACGCTCGTGAACCTCGCCATCGTGCTGGCCGAGAGCGGCGCGACGGTCGCCGTCATCGATGCCGACCTGCGCACGCCCCGGCTCGCCGACTACCTCGGGCTCGACGCCGAGCATGGACTGACCGACGTACTCCTCGGCGACGTGCAACTCAAGGAATCTCTGCAATCGTGGGGCGCGCAGCATCCGCTCACAGTGCTGTCGTCGGGCAAGATTCCTACGAACCCGAGCGAACTGCTCGGATCCACCGCCATGGGCACGGTACTCGATGTGCTGAGCAGCAGCTACGACTACGTGCTCCTGGACGCCCCGCCGGTACTTGCGGTGACGGACGCAGCCGTGCTCAGTCGCTGGACCGGCGGCACCATTCTGGTCGTCGGCGCCAACCGG
This sequence comes from Cryobacterium sp. Y29, assembly GCF_002929825.1. Classification (GTDB taxonomy): domain Bacteria; phylum Actinomycetota; class Actinomycetes; order Actinomycetales; family Microbacteriaceae; genus Cryobacterium. Next base: position 3,500 of record NZ_PJJN01000022.1, read on the forward strand.
GTGCGCGAGCCCGAACTGCTGGCTGCCTTCGACGCCCTGGACGCTGTCGGCACAACGCCCCTCGGCGTCGTGCTGGCCATGGTTCCCACCCGTGGTCCCGATGCGCTCGTGCGTGATGGAAGCTTCTCCGTGGCCTCTTCCCGCCCGGCTCCTCGAGCCACCCCAGCAACCGGCGCGGACACGAACGAGTCGGGTCGTTCGACCCCGTCCGACAGTGAGGCTGTGGCAGCAGTCAGCCCCACCCGCGTCACCTGGTAGGACCAGAATCCCAGTGCGTTTGGCGCGCGTTCGAAGCAGTTCTGCAAGAGCTTCACCCGAAAGGAGACTCAGTGTCCGTGCACTCGTCTTACCCGATCGATTCGTCGTCCTCCCCGCAACGAAAGCTCCTGCTCGTCGCTTCCACGGGCGGGCACCTGGCCCAGCTGGTGCGGCTGGCGCCGGGGCTCGGTGCCTCGCCCAGCTCGCTCTGGGTTACCTTTGATTCCGTGCAGAGCCGGTCGCTGCTGGCCGGTCAGCGGCGTATCCATGTGCCGTACGTGCGTCCCCGCGATTACCTCGGCATGATGCGCGCGGCCAGCATCGTGCGCCGGGTGCTCAGGCACGAAACTTTTGAGGGTGCCGTGAGTACCGGCGCCGGTCTCGCCGTTGCGGCGCTGCCGCAGGCCGCAATCAGCGGTGTGCCGAGCCTGTACATCGAGAGCGTCTCCCGTGTCGAGGGGCCATCGCTCAGCGGGCGCATGCTCGCCGCCAGCCGCCTGGTCAGCGTGCGCACCCAGCATCCGGCCTGGGCTACCAGCCGCTGGCGGACCCACCCGAGCGTATTGTCCACCTACCATTCGTTGATCCGGCCCGCGCCGGAACGGCCCAGTCTGTTCGTCACCCTCGGCACCATCGAGGGGTACCGTTTCGATTCCCTCGTCGACGCAGTTCTCGCGAGTGGCCTGGCCGATGAGCGCACCGTCTGGCAGCTCGGTTTTACGACCGACCGCACCGACCTTCCCGGCCGGGTGCACCAGATGATGCCGACCGCGCAGTTCGTCGATGCTGCCCTGAACTCCGACGTCGTAATCACCCACGCCGGTGTCGGTACCTTCATGGGGCTGCTCGAACTGGGTATCTTCCCCGTGATCGTGACCCGTCGCAAGCACCGCGGCGAACACGTTGATGACCACCAGATGCAGATCGCGGAGCTGGCCGAGTACCTGGGCGTCGCTCGAGCCGTTGACTCGCCCGACCTGACGGCCGACGTCATCCGCTTCGTTGCCGGTCGTGCCATCGACACCGGTGTGCGCATTCCGTTGCCCAGCGACCGATGAGTCAGGGGGCTCCAACCGAGCGGATGCTGCGCCAAATTTTTGTCCCCGCCCGCGGGCAATATGACAACATCGGCGACATTCTGCTGCGTCGCCAACTGCTCGACTGGTTACGGGGGAGCGGTCCGCTGCACGTCTATGTCGGCAAGGCACCCGACGGGTATGCCAGGGGGCTCGGCCTCACGCCGGGCGACGTGCAATATCGCTCGTTTCGACGCTGGTACGCAGCGGCGCTTCGCAGCGCGGCCCACGGTCAAGCGTCGTACGTATTCAAACCCGGCGAGATTCAACTGACCCTGGTCGGCATGAAAGAGCACCTCGCTATGCTGCCGGTGCTTGCACTTGTTCGTGCCCGACACGGCCGCGTCGCCCGGGTCGGTGTGGGCAGCCGAAACTTCGCGCCGCTGCCGCGTGCGCTGATGGGACCCTCGATCGCGCTGTCGAACCTGTCGTTGTGGCGGGATGCAGCAACGGCCGGGTATCTCGGGCGGGGCAGTGTCATGCCCGACCTTGCCTTTGCTAGTCGCGGCAGTGGTGTCGATTCGGTCGCTATAGCGTGCCGCAACCTTCTCGTCGTCTCGATGCGCTCCGACCTCGACTACCCGAGCGCCGCCTGGCTTACGGCGGTGCGCGCAGTCGCCGCCGACCATGGCCTGCAGATCTGGTGTGTCACCCAGGTCTTGCGGGACGATAAGAGGTGCAGTCAACTCGCGGCCGATCTCGGAGGCGAGGCGCTGCGCTGGAACGGCACCGGCCATGACGAGCAGGAACAGCGCCTGCGTGCGCTCTATCGGCGGGCCGCCCTTGCCGTGAGCGATCGTTTGCACGTGCTCGTCGGCGCCCTCACGGAGGGGGCGGTTCCGGCCGCCCTCCTCGTTGACGCGAAGTCAGACAAGATTGCGCGGCATTTTGCGGCCGCCGGACTCCACGACGTGAGCATTGTCAGCGCGGGTTTGACCGCTGCCGAGATCGCTGACCGGCTGCAGAACCTGCTCGGCCGCCGTATGGCTATCCTGGCCGGCCTGGCCGAGGCGCAGAACGAGCTACACAACGTGCGCCGTCTGCTTGATCGGGTGCTAACCAGCGAGACTGCGCGGTGAGCCTCGCCGACGCGGGCGGTACCGAGCCGATCGAGACAGAACCGATCACCATCGAGCCGCCATCAGCCACACCAAGCCCACCCCTCGTTCCGATTGTCCAAGTTGTCCCGCTTGTCCAACTTGTCCCGGTCGTCCCGGTCGTCCCGATTGTCCCGGCGTCGCCGGCTGAACGGCTGACAGCGGTGCACATTGGGCGCAGCGGTGAGGTCGCCGGCGGTATGAGTCAGGTCGTCAACGGCTATCTGGCACATTCTTTCGCCGATTTCGACCTGCGTTTGGTGTCCTCGCGCGATGGCAGTGGCGGGGCGCGGGCGGCCTTGCTTGCGGTGTCCGCTTTCTGGAAGGTGTTGCGTCTGTCCCGGCCCGAGCGCACCGTCGTGATCGCGCACCTGTCGCAGGGTGGTTCCTTCGCGCGTGAAGGAGCGCTGCTCGCCCTCGCGCACGCGCGCGGTTTTGGCACGGTCGCTCAACTGCACGGCAGTTCTTTTACCGACTTCGCCGAGAAACGACCCGGTCTGGTGGGGAGCGTCCTGCGCGCGGCCGACGTGGTGCTGACCCTGTCGGCCGAATCGCGCGACACGGCCGCCGACTTCGTGCCGGGGGAGCGGGTTGTGCTTGTGCCGAACGCCGTCGCCGACGGCGTGCGCCGCGACATCGAACCGCTCGTGGTGTTCGGCGGTGCGGTCAGCGTGCGCAAGGGTGTCGACGTGCTCGTGGCGGCGTGGCAGCGGCTCGCGCCCGAGCATCCGCTGTGGAAACTCGTGATTGCCGGTCCCATCATTGACCAGCCTGCCGTACCGCTGGTGCGCGGGGAATTCGTCGGGGCGCTCAGCCACGAGGCTTTGATGAAGTTGCTCGAGCGTTCGGCGATCGCCGTGTTGCCCTCTCGCGACGAGGCGATGCCGATGTTCATTCTCGAAGCCATGGCTCGCAGTAACTGTGTGGTGGCGACGCGGGTCGGCGGCGTGCCGGCCGTGCTCGCCAACGGTGCGGGGGTGCTCGTGGAACCTGGCGACGCCAACTCGCTCGAGGCAGCGCTACGGCACGCGATAACGGATGCGGCCTGGCGCGTGAAAAAGGCGGATCTGGCCAGATCCGCCTTCGAGACTACCTATTCGGCGGCCGCTGTCTTTCCGCTGGTCGAGCGCAGCTGGAAGGCTGCGCTCGACCGACGATCAGACCGTGTTGCTAGGAGATACAGGCCTGGTTAGAGAATCCGGATCCCGCAGCCGTAACGGTGTTCGAGCAGTAGACCGTGGTGCCGCTGGTGCCCTTGGTTCCCTGCTCGTGGATGAAGAAGCCGTAGCCGGCTGCGCCGACCGGGGCGGTGTTGCCATAGAAGATGTTGCGGAGGCCCCAGCCGGCCACACTGCCGTTGACCGCGAAGCCGTGCATGGTGCTGTTCTTGCCGGAGTTATTGTAAATGCTCCAGTCGTTGCCCTTGACTTTGACCCATTCCGCGGCGCGCTGCATCGCGTTGGCGCCATCGATGATGTTGTCGCGGATGATCCCGCTGGAGGTACCTTCCTTGACCTCGATCGGCTGGGCGCCGGTCAGGCTGATGTTGTTGGCCATGACCAGCGTGCGGTCGGTCTTGTCGGGCTGGCAGTTGGTCTGGGCGCACCAGTTGGCGTCAGAGGTTCCGATATAGATACCCTCACCGTAGAACGGGTCGCGCTTGCCGGTGTTTTTGATGGTGTTGCCGACGACTTTGCTGTCGGTGGTGAAGGCACGCAGGTGGATGCCCTCGTAGCCGATGTTGTCAACAAGCGTGTCCGCAATGGTGACGTTGCTGCTGCGGATGACGCTGATTCCCTTGAGGCTGTTGGTGACGGTCATTCCGGCGATCACGAGATTGGAGGAGTTGGAGATCTGGATGCCGTGGTTGTTCTGGATGCTGCCGACGTTGATCACGGCGCTGCGCGGTCCGCAGATCCAGACCGGGTTAGATGCGGTTCCGTTCGCGGTCATGTTGATCTGCTCGTTGTAGGTGCCGGGGGCCATCTTGATTACGGTCCCGGGCTGGGCCTGGGAGACGGCGGTTATGAGTTCCCTGGCCGTCGCCACATTGACGGTGGCGGCGGGGCAATCCGCGTAGCGCGGGGTGCTGATCGGAGCCGGAGTCGGCGCAGTGCTTGGCACAGCCGACACGATGAACGCGTCGACGATGCTGTTGGTACCGGTCGAACGGGCATCCTTCTGCCCGGTTCGGGTCACGGTGATGGTGTGCGTACCGGCCGAGAGGCTCGTGGTGCTGAACGCGTTCTGCTTGTAGGCGGTGGCGGCAGAATACCCGTTGACCGTGGCGACGTTCGTACCGTCGATCGCGACGGTGCTGGTGCCCGAGCTGCTGGTCAGGCGTGTGATGAAGGCAATGCTCGAGCCCTGGAAAGTGAACGAGGCGCTGCCCGCCGTAGTGGTGAACTGAACTCCACCGCCTGAGTCGCTGGTCGAGCCGGCGGTGCGCCAGGTGCCGTTGTACGTGACCGACGCGGAGTCGCCCTCGAAGGTGGTCGAACCGGCCGGAGCCTGCACGGGAGCGGTCGCAGCGGGTGCCGGTGCGGGTGCGGGTGCGGGTGCCGGTGCGGGTGCGGGCGCCGGTGCGGGAGTCATCGTCCCGGTAGGCGTCAGGGTGACGAAGGCGTCGACGATGCTGTTTGTGCCGGTGGAGCGGGCATCCTTCTGGCCGGTGCGGCTGACCTTGATGGTGTGCGTCCCGCTAGAAAGGTTTGAGGTGCTGAACAGGTTCTGCTGGTACCGGGTTGAGGCGGAGTAGCCGTTGACCGTGGCGACAACCTTGCCGTCGATGGCGATTTCACTCGTGCCGGAGCTGCTGGTCATACGCGTGACGTAGGCCACCGTTGAACCGGTGAAGGTGAGTGAAGCGCTCGACGTGGTCGAGGCGAACTTGATGGATCCGCCGTGGTCTGACGGAGAGCCCGTCGTGCGCCAGGTACCGGAATACTTCACCTGCGCGGAGCTGCTGTCGACAACCGTGGTACCGGCGGGAGCAGTGGCGGCGGAGGCTGAAGCGACGCCGAGGGGGATCATTGCGGTGAGGGGCACGATCGCGGCGATGACGACGGCCGCAATGGTGGCACGGCGTGAGGCACGAGGGAACAACATTATGAAACCTTCCGAATGTTCAAGGAGGGATGGTTACGTCCGTGAACCCGACGGGTTCCGACGCATATGATCTTCGTGATTTGTGGCGGTAACGCTTCCGTGATCACGTCGTCAATTAGCGTCGGAACTGCTGCGCGTTAGCCGTGTGTAAATGGGTTTGTGGGCACAAAATACGCGGATGCAGCGGTGCAGCAGCGCGCGGACGCGCGCGAGAAAGTGGGGGTCAAGTCGAGCAATCGCCAGCGCGAAACTGAGACGACCTCGGGGATTTCGCCCTGATCAGTGCTATTGCCCATTGTGGGCAACGCCCCGCAAGTGGGGGCCGGATTTTCGGGCGGCCCCACGCGGTCACCGTGATCGGGTATCGGTCATTCCTGAGAAAGTGCCTAGAGTAAAATTCAAACTGTTGAATTTTGTCTTGATGCACACTGTCGCACCTGCGATCACACCAAAAACAACCTCCAACGCCCCCGAGGGCACGCTGAGGGTCGTGTGCAGTCGACTACGGAGTACAGGCGATGTTGGTCAATCCTTGCCCGGCGCGGGTGACCGAGTTCGAGCACGACACCGTGGTGTCGCTGGAGCCCTTGCTGCCTTTCTCGTGGATGAAGAAGGCGTAACCACCGGCGTTCACCGCACCCGAGTTGTCGGTGAAGGTGTTGTGAAGGCCCCAGCCGGGGACGCTTCCGTTGACCGCGAAGCCGTGCAGGGGGCTGTTGGAGCCCTTGTTGTCATAGATCATCCAGTTGTTACCCTTGACCTTGACCCACTCGTTAGCAGCGCTCATGCCGTTAGCTCCGTCAATCACATTGTCCCGAACGACGCCGTCGGAAGTGCCCTCCTTGACTTCGATCGGCTGAGCACCGGTGAGGCTGATGTGATTGCCAAGTACGAGAGTGCCGTCGGTTCGGTCGGGCCGGCAATTGGTCTGATCGCACCAATTGTTGTCAGACGTACCGATGTAGATGCCCTCTCCGAAGGGTGCGTCCCGCATTCCGGTGTTTGAGATGATGTTGCCGACCACGGTGCTGTCGGTTGTGAAGGCGCGCAGGTGAATGCCCTCGTAGCCGATGTGGTCGATGCGGGTGTCGGCGATCGTCACGTTCGTGCCGCCGATGACGCTGATGCCTTTGAGGCTGTTGGTCACGGTCATACCGGCGATCACGAGGTTGGACGAGTTCTTGATCTGGATACCGTGGTTGTCCTGGACGCTGCCCACGTTGATGACGGCGTCGCGCGAGCCACAGACCCAGATCGGGTCGGCGGCGGTGCCATTAGCGTGGATGTCGATCTGGCCGCGATAGGTTCCGGAGGCCATCCTGATGACGGTTCCAGGGTGGGCGCGGTCGACGGCCGTCCGGAGTTCGTCAACGGTGTGCACCGTCGTCGTCGCGGCGGGGCAGTCGGCGTAGCGGTGCACGGTCGGCGGCGGCGCGAGTGCAGGGACCGGTGCTGGTGCTGGGCCGGTCGCGGCATTCACCACGAAGGCGTCCACGATGCTGTTGGTACCGCTTGCGCGTGCGTCACGCTTACCGGTGCGACTGATCGTGATGGTGTGGGTACCGTTCGAAAGGGACGTCGTGCGGAACACGGTCTTCTGGTGCACGGTTCGCACGGAGTACGCGTTCACCGTCGCAACGACCCTGCCGTCGATCGACACGGTGCTTTTTCCTGAACTTTTTGTGGTGCGCGTGATGAAAGCGACGCTTGTTCCCGTGAACGTCATTGATGCGCTGCCGGCGCCGGACTGAAACCGCACGGATCCACCGCGGTCGGCGGTATTGCGCGTACTGCGCCAGGAGCCGGTATAGCTGATCTTTGCCGAGGAGCTGTCGATGACTGTGCGTGGGGGGGCGGCAGCGGCCTCACCGCCCGGGCTGGGGATGGCCAGGAAGGCGAGAACGGCAACGATGACGGCAGTGCACGCGGCAACGGCGATTGCGGTGCGGCGGGCGGATGCGCGAGAGCGGGGAAGTGTGCGGGAAACGGGTTTGCGCGGGTGACGGTTACCAAGAAAGGGCACGGCAGGGACCTCTCTCAAGTCGGGATCGCGGACGGACAGCGGTGTCGCGGGTGAGGATTCTCCTGAGTGCTGGTTACTGGCTTGGTCGTTACGAGATGCGACGCGCATTCAGCGTTCGAAGACCGAGATCGTCGGGAACTGTTGGGGTTGCACTTCCACCTGAGCCTATCGAGAGCCAAAGTCGAATCCGTTTCACTTCCCTGTGAAAATGCTCAAAATCACACGAAAGATTCTGGGATTATCCCGGCCGCTCTTGTTGGTATGGGCAGGCCCCGTCAACGCCGATGAGTTTCAACCCGATCCAGATCAGGCGACACCCCGCTCGGCTGTGAGGCGCAGTACCCGACGATGCAGCGGAACACTGAGTTTTGCCGTGCCGGCCAGCACCAGCCGCCTCCAATCGCGACGGCGCGCGGCTAGCAATATGAGCCGCCAGGTCAGGCGGGAACGCAGCTCGGAGACGATCTCGGCCCGTTCGTCGGCATCGTACGGGCCGGTCAGCGCGTCCTTCAGCCCGGAGAGCAGCACGTAGCGCAGCCGAAAGTAGCCGTACGAGTTAGAACGGATGATGCGGGTATCCAGGGTGATAGCCGCGTTCGTGACGGCCTGTTCGACCAGCAAAAGAGACTCGGCCCGGCGCAACCCCGAGCGGATGATCGACCCACCGCGCACAACATAGGAATAGAGCGAGTCGCTGATGAACGCCACGCGATCGGCCGCAGCGAGCAGTTGGGCCACCATGGCCAGGTCGGAGTGCACCCGGGTCGGGGTGAACTCGATCTCGCGGGTAAGAGAACGGCGGAACAATTTGTTCCAGAGGTGCCCGGTCAGCTCGCCATCGAGCAGGAGCACAAAAGCCTCTGCGCCCGTGATCGGATTGTTCAGAAGAGGCACAACCAACGGGCGCCGCCGGCCGGGGTAGACATACGACGCACCGCAGACGATCACGTCAGCGCCCGTAGACCTGGCCGCTGCCATGAGTTTCTCCAGCGCAGAGTCAGCCCACTCGTCGTCACAATCGACGAACCACAGAAACTCACCCCGACTCTCGGCCACCGCCCGCGCCCGCGCCCGCGCGACACCGCCATTGTGCTCCTCGCGAAAGTAATGCACGTTGGCGTTTGCCGCAGCCGCCCGCGCGCCGATCGTAGCCGTCGTATCCGTCGAGCCGTCGTCGACCACGATGATCTCGAAATCGTCCAAGGTCTGGCCCAGGAGTCGTTCAATGGCGCTCTCCAGAAACTCGGCGGCGTTGTAGGCCGGCACGATGATGCTGACAACCGGCGAGCCCGCAGCGTGTGCCCCGGTCATGCGGTGAGCTTTCCAATGGAGCGGGTCAGCTCCCGTAGAGAAGCGCGCGCCTCGACGACGTGGTGCAGGATCGGCTCCCGGCGGCTGACGACGTCGCAAGCCCGGCGCTCGAGCGCCGCAGGGTCTGGCAGCGTCCAGCCGATCGTGGCGCCTTTGATACCGACCGCGTCGAGGGTGCGAGCCGCCTTCGACGGGCCTGCATCGGCGATCACAAGCGGCAGCGCGCCCTCGGTCAGGCCGATCACGGCAGCGTGTAGTCGGTCGGTCACCACAAGCAATGACTGCTGGTAGACCGCCCGTAGTTTCTGCTCCTGAGCGAGATGGTCTGGACCGTCCCAGACCATGGCCGTGCCGCCGAGCTTATCGGCCAGTTCCTCGGCGAGCGGCCCGTCTCGTTCGATCTGCGACACCGCCACGATCTCGAGTTTGAGGGCATCGGCCAGGCCGCGCACTGCCGCCAGCCACGCATCGTCGGGGTGCCGCCCGTTGTAGCGCACCGCTACGGCCAGTAGCGGGCGAGAAGCGGTGGACGCGAGCAGATCGGCATCTGCTGCCCCCGTAGCAAAGGCCCAGTCGGGAGCGATGCGACCCAGGCCCATCGTGCCGCGGCTGTAGGCGTCACGCCAGGCCACGAGGTCGCACAGGCGCAGTGTCGCCGCCACCGGAATGCGCCAGCCCGTCTTCTGCCGCACGCCGAACCCGGCGTGCACGGCGTGCCCGCCGCGCAGACGGTTGAGCGCGAGGTGGGGCGCAAGACGCACGTAGCGCAGGGCATACGCCCGCTGCAATTCCATTTCGCCAGCGTTGAAGGCGTAAACGGATGCCTCCCGGAGAGTCGACCGCGAAATCTCGCGTCGCCATTCTGCACTGGTGCGATACATCCGGTCTTCATCGTGCAGGCTAAGCCCACTGAGGTAGAAGTCCGATCGGGCCCCAACGAAAACCTGCAGTTCGCCGGCGCCCCGAAGTGCATCGAGAAAGGCCCGTCGCAGCACGGTATCGCCGACATTGTCGATCTGGCCCATAGCCGAGGCGAAGATTCTCATGCGCGTTCCACGACCCGAAGTAAGACCCGTTCCAAGGCGCTGCCGCTCGCTTCCTCCGAAAAACGAGCCAGCCAGGGTTCGATGTGCTCGAGCGGGAGGTCCACTGCCCGCAGAATGGCGTCGGCAAGGTCCGCCGGATGCGCGGACAGCGCGAGTTCGCCCGTGATGCCGGGCACAATCGCATCCGCTACCCCGAGCGCCCCCGAAACGGCGACCGAGGGATAGCCGGCCGCGGCCGCTTCAACGAGAACGTTGCCAAAACCCTCCCGGCTCGAGGTGAGCAGCGCCACCGAGTTGTCGGCGAAGTGGTCGAACCAGTTTTCGACCCAGCCGCGATGGTGAAAGGCCACGTTCTCCTGCCGAGCCGCGGCCTGTACGTCGTTGAGCAGGGGACCGCCGCCGAACGAGACGACCTCGACGACCACGCCGCGACGGGCGAGCTCGGCGGCGGCCGCGATCGCGAGCAGCGGCCGCTTCTGCGCCACGAGCCGGCAGGCCAGCACAATCTGAATGCCGTTGGCTGATCCTGGGCGGCGTTCGGATCGCGCCACGATCGTGGTTCCCCCCGGCTCGACCAGTTCCGTGCCGTCGTCACCCCCGACCTGGACGTGGGCCGCCGTCGTGCCCAGCCCGCGCCGGGTGCCGCGTAGTTTTGCCGTTGCCGGGTTGGCGACGACGGTGATGCGGTCACCGCGCACTCCGAAAGCGGCGATCATCTCAGCGGCGACCGGATGCGAAATGGCGATCACGTGGTCGGCCCACGGATACAGGCGCTTGGCAAACCAGATTTTCACCCGGTGGGCAAGATTCGATCCGGGCAGCCCGAGCGATACCAGGTTGCGTTCACTCACGAGCACGCGGGGGCGCAGACGGGCTGGCATTAGGCGGGCAGCGGTCAGCAGCACCAGGTTCGGGTGGGCCTGCAGCGATATCGCCACGTCGGGGTGCCAGTCGAGCAGGCGGCGCCGAAGCGCGGTGGCTTTCTGCAGGTGGCCGCGCTGCCCGGAAAGGGAGGATGACGCCACGCCATCGGGGAGGTACTCCGGTTTCACTGCGGCGGAGGTCAGAACGACAGCCACCTCGTAGCCCTGGTCGGCGAGCCAGCCCATCCAGGTGCGGGCCACAAATTCTGCCCCACCACCGTGCAGTGACGGAATCACGAAGAGGATGCGGCGCAGGGCGGGATCGGCGCGCGCATAGTCGGGTGGGGTGTGCGAGGAGAGCGTCATGCGGGACCTTGTCTGTGGGAAGTCGGGCTCGGGGCCGTGAGGGCATGCGCATGGGAATGCGTGGCATTGGGCAACCCCGAGAAGTTCAGAGCGGCCAGGCGCCGCACCTCGGGCAGCCGCGCAACCAAACGGGCGCGATACCTCTCCCGATCGGCCAGCACCGATAGCGCCACCGGAATCATGCGTCGAGCCAGGTCGGCGCCCGGCTCGATGCACAGTTCCTGCGTATCAAAGAGTCGCATCATGCCCGCGACCTTGCCCTGGGTGGACAGCGCAACGGCAGGAACCGCGTGGAACATGGCCTGCACGGCGAGGTGCATGCGCCCGGTCAGTACGATTTCGGCGCCGGCACACAGCCCGCGCACTTCGGCCGGGGTGAGCAACCGGTTCACCAGTATCACCCCGTCCGTAATGGGCAGACGATCGAACACGGCGCGGCAGGCGGCTGCGTCGTCGCCGCTGGCGCGCACGACGTGCGGCAGCAGCACTACCTGAAGCCCCGCCTCCAGGAGTGCCGTTACGATCCGGGCGTACTCCGTGGTCTGGTCGAAACTGCGGCCGACCAGCGCGCTAGCGTTCACGACGGCATAGCGGGCCGGCGTGGCTCCGAGGTATTCCGTTTTGGCGAGGGCGCAGCTGGTACGGGCCGCGAACACGGCGTCGGCGACGTCGACCACGGTGTCGAATCGATCGGTACGGGCGCGCTCGCTGGAGGTGGGGTCGCGCAGTTGTAACCGCGTTCCCATTCGCCCGGCCCGGGCGAGCGACCGGCGCACCCCCACGTTGGCGTGGCCGTTCCAGCTGAAGCCGAGGATGCGCGCTTGGACGCCGACGCTGCGCGCGAGGCTCGCAACATCCGCTCGCCGGGCGGAGGCACGCACGCTATACGCGCCGTCCATGATATCCGCGCCAATCACGGTCAGTGACAGGGCGCCGCCGAGTATGGGGGCCAGCATCGCCATGGCCTGCCGGTGTACCCGCCCCTTTCCGTAGATCAGGTGCGGAATCGGAACGAGTTGTGCCCGCCAGGCGTGCTGCGACGGAATCTGCACGTCGGTCGGCCGCCGCACAAGCACCTGGACCCGTCCCGTCACATTTTCGAGAAAGGCTTCAACCATGGCTTGGTCGCCGATATTGCCCTCCCCGGGTGGGGCGACGAGCACGTGAGCGCGCTCACTGCCCGTGTCGAACGGGCGCAGCCGGTTGGTTGCGCGTTTCAGCGCAGCACGATCGCGCAGGAAGGGCAGGGTGGATGCCGCGGCCAGACCGTGCATCACCCGGTCCAGCCGGCGGATGATGCGGAGGCGTAAGCGCCGTGCTTTTCGGGCACGGGAGGGGGTGGGGGCGGGCATTAGGTGATCGGTGTCAACGGTCGCGCCGACGGGACCCTCTTTCGACGACTTCGCGGAGCGCAGAAAGCTGCGGGCCTGGGTGATCGCGCGCACATCCCGGCGAAAGGTCGGCCAGATCAGCATGACGAAGCCGATCGCCGCGAGCAAGGCGACCCCGCCGAGGGCGACGCGCGCGAATGGCAGGTTGATCGGGATCCACTGCACGGACGTCCAGCTGATTCCGGTCGCGAAACCGTAGCCGAGAACAGCGCGCGCACCGGCTTGGAACATCGACCGTGCGGGGGCATTCGTAACCCGGCTGATCCACCACAGGCCGATCGGCCAGATCAGCGCGACGCCGATCGAATACCCGGCGGCGACGCCGTAAACGCCCCAGAGTGAGCCGACCAGCACGAACACCACCAGCAGGGGCCGAGTGGTGAGGGCGAAATACAGGTTCTGCTTGGTGGCACCCTTCGACAGGAACACCCAGTAGGTCGCATAGGCAGCAGCCTCGAAGAACCCGGCGATAGCGAGAATTTGAAAGATCGGAGCCGAACCGAGCCAGCGGCTGCCGAGGGCGATACTGATGATCGGCAGGGCCTGGGCGCAGGAGAAAGCGAGCACAATCGTGACCGCGTGCAGCATGATGGTCTGCCCGAGCAGAATGAACCGGTCGTACTTGGGCGGGTCGTCCTGCAATCGGGCCAGCACCGGCAGGGCCACACGGGTGGACGGAGCGTTGATCTGGTTGAGCGGCAGCAGCAGCAGCTGGAAGGCCCGGTTATACAGGCCGAGCGGGCCGGCACCGAGCGTGGCGCCGATCACAATCGTGTCGGTGTTGCGGCTGGTATAGGCGAGCAGCTGCGTGCCGGCCAGGTTCGACCCGAAAACGAGCAGGGGGCGCATGGGCGCGGTGCGGTGGTACCAACCGGGAAACCAGTTGGTGACCGGAATGAGAATGATGATGGTCAGAATGCCCTGGCTGATCTGCTGCCCAGCAAGAGCCCAGTAGCCGAAACCGTTCAGCGCCATCACGATGCCAACCGCGAGAGCGCCGGCCTGGGCGCCGATTTCCGACCCGGCCAGGGCGACAAAGTGAAAATTGCGGTTGAGGTCAGCACGAAACTGGGTGGCGAGGCCGTTGAGCAGAAACGTTCCGGCGAGCACCTGGGTGAGCAGTACGAGTCGATCGTCGCCGTACAGGATGGCGATGAGCGGACTGCACAGCACCGCGAGCAGCATGAGAGCAAGCCCGATCAGGCTGTTGATCCAGAACAGGTTGTCTTTTTGGTGCCGGGTCAGGTCGCGCACCTGAATGGCCGCTGACGACAGCCCGAAGTTGCGCAGCACCTCGCCGACACCGATGATCGCGGCGACCGAGGCGACCAGCCCGTAGTCGCTCGGGTCGAGCAGTCGGCCAAGCACGACGATGCCGCCGAGCTGCACGCCGATGCGAATGAGCTGGCCGACCAGGGTGGTCGATGCTCCCCGCCCCGCGGTGCGGCCGAGGCCCGCTGTCGAGCGAGGCTTCCCGGGGATGTCGGGGATGTCGGGGATGTCGGGGGGGTGAGGCGGCATCGTCGCGGTCAACGGATATTCCGCCCAGTGCGCCCAGTGCGCCCAGTGCGCCCAGTCAGCTGCAAGGCACGCAGATAGGTTTGATAACTTTGCAGGCCGAGCGTCTTCCAATCCCGTCCAGAGAGCTGTGGGCGCCGGTGGGCGCCGGCAGCGCGCATCCGCTTGAGGGTCTCGCAGAGAATCTCGGGTGTGAGCTCGCCGTCATAGAGGTAAATCCAGTCGGGCCCGACTTCGTCGGCCAGGGCGAGGTTCGACGGCGTCGACGGCACGAGCACCGGTCGATCGAGCGACAGCGCTACGAGCAACACGCCCGAATTGTGCATTTCGCGATAGGGCAGTACAACCAGCTCCGCCAAGCCGACCTCAGACACCAATTCTTCGTCGGAGACGAAGCGCAACACCGCGCTGATGCGCGAATCCTGCGCGGCCTCGGTGATGATGACTTTTTCGAGCCCGCTTGATGGTCTTCCGACTACGCGCAGGGTCAGTTCAGGGACCGGCACTGCCCGGAACACCTGCAGCAGCGTTTCGACCCCCTTGTACGGCCGAATCAGGCCGAAATAGAGGATGCGCCCTGACACCGATTCGGGCAGCGTCATGCCGCTGAAACGGTCGCGATAGTGCCCGTGCAAAATGGTGACCGCCCGAGACTCGGGTTCAACCGGTGTGGTCGGATTGAGACGAATTACGAGTGCAGTGCGGGCGTCGAGCGCGTTCAGCGCGCGTGTTTCGGCGCTCGCGCCTGCTTCGTGCGGGGTCAGGTTGTGCGCGGTGCGCACTATCGGAATGCGCTGCAGGCGCACACGCAGCAGTAGCGCGTAGAGAGCGCCGCGACGCAGCCGCGCCTTCAGCGGTCGCGGGGCGCGAATGAGCAGCTCCGGCCAGTGCACGTGAAGTACGTCATAGCGGCCGAGCAGCGCAGTGCGCCAGGAAAAAAATCGCATGGTCACGGCAGCCGGTGCGCCGTCGACCACTTGATTGACGTACCGGGTGGTGCCATCTGGCGGACTCAGCGATTGCAACACGGTGATACTTTTCGCCCCTGTAGTAATCACGCCCATACCCCTCACGGACCGGTGAGAACCGGCATTAACTGAGAATCTGTCGGTTTAGCGTAGCGTGCGAGCCTTTCCTGCGTTAGAGCCTCGCGTACCCCCGTTTGGGGCGCGCGGGTACCCTCCGCGCGCTCGGCGCGCGGCCGGGTTCGTGCGGGCCAGCGGCATCCGCTCGCGTCGGATTCAAGGCCAGGATGAGCAGGCAGCCGAGCAGCAGGTGCATCGGGCGCAGGGCGTCGATGGCGTTGAAGCCGGCAATACATACGGTGTAGGCCAGGAGCGCAGCCGCCGCGCCGACGGCTCGGCGCGACAGCGCGTGCGCGACGGCCGAGCCGATCATGAGCAAGAACAGTACGACACCGGGCAGGCCGAGGCTGATAAGCAGTTGCAAGAGCGAATTCTCGATGGTGACGTCGTTGAACAGTCGCCCGGTGATGCCCGAGGTGCCGGGGCCAGACCCGATCCAGCCGGTGAAGTTGGCCGCCTGCACGGACACCCAGACGCCGAGGTCGCGGGCCTGCGACGACAGTTCGGCTTCGACCGAGTTGTTGCGGGCAGTGAACGCATCGAACTGGAACAATCCCACGACCGCGACGACCATGAGCACGGCGAGCAGGGCGAATTTACCCCAGCGCTTTTCGCCCCGCAGCAGGAGCGAGACCGTGTACGCAAAGCCGATGGCGATTGCCGCGGCGAGAATGGCGCCGCGCGAGACGGTCGCGACGAGGCCCAGACCGCTGAAAACGGCCGCGGCCAGGGCGGGCTTGGAACTCTCTTGCAGCCAGATGCCAATGGCTAGTGCGCAAGCCACGGCAAGGAACAGGGCGGCGAAGAGCGGATGCCCGAATGATGCGTCGGCCCGATACACCGACCAGTGTTGATGGTCGGTGAGGCCGAGCATCGAGAACAGGGTGCCCCAGATCGGATTGAAGCGCAGCACGCCTTCGACGACGGCGTAGGCACCGAGCCAGGCGCCGAGCAGGAGCCAGGTGCGGCGAATCCAGTACGCCTCCCGAGTGCTGGTGCCAATACACAGGGGCAGTAGAACGGCGGCGCTGAAGCTGATCATCCAGCCGAGGCTCGCCTGCAGATCAGGCGTACGCGCGAGGGTGAACAGCGTCCAGACCAGAAAGATCAGAGCGAAGTAGCGGGTGGCTGACCGAAAAGGGGTGGGTGGCGTCGCGGGCTGAGCATCCGTTTTCGTTGGGAGCAGGCGACGCAATGCCCAGATCACGATAATCATGGTGGTCAGCGGCAGGGCGCCGATCGGGCCGTCCTGCGGTAGGACGCGGGCTGGGACCAGTGCGAACGTGACCAGCGCAACCGCGGGAAGGATATGCACCGGCAAGAGGAGCAGGGCGGCGGTGGCAACGAAGGCGAGCAATGTCAGCGGAATCAGAATGATGCCGACGGGGGTGATGAATCGCGGCAGAACCACGCTCGCCACAATGACGAGAAGGGCGGCGAGCGCAATCAGGACGACCGGCGTGCTTCGCAATCGGCGCAGGGTGGAATCGAACATCGGCCGCCTTGGGTTGTCGTAGCGCAGGGGTTTATCGGGTGTTGCGCAGCGCTAGTGGAGTAGGCGCAACGATAACACGTGAATTTTCCTCAGCGCCAGCGCGGCCGCTCGAAAACCGATACTTTGAGCGGGTCGCTGCAAGCCTGAACCACCAAAGAAGTGGAGTTTTACGGTGAAATTGTCCCGTCTTACCTATAGATTTCAGCGCAGTACCCGGGGCCGGGTTTACGCCATGCGCGCCCTGGGCGTGCAGATCGGCGCCGGATGCCGCATCCTCTCCGACATAATCACGTCGGAGCCGTGGCTCATCTCGGTCGGTGACCGCGTGACGATCAGTTCTGGTGTGACATTCATCACCCATGACGGATCCGGCTGGCTCTACCGGGATGAGCGCGGCCGCCGCTACCGGTTTGCGCCGATTCGGGTAGGCTCCGACGTCTTCATCGGCGCCGGTGTCACCGTGCTGCCGGGTGTGCGAATCGGCGACCGGTGCGTGGTCGGAGCAGGGTCGGTGGTCACCGCATCCGTGCCGGACGGAACCATCGTGGCCGGCGTTCCGGCCCGGCCGATCAAGGACTGGCCCGCGTTCCACGCGGGGCTTGCCGCGTGGCCGGCCGAGGCTGATATGGTCGGCGAGACGTACCGCCAGCGGGTCGACTCAATCGCCGAGGGGTTTCAGGTCAACAAGCCGGCGCAATCCACGCCTTGACAAAACCGGCGCTCTGGTAGGCGAACTGGTAAGCCCATTTCAGCGGATCCATCGGCTGCCGGGCGCCGACCACAGCAAGGGAACCGGCATAGCACCGGCTGATCTGCACCCGAGCTCGGCTCACGTGATAGCTCGAGGTGACCACGATCACCCGATTCCATCCTTGGACGGTCGCGAACGCGGCAATCGCTTCGGCTTCACCGCGGGTCGTGGTCGGGTGTGCGTCGAAGCAGTGCACTTTGATCGTCGTGCCAGGAACCGGTACGGCTCGCGCACACAGATGTGCCGGTCGAGTGTCACCGCCGAACGCGTCTGAGATGAAAATCCTGCCGCTGTATCCGGATTCGGCGAGGTCCACGGCCTTCGCAACGACGGCTGCGCTGCCGAGTCCGCCAAGCACGACGATGGCGTCGGCCGGGCCTGCCGGGTCCTCGCGGGGAAACATGACGGTTCGAGTCGTGACGGCCAGAAGCCCTACGATCAGCAGCGCGAGGCCGGTGAGCACGACCAGCACGCGCTGTCGCCGGCGGGCTCGTCTCAATCGTTTCGTGGCAGCATCCGCTCTGGGGATTCTGCCGCCTGGGCCGAAACGGATGCCGCCGCTTTCGCCGTTACGTTTCCCGCAGGAGCGCGACCAGAGAACCAGGCCGGCACAGCGAATCCGTAGCGCAGCACCGGTCGGTCGCGCACAAGGTGCCAGAAACCCAGGGAGGCGGCCACCGCGCCACCGGCGACGAGCAGGGGCAGCACCGGGCCGAGGCGGTCGAGCCAGGTCTGGCCGCGGGCGAGCAGCAGCAGACTGGTCAAGGCCGAGACAAACAAAACGTGCACCACGTAGATCGGCAGGGTGTTGCGGCCGACGTAGGTCAGCCAGTCGAACGTTCGGAACCCCACCAGAAACCGGGCCACGAGGAGGCCGGCGCCGAGGGCCAGTAGGCTCACCAGCACGAGGGTGCCCGTAATGAACGGTACCCGAGCGTCGACGATGAGAATCACGCCGGCCGATACCAGGAAGGTTGCGCCGAAACCGAGGCCGAGCCAGAGGGCGCCTAACTGGCTGGGCCGATTGACGAAGGTCAGGATCCGCTCGCGCAGGTAGCAGCCGAGAAGGAAGAATACGTAGTATCGGCCGATGCCGTTCCAGGCGATATTACCGGTGTCAGCGCGAGCGAAGAACAATACCGACAACACGGCAGCGACGCCGACTTGCACCCGCCAGTCGATGTGGTTTCGCATGAGTTTTGAGGCAATGAAGAACAGGGCGAGGGCGTAAAGAAACCATAGGCCGTTGCTGGGCCGCAACGGGGCGAGCAGCAGATCGACCGGGTTGGTCTCGTCAAAGCCTGCGGGGTTTGGCAGCAGGGAGAAATAGCCAAAGCGGATGACTGTCCACAGCAACAGTGCCCAGACCAGCAGGCTCAGTCGGGTGCGCCAGAGAGTGGGCCAGGTACGTGTGATGATCGACGCGGCGAACAGGCCAGAGGCGAGAAAGAACAGCGGCATGCGAAACACGATAAAGACGAGGTTGATCTTGTTCCACACGTCGGGGGCCAGGCCGGAAAGAACCGTCCACTGCACCGCGTGCGCCAGGGCGACGAGCAAAATCGCGATACCCTTCGCGCCGTCGACCCAGTCGACCCTGGTGCGATCGATCTCGGTGCCCACTGGTATCTCCCTGTCAGACCGACCACTGTGCGAAGGTTTTGATCATGTCGGTGTGGGCGAAGCCCGGCGTCTCGTGGCCGAGCGTGTGGTACATCACTTGGGTATCGGCGGCGACCGGCTTGATCTTATTGATCAGGGCGAGGCCGTTTCTGCTCGGCACGACGACGTTATCGGGGTGGGCATCATCGGAGACGAGCACCTTGACCCGGCTGTTGGTCCACGGGGTCGCGCTGATACGTGCGGGGTTGGTTGCCTTGATCAGGGTGGGGTCGTTGCCGTAGGCGTCTCCGACGCGCGCCTGGTTCTTGGTGTCGTAGGCGTAGAGCCACTCGTTGTCGTAGAGCCCGTTCACCATGTACAGGCCGCGAATGTACGGGATGAGCTTCTTGCCGTAGGTGTAGCAGCCGAGCGATCCGCCAAAGGAGGTGGCGCGCAGAAAATTACGGCGCACGGTGTAGAGCGCGCTCAGGTAGGTCCACGCATTCTTCTGCGCCGTCGTGGCGATGGAGTTGGTGTACTGGGTGCCACCGGCGTTGATGCAGATGGCGATGGTGTTCTGATCGACAACGAGCTCACCGGGATACTTGTACCCGCCGTTGAGCGCGTTGTGCGAGCTGGATGCTGCATGGTAGAACCAGACGGCACCGACAGCGCTCGCCGAGTTCATCGAGATCGTCTGCGGAATGAACAGGCGGGCCCGATCACCGCCGATGTCCACTTCGATGTTGTCGTAGAGCTTTCTACCCTTCTGGGTGAGCACGTTCGAGACGCGCGACACCTCTCCCGGTAGTTTCGGGGCGGTGGCAGCGAACGCGGCGGGTGCGCCGAGCGCACCGAATCCGAGTGTAGCTGCACCAGCAGTTGACAAAGTGAGAAATCCTCTGCGATCCATGCTGCAAAAGTTAGCAGAGAGAATCGACGAGGTCCAATCCGAAAGTTATCGAAATTGGATTGTGCGGCGTGCGGGGCGCGGCCCCAGGGTGAGACGAAGCACGATCAGCGCCAGAACCGTGCCGAATACCGCCCCAAGACTGTTGGCTAGGATGTCGCTGACGGTGCCGAAACGTTCGGGCAGAAAAACGAGCTGGCCGAGCTCGATCATAGCGCTGACCAGGGCGCCGATCACCGGGCCGAGCCACCAGCGCCGCGCTCCGGCGAGCACCACGACGAGCAGGCCAACCGGAATGAACAGCGCGATGTTGGCGGTGCACTCAATGGTGTCGTAACCAAACCGAGTCGGCATCCCATGCCCGTGTAGCCAGGTCACGAAAGCCCCGACCGACCCGTGCACATTTCGGTCGACGGGCGTGGGCCAGAATGCGATCAGAGTGAGAGCGACAAGGTAGACCAGTGCGACCCACAGGGCGCAGCCGTGCAGCCGCCTGTGCCGACGGATGATGATAAAACACAACCCCCCACTCGATCAGAGTGGGGGGTCGTGTTGTACTTTCGGCCAATAGTATCTACTGCGGTCGGGGTAACAGGATTTGAACCTGCGACCTCGTCGTCCCGAACGACGCGCGCTACCAAGCTGCGCCATACCCCGATGGCCCGTGGGCCTCACCCAGTATAGGCGCTCACACCCTCCCGCGACGAATTGAGTCGGCAGTTAGGCGGCGGTGAGGGTGAGCAGCGTCGCCTCGGGCGGGCAGGCGAAGCGTACGGGCGCGTAAATGGAGGTTCCGAGGCCAGCCGAGACGTTCAGGAATGCCGTACGCAAGCCGTGGTTCCACAGGCTCAAGCCCTTGACCTGGCGTCGCGGAATATCGCAGTTGGTCACGAGCGCGCCGAAACCCGGCACGCAGACCTGGCCGCCGTGGGTGTGGCCGGCCAGAATCAATTGGGCGCCATGGTTCACAAAAGAGTTCAGCACCCGCTGGTAGGGCGCGTGAGCGACCCCGACGGTGAGTGTGGACCGCGGGGCCGCGGCTTCTTCAGGGTCGGGCCAGATGTCATCGCCGAGCGGATCGTTCGCCCGCAAGTCGTCGATCGCACGCGTGATCAAGTCGAGCCGGTCCCGTCCGATATGCGGGTCATCGACGCCGAAGAACTCCACGTGGGTGTCTTTCAAGTCAAGAGAGTCGGCGGCGTTGTTGATATCTGTCCAACCGAGATCGGCGAACACCCGGCGCAGCGCATCGGTGTCGAGCTCTTCCCGGCGAACGGTGCGTCGGCTCGACGGCCCACCGAAGTACGTGAACGGGTTCTTCACCTGAGGTCCGACGTAATCGTTGGAGCCGTTGACGAAAACGCCGGGAATACCCCGGAACGGTTCGAGGGCATACTCGATGCCACTGACGCCGTCTTCGTGACCTAAGTTGTCACCGGTATCGACGACGAGGTCGGGCTTCAGGGAAGCGAGGCTGCGCACCCACTCCTGCTTGTTCTTCTGCCACGGAGCCATGTGCAGGTCGGAGAGGTGCAGCACCCGAATGGATGTCGACCCCGGCGCGAGCACCGGAACGTTCACCTCACGCAGCGTGAATCGATTCCGCTCCACGAGCGCGCCCCAGGCGAAGGCGGTCAGGCCGACCGCGCCCGCCGCCGAGAGCAACGCGCCGACGAGTCGTCCGCCCTCGCCGAGGGGGCGAAGTGCGGTCATTCGTTCTGGCCGCTATTGCCGTTATTGCCGTTATTGCCGCCATCGTCCTGACCGGGGGCGGGGGCAGGCGCCGTGTACTTACCGATGACGATGGTCACGGCGTCGCCCGGGCGGCTCGCCGTTCCCTCGCCCGGCTGGATAGCCATGACCTTACCGTCCTGCGCCTTGTTCGTGGTTGGCTGTTCAGTCTTGGCCACGGTGAAACCGAAGGGGGCGGCGGCCAGAGTGCTGCGGGCATCCGCTTCGTTCTTGCCGATCACTGAGGGGATCGTGACGCCCGTGCCATCGCTCGAGCGCGCAGTGATGGTGGCACCGCGAGTGGACGCCGACCCTCCGGCCGGATCGGTACTGGCCACGGTTCCGGCCGGCAGTTCTGAACTGGTCGCACCACCGTCGACAAAGAAGAACCCGGCCGCCTCGAGAGTGGACTTCGCATCCGCCATCGACTTGCCGCGCACGTCCGGTACCGGAACGGCCACCGCGTTGATCACGTTGGACGAGGCTTCTGGAAAGGCGTCTCCACCGTACTTGGCGTTGGCAACACTCATGACATCAGGCCAAACGAAGTGGCGCACGAGGGACGCGGTGACGCCGTTGAACTTAGTGAAACGCTGATTCTTGTACGGGCCACTCACGTTCACCACGCCGACAACCGTGGCAACCTTGCTGCTGGCGCCGCTCATCCAGGTGTCTTTGGCCTTGTCAGTGGTTCCGGTCTTACCGATAATCGGTTCCCGGGGCGAGGTGCGCCGGCCGGAGTCGGCGGCTGTTCCTCCGCCGGTCGTCGTGGTCGCCATGGCGTACTGCATTCCGGCGGCTACCTCCGGTGAGACTGACTGCGTGCAGGTGGACTTGGGGATCGGCAGCTCGGCTCCGTCAGAACCGATCATGCTGCGAATGACAATGGGGGTGCAGGTCATGCCGTTGTTGGCGATGCCGGCGAACGCCACGGCCATGGAGAGTGGGGCGACGAGGTTTGTGCCGATGACCGATGACGCATTCTGGCCGAGATCGCCGCCATCCGCCGCGTGCACGCCGAAGGCCTCCGCGGTCTTTCTGATGCCGCATAGGTCGAGCTTCTTGGCCATGCCGATGAAACCGGTGTTGATCGATCGGGTGGTCGAGCGCAGCGCCGATTCATTGGGGCCGCCCTCGCCGCCATCGTTACCCGGGGCGAACTTCGTGCCGTAACTCTGCGGCCCGAGGCAGCTGTCCTGGAATGTTCCCCAGTTTGCCTTGACTCGTGAGTCAACCCGTTCGGTCAGGGCATGCCCCTCCTTGAGCCACTCGGCCAGCGTGAAGACCTTGTAGGTTGAACCGGGCTGAAAACCACCGGAACCACCCGTGGCGAAGTCCGTGTTGTAGTTGATGCTCGTGAAATTGCTGCCGGCGGGCTGCTCCGCCTGGCTGTAGTCCTTATTTTGCGCCATGGCGAGCACCTCACCGGTGCCCACCTTGACACTCGAGACGACCCCGCCAACATCCCAGCCGGGATACGTCTTGGGGACGTACTTGTTCAGGGAAGTCTCAGCGGCACTCTGCAGTTCGAGGTCGAGTGTGGTGTACACGTTGAACCCGCCGCGCTTGAAGTTCGCGAGGCGCGCGTCAGCGTCCGCTCCGAAGGTGGGATCGGACTTCAGAATCTTGGTGACGTAGTCACAGAAGTAGGCACTGCCTCCGGCGGTCTGGCAGCCGGTGCTCGGCACGGTGATCACGGGCTCGATCGGCGCTGCGACGGCGGCGTCGTAGTCGACCTGGGTGATCTTGTCGTATGTGAGCATTTCGTTGAGAATGTAGTCGCGGCGGCCCTTATTGGCGGCATAGCCATTGGCCGCGCCGTTGGTCTCGCTGTCGGGTCGATCGAGCTGAAACTTGACCGGGTTGTTCACAATCGCCACCAGGCTCGCAGCCTGCGGCAGTGTCAGGTTGAGCGCGGTCGTGTTGAAGTAGTAGCTTGCGGCGGCTTCGATGCCGTACACCGATCCGCCGTAGCCGGCGATGTTCAGGTAGCCGCGAAGGATGTCTACTTTTTCGTACTTTTTCTCAAGGCCGATGGCCAGTCGCATCTCGCGCAGCTTGCGGTCAGCGGTGGGTTTGGTGGCATCGTCGTAGCACGCAGCTGCCTCGTCGGCGTCGGGCATTACCGCGCACTTTTGAATGAGCACGTTCTTGACGTACTGCTGGGTGATCGAGGAGCCACCGCGGGTGTCACCGCCGGCCATAGTCTGCACTGCACCATTGAAGCTGGACTGGATGTCTACGCCGCCGTGCTCCGTGAAACGCGGGTCTTCACC
Source organism: Cryobacterium sp. Y29 (assembly GCF_002929825.1). GTDB lineage: Bacteria > Actinomycetota > Actinomycetes > Actinomycetales > Microbacteriaceae > Cryobacterium. The sequence continues at coordinate 27,407 of NZ_PJJN01000022.1, forward strand.
GGCGATCGCGGCATCCTTGGCGAACTGGCTGATCGCGTCGGACGCGACATCGACTCGGTTCTGCTCGTAAAACGAGGCCAGGAGCACGCGCGTGCCCACCGGATCCTCGGCGTTGGTCGACGCGTAGATGTTGCTCTTCTGGGAGAGCCGATCGATGGAAAGGTACTCCGGCAGGCTGTCGAACACGTTGATGGTGTTCGTAGCGGCCATGCCAGACAGGGCAACGGCGGGGGCGACGGCGGCGGTCACGAGAATACCGGCAACGGCACTCATCCCGACGAAACCCAGGAAACCCCCCAGAGCCCCGCTCACGGTTCGATTTTTGGCAGACATAGAATTGAGCGTAAGCGACAAATCTGAATGCCCGCCTCAATAGGAGTCACATGCCCGTCTGGGAATACCTCACAACGCCGTTGATGATCCACAACACGGCCGCCATTTTGAACAACTGGGGCTCTGACGGGTGGGAGCTCGTGCAGGTCGTAACCGGCCCCGAAGGTGGCCTGGTTGCGTACCTCAAACGCCCGCTCGCCCCCAAGGAAGACGCATAATTATGTCGCATATCGAAGCACGCCTGGCCGAACTGGGTCTGGTCCTTCCAAGCGTCGTGCCACCGGTCGCCGCGTACCTGCCCGCCGTGATCAGTAACGGTGTCGTCTACACCGCCGGCCAGCTGCCCATGGTCTCTGGCGCGCTGCCAGCCATCGGCAAGGTCGGCGACGGCCACGGCCTCGTTCCGGCCGCTGACGCCCAGGAGTACGCCCGCACCTGCGCGCTCAACGGCCTCGCCGCCATCAAGAGCGTGATTGGCTCGCTCGACCGCATCACCCAGGTGATCAAAGTCACGGGCTTCGTTGCCTCCGACCCTGCGTTCACCGGTCAGCCGACCGTCGTCAACGGTGCCTCTGACGTGCTTGTAGAGATTTTCGGAGATATCGGCCGCCACGCCCGTTCCGCCGTCGGCGTTGCGGTGCTGCCGCTCGACGCCCCGGTCGAGGTCGAGCTCATTGTTGCGTTCGCGTAGCTGACCCGCGCCTACTGGCGGTTCGCGAGCCGGGACATCCCCTCGGAAACGGATGCCCCGGCTCGCGTGCCATGGACCTGCGCCGGTTGCTCGACAAACCGGGTCATCAGCTGGGCGACGACCAGGCTGAGCGGCACCGACACGAGTGCGCCCAGCCACCAGCGGCCGGGGCCGGCGAGCACTGCGAAGGCCACCACGATGGGAAAGTGCACGAGGTACAGGCTGAAGCTGATGGATCCCAGCCAGTCGAGTGATCGGCGCGTCCGCGGCGCACGAACCCGGCCGCGCTCCGACACCGAGGCGGGCCAGAAAGCCACCGATGCCACGATCATAAACGCCCCGGCCACCCGCAGCGAAAGAGTGGCGTCGCTCCACACTCCGCTGGTCAGCGGGCGCAGCATCCAGTAGGCCACGAGCAGAGACGGGCCGAGCGCGGTCAGCGCCCACCCGAGTACCCGTCCATTGGCGCTCTCGACCAGGCGGTCGCTGCAGCCGTGCAGTTCGTCATAGTTGGCCGCCAGAAGGGCGCCGAGAGCGAACGGCGGCAGATACATGAGCGGCTGGGTCGTCGTGACGTAGCCGATGCTGGCCAGAGCACACAGCACAGCGGCCCAGAGCAGCATGCGGCGAATCGGGCTACTGACCGGTTTGCGGGTGAACGCTGCGAGGGCTGCGAACACCGGAAGCAGCAGGGAGAACCACATTTCCCAGACCAAGGACCACAGCGGCGGATTGATGTCGGGCCGCCGGGTTTCGCCTATTATGCTGCCTTCCCGCAGCAGGTTGCCGAGGCCCAGGTCTGGTGTGTCCTGCCGCGCCAGCCAGGGCCCGCCAGCCGCGCCGACCGTGCGCGGCACCAAAACAATCCAGACGACCGCTAGGCCCACCGACACCACGACGGGGACGGTCAAACGGATGACGCGGCGCACGTAATAGGCGCCCCAATCGTAGCGTGGGCCGGACTCGCGGGCGGCCAGCGGGGAACGCACGAGCACGAAGCCGCTCAGCACAAAGAACACCAGTACGAACTCGGGCCCGGCGAGCAGAACCTTCAGTGGGGACAGCGTGGCCCACCACCCCGCGGAAAAGAGCATGACGCCGACGCTCGACTCGTAGGCTGCAGCGATCTCCGGCACCGTCATGGACACATGGTGCGCCAGAACGACGAGGGCGGCCACCCCCCGCAGCGCATCGAGGCGGCCCAGGCGACCGCGCACGGGTGCCGCTGCTTCGGTCATGCCCACACAGTAGGACCCCTTGCTGGTTTCCGGGCGGGAACGCGCATAACTCCTGCAAAGTGAGTGTGCCGCTCACAACATCCCCTGCGAAATCGGGGAACTGGCGAACTGTAGCTGGGAATTGCAGGAGTTACGGTCTCGGGGGCAAGCATGACGGCCGCCTTGTGCGAATGGAAGGCGGCCGTCGTTGGTTGTGCAGGTAGGGGCGACTACTTTTTCATTTGCGCGGTGATGGTGTTCATCACCATGGTGTCGGCGAGGGTCGTCACGTCGCCGACGTCGCGGCCCTCAGCAGCGTCGCGCAACAGGCGGCGCATGATCTTGCCGGAACGGGTCTTCGGCAGCTCGTCGACGATGTAGATGTCACGCGGGCGGGCAATCGCTCCGATCTGCTGGGCGACGTGGGCTCGCAGAATGCTGACGATGTCCTCGTGCGATGCGATCTCGGCCTGGCTGAACTTGATCACCACGAACGCGACGACCGCCTGACCGGTGGTCTCGTCGGCGGCACCGACTACGGCGGCTTCAGCCGTGAGCGAATGCGCCACGAGGGATGACTCGATTTCGGCGGTGGAGAGGCGGTGTCCCGAAATGTTCATCACGTCGTCGACGCGGCCCAGCAACCAGATATCACCGTCGTGGTCGAGTCGAGCGCCGTCGCCGGCGAAGTACAGTGGGCCGTCCTTGGCGCCGATGGTGCCCTCAAACTTGTCCCAGTAAGTCTCCTTGAAGCGCTCCGGGTCGCCCCAGATGCCGCGCAGCATCGCCGGCCATGGCTGCGTGACCACGAGGAGCCCGCCGTTTCCATGGCCAACGTGCACGCCGTCGTCGTCGAGTACGTCGATCGTGATTCCCGGCACCGGCACCTGCGCCGCGCCCGGCTTTGTCTCGGTGAGCCCCGCGAGGGCCGAAACCATGATCGATCCGGTCTCGGTCTGCCACCAGGTGTCGACAATCGGAGTCAGGCTGCTGCCGATGACTTCGCGGTACCACATCCACGCTTCGGGGTTGATCGGCTCGCCCACCGAGCCGAGCACACGCAGGCTCGACAGGTCGAACTTCTGCGGAATCTGGCGTCCCAGCTTCATGAACGTACGAATGGCGGTCGGCGCTGTATACAGAATCGAGACCTTGTACTTCTCGATGATTTCCCACCAGCGACCGGTGTGCGGAGAATCGGGGGTGCCTTCATAGAGCACCTGGGTCGCGCCATTGGCGAGGGGGCCGTACACCACGTAGCTGTGCCCGGTGATCCAGCCGACGTCGGCGGTGCACCAGTAGACATCTGTTTCGGGCTTGAGGTCGAACACGTTCTGGTGGGTGAACGCATTCTGGGTCAGGTAGCCGCCGCTGGTATGCAGGATGCCCTTGGGTGCGCCGGTCGTGCCCGATGTATACAGAATGAACAGCGGGTTCTCGGCGGGGAAAGCCTCCGCCTCATGCTCGGGAGAGGCTGTTTCCATGGCATCGGACCACCAGATGTCGCGGTCGTTCCACTGCACGTCCTGGCCGGTGCGCTTGACTACAAGCACGTTCTTCACCGAGGAGTCGTTGGTCTGCAGGGCGGCGTCGACGGCCGGCTTGAGGGCGCTGATCTTGCCCTTGCGGTAGCCGCCATCGGCCGTGATGACGAGCACGGCATTGGCGTCATCGATGCGGGAACGCAGGCTTTCAGCGCTGAACCCGCCGAAAATGACCGAGTGCACGGCGCCGATGCGGGCGACGGCGAGCATGGAGATGACGGCCTCGGGGATCATCGGCAGGTAAACGGCCACACGGTCGCCGGCGGTGACGCCGAGCCCGATCAGCACATTGGCAGCTTTTTTGACCTCGGTAGTCAATTCGGAGTAGGTATAGCTGCGAGAATCACCGGGCTCGCCCTCGAAATACAGCGCAACACGGTCGCCGTTGCCGGCGAGAACGTGACGATCGAGGCAGTTGTACGCGACGTTGAGTGCGCCGTCTTCGAACCACTTCGCAAATGGCGGATTGGTCCAGTCGAGGATCTTGGTGAATGGCTTGTGCCAGTGCAACAGATTACGGGCCTGATCAGCCCAAAAAGTGGCCGGGTCCTTCTGCGAGACCCTGTATAGGTCGTGTGTCGCTGTCGTCTGTGCGGCGAACTCGGCAGTGGGCGCGAATCGACGCGATTCGTGCAGGAGGGTGTCAATTTTAACCGTCATATGTGTAATTCGCTCCTTTGCGGTACGTGCATGCGGGACAGTGCCAGCTCAACTGAACCCTACCGGTTTCCGGTCAATCTCTGTATACACAAACGAAATACTGAGAAATGAACCCCCGTCTTAGGGTGATTTTGCACCCCCCGACCGAGTGTCCTCATAAATGAGGACATTGGACTTGCAATCTGGGCACGTCTGCGTAAACTAAACACGTCTGAACGAAAGTTTTGACCGGCATCGCGTACGGTTCCCCCCAATCTACGTGGTGCTAGGCGGCACCTGTTCCCCCCAATAGGTGCCGCCCCTCTTATTTCGGCGATTGAGCAACCCAGCTCGTGCTCGAGGACTCATTCTGGTGTGGCTCCTCCCCAGATGCGTCAGCCAATCGGCTGTCCACGGATTGGGCTGAGGAGACTGTCACCGGGCTGGCTCGCCCTACCGTCGAGGGATGGGCCAGCCTTTCGTTGCCGTACCGTCCTACGCCGTACCAGCTTCTGCCGTGCCGTCCTCGACCGCCGCGGGCGATCCCTGGGCTGTGCGGTCGGACACTTCACGTTCGATCGTTACACGGCCTCCAGCGAATTCCGCTCGGCATCGCACGGCGACAACGGATGCCGTTGGCACCATACCGCAGGTCGGCACGGCGACAGTAGTCCCGGCAGCAGTCCCGGCAGCAGTCCCGGCAGCAGGCTTGGCAGGGGTCGGCAGTGAGCGCCTGAACGTGCGCGCGCTGGGTCCGCTGGCTGACTATGCCTCAGCCCCGAACACCACGGACTTGTTTGTCAACGGGGATTCCGGGCTCTGGATCGACGCCGGACACGGTCTCGCCTTCGTGCCGGCCTGGCACCTCGGCGAGGCCGAGGTACGTGAGCTGGCTGTGCGCCTGATCGCACTTGGTGAACGACACATCGATGAGGCGAGTCCATGCGTCGACGTACGGTTGGCCGATGGGATTCGGGTACACGCCGTGCTTCCGCCGGTATCGAGCACGGGAACACTGCTGTCAATCCGGCTGCCGCACGCTGCCGACCGCAGCCTCGGTGCACTCGCTGACGCCGGCCTGTTTGGCGTGGGCGAGGAGTGTGCTGCCCAGCTGAATCGGCTGCGTGCTGCGGTGCACGGCCGCCAAAACCTGCTTATCACCGGTGCCGCAGGGACTGGAAAGACTACGCTGCTGGCGGCCTTGTTGGGCGAAGCGCCAGCCGACGAGCGCATCGTGGCGATCGAAGACGTGGCGGAGCTGCGCATTCGGCATCCGCATGTTGTGGCCCTCGAGGCCAGGCAGGCCAATCTGGAGGGGGCGGGGCGTATCGGCCTGGAGGCGCTGCTGCGGGAGGCACTGCGCATGCGTCCGGATCGGCTCGTGCTCGGCGAGTGCCGCGGGGCGGAGATTCGCGAGCTGCTCGCCGCGCTCAACACTGGGCACGACGGGGGAGCGGGCACGCTGCACGCGAATTCGCTCGAAGACGTTCCGGCTCGACTGGAGGCGCTCGGCTCACTCGCCGGAATGAGCGCTTCGGCTGTTGCGCGGCAGACGGTGAGCGCTATCGGGCTGGTGCTGCACCTGGAACGCACCGACGGGGTGCGCAGGCTTGACTCGGTCGGCCGATTCGCCCTCGACGGCCGTGACCGTCTCTCGATCGAAGCCACCTGATGCCCCGAGATGGATCAGCCACGATTCGGGGAACGGGCGACGATGCGCCGGGCTGATACGGTACCGCCGATCGAGGAGGTCGCGGCGGTCACGCAACGGCTGGCCGTGCTGCTGTCGGCCGGTGTTTCCCCGGTGTCGGCCTGGGGTTATCTGTTACCGGCGCACGACGCGGCTGCGGCCGGAGCGCCTCGTGCCGATCAGCAGAGTGTCGGCTTGCCGCCGGAGCTGGGTAGGCGGGTGAGTTCAGTTCGTCGGGAGGTTAGAGGAAAGCAGGGGTCCTTGCCCGCGGCGGATGCGGCGGTGGCTCCGGTTGCCGGACCGATCACGCCCCCAGCGGCCGATTCGAAGCACGCGGGCACGGCCGCCGCGCCTATCCTGCGTGCTGCAGCGCGCGCCGCGGCGCGGGGCGACAGCGTGGCCGATGCGATCGCCGGCCAGGCACGCCGGCAACGCCGGGAGATTCCGTCGAGGATCGTCGACGCGCGGGCATCCGCTGGGCGGCCTGCGCGGGGACATGGCGACGCGGTGGGCCAGGCCGAGAGCGCCTGGCTCGGACTCGCCGCGGCCTGGCAGGTGGCCACGCAGGCTGGTGCGCCGCTGGCCGGGTGCCTGCGTGAGCTCGCTGGGTCGCTGCGCGAACTCGCCCAGGTGCAGCGCGATCTGGACGTGGCGCTGGCTGCGCCGCGGGCCACGGCACGACTGGTGATGGTGCTACCGGTGATCGGCGTCGTCTTCGGCAGTCTGATGGGTTTCGATTCCCTGCACACCCTGTTTTTGACCGTGCCGGGGCTGGTCTGTCTCGGTGGCGGCGCTCTCCTGATGCTCGCCGCAGCAGGCTGGAATCGCGCGCTGGTGCGCCGGGCGGGCCCACCCGACCTGACGCCGGGGCTACGACTGGAACTTATGGCCATTGCCATGTCCGGTGGCGGGTCGATCGACCGTTCGCGGGCGTTAGTGCAGGCGGCTGCCGAGCGATACGGCATTGCCCCCGGCACTGATGGTGGTTCCATCGACCGGATACTGGGCCTGTCGACGCGTGCGGGAGTTCCCGCAGCAGAGCTGCTGCGCAGCGAGGCCGAACAGCTGCGCCGCGATGCCCGCAGCGCGGGACAACGACGAGCCGCAACTCTTTCGGTGACGCTCATGCTGCCCCTCGGCCTCTGTGTGCTGCCCGCGTTCATGCTGGTGGGCGTGGTGCCGTTGCTGCTCAGCGTGCTCTCCTCCACCCTGACGACATTCTGAAACTCTCCACAAATAAGCGGATACCGAGGCGTGCGCTGAAGGATGAGAGCAGAGTGAGCGTGCTCGTGCCGCCCAACCCGCGTCGATGGACGCCGAAGGAGACGAGTCTGTGTATACAAAGACCACCCTGAAAACCCTGGCCGACGAAGCTGGCGCCGCGACGGCTGAATACGTTGTCGCCACGATGGCCGCGGTCGGATTCGCCGGGCTACTCATCGTCATTTTACGCAGCGACGAGGTGCGGGGGATGCTCACCGATCTGGTGCGACGTGCCCTCAGTATTGGGTAGCGCCAGTAGTAGGGGCAGCACGACCGCCGAATTCGCCACGGCGCTGCCGGCGGTCGTGCTCGTTCTGGCCTGCTGCCTTGGTGCTGTGCAAGTGGTCGGCGTGCACGTGCGGCTGACGGATGCCGCTGCCAGCGCTGCTCGTGCGCTGGCCCGTGGCGACACGGCAGCGCGCGCCACTGGCCTCGTCCTCCAAAGCGTGCCGGGGGCCAGCCTGGCTTCGCAGCGTCGCGGCGATTTCGTCTGTGCTCGAGTTACCGCGCACGGCCTGCCGGGGATTTTTACCGGGCTGACCCTCGAGGCACACTCGTGTGCCCTGGCCGGCGGCCAATGAGCGCGCGCGACGATACGGCGAATGCGCCAGGCGCCGCCGGGAAGGGGGCCGAGCGGGGAGCGGGGTCGATCCTCGCCCTCGCGGTGCTCGCTGCCACCGTGTTACTGACGACGTTCGTCGTCTTGGTCCTCGGACTGCTCACGGTCGGCCGGTCCGTCGCGAGTGCGGCCGATGCCGCCGCGCTCGCCGCCGCCGACACCGCTTCCGGCGCGATCGCGGGCTACCCGTGCGAGGCCGCGCAGGCAGTAGCGTCGCTAAATGGGACTGCCGTCACGCGCTGCACGGTGACGGGGCTGATCGCATCCGTTTCGGTGGGGCGGCGGGTGCAGGGCATAGATATCGTCGCGAGTGCCCGGGCCGGGCCGCCGCCCTGATGGGACGCCCGGTGCGCCACGCCGGGACGAATTAGGAGAGGAGAACTTCGAGATAGTGGTACTCGACCGCGCTCGGGCGACCGGGGGAATCGGAATCCTCGAACTCCAGGCCGGCGCCGCGCGCGTAGAGATAGCGTTTGCCGGCGTCGGCAGGAATCTCGATGCGGGGCCGAGGATCGCCCGAGTCGAGGAAGGTTGTTGTAATTGTTTTGCCCTGAAGGGGGCCATCCGTCAACTTCGCGGTGTATGTGGCCGTCATTGTACCCATAGGACTATTCTGCACTGGGGCAGGCAAACGGCAAGGGTCTGGAGTCGCTCCGCACCTCGCTCAAAGCGAACTGGGCGGTGGCTGGGAGTGCCGTGTGAGCGAGCGTGACGCGCCGAGACGCGCCCGTCGATTAGGCAGGCACTCCATTCCGGTGTGTATGGTGTGCCTTGGCCCATCATGTGGTCACTACGTATAAAGAGGAGTCTGGTGCCAGGCACTAAGAAGCTGGTCATTGTTGAATCACCGACCAAGATGAAGTCGATCGCCGCGTATCTCGGCGACGGCTACGAAGTGTTGTCTTCGGTCGGTCACATTCGCGATTTGATCGAGCCGAAAAACCTGCCGCCTGAGCTCAAGAAAGGTGCCCTCGGCCGCTTCTCGGTCGACGTGGAGAACGGCTTTGAACCGTACTATGTGGTCTCCGACGCCAAGAAGAAGACCGTCAGTGAGCTCAAACGGGCCCTCAAGAATGCGAACGAACTCTTGCTCGCAACTGATGAGGACCGCGAGGGCGAGGCCATTGCCTGGCACCTGCTGCAGGTGCTGCAGCCCAAGGTTCCGGTCAAGCGCATGGTTTTCCACGAGATCACCAAAGACGCCATCCTCGCCGCTAAAGACAACACCCGCGACCTCGACACCGCCCTCGTCGACGCGCAGGAGACCCGCCGTATCCTCGACCGCATCTACGGCTACGAGATTTCCCCAGTGCTGTGGCGCAAGGTCGGCCCCGGACTGTCCGCCGGACGCGTGCAGAGCGCCGCGACCCGCCTCGTCGTCGACCGGGAGAAGGAGCGCCTCGCGTTCGTCTCCGCTGGCTACTGGGATCTGCTCGCGCGACTGGCGGCATCCGCTTCGCAGGCTGACCAGGCGTTCGATGCGAAGCTCGTGCGACTGAACGGTGAGCGAATTGCTACCGGTGGCGACTTCGACGACTCCGGTGCGCTGAAGCCCAGCGTGAAGGCTGTCACCCTCGACGCCTCCGCCGCACAGGCCCTGACGATCGCTCTGAAAAGCCCCGGTGTCAAGCTGGAGGTGACCAAGGTCACCTCCAAGCCATATCGTCGCAGCCCCGCCGCACCGTTCACGACGTCGACCCTGCAGCAGGAAGCGGCGCGCAAGCTGCGCTTCACCGCCCGCCAGACCATGAGCGTTGCCCAGTCGCTGTACGAAAACGGGTATATCACCTACATGCGTACCGACTCGCCATCACTCGGGCAACAGGCTCTCACCGCCGCCCGCACCCAGGCCGCGACGCTCTACGGCGCCGAGACGGTTCCGGAGGCCCCCCGCGCCTACAAAGGTAAAAGTAAGAACGCTCAAGAGGCGCACGAGGCCATTCGCCCGTCCGGCGACACTTTTCGCACCCCGGCGTCGCTCGCGTCGAGTCTGCGTGGCAATGACTTCAAGCTGTATGACCTGATCTGGAAGCGCACCGTCGCTTCGCAGATGAAGGACGCCACCGGCTCGACCGCTTCCGTGACTATCGCGGCCGGCCCGACCGGAACCGCGGAGCATGCCTCGGCGTCCGGCGCGCTCGCCGAATTCTCGGCCAGTGGAACCGTCATCACCTTTCGCGGCTTCATGCTCGCCTACGAGGAGTCGAAGGACGAGGAGCGTAACGCTTCGACGGACGCGACCGAGTCCAAGCTGCCGCCGCTCGAAGAGGGCCAGAACTTGGCCCTGCTCGATCTCGAGGCCAAGGGCCATGAAACGACCCCTGCCGCTCGCTACACCGAGGCCAGCCTGGTGAAGAAGCTCGAAGAGCTCGGCATCGGCCGCCCGTCGACGTTCGCCTCGATCATCTCGACCATCACCGAGCGCGGCTACGTCACGCCGCGCGGCCAGTCGCTCGTTCCCAACTGGATCGCGTTCTCGGTCGTGCGCCTGCTTGAAGAGTTTTTCGGCGATCTGGTCGAATACGACTTCACCGCCGAGATGGAGGACGACCTCGACCGTATCGCCGGCGGCGAAGCCAACCGCCTGGATTGGCTCACCAGCTTCTACTTCGGCAGCGACAAACACCGGGGCCTCCGCCAGGTCATCGACAACCTCGGCGAAATCGACCCGCGCGTGATCAACTCGGTCGCCATCAGCAACGACATCACCCTGCGTATCGGCAAGTACGGTCCCTATCTTGAGGTCATCGACCCCGACGCGGCAGCGGATGCCCCGCCCCGCCGAGTCAATATCCCGCCGGAACTCGCCCCCGACGAACTGACCGCGACCAAAGCCCGTGAACTCATCGACGCCCCCGTCGTCACGGACCGGGTGATCGGACTCAACCCCGAAAACGGAAAGGAAATCGTCGCGAAAGACGGCCGATTCGGGCCGTACGTCACAGAGCTCGCGCCGGCAGCAGCAGAACCCGATGTCCCAGTGGTTGTGGCTGCCCCCGTCGAAACGATCGACCCCGCCACCGGCGAGGTCAGCGTCGCGAAGCCTAAGCGCAAGCCGGCCGCGAAAAAGGTGGCCTTAGCTGACAAGCCGCGTACAGCATCCATTTTCAAATCCATGGACTTGGCCACCGTCGACCTCGAAACGGCGCTGCGTCTACTCGCCCTGCCGCGCATGGTCGGGCTCGACCCGGAGACCGGCGCCGAGATTATGGCCCAGAACGGCAAATTCGGGCCGTACCTGAAGAAGGGCATCGATACCCGGTCGCTCACGAGCGAAGACCAGATTTTTGACATCGACCTGCCGGGCGCGATCGAGCTTTACGCGCAGCCGAAGTACGGTGCCCGCCGGGCGTCGAGTGCGCTGAAGGAATTCGAAGCACCCGACCCCGAAAGCGGCAAGGCGATCAAGATCAAGGACGGCCGGTTCGGCGCGTACGTGACCGATGGGGTCACCAACGCGACCATTCCCAAGTCGGAGGACATCGAGGAGATCGACTTCGACCGGGCTGTTGAGCTGCTCGCCGACAAGCGGGCCAAAGGCCCGGCCGCGCCGCGCACGAAGGCACCGGCCAAGAAAGCCGCTGTCAAGAAGCCAGCAGTCAAGAAGGCACCGACCGCAGCGGCGAAGGCGGCGACCGCGAAGAAGGCGGCCGCGACCCGAGCCGCGAACGCGGCAGCCAAGGCAGCGTTGGCCGGCACGCCCCTGGTCAAAAAACCGGCCGTGAAGAAGGCAGCCGTCAAGAAAACGGCCGTGAAGCGGCCGGCCGTGAGGAAAGCGACCAGTTCGGCCGCTGAATCCGCTGCCACAACGACGATCACGCCGAAGGCGTCGTGACCGGTCTCTTCATCACCCTTGAGGGCGGGGACGGCTCTGGTAAGACCACGCAGGCGCAGCTGCTCTCGGACTGGCTGGAAGAGCGGGGGCGCACTGTCGTGCGCACCCGCGAGCCTGGGGGAACGGATCTCGGCACTCGGATTCGCGAGATCGTGCTGCACCACCGCGGCGAGGTGGACCCGCGCGCTGAGGCGCTGCTCTACGCAGCAGATCGGGCCCAGCACGTGGGCACCAAGCTGCGTCCGGCCCTCGCCCGCGGTGACGTGATCGTGCAGGACCGTTACCTGGACTCCTCGGTTGCCTACCAGGGGGCCGGGCGAGTTCTCGGCGCCACTGAGGTGCGAGACCTGTCGCTCTGGGCGGCCGAAGGTCTGCTTCCCGACCTGACCGTGCTGCTCGACCTCGACTCGCGCGCAGCCCGGGCCCGGCTCGATGCCGACGACAAAGTCTTCGACCGGCTCGAGGCAGAGAAGAACGACTTTCATGCCCGCGTGCGCGGTGCGTTCCTCGAATTGGCGGCCGCCGAACCCGACCGGTTCTTGGTGCTGGATGCCGCAGCCCCCGCCGCTGACATCGCCGCACGCATCCGAACGCGGCTGGCTCCCCTCCTGTAACCGTCCAAGCCGGGTCCTGCCCTGCGCAATCGGGCCCATGATCCATCGTTCATGGGCCCGCCTTCCGGCCCGGGCCCGGAAGGCGGGGGAGGCGCGTCGACGGCGGTGTCGCCGGGGCGGGTTACCCTTGACTCATGGCAGTGTGGGACAACCTAACGGGACAGGCCGACGCGATCGCCATCTTTCGGGCAGCGGCCCAGCGGGCACCGTCCGGTACCGGTTCCGTCACGGCCGAATCGTCTTCCATGACGCACGCCTGGCTCATCACCGGCCCGCCGGGTTCCGGTCGCTCCAATCTTGCCTTTGCTTTTGCGGCGGCACTGCTGAGCCCCGGTACCCCCGACGGCGACCTTGCGGCGGCCCGCCAGGTCGACGCGCGCACCCACCCCGACCTCAGCGTGCTCAGTACTGAGGGCGTCATCATCCCGATGAAGACCGTCAAGGAGGCCGTCGCCCGCTCACAGTACTCGCCGTCGGTCGGTCGGTACCGGGTCGTCGTCGTCGAAGATGCCGACCGCATGGTGGAGCGCACATCGAACGTGCTCCTCAAGGCCCTTGAAGAACCACCCGAGCGCACGGTGTGGATTTTGTGCGCGCCGAGCGAGGCAGACTTACTTCCCACTATTCGATCCCGCGTGCGCACCGTGCGCCTGCGCGTTCCGAGTGTTGCCGATGTCGCCGACCTGCTCGTGCGCCGCAATGGAGTCGACCCGGCCATTGCAGAGCTCAGTGCCCGGCTCGCCCAAAGCCACATCGGCATGGCCCGGCGGCTTGCCACCAATGCGGATGCGCGGGCACGACGTGAGGAGACCCTGCGCGCGGCCCTCGGTATCCGCTCGGTGTCGTCGGCCGTCAATACGGCCGCCCGGTTGCTCGCGATCGCGGGTGACGACGCGAAGGCGATCACCCTCGAGCTGGATGCCGCGGAGCGCGACGGAATGCTGCGCTCGCTCGGAATTGAAACGGGGCAGTCCGTACCGCCGGGGCTGCGCGGCCAGATCAAGGATCTCGAAGACGACCAGAAGCGGCGGGCGAAACGCAGCCTGCATGACGGCATCGACCGCATTCTGGTTGACCTTGCTTCGTTGTACCGGGACATCTGTATGGTGCAGCTGGGCCGGGAACAAGCGGTGATCAACCGTGAGTTGCTCGCCGAGCTGCGTACGGCGAGTGTGGCCAGCGCTCCAGCAGCTACGGTCGCCACGATGGACGCGATTGCTGTGGCACGCCAGCGTATTCAATCCAACGTCGCCCCGGCCCTCGCCCTCGAGGCAATGCTCGTCTCGGCGATCCGTCGCCCGCAGTGACCTCACCCGCAGTGACCTCACCCGCAGTCACTCCCAGCCGCTTTCGGTAGCCTGAACCGCAGCATCCGCTTCACGCTATGAAAGAGGAACACGTTGAACCGACGCAATCGCGCTACCAGCATCGCGGCCGCAGCCCTGGCCCTCACACTCGTTCTCAGCGGATGCACCACCCTCTTCGCGACAAATTCCGCACCCACCAAATCCACCCCCACCGGCGAGCAGGTAACGGACAACCTCGATCCGTTCTACAGCCAGGTGTTGCAGTGGAAGAACTGTGGCGAGAACCTGCAGTGCACCGAGGCCACTGCGCCGCTCGACTACACCGACCCGGCCGCCGGGGATATATCGCTCGCCCTGGTACGTCACGTCGCCACCGGCAACGAGCGGATCGGCTCGCTGTTGGTGAATCCGGGCGGGCCCGGTGGTTCCGGATATGACTTCGTCAAGGATTCTCTCGACTATGCGACCGACGCCACCCTGCAGGCGAGCTTTGACATCGTGGGTTTCGACCCCCGCGGCGTCGGGCGCTCCTCGGCGGTCTCCTGTTATGACTCCGCGGCGATGGATGAGTATGTCTACGGCTTGACGACCGCAGAGCGCGGCACGGATGCCTGGATTGCCGAGCTCACGGCCTCCTCCGACGCCTTCGCGGCGGCATGTGCCCAGCAGACCGGGCCGCTGCTCGGAACGGTCGACACGAAGAGCGCCGCCCGCGACCTGGACCTGCTGCGCGCGGTGCTTGGCGATACCCACCTGAACTATCTCGGTTATTCCTATGGCACCTTTCTCGGCGCCACCTATGCCGAACTCTTTCCCGAGAAGGTCGGCCGTCTCGTGCTTGACGGGGCCGTCGACCCGTCGACCAGCAATTTCGAGGTGACCAAGACCCAGGCGGTGGGTTTCGAAAATGCCCTGCGTGCCTACCTCACTGACTGTCTCGCGGGCAAAGACTGCCCCTTCCGAGGAAGCGTAGACAGCGCGATGACGACGATCGGCGCATTGCTGAATTCGGTGGACGCGAGCCCCATCACCGCCAAGGACGGCCGTCAACTCGGCGGAAACGCGCTCCTCACGGCGATCATCTACCCGCTCTACCAGGCCACAGCGTGGCCACAACTGAGCACCATGTTGGATACCGTGCTGCACGGCAGCGCCGAGGCCGCGTTTCAATTCGCGGATGCCTACAACGGCCGCGACGCCGACGGCAAGTACACCGACAACTCGACCGAATCGTTCATGGCCATCAACTGCATCGACTATCCGTACAACGCCGACCCGACCGTGATGCGCGCCCAGGCCGCCGAACTCGAAGCCGCGGCCCCGGTGATCGGCCCGTTCATGAGCTTCGGCGACATCGGCTGCGCCGATTGGCCCTATAAGTTCACCGGCGAACGCACCGAGATTCACGCGTCCGGGGCGGCACCCATTCTGGTTGTCGGCACCACCAACGATCCGGCAACCCCGTACGTCTGGGCGCAGCAGCTGGCCGAACAGCTCGACAGTGGCAGCCTGGTGACCTATACGGGGGAGGGGCACACCGCCTACAACAAGTCGAATTCCTGCGTGAACGATGCCGTTGACTCCTATCTTGTCGACGGCATCGTGCCGGCGTCCGACCCGCAGTGCTGACCCGAGCAGATTTGCGTGCTGTGAAATAACTGAAGCATGTCGATCGAAACTGAAGTGCCCCGACAGCCACGTGCTGGCCGACCGGTCGGTGTTGCTCTCCCCGCGTTTGCAGTGCACGGGCGCAGACCGGGAGATCCTCAGCAGCGCCGCTCGGTCATGAAGGAAAACGTCTACCTCTTCGCATGCGAACGGCTACTCTGCGCGACGTCAAAGACCGCGTACAGCAGACCAGCGAGCGACGCTGTACGGCGGATTCGCCGGCTCTCGCCCAGGATCAGGCCGAGCGGCATTAGCGCGCCCTGGTGTTAGCCCCGTGGCCGCCATCCGTCATGCTTGGCAGTGCTGGTCTGCGGGCGCTGGAGTGAGCCCGCTGTCGGACCACGTGGATGCGTCATTCCCCGACGTGTACAGAATCACCTGCAGAAACGACTAGGCTTGGCTGCTGTGTCACCGAGTGCCTTATGGGGCGTTCTGGTAACGCCGCCTTAGCTCAGTTGGTAGAGCATCTCACTCGTAATGAGAAGGTCGTCAGTTCGATTCTGACAGGCGGCTCCACTGAAACTCTCGGTCGGAATCAGTTTCCGAAGCCGTGTTAGCGGTATGTTTGTCCGAATTTGCCACATTTGGCCACATCTGTTTGAAGTGCTCGGTTATTGAGGGTGTCTGCAGCGGCGTATAAATCTTCTTCGAAGAGGTCGCTGGAAACATTCGAAGTCATGGCTGCGGAGGCATGTGCGAGCATCCGCTGCACCGACAAAACGCTCGCGCCCGACGAAATCGGCAGGGACGCCGCGGTGAGTGCGGGGTGAGCGCCGACAAGTTTAGATGACGGCTCCGGAGCTCCGCCACGGCGGCCGTGAATGTTCGACGCCGGAAGTTCCAATTGGTGGATTCTTAAGATGGCCAAGCGTTCAATCCTTCCCCTGGCTGAAGAAAGAGTTCCTTGGCAGTACCGTTTCGGTATCGGTTATCTTGGACCGTGACTATCGGTCTGATTTCGGGAAAGCAGGCTATTTCTCGACTTAATACAAAGTTGCAGTTGATGTCCAAGCCGACAGTGAGCGCTCGAAAACTCGCTTCCAAAATCTCGACTCATACGATGCCCGCTGAGATGCGACATGTACTCATTGAAATAGAAAATCGGCTCCGGTAATTTGACGGGCGCCCGGTGTCCCCACCCAGGCCGTATCGCCATCGCGTAATCTCCACCGGCCGTCCTCAAGTGTGACGGCGGATACACGCCTGTCATAGTCGCCTGCATGGTGAAAACAGGTGCCCGCGTTAATGTCCTTAGAGTCGTTCTGCGAGACCTTGTACGCGTGGAGCTGGCAAGAAAGCCGCTGGCCCCTAGAATTCTGACCTTGGTGGCGGCGACTGCGGGGTCTGTGATGGACCTGTACCGCGAACGCGGTGGGATCCAGGACGCACCGAAGCTAGCTCCAGGTGGCTACGATGTTGCCTGCGCCGATGGACTGCGTCTTGTGCTCGACGAAGACATGCACTTTCATCGGTCTCGCGCGACCCTTGGTACGCCGTGGGCAGATGTGCTTCCCTGGACTGCGCCCGCCACTCCGCCCTCCGGGGGGGGGCGGGACCGGAAGTAAGCGGTGAACGACCCCCTCAGCAGAGCGAATGTTTGGCAACGGTAACCCAGACGGGGTCTTGGCGGGCCGGGAGCGCCGAGATGGAAACAATGAGCGTTGTACGACGCGATGAAGGACGCAACCGCGGCGGACGACCTTGTGACGCTAGATAGGCTCTCGATCTACGACCTTGTGAACGGACACACGCTCAATGAGGTGATTTATGGACGCGCGACCGTCGAGCCTGAAGTGATTGAAGAACGAGTAGCGCGACGGAGAGCGTGAGCTATTTCAGGACTGCTTTACGTGCGCTGTCCACGGTTGCGCGTCCACTTGGGGTGGACCCCAACTAGGCGTCAGGCGTACTTGTCGTAACCCACAGGGCACAGCAGACAGCCAATACGCTTTTGCAGGTTGACGCCGACAAACCACAGTTCCAGGACATCAATGTTCGCAAGGCATTCTTCATGGCCATTGACGTGGAGCTGCAGAAGAAGGTCGTGTGGAACGGTCTGAACTAC
>NZ_PJJN01000023.1 GCF_002929825.1 Cryobacterium sp. Y29
CCCAACCCCCACCGCAACCCCGCCGCCCACTGCGGAACCCGCGCCGGAACCGACTGACGGTCCCATCCCGCCGGTAGCTGCACCCTCGCAACCAACCCCCGGACCGACGGCCGATCCGATTCCGGTGGCACCCACCGATTCCGTGGCGGCGTCAAGTCAAGCAGACGCTGCGGCATCCGCTCTCGTGACGGCCACCGCCCGGGCGACTGCTGCACGAGCGCGCGCCGAACAGCGTGCCGCGGCCGCGCAGGTCGCAATCCAGCGCGCTTCCGCCCAGAAACTCAGCGTGGAGCGGGCCGCAGCGTTGACGACGGCCCTCACCCACTCGCAAACCACGCAAGCCGCGCTCGACACCGCTCGCGGCGACCTGGCAGCAACGCAAGCACGTCAGACGAGCGCGCAGGGCCGCGCAACTCTCGTTCACCAACTCGCCGTTGAGGCCTCGCAGCAAGCAAGCGTCTCTGCCCAAAGCTTCGCCGTAATCGCACGCAGGCTCGCCCAGCAACGAAACGGTGCCGGAATCGCCGACGTGTTTCTCGGCGGGCACTCGCTCGGCAACGTGCTCGACCAGCTCAGCACGCTCGACCAGCTGAACTACCTGGCCGACAACATCGACACGGTCCAGGCCACCGCCGAAGCTGACCAGGCGCGAGCAGTCAAGCTCAGCCAGCAGGACGCCGAGACGCGCGCTGCTGCCAGCTCAGTGCCGGTCGATGCGAGCCAGGCGACCTTCGACGCGGCCTCGAGCGACTTCGAGGCGGCCGGTCTGGCGCTCGCCTCCGCAGCATCGCAGGCATCGAACGCCGCCGCGACCCTGGCGGCTCTCAATGTGCGCCCGATCATTCGCACCGACCTCGGCCAGCTCAGCGAGCAGGGTTGGGCCAACCCCGTGCATGGTGCCATAACGGATGGCTACGGGCCACGCCTGCTTCGTCCGATCCCCGGAGTTGGCACGTTCCACTACGGCACCGATGTTGGGGCGAGCTGTCGGGCACCCGTTTTTGCAGCCACATCGGGAATCGTGCGGGCAGCGGGCTCCGTGGGAAGTTACGGCAATTGGATTCTGATCGACCATGGGGAGGGTGTGCAGACGGGCTACGCCCACCTCGCCAGCGGTGAAACCCTGGTCGCTGCCGGTGATCCGGTCACCGCCGGCCAGCAGATTGGCAGCGTTGGGAGCACCGGTCTGTCTACCGGCTGCCATTCCCACGTCGAGGTGCGGGTCGACGGCGTGCGCATCGACCCGCAACTATTCTTTCTGAACCGCGGCGTCGTTCTCGGCCGGTGAGGACCGGCGCATCCGCCCGAACGTGCAGGGCCGGAACAGGCCGCGCGGGACGGGGTTTGATTCAGCTGAATTCAGGCGGTCTGACGCATAGCGCGGCGTTCTCGTGCGCCCTCGACCAGTAGATAGAGCACCGGAAGCACGATCAGGGTCAACACAGTCGAGGAGACGAGCCCGCCGATGACCACGAGGGCGAGCGGCTGCGAGATGAATCCGCCATGGCCGGTGAGGCCGATCGCCATCGGCACCAGGGCGAAGATGGTGGCGAGCGCCGTCATCAGAATGGGCCGCAGCCTACGGCTCGCTCCGGCGACCAGGGCGTCAAATACCGCCAGGCCGCGCCGCCGGTACTGGTTGACCAGGTCGACCAGCACGATGGCGTTGGTCACCACGATCCCGATCAGCATGAGCACCCCGATCAGGGATGGCACGCCCAGCGGAATACCCGTTACAACCTGGAGCGCGATCGCCCCGGTCGCCGCGAACGGCACCGACACGAGCAGCAGCAGCGGTTGCAACAGCGACCGGAACGTTGCCACCATCACGATGTAGACGATGAGGATGGCAACCAGCATCGCCACTCCGAGCTGCTGAAATGCCTCGGCCTGATCGGCGCTGACCCCGCCGAGCGTCGCGGTCGCTCCGGTCGGCAACTTCGTGTCAATGAGCATCTGGCTCAGCTGCGCGTTCGCCGTGCCCAGATCATCGCTCGCGGGAGTCGCCGAGACGGTCGCCGTGCGCAGCCCCTTCGTCGTCGTGAGAGTGCTCGGTCCCTCGACCTGTTCAACGGTGGCGAGGGTATCGAGGGCGACCGATCCGGCGCGGGTCGGGATCGGCACGGCTGCGAGATCAGCGGCTGTCGTCGGCGGCGACTGCGCCGACAGGTACACGGTTAGGTTGGTCTCGTCGATCACAATCGATCCAATGGAACTCGGCTGCATGGCCTGCGACACGAGCGTGCCGAGAGCGAATTCGCTCAACCCGGCAGCAGCCGCAGCCTTCCGGTCGACCGTGACGGCCAGGTACGGCAGCGAGGAGGCGAGAGTGTTCGCGCTCTCCCTGATCGCCCCGAGTTCTTGCACTGCGCTGAGAATCGTCGTCGTCGCGGTCTGAAGGTCGGCATCCGTTGCGGCCGTGATATCGACGGCGATGTCGGAGGAGGCCCCGAATCCGCTTGCTGCAGCCACCGAGATCTCGCCCACGTCCCCCAGTGCCGCCAGTGCTGTGCGCGCGTGGTTTTGCACCGCATCGGAGTCGGCACCGTCGGCTGTGGTGATCGAATAGGTCACGGCGCTCGAGCTGGGCGCACCGCCGCGAAACGCGCTCGCTGCGCTTCCGCCGCCGATCGACAGCTGCACGATGTCGATACCGTCGAGGCCCTGCAGCGCGGTCTCGACCGAAGCGGATGCGGCATCCTGCGCGGCCAAGCTGCTGCCCACTGGCAGCGTTTGCGTCACCCGAAAGGTGTTCTGCCCGGTTGATCCGAGAAAGTTCACCTTCATGAACGGCACGAGCGCGGCCGTTCCGCCGAGCACGAGAACCGCCAGCAGCAGCGTCGCGACGGCATGCTTGAGCGTGAATCGAATGACCGGCAGGTACCCCTGCTGCAGCCGTCCCGGGTTCTCGCCGGCCTCGGCCGCCTCCGTCAGCCCGGTCGAAGCGGATGCCGCTGCGGCGTGCCGCGAGCGGGCGCCGTTCGCCGGAGCGGGCGCGTGAGCCACCGCAGCCGCACCGGCACCGAGCACGCCGTCAGTGGCCAGGCCAGCAGGAGCCAGGCCGGCGGGGGCTGCCTCCTGCGGCACGATTCCGGGTGCCAGGTCGGTGGGGCGCTCGCCATCGACAGCCACCAGAGATTTCGGCGCCCGCAAAAACCAGAACGCGAGCACGGGAACGATGGTCAGTGACACGAGCAGCGAGGCGAGCAGGGCGATCGTCACGGTGAGCGCGAATGGGCGAAATAATTCCCCGGTCGATCCGCCAACGAAGGAGATCGGCAGGAACACCGTGACCGTGGTGACCGTCGACGCGGTGATAGCCCCCGCCACTTCGCGCACCGCGAAGACGATCGTGGCGGCGCGGTCGGCGCCGGCAACAAGGTGCCGTTTGATGTTTTCGATGACCACGATCGAGTCGTCAACGACCCGGCCGATGGCGATCGTGAGTGCTCCGAGGGTGAGGATATTGAGCGAATAACCGACGCCCTGTAAGCCGATGAAGGTGATCAGCACCGAGGTCGGAATCGAGATGGCCGTGACAAGGGTGGCGCGCACCGAAAGCAGAAACAGCAGAATCACGATTACCGCGAAGCCGAGACCGAGCAGACCTTCCTGGGTGAGCGCGTCTATCGACTGCTGGATGAACGGCGCCTGGTCGAACACGACCGTGAACGTGGCCGGCGCGACGGCCGCCTCGAGCTGCGGCAGGATCGCACGCACCGCCCTGGACACGTCGACCGTGTTCGCGGCGGGCACCTTGGTGACGGCGATAGTGAGGGCCGGTTTGCCGTTTACCCGGGAAATGCTGGTGATCGGGTTTTCCACCAGGGCGACCGTCGCGACGTCGCCGATGGTTGTGGAGGCGGCATCCGCTGCGGCACCGACGCCGGCACCGGTGAAACCGGCCGAGCTGGCCACGAGCGGGAGCGCGACGATGTCCTCGACCGAGCCGAGTTTGCTGCCGGCCTGCACCGACAGTGTCGTGTCACCCTCGGTGATGGCGCCGGCCGGAACCAGCGACCCGTTCTGCTGGAGCGCATCCCGGAGGTTTTGCGTGCTCCATCCGCGCGCGGCGAGCTCATCGACATTGGGCGTGATCGTGACGCGGCGGCCGATATCGCCGACCAGGGCGGCGTCGCGCACGCCGGCCACGTCCCGAATGTCACCGAGCACGCTGCGCTTCAACTGGTCAGCGAGCGCCACGGTGTCACTCGAGGCGACTGCGAGCGAGATCACCGGAAAGTCATCGATACTCCCGCTGATCACCTGCGGGTCGACGTCGGCCGGCAGCACGCTCTTAATGCGGTTGATGGCCTGGTCGATGCGGGATTCGGCCTTGACCAGGTCGGTGCCGTAGGTGAAGGTGGCGCTCACCAGCGACGAGTTGGTGTTGCTCGTCGTCGATGTCGTTTCGAGGCCGACGAGGCCCTGGATGGCGGTCTCGATCGGGGTTGAAACGTCGTCGTTGACGACCTGCGGCGACGCCCCCGGGTAGCTGGTCGACACGAGCAGCTGCGGAAGCTGCAGGGACGGAATGAGCTCTTGCTTGAGGCCGGTCAGGGCCAGGCTGCCGAACACGGCCGCCACAATGGTGATGAGGGCGATCAGTGCCCGGTTCTTCATGCTCACTACCGCGAGAAAATGCACCCGCTCAGTATGCCAGTACACACAGTGCGCCCGACCTTTAGACTGAATCCTCGTGACTCGTCGACTGATCCAACTGCTGATTGGCCTTTTTCTCTACGGAATCGGCATTGCACTGATTGTGCGCGCTGGTATCGGCGTGGCCCCCTGGGATGTGCTCACCCAGGGGATCGACAATCACACGCAGCTCGGCTTCGGGCTGATCACGATTCTGCTGAGCGGGGTCGTGCTGGTGCTGTGGATTCCGATTCGGCAAAAGCCCGGCGCCGGAACGCTGCTGAACGCCGTGCTTGTGGGGCCTGCAGCCGATGTCGGCCTGTGGCTGATTCCTGCCGACCTCGACCTTTGGGCGCGCATCGTGCTGTTCGCTGTTGGCCTCCTGACCGTGGCTGTCGCCACCGGCCTCTACATCGGGGCGCACTTCGGCCCCGGCCCACGCGATGGCCTGATGACCGGCCTGCACAAGCGCACCGGCTGGAAGATCTGGATCGTGCGTACCGGCATCGAGGTGATCGTGCTCGGCATCGGCTGGGCTCTCGGAGGCAACGTGGGAATCGGCACCGCACTGTTCGCCGTGCTGATCGGTCCCCTCTGCCAGCGCACGATCCCACTCTTCGCCATCAAACGTGCGGTCCGCGCGGCCGATCCCGCCCGCGCCGCGACCGCCTAACAGGGCGCCGAACGGGGCGGCTAAGGGGGCGCCGACGTGTGCGCGAAAGGTAACGGTCGACGGAGGACACCATCACGTCGCGCACACACTCCGTCTTCTCTGGGTCACGCGGATCAGCCGGCTGTGAGCCCGCAGAACTCGGTGATCGTGCCCTCGAGAATATCGGCGAGCGCCCGCACCGATTGCGCGTCAGCCCACTCGATGTCGGCGTGCAAACCTTCGCCGTCGGCGCCGAAAACGACGCAGGGAATGCCTGCTTCAAGGATGAGTCCCGCGTCGGTCCAGAACGGTTCGCCACGCGTGACCGCTGGGTGCCCGAGTACCCGCTGCGCATTGGCCGTCAGCGCCCGCACGATTGGCCACTGCGGCTCGGCCTCAAAGGCAGCGCGGGCCACCAGTCTGGTCAGCGCGAACTGGAACTCCGGTTCTTCCACGGTCAACGCGGTCAAGAGTGCGAGCAATTCGGTCTCGACGCTCTGGGGTGACTGACCGGGCAGCATCCGTCGTTCGACGGTGAGGACGCAGCGAGCCGCGACCGTGGCCGCGTCGTCGCCGCCGGCAATCTGCGACACCCGCACGGCGCCGTGGCCGAGCGTGGCATGTGCCGGGGCCGCGTTGAGCCGTTGCTGCAGGCCGTCGAGGGCGCGTAATACGAGGCCGGCATGCCAGATGGCGTCGACGCCGAGCTCGGGCTGTGAGCCGTGCGCGGCGAGGCCGGTCAGCTCGAGTTCAAACCAGGCGAAGCCGCGGTGCGCTGTGGTGAGTTCGAGGCTGCTCGGTTCGACCACCAGGGCGGCGTCGGCCCGAAAGCTGCGCAGCACCTCCTCGGTGCCGAGGCTGCCGAATTCTTCGTCGGCGACCAACGTCACGATCACGTCCCCGGCTAACTCACCAGCGGATGCCCGCACCGCCGCCACGAGGATGGCCGCGACCCCGCTCTTGGTATCGACGGCCCCGCGCCCGTGTACTCGGCCGTCCCGGAGATCGCCGCTGAACGGATCGACCGCGCCGGGAGCGACGCCGACCGTATCGAGGTGGGCGTTGAGCATGAGTGAGCGGCCGTTGCCGGTGCCGTGCTTCACGCCGACGACCGACGGGCGCCCGGGGGTCTGCTCCAGCACCGTGACATCGAAACCCTGCTGCCGCAGCCACTCACTGCACCAGATCGCGATCTCGCCCTCCCCCGCGGCTCCCGGCACGAGGTCGGGATTGACCGAATCGATGCGTACGAGCTGCTGTAAAATCGTGACGGGGTCGCTCGCAGGGGGTAGATGGGTCATCCCTAAAATCTAGGCCCTCCCGGGAGCGCCAAAGAATCGTTGGTACTGGCGTGCTGAAGCATCCCGTCACCCGCATCGCGGGGCCACGTAAGTGTTTGCCCGCTTTCGCGGAATTGGGCGCTGCCCTCGGTACCATGCAGCATGGGCAAAACGGCGCGGTGGGGGCTGGTTCCGGCGGCGCTGGTGAGCGCATCCGCTGTGCTGCTCTTCGCGTTGCGGATGCCGCTACCCGGCTATGCAACGCTGGCCGCGGCGCTCCTGCTCGCGTTTCTCATCGACCGGGCTTTGTTTCGCGACCTGTTGCTGCTTGCCATTGGCCTTGGCATCATCAGCTCGATCTCGGTCGCGGCGAACATCAGCTACCCCAACATCGCGCTCATGGGCACGGTACTGAGCCTGTCGGTGCTCGTGCCGTACCTACTCTCGCGCTACTACTTTCGGGAACACGCGATTCGGTTTCCGATTCGCACCGGGCAGCGCTGGACCAGGCTCGAACGGGCCTACCTGCCGCTCGTGGTGCTGCTCGGGTATCTCATTCTTCCAAGTTATTTCATCGGAAGCGGCGCGTACCAGAACTGGCCAGCGGTGACTGCGCCCGATGAGATCGCCCGGCTGTTCGTGGGCGTGGGTTTTGTGGGTATCTGGGATGAACTGTTCTTCATCTGCATCGCGTTCGCCCTGCTGCGGCGGCATTTCCCCGACTGGCAGGCGAATATTCTGCAGGCCGTGATCTTCTCGTCGTTCCTGTGGGAGCTCGGCTACCAGTCGTGGGGTCCGCTGCTGACCGTGCCGTTCGCGCTGCTGCAGGGTTACACCTTCGCCCGCACCCGATCGCTGACCTATGTTGTCTGTGTGCACCTGCTCTTCGACCTGGTGGTGTTCCTCGTGCTCGTGCACGCTCACAATCGCGACTGGCTGGCCATTTTTCTGTACTGACGCTCTTGTACCTCTCAGGAACGCGCTATATCGTGTCTTTCACAACACGCGATATAGCGCGAGTTTATATTTGTGAAAGGACAACCCAGTGTCACTGGAAAAACGGCTGGTCGCCCCCGGGCAGACCAAGATTATCGACGTCGAACTGGTGCGTAAACTCAAGGTTGGCCTTATCGGCGGGACGGTCGACATCATCGGCCATGACGAGCCCGGCGCGCGCATCGAAGTGCACGGCGTCACCGGGAAAGACTTGAAGATCTCGATGGACGGCGACCGCCTCGAGATCGACCACCCCCAGCTGCGCTGGGATAACTTCATCGAGGTGTTCGCATCATTTCGCGGCACCGCACGCGCCGAGGTGAGCCTCTCCGTTCCCCGCGACGTCGCGCTTCGCTTCGGAGTCGTCACGGCCGATGCCCTCGTCTCAGGCCTGCGCAACGACGCCAAGCTCAGCACCGTCTCCGGCGATATTGTCATCGACGACGTGCAGGGCGACCTCGACCTCAACGCGGTGAACGGAGAAATCTCGGTGCGCAATCACGTCGGAGCGCTTTCCGTGCACACCGTATCGGGCGATATCACGGCGAGCGGCAGCATCCGTCAATTCACGCTCGACGGGGTCTCGAGCAACGTGTTCCTCGACCTGGCCGGCTCGCCGGACCAGATCGTGACGAACACGGTCAGCGGCAACTTCACCGTGCGACTCGAACCCCGTGTTGCCGCGCGCTACCACCTCAACACCCTCTCCGGCACACTCCAGCTCGACGACCACACCGTGCGCACCGCTTTCGGCAAGGGCTACGAGGGCTCCACCGGCGCCCTCGACGGCAGCTGGCTCGACGTGCGTTCCAACTCCGTGTCTGGCGACATCTCGGTCGTGCGCAGCGAGACCGTCGGCGCCGAACCAACCGGTACGGCATCGACCGGTACGGCATCGACCGGTACGGCATCGACCGGTACGGCATCGACTGGTACGGCATCGACCAGCGCAGCATCAACGAGCGCAGCGGATGCCGCACCGCCAGCCTCCCCCGATACCCGGCAGGACCCGGCATGAGCGCCATGTTCGCCCACGGCAGTCTGCGCCTCTACCTGCTGAGTCTGCTCGCCGAGCGGCCCCGACACGGCTATGAGCTGATCCAGGCACTGAGCGACCGGTTCGGCGGAACGTACAGCCCGAGCGCCGGCACGATCTATCCGCGGCTGGCCAAGTTCGAAGAGGAAGGACTCGTCACCAAGCAGACCGACGGCCGCAAGACCGTCTACGAGATCACCGATGCCGGCCGCGCCGAACTGCTCGCCCGCGACGGAGAACTCGGAGCGATCGAAGACGAGGTGACCGACTCTGTGCGGCGCCTCGCCGACCAGGTGCGCACCGGCGTCAACTCCGCCATGAAAACCCTGCGCGCCGACCTCGCCTCGGCCGCGCGGGAGGCCCGCGATGCCACCAAGGCCGACCCGCGCGGCTACGACGGCACAGCCGGTTCGTGGGATCCAGCGGGCTCGTCGACCTGGGAGCAACCCCGCCCGACGCCGACAGCCGCCGAAGAACCGCCGCCCGACACCTCGAGTGCCGACGCATCAGCTACCGACGCATCAGCTACCCCCGCATCGGCTACCCCCGCATCGGCTACCGAGACCTCGACTCACGACGCATCGAGTGCTTCGGCATCGACTGCGCGCCACGACTCCACGCGCGCCCTGCGCGAGGCCGACATGGTTCTGAATGAGTTTCGGCAGCAGCTGCGCGCCGACCTGCGCACGCAGGCCTACCGGTCGACCCTGCCGCCCGACACCGTGTCGTCACTCCGCCGAAAGCTCGCCGACGTGCGCGCCAGCATCCTCGCCACCCTGCACCCGTAGCCCGGCACGGCCTGGTCGTAAGGCCGGTAATTTTCGCGACACGCCGTTTCTTTAGGCCGCGAAGAACAGCGTGTCGAAATTTTGCCGGGTGTACATCGGCCGATCGATTTGACACGGAACCGGGTAGGTGTAATGTCTACCCTCGTGACACCCGAGGCGAATGCCCCCGTACCAGAGAACCGATCACCCAAGCGGTGGATCATCGGCGATCCGCTCCCCACCGAGCATTTGGACGGCCAACTGCTGCCCAAACACCTCGCCCTGCCTATCTTTGCGAGCGACCCGCTGTCGAGCGTGGCGTACGCGCCGCAAGAACTCCTCATGATCCTGACCCTCGGTGGGCTCGCATTCCTGAGCTTCGCGCCGTGGGTCGCCGCGGTCGTCGTCGTGCTGCTCGTCGTTGTCGTCGCGTCCTACCGCCAGCTGATCAAGGCGTACCCATCAGGCGGCGGCGACTACGAGGTCGCCCACAAGAATCTGGGTGAGAAAGCCGGTTTGGTCGTCGCATCCGCCCTGCTGGTCGACTACGTCATGACCGTGGTCGTGTCGGTCGCGAGCGGCGTGGACAACATCATCTCGGCAATACCCGCGCTGGCCCCCTTGCGCGTCGAACTCGCCGTCGTGTTCATCATCCTGCTCGCGGCAGCCAACCTGCGCGGCGTTCGGGAGTCGAGCAAGGCCTTCGCCGTGCCGACCTACCTGTTCATCGGCAGCGTGTTGCTCATGATCATCGTCGGCCTGGTTCGCGCACTGCTCGGCGATGCACCGGTGGCCGAGTCCGCTGGCTATGACGTGCAGGGCGAGAACCTCGCGCAGGCCGCTTTCATCTTGCTGCTGCTGCGCTCCTTCGCGAGCGGATGCTCCGCTCTGACGGGCGTGGAAGCGATCGCCAATGGGGTGCCAGCGTTCAAACACCCCAAGGTCAAAAACGCCCAGCGCACGCTCACCCTCATGGGCGGCATCGCCATCGTACTGTTCGTCGGGCTGACCACCCTCGCCCTCATCTCCCAGGTGCACTACGCAGAACGTGCCTGCGACCTGATCGGCTGGGCCGAGTGCGCCACAGCTCCGCAGCGCAGCCTGATCGCGCAGGTCGCCGCGGCAACGTTCGGCGACTACTCCATCATGTTCTTCGTGCTGCAGGCAGCCACAGCGGCCGTGCTCTTGCTCGCTGCGAACACGGCTTTCAACGGCTTCCCACTGCTCGGATCGGTGCTTGCCCGCGACTCCTACGCACCCAAGTCGCTGAGCACCCGCGGCGACCGGCTCATCTACTCCAACGGTGTCGTTCTACTGGCCCTGGCCGCCGTGGCGATCATGGTCGTCTACCAGGCCAACCTCACCGTGCTGATCCAGCTCTATATCATCGGCGTGTTCGTGTCGTTCACGCTCGGCCAGACCGGCATGGTGCGACACTGGCTGAAACTGCTGGGGAAGAATCCGCCGAACCGGGCCTCGATCATTCTGAGTTTGTCGATCAACGGTTTTGGCGCGGCACTGACCGGCGTCGTGCTCATCGTCGTCACCGTGACAAAATTCACGCACGGCGCGTGGCTGGTGTTCGTGATGATGCCGGTGCTGTTCTTTCTCATGATGGGCGTCAACCGCTATTACCGCGATGTCGCGAAGGAGATCGAAGTCGACCCGATCACGACCTTCGGCTCGCAGGGCGATCATGCAATCGTGCTCGTGGGCAAAATGCAGAAGCCCGTTCTGAAGGCCCTCGATTACGCCATCGCGGCGCGGCATGTCAGCTTAGAAGCGGTGCATGTCTCCATTGACACCGCCGAGACCAAGGAACTCAAACGTGCCTGGGTCAAGCAGAATATCCAGGTGCCGTTGCGCATCGTCGCCTCGCCTTACCGCGACATCAGCTGGCCACTGATCAACTACATCAAGGAGCGTCGCCAGGATCACGGTTCCGAGGTCATCACCGTGTACACACCGATCTACATCGTCGGGCACTGGTGGGAAGGCCTGCTGCACAACCACAAGGCGCGCCGGCTGCGTCAGAAGCTCATGCTGGTGCACGGTGTCACGATTGCCCTCGTGCCGTGGCTGCTCGACTCCTCCGAGCTCATCTACGGCCGCCGCTCCCGCCCGATCCCCGGTCAGGACCGTCGCGGCGAGCCCGTGCGCTCCCGGCCGGTGTCGCGCCGGCCGCTCGCTCCACCCACGGGATCGGCCGAGACCGCGACGAAGTCGAGCCCGATCGTCGGAACCGTTCCGTCGCAGTCGCGACCGTCGACATCCCGTCGCCGCAAGCGCAAGTAGCAGCGTCACCGCTTCAGCAGCGCGGTGGGCGTCGGGCTACAACCTGGCCATGATTTGCCGGGCGATGATGCGACCGGCCCGGTTGGCGCCGACGGTACTCGCCTGCGGGCCGTAACCGGCGAAGAAGATGCGCGGGTCAGTCCAGGACGCACCGGAAGTAACCGAGACGCCACCGGCCTTCTCACGCAACTTGAGCGGGGCCAGGTGTCGCAGCTCCGGGCGAAAACCGGATGCCCAAACGATCGCGTCGGCCTCGGTGAAGGTTCCATCACTCCACCGCACGCCGGTCGGCTCAATGCTCGAAAACATCGGACGAGCCACGAGCAGGCCCCGGTCGATGCCGGCCGCGATGCGGCGCGTGACCGGCACACCGGCACCGCTGACAATGCTCGGGAGGGCTTTGCCAGCCCGGGCCGCGCGATCCTGCGACATCACGGCCGCCACAGCGGTCACCTCCGCAAGCTCGTCGGTGTGACTGAAATCGATCGGACGACGTGCGACCCAGGTCAACTCGCTCGCCACCCCTTCGAGCTCGAGCAGGAAACCGATCGCCGAGGTACCGCCGCCGACGACGATCACCCGCTGACCCTCGAATTCCTCGCTCGAGACGTAGGTCGCCGTGTGCACCTGCGTACCCTCAAAGGTGCTCGCTCCGGGGTAGTGCGGCACGAACGGCGCGCCCCAGGTGCCGGTCGCGTTGACGATCATGCGTGCGTCGGTTTTCTGGTCACCGAACACCGGGGAACTCGTGGCCACGACCAGGTTCGACTGCATCGGAACCACGCTGGTCACGCTCACCGGCCGCACCACGTTCAGCTCGAAGTGCCGCTCGTAGTCGCGGTAGTAGTCGCTGACGACGTCGCGGGCTGGCACGGTGTGGTCGGCCGTGTCAAAGCTCAGGCCGAGTTCTTTCATGCCGGGAAGATCGTTGACACGGTGTGCCGACCCGAGCTGCAGGGCCTGCCAGCGGTGCTGCCAGGCGCCGCCGGTGCTCGGGCCCCGGTCGAAGATAATGAAATCGCGGCCGGCCACCAGCTCAAACCGACGCAGGTAGAAGCCAACGGACAGCCCGGCCTGGCCGGCGCCGATGATGACGATGGGCACGCTGACGTTGCCCGTCATGTCACCCCATTCCTACGGATTAGCCGTGCGAACGGCGTCCGCGGGACACAAGGCCCATCATGCTAAACTAAACTCTAGTTTTTACACATTCCGTTCGGCAAATCCCGAGGGTCTCGCGACCTGCTCGGCCAGGCATCGTAAGGGGGTCACGCATGGGGCGCGGCCGTCAAAAAGCAAAGCACACCAAGGTAGCTCGGGAGTTGAAGTACTTCAGCCCGGATACCAACTACAACGCGCTCGAACGCGAGCTGACCGGGCATCCATCCGATCCTCGCCTCGACGAAGACCTCGCCAAGTGGCCCGAGTACGAAGCGGACAAGGCCAAGAGTGCGGCCGGTGACGGCGCCACGGATTCGTCGCATTCCACGGACGACGACGACGATCCCAACGACGATGACCGTTACGTGGACCACTACGCGCCCGAAGACGAGCAGAAGCGCGCCTAGTCCGCAACGGCGGGCGGCGACACCCGTTTGCCTCTAGCGCGCTGCATTAAGTACGGTCGGCGTCTCATTCCGCGCCGCCCGTGCTGCCGAAAGCGGTCGCGCCCTCGGCGGTTGAGCTGCGCTAGTTCGCGTAAGTCCCGACGAGGCGCACTGCGCCGCCGTTGACGCCCTTGGCACCCTGCTCGAACCCGGTTAGGTCGTGCGCAGCGCGCGAGACGCGGCCGGTGACCCAGGCGGGAATTCCGCTCGTAGCCAGGCGGGCGATGACGGATGAGGCAGATGCCGCATCCACGACGGCGAACATACCCACTCCGAGGTTCCAGGTTCCCTCCGCGCTTTCCAGCGTGGACCCGGCCATGTCGCCAAGCACCCGAAACACCGGTGCCGGCGACCAGGTGGACCGGTCCACCTCGACCCACGACCCGACGGGTAACACTCGGGCGAGGTTTGCAGCGATGCCGCCGCCGGTGACGTGGCTGAGCGAGTGGATGGCGCCGGCCAGCGCGGGCTCATCGAGCACGTCGAGCAGGGGGCCGGTGTACAGTCGGGTCGGCTCCAGTAGGACCTCGCCGACCATGCCGCCCAGTTCAGCCGACATGTCGGTGTAGCCGATGCCGCGTTGCGCCAGGATGTGGCGCACGAGCGAGTAGCCGTTGGAATGCAGGCCACTGGAGGCCAGCGCGATGACCACGTCACCGGAGAGCACCTTCTCGGCGCCGAGCACCTGGTCGGCCTCGACCACGCCGGTGGCCGCGCCGGCCACGTCGTAGTCCTCCGGGCCGAGCAGACCGGGATGTTCGGCGGTTTCACCACCGACGAGAGCGGTTCCGGTCTCGGAGCAGGCGCGGGCGATGCCGGCCACAATCGTGGCGATGCGCTCGGGCACAACCTTGCCGCAGGCGATGTAGTCGGTCATGAACAGCGGGCGGGCACCGACGACGATGATGTCGTCGACGACCATGCCGACCAGGTCTTGGCCGATGGTGTCGTGCTTGTCGATCGCCTGGGCGATGGCGACCTTAGTGCCGACACCATCCGTCGATGTGGCCAGCAGTGGCTGCCGAAATTTGGTGAGGAACGAGACGTCGAACAAGCCAGCGAAGCCGCCGACACCGCCCCAGACCTCGGGGCCGTGGGTCTTGGAGACGGCCGACTTCATAAGCTCAACGGCAAGGTCACCGGCCCGGGTATCGACTCCGGCTGCTGCATAGCTCGCGTTGGTCGAAGTGCTGGAGTTGCTCATTCTGGTCTTCCCGGGTCACCGAACGGTACTTGGCCCAATCGCGCAAGGGCTTCTTCTTTACGAACGGAGGGCGCCATCACGGCTTCCAGCTCCGAATCCGGGCCGGGGTCGCATCCGTTGGAGACGGCAGGCCGCTCCAGCAGATTCTTGCCGAGGTGCTGCGCTTCCGGCAATGCGATCGGGTAGATGCCCGTGAAGCAGGCCGTGCAGAGGCGTTCGCGCGGCTGTTCGGTGGCTTCGATCATGCCATCTTCGGAGAGGTATCCGAGGCTATCGGCGCCGATCGACTGGCGCACTTCGTCAATCTCGAGACCGGTCGCGACGAGTTCAGCTCGGCTGGCGAAGTCGATTCCGTAGAAGCACGGCCAGGTGATCGGCGGGCTCGAGATGCGCACGTGCACCTCGGCGGCGCCGGCCTCGCGCAGCATGCTCACGAGAGCGCGTTGCGTGTTGCCGCGCACGATCGAGTCATCGACCACGATGAGTCGTTTGCCCTTGATGACGTTCTTGAGCGGGTTCAACTTCAAGCGGATACCGCGCTGTCGGATGGTTTGCGACGGCGCGATGAAGGTGCGACCGACGTATGAGTTCTTGACCAGGCCCTGGCCGAACGGAATGCGCGACGCCTGCGCGTAGCCGATAGCCGCCGGGGTACCGGATTCCGGAGTGGGAATAACGAGGTCGGCCTCGACCGGGTGCTCGGCGGCGAGCCGGCGCCCCATCTCGACCCGGGCCTCGTGCACGCCGCGACCCGCAATGGTGGTGTCGGGGCGGGCGAGGTAGACGTATTCGAAGACGCAGCCCTTGGGCTCGGCCTTCGCGAATCGTTGTGTGCGCAGCCCGTTCTCGTCGATGGTGATGAGCTCACCCGGCTCGACCTCGCGCACGAAGCTGGCACCGACGATGTCGAGGGCTGCGGTCTCAGAGGCGACGACCCAGCCGCGTTCGAGGCGTCCGAGCACCAGTGGCCGCACGCCCTGCGGGTCGCGGGCCGCATAGAGCGTCGTTTCGTCCATGAACACGAGGCAGTAGGCGCCGCGGAGGCGCGGCAACACTTCTAGCGCAGTGGCTTCGAGGGTGTGATCGAGATCGCCGGTGAGCAGGGCGGTGATCACTGCGGTGTCGGTGGTGTTACCGCGGGCGAGTTCGCCATCAACCTGCGGATACCGTTCGCGCACGAGCTGCAGCAGCTCGGCGGTGTTGGTGAGGTTGCCGTTGTGGCCGAGGGCCACCGTTCCGCTCGAGGTGCGGCCGAGGGTCGGCTGGGCGTTCTGCCAACTCGATGAACCCGTCGTGGAATACCGGGTGTGCCCGACGGCGATGTGCCCGAGCAGGGTACTCAGCGAGGCCTCGTTGAAGACCTGCGAGACGAGTCCCATGTCTTTGTAGATGAGGATCTTGCTGCCGTCGCTCGTCGCGATTCCAGCCGATTCCTGACCTCGATGTTGCAGCGCATACAGCCCGAAGTAGCTGAGTTTGGCTACCTCTTCGCCGGGAGCCCAGACACCGAAGACGCCGCACGCGTCTTGCGGGCCCTTTTCGCCTGGAAGAAGATCGTGATTTAACAGTCCGTCGCCACCAGGCAAGCCGCAGCCTCTTTACTTCTCGTTGAACGCTTGGAAATCATCGTTGGGAGTGCCGGAGCCAGGCTCAGCGGTACGCAGTTCGTTGGTACGTGCTTCGTTCGCCCCCAGTCTATCGGCGACGACGGACACGTGCGCTCGACCGATGATCCGGTCGATGATGAGGGCCACGACCGCGCCCAGCGTCGTGCCGACGGCGAGACCGCCGAGCAGCAGGAAACCGAAAATTTGCACCCGGTCGTACTCGTTGTTCTCGGGAAAGGAGATCGTGAGGATAAGGGCGAGCAGTACGCCGACGATGGCGCCGAGCAGCATGAAATTGCGGTACCGCGGCGCCCGATGCACGGTCACGGTCGTGTCCCCGAGTACGGTCTCACTCGCTGTCGCACTGTCGGTCGCACTGTCGGTCGCACTGTCGGCGACGGTGTCGTTCGACGGGTCTTGGGGCTGCTCGGTGGAACTCACCCACGTATTGTCCCATGGACAGATGGGAGACTGACTCTATGAACACGATTGCGGTACTCGGAAGCGCCAATATGGATCTCGTCGTGCGCCAGGCGCGCCTCCCCCTGCCCGGTGAGACGATCTTCGGGGCCGGTTTCAGCACGGTCCCGGGCGGCAAGGGACTGAATCAGGCGGTTGCCGCCGCTCGACTCGGCGCGGACGTGACCTTTCTGGGAGCGGTGGGAGCGGATGCCTATGGAACCGAGCTGCGCGCGCTGCTGGAGAGCGAGGGCATCCGTTCTACCGAACTCGCCACAGCGGATGCCCCCACCGGAACCGCCCACATCTCCGTCGTGGACAGCGGCGAGAATTCCATCGTCGTGGTGTCGGGCGCCAACGCCACCGTCACCACCCTGAGTGTGGAGCAGCGCGCGGTCGTTGCCGATTCGTCGTTTCTAGTCATGCAGTGCGAGCTGCCGACCCGGGTACTGGTCGAGGGACTCGCGCTCGCTCGCTCGGCCGGTCTGTTCACGGTGCTGACCCCAGCGCCGGTGGTGCCGCTGCCGCCCGGCTTTCTCGCCTCGGTCGACCTCGTCGTGCCCAACCAGGGTGAAGCCGCCGAACTCACCGGGGAGAGCGACCCGGTTCGTGCGGCGGAGGTGCTCAGCGCCGGCGGCACCTGGGCGATCGTGACCCTGGGTTCGGAAGGATCGGTCGTGGCCTTCGACGGCGAAGCCCTGGGCCTCGCCCCGGCTCGCCCGGTGACAGCGATCGATACCACCGCGGCGGGCGATACCTTCGTCGGCGCCCTCGTGGCGCGCCTGGCGGTGGGTTACGTGCGCGGCACCGCTGTCACGCCCGATCAGATGATCGAGGGCGTGCGCTACGCCACGGTCGCGTCCTCGATCGCGGTGACCCGAGTCGGGGCCACCACCTCGATGCCCGCCCAAGCCGAGGTTGACGCAATCCTCCGCTAGCGCTCGAGCGCACAACAAAGACCCGATTGGGTAGCTCTACCGGGCTCTTTTCGCGCTCTCCCAACCCGGTTCAGGGGCGGGTGCGCACCGCGCGAACGCTGACCCTGCGATTGCCGTAGCGGCTACGGCACCGAGCAGGATCAGGGTCAGGGTCAGGGTCAGGGTCAGGGTCAGGGTCAGGGCAATCGCCCGGATACTGATCGGCACCAGCTCCTCGACGCCGGTCACTTTGCCTACGACACCGACGTCGTCGGCGGGTGCGGCATGCGGGGTCACGGCAGCAGAATCCGGTGCGAGGGATTCTGCATCGACGTCATGCCGAAGGCCGCCCATCCCGAACGTGTCTTCCACCTGAACAAACGAGGCTTCTACCCCTGCCACGCGTGCGTCGAGGTCAGAGCCTCGGAACGTGGTCCGTGACGGCGGTGCGAGCTTCATATGCCTGCACTAGCGAAGCGAGGGTGTCACTTGTCCCAGGTGGGTTTTTCGACGGAAGCGGCCGCGCGGTTTTGGCCGGCGGGGCGCCAGGTTTGGGTGGGGTCGAAGACGAGCGGGCCGCGGATCCAGGGTCGGCCGTCTCGCATGTCGATGTCCCAGCCGGAGGTCTCGATGCTGGCATGGCCTGCGTTACACAGCAGCACCGCATTGTCGACATCGGTGCGGCCACCCTCGCGCCACGGTTTCAGGTGGTGTACCTGGGTGAGCTGGGGTGGCACGGTGCAGCCGGGGATGACGCAGCCGCCGTCCCGAGCAGCCAACGCTCGGCGTTGCTGGGCGGTGAAGAATCGGTTACTGGCGCCGAGGTGCAGGATCTTACCGTTGTGGCCGAACAGCACCGGTTGATACCCGCCGGCGCAGATCAATTCGTTGACCTGGGTGGTGGTGAGCGGTCCGTCGATGCCGTCGATCCAGCCGGCGCCGCGGCCAGCGAGGAGGTCGTTGATGTTGATGTGCACAAGCACGGTGGGGGCCGCGCCGCCCATGGTCGGGGCGCCTGGATGCCGTGCGGCGGCTTCAAACACTGCGCGGAGAATGCCAGCCTGTTTTTCGCTGCGCGAGCGGGTGTCGTCGGGTTGCTGCGGGCACGGACCGTGCACGTCTGAACTGAGCAGGTCGGGACTGAGCGGGTCGGGACTGAGCGGGTCGGGACTGAGCGGGTCGGGCGGGTCGCTGCCGAGCGTGTCGCCAGCCTCGCCGGCCTCGGGGAGTTTGCGCGTTCCGCTGTCCTCGGCGGGTTCGCCGGCCACGACGACCTCGACGCTCGTTTCCGAAGCTGGCTTGTCGTTGCTTTCGGCTTGACGAAACGCGACCCGGGCACGCGGAGTGGTGTCGAAGACTCGGGTCGTGCCGAACGCCGGGGTCGCGGTGTTTTCGGCTCCGGGAACCGGGTTCGCCGCCGCGGCGGAGAGGAAAGCGTCGAAGACGTTGCTGACAATGGCTCGATCGAGGGTGGTGAACCAGCCGTTTAGGCTGTAGCCGCCGTTGCTGAGGTTGCCGAAGGTAAGCCAGCTGCGCCGCTCGGGCGGGGTCTCACCGGGCGCAGTGCCGTCGGGGGCGAGGCGGGCCTTCCACTGGATGCCCTGCTGCCGCAGCAACTCCGGCGCGAACGCGATACCGGCACCGGGAAGCCCCTCGGTTTCGGGGGTGATCGCGCCGGAGCCGCTCGCGACCAAGGAGCGTTCCACCCGGTCGAGATCCGCCACCAGGACGGAGGATCGCAGGCCGTCGAGCACCGACACGATCACGCGCGCCTGCTCCAGCCCGAGTTTCCCACACTGCAGTGCTTCACCGAGAACGGGGTAGGTGGGGGTGAGGGGGCGGCCGAGGAGCATCCGCTGGCCGACTTTCTCGCCGAGCGCGGACCGCTGGCGAACCTCGGTTCGGGACAGCCGGGCGAGAGTGCAGATCAGGTCCACGCCGCTGCGGCAGCCGAGGCGACGGGCCAGCGTCGGCGCAGCCAGAGCCCCCGCCGCGCCCGCCGCCGCCGGGCTCTCCAGCACGGCGCTCCCTGTTATCGCAGAATCCTCATCAGCACTCGTAGTATTTGCCTGAGCAGTAGATGCCTGAGCAGTAGATGCCTGAGTAGTAGAGACCTGAGTAGTAGATGCCTGAGCAGCGGCGCTTTGGGCCGCGGCAGCATCGAAATACACGGACCGGCGCAACACATCCGTGGTGGAAAGCACCCGGGCTCCGTCGACCACCCGGCCCACACTCTCCAGCGCGAGCAGCACGGTCAGCGATTCTTCATCACCGAGCAGCCCGAACGACACCCCACGCAACGCCGTCAATAGAATCTCCCGAGCCTGCTCCACCGCCACAATCACGGGGTGTGAACTGAACTCACTCGGGTTTTCCATGAACATGGGCGCCATTGCCTCCTGCACACCATTCTACCGCGAATCGAACACAAACGCGAGAGAACCTCAGAAGTATTGCAATTGATAAATTGGCACGATCGACGCGAATTCGCGATGACAGCGGTCAATTCTGCAAAGTATTAGCGGGGTACTCCCTGGTGATTCACCGCCGCGGCGGTCTAGGTTTTATCGAAGAAATAAACGATTCTTCATCAGAAATGAGCCCCGAACAATTCCGTCTGCCCCACGGCCCGACGCAGCCAATTCTCCGCCGCCGATGAACGACCGCGGCGGTCATCGGCGCTGAGTTGGCTCGTGGTCTTCCTGTACCCCGACGACCCTGCACACCGACGACCCTGCACACCGACGACCCTGCACCCCGACGACTGTGCACCGCCTTCCGCCCGCGCCTCGCCGGTACCAGTGACTCGCCGGTACCAGTGACTCAACGCAAACCTCCGAGCATCGAAACTCAACTTTCAGGGGAGGGGCAGCACCGGCACATGCCCGATCAGGGTCGCCCGGGACCCGGACGCGTGGATGGCGCCGCTCGCCAGGCCGTCCGCCCAGGGCAGGGCGCCGGTGGCGAGCGCGAGCCAGGTGGCGGCATCCGTCTCGATGACGTTGGGCGGTGTACCGCGGGTGTGACGCGGGCCGGCGACACACTGCACGGCGCCGAACGGCGGCACGCGCACCTCGAGGGTGTTGCCCTCAGCCTGCTCGGCCAGCAGTTGCAGGGTGTAGCGCACGGCTTGCGCCCGGATGTCTCGGCTCGCGCTGGTACCCGCAGCGACCGCCGTGAGAGCCGCCCGCACAGCCGCCCGGCCGGCTCCGTCGTCGATGCGCGCTCGTGCCATGCTTCCAGTCTGCCCGATCCGCCGGGCCCGGGGCATCGGGTAGCCTGAAACGGTGAAAATTCTGGTCCTTGGTTCCGGTGCCCGCGAGCACGCCATCATCACCGCGCTGCTTCGTGAGCAGCCGCGACCGAGCGTCGAATGCGCCCCCGGCAACGCCGGTATCGCGGCCGAAGTTGCGGTCGTAGCGCTCGACCCCAACGACCCGGTCGCCGTCGCCGACTATGCCGTGTTGAACAGCATCGAACTCGTCGTCATCGGTCCGGAGGCCCCGCTCGTGGCCGGCGTCGCCGACGCCCTGCGCACTCGCGGTATCGCCGTATTCGGGCCCGACCGGGCCGCCGCTGCCCTCGAGGGCAGCAAGACCTTCGCCAAACGCATCATGGATGAGGCCGGGGTCCCTACCGGCCGCGCCGTGCGCGCCGGCACCCTGGCCGAAACCAGCGCTGCGCTCGACGAGTTTGGAGCGCCCTACGTGGTCAAAGCCGACGGCCTCGCCGCCGGCAAGGGCGTGCTGGTCACATCGGATCGCGCCGCAGCTCTCGCCCACGCCACCTTCTGGCTCGAACACGGCAGCGTGCTCATCGAAGAGTTCCTCGACGGCCAGGAGATCTCGCTGTTTCTGCTCAGCGACGGCCACAGCGTCTTACCGCTCTCGCCCGCCCAGGACTACAAACGCGCCCTCGACCATGACGCCGGCCCGAACACCGGCGGCATGGGCGCGTACTCGCCGCTGCCTTGGCTCGACGCCCGGTTCGGGAGCGAGAACGAGTTCGTCGACGAGATCATCGAGACGGTTGCGTTGCCGACGATACGCCAGCTCGCCGCCGAGGGCACCCCGTTCGTCGGGTTGCTCTACTGCGGACTTATTTTGACGGATGCCGGCATCCGTGTCATTGAATTCAACGCGCGCTTCGGAGACCCCGAGACGCAGGTCGTGCTGCCGCGCCTGCTCACGCCGCTGTCTGGCCTGCTGCTGGCCGCCGCGACCGGCACACTCGGCACACTACCCCGGCCGGAGTTCTCCGCCGATGTGGCCGTGACCGTGGTCGTCGCGAGCGAAAATTACCCAGAAACCCCGCTGGTCGGGCGCGAGATCACCGGATTGGACGCCGCGCTGCGGGTGCCCGGCGTCACGATCGCACACGCCGCGACGGCGACTCAGGGTGACACGATCGTGTCCACCGGCGGCCGAGTGCTCAGCGTCGTCGCCGTGGGCGCCTCATTCCTCGAGGCCCGCGCGCGCGCCTACGAGGCGCTCGGGCAGGTGTCGCTCGAAGGCTCACACTATCGAACAGACATCGCCGCCCGCGTCGCCTGACTGACACCCCGACACCGCGCTGACGGGCGATGTCGGGGCCATCGCCCGTCAGCGGGCTCAGGTGCGTCGGCCCATGGCCCGAAACTTCGACACCCGTCGCGGCAGCAGCTCGTCGACCGGCACGCTTGCGAGCGTGGACAGCTCGTACTCGATGGCCGCCGCCATCCGCTGGCAGAACGCCCGTCCTTCCTCGGCTGCATTCGGGCGCTCGTCGACGATATGGTCGACGATCCCGTTGGCAAAGAGCGACGCGACGTCTACCCCCTGTGCTTCCGACATGGCCGGGGCAAATTCCGTCGTTCGGTGCACGATGGCGCTCGCGCCCTCGGGCGGCAGCG
Source organism: Cryobacterium sp. Y29 (assembly GCF_002929825.1). GTDB lineage: Bacteria > Actinomycetota > Actinomycetes > Actinomycetales > Microbacteriaceae > Cryobacterium. Next base: position 22,353 of record NZ_PJJN01000023.1, read on the forward strand.
GGGACAGCCAGGAATGCTGCGCAGCAATGGTGCGGTCGGCCGGTAACAGCGCGAGTGCCCCACCGCCAGCCCCCTGGCCGAGCAAGACCGACACACTGGCCGACCGCAGGCCGATGAGCTCATGCAGGGAACGAGCGATTTCACCGGCCATCCCACCCTCCTCGGACTCCTGCGACAGGGCGGCCCCGGCCGTATCGATCACGGTGAGCAGCGGCAGCCCGAGTTCCTCGGCGAGGCGCATACCCCGGCGGGCCTCGCGTAGCGACCCCGGACCCATCGTGGTGTCGCGTGACGGCCGCGGGCGAACGTGACCCAGAACAATGCAGCTCTGCTGCCCGAAGCGCGCCAGAGCAAGCATGAGCCCCGGGTCGTTCTCGCCCTCGCCCGTGCCGTTGAGCGGCAGCACGTCGTGGGCGCCGTAGGCGAGCAGCTGGCGCAGGTCGGGCCGGCGCGGGTTTCGCGAGATTTGGATGGATGCCCACGCGCCAACGGGAGCGGGCCGCACCTGCAGGCTCTCCGGGGCCGCCACCGGGGTGGTCGCCTTGCCGGTGAGGATGGTGAGCGCCCGGTCAACGATTTCCGGCAGCTGCTCAGGCGGCACGACGGCGTCGATCAGACCGTGGTTGAACAGGTTTTCGGCGACCTGCACGTTCTCCGGAAACTTTTTTCCGTAGAGCGCTTCATAGACCCGCGGGCCCAGGAACCCGAGCAGCGCGCCCGGCTCCGCCACCGTGACGTGCCCGAGCGATCCCCACGATGCCATGACCCCGCCCGTGGTGGGGTGCCGCAGGTAGACGAGATACGGATGCCCCGCCTGCCGGTGCGCCCGCACGGCGGCGGTGATCTTCACCATGGAGAGAAAGGCGAGCGTGCCCTCCTGCATGCGGGTACCGCCGGAGGCCGGCCCGGCCAGTACTGGCAGCCCCTCGCGAGTGGCGCGTTCGATCGCGTCGACGATACGGTCCGCGGCCGAGAGCCCGATGGAGCCGGCCAGGAACGCGAACTCGCTCACCACGATCACTACCCGGTGCCCGCGGATCAGGCCCTCGCCCGTCAGCACGGATTCGTCGGTGCCGCTCTTCTCCCGAGCCTTCATTAGAGCAAGCCGGTACGCCTCGTCCGGGTCGGGATCGACCACGGGCTGGTCCCAGCTCGAAAACGATCCGTCGTCGAGTACCACCCCAATAAGTTCGGCGGCGCTGAGGTGACGGGTTTTCGGTTCGGTCAACGCCTTGTCATTCGGCACGGTTAGATCCCTTCCACTGCGCGATTGAGCCAGTCACGTATTTCGCTGCCGTGCTGGTTGAGCACCGGTGGAGCAGAGTGCGTGGTGTTGGTCGTCTCGGCGGTGTCGGCGGGGCTGAAGAACCGCAGCGGCGGGCCCGGGAGGCTGATTTTGCCGAGCACGTCATGCTCGACGTCGATCAGCAGTCCCTGCGACAGTGCCTGGTCCCACTGATAGACCTCATCCAGCGAGCGCACCTTTCCGGCCGGAATCCCGGCCTCACCGAGCTTGTGAAGCAGCGGCGCCGCGTCGAAATGGGCGAAGGCATCCGTTATCGCCGCCTTGAGGCTCTCCCGGTTGCGCACGCGATGGGCGTTGGTGGCCCACTCGGCCCGGGCAGGATCGAAGCCGAACTCGGCCGCGAAGGTGGCCCAGAGCTTCTCACTGCCGATGCTGATCTGCACGCTGCCGTCGCGGCACGCGAACAGGCCGTAGGGTGCGATTGACGGATGGTGGTTGCCCTGAGCCTCAGGCACCTCGCCCGCCACGGTGGCGCGGGTGCCCTGAAAGGCGTGCACTCCCACGAGTGCGGCCAAAAGCGAGGTGCGAACGATCTGCCCCTCCCCCGTGCGCTCGCGCTGCAGTAAGGCTGCGAGGAGCCCGAAGGCGCCGTACATTCCCGAGAGCAGATCGGCGATCGGTACCCCCACCCGCTGCGGGTCGTCTGGGCCGGATCCGGTGAGCGACATGAGGCCGGCCTCGCCCTGCAGAATCTGGTCGTAGCCGCTACGGCTCGACTCGGGGCCGTCGTGGCCGAAACCGGTGATCGAGAGGATCACGAGCGACGGGTTGAGCTCGTGCATCGCCTCGGGCGAGAATCCGAGGCGGTCCAGAACGCCGGGGCGGAAGTTCTCGACCACCACGTCGGCGCGCAGCAGCAGGTCGCGCAGCACAGCGTGGCCGTCGTCACTCTTCAGGTCGAGGGCGATTGACTCCTTGTTGCGGTTGCAGGAGAGGAAGTAGGTGGATTGCAGGTTGTCGTCGGGGCCGACGAACGGCGGACCCCAGCCCCGGGTATCGTCTCCCATTCCAGGATTTTCCACCTTGATGACGCGTGCCCCGAGGTCGGCGAGCATCATGCTCGCGTGCGGCCCGGCGAGGGCACGACTCAGGTCGACGACCAGATAGCCCTCGAGTGGACCTCGCGCTCGGGTCTGAGTGTCCGTGCTCATATTCAGTCCTCTCTCGATCTGCGGTGTGTGGTGTGTCTACAGCCAGCCGGGCAGGACCAGCACCGCCCAGGCGATGGCGGGGCCGGCCACCACGACGATGCCGCTGTAGGCCAGGATCTGCTTGTAGAAGCGATCTTTGTCGACGTCGTCGGGGGCGTTGGCCAGCACGAGAGCGCCGTTCGTAGAGAACGGCGACACGTCCACGATGGTCGATGCCACGGCGAGGGCGCAGATCACGCCGATCGCCCCGATTTCGCCGCTGGCCAGGAACGGTACGGCGAGGGGAATGAGGGCTGCCAGGATGGCGGTCGAAGAGGCGAAGGCCGAGACGATGGCACCGATATAGCAAATCAGCAGCGCCGCCAGCAGGGGCATACCCAGGTTGGCTACGGCATCCGACACGTATGCGATGGTGCCGGCCTCTTCGAGCACGCCCACGAAGGTGAGCATGCCGCAGATGAGCAGTACGGTCGACCAGCTGATCTTGTTGACGGCACCCTTCTGCGCCGCGGGCGAGACCAGAGCGAGGATGACGGCGATGGTGATGGCCACGAAACCGACATCGACCTTGAAACCGAGTGCGATGACGGCCAGGGCGATGAGGCCGGCCACGGTGATCAACTGAGGAATGCGTTCCGCACGGGTCGATGTCTGCTGTGCGCCGTCACCGGCGGGGTCGCGCGGGCCGTAGATGCCGGAGCCGAAGCCCTTGAATGCCACGTCGCCACCGGCCCGAGCACCCACGCTGACCGCCATCCGAGCCTCGGCGGCCTGCTCCACGAAGTGTCCGACCCGGCTCGAGAGGAGCCCGCGGCCACCGAGCACGATGAACAATACGACGGCGATCAGGAAGTTGAAGATGAGGCTCGACAGGAATACCGCCGTGGGGCTCGCGTCGAGCCCCGTGGTCGAGATGAGGCTGTTGACGATCACGCCGTAGACGGCGATAGGCGAGAATCCACCGCCCTGTGCTCCGTGAATCACCATCATGCCCATGAGCAGGGGGCTGATCTTGTACTTGCGGGCGAAGCCGAGCGCGATCGGTGCCACGATGGCCACCGCGGCCGGGGACAGTGCACCAACGGCGGTGATCACAGCCGTGATGATGAACATGATCCAGGGGATCAGAGCTACCCGTCCCCCGACAAGTCGAACCGATCCGCGCACGAGCAGGTCGATCGTGCCGTTGCCCTGCGCGATCGCAAAGAGGTACGTGACCCCCACGAGCGTCAGGAAGAGCCCGCCGGGAAAATTGGCGAGGATGTCAGCGGTCTCCATGCCGAGGAAGACTGTGCCGAGCAGGAAAGCACCGACGAAAGCCAACGCCCCCATATTGACGGGAAGTAGCGTGGCGGTCAGAAACATCACCGCCAGGATGATGATCGAGATGATGGGAGCGGACATCCTTGTTCCTCCATGATTCAAGCGAATGTGGGCTATTGGCTCACTGGACTAGCCTCCTAGATAGTAGGTGACTTTGTCAACGCCCGTGTACCCTAGGGTCACACTTCGATGCGGGAGGCACACGCGTGGCCCAGGAATTAGAACCCCAGCCCCTGTCGCGCGTGTCGAAACCGCGGTTGTATGAACAGCTCGTGGCGCAGCTTCTGTCGTACATCGAGTCGGCTCATCTGGGCCCCGGCGACCTGTTGCCCGCCGAACGCGATCTCGCGGAACGTCTCGGCGTCTCGCGCGCCACCCTGGCGCAGGCGCTCGTCGCCCTCGAGGTGCTCGGAGTCATCGATGTTCAGCACGGCACCGGTGCCGTGCTCGTGTACCGGCCCAGCATCGCAACGGTGATCAAGGGACTCCGCGACCACCGAAACCGGCTGCCGGAAATCGTCGAGGCCCGCAGCACCCTCGAGGTGAAGCTGGCCGAGCTCGCCGCGCTGCGGCGAACCGATGCCGACCTGGTCGCGATCGAGAACGCGGTGCGGATCATGGCCGAGGAAATCGCGGCCGGCGACCGCGGCGCGCACGGCGACGAGCTCTTTCACCAGGCCGTCACGGCGGCCGCCCACTCCCCCGTACTGGCCCAGCTCATGACGTTCATCGCCGAGATGATTCTCGAAACGAGATTGGAGTCCCTGGCCCAGCCGGGCCGGCCCGAGCAGTCCCTGGCTTCGCACCAAACCATCACCGCGGCCATCCGGGCGCAGAACGTCACGGCCGCGAGCGCGGCGATGCTCTCGCATATCGAGCTTGTCTCCGACGTTGCCCTGCTGAAGTAAGAGAGAATACAAGCGTGACCGAATCCGCGCAGCCCACAGCATCCGTTGCCCGCGATCTGCCCGGATGGCTTCATGCCTACTCGGGCAAGGTGCGGGACCTCTATACTCCAACCGATGGCACGACGGATGCCCCGGCCGACCTGATGAGCGCCTCCCGGGTGCTCGTGGTCGCCAGTGACCGGGTGAGCGCGTTCGACCATGTGCTGGAGCCGGGCATCCCGGGAAAGGGCGAGCTGCTCACGACCTTGAGCCTGTGGTGGTTCGACCGCTTGAACGGCATCCCCAATCACCTCGTCGCCGACCACGAACAGGTCGGCAGCACCGTGCGCGAGCTCATCCCCGCGCCCGTCGCTGGCCGGGCGATGCTCTGCCGCACCCTCGACATGTACCCGATCGAATGCGTCGTGCGCGGCTACCTGACGGGCAGTGGCTGGAAGGAATATGCCCAGTCTCAGTCGGTGTGTGGCATCGCACTGCCGGCCGGCCTCGAGAACGGCGACCGCCTGCCGGAACCCATCTACACCCCCGCGTGGAAGGCTCCCCTGGGCCAGCACGACGAGAACATCACGTTCGAACGCACGGTCGAACTCGTCGGGCCGGGCATTGCCGTCGAGCTCCGCGACCTCTCCCTCACGCTCTTCGCCACCGCCGCGGCGATCGCCGAGAAGGCCGGCGTCATTCTCGCCGACACCAAGTTCGAATTCGGCGCCGACCGGCAGACCGGCATGACCGTGCTCGCCGACGAGGTGCTCACGAGCGACTCCAGTCGGTACTGGGACGCAAAAGCCTGGCACATGGGCACGACACCCGAAGAGCGCATGGCGAGCTTCGACAAGCAGATCGTGCGCGACTGGCTCGCCGCCCACTGGGACGGTACCGGTGCCCCGCCCGAGCTGCCGGCCGAGATCGTGGAGCAGACCGCGGCCCGCTATCGCGAACTGCTCGAGCGCCTTACCGGCGCCTGAGCCGCACACCGGGGTACGGATGCCTTCGGATAGCGGAATAGCTTCGGCAGCGCCTGAGTTGTGCCAACTGTGACTCCCCGTGCGAATGACTTACTGGCCGCCGAAACCGGAATGGGCGCGGTGACTTTGCGCGTGGGCAACCTCGACGCCATGATCGCCTACTACCGCGACATCGTGACGCTTGAGTTACAGAGCCACAACGGGCCGGTCGCCGTGCTCGGGCGTGGCCGGATACCGCTCGTTATTCTGCAGCACGCCCCCGAGCTCGCCGCCGCCGAACCGCGCTCGGCCGGGCTCTACCACACGGCCATTCTCTTCAACACGCAGGCCGATCTTGCCGCCGCCGTCTTCTCGATCGGCACGAAGTCCCCGGGAACGTTCACGGGCAGCGCCGATCACTTGGTCAGCCAGGCTTTCTACTTCACCGACCCCGAGGGAAACGGCATCGAGTTGTACTGGGACCGCGACCGCACCCTGTGGAGCTGGGCCCACGGCCAGGTCGAAATGGCCTCGCTCCACCTCGACCCGAACGCATTCATTTCTGAGCATCTGTCGGCCGAGCCGAGTGAGGGCACCGCCATCGTCGGTCACGTGCACCTCTCGGTCGGAGACGTCGCGAGCGCTCGCGAGTTCTACGTGAACCGTCTCGGTTTCGAGGTGACCGCGAACTTCGGCCCCTCCGCACTGTTCGTCTCGGCCGGGGGCTACCACCACCACATGGCCATGAACACCTGGGAGAGCTCGGGAACCGGCAAACGCCGCCTGGCGCTGGGCCTCGGCGAGGTCAGCATCATTGTGCCCGGTGCCGATGACATCGGCGCCCTCAATGAGCGCATGGCCCACTACAAAGTGGGCACCAGTCACGACGGGCAGACCCTCGCATTTGACGACCCATGGGCCAACCGCATCCGGGTGCGCGCCGGCACGTCGGTATCCGCTGAAAACCCGGTCGCGACGGTCTAGACGCGCACAGAGCGCCGAGCTATGCCAAACAGCACCCGGTGATTCAGCGGGCGGCGCGGGCGGCGCGGCGGGTGAGGCCGTGCACGGTGGCCTGGTAGTCCTTGACGTTGAGCGGGCGGCCGGGCAGCTTGGGCCGGGGTGCGTCGGCCGCACGCAGGCCGTCGAGCACGATGGAGAGCTGACGACGCCACTGGCCGGCATAGCCGGCGCCGAGGCCACCGAGCGATCCGACCATAGTGACGAGCACAGCAAGGTCGACCGCGTCGACGTCTCGGCGCAGCGTGCCATCTTTTTTCGCGCGGGCCACGAGACTCGCGATGAAGCCGTCGAACTCGGCGGCGGGTCGGGCTGACGGGTCCAGCTGGGCCATGCGCCGCAGAATCGGCGGCAGCGCCGGGTCGGCGACGAGCCATTCCGCAACCCGTTCGGTATAGATAACGAGCGCCTCCCACGCATGGGGTGCCGCCTCGATCTCCCCGCGCACCGCGTGCAATTCGGCGAGCGCGAGGTCATAGAGCGCGCGCACAAGGTCGTCTCTGGTCGGAAAGTTGCGATAGAGAGTCGCCACACCAACCTCGGCCTGACGCGCGATCTCCTCGAGCGAGGCGTCGATGCCATACTGCGCAAACTGGGCACGAGCCGCCACAACGAGACGGTCTCGATTCAGCCGGGCGTCTCGGCGACGGGGCGGAAGCGGCGCGGTTCGCTCGGGCAAAGACGGGACTGGCACGCCATCCTGGGGCTTTCGGGTCGGCGGGGTCATGCGCTCCAGTCTAGAACTTTGACCTGCACGGTTCGCCGTGGTGTTGCGCCCGCAGTCGCAACCTGCGCACAATTTGGACAAGCCGAATGGAAACCGATGACTCTGAAGAACAACACTCGCGAATTCGACCCCGAGATCCTGACCGATTTTCGAGAGAAGATGAGCTACGGGACCCACCTCGACCTGCCCACACTCCCCCGACGCGGCGTTTCTGCAGGGAGCCCTCGAACTCACTTTTTTCCCAGAGCTGTGTGCCTTAAACCGGAAATTGGCGCGTGACCACTCATTTTCAGGTCGGTCGCGGCGCCGTGCTGCCGGGGGCCGCGGCATCCGTTTTGAAAATCGCCCTCAACCCCGAACTCGAGGTTCTCGCATGACTCCCACTATGAACGGTGCGACCGGCTTCGACGTCCCCCTCGCTTTTGCCCGACGGATGGACCGCATTGACGGTCTGGCACATTATCGCGCCAGATTTCTGGGAACAGACGCCGACCCCGAGACCGCCAACCCGCGCTCCTACCTCGACGGCAACTCGCTCGGCCGCCCGCTGCGGGCCAGCGCCGAGCGTATCGCCGACTTTCTCGCGCAAAACTGGGGCACCCGACTTATTCGCGGCTGGGACGAGCAGTGGATGGACCTGCCCCTGCAGATCGGTGATGACCTCGGCCTCGCCTGCCTTGGCGCCGAGGCCGGCCAGGTTTTCATCGGCGACTCGACCACCGTGCTGCTCTACAAACTGGCCAGGGCCGCCGTGGATTCACGGCCGCACCGTACCGAAATCGTGCTCGACAGCGACAACTTCCCCACCGACCGATACGTTTTGGAAGGCATCGCGCGCGAGCGCGGCCTGACGCTCCGGTGGATCGAATCCGATACCGAGGGCGGCGTCACCGCCGAACAAGTGCGCAGCGTCGTCGGCCCGCAGACCTCGCTCGTGCTGCTCAGCCACGTGGCCTACCGTTCCGGCTACCTTGCCGACATGCAGGCCATCACGGCCGTTGCCCACGAGCATGATGCCCTCGTGCTCTGGGACCTGAGCCACTCGGTCGGCTCTGTTCCGATCGAACTCGACCGCTGCGACGTCGATCTCGCGGTCGGCTGCTCCTACAAATACCTGAGCGGGGGCCCGGGCGCTCCGGCCTTCGGGTATGTGAAAAGCGACCTGCAGGCTGTGCTGACCCAGCCGATTCAGGGCTGGATGGGTTCTCAAGCCATCTTCGAAATGGGGCCGGGGTATCGGCCGGCCACCGGCATCCGTCGATTCATGAGCGGCACGCCTGCCGTGGTGGGCATGCTCGCTATGCAGGACACCATTGCCCTGCTGGGCGAAGCCACGATCGGTTCGGTACGAGCCAAGTCGGTCGCGCTGACCGAGTTTGCGATCACCCTCGTTGATGCGTGGCTCGCGCCGATGGGGGTCACCGTCGCCTCGCCGCGCGAGCAGACCCATCGCGGCGGGCACGTGACCATCAACCATCCGCTGATGCGCCAGGTCACACAGATTCTGTGGGACAACGATGTGATTCCAGATTTTCGGGCACCCAACGGGCTGCGGCTCGGCCTCGCCCCGCTAAGTACGAGCTTCGTCGAGACCTACGACGGCGTGGCCGCCGTGCGCGACGTATTGCGCGGCATTCTGCTCGGTCGGAGCGGCATAGCCGAGTAGGCCGACACCGAGGCGGGCCGGTGCGGCCCGCCCGGCCTGTAGAATTGGAGTGATTTGCCACGACTATTAACCCCAGACTGTATGCGGAGTGCCCAGTGCCAACGATCGTCGTCGACGTAATGCCCAAGGCCGAGTTGCTTGACCCCCAGGGCAAGGCCATCGCCGGTGCCCTCGGTCGCCTCGGTCAGACCCAGACAGCGCTGGCCAACATCAGCGGCGTGCGCGTCGGCAAGCGCTTTGAGATTTCCATCGATGGCGCCGCGGATGCCGACGTCTTGGCCGCCGTGCGCGTGCTCGCAGATTCGGTGCTGTCAAACTCCGTGATCGAGGACGTCGTCGGCATCCACGTGCAAGACGCTCCTTCGTCAGCGGTCGCCTGATGCGCATCGGCGTCGTCACCTTTCCCGGCTCGCTCGATGATCGCGATGCAGCGCGCGCGATCCGCCTGGCCGGCGCCGACGCCGTGGCTCTCTGGCACGGCGACCATGACCTGCACGGCGTTGACGCCCTGGTACTGCCCGGCGGGTTCAGCTACGGCGACTATCTGCGGGCCGGCGCCATCGCCAGCCTCTCGCCGATCATGACCGAAGTCATCGACGCAGCGAACCAGGGCATGCCCGTGCTGGGCATCTGCAACGGATTCCAGATGCTCACCGAGGCCCACCTGCTCGACGGCGGCCTCATTCGAAACGACAAGGGCCGCTTCATCTGCCGCGACCAGGGCCTGCGCATCGAGAACAACACAAGCGACTGGACGACCGGCTTCGCCGCCAACGCCGAGATCGTCATTCCGCTCAAGAACGGCGAGGGCTCGTTCATTGCCTCCGACGAGACCCTCAGGGCGCTCGAGGGCGAGGGCCGCGTCGTGGCCCGTTACATCGGCGGCAACCCGAACGGGTCACTGAACGACATCGCCGGCGTCACCAACGCCCGCGGCAACGTTGTCGGCCTCATGCCACACCCCGAGCACGCCGTTGAGGCCGGGTTCGGTCCTGACACCGACGACGCCATGGCGAGCGGCGTCGACGGTCTCACCTTCTTCACCTCGGTGATTGCGCGGGCACTCGTCGCGCTCTAGCTGATGCCCTCCCGCCAGCCTGCAACCCGTGTGCGTCGAGCTCGCGCTGCGTGGCAGTTTTGTTCTTCATCAATGGGGCCGATTCAACCATCACGGGGACAATTCGCGCGCACCCTGCGTTTTGCGTGATCGCGAAATTTCAGGCACGCAGGTTTTTCGGCGAGTGGTCAGAACGTCTGGAGCGGGGACTTATTCAGACGCGGCTGCAACGATGGAAGTCTGTAACCCCGCCACGAGTCGAAAGTCACCATGACCCCGCGTCTGCTGTTCCGTTCCGTCGCTATCGCCGAAGCCATTACCTGGGCATTACTCATCGCCGGGATGCTCATGAAGTACGTTCTCGAGGTCGGTGAGATCGGGGTGCAGATCGGCGGCTTTGTGCACGGCCTGGTCTTCATCGCTTTTGGAATGACAGCCCTCCTGGTGGGCGTCAACCAGCACTGGAGCTTTCGGCTGACCGCGATAGCGATGGTTACCGCAATTGTTCCCTTCGGCACGATCCCTCTCGACCGCCGATTCGAGCAGAATGGGCTGCTGAACGGAGACTGGCGGCAGACCCGCACCGCCGACCCGCGAGATCACACCCGGGTCAGCGCCCTGCTCCGCTGGATGCTGGCTCGGCCGGTGCTCCTCGCCTGCATCATGGGGATTGCCCTGGTCTCGATCATGGCCACGCTGCTTTCGATCGGTCCGCCCGGCGGCATCAGTTAGCGTTCTGCGCCACGATCCCCCGCACCCGATGCGCGGGGCCGGTCAGCCGAGCGTCGCTGGCTGCTGCGGGGTGATGCCGACACGGGGGTGGCGTGCGGTGGCGGCCAGCGTGAGCGCGGCATCCGCTTTTTCGAGGGGAAACGTCGTTCCGACCAGAGCCGAGAACGGATGCCGATGCCACGCTCTGCTGAGATACGTCACTGCGTGCTGCAGGTCGTCCGGCGTGTAATTATGCACGCCGCGCACGGTGATCAGGCGGCGCACGATCGTCTCCGGATCGAACAGCACCGGCTCCCCCGCTGAGACACTGCCAACCAGCACGACCACGCCGCCGATACCGATCAGGTCTATCGCCGTGTGCACGGCCAGCCGGGCGCCACTCAGTTCGAGCGCGATGGTCGGCTCGGCAGCACCCGCATCCTGTAGCGCGGCGAGCACGCTCGCTACCCCGGTCGGCGATTCCCGCGGTGCCCCAGGGTCCGCAACCGCCGCGGCCCCGAACGCGAGCGCGAGCTGTCGGCGAGCCGCATCGGGGTCGCTGACGAGCACGAGCGCCCCGGCATCCGTCGCCATCGCGCAGGCCGTGACCCCGAGCATTCCGCCACCGGTCACCAACACGGTAGCCCCGGCCAGCGGTACGAGAGCGGATGCCGCCCCCAGGGCCGCGACAACCGTGGCGGTCGCGCAGGAAGCCGGCGCCAGAACCGTGGCGGGAACCTGCTCGTCGACGACGACGACCGCGGTCCCGCCGCGCACCTGCACGTGGCTGCTGAAACCTCCGCTCAGTTCCCAGCCCCGCTGCATCCGTTCGTGACCGTATTTGACAAGCTCGAGGCATTTCTGGGGCACGCCACGGCGGCAGCGCTGGCACGTTCCGCAGCTCACGGCGACCGACCAGACCACGCGCTGCCCGACCCGCAGCGGCATTCCATTTGCGGCATATGACCGTTCGGTGACGGCGACGATCCGGCCGATCTGCTCGTGCCCGAGCACGAGCGGTTTCGCGGCCGAACGGTGACCGAGCACTGTGTGCACGTCTGAGCCGCAGACCGTGGCCAATTCCACTTCGACCAGCACGTCTCCGGGCCGCAGGAGCACGCCGGGTACCGCCACGCACGCGAGCGGCTGGCCAACGCCCGACCAGACCATGGCCTCTGCGGCGCGCGGCAATACCACCTCACGACCGACTCCGAGGGTGAGGGCGGGCAACGTCATGTGTTCAGCGACCGGATCGTGTTCAGGCATGGCTACTCGATCGTCTCCTCGCGCAGGCCGAGCAGCTCGGCGAGGTCGGCGACGCTTTCGATGACGACATCAGCCCCGGCGTCTTCGAGGGTGGCGGTGTCGTGCGTGCCGGTCAGGACTCCCACGATCAGGCCGGCGCCGGCGCTCTGGCCGGAGAGCATGTCGCTCGCGGTATCGCCGACGACAACCATTGCAGCAACACTCGACGCTCCGGTGCGCAGCAGCGCGGTGAGCGGCAGATCGGGATAGGGGCGGCCACGGCCGACTTCGGCCGGGCAAAGACTTACGTCGATGAGGTCGTTCCAACCGAGTGAGTCAATGAGGGTGTCCTGCGTCGCTCGAGAGAATCCCGTCACCAGCGCCACCTTCACGCCGGCGTCCCGCAGTTCCTGGAACAGGTCGGCCGCACCCGCGATCGCCGTCACCCCGACCTGTTCGACGAGTTCGCCATAAGCGGTTTCGAACTCGGCCGTCGCAGCGACGGCGGCGTCTTCAGAATCGGTCAGTTCGCGAAAGACATCCAGTTTGGACTGCCCCATGGTCTGACGCACAAACTCGACGGCTTCCACGAGCTCATCGGCGGTGTCCGCCAATCCGCTGCGCTCGGCGGCGAGCACGAACGCCCGCTCGACCAGTCCATCGTCGGTCACGGTGGTGCCGGCCATGTCGAAGACAACGAGCTCAACGTCAACGTCTTCGGTGTCCAGATCGTCTAGATCAAGATCAAGGGAAAGAGGTGCGGTGCTCATGGGGTGCCTTTCAGGGTGAGGGAGATGGGTGAATCGCACACGGTTGCAATGACGTGCTCAGCGAGACCGAGTCCGGTCGTCATACCGATCCCAGTGGTGGCCGCGACGAGATAGACGCCGGGTTCGGGCTGGTCGATGAGAAAGTCGGCGCGGCCTGAGGCGTAGACGCCTTGCCACCGTTCCAGCACGCGCGGGCGCGTCACGCCGAACAGTTCACGCGTGAGTTGCAGCAGCTGCTCGAACGCATGCTCATCCTGGAATGGAGAAACGGACGCCCCGCGATAATGGGTATCCCCCACAATCAGCGAGCCGTCGGGTAACTGGGTGTACATCTGGTTGAGATCGAGTTCGGCCAGCGCCGGGTATTCTCGCCGCAATCGTTCGCCCAGGACAGCAGCGGCTGGCAGGCTGGAGAATGCCCCGTAGCGCAGAAGTGACCAGCCGGTCAGCACCGGCGCGGGCAGGGGGGCGCGCAGGCCTGCGTCGACGCGCAGCATGTCCAGGCCACAGCGCACAATGCCGTCGCGCTCCGCGACCTCCGGGTACAGCTGGTCGATGTCATGGTTGACCGCCACGATGACCGTTCCAGCATCGATCGACCCCCGGGTCGTTGTGACCCGACCGGGGCGCACGGCTGTCACCGCGGTTCGATAGCGAAATTCGACACCGCGACTGGCCAGGTACGCGGCAAGGCCGGCTCCGGCCTGGCGCGGATTGACCTGAAGATCCCACGCAAGCATCGCCCCACCCCGTGCTGTGCCGGGGGCGAGCGGCAAACGACCACTGACCTCGGCAGCGCTCAGCATCACCACGTCGGGTTGACCAAGACCAAAGAGCGACTCGGTTCCCCGCTCGGCCGCCAGCTCGTTCAGAACCGCCAGTTCGTCATCCTGCCGGGCGAGGACGACCGTGCCCGACTCGCGCAGCCAGACACCGGCATCCGCTGCCAGGCGCAGCCACAGCGGGCGCGATCGCAGCGCAAATTCACGGGCCAGGCCGCTCTGCGGGGTGAAACACAGATGCCCGAAATTTCGAACGGATGCCCCGCCGATGGCTCCCGCTCGGTCCACGACGACCACAGACAGGCCTCGGTCGGTGGCGGCGAGCGCGTGCCCGAGGCCTACAATTCCGCTGCCGACGACGACCACGTCGAAGCGGGTCATCGGAACACCCGCCGCATCCACACTGCCAGCCCTTCGACCATGATCACCGTCACGAGAATCATCAGCACGATCGTGGTGACCAGGTCGTACCGCGACCCCTGCCCGGCGTTCAGGAGGTAGTACCCGACCCCGCCGCCGCCGACCAGGCCGAGTATGGTGGCCGCGCGAATATTGGTGTCCAGCATGTAGAAACTGTGGCCGATCAGCGCCTTCATGCCCTGGGGCGCCGTAGCACCGGCGTAGACCTGCAGCCGGGTGGCACCGGCGGCCCTGAGCGCCTGTTCCGGGCCGGGCCGCACTTCTTCGAGCGAGTCGGCGAGCAGCTTGCCGAGCAGGCCGATGCCGCCGATGGCCAGCGCGATGGTGCCGGCCTGGGTACCGAGGCCGGTCACAACGATGAGCACGATGGCGAGGATGATTTCGGGAATGCCGCGAATCGTCACGAGCACGAGTCGAAAGCCGGCACGAACGCGCGGGTTCGGCGCCACGTTGCGGGCCGCGAGGGAGCCGATCACGATCGAGGCCAGCAGCGTGAGGATCGTCGCCGCGAGCGCGATGGCGATGGTTTCCCCCATGGCCGCCAGCATGACCGGGGCGTCATAGGCGCCGAAGCTCGGCGGCCAGAACTTGGCTGCGGTTTCGGGCAGGTAGGACCAGAAGGTGAGGATGTCACCCCATTTGATGTCGCAGATCCAGATGCTACCGATGACGATCAGCGCGGCGAGCGTGCCCCACACCGCGTTACGTATCCGGGCGTAAGTCCAGGGGTGGTGCGAGGCATCCGCTGTCACACCGGTGACGCCGATTCGGCGCAGTAGCCGGTCGCCTATCCCGTGGCGGGTGGGTGCGAACCCGAGCATGACGGTGCGCACGGCGCTGGACACGATCTCCATGACCACGCACAGCGCGAAGATCACCACGGCGATACCGAGCCCCAGCGAATAGTTGAGCGATTTGAAGGCGTAGGACATCTCGAGGCCGAGCCCGGCCACGCCCACGTATCCGAGAATGACCGAGCCGCGCAGGTTGATGTCGTTGCGGTGCAGCACCGTGGCGACCCAGGACGGCAGTACCTGCGGCAGCACACCCGAGAAGAATTCCTGCAGCCGGGTTGCGCCCGCGGCGCGAATGGCCAACCTGGGCCCGTCATCGATCTGCTCGATCGCGTCGGCGAACATCTTGCTGATCATTCCGATCGAATGGATGCCGATGGCGAGGATTCCCGGCAGCGTCCCCAGCGAGAACATGAGCACAAAGACCATCGCCAGCACCACGTCGGGCACCGCCCGAATCGCTACGCCGAGAAAACGGGCGAACACCATCCATCCGCGCCCTGGCGACGTGTTGGCGGCCGCGAGCCAGGCTAGCGGCACTGAGAAGACTGCGGCAAACAGGGTTCCGAGCAGCACCAGGCCCACGGTGAGAGCGGTCAGGTAGAGCAGTTCGCCCGGCGCGGGAAAGCTGATGATCCCGACCCGATCGAAGAACCGGGTGGCGTTCGACCAGCTCGCTATCATTTGCGGCAGGGAGATATCCACGCTGATCAGGGACACAACGGATGCTGTCACGAGCACAACCAGGGTCAGTCCGGCCGCGACTTTTTCCGGGCGGGCTCGGCGCTGCGAGCGGCGCGGGGTCAAGGTGGTGGTATCGGCTTGACCGGGCTGTGGGCGTTCGAGCGTGAGCGTCACCGGCGGTTGTCCCGCGCCGAGCTGAAAGTCTGCAGGTCGAGCTCGCCCTGTTCATCGGGCTCACCGTCTTCATCGGGCGCGGTTCCCAGTTCGGTTTCGATCGCGCCGAGCTCGGCGGTCGACGTAGTTACCCGGCCGTAGATCTCCATCACGTTCTGCTTGGACAGCCCTTGGGTGGCGGTGTCGAGCACGACTTCGCCATGGCGGAGGCCGACGATGCGATCGCCCCAGGACAGCGCAAGGTCGACCTGATGCAAGCTGCACACCACGGTGAGGCCACTGTCGATGGCGATCTCCCGAATGAGTGCCATGACCTGGGCACTTGATTCCGGGTCGAGCGAGGCCACCGGTTCGTCAGCGAGCAGAATACGTGGATTCTGCATGAGCGCCCGGGCGATACCGACCCGCTGCTGCTGCCCGCCGGAGAGGGTGTCCGCGCGCTGATAGGCGTGAGTGAGCAGGCCGACGCGGTCGAGGTGACCGAGCGCGGCCAGCTGGAGATCGCGGCGGTAGCCCCAGAGGCCGAGTCGCGGGCCGCGCACCCGGAATAGCGCTCCGGTCAGCACGTTTTCGAGTACGGTGAGCGACCCAACCAACTCGAACTGCTGAAAGACAAAGCCGACCTGACCGCGCAGCGCGCGCAGCGGCCGTCCGCGCAGCCGCGATACCGTGGCACCAAGCACGGTCACCGTGCCGGTATCCGGCCGGTCCAGACCATCGAGATGTCGCAACAGGGTTGACTTTCCCGAGCCCGACAGCCCGAGCAAAACCACGATTTCGCCGCGAGCGACCGTGAGCGACACGTCATGGAGTGCTGTTGTCTCGCCGAAAGTCTTGGTGACACCGCGCACAGCGATCACCGGTCCCGCCGCGACGGCGGGACCGGTGATCGCTTGTGGAGGCTGGGTCAGCCCTGGCACTGCGAGGCCGACGTCTTCACGCAAATGTCCCGAATGGTGTCGTAGTACTGGTCATCCACCGGCTCTGTGGCAAAGAACGTGTCGCGAAAGGCCTGCGTATCGGCGCTCGTTACGCCCGAAGCGATGATGTCGTCGATGGTGACCTCACCGAGCACCTCCGTGAGCTGGGTCTTCAGCTCGGCCGGGAGGGTGTCAGAGACAACAATGGGCGCACCGGGCACCATGGTCTCAGCGATGACCTTCACCCTGTCACTCTTGGCGACCTCGCTGTCTTCGGCGAAGCCGACCTCGCATTCCTTGTCTTCGCCCACCTTCTGCACGCTGACGTCGTGCTTGCCCGCGAACACCGGGGTCACGTCGGAGACCGGGTCCACGCCAGCTTCGAGCAGGTTATAGGAGGGAAACAGGTAACCGCTGGTCGAGGACGGGTCGACGAAGCAGACTTTCTTGCCGGCGAATTCCTCGAGTGATGAAATGTTGCTCTCAACCGGCACGATCGCCTGGGAGTAATACCCGGGCGCCTCACCCTCGGTCGTCACGATCGAGGAGATCGGGGTGATGGCCGCACCGTTGTTGGTGGCGGTGATGTAGGTGAAGCCGGAGAATGAGGCGACGTCGATCTTGCCGGCGATCGCGGCCTCGATAAGCGCGGCATAGTCGGTGGACTCGTGATACTCCACGTTCTTTCCGGTCTCCTGCTCGATGTAGTCCATCAGCGGCTGGTAGTTGGTCTGCGTATCGACAGAGTCCGGAACCACTCCGAAAACGAGGGTGTTCTCATCGACGGCGTAGCGTGCGCCGGCCGCATCGTTGCCGGCTGCGTCGGCGGTGTTTGCTGAGCAGGAGGTGAGGCTGAACATGAGCAGAGCGGCGGCACCGGCCGCGAGCACCGTCGTGCCGGTCCGGGTAGAGGTGCGGGAAAAAGCGCTGCGGATTGCCACGTGAAACCTTCCTAAATTGAGGCCATTACGCTTAGAAACATTAAGCAGGCCGTGCCAACAACGATGGTGCGCCGGGTAACCAGCAGGTGAACGGGCAGCGGCAAGTGAACGAGCGTGACTGTGGTCATATGCACAGTTTCGCCCCAGCGCAGGGCAGTACCGTGAGCAAGTCACATCCGATCGAAGGAGATCCCTGTGTTCACGAGCCCCTACGCTCCCGTTGAGATTCCTGACGTCAGCATTTTCGACTACCTGTTCGACGACTTGAGCGAGGCCGAACTCGATCGCACCGCCGTCATCGACGGGGTCAGCGGAGTGGAGCTCAGCTATCGCGCGCTGGTCGATCAGATCACCCGGGTGGCTGGGGCTCTTGCCGCAGAAGGCGTCGGCCCCGGCACGGTTGTGGGCTTGCTCTGCCCGAACACGCCTCAATTCACGGCCGTCTTCCACGGCATCCTGCGCGCGGGCGCCACCGTCACCACCATCAACTCGCTCTACACCCCCGACGACATCCGCCGTCAGCTCCACGACTCCGTCGCCACCTGGCTCATCACCGTCTCGCCGCTGCTACCGGGCGCCAAGGCGGCAGCGCACGCGTCGGGCATTCCAGACGAGCGCATCGTGGTCATCGATGGCGAGGCGGGGCATCCGTCGCTCGCTGATTTGCTGGCAGCGGATGCCGCAGCGCCGGCCGTGACCATCGACCCGGCCACGCACGTGGCCGTTCTGCCCTACTCCTCTGGCACGACCGCAGCACCCAAGGGCGTCATGCTCAGCCACCGCAACCTCATCGCGAACGTGCAGCAGGCGCGCGACCTGATCGGCGTCGTTCCAGAGGACAAGGTGCTCGCGCTGCTGCCGTTTTACCACATCTATGGAATGACGGTCTTGCTGAATCTCGCCTTCAAACAGCGGGCCTCCCTCGTCACCATGGCCAGGTTCGACTTCGTCGAATTTCTGCGCATGATCCAGGACCACCGCTGCAGCTACGTCTTTATCGCGCCGCCCATCGCGGTGGCCGTGGCGAAGCATCCGCTGGTCGAAAAATATGACCTGTCGAGCGTGCACACCATTCTCTCCGGGGCCGCGCCGCTCGACGGCGCCCTCGCCGCGGCCGTCGCCGCCCGGCTGGACTGTCGCATTCTGCAAGGCTACGGAATGACGGAGGTGAGCCCGGTGAGTCACCTGATTCCGATCGATGCTCCGCACTTGTCGCGCGCCTCGGTGGGTGTGACGGTGCCGAACATGGACTGCAAGCTCGTCTCGACCGAAACCGGGGACGAGATCGAGGCTCCCTCGAGCGGGGTCAGCGAACGGGGCGAACTGCTGGTACGCGGCCCGAACGTGATGCTCGGCTATCTCAATAACGAGAAGGCCACTCGCGAAACCATCGATGCCGACGGGTTTCTGCACACCGGCGACATTGCCACGGTGAACGCGTTCGGCGAGGTGACCATCGTCGACCGCAGCAAGGAGCTGATCAAGTACAAGGGCTACCAGATAGCGCCGGCCGAACTCGAGGCGTTGCTGCTCACCCACCCGCAGATCGCGGACGCGGCCGTGATCGGTGCAGCGGATGACGACGGCCAGGAGATACCGAAGGCCTTCGTCGTCACCGTGGTTGAGTCTGCGGTCACGGCCGAGGAAGTCATGGCCTTTATCAGCGAGCGGGTCGCCCCGCACAAGAAGGTGCGGGCGGTCGAGTTCATCGAGGTGATTCCGAAGTCGGCCTCCGGCAAGATTCTGCGTAAGGACCTGCGCGCACGAGAACGTGCGGCGACGGTTGAGTCTCAACGCACCCAACGGGCCGCGGTGGCGGGATCGTGACGGACCTGCCTGCGGCGTGGTTCCGCTGTCGCCCCGCAGTCGGCGGCCACACGTCATACGCCGCGTCGGCCGCCGCGGTCGGCGATGCTCAGCCGATGCGGATGAGCTTTTTGTTGACGAACTCGCTGGCACCGTAATGTCCGAGTTCGCGCCCGAAGCCGCTTCTTTTCACACCGCCGAACGGTAGCTCTGCGCTGCCGGCGTCGACGAGGTTGACGAAGACCATGCCGGCTTCGATGCGGTCGGCAACTCGCAGTGCCTGCTCGGGATCGGTCGTGAACAGGTAGGAGCCCAGCCCGAAGGGAGTGTCGTTCGCCAGGGTGACGGCGTCATCCTCGGAGGCTGCCCGGTAGACGAATGCCACGGGGCCGAAAAACTCCTCATGGTACGTGTCGTTATCTGGCGTGACGTCGGTGAGCACGGCCGATGGGTAGAAGGTGCTCGACCGTTTGCCCGTGGTCGCCAGGGTGGCTCCCTGCGCGACTGCGCGGTCGACCTGCTCCTCGAGATGCTCGGCCGCGGCGAGGGACGAGATGGGTCCGTAGTCTGCCCCGGGGACGGTCGGGTCGCTGGGAGAGCAGGCCAGGATTGCTGCGGTGAACTTCTCCGTGAACTCATCGTAAAGTTCATCGATCACGATGAATCGCTTGGCGGCGTCGCAGGCCTGCCCGCCATTTCGGAGGCGACCGGCGACGGCGGCATCCACTGCGGCGGCCATGTCGTCGGTGCTCAGCAAAATGAACGGGTCTGATCCGCCCAGTTCCAGCACGACCTTCTTGAGGTGGCGACCGGCGACCTCGGCAACGGCCGCGCCGGCGCCCTCCGAACCGGTGAGGGAGACGCCCTGTATCCGCGGGTCGGCGATGATCGTGGCGACCTGCTCGCTGTCCGCGTACACATTGGTATAGGCGCCAGCCGGGAAGCCTGCGTCCTGAAAGATTTGCTCGATCGCCGCAGCCGACTCTGGGCACTGCGACGCATGCTTGAGGATGATCGTGTTGCCGGTCATGAGGTTCGGTGCGGCGAAGCGCGCAACCTGGTAGTACGGAAAATTCCACGGCATGACACCGATGAGCACACCGAGCGATGTGGAGCGCATGAAGGCGGAACCCTCGCCGCTGCGAAGGGTGATTGGTTCGTCCTTCAGAAATTCCTGCGCGTTCTCGGCGTAATACCGATAGATGTCGGCTGCGTAGTCGACCTCGCCGAGCGCTTGATCGACGGGCTTTCCCATCTCGCGCACGATCAGGGCCGCCAGCTCGTCGCGACGCTCCTCATGCAAATCACCGACCCGGCGCAAGAGGGCGGCCCGCTCGGCGGTCGAGGACGACCGTGACCAGCCGACGTGGGCTTTGTCTGCCGATGCGATGACCTGCTCGAGTTCATCACCCGAAATTTGTGCGTACGTCTTGATGGTCTCGCCGGTGGCGGGGTTGATAACGGCGTGGTGGCTCACGAGCCACCTCCTTTCACGGGGCTACTGTTCCGGAGAAAATCACGTAATACGAGCCAAGCATGTTCGCCGCAATTGTCAAGGCTCGAGACGCCAGTGGAGTTGAGACGCTGGTTTTATTGCGGTCTGGTCCTTGGCTCCGGACCTTATTCCGCGCTACTCCAGAGACTTCTCGAAAGCTGTACGCGATAGAGCCAATCGGATAGAGCGGATTCCCACAGGCGCGGGCTCCTGTTCCATTCGAGTGTGTGCGGAGCTGGGGGTAGCGTGACGAGCTCGACTCGGTCTGTGTGGGCATCCGCGAACGCCCGCGATAGGGCGATCGGAACGGAGAGATCGCCGAAACTGTGCAGTACCAGCGTTGGGACGTTGAGGCCGGAGCCGTTGTCGATCCAGTCGAGATCTAAGAGGTGCATCGACTCCGGCAGTCCGGTTGCCCGGAGCCACAAGGGACTTCCGAGGGCACCCAGCGCCAGGCGAGTCACGAGAGCCGGCACGCGCGCTCGGCGGCCGGCGGCGAGAATCGTCGACCGCCAATCCACGACCGGGGCGATGAGGCACAGCCCGATGATTCGCTTCCGATGCTGCGATGACCGGGTGAGCTGCAGAGCGATCATCGCGCCCATTGACCAGCCAACGAGAATGATCCTTTCGGCGCCGTGGGCCACGGCATACTCGAGGGCCGCGTCGATATCGCGCCACTCGGTCTGGCCCAGCATCGATTTTCTATCGCGCGAGCTCGGGGCTTCGTGGTCGTTCCGGTACGAGACCACGAGCGACGTGAGGCCGGCGCGATGGGCGACGGGAACGCCGCGCAGCGGGCTCGCCCTGTTCGCGCCCTGCCCGTGGATGTGGATCGCCCACGTCGAGGCGGGTGGCCGGTCGTTCGGGGCATCGAAGCGGTAGGCGGGCGCAGGGCCGAGTGCGGTCGAAATGGTGACGGCGGTGAACGGCAGTCCGACATCCGCTGCTTGCGACGGTACGACCCCGCTCCACCTCGCCGAGTGGCCTGCTCGAAGTGGTGCGCCGCGCGAGCTGACGACCTCACGCGTGACGATGCGAGCACGCTCATCAACGGCCAGGACTGCCCCGAGCTGTGCGTAGCCGCGGCCGGAGTCGAACCAGATCGCGTATTGGCCCGGCGCCTGTGTTGCCGCGTTCAACGGTAGCGTCACGGTGTACGGCGACGACGACACGTCATCGACCGCGAGGACGCGGAGTCGTTCGCGCCTGGGCGCATCCGTTCTCACGATCTGTCTGACGACGGCCCGACTTGCAATCATCAGACTCGCACTCGCCAGCCCTCCGGCGACCAGACTGCCGGCGGCCACCAGATAAGCGAGTCTCACGCGGATGTCCGCTGCGCACCGATACGCGTCTCGGCCGCTGTGAGCAACGCGAGATCTTCGTCCGCAAGTCGGTCGCGAGCTGTTGGGTTGAGCAGAAGTGCGTCACGGATCTCGACCAGCATGCGGTGCACAACGGTGTCGACGTCGCGTGATACCGAACCTGGTGCGTTGGGGTGAGCCACGCCGCCCAACTCGAGGTGTTGGGCAGAAACGTCGACCCAGATGCGAGTGAGGTCGGGGAGAGCCGCCTGCAGTTTTCGCCGATTGACCCTATTGCTCACCCTGCCGAGAATCGGCGGGAGAGATAATCCGAAGCAGAGGAGCAGGATCGCGGTCAGGTTCAGCACATCGTAGGCACTCGCAAACAGGGAAAGCAGCGACATCGCTCCGAAGACATGCGCAAGATCCATGCCCACGACGCTGATCACAGTGAGAACGGCCGCGCCACAACCGGCGCCCACGATACGGAACCCGAGTCGACGAGCCCGGGTGCTCATGCGTCCGGCAAAGCGCAGGCAGATCGTTCCGGTGCGGGCCATGACGATGCCCAAATAGGTGAACTGGATCAGGGAGTAAGCGGCCGCTGCGGGTTGGTTGCCGAAGTCCTGCATGAACGTTCCCGAGGTTGTGGGCGCGTCGATGAAGACAAAGGTCGTCACCATGAGGCCGGCCGTGATGATGGCCCCGATCCGAAACGGCCTGGCCGACGCGTTTGCGCGGCTGGGCGACGATGCGCGCAAAATTGCTCGAGACAGGAAATAAATACCCAGAAGAAGGAGCAGGTTTGCGGGCAGGTCCGCGTAGTTTCGGCCCCCGAGAAGCCCGTCTGCCGCAAAGTACACCGCATCAATGTTCAGGGTCAGCGAGACCGCAATCATGATGGCGGCATAGAGAATGCTCTGATCGGTGCGCCGGCGGGTACCGACCGCCAACGCGCTCACGAGTCCCCAGAGGGCCAGGGCGACGATCAGTTGTATCATCCGAAAACTCCCTCGAAGCCTGCGGGCTCTTTGGTGCTGGTGCGGATGGCGCCGGTCAAGAGGTCGGCCAGTGCCTCGGCCGCCAGCTCGAACTCGTCGCGAAAATCGGAACGGCCGAACGCGATTCCCGCACTGTCCGCTCCGAGCACTCCGTGTAACGTCGGGCCGGCCACCTCGTCATGGCGCAAGATCATGTGCGCCAACTCATGACAGACAATCTGCTGCCGATGGTGTTCCGAATCCGTTTCGACGTGGAAGATCAGGTCGTCGGTGTCGCGCGAAAGCCAGAGACCGCAAATTTCGGTTCCATTCAGCAGCGACGAGGATGCGATCGAGATGTGGGTCTTTCTTGACTGCTCGACGAGGGTGACGATGCTCGGGAGGGACACTCGGACCGGGAGGGCTAATGCCGTAAATGCGGCTACGGCGTGTTCCCGCGGGGTGCGGTGATCCCCCGGGGTCGACTCGTCAGTTCTTTTTCGCATGAGATCCATCCTGCAGTAGGCGGTCATTCGTAGCGAATCGCGGCCAAATCCGTGGTTTTCCCCAGCCGACTGGTCGCAGCGGCGACTGCGGCGAGGGCGAGCACTGCGCTGGCTGCGAGCGCTCCGAGGTAGCGCAGATCGGGCCAGCCAACCGATCGGCCGCCGTCGGTCAGCCCGACCAGAATGAGGTTAGCAACGAGAAAGCCGAGCCCGACCGACAGGGCCATTACGGCCAGTAGCGGGGCAGCCGCTTCGAGGGTGATGATGCGGCGGAGGCCGGCGAGGTTCATGCCGAGCAGGCGCAGCAGGGCGAGCATGCGCCGGCGGTCGATCATGGCCGATATGGTGGCGATGGCGAGTGAGAGCCCGGCAATGAGCGTTGCCACGCCGATACCCAAGTACGCGAGGGTGGCATAACTGGCCGCCATGGACTGCAGTCGATCGTCGGCGAGGTCCGTTCGGGTGCCCGCGGGCACCCATCCAGTCATGAAAATCGTGCTGGACTGCAACGCCGTACGCGCCCGTTCCACTGCGGCCGTTGACCCGTCAGTGCCAAGGAGCAGGATGCGCGGCGTGAGTTTCGCCACATCGGTTGCTTCCGCCGGGGTGAACACAGCCGGCGCACCTGTCAGGACATCGCTATTGACGGAGACGACGGCCGCGGACGGAACCGCTCCGAGGCCGAGGCCGTTCGCGGCATCCGCCGAGAGCAAGAGCCGGCCCACGTCGGGGCCGTCACCCGAGTCACTCCGGTACACGGTGACCACCCCGGTGACGCCGGCGATTGCGGCGAGGCGCGCGTATTCTGCATCCGTTTGGGCGGGGTCGGGCGCGTCTGAGCTGGGCTCCAGATATTGGATAAGGGTACTGACGGCGAGTAATCCCGGCCCAACGCTGGGGGCAGCGCTTCGGTCGGCGGTTGTTGCGGCGCCCGCGAAGACACTCACCATGAACACGGCAACCACGAGGCCACTCACGGAGCGGAACGTGGCCACGGGCGTTCGACGGATGCGGTTGCCCGCGATGATTCCGGCCGCCGTTCTGCCGCGCCGCGCCATGATGCGGCCGGCAATCAGGGTCAAATAGGGGCCTGCCACGAGCAGACCAACGGTGGTGATGGTGAAACCGATGATGATCAGCGTTCCGACGCGCGGAACTGGTAGTCCGGCGAGCACGGCGAGGGTCGTGGCGATGAGCATGCCCAGCCCGCCGGCGAGGGGCAGCAAGCGAAGCATTGAGGGGGTCTTCTCTGGTCGCTGTTTCGTCTGGCCGAGCGGCCCGATGCCCGCACGACGGATGCGCCAGCCCGCGGTCGCCGCGGATGCCGCGACGGTCATCGCCACCACCATGGCAGCCGTGAGCGGAGTCACGGCGAGGTCTGCGGCAAAGAACACGCCGTCGTCGACGGCAACGAGTGCGGCGACCGGGCCGAGCAGCGCGGCCATCAGCACGCCGAGCAGCGCGCCGACGAGACTGGTGGCCGCCGTCTCCAACGCGGCGATCGCGGCAACCGTGCGCGGGGTGGCGCCGATCAGACGTAGTGTGGCGAAGCGCTCTTGCCGGGCGGCGGCGCCGAGCCCGGTCACGATGCTCACCAGCAGCAGCACCGGGAACAGCACAGCAATGGCGCCCACGATCGCCACGGTTTGGTAACTGGAGTTCGCGCGGTAGGGCAGGCCCGTGAAGTCGGTCACAATCTGTGTGGTGGGGCGTGCGATCAGGTCGCTCGCAGCGGCACCGACAACCACAACGAGCGAGTCGGGGCTCGCGAGACCCGAGTCGCCAATGGTTCCCGTGAGTGTTCCGAAGCGGTCGCCGAGCTCGTCGGCTGGAACCCGCGCAATGCGGTCGATAAGCGCGGGCGACGCATAGTATTCCCCCGACTGCGGTAGGTCGGTGATGCCCGGAATCGTGAGGTTCGACGTTGTCGGTGCAGCGACATCAAAGCGTGCGATCCGTGTGCCCTCGTGCCGGTCGGTCGTGGAGGCCAGCAGTACTCGTTCATTGCCGAGTGACGCCAGGTCGCCGGTCACCGCGCGCGGGCTCGTGTCGCCGCCGACCACGTAGTTCCCGGAGGCGCTCATCCAGCTTGACCGCTCGTCGCGGGCGTCCAGGCCGTGGTAAGCGCCCCCGAGCAAGAGC
The DNA here is from genome assembly GCF_002929825.1 of Cryobacterium sp. Y29. GTDB lineage: Bacteria > Actinomycetota > Actinomycetes > Actinomycetales > Microbacteriaceae > Cryobacterium. The sequence goes on from NZ_PJJN01000023.1 coordinate 48,132, forward strand.
GCGAGAGTGACACCCACCGCGACACCGGCCGTGATGCCCAGGAGCCGACTCCAGGAGGCACGGCTGCCGATCACGGCTAGACGCACGATGCTCGGGTTCATGAGATCCCGACTCGGTCACCTGCGGCCAGCTGGCCATCACGCACGATGATCTCGCGGTCGGCGTAGGCCGCCGTGCGTGGGTCGTGGGTGATCATCACAAGGGTGGTTCCCGCCTGTCGCACGAGCTCGAGCATGGCTGTCAGAACGTTCTCAGCGGCAAGGGAGTCCAGGGAACCGGTGGGCTCATCCGCAAAGAGCACCGACGGATGCGCCACGAGGGCCCGAGCGATCGCTATGCGCTGGGCCTCGCCGCCGGAGAGTTCGCCCGGCAGCTTGGCGGCGGCAGTTTCAAGGCCGAGGCGGTCGAGCCATCCGTGTGCTTCCTTCAGTGCCTGCCTGCGTCTCATGCCCCCGAGTAGCAGCGGAATGGTGATGTTGTCGACCGCAGTCAGGTCGGGCAGGAGCTGCCCAAACTGAAAAACGAAGCCGAATTCGGTCAGGCGCAGGGCCGAGCGGCGAGCCTCGTTGAGCGCGCTGACGGTGATACCATCGACGATTACCGTGCCGCTGTCTGGCACCAGCACACCGGCGAGGCAGTGCAACAGGCTCGACTTGCCAGAGCCCGAGGGGCCCATCACAGCGATAACCTCGCCGCGATGGATGTCAAGATCAATGCCGCGGAGGGCATCCGTCGTGCCGAAGGACTTGCGCAGGCCCCGTGCCTGGATGAGGGCGGTCATGGCAGGGTGATCTCGTTTCGCAGTTGGGTGAGCCGGGCGGCGGTCAGGTCGATCCAGCGCAGGTCGGCCTCAATGTGGAAGAGGGCGTGATCGCACAGCAGCATTCGCATCACATCTGCGCCCTGCTTTTCCCGAGTGAGCTCGCGCATCCGCGCGAGGTGTTCGATACGTTGCACGTCGAGGAGCCGGTCGGCATTGTCGTTGATCAGAAGGGCGATGATGGTCTTGGCAAAGAGGTTGCTCTGCAAAGTTTCTGAGGGGACGTCGGGGGTGAACATCCACTGCGAGACGCGGGTGCGGCCAAGGTCCGTCACCTGGTACTTCTTGCGGTCGGGACCGCCGCCGGCCTCGTCGGCAAGTGCAAGAATCTGCTCATCGCGGGTCATGCGCGCGAGAGTCGCGTACACCTGACCGAAGGCGACAGGCTTGCGCACACCGAAATAACGATCGTAGGTGTGCTTGAGGTCATAGCCATAGCTGGGTTCGACGCTGAGCAATCCGAGCAAAGTCACTGAGTTGTCCACGACCCCAACTATACACACAGTGCATAGTCACGCGTCAGTCTTTTCGTTTCACGCGAAAGCAGCGCGTTCAAGCGAGAACCGCTCCGCATCAGATCGGCGCCGAATCTAGGACAGAGCTGTCGTCAGCTGCCGACGGCCGATCCGGTTCCCCAGAGTGGATGGGTCACCAGCACAACCGCGATGAGCGCGAGAGCGCAGGCGGTAAGCGCGACGTGCACACGTGATACCGGCCGCCGAGAACGTGACCGTAGGCCAAGCAGAACGGCGTAGCCTCCACCGACGAGCACCGCCCAGGCGAGAAGCACCCAACCCATCAGCCACGCGAAGACGGACACACCTTCCGCGGCGTCGCTGAGGATCCCGACTGCATCGCCGATGCCGAACGAAGCCGCAGCGCCGACTGCCAGCGCGAGGGCAGAAATCGGTACGGCCACCGTCGCGCACGGCTGAAGTCGCTCCATGGGTCATAACCTAGTCCCCACAAACCGGGACTACAACGAAAAGGTTCTCCGCTCCGCGACGCCCGACCCCCGACGAACTAACGACCCCAGCGCCGCGCACACTAAAGTCGTGATGTCTTCAGGTGGGTCACGCCCCCACGGGTGGTGGACCTCTTCGCGTCCATCGGCAGCGGTCTCGGTCGCCGCAGCAAGGAAAATTGCGGTCACATCACTGCAGAACCGCGATCAAAAATACGCCTGGGTTGTCCGTCGGGCGTGTGGCCGAGCCGGGCGAAGAGCAACAGTACAAGCGCAGTACCCGATAACAGCCCATCTAGGATGCCGGCGGGAAGCAGAAAGATCATCAGCGTTAACGTCACGATGCAATTGACCAGGGAAAGCCCCAGTCCCCATAGTCGGTTCCGCAGCAGCCCGACGGCGCCGCATATACGCAGACCCGCGAAAACCCCGCTCATAATTATCATGAGATAAAGATTGTCCTGCAAATAGGGAAGGGCGAAAACATCGGCGTGTTCGACGATGGATGTCTGCGGGATCTTCATAACGATAAGAACAAGGGCGCCGATGAAGACGCCCCCTTCCATAAGTACGCCCTGAACCAGGAGTAACCCGGCCGCCCACCGATACTGCCGCCACAGAGTTATGTCCATTCCATAACCATAAGGTGCAAGACGGTTCCCCCACTATTGAAGTCACATCAATAGGATGGGGCCATGAGCAACAAGATCACGTCGGTTATTATTCGGTGGTTTTGTAGTACGACTTGAGCCACGAGCATCGTTGCTTACTCGTGGGGCCACAACAGTGACATGTCAAAGTTTTCCAGCGGAACGGCGCCGAATTCGCGCGAGTCGATGGATACAGCGCGGTTATCGCCGAGAACGAAGACGTGGCCCGCCGGCACGGTCACCGGGCCAAAATATGTCCCATCGATTCGACTGTGATCCACGAAGGGTTCACTGACCCGGGCCCCATCCACGTACAGGATGGCATCGCGGATGTCGACTCGCTGGCCCCCGACGGCGATCACTCGCTTGATCGTCGTGTGACCGTCCTTGGGACTTTGAAAGACCACGAGCCGCCTGGCGGTGAAAGCATCCGCTGGTGGCGCGGTCTTCAACAAAAAAATTATGCTTCCGCGAAGAACTGTAGGTTCCATGCTGTTGGACGAAACGACCAGCGGTTCGACAACCCACAGACGCAACCCTAAAAGTAAGGCCAGAGTGACGATAACTGCCACCGTGGTGCGAACGCGCGTCGCGCTCGCACCACGGTGGCCAGCCGTCACACTTGGCCCCACTTCCATCTGGGTCAGGCTAGTCCGGTGTCCCATTGTGCCGGGGCCGCCGTTATCGGATTGTTCGTGATGGTGTCTGCCGCGTCCTCGGGTCCAACGCGATACTGAACCATCATGTCGTGATCCTCGTGCACGGTGTTGTGGCAGTGAATCATGTATCGGCCGCTATGTGGCCCGAACTTCATCAGTACCTGCACTCTCTCGTTCTCGCCCACATAAACGACGTCTTTCGGACCCTTCTCGTATGCGAACGGGGCCTGCCCGTTTCGGCTGAGAATTTGAAAGTCGATCAGGTGGATGTGCATGGGGTGATACCAGCCGCCGCCTGGGTTGTGAAATTCCCAAATTTCGACCGCGTTCAGGTCTGGATTCGCCGCCACGTCACGGAAACCGCTAGCAACGATTGGCTCCCATGTCGTGCCATTAATGGTCCACAAACCGTTGTTGCGGGCTATTTTGAAAGGGCGCTGAATCGTCGTTGCGGAAGGCTTGAGCGACATCGCCTCACTAGGGGCCAGTTGCACGGGAATCGTGTTCCAGGTGGGATCTTTCGTGTCGACCGGGTCCGGAACGACGTCGAAAGCCATGATCGAGTTCGTGAACTCGTAGTCGACGTTGTTTTTGTTAGACAGGTTGCGCAGCTCGATCCGTTGGCCCGCCTTGTATTTACGGAAGTCGATCAGGATTTCATAGCGCTCGGCCGGGGCGTGGCGCCAGCTCGCCACAGACTGGGATACCGGCATCAGCCCGCCGTCGGTGGCGACGACTGTGACGGGATCGCCCGTGCTGAGGGTCGGACGCAACGACCTGGAAATGCAGGCGTTCACGACGCGGAACCGGTAAACGCGCTTCTTGACCTTCATGACCGGCCACGGCCGGCCGTTGACCAAAACCACATCGCCCCAGAGCCCGGAGTGGCTGTTGTCCTCATAAGCGAGCGATCCGTCGACCGCGAACATGGCGTCATTAATGGTCAACGCAACGTCGAATTCTCCTTGGGGAAGGAGCGCACGTTCCAGCGGATCGTGCAGGTGGTACTGCGCGGCCAGGCCCGAGTAGACGTTGATCGCGGTGTGATGCACCGCATGATCGTGGTACCACAAGGTGCGGGCCGGTTGAAAGTTGGGGTACACGTAGTCCTTGCGAAATCCCGGATTCGTGATGTCGTTTGCGTAGCCGTCATACTGCGGCAGCGAGGCCGATCCATGCAGGTGCGTAGACGAGTACAGCGGGTGACCGTCGTACGGATGCGTGGCGGGCATCTGGTTACGAATGCGCACTACAGCCTTTGTCCCCTGTTCGACGCTGATGGTCGGGCCAGGAAAAATACCGTTGTACCCAAGAATTGGCGTTTTCAGCCGAGGGAGAATGGCGGCACTGGCCGCCATCGCCGCGAGAGTGTAATACTGCGTGGGCGCACCATCGACGGGATCAATTCCCGATCGATCAGGTCGCAAAATGGGCGCCTGAACGAACGGTGTTTGATACGGTCGGGGCAACTCGCTCGGGTCAAGAGCGCTCGCGGCTCCTGCTTCCGCATTCCGCAGGGGTAGCGTCAATAAGCCCGCTCCCACCGCGCCTACACCACCTAATAACAAAACTTGTCGCCGAGAAATAGTCATGCTGTCGATCCCTTTCATACGGTTGATGTCGGAACGTTATCCCGCACCGGGGAGCGAGACTAGGGATCATTTCTTACAGAAGTGTGACGCCTAACGCCGGGACAGGATCACGCACTATGGCCGTCGCGGGTAAATATCGACTGATCGTGTTACAGAATCGATTTATCGGCCGGTTTCGAGGTGACAAGTTTAATCGCTCTAGATGATTTCCCACTTCTTTGGTGATCACAAACCTTTACCGAATCCGACGCTGGACAAGGCGCTACTCCTAACCACCCATGTCGGGGCTGGATAATCATGGTTTCTCCAAGGTCCCGGGACGAGAGTGCAACTATGTGTGAATTTCTCACGCATTCTCATGAAGGAGTGAATGACCGTGAAAACCAGCCCATCTCCGGCGGGTCCTGGAAACAGGATTTCTTCCGTGAGGCGCGCGACCGTGTTTGGGGTCTCAGCCGCAGTGCTGATCGCACCCTTCATCATCGCCGTACCGGCCGCTTCGGCGGCTGTCCCGACTTTTCCCAACAACATCATCGTCTTCCCTGACCGCGACTTCATCACCATCGAGGGCTATCAGGACCACGTTGGCCAGACCGCAACCGTAGAAGTTACGCGTCCCGGGGTCGGTGTGATTGGCTCAGCGGAGTCGGTGGTGAGCGCGGGCGACGTCGCTTTCGAGATCAACCACCCGGGCGGGGCTTGCTGGGGCGCCGGCACGACACTGAAAGTTACCCCCGACATCCGTCCTGGAGACCTCGTGTCGATGAAGTTCGGTGACACTGCAGCCGGTGACACCACAACTCAAGACGTTTATGTGACAGGAACGCCGGTGCTCGCCGCCGACGGCGTCACGGTCACCATCACCGGTTTTATTGGCGATGGTGCAAGTAAAGCTCAGATTGAACAGCGAATCGTCGAACCGGAGTTCAAGAACACCGCTGTCGCCCGTCGGGACGTGCGCGCTGCACCTGGACCACTCACAGCCAACGTGGGTTACAGCTCATCCCTCGAGTACGACATTGCGGGCCCGAACACTTTCACGGCCACCTACGTATTCGACAACCAAGATGCTGCGAACATCGCCGCTGCCGCCGGAACGGGTGTGCGCGTGATGTCCTGGCAGCTCGAGGATGCCGCCGCTAACCGCCAAGGCCTCACCATCGCCGAGTTCGGCGAATTGGGCGGTCCTGGAATGGGCGGATGCCCGAACGGTCCGTTGCAATCAGGACCCGCCGGAGCGACCGATGTGATCGCCGCCACGGTGGCGGATTCCCTCAAGATCACGTGGACACCAGCACAAGCGATCCCCGGCACACCGGCGATCACCGGATACCGGGTTCACGCGGTAGCGCAAACGGTCGTCAACGGAGAGCGCGCGGAATTTGGCAAGCGCATCGACTCCGCTGCGGCGAAAACCACCACGATCTCGGGGCTGAATCCAGCCGAGACGTATGACGTTTTCCTCGTCTCAGTGAGCAGCGCGGGCGAAACCTTTCCCGCCGTGCATGCCATCCCGGTCACCGACATCGTGGCGCCCCTAACGACAGCCTCCCCCCAGACCGGGTCGTTCCGCACCGCCCAGCAGCTCACTCTGAGTTCCAATGAGGCGGCAGCGGAGATTTACTACACGACAGACGGGTCGGATGTTTTCCTCACCGGCGGCACGTTGTCCCCGGTCGCTGTGCTCTACACGCAGCCCCTCAACATTGCCGCAACGACTACTGTGAACTTTGCCGCAGTCGACCCATCCGGCAACATCTCGACGCAGGGCCAGGTGGTGTTGACCATCACGAATGATCCTCTCCCCTCCACGCCAACCTTCTCCTCGCCACCGATCGCCGGCACGGGAAGCGCGACGCTGAACTGGGCTGCTGCCAACCCGGGAGCTCCGGAACTCACTGTGACAGGTTATTCCGTGCAGGCGTACACCGCTGATGGACTTGTGGCGGGCCCCGCACGCACCACCGCAGGAGACGTGACAACACTCGTCTTCGACGGTCTGGCTCCAGATACGACCTATCAGTTCACGGTCACTGCGAGCAATGCAAACGGCGCTGGCGCCGAATCGGCTAAGTCCGATCCGGTCCAAGCACTCGGCGCTCTCGTCGCTAACGCGGGAGCCGATCAGGCGATCACTCGGGCAGTCACCGCGACCACGGTAGTGCTCGACGGCAGCCGCACGACCAGCACGGAAACGACCTACCTGTGGGAGCAGGTGCTCACGAGCCCAACGGATCCCGACCGCGTCACCCTCACCGGGCCCACGACGGTCAATCCAACGTTCTCTTTGCCGCTCTTCGCGACACCGATGACGAACAATCCGTTGACCTTCCGGCTCACTGTGACGTCGGGTTCTGCCGTGCGCACCGATGAGGTGCGAATCACACCGATCGCCAGCCAGATCAGCGTCACTGGGGCGAGATGGAAGTCGCGCGACTTTAGAGTCGACGGTATCAGTTCGTCGGTCGGCGGCACGGTGACGATCCATCGTGACGGACCGACGGGTCCTGTCATTGGACGGGCGCCGATCACGGCTGCGGCGGCGCCGCAGACCGGTGGAGTGTTTACCTACCGGCTCAGGACCTCGATCAGCAACCCCGGCTCGGTCTGGATCGATTCCACCCTGGGCGGCGTCGTGGGGCCAGTGACCGTGACCGCTGGGTAACGGCTACGAGATAACACAGGAACGGGCTCTCACTGCGTCAGCGGTGAGAGCCCGTTTCGTGAGCCGTATGGCCACAGACTGGCTAGACAGCGATTCCGCCAGTGCACAACTTTGGGGTAGCCGGGGTCAGCACGATTTACGTAGCCGTTTTCAAGCTGATTCGGGCGCGGCTGGGTGATCGCTCACCGAGGCCAGAGGACCGTGCCTGTCACGTCCGCGATGGGAATGAAACCGTAATCCCTTGAATCGATCGAAATCGCGCGATTGTCTCCGAGCACGAAAAGATGACCGGCGGGCACTGTCACTCGGTGGAAGAACGTGCCGTCGGTCTGGTGAGCATCCACATACTGCTCAGCGATGAGTGCGCCGTCAACGTAAAGTACGCCGTCTCGAATAGCGACAGTTTGTCCTGCGGCACCAGCCACACGTTTCAACGTGCGCTTGCCGTCTTCGGGGCTGCGAAAGACCACCATTTGGCCCACGGTTGGGCCGTCAAGCGACGGTGCCGCAGAATGAACGAGAATGATGCTGCCCTGCATCACGGTGGGTTCCATGCTGTCGGAAACCACCGTCATCGGCGCCGCCACCCACACACGAAGTGCGAGCATGACAATGGCACCCACCATGATCACCGAGATGATTCTGGTGGGTGCCTTGGTCGCTATACCTGGGTGTCCCATACCGGAGGTGCCGCCGAAATCGGGTCGTTGGGGTCGACGTCGGTCGCGGCTAGCCCGACGCTGAACTGCACCATCATGTCGTGGTCCTCGTGCGGAAGGTTGTGGCAATGAATCATGTACTTGCCTCGATGCGGGCCAAACTTCATGAGCAGCCTGACGGTTTCGCCCTCTCCCACGTAGACGACGTCTTTGGGCCCCATCTCGGCTGGAAACGGCGCTCTGCCATTGCGGCCGAGGATCTGAAAGTCCACAAGGTGAATATGAATGGGGTGAAACCATCCCCCAGAACTATTCTCGAACTCCCAGATTTCTGTCGCGTCAAGCGCGGGGTTGGCTGCCACTTTAGTGAAGCCACTCGCGACGACTTCCTCCCAGGAACCGTCATCGATGGTCCACAGGTTGGTCACATCATTGCGCTTCACCCGAAAATGCCGCGTCTTGGTTGATTGTGCGGCAGTGAGGCTCATGACTTCGCTGCCGACCAGGGTCGTCGGAATGGTGTTCCAAGTCGGATCCGTGGTGTCAACCGGGTCGCCGACCACGTCGAACGCCATGATCTTTCTGGTGTAGTCGTAGTCAACGTTGTTCTTGTTGGAAAGGTTCCGGAGCTCGATCCGTTGACCAGTCTGGTACTTGCGAAAGTCGATGAGTACTTCGTACCGCTCTGCGCCCGCGTGTCGGTAGTTTGCGACGCTGCGGGACCGCGGCATGAGCCCGCCGTCTGTGCCAACAATTACGAGAGGATCTCCCGTGCTGAGCGTGGGCCTGAGGGAACGCGAAATGCTGGCGTTCAGAATTCGGAACCGGTAGACGCGTTTCTGTACCTTCATCACCGGCCACGGCTTGCCATTCACCAGAATGACGTCGCCCCACAGACCCGAGTGATCGTTGTCGTCGTACCCGAGTGAGCCATCTACTGCGAACATTGCGTCAGTTATGGTGAGCGGCACGTCGAAAGGCCCTTGAGGCAGAAGAGCCCGCTCCAGGGGATCGTGCAAGTGATACTGTCCGGCCAGGCCCGAGTAGGCATTCTGCGCCGTGTTATGCACCCCGTGATCGTGATACCAGAGCGTGCGTGCGGGCTGGAAGTTGGGGTAGTGGTAGTCCTTGTAAAAACCTGGAAGCGTGACGTCACTCGCATACCCGTCGTACTGCGGCAACGATGCCGAGCCGTGCAAATGCGTCGACGTTGACAGGGCATGACCATCCAGCGGATGGTTGGCCGGCAGCTTGTTGCGCACTCGGAGCACCACCTTCGTTCCTTGGTCGACGCTGAGGGTCGGTCCGGGAAAAATCCCGTTATAGCCGAGAATTGACGTTTTCAGGCGCGGCAATATGGATGCACTCGCGGCGATTTCGGATACAGAGTAATAGTTCACTGGCGCGCCGTCGAGCGGGTCGATTGCGACCCGGGTGGGGCGAAGGATGGGTGCCTGCACGAGGGGCGTTCTGAACGGCCTCGGCATCTCGCTGTAGGGAAGACGGCTGATAGATTTCGCGTTGAGTGTTTCGTTCGGCAGCCAGAGGGCCCCTGCCGCCCCCGCAGCACCGATTCCCCCTATTAGCAATACTTGACGGCGTGTGATTGTCATTAGTTCTCCTCGGAAATTCGTGTTTGACCAAAGGTCTCTCACGGTCCTTGCAGAAACCCTGCTATTGGCAGGCGTGCTTCACGCCGCTTCATTGACCCGGCGCAGGAACGAAGAGAGCACCTGCTGCGCCGCTCGCACCGCAGCCCGCGCGTATGAGTCATCCAATTCTTCGTTTGGTCGCACGCTCCCGTTCGGGATGCGTGACAATTGCTTGTTCAGCACAAGGAGCGCGGTCACCGCATCCGACAGGTCACTGTGACTGTTCGCCGTAGCCATGAGCATCCGCGAGTGAGCCGCTCGCAGGGTCGCGCTAGGCGCGCACCCGAGCTCACGGTCGAGCACCGACCGGTAGCGAGCGAATTCCCTGAGCCCCTCGGCGAGCTGGCCATCTTTCTCGAACCCTAAAATCACCGCAGTCCACGCAGCCTCATTCAACGGGTCATCGAGCAGGGCCTGATTCGCCCAGAAAATGGACTCACCGGTCCTGCCGGTGGCGGCGGCCATTGCAGACGCGTAAACGCGAGCGTTGGTCACGACAGCGGCGTGTCTGCGGCGCTCCTCCTCTGCCCACACCGGACTCAACTCGTCCGTGAGAAGGGGCACGGTGGCAAGCGAGAGCGCGTCCATCAGCAGCGGGTATGCAGCGTCTGCGCTCACTCGCCGCGCTTTGCGCACCAGCGAGTCAAATCGGGCCAGGTCAAGATCAACTGTCGTACTGTCGATCAGGTATCCACCCGTCGTCGTGCGCAGCGGCCCGGTTTTCCCGTACCCAGGCTGCAAGTGCCGTCTCAGGACACTGACGTAACTTTCAACGGATACCATGGCTTTTTGTGGGGGAGCATCACTCCACAAAAGATCAATGAGGCTGCTTTTCGAGACGGGGCGGCCAAAGTTGATGAGCAGGATCTCCAGGATTTGTCGAGGCTTAGGGCCCCCTAAATCTTGGGCATGAAGCACCGTGTTTCCCCGTTGTATTGTCAGCGCGCCAATAATCTTCATGGACATCTTGACGTCGTTGTCTTGCCGGGGACGAGTAAAAGTCATGGGATTCCTCGGTTTTGATTGGATTTTTTCGATCTGCTCATCGTGCTACGCGGACCGGCGCGGGGTCATCCCCCGCGTTCGGCATGCGGTATCCCCAAAATTGAGGATCAGCCCGACGTTGGCAAGAACGAGAACGAAGCTTCGTGCACCCAATCCCTGAATTGATTGGCGAGTTCAGCCGGTGTGGTGACCAGCGCCAAGGGCAAAGCGGGCCACGTCAGTTTCGAGAATCAGGTCAATCGCCTGGTTGGAAATTGCGACCACGATGACAGCCGCAGCAAGAAGCAGCGCGCCAAGACCGATTAGGGGGACCTGCAGTCTGCGCCGTCGTCGAGGACCAAAACCGGGAGGCTCACGTATGGTGGCAGCCGAGGTGGGCGAAAGGAAGACATTCACGTGCAAATGTTGTCCTTCGGCTCTTGGGAAAACCATAACGAAAACGAGGGTGGGTTCGCACCAATCCGACGGGCCTGAATCAGCCCGCAAGCCGGACGACCAGCAGGCGCGTTGAAGCGTGATTTTGCTCGAGTCGATTCGCTGAGCGAGTCGCCCGTAAGCGGCGATACGGCTGTTGGTCGGGTTCTCGTTTCATCTACGCCGATTGCAAGTGATCCTCGACGAGCGCGGCTTTGGAGTTTCTGAGTATCGGCACGGTTGCGGCTATCAGGAGGATGAGGGATACCGCGGCGCCGATGATGAATCCCAGACGTGGCTCTATGGCGTCCATGGCGAACCCCACCATGACGGCGGCAACGGCGGCGCCAGCGTTGACTGCCGTGTTGATCCAGCTCGATGCCTCGGTGCGCACCTCTACAGCGGTGAGGTCGTCCGCGAGTAAGTAGCCGGTCACGAGCGACGGGGCGAGGAAGAAGCCCACCGCAGCGAGTCCGAAGCCGAGGACCACGACAAACTCAAGTGTCGTGAGCAGTGCGCACAGCGCGGTCATGACTGTGACCAAGGCGAGGAGTCGTTTCATGAGCGAGCTCCCCCAGGTTCGCTGGCCGTAGAGCAGGCCTCCGACTGCGCTTCCCGCTGCGAAAGAGGCGAGAAGGATGCCGGCCAGAGCGACCGATCCCTCTCTGTCAGCGACTGCGGGTGCGACCACCTCCACGGTCCCGAGCACGACTCCCACGCCGAGTAGCGCGATCAACACTGCAACGAACCCGCTCTGTCGTAACGGCCGTGAACTCTTCTTGGGGGAAACGGTGACGGCAACAAGCTGTCGCGAAAGCGAGCTGCTTGTCATGCCGAGGGTTCCGGCCAGCGCCACCGTGGCAGTAGCGAGCAGTCCGACCGGCGGCGACGCCGCACTGAGAATGGCCGCCGCGATCAATGGCCCCGTCGTGAACAGTAATTCCTCACAGACCGCATCGATGCTGTACGCCTTCGTCCGCAGCGCTCCCGGCGCGGTCAGCGAACCCCAGAGCACACGCATCGAGGCGCCGAGCGGTGGTGGGAACAACCCGACAATGGCTGCCAGTGCAACGAGCGCCCCTGACGAAGGGTCGGGCTGGGCTGTCAGCGCAGCAATGCCGCCGAGACCGACAGCGAAGGCGATGACTAGCGAGTTGAGTGCGAACCGCTGTCCGCGCCGGTCGACGAATCGTGCGCGGTACGGAGAAGCGATCACGTTCGCGAGCCCGAAAGCCCCAGTAGCCGCGCCGGCGGCCGCGAAAGAATCCGTGCTTCGCTGCACCGCGAAGAGCAGCACTAGGACACCATGGCGAACGAGAGTCGCCCGACGAGCGCGGGAACAAAGACCCTCAGCGCGCCGGTCGTGCGCAGTACCTCGAGGTAGCCGCTACTCATGTGCGCGGATGGTGTCGTGGTTTACGACTTCGAACAATGCGAGGGTGGCACTGAGATGGATGCCTTCTGGTGTGGCGGAGGGCACCGCCTCATCGTGGATGAGTTTCCCGATCTCGCGGGACATGTCGCGGATACGCTCCCAGGCCTCACGGGAGACGGTGACCTCCGCCTCGGTGAACACGAATTCGGATTCTGACAGGTAACGCGCGCTGCGGGCGTTCAGCTCTGCGGCGAGGGAACCCATAAGAGCTTGATGCTCGTCGACGCGGCCCGAACCGAGCGCTTCGCCGCTCGCGGGATCGTGTCGGTAACGTTTGGCGGTCCCGCCACGAATATTCGCCTCCTCGACCAGCTGTACGAGTCCCGCCTGAGCCAAACGACGCAGGTGGTAACTCACGTTCGCTTGGCTCTCGCCCAAGACACGCGCCGCCTCCGTAGCGCTGAAAGCCTCCGCAGTCAGAAGCGAAAGCAAACGCAGGCGCAGCGGGTGAGCTATGGCCCGGAGGCCATCGAGCTCGTAGGGATTGGTGGCATCCGGCATGCCCAAACGATATGCCCAACAACACCCAACCTTCAAATTGTTCTTTTGCGGTCACCTGTCCGGAACACAGGCCCACGCAACGCCGGAAGAGACGATCAGTGCCCACCAACGGATCATGCCGAACTTCGGCGCGAAGTTGTCGGCGTACTCGCTCGATGTCCCAAATTCGGAAACTGGGTCCTCACTGAATTCGGCAGCGTGGCTTTCAACCTCGCGCACGATCTGCGTGATCGCTTCCTCGGGAACACCGCGAAGTTCGAGTATCTCCGTAAGCTCCGCCGAATACTTTTTCAGTGCTCCTTGGGTCATGATTGAGCCTTCTCCCCGGAAATGATGGCCGTGGCATGGTCAGAGAAGATCTGCCAGTCGATTCGTAACGTTCTGAGGCGCTGTTCGCCAGTCGGAGATATCGAATAGTACTTACGTCCAGTGCCACCTACGCCTTTCCTCCACGACGTGACCACATCGCCATTCTGTTCCAGTCTGCTAAGGAGTGGATAGAGGGTCTCGCCCCTCACAACTCCGAGCCCGCCTGCCTTCAGTCGCTGGGCGACAAGATACCCATAGGTTTCTTCCTCGCTCACGATGGGGAGCACTGCTGCGGTGAGGGCGCGCCTGAGCCATTCGGCCGGCCACGTCGCATTCTCCATGAATAGATGGTGCCAACGATTAGATGGGCGCACCACCTAAGCATCACCGTGCCCGTCGTCGTGTTGCGCTGAGAGCGCCTCTGCTGCCCGCAAGCCGAACCCCCTTCGGGCTGCTTTCAGCGGTTGAGAAGTTCGTGCGAGAGGACGACGGTGGCGAACTCGTCGTGAAGATTGATCGCGGTTACTCGGGAAAGTTCCGCCGCGCTGATCATTCCACCTTCGAGGTCTGTCCTGTCAAATGTGTGAGTCGCATCGACAACAAAGTAGACGGTGTATCCCAAGTTTCCGCCAATGCGCGCTGTTGTTTCGCAGCAGTGATTGGTGGTGATGCCGCAGATCACAATGGTCGAGATGGCGTTTTCTCGAAGCCAGGAGTCAAGATCGGGTGTGCCGTGAAAACTTGAGTTAACCGTTTTCTGGACCAATAGATCCGGCGTGCCGGACATGTAGCTTTTCAACGCATGGCCGGGGTTGCTGGGGTGCAGCGGGGAGAGCGGATTGGAGGAATTATGTTGCACGAAGACGACCGGTCGCGAAAGCCTGTGCCACTCGTTCACTAACGCTGCGATGTTCTGATCACAGTCCACGTTGTTTCGGGGTCCCCACCATTCGACTTGGTCAAATCCTTGCTGAGCGTCAACGACGATCAGGGCGGTGTGATTATCAAGCGAGGGTAGTTGGATCACGATTTATGGCTCCTTATCGGTTTCAGATCAATGACCAAAACAGTTGGTCCGAGTCGCCATGTAGGACCGGGTCCGATTCAGACACCATTCAGCATCCCATGAGGGCGGCACCGCGCCTCTTGTGACCTAGCTAGACTTACCGCGCGCTCTGAGTAGACTCGGGCGCATGGCAAACTCACAGCTTCGTGATCGCCCAGTGTCACCGGCCTCCCTCGCGTTGTTGATCGGCGGGGGGCTACTGTTGGCCTCGGTCGTTATCACGGTGATCGCGCAGCCCCCGCTCTTCCCGTACGCCGAGACGGTGGGACCCGCTCTGTACTCCGCCGCCCTGTTGGTGTTTGCTTTCGGCGTGCGCGGCGTGGGCAGCGTTACAGCGCGCCGCCCGGTCGGCACTATCGCTCTCGCTTTGTTGGCCCTCTGGCTCCTTCTTGGATCTGTGCTGTACGGCGTTATTGGCGATGTCTTCTCGAACGACCCCGCTCCGCCCGTACTGATGTCCTTCGCCTACGCGGACTCGTTCGTTCAATTCGCCCTCGCATTGGTCGCGGTCATGCAGATCGCCCGGCTCGGCGCCGTGCCGACTCCGTGGAACTGGGTGCCAGCCGGGATGGTGGCGGCACTGACCGTGACCTGGCTGCTACTGCAAGTGCTGGGCGGGGGCTCAGCCACCACATACGGACCCAATCTGGTGGCCTGGCTCCTGATGGGACTGGACGGCCTTGCCCGGATCGGCGGTACGATACTGCTTGGTGTCATCGCCATTGTTCTCGCCGACCGCGTCAATGGCCGGGCGAGAGCCGATGTACCACTGGTGACCGAAGCACAGACCTGAGTTCGAAAGATCTCCTTGTCAAGAGCGATATCAAGAGCAGAGCAAAGAAGGCGGTGACCCCGCCCATCGCGAACCGTGATTGCGCCGAATCACCGGGGACGTGGACCAGCACCGTGAACCGTGTCCGACGCTCCGCCAACGTACCTGTCAGCGCTCGTTGAGAAGTAGGCCAGTTTCGCTCTTGAAAAAGTAGACCACCCACCACGATTGGATGGGTAGTCACAGCTCACAAAAATCGAGTGTCGCGACGACCAAGTGAATCCGCCATTTTCTTGAGGGACGTCGGCGCCACGGCAGTCCACAGGCAAGGACTGGCCATGCCCGGGATGATGCATGCTTGGCGAATGGGTTCCATCGAATTTTTCGCAGATAAGCCGACCTTGGTCGGTAAACGAATTCTCCTTCGTGCGTTTGCATCAGCTGACATCGATTTGATGGGGGGCATCCTTGCCGATCCGGAAGTGCTCACGCTCACGGGGACCGTGCACACGACGGCGGCAGCGCGGGGCCGCTCAGCCATCCTGGATTCAAAAACGCGGCAATGGTACGAAACGCGAGCCGAGCAGCCCGACCGCTTGGACCTCGCGATCATCGATCAGGCCTCGTCCACCTGCGTCGGTGAAGTGGTTCTCAACGAACTCACCACGGAAAATGACAGCTGCAGTTTTCGAATTCTCATCGGTCCGGCGGGGCGTAATCGCGGTCTCGGTACCGAGGCGACGCAGCTCATCGTTCAGCACGCATTTCAGACAACACCGCTGCACCGGATCGAACTGGAAGTCTTCGCCTTCAATCCTCGAGCTCAGCACGTCTACGAGCGCAGTGGCTTCATAATTGAGGGCGTTCGTCGCGATGCCCACAAGTTTGACGGCCGCTACGTCGACACGATCATCATGTCGATCCTTCGGCCCGAGAACCCACCGGACAGGCTCAGCTCGCAGTCGCAACAATGAACGGCCAGTGCGCCAAACGGCCGGACGTCGCAGCAGCGGATAGAGCGTGCCGCCCTTAACCCGGGCAAAGCCGTGCACACGGAGGACTTCGACCATCGCGTAGCCATGTTGGCGTTCGCAGCTGAGCAGGGAGAGCACCGCCTGTGGCAATGCAGCCCTGGTGAGCTCGACCTGCCAATCGATGTCGGTCATTCTAAATATGAAACCCGATCTAACTACGTCTCAAGTGCACCTTCGCTCCGGCGCTGACGCGGAATGGGCGCACGGCCTAGCCGCGGTTTACATTGGCTTCTCGATCGCCTACGCCCCGGGGATGGTTCGCTGGGCCGACATCCGCTTCTCTCACCGGTTCGCCGACGGCCCCGCACCAACGTGGCTCTGCGGAACCGGCCATACCGTGGCCTGCCGGAAAGACGTCGCGCGCACCCTGCTCGCAGCGGCAATCTCCGCTCTCGACTTGTTCGGCCTGATCCGGTTGGTAGGCAACGCCGCGCAGACAGCCGCCCCGGAACATTGGTACCCAATGCTGATGATGATCTGCGGCCTTGAAGTGATCTGGGCTGTGAAACACACGATCTGGCCCAGAGCCCCCCCTCCGAAAAACGCAGCCGCAGATCAACGACGCAGCCCGCATTTGGAGCGCCCGTAGGGGAACCTTGAACGGTATGCCAGAGGTTCCCGGCCGTCAGGAGGCAATCGCACTCAGCAGGGATGGCGGGTTGATGCTCCGCTACCCTCAGAACACATCGCTGCAGGACCTTCCCCTGACGAGTTGCTATGTCTATGCTCTTCTTTGTTTTCATAGTTGACGAAAGATGATTTTCAGAATAGACATTATGCAGTTGAACCGACGCGGCTCGCCTTTCTATGGACCGGCCCGCTTGATTATGAGCGGCCGCAAGTCATCCTGGATTCATAGTAAGAGCGCGTCGACACGATTTCTCCGAGACCGAAAGACGGAACGCACATGGCTATCAGCCTCACCGATCTCGAACTCTCCACCCTCGACAGCCTCATCACCCCTGTCGACCCCAATGACGACTGGATCGTCACGGACGGCGGTTCGGCTATCCGTTGCGACGTAGAGGGTATGACCGAAGAGCTTGCAGAAGTTCCTGTAGAGCACCGATCGGCACAGACGTTGGAGGTCCTTCGGGCCTACCAAGCGGACGCACGTGCCGCCCGATCGAAATGACCCGATTTCTGCTTCGTATTCTCAAATCATCAACAGCTGCCTGCTACCAGAATCGGTAAACGATGCTGCCACGAGTTCGTTCGTCAAGTCGCTTCCGTTACAAACTGTTCGCCGACCGATTCGATCTGAGGAAGATCACATGATGATTGATATTGCAAGCTCCGTATTCGGCGTTATTGGAATCGTTGTTTTCTGTGTCTGGTTTTTACTGACGATCGCATTTCAGAAAAATAATCGGCTCAGCCGGCTGACTACACGGTTTGACCGGTTCACACTCATACCAAAATGGTCATTTTTCACGCCAGATCCCGGTGCGAGTAACTACCACTTTGTTTATCGCAGTCGCAACGATGAAACGAGCGTCAGTCCATGGTTGGAGTTGAATTTATCCCCGAGAGGGATTCTCTTTCCCCTTTGGAACCCTCGAAAACGTTACCGAGAGGGCATGATCGAATTGTTTCAGCTGCTGGCGCTTTCCAGTATCAACTGCTCTGCAGAGCGGCTTCAGTTCACGGCGCCATACATAATCTTGCTTGACGTCGCGCGCAAGCGACTCGGAGGTTCATTGTCGTCGCAGGCGTTCTACCAGTTTGCTTTGGTTGAAACACGCGGTCCAAGCGGAGCTTCTGTGCCACGCGTTCGTTTTTATTCGCTGACTCACCCGGTGTCATAAGCCATGTTGACAATCGAAAGCGCCGCACGAATTACCGCCATCATCGTGAGCATAGGCATTCTTCAAGGTTCTTTGCAATTGCTTTTGGGTTTGAAAGAATTCGGCTCAAGCGGGCTGTTTGACTGGAATAGCAGACAGATCCTCGCTAGGTCACACGGTGCGTCACGTGGATGGATGGTCGGGCACAGCGGCTCAGTGTGGTTACGTATTGTTGTGATTGCTCGAATCGTCTGTTCCATAGCGCTAATCACTCCGTTTCAAAGCAACCTGCTCTACGCCAGTTACGCGACAATCATTTTGCTATCAAGCCTTTTCCTGGCCTATCAAATTCGATATGGCAAAGATGGCTCCAATCAAATATCGGTCATCATCCTTGCGGGCTTGGCATTCACTTTCCTGCTCCCAACGTCGAGTCCTTTTCAAGCCGTGGGTTTGTATTTCATCGCGGCGCAGGCTTTGTTGGCATATTTTGCTGCGGGAATATCGAAGATATCCAACGCACAGTGGCGTCAAGGATCGGCGCTGCAAAGTATTCTCAACACCGCAACTTATGGACACTCCACGGCCGCAGCCGTACTTCGTAGACAACCTTGGCTTGGAGGCTTCGTCGGATGGTCAGTTATCGTCGTGGAGATCATTTTTCCCCTAGCCCTTGTGTCTCCCCCTGGCGTACTGGTAGCGCTGCTTTTTGCCGGGGCCATGCTCCATCTCGGAACAGCCGTGCTGATTGGCCTCGACACTTTCTTTTGGGCCTTCACCGCGACATTTCCGGCGATTATCTTCGTGCACGGGGTTCTCCTCAGCAGGTAGAACAGCAGTGATGTGTCAGGACAGTTCATCGCTTTTTTCAGTCAAGAGATTCTGTTGGGCGAACTACTCACCCCGTAGTGGTTTTCGATCAAGGCGTTCGTGGTGGAGGTGATGTGCGCGCAGATCGCGGTTCCCGTGTTCTGCGTTCTGAGGTCAGCCGGCCGGGGGGACGTTAGAGGCCGGTTGTTCGCGCCGCTGTGATCTCGGACGATATCCGATCAATTGTCGCTTTCTCAATCCATGACGAATCAATTCGTGTTTCGGAGACGAAGGCCCATGGCCGCCAGCCGTGGTACAAATCCTTCATCTTGGCACTGCCACACGAGACTGACTTCGCACGCGTGACGTGTCGGCTCAACGTCTCTGCAAGGGTGAGATCGTAAGCGTAGAAAAGGCTGGTTCCCGTCGAGGCCTCGTATGGGTTCGGTTCTTGCTGAGTGTTTCAAACCGAGGGCCGGCGCTGCAAGATGACGCCAAGAGAGAGTCGCGACCGCCAGAGTGAAGACGATCGTCAATGCCACCGAGAACGCGACCGGTAGATCTGGATTCACTTGGATGACCAGCTGCTGGATCGGATAACCCCACAAGTAGACGCCGTAGGACAAGTCCAGGGAACGGTTTACCCGCTCCTGAACCGACTGCACGATGCCGGTTTCGTCACGAGCTATTGGGAAGTCAACGACACCGATCGGCCACGCCGGATCTACCAACTCACGGAGGGTGGCCGTCAGGAATTGGAATCCTTTCAGGAGGACTGGGAGCGATTCTCCGGTTCCGTCACGTCGCTCCTGGCCACCATTCCCAAGAAACACAATGACAGGACCCGCGATGACGTCTAACGCCGACCACCGACTGGTTACCCAGTACTTGCACCAGTTTGACGCGGCTGCAGGGTCGCTCTCAAACGCTCGACGAGCGGTACTTCGCGAAGAAATCGCCAATCACCTGCGCGAACTCGTTCAGCCAGACCTGTCGGATGCGGACGCATCCGCAGCCCTGTCGAGCTTCGGGTCACCGGCCGACATTCTCGGGCAAGAACTCGACGTGGTGCCGCCCCTCGGGGCTTCGCAGCATCGTCGGAGGCGGGTCCGCCGGACCGTCGCGATTGCGGTCTCAGCCGTTACTGCGGCAATCCTTCTGATTGTGCTACTTCCGCTCCTCTTCGTTGTCGCTCCCGTCCCCGTCGCTGGCCCGGACGGCGAGGTCACATCTGTGGTCAACGCCAATCCTCAGGGTCCCGCCCGGGTGACTGCGGGAACGGGCTACTTCGAGTATCAAGCGGCCATCAAAGCGATGGAGAATCCGCTTCCAGCGGGTGCTGCTTATCCAGCCGGCGTTCCAGAAGGTTTGGATTCGGGCACGAGCTCAACTGGCGTGATGCAATCGGGCGCGGGGTACGTCGTCGCTCAATACACATGGCTGTGCGCGTGGGAATCCGAATACCTGACGGCGATGGCCGAGGAGGACGCCGAACGTCAAGTTGCAGCGGAGGCCATGCTCACGACATGGTCCACCAGTGAGTTTGATATGACAACCGATCCGAACCGCGGCTGGGTGGCGAGCGTTTTGGAGCCGGTTCGGTTCGGTGACTCTCCAAGCGTCGTCCGGGATCAGCCCCAGTCCTGCTCGCAAGCAGGAATCATTAACGTCCGAGGCTAGACCGAGCGTCATGTCGAGCTGGTCGAGGTCGTTTCCGGCCGACGCCCTACGGCTCCACACCCGCTCTGAAAGCAGTGACCGCAAGGGGAACGGCGGATTCAACTGGTCGTCGCAACACTCCCATTTGTGAGGTGTTGTACGTGTGGTCGAAGTATGAGTTGGTGGAGAAACAGGCGCGGTTCTGGGTATTGATGGCCCCAGGCTCGACTCTGACTGCAGCGTGTGATGCTGTGGGGGTGAATCGGCGAACTGGACGGCGTTGGCGTCAAGCGACGGGTGGGCGGCTCCCTCTTTCCGAGGCAGAGCGACCGGGGCGGTACTTGTCCTTGGAGGAACGACTGCGGAACGCAGACTTGCACCAAGGTGGCGCCGGCGTGAGGGCGATCGCTGCTCTGGTGGGCCGGTCTGCTGCCACGATCAGTCGAGAGCTCGCTCGAGGCGGGTCCAAGACTGGCCCGCAGGCACGGACGAAGTACGCCCCTATGCGGCGCAGAAGCAGGCCGAGCTTCGCGGCCGTCGTCCCAAGGCCAGCAAATTCGACCATCCGGAACTGGCCCTTTTGGTGCAGACCAAGTTGTGTATGAAATGGAGTCCGGAACAGATCAGTGATCATTTGGCTGCAGTGTTTCCCGATCGGCAGGAAATGCGAGTCAGCCCGGAAGCGATCTACCAGGCGCTTTATGGGGGCGGCCGGGGTGGCTTGCGCGGTGATCTGCATCAGCATTTACGCAGCGGCCGCGCCATCCGGCGTCCGAGACGGCCTGCTGCGAAGAACTCGGGCAAGATCCCGGATATGACCATGATCAGCGAGTGGCCGGCGGAGGTTTCCGACCGGGCCGTGCCGGGGCACTGAGAAGGAGGTCTGATCTTGGGATCACACTGCCGGTCGGCGATCGCTACGTTGGTGGAGCGTCAGACCCGGTTCACAATACTGGTCCACCTCCCCGGTGACCACGGCGCGATCACGGTTCGCGAGGGGCTGTTGGCCGCCATTAAGACTCTCCCCGAGCACTTGGTGAAGACTCTGACGTGGGATCCGGGAACCGAGCTGGCCCAGCACCGGCAGATCACGCTGGCCACCACGATAGCTATCTACTTCTGTGAACCACATTCGCCGTGACAGCGGGGCACCAACGAGAACACCAACGGGCTGCTCCGCCAGTATTTCCCCACAGGCACCGACTTATCCGTTCATTCGCCCGAGCGGCTACTCGAAGTCGCTACCGAACTCAACAATCGACCCCGCAAAACGCTCGGCGGCAGCACACCCGCTCAAACCATGCAACGACTATTATCAGAGCCAGAAAAGCCCATCGTTGCGTCGACCGGTTGAATCCGCCATCCCCTATGGGACACCGTTCACTTGACTACTGAACAACCTTTGTTGCGCGTGATTCAAGGTCCCATAGACGGCACTGGCCGCTAATCAGTTGGTGTCCCTCGAGCTAGTTCGTGGATCGCGTCCAGGGGCTCACGCTTTCCAGCTGGACGTTGACGACGCTGGGGCCAGCGAGGAGAGTTCCAATAGCCGTAAAGTCTTGCTGAGGGAGGATGCTGTCGGTCGGATCGATGCCGTTGAACTGTCGAACGTTGAGCCGCCCAAAGTTCAAGGTCGAGAAGATGACCGGTTGCTCGTCGCCCGAATACAAATAGGCGTCGTAGCCGCCGGTGTCCGGCAGTGCAGGAAGGGCCGAAACCGGTGACACGGTGATGGACCACTCACCCGCGCCGGGCCCGACGGCGATCCAGCCCGCCGGGCCAACGGAGGGGTCCAAACCATAGGCGACACTGGCGGAATCGCCTACATAGTCAGCCATGCCAGCCTCGTGGTACGTGCAGTCTTCACCATAAACCTGCGCGCCGGACTGCTCATTGGCATAGTGATCGGGTGCCCACGTGATTGTGTAAAAGCCCGATTTAGCGTCGTCAGGAAAGACAATTTTTTCAGCGCCGTTGCCGGTGACGGTGAAAGCTTCGAACGTCCCGAATGTCTCATCTGCCCACGCCTGAGCCGATTCCTGCGCAGTGGGTTCATCCGTCTGGGCGGAGGTAGGCGGAGCAATCGCTGATGATGAATCAGGTGTGATGGGCTGCTGTGCTTGGCAGCCTGACAAGATAACAGCCGCTGCGGTCGCTGCGGCCAACACGAATGTCATACGTTTCATAGAATCCCCCTGGTTCTTGTCGTCTACTCCGCGTTGAGATGACGTCGTCGGGCTGCGCCTTGGCGACCCACTGTTTCAGATTGAGTCTTGCACTGCCCGAGCTCGTCAGGCAATTCGACAGTTGTGGTCGTGTGTGCAAGGTCTATGCGTAGATCGTTGCCCTGATGCAGGCACTTCACCTAGCGCCGTGACCTTTGATGCTGTCCAGACGAATAGAGAGGCCCGCAAGGGGAAAACCTCTTGGGGGAATCTGATGCAGGTTTTCACCGCTTCGCGGGAAGCGACACCCGGTCTCGGCGCCCTGGCTCCCTGGCAACACAATTCGAATTTATCTGAGCGCGGTGGCGATCAGGCTGCGGATGTAGTCGTAGTCCGGGTCTGCGGGTCGACGCCATTATCCGGAACCAACTCAACGGACCCCACCGGTAAGTCTCTGGTTTTGCCCGCCAGGTTGGCGAAGTAGCCGAGCGTTCCCTGCGGTACGTCGGTCTTGACGACCTGCTGGCCGGCCTCGGCCACACCCTGAAACTTTGTGAGCACATTCGCCGGGTGGAACTGCTTGAGGATCGCCTCCTGCAGGACGCGCTGACGACCGACATGCTGTCGGGCCGCATGCCCGACCGGTCGGCGCCAGCGTCGCCGCCGAGGAGCAGGATATTGAAGCGGCCGTCCACCGGCAAACCGGCCAAGAGCCCGACTACCGGCGAGCACTTGAGCGGAGCCCGGGACGAAGATATTAGGGACAATAAGCCACCATGCCCGTCGAGTCATGAAGGTTCGGGATCCGACGTTCGGGTACCGGATCGGACTCCTCGCGCTGCTCATCGTTTCGCCTGCAGTGCCGTGTACTTCAGCTCCCCACGACGGGCGAGGAGGACGACCTCACCTCGTTCGACGACAAGGCTCTCCTTATCCACCGCAAATTGCATGTTGTCGTTCCGTATGCCGACTACTACGAGTTGCATTCCTACCGCTCCAAAGTCATTCGCGGCAGGGAAGAGAAGCGTGTCAGAGTCGCTTTCTACGTGAGACGCAGCTACTGGAGGGAACGAAGTTCTCCAGACCCAATCACCGGTGTCTGGAGCCGAGGCTGTGCACCCGGTCAGCACGAGATCGTTGCAAGTACGGCCAAGTTCCTGGCACGGATCAGTGCGCCCCCAAATGTTCCCCATGCTTGCACCGTATCGCTACAGCGAAAGCAACATCGAAGTTCGGGGCGACTGCATCGAACTTCTGGCGCTGACACATAGAATCGCACGAAGACCGAGAAGTGACCTCACTCAGGTTGCACCGGCACCGAACAAAACCGTTATCCCTATCCCACAGTCGTCCGCTCAAGCTGGACTCCCCGGGCACACAGCGCAGGATGACGCGTGCGCCTAAGCCTTCGCCGGGTGACGCCGATAACACAGCGCTATAAAACTAACGCAAGAGACGTGGGTGTTCCGGCCAACCACGGACCCTACTTTGACATTCGGTTGATTCGGAGCCACACACAGCGTCCAAAGGGTACTAAGACGCGAGTCTCAGCCTTTGTGACCTCAGGAAAAACCCACTGACGGATTGAGTTTCGGGCCGGCCTGTGGAGGATTCCCCGGCCAGCATGGCGCCCAGCACCTCCAGTCTCGGTAGCGAGGGCCCCGTCCGTGCGCCACAGCCGTCGCCGCGGAAAGCGGTAACCTCGGGAGGGCCCAGCGCGACGTCGAGGGGCATGATCGGTCTATTGCAGAAACGGTTCGGTCATAAGCCGAGCGCGAGGGGACGGGGCATTGTGGTTGACGCGGGCAGGCGAAGCAAACGGATGGTTGGAATCGCGCGTCACGGGCGACTCAAGCGCTCGAATCCGTATGCCACCGCCGTCAAACTGGTGGCGGCTGCACTGACAGTTGCCGTGGTCAGCACCTCGGCCGTGGCTGCTGTTGCGGTGTGGAGCTTCAGCAAGACCGTCGATGACAACGCCATCGACATCACCGCTGGTGACACGGCAGCGCCCTTACCACAGCTCGAAAGCTACGAAAACGGTTTCAACATTCTCATGGTCGGCGTCGACAACGACGCGGTCCAGAGCGCGGCCTACGGTGAACGCCACGGCACCCGCAACGATGTGAACATTCTCGTGCACGTGTCCGCAGACCACAGTAACGCTGTCGTCGTGAGCATCCCCCGCGACCTCATCGTGCCGCACCCCACGTGCACGGATGCCGAGAACGGTGCCGAGTTTTCGGCGATGGCCGCACGCCCCATCAATGAAGCCATGTCCCGGGGCGGGCTACCGTGTGTGGTCAAGACCGTCTCTGAGCTGACGGGACTGACCATCCCGTATGCCGGACTTATCTCGTTCGACGGGGTCGTTCAGATGAGCGACGCCGTTGGCGGAGTGCCCATCTGCCTGACTGCGGCCGTCAACGACGACTCTGCAGGCCTGTATCTGCCCGCGGGCACGAGCGTCGTCGCCGGGGATACCGCACTGGCGTTTCTGCGTAGCCGCCACGGCGTCGGCGACCAAAGTGACCTGGCACGGATTTCCTCACAACAGATCTACATGGCCTCGCTCATGCGCACGGTGCAGAGCAACGGCACACTCACGAGCATTCCCACCCTGATCAACCTCGCCACCGCGGCGGCCAGCAATATTAAGCTCTCCACGTCCCTCGCCAATATCGACACCATGGTATCCATGGCCCTAACCCTCCAAGACATCGACCTGGATCGGTTGCTGTTCGTGCAATATCCTGGCACGACCGGAGACTCCGACTTCCCCGGCAAAGTCGTTCCCCTGGAAGCGGTGGCCGCCGAAATGTTCACCAAACTCGCCACCGATGAGCCCTTCACCCTCCCCGGAACAACGCCACCACTTGCACCAACGCCGGATGCACCGGTGCCGATCGAAACGTCAACGCCGGCGACGAGTGAAACCGCCGTCCCCGCCCCGCAACCGACCGTTCAAGCGTTGGACGGACTCACCGGTCAAACAGCGCAGGATGACTCGTGCGCGCAAGCCTCCACTGGGTGACAGCGATCACACCGCGCTATAAAACGGACGAAAGAGGCGTAGGTGATTCCGGCCCGCCACGAACAATACCTTGTCCTCCACCAATGGCGTCCCGCAAGCCGGACCCTTTCCGGGCGCGAAGGCGGATGCAGTGGCACTGTTCGGTGCGACAATCAATGCTATTTCGTACGGTTCGAGCGCCGGTTGCGCCATGTACACAAACGCCACTGAATGGCTCGTCTGCGCACTTCTGGAAGAATCATGAAATAACCACCACCCTTCAGCGAATCCTCACCAGCGAATTCCCATCATGGCTGGACCGCAGCTGCACCGAGTACATCGGCGACTTGGTTGTCCAGGGCGCATCGCCAGAACAAGCTCGGCTCATGGCGGTCGAGAGCACGCTTCGCTCATTTCCGGACGGTGCTCTGAGCCCTGGCAATGAGATCTTTCACGTCATGAGTGAGACGGGTGAGCCTGTGGGGTATCTCTGGATCGGCCAGGATGTCAGCGCCGACCCGGGTGCGTGGTGGGTCTGGGACATTGTCATCAATGCCGACTAACGTGGCCAGGGTTTCGAGAGGGCCACGATGCTCTTCAGCTAAGAGTATGCCCGCATACAAGGCGCGCATACCCTCGGCCTGAGCGACTTCGCATTCAACACCGGCGCCCGCGGTCTCTACGAATCACTCGGCTACGAAACAACTTTGTTGAAGATGCTCAAGAAGCTCGGCTGAGCCTTCCGAACGCGCAACCCTGATCGGGACAAGTCGGGGGTCCCGCTGCAGAGCAAGTGCTGAGCCGGGCGGAGCGGCTAGAGTCCGATCACGGTGTAACGGCGTTCGATTCCTACCGTAGCTTGACCCCACTCGCTGCTGGCGACACGTTCCCGGTGAGCTTCAAAGGCGGCTGCGTGCTCGAAGCTTTCCTCGACCTGCCACATCAGTGGATTGCTCGTCCTGGTGACGTTAAACGAACAGCATCCCGGTTCGGCGCGGGTCAGGGCAAGGTGCAGCGGTAGGTGATCCCGGACAGTGTCCGCCTGGTCCCGGGTGTGGCAAACAAGCTGCCCGCTCAGGCACACCGCGCTGCAGCATAACTTCTTTCTCATCTTGCAATTGGTCAGCAGCACACCGCCCCTCACCGGGTGCTGCTTTGCCTCGACGGTGAATCCGTGGCGCTCAAAGAAGAGTCGGGCTGTGATGCTGACGTCGGCTGTCAGTTCTGTCAGCTGCGCCCTGCGCGCGTGGGCCTCCACGCGGGCGATCAGTTGTCGTGCAACCCCTTGTCGCTGGTATCGAGGCGCGACGAACATCATGTCGATATACCCCGCAGAGTTCACATCGGAAAAGCCCGCTGGTACACCATCCACGGTCGCCACGTAACTGTTCCGCTCCCGCATCGACGCATGCCAGGTGGGCAGATCTCGCGCTCCTGGCCGAGCCCACGCCTGAATCTGGTCCGGCGAGTAGTCGGCGGCAGCGGTTTCGGTCACCGCAGCAAGGAAAATTGCCAAAGTGTCTGCGGCATCCGCGTGACTATAGGAGCGGATGACAACAACTTGCATATCTGTGTTCTTGTTCGTTTCCACAGAACTAGCATCTCACCGCGATTTGTCCTGATCTCGCGGCACTTACGGCGTCCCGCAAGCCGGACGGCGAACGGCGAACGGCGAACGGGACACGCGAACAGTCGATCCGTAAGAGGAACCCCGTACGGGACGCCGAGTTCCCCATCGATGTTGAGCGGCCGCGCCGCGGCAGCGACGCTCGTGGTGCTGGAGGTCCCGGAGATGGGCACTCGTCCGCTTTGATTGGAAACGTCCGGTTTGATGCAGACGTCATGGTCGCGACAATGAACGAGGTTAGTCGGCCCTGCTGGGACGGATGGGAGCGCGTCACTGTCCCGACGCTCGTGGTGTACGCAGAAAAGAGAATGTTTACTGCCGAGGAGAAGTCTGAGTTCGTTGACCGCGGCCGCGAAGCGCGACGCGTGGACCTCGCCGGAGCACCACACGATGCACACCTCAATGCCTTCAAATCTTGGATCATCACCCTGCGGACATTTCTCCGTATGACCTGCCGCGGATATCTCGGACAGTGGGCCCTCTTAAAATGAGGGATCACTGAAAGTCGAGATCAGCATGACCGCAGC
>NZ_PJJN01000024.1 GCF_002929825.1 Cryobacterium sp. Y29
GCGGTCATGCTGATCTCGACTTTCAGTGATCCCTCATTTTAAGAGGGCCCACTGTCCGAGATATCCGCGGCAGGTCAAGCGACGCATTGGAATGATGGAAGGTCCCGGGAGGCACACCACACGTCGGTTTACATGATCGCGCCGCCACGAGACTGTCTCGAGGCCCGCGGGGATTCTTGACCAGGTAGTCGAGCGCCTCCCGCTCCCCGCTCCCCGCTCCGATGCGCGAACTTACCGGACAGCGAAAGGCGATCCTGCAAAGCATCGTCCGCTGAGCGTCGCGAAATCCCAATACATGAGAACTGTTGGGAGATAAGAAGCGCAGACTCACCCGGGAGCGACGAAAACGCCCAGCGACCGCTGCAGCGAGCGATCACGAAAGATAAGTAGCGCCAAACGCCACACGGTAACTTCCACCGGCCCGGATCGGGGTATCGACCGTGCAACCCCGTCTCGGTGGTACGAGCGGAGCACAAAGCGTGGACTATGTCAGAGAGGCCTTGGCGCCTGCTTGAGCGACGGCCTGGTCTTGTTCGCCTGAGCCACCACTAACGCCGATGGCGCCGACCACTTCACCGTTGCGGGTGAGTGGGATTCCGCCGGCAAAGATCACGATCCGGCCGTTGTTGCTGGCTTGGATACCGTAGTACTGCTGGTTGGGCTGGGAGTTATCCCCCAGGTCCTTGGTCTGAATATTGAAGGCCCGGGCAGTGAAGGCTTTGTTTATGGAGATGTCGATTCCGCCCAGCCAGGCGCCGTCCATCCGTACGTGAGAGATGAGATTGCCGCCAGCGTCGACGACGGCGATGTTCATGGGCTGTCCGACCTCCGAGACCTTGGCCTCGGCTGCGCTGATGATGATGCGGGCGTCCGCAAGGGTCAGTGTCATGCTGGTTCTCCTCGATCAGGTGGGGCCGCGGATGTCGTCCACGGCCGGTGGTTGGACGGTAAGGCAGACGGGCTCCTTCGAGCTCGCGATCTTCGGCAATACAGTCATTCGCATTTCGTGGTGAATACCAGCCCGCTGAGATGAATTCATTGCCCTATCCCGGCGGAGCTTCCTAGGATGATAGTTGATTTGTAGGGTGAGCTGCAGAACCCGCGAACATTTTTCATATTTTTTTCTCACGGTAGCGGCTGCCTCGATTTCTGCCCTTGTGAACCCGATAGATGATGGAAAGTTTTTTAATCGACGGTCAACAACGAACGTTTTTATCGCACTGCCTATGCCACGAAATCACAAGCTCGGAGCTACGCCATCCGGCATATCGAAGGATATACAACAGTCGACGCAGGCATTCCGAACTCGGTTATCGCCGGCTTAATGACGTCCACCACGGTTATTGACAGCCAACATTGGCAGCGTAGAAAAACCCGCGCATTCCGTCATCCGAAGTACCCGAAGCAGGTTAAGACAGGGACACCGCTGCGTGGTGGTCAATGGCGAGCTCATCGACGCTGAACCCCTCCGATGTATCACGTCCATCAAAACCGGCACCGCGACCGCATCCTTGATGATGAACGGCGCAGCCCGTCGGCGACAGGATAACGGGGACTGCTCGTATCGAGCGGCACGTTGATGCGGGTGAGCGGCATGGTGTGGGAGTCTTGCGGTCGTGTCTGGTCGTCAAGGTTTGAGTGGCATACGGTTGCTTCTCAACTGGAGAGCGCACTCTTGGTACGCCTACTGCGCAAGGACCTCGATAACCACGTACGTAATTTCAATGAAGAAATGAGGAGGTGACGTCCAGTGACGACTACTGAAGAACGATCCGATCTTCTCCGCGGCACTCGTCGTTGCTTGTCGCGTGCCGTCCGCGCGCTCAGTCGCCTCAGCGATGGAGCGAGTCGTCAACATTCGTCCCACGGACGAAACGTCTTGTCTGTCCAAGCCGAGCCCGGCCGGGGCGGGGAATCTCCAGAACTTCGACTGGATCGTCCCGATCCGCTTCCAGTTGTCCATCGCGGTGGGCGCTGACCACCCACCGCGACCGCCGCCAATCGGCTGCGGCGTAGTAAAAAAAACATCAGATCGTCTCAAAGACTTGACGGGCACAGAGGCTCGCCTGAAGGAGTGGCCATGTCTGGAAGCCCTGACGCCTACGTCGACCGTACGTATAACCAGACCGTGAATGCACGTCAGCCACCCAAGCTGCGAAATCATCCCGCAGAAGTCAGGAGTCCACATGACTGGTGGCCCCAGAGGCTCGACCTAAGGTGCTTGGCTCGACCGAGCCGCACCGCCAATCCGCTGGGCGAAGACTTTGATTACGCCAAAGAATTCCTCTCCCTGAACCTGGAGGATCTGGCACGCGATGTGGACGAGGTGCTCACGACTTCGCAGGGCTGGTGGCCCGCCGACTTCGGACACTACGGACCGCTTGTGCTGCGGATGGCGTGGCACAGTGCTGGCACCTACCGCGTCGGTGACGGTCGGGGAGGTGCCGGTGCGGGTATGCAACGCTTCTCCCCGTTGAACGGTTGGCCTGATAACCGCAATCTGGACAAGGCGCGCCGACTGCTGTGGCCGGTGAAACAGAAGTACGGCTGCAAAATCTCCTGGGCCGATCTGATGATCTTCGCAGGTAACCGTGCCCTGGAATCGATGGGCTTCACGACGTTCGGGTTCGGCGGTGGCCGGGAGGATGTCTGGGAGGCCGACGAGACCTACTGGGGGCCAGAAGACAAGTGGTTCGCCGACGAGCGTCACAGTGGGATCCGGGATCTCGACCAGCCCCTGGCGGCCAGCGATATGGGACTGATCTACGTCGATCCGCAGGGTCCAAACACGGTGCCCAATCCGGTAGCCGCCGCACGCGACATTCGTCAGACGTTCGGTCGCATGGGGTTAGACGATCAGGAGACCGTCGCGCTGATTGCGGGAGGGCATACGTTCGGCAAGACCCACGGAGCGGCCGACCCCGGCACCTGCCTCGGGCCCGAACCCGAAGCCGCACCGCTCGAGCAACAAGGCCTGGGCTGGGCCTGCCACTTTGGAACGGGCAATGGTGCCGACACCGTCAGCAGTGGGCTCGAAGGGATCTGGACACCTACCCCGACCACATGGGACAACAGTTTCCTAGAGACACTGTTCGCCTACGAGTGGGTGGTGACGCTCAGCCCTGCCGGACTATGGCAATGGATCCCAAGCAACGGTGACGGTGCCGGCACAGTCCCGGACGCCCACGACCCGTCCAAGACCCATGTCCCGACGGTACTCACCACGGACCTCGCATTCCGGGAGGATGCAGAATACGAGGCGATCGCGCGGCGATTCCTCGAGAATCCAGACCAGATGGCGGATGCGTTCGCACGGGCCTGGTTCAAACTCACGCACATCGACATGGGCCCAACCCAGCGCTACCTGGGGCCACTCGTCCCGTCCGAACGACTGATCTGGCAGGACCCACTGCCCGACGTCGACCACGAACTCGTCGATGCCGACGACATCACTGCGTTCAAGCGCCAGCTGCTCGAGTCGGGCCTGACGGTGGGGCAACTAGTCTCCACCGCGTGGGCATCCGCTTCCACGTTTCGAAACAGCGACAAGCGCGGTGGCGCGAATGGTGCCCGCCTCCGTCTCGAACCGCAACGAAGCTGGGATGTCAACGAGCCTGAAGTGCTAGCTACGGTGCTCGGCACACTCGAGCAGATCCGCAAGCAGTTCAACGATTCCCCGCGTGGAGGCAAGAAGATCTCACTTGCCGACCTGATCGTGCTTGGCGGGTGCGCCGCGGTCGAACATGCTGCCGCCAAGGCCGGTCACGACATCGAGATCCCGTTCCAGCCGGGTCGTATGGATGCGACGCAGGAGTGGACCGACCCTGAACGGTTCGCCGCGCTCGAACCGACAGCTGACGCATTTCGCAGCTACCTCAGCAAGGGCAACCGGCTGCCGTCGGAAGTTCTACTCATCGAGCGCGCGGGCCAACTGACCCTGAGTGCCCCCGAGATGACCGTGTTGCTCGGCGGCTTGCGCGTGATCGGCGCAAACCACGGCCGATCCTCCCTGGGCGTGCTGACCTCAACACCGGGCTCGCTGACCAACGACTTCTTCATCAACCTGCTCGACATGGACACCGTGTGGGCGCCAAAGCTAGGCGACCCCACGACGGAGACGACCTACGAAGGCCGCGACCGTCACACCGACGAGCTCAAGTGGGTCGCAAGTCGCACTGATCTCATTTTTTCGACCAACTCAGAGCTGCGTGCGCTGTCGGAGGTCTACGCGAGCCAGCACACTGAAAAGAAGTTCATCAGCGACTTCGCATCCGCATGGCACAAGGTCATGAATCTTGACCGCTTCGGTCGGTGATGATCCCCTCTGCCGGATGATGCCGGTCAGACACCTACTATGCCAACTAGCCCCAACAGGGGCTTCTGACTGGGCATCTAGATGAGAAAGTCCGCGTCGGGTCGGGAAAGTCGTATCTGGACCGGCCCACGGAATCAACGCGCGGCATGCTGCTGAGCTGATGAAGCGCCGCTACGGCGAACGTAAACCGCGTTCTGCACCCCGTATTCGCACGGGCTCCCCCAGCCAGACCGAGTATTCGTCCACGTCCAGGCGGCGTGTCGTGCGTAATCGAGTCAGTGCTGCGGCACTGGTGCTTGTGGTCGCGGGGTTGTCCGGCTGCTCCGGCGTCAGTGCTCCGCGCATACCCCCGACGGAGCTGGGATCGAAAAACCTCGGCTTGAACGCGGAGGTGGGTCCTGTCGAAGTCAGGAACCTGCTCCTGGTCACACACGGCGAAGCCGAGCCCGCGGATGTCACCGTCACTGCCGGAACGAACACCGAGGCGCTCGAATCACCCCGCGCCACGTCGCGGGCGCCACTCGGTTGCGCGGTCCATGGTCAGCGCCGTTCACGACGCACCAATCCACCGTTCCAGATTCTCGTCGTCCTCGCCAGCCATGGGCCCTCAAGCCCGATCTCACTTTGAATGAAAGGTTTTGTCCGAGAGCGAGTTGATTAATTCCGCGAGGACGCCACAGGCTAACTGAAGGAACCGCCCCGCACGGGATCGCCATTACGAACGCTCTTTTGACTGCCGTCGTCGGTATTCACCCTGGCTCGTTGGCGGACCCGTGGACCTGTCGGCACGGGAGTTTGCTCTGGCCCCGGGGCTGACTGCACTTTTCTTCGAGTGGCCCTGCGGAATCTAGATTATTTCCTGAGATTCAGATTCGTCGAAGTCAGTCTGCGTTCGGGTGATTGCCCCGTGGCGTCGAAGTTCTTATTGGGTGCCAACACGCCATAAATGTATGCTTGCAATTGTTGTGTGTTTGCAACTATTGCATGAGATGAGGGTGTAAGTGATTCCGGACGAAGATTTCGACGCTCGCGCGGCGGACGCCGCGTTGACAGCTTCTCGTGCGCTGATGGGTGTGGTGGCTCGATCTGTCGCAGGTGTCCTGGAGATCGTGACGTTGCCCCAGTTTCGTGTCCTCGTGCTGTTAGACACCTCGGGGCCCCTGCGCATGGGCGTCCTGGGCGAAGCCATCGGCGTCCTTCCCTCCACGTTGAGCCGGGCAATCGATCGCATTGTCGAAGCTGGTTGGGTGAGGCGCACGACGAGGCCAGCTAGTCGACGTGAGGTACTCATTGAACTCACGCCAGCAGGACAAAACCTTGTCACTCATGCCCTGGAGCAGCGCCGCGACAACATCGCCGAAATCCTGTCCGTCTTGTCGCCCGACCAAAAGTCCGCAATTGTTTCTGCATTTGAACTCTTTGCCGGGGCCGCCGGGGAAACCTCGTCGAAAGAATTGTTGATCCTTGGCATCTAGCGCGATAAAGGCTCTCCCAAGACTCCAACCCTCACAGGTTGGACCGTGACCCCGCGTTGCGCGTGCGAGCGCTTGAAGCGCACTCATCCCGTTTTGTCTACTAGTGGATCCAGAAGGTAGCGATAATTTTAGACATCCATGTCACTGTCCCGACGAAAACAAGAGGCACGGCCCTCGGCGCGTTCATGAGGCTTGTCGGGATGAGTGTCGTCGCCGGTGTCCTCGTGACGGCGGGGATGACGCCGGTGGCCGCGTTGGCCGGTGTGAATGCGACGCACACCATCACGGTCCTTGACAGCCTGCCGGGCTATCTGGGAATCGAGCAGCTCTCGCAAAAGAGCAACATTTATGCCGCCCAGGACGATGGCACCCCCGTACTGCTTGCGTCGTTCTACGACCAGAATCGGGTCGAGGTTGAATCGGATGCCATCAGTCAATTTGTGAAGGACGCCGCGGTCTCGGGTGAGGATCCTCGTTTCTTTGAGCACAACGGTATCGATATTCAGGGTACGCTACGCGCTGTTGTGAGCAACACATTTAGCGACTCGCTGCAGGGAGGATCCTCGATCACTCAGCAGTATGTGAAGAACGTTCTCGTGCAAAAATGCGAAGTCATCGCCGAGCAGGAGCAGAGCGACCTGTGCTACACGGCGGCCACGGAGATCACCGCCGAGCGCAAACTTCGCGAAATGCGCTTCGCGATCGCCGTGGAGAAGAAGTACGACAAGGCGAACATTCTTCGCCAGTACCTGAACATCACGGGCTTCGGCGGGACGGTCTACGGTATTGAGGCAGCGGCCAATCATTACTTCGACACGACAGCGGCAGCAGTGACGTTACCGCAGGCCGCAAGCCTCGTGGCGATCGTGAACAACCCACGAAAGTTTCAGCTTGATATACCGAACAGTTTCACCAATGGCGCCGCCAACGACTATGCCGCCAATAAGATGCGCCGCGATTATATTCTCGGGGAAATGCTTGCCGAGGAGAAGATCTCTGCCGCCCAGTACGAGACCGCGGTCGCCACGGTGATCGCCCCGGTCATCACGGCGCCCAGTACCGGCTGCGCTACAGCCGGCGCCAACGCTTACTTCTGCGACTACGTCGTACACGCACTCCAGACCGACCCCACTTTTGGTGAAGACGAAGAAACGCGGCTGCTCAATTTTCGCCGTGGTGGGTACGACGTGTACACCACGCTGGACCTGGACCTGCAGGGTGCGGCCGTGACAACCATGAACGAAAACGTTCCCAAGATCTCCAACGCGGGAGACGTGGGCGCCGTCATTTCCAGCGTTCAGGTCGGCACCGGCAGGGTGCTCACCATGACCCAGAACAAGGACTACAGCCAGGATCCGGCCGTGCTGAATTCCGGGACCAACTACGCTGCCATCAACTACAACACCGACCGTGCCGCCGGTGGCTCGAGCGGTTTTCGGCCCGGTTCCACCTACAAAGTATTCACGCTGGCTGAATGGCTAAGCGAGGGGCATTCCCTCAACGAACGCGTTGATTCTGGGCGAACGTCGCACTGGGGCGCTTTCCAAGACAGTTGCCGGGGTACACAGCGTTACCCCGGGTGGAACCCCCGCAATGACTCATTGAGTCAAAATAGATCCAATTACAGCGCTCTCGAATCGACCATCAATTCCTACAACACCGGGTACCTGGGCATGGCAAAAGAGCTAGACCTGTGCGGTATCCGCAAGACCGCGGAGGCCTTCGACGTGCACCGTGCCGACGGCGACCCGCTTCGCCAGGGCGCCAGTTCCGTGCTCGGCACCAACGAAATCGCGCCCCTGACCATGGCCGTTGCCTTCGCCGGTATCGCCAACGACGGGGTGACCTGCACACCTGTCGTCATCGATCGAATCGTGGCCGCCGATGGCAGCGAACTGCCCGTTCCGGAATCCGAGTGCAGCGCCTCGGTTGAGCCCGCCGTAGCGGGTGCCATGGCCTACGCCATGCAGCGCGTGATGAGCGAGGGCACCGCCAGCTCGTCGTATTACCGGACCAGTCCCCGCGTCCCCATGATCGGCAAAACCGGAACCACGGGTGGCGCAGCGGATACCTGGATGAGTGGCGCCAGCACCGAGGTGGCAACCGTGGCCGGTGTCGTGAGCGTCACGAGCTCCCTCGACCAACGCTCCATGTACTTCGACAGCGGATACGCCGCTGCGGCCCGCCATCGACTGTGGCCCGACGTCATGTCCGTCGCCAATGCGAAGTATGGCGGAGACGACTTCGCTGACGTATCCCCCAGTGCTCTCCGCACGCGTCGCACCTCGAACTAAGTCCGCGAGGCTCGGCAGCAGCTCCATCGTCTGGTATCCCCTGGCAGATGAGGCACTTGGGTTTCGAGACACTACATTTCGCTTTTATCGAGTCGCCGCCTCAGCGCAGAGGGTGGTCGGCTCGTTAACCTCAGCGTGCGACACTCTGCCTGTGGCCAGAAAAGTAAGTGACGAACGAACTATTAGCCAGACCGAGCGGGAAGTGGGCAAAGCAATACCCTCGGACGGCGGCACTGCTGACCATCGCGTACGCGGGAGCGTCTTAGAGGTCTTTTGGGTATTTCTGAGAATGGGACTGACGTCCTTCGGCGGCCCAGCGGCACATCTCGGATATTTTCGTGGGGAATTAGTTCAACGCCGCAGGTGGCTGAGCGACAGCGATTACGCAGACCTAGTCGCGCTCGGCCAATTCCTACCAGGCCCCGCGTCGAGCCAGGTCGGATTCGGCTTGGGACTCTTCCGAGCGGGGCCGTTTGGCGCTATCGCCGCATTCCTCGCTTTCACTCTGCCCTCCGCCGTCTTGATGGTGGCTTTCGCGTACGGCGCGAGCGCATTCCATGGCGTAGTCGGTTCCGGAATTATCCACGGGCTCACGATCGTCGCCGTCGCGATTGTCGCTCAGGCTGTCTGGGGAATGGCACGAACTCTCACACCCGATCCCGCCCGCGCATTTATCGCAGTGATTGCCGCTCTGGGCGTACTTCTGCTTGCGGGCTCGATGGGGCAGATCATCGCTCTGATGGTGGGCGCGTGTGCTGGCCTGATTTTTTGCCGTGCCGGCGCCGGCGCCGTGACAGAAATGATCCGATTCCCGGTCTCCCGCCTCACCGGATGGATCTGCCTCTCACTCTTCGTGATCCTGCTCGTCGTATTGCCACCCTGGGCTGCCGCGACGGAATGGGGGGCTATCGATATGTTTGACGCGTTCTACCGGGCCGGAGCGTTGGTGTTTGGCGGTGGTCATGTCGTGCTGCCGCTGTTGCAAGCCGGAGTCATGGATCCCGGGTGGGTTTCGCCGGATCAATTCCTCACTGGATACAGTGCGGCGCAGGCATTGCCCGGCCCTGTGTTCACATTCGCGGCGTATCTGGGAACCCTCTCAACCGCGGGTTCTGGCGGTATCGCGGGTGCTGCTCTCGCTCTTACCGGTGTGTTCCTCCCCGGGCTGCTTCTCCTGATCGGGGTACTCCCGTTCTGGAATGCGTTTCGATTGCGAGCGTGGGCCCAAGCGCTCATGCGCGGCGCGAACGCGGCTGTTGTCGGCGTCCTCGCCGCGGCGCTGTACGACCCCGTCTTCACCACCGCCATTACTGGTCCTGCCCCGTTCGTCCTGGCTCTTGTATGTTTCGTGCTCCTCATCGCCTGGCGCACACCGGCCTGGGCTGTCGTAGCCGTCGGCGCTGCCGGTGGGATAGCGCTTACTTTCCTGCCCGGAGGCATACTCTAAGGCGGCGACGATCCCTGCTGCAATAGGGTCGTTTTGCCCGGTGCCGATATCAGGACTGCCGTCGCCTCGGACACCCCCGCCGAACGCTTCAATGAGCTGCCGATCACTGAATAGATCACTAAGCCTTGCAACGACCCCTAGAAACCATCGCGGTCTGGCCTGCCTCGTGCATATGTTCGCACAGGTATGGGCGCCGTGGGGCTCTATCTTTGAGAACCTGAGCCAACCCCTAACGTCATCCGGGCGATGTTGGCGTATCGAACGGCCAGCTCTTCGGGCGAAAGCTCACCGTCACGGCGGTACCACTGCGCAATACCAGTACACATAGTCACGATGGCTCGACTGGTGTCTTTGGGGTGCTCAGCGTCAAAGATCCTCTCGCGCATACCCTGATTGATAACGTCGTCCACCATCTGCTGCTGCTTATCGCGGGATGCGATGTGCGCCGTTCGCGACTCGCCTTCCAGACTTCGGATCTCACTAGCAGCAATGAAGGCGAGCTCACTGCGATGAGCGTGAAAGAGCGCCAGACATTCGATCAGAAGTCGAAACTGTTCCTCCACTGAGGAACCTGCCTCCGCTACGGCGTCTTCGCTCCTGACCAGTAAGTCCTGCATCGCGAACTGCACGATCGCCACCAGCAGCGCCTGCTTGGAGGCGTAGTGGTGATAGAGGCCCGGTACGGAGAGCTTGGCCCGAGCGGCCACAGTGCGAATCGTCGTGCCGTGATAGCCGTGCTCCACAAAGCTATCCAAAGCCGCTTGTAGCAGGGGTGGCAGAGTATTGTCGGAGTATTTGCGCCATACGGCTTCATCCCCGACTCTCTTCGCAGTCTCAACTTTCACGAATACTCCTTCACCTGTTGACGCCTGATTGCCATTGTCTGTCTTGACAGATGATGACGTCTACTCCAGACTAACTCCTACCGAGCGATCGCTCGGTAGGAGTTAGTAAAGTCAATTCCGGCGACGATGCCGGAGAAGGGCGGCTGTCGTGACTCGTTCATCTGTGACCAATCGTTGTGAAATCGGCTCTTTCGTCCAGGGTCGTCCTGGGATCAACGCCGTAGAAGATTCTCAGACCGCACGAGACGTGCTCAGCCGGGAAGTACGTGCAGGGATGCGGTACGAGTCCACCGTAGAGGCGTGGAAGGCCCGGGTCGCCGGCAACCCTGAGCGCGTCGCCCTTCGCTACTTCGATGGCTGGATGACGGCCGCCCAGGTCGACCGCGCCTCCGACGCTCTCGCCGTAGCGCTCGTGGCCCGCGGCACAATTCGCGGTGCCCGGGTCGGCATCTACCTCCAGAACACCCCGCACTACGCGCTCGCCCTGCTGGCCCTCTGGAAATTGGGAGCGACAGCACTGTTGCTGAACCCCATGTACAAACGTCGCGAGCTGCGTCGCCTCGTTGACGACTCGGGTGCCATCGGTGTTATTTGTGCCGATACGGCTGAGTTGGAAACTCGTCAAACGCTGGCTGGAAGCACGGTTTGCTGGCTCATCACTACCTCTGCACGTGACTTCCAGACGCGAAACGATCCGCGCAGTTGTGACATGACAGCACGCCCGGCGGCTTCAACTGACGGGGATGTCGCCGCTCTGATTCGCGAATTCGACGGCTTGCGACCCGCTGACATTGCGCTGACCCGCGACGACGTAGCGCTCTTGACCTATACTTCGGGCACGACCGGCCCGCCAAAGGGCGCCATGAACACCCACGAAAACGTCCTGGCCGTCGCCACGACGTTTGGCCGCTTTGCACGGCTGGCCCCCGGTGACATCGTCATGGCCGTGGCCCCACTATTTCATATCACTGGCGCCGTGATTAACGCTGCGATCTCGCTGTTCACCGACACAACCCTGGTTTTCACGGGCCGCTTCGACCCCGATATCGTATTGGAGGCCTTTGCCGAGCATCGGGTCAGCTTTACCATCGGCTCGATTACCGTGTTCAACGCGATTTTGGCGCTTCCGCATGCCAGTGCCAGCCATTTTGCCGCCGTCAAGACTCTGTACTCCGGTGGGGCCCCAATCCCGCCGGCTACCGTGGAGCGCTTCCAAAAGCGCTTCGGCGTCTACATCCACAATGCCTATGGATTAACCGAAAGCACGTCCGGTGTGATTGCCGTTCCGCCCTATGCCACAGCGCCCGTCGACGCCTCCAGCGGCACCCTGTCCATCGGCATTCCGTTACCGCACGTTGTAGCCAGAGTCATCGATCCGAACGGTCGTCCCGTTCCACCGGGTACTCAGGGCGAGCTGGAATTATCTGGCCCCCAGATCATCCCGGGTTACTGGAATAATCCGGATGCCACCGCCCACGCAATGCCCGAAGGTAGGTTCCGCACCGGCGACGTGGCCATCATCGACGCACAAGGCTGGATTTATCTGGTGGACCGGCTGAAAGACCAGATCAACGTCTCCGGGTACAAGGTCTGGCCGCGCGAAGTCGAGGACACGCTGTATGAACATGCCGCAGTCCATGAGGCCGCCGTGATCGGCCAGTCGGATGAGTACCGCGGCGAAACAGTCGTCGCTTTCGTCTCCCTGAAATCAGGTGTATCGGTCACTCCAGCCGAACTCATCGCATTCACCAAAGAGCGCCTCGCAGCTTACAAATACCCCCGCATCGTGCACATCGTCGACGACCTACCTAAGACACAGACCGGAAAAATTCGCCGCCAGGAGCTCCGTGATGCAAACACGGAAGCCCAGGGCGTACTGCACCCGAAAGAGAAATTATGAGCGAGCAATCCGTGCAAGTGCACCGCCTTGAGGGCAAGACGGCCATCGTCACGGGTGCCAGTCGCGGGATCGGGCTGGCCATCGCCTTGCGGCTGGTGGCCGAGGGCGCCCAGGTCTGCATCACCGCCCGTAACGCCGAGGCGTTACACGATGCGGCCGCCCAGTTTCCGAAAGGATCCGTAATCCCGCTCGCCGGCAAAGCCCACGATCCGGACCACCGCCTCGAAGTTCTCAATGCTGTCGCCGAAACATTCGGCCAGCTGGACGTCCTGGTCAACAATGCGGGCATCAACCCCGTCTACGGTTCGGTGATGGATCTCGACCTTGCCGCCGCGCGCAAGATCACCGAGGTGAACGTCTTCGGTACCCTGGCCTGGATTCAGGATACTTACCGCCACGTTGCCTTGGATTTCGCCGGCCGCGGCGGCACCGTGATCAATGTGTCTTCGGTCACCGGGCAGACACCGGCACCCGGCATCGGTTTCTATGGCGTGACCAAGGCCGCCATTGCACATCTGACCCGCACCCTCGCCGTTGAAATGGGACCGAAGATACGGGTGAACGCGGTTGCACCGGCGGTTGTCAAGACGCAATTCGCCCAAGCCCTCTACGAAGGCAAGGAGGCGGAAGTCGCCGCGAGATATCCCCTGGGCCGCCTCGGCAATCCAGAGGATATCGCCGCCACCGTTGCCTTTCTCGCGTCCTCAGATTCGGCCTGGATCACCGGCCAGGTCATCAACCTCGACGGCGGCCTGCTTGCAGCCGGCGGCACCGCTTAACACGCCACTCATCGGCCCCCGGCCGCGGAAGGAAATAGAACAATGAGCACCGAGTCATTGCCCGCCGACATCGAAGATTTGCGCATCCGCACCCGCGAATTCATCCACAGCACGGTTATTCCCGCCGAGCCACGGCCGGGCGAGCGCCTGGCCCAGTCCACCCGCGACCGACTACAGGCGGCAGCGAAGGCCGCCAATGTCTTCGCCCCGCACGTACCTAAGGAATTCGGCGGCCAGGGCGTCCCCATCCAGCACTGGTCCGCGATCTTTCAAGAGGCCGGATATTCCCCGATCGGCGCGTCCGCGCTCAACTGCATGGCGCCGGACGAGGGCAATATGCACATGCTGAACCTGATCGCCACGGAGGCGCAGAAACAGCGCTACCTTGTGCCCCTGGCCGCTGGCACGTCGCGGTCCTGCTTCGGAATGACCGAACCACACCCTGGCGCCGGTTCAGATCCGGCCGCCCTGCTCACCGAGGCCACAAAGGTCGACGGCGGATGGTCCATCAATGGTCACAAACGATTCACCAGCGGCGCCGACGGCGCAGCCTTCTGCATCGTGATGGCGCACACCGAAGCCGTCAAAGACGCCCCGACCGGTGCCACCATGTTCCTGGTCGATTTCGACAACCCAGGCATCCGGCTCGGTGAAAACATCCACACCATGGACCGTGCCATAGCTGGCGGCCATCCCCATATTTATCTCGAAGACTGCTTTGTAGCGGATGACGCGGTACTGGGGGCCGTCGGGCTCGGCTTCACATACGCCCAAGTGCGCCTCGGCCCAGCCCGTCTCACCCACTGCATGCGCTGGCTCGGACTGGCCCGGCGCTCGCTGGACATTGCCCTGGACCGAATCGAGCGCCGCGAAATGTTCGGCTCCCCGATGAAGAACCTGGGCCTTGCCCAGGAACTGATCGCCCAGTCCGTGATCGACATCGAAACCTCCGACGCCATCATCGATAAGACCGCCGCGCTGCTCGAAACGAACCCACGGGCCGGATCCGCGATGTCCTCCATCGCAAAGGTGCACTGCTCGGAGGCGATCTTCCGGGTGGTCGACCGCGCCATCCAGCTCTGCGGTGGCGACGGGGTTTCGGACGGGCTTCCCCTGGCTGCCTACCTGAACGAGGTGCGACCGTTTCGGATTTACGACGGCGCCAACGAGACCCACAAATGGGCCATTTCCCGGCGCGCATCGGCGGCGCGAAAGCGAGCCGTCGACGAGGGAGAGCCGTACCTGGCCGACGTGCACGGCTCCGATCAGCACAGCTCCGATCAGCACGGCGCTGCCGCGGGTAGTACCGACCTGCACGCCGCTGATCTCGACACCGAGCTGGCAGGAATCCGTTGATGCGCACCATTCCCGACGGCGTCGAAGTCGTCGCCAACTACACCGACGCAGTGCGGCTGGGCTTGCCGCCGCTTCTCATTCTCGACGCGGTCGAAGAGTTCATGGATGCCAAAGGGCTCGGTATCGGGCCGCTGTCCTGGTGTCGGATCGGTGACGGGCAGTCCAATGTCACCTACCGGGTCCAGCGCGGCACCGAGGTGTTTGTGTTGCGCCGCGGCCCCCGTCCACCCCTGCCGCGATCCACCCACGACATGGTTCGTGAGGCTCGGATCCAACAGCTGGTCAGAAAACAGGGGGTCCCGGTTCCCGAAATTCTCGCAATTTGTGACGACGAGTCGCTTCTCGGCGTTCCCTTCTACATCATGTCTTTCCTCGGCGGCACCGTTATCACCGATCGAGTCCCCGGCTATCTCAGCACCATGGCGCAGCGCGAGGCGACCAGCGCCGCCGTTGTCGACACCCTGGTTCAGCTACATCAAGTGGATGTTTCCGCTGGAGAACTGGCCGCGTTCGGACGCCCGGAAGGCTACCTGAAGCGACAGGTCCAGCGTTTTTCCGCCCTGTGGGAAGTGAACA
Organism: Cryobacterium sp. Y29; assembly: GCF_002929825.1. GTDB lineage: Bacteria > Actinomycetota > Actinomycetes > Actinomycetales > Microbacteriaceae > Cryobacterium. Next base: position 14,988 of record NZ_PJJN01000024.1, read on the forward strand.
CCACCCGGAATCTGCCCGAGGTCGCCAGCATTGGCGGCTGGCTGGAACGCAATATTCCCACCAGCCAGGCCGCCACGGTGATCCACGGTGACTTCCGGGCCGGCAACCTGATGTTCGAACCGTCGTCCCCGGCACGCGTGATGGCCGTCCTGGACTGGGAAATGGCCACGGTGGGTGACCCGTTGGCGGATCTTGGTTATCTCACGGCAACCTATTCGGAACCTGGAAGTTTTTCTACGCCGCTCGAATTGACCACGGTGACCCGCGAACCCGGATACCTCACCCGCGAACAGCTCATTTCGCGGTACCGCGAGCGCATGCAGGTGGACTTGGACGCGCTGCCCTGGTATCAGACGCTGGCGCTGTGGAAGGCGTCCATCTTCTGCGAGGCCATTTACACCCGCTGGCTCAAGGGTGAACGACCGGGCGACACCGGCTTCGGCCCCTCGCTGGAAGAAGGCATCCCGAGGCTACTGGACGGTGCCCGGCAATTTGCCGGCGTCGGGTCGACCGTCGCATCCTGAACCCTTTCACGCCATTGCCCGGCACGTCAGAGAAACGAGATTGCAGTGTCACAGCAGAAGATAGTCATCGTTGACGGAGCCAGAACGCCCGTCGGGAAATACAACGGGGCCCTGGCAGCCGTGCCAGCACACCAGCTGGGCGCCATTGCTGCAGCCGCGGCAATGGCACGCAGCGGCATTGCCGCGGACGACATCGACGAGGTCATCATGGGCTGCGTCGGCCAAGCCGGTGCGGATGCCTACAACGCCCGCCGCGTCGCTCTGGCAGCCGGCGTGCCCGAGCGGACCCCCGCCTTCACCGTGAACAGGCTCTGCGGTAGCGGACTGCAGGCCATCTGGTCGGCTGCGCAGCAGCTGCGCTGGGGTGGAGCCGACGTCATCCTGGCCGGTGGCGATGAATCGATGTCCCGGATGCCCTTCCTGGATTACAACGCCCGCGGCAATGCCCGGCTGGGCGACCGCACCCAGGTGGACGGCACACTGGCCATGCTCATCGACCCGTTCAGCGAAAAACATATGGGTGTCACGGCCGAAAATGTGGCCAAAAAATACGGGGTGTCTCGGCGGGAGCAGGATGAGTTTGCCTGCGAAAGCCAACGCCGAGCGGGCACCGCGGAAGCGCAGGCGGTATTTCTTGCGGAAATCACACCGGTTCTGGTTCCCGGGAAGAAGCCGGTGGCGGTGACCGTCGATGAGTCGCCGCGCCCGGACACTACCCTCGAGACGCTGCAGGGGCTCCGCCCGGCGTTTCAGACGGGGGGAAGCGTAACCGCCGGCAACTCATCGGGAATCAACGATGGCGCAGCGGCCGTTATTTTGATGAAGGACAGCACCGCCCGCGACCGAGGACTCGGTGGCCTGGCCACTCTGGAATATATCGCGACGGCCGGGATCGATCCGGCGCTGATGGGTTATGCCCCGGCCCTAGCGCTGCGAAAACTCTTTGACGAGACCGGACTCAGTCCGGCAGACATTGAGATCGTCGAGCTGAACGAAGCCTTCGCGGCCCAGTCCGTCGCCGTCATCCGCGACCTGAAACTTGATCCAGAAAAGACGAACCCCTACGGCGGGGCCATCGCTATGGGTCACCCGATCGGAGCGACCGGCGCCATTTTGACCCTCCGCGCCGCCCGGCATTTGCAGCGCACTGGCACGGAATATGGCATCGTCACGCTCTGCATCGGCGGCGGCCAGGCACTCGCCGCTCTGATCAGGAGGTACGAGGCATGACGCCCCGAACCGGAATATCAAGAATCAAAACGGTGGGTGTTGTCGGCTCGGGCGCAATGGGCCGCGGAATCGCCGAAAGCTGCCTCCGTGCGCGCCGGACGGTGCCTCTTCATGACACTTCAGCCGAAAGACCGGAGCCAGGTCCTACCCGCACGACATAATTTCCGACTTACGACCCATCGACATCCCGCTTGGGTGGGATGACGTGAATATCTTGAGGCAAAGGAGCCTTTTCTGATGACCCAGATCGACGAGACCGACAACGACACAGCCCGAGAAGCCAGCGGCGTCACCGAACGGTCGAAACGGCGGGACCTGATCGCCAGCACTCTCGGCAACGTTCTCGAATGGTATGAGTGGAGCGCCTACGCGGTCTTTGCATCGTTCATCGCCGCTGCTATGTTCAACCCCGAAGATCCCATCTCCGGACTCCTCTCCACCCTGGGAGTATTCGCCGTCGGCTTCCTGATGCGACCGCTTGGCGGCATCGTCTTCGGCCTGGTCGCCGACCGGCGCGGGCGCAAATTCGTCCTGGTCACGACAATGCTCATGATGGCTGGCGGAAGCCTGGCCATGGCTGTGATGCCGACATATCAGAATGCCGGCGCCTGGGCGTCACTCCTGCTGCTCATGGTCAGGGTCATCCAAGGGTTTGCGCACGGCGGAGAAACCGCGACCGCTTATACCTACGTGGCCGAGATTGCGCCGCGACGCCATCGCGGGCTCTGGGGCAGCGCCGTCTTCATCGCTATCTTCGGCGGGTCGGTATTGGCCTACGGTGTCGCCGGCGGGGTGACCAGCATCATGCCCGACGACAGTGTCGCCGCTTGGGGATGGCGTATCCCGTTCATCCTCGGCGCTTTCCTGGCCCTTGCGGCTCTTTATATGCGACGCAACATGGGTGAGAGCGAGGTCTTCGATGAACACACGACCGGCGCCGAAAAGCCGGCCCCGCTGCCGAAAGCTCAGGTTGCCCGAACAATCGTGCTGATGATCGCCATGACTTCCGGGGTGACAGCGGCCCATTACACCTGGACCTCGTACGCCTCCACCTACGCAATCACCCAGAAAGGCATGGACTCGGGTACCGCCTTCTGGATGACCCTGACGGCCCAGTTGATCGCCCTGGCAACCCTGCCGCTCTGGGGGTGGATTTCCGACAGAGTCGGTCGGCGCCCGATGATGCTGATCTTCGCCGTACTCATGATCGCGCTTTCCCTCCCCCTGACTGCCATGATCACTGCGGCGGGATGGACGCTCCTGCTCGCCTCGGCGATCGCTTTAGTCATCGTCGCCATCCCCGGAGCTTTGCTCTCGGCCATTCTCTCCGAGAATTTTCCGACCAGAATTCGTACCCGGGCCATCGGTTTCGCCTATTCCATTTCAGTGGCCGTGTTCGGCGGCACCGCTCCCTACTTGAACGCCCTCCTCAACTCGCTGGATGTTGGCTGGCTCTCCAGCGTGTACATCATTGTTCTCTGCGCGTGCACAGGGATCGCCTGTTTCATCATGAAGGAAACGAAGGGCATCGACTTGAAAGACGCCTGATTCTGTGGTCGGCGGTGGTGCGGCGTTACCTAACTAGTCGATGGCTTGAATCGTCCACGAAGCGCCTGCCGAGTCTCCTGGCTGAAGGACGTTCAGGTTCACCCCGGAGTTGAAAGCATCCGGCGGGCAGGTCATTGGTTCGACGGCGAGTCCGATTCTGTCAATCGAGGGTTCGGGTTGGTCGGCCGTGTGCACTTGCACCCAGGGGCATTCGCCAGCCCAGGCCAGTGCCACTCCACTACCCCCGCTTGTCGTCACTCGAACCGTCGCGTTGCCTTCGTCGTCCCGGTCCAACCTCGTGAAGGCATGGTCGATGAAGGTGTCATTGATCGTCCGTGGCGCGCGAAAGTCAAATTCGGTGAGATCACTTTCGTCGACGTCACGAAGGCGCAGGGGAATGAGACGTTCAGGAGTCACGGTCAGTATTTTCCTGGCTGGGAGTTCGAGCGTCCAGTCGTTGACACGGCCGTCGCCCGCGACAAGGTAGGGGTGCGGAGCGATACCAAACGGGGCAGCATTTGAGCCGGCATTCATTGCCGTCACAGTCGTTCGAAGGCCCCCAGCGTCAAGGGCAAAAGCCACCTCCAGTGTCACCCGGTGCGGGTATCCAGGTTGCGCCTCGATAGTTGCTTCGACAACCAGCCGACGGGTCGTCTGCCTCACCACAGTAAAGTCCAGCCAGGACGCGAGTCCATGGAGTGCATGTCCCCTTGACGGCTCGGTAATACTCAGCTGTTGCTCGACGCCACCGAATGTGTACCTTCCATCAACGACTCGGTTCGGCCACGGTGCCAAGATGGCGCCGCGAAAGAACGGTCGCACCTGCTCGGCATCGAACGGCACGATGAGGTTTCGCCCGTGATACTGGAGCGATCGAATGCTCGCGCCGATGCTCGCGATCGAGGCGGTGTAGCCGTTAGCCTCGAGAACGAATTGTGTTCCCGACAGCGGCCTGCGCGAGACAGAATTTCCCATGGGGCACCATTCAGTTGGAGTCGGATTGCTTAGTCGGGGATCACGACCCGAGGAATGTCGGCGTCCCAATCAGCCTCAGCAACATGCAATGCGCGGTATGTGTAGTCCTTGTCCCACGCATGGAAAACGATGTAGTCCTTACCACCCACGTCCATGACCAGGTCTTGGCCACCAGGCCCGCGATAGACACCCCCCGAGGTGTCGGTCGAGAGGATGGGGCCAATCTCCTTGGTCCACGGGCCGTCGATTGAGGCAGCCGTTGCCGCACCGACGGCGTAATGGTCACCTCCGTAGGAGTTCGCGGAGTAGAGCATCACAAGTCCTGAATCTCGAGCCACAATGGTCGGAGCCTCGATAAGGTTGCCTTCCCAGTCTTCGGTTTGCTTCAGGATCCTGATGGGATCGCTCGTGAGGCTGCGTCCATTCGGAGAGAGCGTAGCCGCTTGAATCCACGTGTCGAGTTCGCAACAGTTCCCGTCATTTTTCCAAACGAGGTACAGGACGTCGTCGATGACGACCGTGCTTGCATCGATTGCACCACCTTGGTCTTCTGGACACACGATCATGGCGTCGCCCTGAACGGTGAATGGTCCGGCTGGATCGGTGGCCGTGGCAACACCGATGCACTGCAGCGTTGGCGCAAAATTCGTCGCTGTAAAGTACATCACGAAGGAGTCGTCGGTGAGTCGCGTTACTTCGGGTGCCCAGGTCTTCCCCGGAATGATCCAGCTCGGGAGCTCCGGCAACGCGTCGGGAAGGACCTTCCAATCGAGAAGATCGGCGGACGAGGCCACCTGCACGTTGCGGTTGTTGTCGTTGGTGGCATAGGCGAAGTACGTGCCGTCCACTTTCACCACGTCGGGATCCGCAAAATTCACGTTGAGTACGGGGGCGCCAACTGTGGCAAGCGTTGGGGGCGTTGATTGCTCTTCGGCTGCCGTGCAACCGGTCATTGCGCAGGCGGTCATAATTGCTGCAGACACCCAGGCTAAAGATGCGCGGTGAGCCGACTTCATGGGGTGCTATCCCTTGACGCCGGAGCGAGAAACGCCCTCGATGATGAAGCGCTGGAGGAAGATGAACAGCGCGAGCACTGGCACGCTCGCGACGACCGCGCCGGCCATGAGTAGGTCATAGCGCACAGCATTTGCGGATTGAAGCGTGGACAGGCCAGCAGGCAAGGTTTGTACCTCCGGGCTGAACAAGACGTAGACGGGCCAGAGGAAGTCATTCCAGTTGCCGAGAAAGGCGAGCAGCGCGAGTGTTGCGAGAGCGGGTTTGGCGAGCGGCAGAATTACTTGAGTGAAGATCACGAATCGGTTCGCCCCATCGAGCCGGGCCGCCTCCTCTAACTCGATCGGCAGGCCCACAAAGAACTGTCGCATGAAGAACACTCCAAAAGCGGATGCCGCCGTTGGAACGATGATCGCGACGAGCGAGTTGAGCCACCCCAGTTCACTCACGATGAGGTAATTGGGAATCACCAGGATCACCGGCGGCACCAGCAGAGTCGCGACGATGATGACGAAGACGAAGTTCTTGCCGCGAAACTGCATTCGTGCCAGCGGATACGCCGCGAGTGACGCCGTGATGACGACCAGCGTGGCGTTGAGGGCGGCTGCGACCATGCTGTTTGCGAACCATTGCAGCACGGGTGTAGCGGTGCCGGGAGCGAGAATAGACGCAAAAGCCTGTAGAGAAATCGGATTGGGAATCCACGACGGTGGAATAGCAGTCGCGTCGGCCCGGGTCTTGAGGCTGGTCACGATCATGAAGATGATCGGGCTGATGAACGCGATCGCGATCGCGCCGAGAACGACGACTCGAGTGATACTGCCACTCCCCCGGCGTGTTCGTGCTCCCGCACGCACCGTCGTCGTTGTCGTTGTCGTGAAATTACTCACGAGCGCACCTCCTTCTCGAGCTTCTTAGGCTGTTTCTCGCGAAAGATATAGAAGACAAAGGCGCTGATGGCCATGAGGAAGATGGTTAGTACGTAACTCATCGCTGCTGCGCTACCCATCTGAAAGTTGCGTAGACCTGTGTCGGCGATCTGATAAATAGCCGTGCGCGTTTCACGTCCGGGGCCACCCTGGGTCATGAGATATGACTGACCGAACATATTGGCGGATGCGAGGAGGGTGATGATCGTGATAAACGACAGGATAGGCCTGAGCCCGGGAATCGTCACGTGCAGAAACTGCATCCATGGTCCGGCCCCATCAACCCGCGCGGCTTCATAGAGCTCAGTCGGGATGTCCTGAAGACCGGCAAGGTAGATGACGGCGTTGAATCCGAGAGTCCACCACACAGTCACTCCCACGAGCGCGACCCAGGCCGCGGGCGTCGTAGTTGTCCACGCGGTATCGTCCGGGAGTCCGAGGAGTCCCAGATAGTGGTTCACGAGTCCAATGTTGTTGTCGAGCAGGTATCGCCAGAGTACCGAGATGACGGCGACGCCGAGCACGTAGGGGGCGAAGTAGATGGCTCGGAGAAAGTCTCGCCCGGGAAACTTTTTGCTCATGAGAAGGGCAACGGCGAGTGGGACGATCAGGAGCAACGGCACGCTGAGTGCCGTGAAGATTCCGGTGGCCCGCATTGATCCCCAGAACGGTCCAGAAACCGTCGATCCGGGCGAGAACAAGGCGACGTAGTTATCGAAGCCGACAAAGGGCTTGTTTGGCAGCGTGTAGTCCCAGGAATGGAGACTGATCCACACCCCTAGAACTGCCGGGAGGATGACGAAGCCGCCAAACAGCAGCAGGTACGGGGCGAGAAAGAGCCAGGGCGTTGTGATCCACTGTTGCCGAGTGCCCGTTCGTATTCCACGGTTCTGCGACCTCGGTTCGGAAGCCGAGGGGCGGCGCGCCCTCCCCGTAGGGAGGACGCGCTCACCGACCTTCGTCGACATTGGTCAGCCCCCGAACGAGGCTTTGTTGTCGTCCATGAGTTTCGTCGCCGTACCGGCAGCTTTTTTGAGAGCCTCACTTGGCGTCGTTGCTCCTTGAACCCCGTCGGCGACCGCAATTTCGAGGGTCTCGGCCTGCACTCCACCGATCCCGGGAATGGGCGGCAGGAAACGCATCGAGTTGATCGTCTCCGCGATGGCCGCCTGCGGGAGGCCGTCGAGAGCGCCCGCATCGCGTACCGATTGACGAGCGGGGATCATGCCCGAGCCTGCCCACTCGGCCGATTGCTCGCTCATCCAGGCGATGAATACCTTCGACGCGTTGACTTTGTTCTGGTCGGCGTTGCTTTGGCGCGGAAGGAAGAAGTTGTGGGAGTTGGCCCAAACAGCGTCTGTTTCGCCGATTGTGGGAATCGGGGCGACCGCGTACGGAAGACCGGACTCGGCGAGATCGTTGATCTGCCAGATGCCGTCCCAGCTAATCGAGGTCTCACCGTTCTTGAAAGCGACGTATTGAGAGTCGATGGCGACGTCACTCGGGCTGTAACCGTCGTCCACGATAGAGCGCTGCCATTCAAGTGCCTCTACTCCGGCCTCTGAATCAAACGTGGCTCCGTCGTCGCCATACGGTTCACCGCCGTTCTGCCAGAGCAAGGAGAGATTCATGAGGTGGCTTGGCCACCTCGTCGGCATCCAGAAGGGAGTTTCATAGCCAGCTGCCTGAAGTTTGTCGAGGGCATCTTGCAAGGAAGCCGCATCGGTTGGGGCCTCCGTGATCCCCGCGGCGGCGAAATGTTCGGTGTTGTAGTACATGGCTAGGGAATGCACGTCGAGCGGAATGCCGTATCGGGCGTCCTTATAGACGCCAGCATCCCAGACGTCCTCGGTAAAGTCATCCGACGTCAGACCCAATTCTTCGGTGAGATCGTCGATGGGTACGATGACGTTTCGTGCGGCATTGGTCGCGAGCTGGTCCAGGTGCATCACGCCGACGTCCGGGCCCTCTCCAGCAGTCACCGCAGCGGGAAGACGCTGGTAGAAGTCAGTCCATTGCATCGTGTTTGAGACAACCTTGATGTTGTCGTGCTCCGCGTTGAAGTCGGAGACCATCGTCTCCATGAACGGGCCATCACCGCCGGTGAATCCGTTCCAGTAGGACAGCTCAACTTCAGGTCCGGCGTATTCACCGGTGAAGGGCTCACTTGCCGCCTGGTCGGTTCCGCCCGCGGAGCATCCGGCGAGAACCAGCACAAGTGCGGCACCGAGAGCGGTGACCCCCAGTACTCGCCGCCCGGAGAAGTCTTTCTGCTTCATGATCGTTCGTCCTCCTCATTGAAAACATCGCTCAGCGACCCATGCGCAAAGCCGGCCTCATTCTCTCCGCACGTAACGGTGCGTCAAACAAGTGCCTACAGCCAATGTACAGCGCTAGAAAGATATTTGTTTACATATGGCAAATCCGACCCACGTGCCGTTTCCAGCACCAGCTGCAGTCGCCCTAGGATGGTCCGGACCGGACTGGACGGGACAAACATGGCAAGAATTCGACTCATCGACGTTGCGGAACTTGCAGGCGTGTCCATGAAGACCGTCTCGAACGTCGTTCACAGCTATCCCCACGTGGCTCCAGCCCTTCGCGAGAAGGTGCAAGCCGCCATCGACCAGCTGGGGTATCGCCCCAACCTGACGGCACGGCGCTTGGCTACCGGGAAAACCGGAATGATCGCCCTGGCCATCCCGGAAATCGACCACCCGTACTTTTCGGAGCTATCACGCCACATGGCAGAGGAAGCAACCCGGCGGGGATACCGCGTCATCATCGAGCAGACGTTGAGCGATCCTGATTTAGAGCGAGCGGTACTCATCGATCGCGAAGCGGGACTGGTCGACGGCGTGATCTTTCACCCCGTCCGCATGGAAACGCTTGACATTGCCAAGCTCGATGCTGGCACTTCCCTGGTTTTACTCGGCGAGGCCGCCATACCCGTTATGACCGACCACGTGATGATCGACAACGTCTCGGCCGCCCTCGATGCTACTCGGCATCTTGTGGCAAGCGGATGCCGTCGCATTGCCTTCCTCGGAGTCATCGCGGCCGACATCACTGGTTCGACAAATCAGCGTCTTCTCGGCTACCAACAGGGCCTGCTGGAGGCAGGGGTTCGATTGGATCCCGAGCTCGTCTTCACTGCGCTGGAATTCACGGCGGAGGCCGGCCTTCGTTCAGTCACTGAGGCGATCGAGCGCGGGGTGCGTTTCGACGGCGTGGTCTGTCGCGACGACCGGTTCGCGATCGGCGCGCTGAAGGCCCTCCATGATTCCGGGCGCTCGGTACCCGGTGATGTAGCCGTGGTCGGCTGGGACAACACCTTCCTGGGTGCATACACCTCCCCGACGCTCACCTCGGTGGCGCCAAAGAAGACCGAACTTGTCGCGGCTGCCTTCGATCTCCTCGAGGAACGAATTGCTGGATATCGAGGCGTTGGCCGGCACCTGATCGTGGGGCATTCGCTCGCAGTGCGCGAGAGCGCTCCACACACTCCCTAGCGTCTCCAATCTCGCCAAATTTTACAGCGCTGTAATTTGACGGCATGATTGCGGTATGTCACGTTCTCTCCGGTTTTCTGCCAGTGCCCAGGGTGGCGTGTACCCCCGCCCCCAACTTGTTCGCCAGACTTGGCACGACTTGGCCGGTGAGTGGGCATTCGAACACGACGACCGGGACATTGGCAGGAACGAGCGCTGGTTCGCAAATGCTTCGCACCTGAGCCAGGTCATCACAGTTCCATTCCCCCCCGAGTCGGAGTTGTCCGGAATCAGCGACCCTGGCTTCCACCCCGTTGTCTGGTACTCGCGCGTCATCAGCGCAGAAGACGTGGCCGCGAGCGGTCGTTCTTTAGAGCGTGACCGGGTGATACTTCATTTTGGGGCGGTCGACTACCGCGCATCTGTATGGATCGACGGCCAGTTCCTTGGGTCACACGAGGGCGGCCAGACGCCGTTCTCCTTTGACGTGACCGAAGCGCTGACGCTCCAAAAGGACTGCGTGCTCGTGGTTCGTGCTGAGGATGACCCTCACGACGTCGCTCAGCCGCGCGGCAAACAGGATTGGCTTGAAGAGCCGCACGTGATTTGGTACCACCGTACGACGGGCATTTGGCAGCCGGTCTGGCTCGAGTCTGTTCCAGACCAGCGCATCGAAGCACTGAATTGGACCCCGAATGCGCAGGCTGGGAACGTTGAGATCGAGGTGGGCCTGAGCCGACGACCGGCGAGCGGTGTAAGCGTGCAGGTGGAACTGTCCATCGCGGGTGAAATCCTTGCGAGGCAGTCCTTCTTGACTCTGGAGCCGCGCTCTCTGGCAACCATTCAGATTGCGCGACAGTCAAACGGTCAGGCCTTCGAGACTCTGTTGTGGTCGCCGGAAAACCCGCGACTTATTGACGCGCATGTGTCAATCATTGCTGACGACGGGAGCATTCTCGACGATTCTTACTCGTATTTTGGGTTACGCAGCGCCAGCGTCGCCGGCGGTAGGTTCCTACTCAATGACCGACCCTATTTCGTACGATCGGTGCTCGAGCAGGGATACTGGCCACAGTCCCACCTCGCTGCCCCTTCAGCCGAAGCCCTGCGCGCCGAAGTGGAGCTCATCAAGGCCCTCGGGTTCAACGCCGCAAGAATTCACGAAAAGGTCGAGGACCCCCGATTTCTTTATTGGGCGGATCGGCTCGGACTTCTCATTTGGGGTGAAATGGGGAGCACCTACGAGTTCTCTTCGGAGGCAGTGTCGCGAGTCACCCGCGAATGGACCGACGTGGTGCGCCGTGACCGATCACATCCGTCGATAGTCACTTGGGTTCCCCTCAATGAGAGTTGGGGCGTTCAACAGATCGCACATGACGACGCCCAGATGAGCTTCGCCCAGTCGCTCTACCACCTGACCCGATCGCTCGATCCGAGCCGCCCCGTCATTTCCAACGACGGCTGGGAGCACGCGATTTCTGACATCCTTACGATCCATGACTACGCGGGTACGGCCGAACAGCTCGATACCAACTACCGGGACATCGACGCCATCCGTGCCCTCGTTGCGGGTATGGGCCCAGCTGGCCGCCGCCTCCAGCTCATCCCCCGGGAGATCGAGGGTCAGTCGATTATGGTCACTGAATTCGGCGGGGTCAGCTTCGCGCCGGACGCTGCCAATGACTCCTGGGGCTACACGACAGCAACGAGCCATGAGGACTTCGAAAGTCGAGTGTCAGGTCTCGTGGGCAGCCTTCGGGACAACCCAATACTCTCCGGCTTCTGTTACACCCAGCTAACGGACACCATGCAGGAGACGAACGGGCTGACAGACGCGAATCGGAAGCCCAAACTGCCGATCGCCGTCATCCGCAGCATTGTGTCCGGGGAAGGCGCGCGCCCCCTCGAGTGACGGCTGAAGGATCGAGACCCATCAGATTGTCACCGACCCATCAGGTTGTCACCGAAAGTTTGGGAAAATCGCGGAATTCCCTGAATCTAGGGGGAACTGATCGGATCGTCTGTTCTGATACTAGCCGGTTGTCTCGGGTCGTCCACAGTCGAATTCGGTGAGTAAACGGTAGGCGCCGGCCGGAGATGAGTATCGGTCTGCTTGCGCTCCTCACGAAACTCAAGCTGACCATTGTCACCGATCGAATTCGCGCTGCAGGGCAAGACTGCCGGGACATCGAAAAAGGGGAACGCCAAGGACAACCAACCATCTGCAGTTTCTTGCGGAGAACGCGCCCCGCGCCGAAGACGGGCCAGGTCGCCCAGGCACAGATAATGTGCTGCACCCATGGTCGCGTAGGAGGTCCCGCGTTGCGTTTCCTGTGCTTGGGCGTCAGCTGGCGCCTGCTACTTTCCCTTCCGCTGTTCCGCGGTGTAAACCATAAGCAGAGGCTCTCCCACCGCTCTCAGAACCGACCCCGTCTGATAGTCAACCTGAGGCACCTTAGGGACAAGATTGCACGTTGTTGTGTAACCCGCCTTCGCCTCTCGATTCATCTTGTACAGGAAAGCGAACTGCAGATACAGCGCCCAGATAAACGACAGGACCGCAACAGCGAACATAGGGAGCATCCAGGGCTGGATCGTTTCCTCCGTAGCTCCCGCAAGAAAATAGCTTGCCGCGGAAATGCCCGTGGACCCAAGGAGAATATTCCCCAGAGCCGAAGGGGACGGGCCATTTCGAGCGCGGTCGGTCCGGGGAGCATATCTGACTTATTCACCGTATTTGCCATCCTCGTTGTGCCCACTTGCCTGTACCAACGACGGTACCCGTAGTGTCGGCCATAAAGCCAAAGTTTCCCGCACCAGCCGCAGCCGCAGATCCAGAGAGCCTAAGGAGTGAACCCCCTGCGCCGCCAGCCAGACCTACGAGAGCCATGGTGCAGCCGATATCGATCCCTTTCCTGCAGGCGATGGCGGCACTGGCTCCCGACACGACGACAGCTGCAACCGCCAGCACGGGCAACGCTACGGGTCCCGTCAACACGATCGCGGTAATGAACAGCGCAGCGCCCAAGACACCAAGACCAATTGCGACGGCGTCCCATCCGTCGTTGCCCGCTGCGGGTGCCTTCGCAGGTGCTTTGTTTGCCCCGCGCTCCGATATGGCACGTGAGTTCGGCTCCCCCGTCTGCTTGTTGATGTCCGGTTGGCTACTGATTTTCCTAGCTCCACACATCACGGCCATGCACATCATGCGCTGACCGCTCAAGTCCAGATTGTTAATGGGGTCGGCCGGGTCGTCGTAGGAGTTGGTGACGCCTCCCTCAACCGGGTCAACGGAGAGGAACCGACCCAGGGCGGCGACATATTGCCGCTGCGTCAAATCTGCACCCGGGCACCTGGTACGGATGATTACGACCGTATCTACAGCTTTATATCGGCGAGCGTTATAGTGACCCGGTGATCATTGACCTTGCTGGTATCTCCGCCGAAGCCGTTGTCGATCAACACCTGTCGCACCTCGTGAGTGATCGAATCAGGGTAAGTCCCGACATCCGCGGCGGCCAAACGGCGGCGGATGCTGCGCTCGCCGCGTTTGACGTGACCGGGTATGCCGCGACGCGCAACCGAGTACTTCCGGAATCGGGTCGCGGAGCCTCCCGGTTATCGCCCTACATACGCCACGGGTTGCTTCCTCTGCGGGAAGTCTGGAATGCGGCCGCCGCAGGTCCGGCACCGGATGTCTCCAAATTCCGTGACGAATTGCTCTGGCAGGAGTATGCCCGACATTTATATGCTCGTGTTGGCATGCATCTGCATCGCAATTTACGGTTCGATGTTGCCTGGTCGGGGGAATTTGCGCCGGCGGCCTGGCCGCGCGAAATGGCCTGCGTCGACTGGGCGCTCTCGAGTTTGGAGACGGACGGCTGGCTGGTGAACCAGTCTCGTATGTGGCTCGCCTCGCAGTACACGGTGCGATCCGGGGCAGGCTGGGTGGCCGGTCAGGAGTATTTTCATCGCCATCTGCTCGACGGTTCTCGCGCAGCCAACCTGCTCGGGTGGCAATGGACGGTTGGCGCAGGCTCCAGCAAACCCTATGGGTTCGCGCGTTGGCAGGTCGAGAAACGCGCGCCCCAATTGTGTGCGGCGTGCCCCCTCAACCGCAACTGCCCGATTCAAAATTTTCCTCCAGACCGAGATCTGCACCCAGTTTTGAATCCGACTCCTCTGCTCGTGCGGGACGACGATCTTGCAACCACCCAGGGTCCCACCACTGTCGTCGAGCGCTCCACGCCGAAATCGGTCTTGTTCACGGTCGAATCTCTGGGCGATGCGGATCCTGCTCTTCTTGCGCATCCACAGCTGCCGGCCGTCTTTATCTTTGACGAACCAGCCCTTGCGAAACTTCAGCTTTCGAGCAAAAGGTTGGTTTTTTTCGTCGAGACACTGCAGGACCTGGCCGCGCGGCACGAGGTGATCGTACATCTCGGAGACCCGAGACGAATCGCTCCAGAACTCAGCGCCGCGATCACCTGGGCTCCGGTTCCGAGCTTCGAGAAATACGCCGGGACCGCGGTGGAGCTTCATCCATGGCCCTGGCTTGCCCAACCTCACGCCGGCTCTGTCCAGAGTTTTTCGGCCTGGCGCAAGAACCTTACGCGGCCGAAATAGCCTGAAAGTGCGTCACTGACCGGTGTGCTCAATAACATTCCATGTAGAAATCGACCGTGCGCGCCAACAGATGCGCCGACGCCCGAATCGCCAAGGCTGGTTCCTGGCGCACCTGCCCAGCGGCAGGTCTAGATTTGCCGCTGGCCAACGCTGAGTTTCCAATGGTTAGGGTTGTGCTGCTCTACATCCATCGCAGTCCGGCCGAGTATGACGGGGCAGCGGCCGCACACTCCATGTCCTCTAACGTGGCGACAGCTTGCGAAGGGCGCTGGCCTTGTGCGCGGCTTCGGCATCCGTCTTTTCTGATTTCACGATAAAGGCCGGCTCATCTTTCGAGGCGTGAAACGTTTGGCCCGCAAAGTCGAAGTCGCTCGTCTTCTTCTCGACTACCTCCCCCTGAGTTCGTCCCTGAGATGTCGCCCAACTCACCCGGTCGCCTGTGCTGAAGTCTGTCACTGCTTTGCGGGCCTGGATCAGCCAGGGAACGCTGCGTCGTAGACCGCGCGGAGCTCGTTGCTGTCGGCCCCGGTTACGCCGCAGCCGGTGATCGTTCCATCGACTGCGCCGACGAGGTAGCTCTGGCCGACCTCGAAGGGCACGCCCGAGAAGTCGGAGGCCACCGCATCGACCTGTGCTACCTCCACGCGGTCGGCGACGTCGCCGGTGAAGCGTTCCGTGACCTCCAACAAAATGGTGTCGCCCTGGATCTGCAGCACCGTCGCGGCGAACGCCTGCTGCTGCGCCGCGATGGTCGCCGGCTCGAGCACGAGGCAGCTGCCGCTCGCGAGGCCTCCGCCGATGGGAGTCTGCAGCGTCTCGACGGTGGGTTCCGGGCCGCCGAGCACGAGGGGCGCGACGATTGCAGCGGCGATGGCGAGGCCGGCGGCGACACCGACCACCGGCCTCCACCGCCGAAAGTCGCGTCGCGGCGCCTCGGGGGTGACGGTCCTGTTACTGGAGGACTGGTCGGTCATGATCTGCTCCATTCTGTGGTCGAGCCACGTCGGCGAGGCAGGGGGCAGCGCGCGGGCCGGATCAGCGGCGCGCAGCTGATCGCGCAGAGCACGGTCATCGTCGTGCATCTTCGCTCCCTTCGTCGTAAGTTATATGTCCGGTCGGATTGCCGGATTTCAGTAGCTCCTGTTTGAGTCGCGCCTTTGCACGGTGGAGTCGGATCGCCGCTGCGTTTGCGCTGATGCCGAGCACAACGGCAAGCTGCGGGCTCGTCAATTCGTCCCACGCCCACAGCCGGAGGATTTCGGCGTCGTTTCGACGCAGGCCAGCGAGGGCCGCGGTCAAGCGGGCCGCCTCGGCTGTGCCATCGACAGTGGACGCGGCGGAACTCTCCTCCGCAGCGGCCGGTGGCGGATCGATAGCGATGATGCGGCCGATGAGACGGGCGCGGCGACGCTCGGCACGTCGGGCGTTGCTGAGGCACTGCCGCGCGACGACGATCGCCCAAGGCAGGGCGTCGTCGGGCACCTCGTCGAGGCGGCGCCAGCACACCAGCAGGGTGTCGCCGATCACGTCGTCGGCCGTCGCGGCGTCGGTACGGCGGTGCAGGTAGCGGCGCACCGGGTCGATGACGAGCACGACGAGGTTGCGCATCCGCTTCTCGCGGTTAGTGTCGGTGTCGGTCACAACTCTCATACTGAGGTATGTCCGGCAGGGCGCGGGGATTTCATGCGACATAGTCTCGCACCGTTTTACCCTGTCAGCTTCCCGCGCGGGTCAGCCCGTCGGGTGGCTTCGCGGACGCCCGCCACCTCCGCGGCTGGGTGGCCGCATCGGGAACGCGGCTGGGGCGCGACCGGTAGCTCGGGGACTTCAAGCACCACCGGCGTTGCCGCGACAGAGGCACATCGGCAAACCGTGCAGGTGATCAAAGATTGTCGTATCCGGGGGCGCTGCGCTATCCCGCTCTTGGGCCAGGAATTCACAGCACGGTCGCCCGATTCCAGCTGTGCGCGATAACGGTAAATCTCCTTCCTCCGACTACTTGCTGATCGCAGGAATCTCAGCCCGAAAGACGGATTCTCTGCGAACACTTTCATCTCGTGGAATCGGTGGCTCATCTAGCATGGCCACATGGGCGAGATACAAGCTGGGCAAAGCGGGGGTTCCAGATCAAACCTCTCGCGTCGGGTGCGCGTATGCATGGTCGTTCTCGGCGCCGTGGCAGCCGTCATCGGACTCGTGCTCCTTCTACTGCCGAGCGGGCAAGCGAGCTTCGGCTGGTTCGCCTATGCGCCGCTCAGCAATTCGCCATTCATCCCGCCAGGTGTACTGGTCTCGCCACACAGTCAGATCGGGATCGTGCTGTTCGTTATCGGATTGGCAATGCTCGCATTCGGTGCCGGCTGGATGCTCGGGCACCGCCAGGCCGCACGTCATCAACGATTTCCCGATCCGGGCAGCCCGGGCATCTGAGAACTTTCCCCTGCTTCGCCCGCGAGCTCAGTGGCGCAGCAACTGAACAAACTGGGCGATTGCGGGCTTCTACACCTAGTCGAGCACGCGGGAGCGCTGATCGCGTCCCGCTTCGCCGTACGGCCACGCCGAGGGCTCCGGGTCGCTTGCTGTGTTGAGCGTTGCAAGGTCCACTGCGGTGAGCGCCACGTCGAGGCTGCCGAGGTTGTCGGCAAGCTGTTCGGTGGTGCGTGCGCCGAGAATGACCGAGCTGACCGCCGGTTGCGCGCTCAACCAGGCCAGTGCGATACGCGACATCGACTGACTGTGAACGTCAGCCAGACCTTGCAGCGCCTCGAGTACACGCCACGTCCTCGCCTGGGCGGAGCGCAGGTCGTAGGCCTCGACGCCGCGCTGGGGATCCTCGCCCAAGCGAGTCGCGCCCGAGGGGCGCTGGTGCTGCGAGTACTTGCCAGCCAGCCAGCCGCCACCGAGGGGCGACCACGGGAGCACTCCTAGGCCGTTGGCTTCGCAGGCAGGCAAGATTTCCCACTCCACCTCGCGCGCCAGCAGATTGTATTGCGGCTGCATTGAGATGAGCGGGAACCGACCGCAAGCGGCCGACGCTGCCTGAGCAATCTGCCAGCCAAGGAAGTTTGAGAGGCCGGCATAGCTAATTTTTCCCGACTGAACCGCAAATTCAAGAAACCCGAGAGTCTCATCAAGCGGAGTGATGGGGTCCCACGAATGCACCTGATACAGGTCGATGTGGTCGACGCCTAGCCGCCGCAACGTGCCGTCGAGCGCGCGCCGCAGGTGCCGGCGCGACGTGCCAGAATCGCGCGGGTCCACGCCGACGGGAAACCGCCCCTTGCCCGCAATCACAAGCCGGTCCCGCGCGACAACACTTTGGCCGCGCAGCCATTCACCAACGATCTCCTCCGACTGTCCACCGCTGTACACATCAGCGGTCTCGAGCATGGTGCCGCCGGCCTCCGTGTACTGATCCAGCTGAGCATGCGCCTGCTCGGCGTCAGTTTCGGCACCGAAAGTCATCGTTCCCAACGCGAACGAGGAAACGGCGAGCCCGGAGCGTCCGAGGGTGGTGTACTTCATACTTGAGTGACCTTTCTAGAGCGACGAAAGCGGAGAGCGTGGTCGACAAACGCCGACGAATGCTTCCACGTCGGCATCGACCCGCAGGTCAATTGTCCATGATTCGGGTCAAGGAATTGGCGAGGCCGGATTCGCAGGTGTGCGCCTGGCCTTGCTAAACGGCGAGACAGTGTTACGGCGTCTTTGATCGCTGTCTTCACTTCGTCGTCACCGCATGGTTGTCTTCGATATCGGCTCAGCCTTCGAATGACATTGAGCACGACACCTGTCGCGACCTGAACATCGAGGTCGATAGGACACTCCCCCATCGCTCACAGACGAACGGGAGAGTCGAGCGTTTGCACCGCACTCTCCGCGCCTCCCGAATTGGAACCGCTGACCTGCATGGTGTTGAAAAACGCTGTCACTCAGCGGGACGTGACGCCAGGGTCGGTGTCACCGCCGGTAGTTGTGGCGTCGTACCGCACCGGTATGTGGTGGCGTTTCAGTCGGTTGCATGTGGCGATCCGTCACGGCGTGACAAAGCAAACTCCTGGCCCCTGCTACCAATGGGGACAGAGTGGTTCAGCGCGCGGCCGCCCAGGCGATACAGGTACCACGCCGTAACTCCGATGGCGAGTGACAGGACCGTCCCGAACCAGGGAGCGCTGCTCTCCCAAGCCGGGTAGACGACCCAGTGGGTGAGGTAGATGAACAGGGATGCGCTGGCCAGAAGTCGCACGGCCGGCACGAGGACCCGGTGTATTCGCAGCCGCTGTACCCAGATCAATAACAGTATTCCGCCCACTACAACCGCTTCGCGCGCTGGATCCCCGAAGAAACCGGCCGTGGCGACGATCGCCGCCACGGACACTGCCAGTCGCTTTCCCCGGCTGTCGGCCCGCGCGATGACCCACCCGAGCAGGAGAGACCACAGCACAGTGATCACGGCGTAGCGTTCAACACCTTCAGCTTCGATCCCCACGAGCGCGAACCGGAGCGTGACCGCTGCCACAAAGAGAGCAACGGAAAACATCCAAGGATGTCGGCGCTCAAGACGATCGATGGGGCGAATGAGGAACATGGCCGCCAGGCCGAGCATCGTCCAGACGGCGGCTTCGAGGAACCAGAATTGCCATTGCTCGTTCCAGCCCCCATCGCCGGGAACAATGTTGTTGACCAACAAAGTGGTGGTCCAGGTGTACTTGCCGGTGGACACCGCGACGGCACCGATCCACAGCGCGGCCGGAACCGCGATTTGGGCTGCGCTCGCAAACAGGCGGCGAACCCGCGTAGCCCCCGCCACGTTGGCAAGCTGGAACCTGGCCAGGTTGTACCCAGCGACGGCGAGCAGCAGATGCGCGCCGCCCTGCAGTGTGATCAGGTCAGCATGGGTGGCCACGATCAGCACGATAGCCACAGCACGAAGAACGGCGGGAGTCTCTACTCGGGGAAAACGGCCCCACCACCCCGTGCCTGCCGCCGCTCCTCCTGTGTGCGATTCGCCAACGGCAGTGCGATCAACACCTGGTGAAGATCCTTCGGCCAAGGAAGCAAGGGTCTGAGCCGATTGGATGGGCCAATTTCGCGGCAGTGCACCGAGCAAATCTTCCAGCCGCAGGGTCACCTCAACGTAGCTCAACGAATCCCCACCAAGCCCGGCGAACGAGTCGTTGATGGTGGCGTCGGGTCGCTCGAGCAACACGATGAACAGATCACGAATCACGTCGGCGGTTGCGCCGTGCCCGGCATTCACCCCTGCCAACGTCTTTTCGGTGTCGACCATTTCGGCGTACCGCACGAGCGCGGCAAAATCGGCCTTGCCACTGGCCGTATGTGGAAACTCGCTGATGGAGTAGACACGTATCGCGTGAGCGGGAATACCGAGTAGTGCAGCGGCGCGGGTTCGTGCGCGGTCAACGGAGCGGGCCGATCGGACGAATACGAGCACGTCTTCTCCGGTGCTCGCGGTACGAGCTTCGAATCCCTCCTGAGCCAGGAGGCGCTGAACGGAATCGAGGTCAACCCGGAGTCCGTACACCTTCACGAATCGGTTGAGGCGGCCGACGACCTCGAACATGCCGTCGTCGGCCTGCCGGGCAAGATCGCCGGTGCGAAGCTCGTGGACGGTGCGCCCGAGGGCGAAGTCTGCGGGTGTTTCTGCGTAACCGAGCATGACGTTGGGGCCTTGGTAGACCAGCTCGCCGACATCCGTTCCCGGCGCAGCATCGATGCGTAGGCGACCGCCAGGGATGGCGCGGCCGATTGTGCCAGCGGCCTGGGAGGCGAACTCCGCGGGGACGTACGCCATGCGCGCGGTTGCCTCTGTCTGCCCGTACATAACGAAGAATTCGAATCCACGACGTTCCCCGAGGCGTGCAAAGCGGCGCACCGTGTCGGGGGCGAGGCGGCCACCGGCTTGGGTGAGGTAGCGGATGCTCGCGGGCAACCGATCAGTGAACTCGCCCGCCTCGAGCAGCTCAAAGGTATACGGGACGCCAGCGAAAGAGGTGATCCGGTGCGTCGCGGCCTCGTCCCAGAACGCCGCGTCGGCCACCGACCGTTCGGTGAGGACAACGCTCGCTCCCGCAACGAGATGACTGTTCACCACGGAGAGCCCGTAACAGTAATGCAATGGGAGCGTGGTCACTGCCCGGTCAGCGGGTGTAAGACGCAGATACGACGCTATGGCGTGTGCGTTGCTCAACACGTTTTGTCGCGATAAACGCACGAGCTTGGGAGTCCCGGTCGACCCGGACGTGCTCACCAGCAGAGCGAGGTCATCAGCGAAGCTGTGCGCGGAGCCGGGCCGTATCTCCCGCAGAGCCGCGTCACCCCCGCTGCCGGCAAAAAGGACATCAGGATTGAACCGGTCAGCGAGCGACGCGCGAAGAGTCCGCGATGCTTCGTCGTCACCAGGCGGGACTAGAAGTACGGGGTGTCCGCCTTCCAACGCTGCTAGGTACGTAACGATCGACTCGACGGCGTTGGTCGCCTCCAGCATCACCAATCGCCGGACACTGCCCAGCTCGTGTCGACGTGCAGCGGCCAGCTGGGCCACCTGGGCATAGCTGACAGTTTCACTGCCAGTGACGAAGGCGACGTCCTCGTCTGCTCCACTGAGGAGCCTGAGTTGTGGAGCGGGTATGGTCTGGAGCACGGAACACTTTCGAACGATACGTAGGAGCTTGTTAGGTAAGGATAACCTACATACGTCTACAACCCTATGTCTTCACAATCCGATCGTCGAGGTCAAGTCGGACGGCTGCCCTGAGTCACCTTCGCGTCGCAGAATCGCGTTCTCTGTGTGATAGGCGGAAATGACCCGCAACCTCGTTGTCCCTGGACCGCCCCTGCCTATCCCAGTCGCGAAACGACCATCTTGATCAGCGGCCAGACACGTTCCACGGACTTGTGATTCACCCTCTCCGCGGAGGAATGCAGGGCCTGAAGCTCGGTGCCGATCGAGATAATATCGTCGACGGGCACCCTCCTGCTGAACATGCCGAGCTCAAGAGAGCACTGAGACACCTCAACGTTGGGCTCCTTGCCGAGCACGTCACGATAGGCCGCAGATGCCGTTGCCAGGAGTTGGGATTGCGGACGATACGGGAACTCCGGGGCGTCGAGGCCGTAGAGATCACAGACGACACCACCACCGGCGAGCGCCACGAGCGCCTGTACTCGCTCGATCAACTCGTGTTTCCTCGTGGTCAGGGCCGACGTGACCGTCGACATCACACGTGCACCGTCAGCAGTCGGACGCAACGTTCCGACATTGTTCGACGTCTCCACGCGACCGGGGACATGCAGATTCCAGCTGACCACCCCCTGAGGGATAAGGCGCAAAACGGTCATGAGCCGGAGCCCGGCGGCATGCGAAAATGCAACTTTAGGACGTACTGCATCCTTCAGCTCGACGCGAATGGCGGGGTCAGAAATCTGGTACTCACTCTTGAGATTTACGTCTAGCTCGGCGATGAGAGCCTCGATCGCATCCGTGTCCGCGTCCTTAAAGAGGATGACGGCGGAGGCATCGGCCGGGATCGCACTATTTTGAGCACCGCCAAACGGATCGGCAATGCGCACCTCATGCTCACCGGACAGCCTGTGGACCGCGCGGGCCAGCACCTGCAGGGCGTTCGCCCGCTCCAACTGAATGTCGAATTCGCAGTGACCACCATTGAGCCCGCGCACCTCCAGCGAGCGCGCGCGGGTCAAGGTATCCGGTATTGGTTCGAACTCCCCCGGGACATCAATTGTGAACGTCACGTCCCCGCTGCACCCCGCGAGGATCTCTTTGTCGGTTATCCAGTTGAAGTCAATCATGCGGCGCCCAGCGAGTTGGGTGACGTTGAACTGTCCGGCCCCCACCTTTCCCTTCTCTTCCATGGCTGTGAGGACTGCCTCCAGCGGCGGATGAGGAATGTCCTTCGATTCCAGCAGTGCGAGGATGTAGGACACTCCGATTCCGTTGTCCGCCCCCAGAGACGTTCCCGTCGCCGAGATGTACTCGCCGTCGACGACGAGGCTCAACGGTTGGTTCAGGAAGTCGAATTCGACACCTTCGGCCTTTTCGCAGACCATATCCAGGTGGCCGTGCAGAATGAGCGGCGCTGCCTTCTCCAGGCCTCCCTGCCCTGGCTTTTTGACGAGTACGCAGTGCAGGTCATCCTGTGTCGCCTCGAGTCCGAGCGAGCGCGCGAAATCTACGACCCAGTTGGCGACCTGTTCCTCGTTCCCTGACCCTCTGGGGATGCTCGTGAGCACTTCGAAGAATCGGAATACCTCGCGGGGTGCGAGGTCCCTGAGCACGCCAGAGTTGGTCGCTTCGATGACGTCCACTGCAGACATATGTGATCCCTCTCGTTTCTTACTTGACAATGCTTGATTTGTTGCGCGACATGGTGAGGGCAACTACCCCGATGATGACCGCGCCATAGACCAAGCTCTGTGCCTGGGCGTCGATGCCGACTGCGGTCGTCGCGATAGGAACCAGGGCAACGGTCAACGCTCCGAAAATTACTGTGAGCGGATTGACGACACCCCCGGAGATTGACGTTCCTCCGATCAGAGCTGCGGCGATGGCGGGAAGCAGCAGGTCGCTGCCCAGCCCTGTGGGTGACGCAGACCCCGCCTGCGCGATGATCGCGATGCCGGCGAGTCCGGCGGCGAACCCCGAGAGAGCGAAGGCCAGCACCTTGAGGGACCGGGTTCGAACCGCAGAGAAGATCGCGGCTGATTCGTTCTTGCCGATGGCTGTCATTCCGCGGCCGACGCGGGTATAGCGCAAAAGTACCCAGAGAGAGACCGCAAGAAGCACGCCCATCCAGAATGTCATCGGCACATTCGCGATTCCGCTTTCGTAAAGCGCGTGAATGCCCTCCCCGTTACTGGCGACGTAGACCGTCGTCCGGCCGCTGGCTACGAGCGCGACTGCTTGAAAGATTCCCAGCGTGCCAAGTGTCAGGGCGAAGGACGGTACTTGCGCGTAGGCGACGATCAAACCGTTCACGGCTCCGAAGGCGGTGGTGGCCAGGAGCACGATTACCGGCGATAATCCCGCTACGGGCCCGAGAGTGAGCGCGAGCAGGATTGCTCCCAGCAGGCCAATCGCGGCATTCGACAGGTCGATCGACCCGACGTTGAGCACCATTGCCTGCCCGAGTGCCAGCAAAAGGATAGGGGCCGACGACGACGCTATTATCGCCAGTCCTCCACTCCCGATGAATGCTGGCGTGAGAATGGCAACAACGATGAGTATCGCGAGGAAGATGACGATTGGGCCAACCGCATGCCAGCCTCCGATGCGTTTCACGGACGGCAACTTTCCGCGGGCAGGAACGGCGACCTTCGTTCTCTCGCTGTCAATCTTGGTCATCACAGCATCCTTTCGAGCAGGTCCAGGGTCGCGGGATTGTCGTGCCCGAGGTCGAAGACGCCTGAGATCCGGCCGTCTCGCATCACCACGATGTCGTCGGCGATGTCTAGCGCTTCATCGATCGTGTCGGGAATGAGGATGATCGCGGTTCCTTCATCGCATACCGACCGAATCTGCGCATTCACGGTTTCGGCCGCGCCCGGGTCGAGGCCTCGAAGCGGATGGTCCAGCACGAGAGCCTTCAGATGCGAGGAATTCAACCACTTGGCGAGGACGACCTTCTGCTGGTTGCCGCCAGAGAAGTCCTGCAGCATGTGCTCCGGCTCGCGAGGCCGAATGTCGAGCTTCTCAAACCACGCACGTGCCAGAGACAGCCTGCGTCGGGGAAGCTCGAACGGCCCGAGGGCTGCGGAGCCGGGATGCGTGAGCGTGATATTTTGATCCGCCGGCATTTCCCCCACCATTCCTTCTGTCTTCCGCTCCGCGGGGACGTAGCCCACACCAAGAGCAACGGCCTTCTTGATGGACAACTGGCGCCCAGAATAGCCCGCGATCGAGACCGATCCGGAATCGAAGCCTTCGGCGCCGAATATCGCTCGCGCCACGGACTCGCGGCCGGAGCCGCTGGTACCCAGGATGGCCAGGATCCGGCCGGGGTAGGCATCGATCGACACATCCGCGTAGGAGCCCGCCCGGGTGAGGTCGTGGATCGAGATGACTGGACTATTCGCCGGATCGATACTGCGCCGGCTTCGAACGGCAGCGTGAGTTTCCCGGCCGACCATGAGACGGAATAGTTCCTCTTCGGTTACGTCATCGACGGCGCGGTCGGCGATCAATTCACCGTCACGCATGACGACGACGCGATCGCAAATCCGCATAACCTCGTCGAGTCGGTGCGAGACGAAGATTACCGAGCCGATGTCGCGAAGCTTGGAGATTTCCCTCTCCAGGATCGCGGTCTCCGTCCTCTCCAAAATCGCGGTCGGTTCGTCGAGGATCACGAGAGGCGTCGTGTGACTGGCGGCACTCACCCGGATCGCCCGTGCGATTTCGACCATCTGGCGATCGACGAAGGACAGGTCGCTGACCCGCGTCTTCGGATTCAAGTGCGATCCGATCAGGTCGAGAGCCTGTGCCGCGTCCGCGTAGAGGCGTCGCCAGTTGTAGAGCCCAAGCCGGTTGACACCGCCTCGGCCGATTGGGGTGTTGACCTCAATATTTTCGGCAATAGTGAGGTTCGTGAATAGTGATTGCTCTTGGTGAACGACCCCGATCCCCGCGCGCAGGGCATCGGCTGGCCCGCGGAACTGGACTTCCCGTCCGTTGACCGCGATTGTCCCTTCATCGTGCCGATAGTTGCCCGACAAGATCTTCAGCAGCGTAGACTTGCCCGCGCCGTTCTCGCCGATAAGTCCAATAACCTCACCGGGTTGGATGCTCAGGGACACTCCTCGAACGGCACGATTAGATCCAAAGCTTTTGGAGACATTGTTCAGGTGAAGCACAGCAGGAGTTGTGGTCACGTCGCTCACTTTGCCACCCGCAATCTGTCACGCTGCGACCATGCGGCAAACACAATGGCTGCGACCAGAATTGCGCCGGTGACGGCCGATTGATAGCTCGACTCGACGCCGGAGAGGATGAGTCCGTTGTTGAGGATCGTCAGCAGGAATACGCCCAATACGGTGCGCAGGATTCCCCCTTTTCCGCCGCCGAGGTGAGTTCCTCCGATGACAACTGCAGGGATGACGATGAAGAGCACTCCGGAGCCGACTGTGGGCGACCCGATGTCGAGTTGAACAGTGGCGAGGATGCCGCCGAGTCCACTCAGCACAGCGGCGATGGCGAAGACGGCGACCTTCACAGGGAAAGCGGGAAGGCCCGCCGAGCGAACGATCGTCTCGCTGTTTCCTATGGCAAGGGTCACGCGTCCGATCCGGGTGTTGCGGAGAACGAGTATGCCCAGACCGATGACGAGCAGCGCCACCCAGAAGGAGTTAGGAAGGCCAAGACTAATTCGCGAGGTCCAGCCCTTGAGTCCTTCATCCTCGAGACGAGGGAGAAGGTCGGTTCCGTACAGCATGGTGGCGATTCCTAGCCCGACGTACCACATCCCCAGAGTGACGATAAATGAGGGAACCTTCAGTGCGGTGAATATGAGACCGCTGGCGACTCCGAGCAGGAGGGCCACGCCGAGGGCGATAACCCAAGCCCACGGCCCCAGGTCTGCTCCCCCGCGCGAGTTGTTACTCAGGAGTATCCAGGTCATCCCGGTTGCCCCCATGACCCCCTCCACGGACAAGTCGATGGAGCCGAGGAGAATGACTAAAGTCGCGCCCACGGCGACAATCAAGGGGATGGCGGACTGGGTGAGTACGTTCTGAATGTTGGACGCGGTCAGAAAACGTTCATTGAGCAGGGAAAACACACCGATAAGAACGGCGAGGGCCACGAGTAAACTCAGTGGCTCGGCGAGACCACGGAACCGAGCGCGGCGCTCGATGCCGGACTCGCGGATCCTGATCGCGGTGGTGGTTATGCCACCCGCGCCCTGTTCCGACAAGACTTTGTGAACCATGAGAAATCTCCTCGTTGATACCGATCACATAATGGTGATGTGCCTGATCCGGCCCTCGTCGATCAGACGAGGGCCGGATCAGGTGGCCGTAATGCTACGGCTTGGGCAGGACCTCGGGTCCACCGCCGCCGATCAGAGTTGCCGGCTCGGTATCCCACGGGCCCTTCTCGACGAGCTGGTCGACGAAATCAGCTGCAGCGGTGGGGGTGTCGTACTTCAGGTAGTCGCCCAGGGTCTCGGGCGTTACACACTTGATGTCGAAGAAGCTCGTGCGCTTCTCCTTCGGCAGTTCGGACGGAACGATTTCTCCGGTCGCTGCCAGGTAGGCCGTATATAGACCGATGGCGGAGGCCATGTAGCCGCGGTGGAAAGTCTCACCGACGATGGCGTTATTTCCATAGCCCTCCTTCATTAGTTTCACCGTGTCGGGATACAGGCCGTCGGAGGCGAACTTCACTTTGTCCAGCAAGCCCGCGTCGTCAAAGGCCTGGATCGCACCGAGCTGCATGCCGTCATCGGCGCTCCAGACGCCATTGATCTGATCTCCGTACTTGGCGATCAGATCCTTTGCATTCTGGTTAGCGAGCTGTGGGTCCCAGTTCGAGGGCTGGTTCTCGAGAATTTTGATCCCGGGGTAGTTTTCACGCATTTCGGCTTCGAAGCCGGCGACGCGCGTCTGGCTGGTCGTGCTGTCCTGCACTCCGGGGAACATGATGACGTTGCCCTTGCCGCCGAGCGCGTCGCCGATCGCCTGAGCGTTGCAGCGACCCGAGTCCACGCCGGGGTGCTTCTGGAAGGCCACGAAGTTGTCGCCCGCGTCCCAGGGCTCGAAGTTGTCAGGCTTGTTCCACCAGATCGATACGTAGCCACCGGCACGCTTCACCGCGTCCACGATCGTCGGGGTGTCCGAGCTCGCTACGGTGTTGACGAACATCACGACCTTCTTGCCTTGCGCCAAAATCGCCTGGATTTTTGAGATTTCAGTCTGCGACGAGCCCTGCGAGTCGATGATCTCGAGCGGAATGTCGAGTTTTTTGGAAAGAGCCTTAGCCCCCTCGATATTGGCGATGAAGTAGGGGTTGGTGGTGTTGATGACGGATGCGACGAGGACCAGGTCCTCCTTGGCAATGGGGCCGGAGGAAGAAGATCCTCCGGCTCCACTCGCGGTCGACGTGCACCCGGCGAGTGCGAGCGCAGCGACAGCGGCGATGGCGGCGAATCGAACGAGCGCACCGCGATTGTGTTTCAGAGACATCTTTGACTCCTTGTTGGTGGGTGAGGCTTGGACTACGTCCTGTGCATTTTTATTCAGTGCATTTTTTTTGATTCATTGTGAGGATAGAGGCGATGCGTTGCGCACACAAGAAAATTTCGCGTGATTCTTCACCTGTGACCGATTCGTTAGATTCAGCCCCGACAAATCGTGCGTCAGTGCAAAGTGCGGAAGAAATCCCGAACGTCGGTCACATAGATTTCCGGTTCCTCCAAAGGAGCGAAGTGACCACCGCTCTTGTGAACCCGGTATTGCTGGAGGTTGAAGTACTTCTCCGTCCAGGTTTTCGGCGGCTTGTATATCTCGCCCGGGTAGATCGAGACGGCGGTCGGTACTCCCACGACCGGGAACCGGTTGTGACTCGGAGTCCACGGGTTGCCTCGGCACTCCCAGTAGTACCGGGCGGACGTTCCGCCCGTTCCGGTGAGAAAGTACACCGCGGCGGTCGTGATCAGGTCTTCTTTTGGCCAGACACTCTCAAATGCCTCGGTGCCGCTACCGCGTTCCGCGAGGCCCCAGAAGTACCGCTTTTCGGTGATCCAGGCCAGCTGGGCTGCAGGCGAGTCGGTGACGAGCGCCGCGAGCGTCTGTGGCTTCGTCAATTGGAGCTCACCGTAGCCGCTCTCGTTCTCGACGAACAACTTTCCCCGATCGAACCAGCCGGATTCGTCAACGGAGTACTCGCTCGCCGCCGGCAATCCCAAAGCAGGGTCGTACACGATGCCCTCGGGTTGGTCGGGATGCTTTGCGAGATAGTGCGACATCTGCGCGGGAAAGTGCGTATAGACGCCGATGACATCGGATTCATACTTGTGCCCGTGCTGTTGTGCGATCAGCGCACCCCAATCTCCTCCCGCGGTGGCGTAGCGGTCATACCCGAGGATCTGCTTCATGAGAACGTTCTCAAGATCGGCGGTCTTCCAGAAATTCCACCCCGTCTCTGTCAGAGGCGAGGAGAACCCATAGCCGGGCAGGGAGATGAGAACCACGTCAAACGAATCAGACTCCACGCCGCCGAATTTAACCGGATCCGTGAGAGGCTCGATGATTTTGCGGACGTCCCAGAAAGTCCACGGCCAGCCATGGTGGAGAAGCAGCGGCTTCGGATTGGTACCTTTGCCACGCACATGGATGAAGTGCAGGGGAACGCCCATCACGTCTACCTTGAAGTGTGGGAGTTCGTTCATCTGACGCTCCACAGCGCGCCAGTCATACTCATTGATCCAGTAGTCGATGAGGGTGCGATGGTACTCGGTATTGTAGCCATAGCGCCAGTCTTCGTTCCCAAAGTCCTGGGGGAATCGAGTCCGTTTCAGCCGCTCCATCATGTCGTCAAGATCCGCGTCGGGGATGCGGATCTCGTACGGACGAACATCAAACGAGTCCAACAAACTAGAACCTCCTTGTTCCGTGTCGCACACGCGGAGTATTTTTTATTCAGCGACTGCGTGTATATTCATTTTATATCTCATCCGGAGTCCATCTGTCAACGAATCGCGGCAGTCCGGAAGGAACAGGTGGACTGGCCCAAGTATCGTCGTCCGGTTCGGACGAAGCACTAGACCGTTTCGGATGCAGTCATCTCGAGAAAGAGAAGTGAACCATGGTCACTGCCCTCGACAAGTATGCGGATATGAAGCCCAACTGGGACTACCCCGTCATAATCGAGTCTCATATTAACGGCATTCGTACGAAAGAAATGAACCCGAACACCCCGATTTCCTACGATGAGATCGCGGAAGACGCAATTCGATGCTGGGAAGCCGGAGCCGGTGCGATCCACGCCCACAACACCAGTTTCGACCTCATGGGCGAAGACGCGTACAAGGACTATATGCGCACATGGGACAAGGTGTTGCACAAGCACCCTGACATCACCTGGTACCCCACGACCTGCAACAACCTCCGCCTCAAAGGCGACGAGAACGGCCTTCAGCACGTCCCCTTCCTCGTCGAGAAGGCAAACGTTCGCATTGCCTGTGTCGACACCGGACTGACCCTATTCGCCACAGAAACGGATGCCGAGGGCTACCTCGCTGGCCCCGAATTCGGGTTTAACTACGAACGCGTTGGCAGCCAAATCAGGATGCTGCGTGCGCACGGCACCCCCATGGTCTTCGGCGTCTACGAACCGGGCCACCTTCGCCACGCCATGCACTACGTCAACAAGGGACTCTCCACGCCGGGCTCCATGTGGGATTTCTATCTCATCGGGGACTACGGTCTGACTGCCACAGATCCCATCGGAACGAACGGCATGAAGCCAAGTCTCGAGAGCCTGTACTACTACCTCTGGATGATCGAGGAGGCGAAAGTCAAACACCCTTGGTATATCTCGATCTGGGGTCAGGGCTCACTCGACGACACCTCGATCCTCCGCAGGGCAATCGAGCTCGGCGGCCACATCAAGACCGGACTGGAATTGTTTTATGATCCGGCTCGCAATCCGACAAACCTGGAGCTGCTGCAGCAGGCCCAGGAAATCGCCAGGGAAGTCGGCCGGCCCATAGCAACGCCGGACGAGGCGAGGGCACTGTACAACATTCGATGATGCCCAACTGACGGGGGTATTTCGCGCAGCTTCCTGCGCTCGAATGCCAGACTACTTACGCACCCGGATCGTCAATATGGGATATCTGCGGATACGCCCATTTCGAATGTCGCTGCTGGAGCCCGGTCACAAGCTCGAGCACGATTTCGTCGAGTGTTCCCTGGACCCCCTCGCCGCGGACGCTCCCCAAACTCGCTGGGGACCAGTCAAGCTTCATTGCACCGTAGACCGCGTCGACGACTGGCCGCAGTCGCTCAGGGTTTTCCAACACGATGCAAGCGGTGAGCAGTCTGGCACGGCGCATGGCGCGCTGAGCGATTCCTACGACCTTCACCTGCCCTCGCGCGTTGACACTATGGTCCCCCGCACAGTATTCCCCGACGACGGGACCTACTCGAGCATCGAGGCCGAGGTCGCCCAGCACATCCCGAAAACAACCAGCTCCCGCTTCAAAGGCCGCTATGTGATCACCGTAGAATTTCAAGGGGGCCATGAGATCGATGATCAGGCACGTCTGGTCGTACGCCACTGCTCGTCCCCCCGCAAGGCGGATCACTGGGTCAAAGCCGAACCCACGAGCCGCCGCCGAGGCTGCGGCGAATTCAGGCATCAAGCTTTCACGTCGGCTGAATGCCACGGTGGGAATCGGGCGATAGGCCCTGATCCGAGCATGAGCATTGACGTCTGCTTGCACCTCGCGCAGCACGCGCAAGGATTCATCGATGTCGTCCTGCGCTGTGGTGCCGACCCGACCCAGTGATAATTTCGGTACGCGAGTGGGCAACTTCTGGTTCACCTCCGTCATTACGTGCAGGACTCGAACTCTAAATCTGGGCGGAGAAGATCGATAGATTGTTTGATCAGCTGGCGGTGCTCCTCTGCACCGTGAAGTGCGTTCTATCAAAACCAACCTGAAGGGACTGATGTGGGATCGCCATTCGTCGATTTCCTCGCCCCCGGGAACTGAATAAACCTAAACCCGGAGTCTAGAGTGAAATGGATATTCTTGCAACCGACGAATCTTGATACTATTTTGGTAACTGAGTGATGGGAGAAGCTGTGGCTACTGACCTAGAACCGCGCCGGTTCATGACAAAAGTGGCGCGGATGTACTACACCCACGGCATTCGACAGATCGAGATCGCTTCGACCTTGGGCATATCGCAGGCCCGCGTCTCTCGGCTGCTTCAAGCCGCCGAGAAAGCAAAAATTGTGCGAACGATTGTCGTCATCCCCGAGGGCCTGCACGCAGAGGTCGAAGAAGATCTCCAGAAGCGCTATGGCTTGTCCCAGGTTCACATCGTGGAGGCGCTGGATCCAAACGATGAGTCCGGCATCAATCGCGACCTCGGAGAGGCGGCCGCGCTCATCCTCTCGTCAATGCAATTGTCCGGGAAAACTATTGGCTTCACGTCATGGAGCCGGTCACTGCGTTCACTCGTGGCTACCCTCGAACCGTCGAAAAAAAAGACGTCCAGTGCCACGCGCATCGTCGAGATGCTCGGGGACGTCGGCCCGCCACAGTCGCAGCATGATTCCACCCGTTCCACGCAGCGCTTTGCCGACCTGATCGGAGGTGACCCCCTGTTCATCCGCGCTCCCGGGGTTCTGTCTTCTGCGGAAGTGCGTGATGCAATGATTAGCTATGACGCGCACACCCGCGAAGCGATCGCGGCGTTAGATGAGTTGGACATTGCCCTTGTCGGTATTGGCACCTGCAATATCGATGCACCGTTGGAACCGGGCGGCAACTTTTTCACAGTAGAACAATTCGAAATGGCAAAGTCGCTCGGCGCCGTCGGACAGATCAACCTCAGGTTCATCGACGCGGAGGGAATCCCGCTCGAGAGCGAGCTTGATTCCCTGGTGATCGGTGTGACCTTGGCCCAGCTTCCCTCCAACGGCGGACGATTTGCCGTCGCTGGTGGAAGGTCAAAATACGAGGCCGTGCGCGCGGCCCTGCGCGGCCACTGGATCGACACCCTGATCACAGATATGGAAACGGCAGACCGACTCCTGCAGGAGTAATCGCCGGTGGCGGCGGCCCGCAACGCGAGTCGCCGCCACCGAATGCACGTTGTTAGAGCGGCGCTTCCAGTTTCGTCTTCAACGCCTCGAGAAACTCGGCTGCAACCGCGCCATCCAGAGCACGGTGATCCGACGTTAGGGTCAATTCGGCGATGGGACGCCAACCCCCGCCATCCTCAGTCCAGACATTTCGGCGGATCGTGGCCCCAACCGCCAGGATCGCAGCTTGGGGCGCATTCACGATGGCATCAAAGCGGATTACCCCAAGCATGCCGAGATTCGAAATCGTAAACGTTCCTCCGGTGATGTCGTCGCGCCCCAGTCCGCCGGAACGTGCACGGCCGACGATGTCGCGCCTGCGCTGAGCGATCTCTTCAAGATCCAACTGATCGGCGTTGTGAATAATCGGTACTGTCAGACCCTTCTCTGTGGCGACCGCTATTCCGATGTGAGCTCGTGGAAAAGATACGACCGTTTCACCGTCGACGTGAACATTTACCGCCGGCACCACGGTCAGAGCATGCGCGGTTGCGCGAACAAGCACGTCAGTCACTGTCGCCCCCGGCACGACGAGCTTGGCACGTGATGCCTCCGTCATGTCGACCTCCACCGTGAGGTGGAACACCGGCGCTTCCCACGCCGTGACCATGCGCCGCGCTGCGGTTCGACGCATGCCTTTCAGCTCGGTACGCTCACCCTCGTCGAGTTCTAGTGGTTGCGTCATTACGCCCGCGCTTCGGTCAAAACGGCGGTCGTCGAGGCACCGGCACACCCGTATTCACGCATCTTTGCGATCGTCGCTTCGATCATCAGGCGCTTTCCCTCAAGCATGGCGTCTTCGAGCTGGCGGTCACCCTGCGCCCAAGTCTCTTCAATACCGCGGCGAAAGGCATGGCGGAGATCAGTGTCGGCGTTCAGCTTGTGCACGCCAGCCGCGATCGCAGCGCTGATATCCGACTCCGGCACTCCCGACGCTCCGTGCAGAACGAGGGGAACACCCGTCACATCTCGAATGCGCTGGATTCGTTCGATGTCGAGGGGCAGGGGGTCACCGGACGTGATGCCGTGCATCACGCCTGCCGAGATCGCCAGAAAGTCGACACCGGTTTCCGCGACGAATCTTTCGGCTTCGTCGACGTTGGTGTAGTGCGCCGACCAGTCGATACCGTTGGATGCATCGGGAATGCTGCCCAGTTCGGCTTCCACCGGAACGCCGAATGAATGTGCCACCTGAACGACGTAGCGGGTAGTTTTCAAGTTTTCTTCGAACGGCAAGTGGGAGCCGTCGAACATGATCGAGTCAAATCCGAGACGCAGAGCTTCGAAGACCTCATCGTAGGTACCGTGGTCGAGGTGGATAACCGCATCCGCTTCCGTAACGTCGAGTTCATGACGGGTCATGCGGTACGCGGCCTCGAGGCCCAGATGAGGAACGATCGCCCGCCCAACCTGCAGGAAAACTGGTGATTGAGCGAGAATCGACGCTTCAATCAGTGCTTGCGTGGTCTCAGGGTTGTGCATATTGAAACCACCTACTGCATAGCCGCCTGCTCGGGCGCGGGCAACATAGTTTTCGGCTGTCTTCGTGGTCATCATGATCCTCTCGATTGGTTTAGGTGTGGGACCAGCACGTCAGTGTGCGGCCAGTATCGGGACGGAATTTGAAACCGTCCCGTTAGTCGGGTGAGGTGGTGCCGGCGGCATCATGCGCGCGGATCGCACGGCGGCCTGCCAACCGCCGTAGAGCTGGTCGCGGCGATCGCTGCTCATACGGGGCTCGAATACTCGCTCCGCGCGCCACGTTTCGCGCACGAGATCTTGCGCGTTCCACAGACCAACCTCCGCTCCGGCAATATAGGCGACTCCGAGAGCGGTGCGTTCGAGGCCTTCCGGCCGAACGACCGGCATGCCGAGGATGTCTGCTTGGAACTGGCACAGAAAGTTGTTGCAGACTGCTTTTCCATCTACCTTCAGCGACGTCACGTTCATACCGCCGGCGCGCAGCGCATCAAGGTTGTCGCGCGTCTGGTACGCCATGGCTTCGAGTGCCGCGCGAACAATTTGGTCGATGCCCGTGTCAAGAGTCAACCCAAAAATTGATGCGCGGACGTCTTTGTCCCAGTAAGGGTCGCAGAGGCCGGCGAATGCGGGAACAAAGTAGACGCCCTGGGTATCTGTGACCCGTTCTGCGATGCGCTCCATCTCCGCTATGGATCCAACTGCGCGCATCTTGTCACGTAGCCAATGGAGCGTCTGCCCGCTGTGGAATACCACCCCTTCGACTTCGTAGCTGGTGAGCCCGGGAATGTTCATCGCCACGCTGGTAGTCATGCCGGCCAGGAGCAGCGGGCTGCTCCCGACGTTGGCGACGAGCACGCCAGCGGTTCCAAATGTGTTCTTGACTGAACCCTCGTCGAAGCATCCCTGCCCAAAGAGCCCGGCCTGTTGATCAGCGATGATCGCTTGAATGGGTATGTAATGACCCGCACCATCGGGCAGAATGCTGGAGTCAAGGTAGCCAAAGTGCGAATTGGAAGCACGTACCTCGGGGAGAAGCTCCTGAGGGATTCCGTATACGTCGCATAGTCGGTCGTCCCACGCGAGTTCATCGATGTTGAGCAATGCCGTTCGCGACGCTGATGTCGCATCGGTGACGTGCTCGCGCCCACCGGTGAGGTTCCAGACAAGCCAGGTATCGACTGTTCCGGCAGCGTAGGCGCCCGTGCCTGCAAGTGCTTTGAGTCCTGGGACATTCTCGATGAACCAGGCCAGTTTGGGGGCTGAGAAAAACGAGTCGTTCCGGAGCCCGGTGCGCGTGCGGATCTCGGCGTCGAGCCCCATGTCTGACCAGCGCTGCACGATCTCATCGGTCTGATGCGAAGACCACATGATCGCGTTGTGGACGGGGATGGAGGTAGAACGATTCCAGATCAGACAGGTTTCCCGGTGAGTTGTCACCCCGACCGTTGCGATATCGCGCGCCGTCAGCCCCGACCGGTCCATTACCTCGTCGATCGCTGCCCGCATCGCAGTCCACAGTTGGGCCGGGTCAAGCTCGACCCAGCCGTGGTTGGGAAAAAGGGGCGTGAGCGAATTTGATGCCTCCGCGACGATCCGCCCGTCCGTATCGACGAGGACCGCCCGCGCGCTGCTCGACCCTTCGTCGAGCGCGAGAACATAGCGGCCCGTCATAGGTCTGCCCCGCCCTGGAGGGCGACGTCGCCGACGGTCAACCCACTTTCGCGTTCTCCGGATGTCACGCGAACTGGAATTTGCGCTGTGGGTCGGCCGGGGACTGCTAGGTGGCCGAGCCACTCAACGTAGCCGTCGATCTCATTCTGGATACGGTCTTCATCCCAGCCGTTGATCGCCGCCATGATCGTCGCGATCCGCTCGGCGCCCTCGATGCCGTGATCCGGTTCAAACGCCAGCAGGAGACGTCTCGCCATGACGTCCGTGAGAGTTCGGGCAAATTCTTCAGTGATGGCGAAGACTACTTCAGCAGCCAGAGCCCCCGACTTCTCGTCGACGATCTCAGCAAGACTGGAATCGTTACTCACGAGAGCCACTATGTTCGATGCCCGCACTCCGTACAGAGCGAGGAGGCGCTTCGCCACTAACGGTGGCAGAGCGCCGTTCGCAATGAACGCCTTTGAGAACGTCTCATAGTTTGCGACTCGAGCACCTGGAAGTGGGCTCGTCAAAGTGATTGTTTTGACCTTCTTGGCGCCCAGACTGCGAAGCGCCAGGTCGACGGCGTCCTCTGAGAGCTGCCGGAAGGTCGTGAGCTTACCCCCGATGACGGAAAAGAGGCCCTCGACGCCGTCGTCAGCGTGGTCGTGGATGATATGACTGCGCGGAATCTTCCATTCGGGCACACCGGGAGCGTAGGGCAGTGGTCGCACTCCGCTGTATGTGTAAAGAACATCGTCGGTGCTCAGTTTTGCGCCCGGCACCAGAGTGTTGACCTCGTTGAGAAGGTAGTCGATTTCCGACTGTTCTGCGCGAGCAGAGTCCGGCTCCTCGTCGTAGAGGTTGTCCGTGCATCCGATGAGGTATCTGCCCATCCACGGTATGACGAGGACCAGGCGGCCATCGGCCTGCGATTCGTAGTACACGACGTCGCGAGGCGCCCCGGGGAAGGGAGCCACGACGATATGGCTGCCTTTGGAGCCGCCGATGAATCGAGGTGAACTGACTCCCCCAAAATCAGCCAGCAGGCGGTCGACCCACGGTCCAGCGGCGTTCATGACCACCCGTCCGCGCACAGAATGACGTTCTCCCGTGATCGAATCGGTGTACTCGACGCCGCTCACTCGAGAATCGGACTTCAACAGCCCATCGACGCGGGAGTGGGTGACGATGTCGGCCCCGTCACTTTGAGCTGCCACCGCTAGTTCAACACAGAGGCGCTCAGCATATTCAACCTGACCGTCGATGAAGACCGCGGAACCGGTGAGTCCGGCAGGTTCCATCCCGGTGAAGCGGGACAGCACCGCGCGCTTCGTCAGAATGCTGTGATTGGGTTGCTTCTTGTCCCACGAGAGTACGTCGTAGGCGATCATGCCGAGGCGGATCAACCACGACGGCCGCTTGTTGCGGGCGTAGAAAGGCATGAGAAGCGGCACAGGCTTCACGAGGTGCGGAGCGAGCTTGAAGAGACGCTCGCGCTCCTTCAGGGATTCGCGAACCAAGGCAAAGTCCTTATGCTCCAGGTATCGGAGACCACCGTGAATGAGTCGGCCCGACCACGCGGACACGCCGCTGCAAATGTCTTCCTGGTCGATGACGATGGTTCGCAAACCTCGCGCAGCAGCGTCGCGCGCAATGCCGAGTCCATTAATGCCAGCACCCACGACGACGAGATCGTAGGGTGCGCGGGTGTCGCCGGCGTTCACTAAAGATGCGCTCATAGCTCCTCCTCCTTCGTTGTTTTCGTTGAGGCCCGCGTTTAGTCGGTTTCAATCACAGCAAGAATGGTGCGGACCTCGACTGAGGCACCTTCCTCGACCAAGATCTCAACCAGGGTGCCCGTGGCAGGTGACTCGAGAGTTTCCTCAACCTTCTCCGCCTCGACCTCCGCCAGAGGTTCGTCTTCATCGACGTGGTCGCCCACCTTCTTGAGCCACTCGACGATTGCCCCTTCACTCATTCCCATTCCCCACTGGGGAAGCAACACATCTATACGCGCCATTGGGTTCCTCTTTCGTTATTAAACTGCGGCTGCGACCGGCTGAAGCGCCGGCAGGTCGACGACGCGCCGAATGGCGGCCGCAATGGTGGCCTTCGTCGGGTACATCTGCTTTTCGAGCGAGGGGCTAAAAGGAATTTGCATGTCCGGTGCCGTCACACGAATAATCGGGGCTTTGAGAGAATCAAAAATTTCTTCCGCGACGAGGGCACTGATCTCTGCCGCTGCACCACAGGTGCGGTGCGCCGGCTCGGCTACCACCAAACGCCCAGTCTTCGCCACCGACCGCAAAATGGCATCACGGTCGAGTGGAACGAGCGTTCTCGGATCAATGACCTCGACGGACACTCCTTCCCGTGCGAGTTCTTCTGCTGCAGCCACGGCCTCTGGCACTGAGCTCGAGATAGCTACGACGGTGACGTCCGTTCCTTCCCGCGCCGTGCGTGCGACCCCAAGCGGAATCCAAAACTCGTTCTCGTCAACGTCCTCCTTTGCACTCCACAGGAGGCAGGCCTCGAAGCTGAGGATTGGGTCGTCGGAATCGACCGCGGAGCGGAGCAGCCCTTTTGCGTCTGCGGGCGTGGCAGGGGCAATGATTTTCAGTCCGGGGACGTTCATGAACATCGGATACGGACGGTCCGAGTGGTGCGCGCCGGTGTTCAGTCCATAGAACATAGCGGAGCGGAATACTACGGGCATCGAGGCCTGGCCGCCAAACATGTACCGGTTTTTCGCCACCTGGTTCACGAACTGGTCCATGGCCATGTACAGGAAGCTCGAGTAGGAGAGGTCGACTATCGGGCGCAGCCCAGTCATCGCAGCGCCAGCGGCAGCGCCGACAATGCCCTCCTCGGAGATCGGAGTGTTGCGAATGCGATTCTTGCCATACCGCTGCAGAAAATCGCCTTTGTCGCTGCGGGATTTGCCGCCGCCGGTAGTGCCATAGACATTCGCTTCGACGTCTTCGCCGATGATGATGACGCGCTCGTCGGCGTCCATGGCCTCGCGCTGGGCTGCGCCAATAGCACCCAAATAGCTCATCACAGTCATGCTGCGGACTCCTTGTCGGTGTAGAGGTCGTCGAAGGCGACCGAAAGATCGGGGTAAGGACTCGCGTCCGAGAATGCAACAGCCGCGTCGACCTCGGCGAGCGCGGTTGCCTGGAGGCCATCGAGCTCATCGTCAGAGAATCCCTGAGATGCCAGATAGTGACGAAAGAGAACGATGGGATCTTTTTTCAACCACGCCTCGCGCTCACCTGCGTTTCGGTAGTCCGTGCCCAGCCTCAGCCCTTCGGAGTGTTCGTTGTACCGATAGGTCATGACCTCGACCAGTGTGGGACCGTCCCCGGCGCGCGCTCGTGCTACGGCTTCGGAGACCGCATCGTAGACAGCCAGAACATCTTGTCCTTCTTCAACTCTGATTCCGGGCATCCCGAATCCAGCGGCACGTTCGGAAATGATGCCCGATGTTACGGTGTGTGCCGGAGTGCTCAGCGCGTACTGGTTGTTTTCGCACAGAAAGATCATCGGGAGGTCCCACACGCCGGCCATGTTCATCGACTCGTAGAGGACACCCTGATTGGCGGCTCCATCGCCGAAGAAGGCGAGCGCTACTTTGCCGTTGTTCAGCACCTTCGACGACAGGGCTGCTCCATTGGCAATCGGGATGGACGACCCCACAATGCCGGACTCGCCAAGACTTCCCACCGCGAAGTCAGCGAGGTGCAGCGAGCCGCCCTTGCCTTTGCAGACGCCCGTCGCCTTGCCTACGAGTTCAGCCATGAGTGGGCCGAGCGGTGAACCTTTTCCGATGGGGTGCCCGTGGCTGCGGTGGTTTCCACTCATGTAATCACCGGCACCAAGAGCCATCGTGGCGCCGACAACCTGCGCTTCTTGCCCGATGCTGGTATGAACAGTGCCGGGAATGTGGCCTCGTTTCACCATCTTGGATGCGCGCTCATCGAACGCTCGGATTCTCAACATTCGCAGCTGCATTTCACGCAGGGTATCGCGTGCCAGTTCGGCCATTGGGAACCGCCTTTCTCTCGACGTCTTCGTCTGCGTTCACGAGTGCATATTCATTCGTGTTATGAAACACTATGCTACGCACTTCTGTGTCCCACTGCAAGCGATTTTGATGGGACATCAGACCAACCGAGTTGATCCCGTACGGCCGCCGGAATGACATGGTCCACTCGGTCAAGAATGTAGGTGGGCTGGTCCGCTGCAGCGGTGCGCGCCACCGAGTCGAGGTCGGCGTCTCCGGTGAGCACGAGCGCGGAGTCCATCCGGGCATCCACGGCCATTTTCACGTCCGTATAGAGCCGATCGCCCGTCATGAGGCATTGCTCAGGCCGTAGCCCCAGGGTTGCCATCACCGTTTCCAGCATGATCACGCTGGGCTTACCGGCGTTGGCGACGCAGGACACGCCGGTGCACGCCTCGATCGCCGCGACAATCGCCGCCGCGTCAGGTTCACCGCGGCCACCAGGAAACGGGCAATAGCGATCCAGGTTGGTCGCCACAAGGATCGCATCCCGCTTCCACAATGCGTCGAATGCGATCTGAAGCTTGGAATAGTCGAACCCTCGGTCGTAGCTCGCCAAGACGATGTCTATCTCATCGGGGTTCGACGACGTAGGGATTCCCGCATCCCGCAGCGCCGTGATCAGCGGTTGTTCAGCAATCGGGTAGACCGTCTTACCGGGGTGTTCACGCCTGAGCCAGGCGACCATGCTCACCACTGAGTTGACAACCTCCTCGGGCGCGACCTGAATGCCGAGTTTCGTGAGTTTGGATACGTACATTGCCCGGTCGAGCGTTGGGTTGTTCGAGAGAAACACCACCCGACGTTTCGTCTCGCGAAGGTGAGTAAGGAGCTGGAGCGCTCCGGGAAGAAGCTCCTCGCCCAGATAAATGGTGCCGTCCAGGTCGAACAGGTAGGCGTCGTAGACCCGTTCGGGCAGCGCCCGCGGTGCGTCGTCATCCGTCCGCGCCGCGGGCAAGCTCAGGCTGGTCGCCGTCGTTTCACTCACGCCATCACTTCGATCCGGTCGTGGAAGAAGGAACGGAACGCGGGGTAGATCGCTGCATATCGGCGGTAGAGCGCTTCGTAGTCGTCGGCTGCTTTCGGGTCGGGTTCATATCGGAACTCGGTGGCACTCATGGCCTCGGCGGCGTGGCGGATGCTGGGAAAAAGTCCCGCCCCAAAGGCCGCGAGCATGCCAGCGCCCAGACAGGTAGTTTCCCTCTGGCGCGACAATACAACGGGCCGGCGCAGAACATCCGCGATTATCTGACACCAAAGCGGGCATTGCGAGCCGCCTCCCATAGCAACGAACTCTTCCACGGTGTCCCCCGTTGCTTGCTCAACCTGGTCTTGACTTAGCCGCAGTTCGAAGGCAACGCCCTCCAGTACTGCGCGGTAAATGTGGGCGCGACGGTGCACGCCCTGGAGACCCACCATGATGCCGCGGGCCTCATGGTCCCAGTACGGCGTGAGCGCTCCGTTCCAGTAGGGAACGACATACAGGCCGTCACTGCCGCGAGGCACGACCGCCGCTTCGGACTCGAGGGTCACCTCAACCCCGCCGCGAAACTCCTCCGAGCAATGAGTGAACGTATCGATGAACCAGGAGACCATGTACGTGCCCGCCCCCACGAAGGTCTCGTACGCGAAGCTGCCCGGAATCGTACCCAGCATCGCTCGATACGCCCTGTCGGGCTGGTAATGAGAGGAATACGTTCCAGAGATCAGGCCGGTACCGATATTGAGGTACGCCCGCCCCGGCGCCGCGACCCCCGCGCCGAGGCCGGCGCACTGTCCGTCACCGGCTCCCGCAACGATGAGCGTGCCAGGGCGCAGACCGAGAAGTTCGGCGGCATCGACGGTGAGACCTCCGATGACGTCTCCAGGAAAGTGCAGGGTCGACAGTTGAGAGCGGTCGAGACCGAGGTGCGTCAGGACGGCCGGGTCGTAGTCGCCGGTTCGAATGTCGACGAGGCCGGTGGGGTCCATACTTGCCGTCGAGGTCGCCCAGAGGTCGGTCATACAGTGCACCAGATGGCCATGCACCTCCACGACGTGCGCCGTACGACGCAAATTCTCGGGTTCATGCTCGGCCATCCAGAGCAATTTATAGTACGAAACGGTTGTGTTCGGTGGTTTACCGGTGCGGTCGTGTACATCGGCCGAACCAAACCGGTCCACTTGCTCGCCGGCCCTGGAATCGAGCCACAGCATCGCGGGTCGCACGGCTTCGCCGTCGTCGTCGAGGCACACGAAACTCTCGCGCTGGTGGGTCACGGATAGGGAAACAACCCGCCTGACGTCGAGGCCCGCGACGGCGCTGCGCACCGCGCTTTGCATAGCTGTCCACCATTGGCGCGGATCTTGTTCGCCGCGCCCCGGCGCGGGGATACTCAAGTCAAGTTCGGCCCGCCCACTGGCAACCTCGGTGCCATCCGCGTTCCAGACACTCGCTTTCGCGCCGGTGGTTGAGCAGTCCACCGCAATGACCACGCGATCATCGCTCATGACGTCGGCTCACTCTCCGCCTGAAAGGCCTGCTCAATCACCGCGTCCACGTCGGCCGGCGTCCACGAGCCAAGGAGGAAGAGCAGGTCGATGACCGTGAAGCGGTCGCGCATGAAAAGGCAATTCGCGACAGCCCACCGCCAGATGTCCGGGGTGACCCATTCGACAAGGTCACCCGGCGTTGTGGGTGACCCCGCAGCAAGCAGACCGGCAGACAACGACGCGGGCGTGGGGACCGTGGCAGCAATCGCGACGCCATCCGAGACCGCGTTGGCGACGAGGCCCTTCATGCGCTCCGGGTCGGCGTTCCACGCTTTGATCTTGCGGGCGTAATCGGACCAGCATTCTTCACCGCGACCGCCGGTCTCGTCGCATACATCGAACGCTTGCTTCACCTGCTGTTCGAGGTCGCTCGCAGCGGGGAAACGTACTGTGAACTCACCCTCGGCCACTCGGCGGCGCAAGAGGTCCCACGCTGCGGACGCAACCTGAGTTGCAACGCCAACCTGCGCTCCGTGGAGGCCGGTCGGCAAATTGTGGGCGGCGGCATACATGTCGAGCATGTGCGAAACGACGTGCTCAACGCCGGAGAGGCAGGCCGTAGTACCCGCAATCCCTGTGCCCATTCCACGAATGGCGAGCATCCGGGTGAGGTCAAGCACGGCTCCCGGTGCACCCTCGGCGAGGCCGTCTGCCCAGGTGGCGGGGTCGCCAGCGAACTCGAGCAGAAAATCCCTCGGGGTCAGCCGAAAACTGTTGTCGAAGCCCAGGCGGTTGGCGAGTTCCCAGTCGGCGGGAGCGGTGTAGAGCGACAGCACCTCACCAAAACCGGCAGTGTTCATGGCAACGGGTGCGTCTGCGATTGTCGTGGTGTCGGCGAGCACGACGTCGGGCCACCGGGATGGGATAGTGCGCTTCACCCCATTGCGCAGGACCACCGAGACGTTGTCGGTAAAGCCGTCGACGGATGCTGCGGTTTGCACGATCACGAGCGGGATTCCACCCAGGCGGTCGGTGGCCACTTTCCCGATGTCGGAAATAGTACCGCTACCGATCGCGACGGCGCAGTCATACCCTTTGATAGCAGCCGTCGCAGTTTCGAGCGCGTCTTCGTCTGCGTGCAGCTGTCCCCCGTGGCCGAGCACGACAATCTCGATCGCGAACGCTTCGGCAAGGAGCTCGCACAGTTGCTGCTTCAGGTCACGGCCGTCGCGCAGGATGGCCGTCTCATCGACCAGCACTGCGACTCGACGCGTTCCTGTCGGTCCGTCGGCTACCAGGCTTTTCACCGCTGGGACTAAATCGAAGCTTGCTTGGGGCGAGATCACGAGTGCCCGGATACTGAGCGGAACCAGGTCGACCGCGTCGGCTGTAGAGGCGATGACCGCGCGGATCGCGTCGAGGTCGGTGGGATCGGTGATTGAGGCGAATGTACTCATGTGTGCCTTCTGCTCGACTTTCGGTCAGTGAGTACCGCGGCGGCGATAACGGCGCCAATAACCACGGGCTGGAGATTGGCGGAGACGTTCAGAAGCGACATTCCGTTATTCAGGACTCCGATGATGAGGAGTCCGACGAACGTGCCAAGGAGGCTGCCCGACCCTCCAGAGAGGCTGGCACCGCCGATGACCACTACGGCGATAACGTTCAGAAGGTCGGCAGCGCCAGCGGTGGGCTGAGCGGAGTCGAGTCGTGATGTGACCAGGAGGCCTGCTACTGCCGCTAGTAATCCGGCGATGGTATAGACCAAGATTTTGGCGCGGCGCACGGGAAGTCCGGAAAGTCGAGCCACCTCCTCATTTCCGCCGATCGCATAGAGCGCACGGCCCGACGGCCGGAACTTGAGCCAGAATGCCGCAATAGCGAATATCGCGACGAGAATAACGCCCTCGATAGGGATGCCGAGAATGCTCGTAGCTGTGATCGCAATGAACCAGTCGGGGAACCCCGTGATTGGGTTGCCATTCGTGATGAACAACGCGAGGCCAGCCGCTGCGGACATAGTTGCCAGCGTTGCGATGAACGGTTGCAGTTTGCCGTAGGCGGTCAGGATGCCGTTGATGAGGCCGACGAGGGCGCCCACGATAAGGCCCGCGAGGAGCGCGACTTCGAAAGGCCAACCGGCCATTTTGTACATTGCGGCCATGGACATCGAGCTGAGCGCCAGCACGGAGCCAACGGAAAGGTCGATACCTCCCAGGAGGATGATCAGTAGCGCTCCGACTGACATGACGCCGACAGCTGAAACCTGGCTCAGGATATTGAGCAAGTTGCGAGGGGTCAGGAAGTACGGGGATAGGAATGAGAGTGCGACGAATATCACGATCAGGCCGATCAGGGGACCGGGAATCTGGCTCATTATTCGCCGAAACCGGCTCGTGTTGACGGATGCAGCAGACGTAGGCGCGACCTCGCCGTGGGCGGGAGAAGAGTCTGGCCGAGGC
This sequence comes from Cryobacterium sp. Y29, assembly GCF_002929825.1. Classification (GTDB taxonomy): domain Bacteria; phylum Actinomycetota; class Actinomycetes; order Actinomycetales; family Microbacteriaceae; genus Cryobacterium. Next base: position 59,317 of record NZ_PJJN01000024.1, read on the forward strand.
GGCGTCATGTTGCGGTCGATTATGGCCATGGTTCAGTTCTCCTGCGTTCTGATCGTCGTTTGATACTCTGCTTCGCCGTCGATCGGCGACTCCAGTGGGGATTCTTTTGGGACGTTGCTGAGCGCGAGGGCCATGACGGCTTCCGGTGTCGCGTCGGCGCGATCGAGAATCGCCCGCTGGAGGCCACCGGACATCACGAGCACGCGGTGTGACAGGCCGAGTACCTCTTCGAGTTCTGATGAAACGACGATGACGCCGACGCCGGTTTCGGCTAGGGCTCTGATGGTCTCGTAGATCGTCATCTTCGCTCCGACGTCGACCCCCCTGGTGGGCTCGTCGAGGATGAGTATTTTGGGCTCGTTCACCAGCCACTTCGCCAGCAGGACCTTCTGCTGGTTTCCGCCCGAGAGAGAGCCCACGGGAATGTCGAGCCGTCCGCGGATGTCCAGGAAGTCGCGCAGCTTGTTCGCGGTGGACGTCACCTTCTTCTTGGTGATAATTCCGGCTGAACTCAGCTCTTTCTCCCACGGAAGGGTGATGTTTTCGGCACCGGTTCGGTCCAGGTTGAGTCCTTGGCCCTTCCGGTCCTCGGGAACCATCGCGATCCCAGCGTCGATTCCCGACCGTGGGTTTCTGATCTGAACGACCTCGCCGTGCACCTTGATTTCCCCGGCGTCGGCTTGATCCGCCCCGGCGATGGTTCGCACAACCTCGGTTCGGCCGGCTCCCACGAGTCCAGCGAAACCGAATATTTCGCCCCGGTGAACATCGAAGTCGATGCCCGCAAATACTCCAGCTTTGCTCAATCCTGTGACGGAAAGTGCAACCTCGCTGGTAGCGGGCTTGGGCGCCCGGTGGGAAAAAACGAAGTCACGACCGACCATCGCCTTGACCATTTCGTCTTTCGTGATCTCACTTGCCGGCCAATTTCCTACCAATGCGCCGTCCCTGAGACACACGATCGTATCCGCGACTTCTTTGATCTCTTCCAAGCGATGGGAAATGTACACGATTCCAACACCACGTTGTCTCAACGCTGCGATCTGGGCGAAAACATGTTGCGTTTCGGCCTGTCCGAGTGAGGCCGATGGCTCATCGAAAATGATGTATTTCGGTTCGCGGGAGAGGGCGCGTGCGATCTCGATTTCCTGCTGCGCCGCAATGGAAAGTCCGGCAACGGGGCGGCGTGGGTCAGTCTGTGAACCGACGAGCTCGAGGTATTCCCTCGCCTCGTCATTGATGCGATTGCGATCGATCACTCCTCGACGACGAGGCAGCCTCCCGATAAAGATGTTTTCCGCTACCGACAGCTCCGGAACCATACGAATCTCTTGGTGAATAAGCGCGACGCCATTTTTTAATGCGTCTGAAGGCCGAGCTGGTTCGTAAGGGATGCCGTCAATGGTCATCGACCCGCCGTTGGCTTCAACTATGCCCGCGATAATCGACGACGTTGTCGACTTTCCGGCCCCGTTCTCGCCGATGAGTCCAATGACGTTTCCGGGCCGGAGCGTAATGTCAACGTCCTTGAGTACGGGAACTCCCCAGTAGCTTTTGGAAAGCCCCGTGCAAATGAGACCCGCAGAATCTCCGTCTGCCTGGCCGTCGTGAGTTGTGTGTGCGAGTGTCTGTACCACTGTCATCCATTCATTGCGATCGCAATAGAACCGGTGGAAGACGGTCCAACGCGGTTACCACGTCTCCCACCGGCAGCTGTTCGATTACTTGAAGTCAGGACCGTAGAACTTCGCGGGATCGTTGTCAGCGACGTTCTCACCGGTGACGAGCACCGTGTCCTGGTACTGGAGTTTGGGAATGTCGCCGCCGTTTCCCTCGGCAATCTTCACCGCGTCCTGGACCGATAGTTGCCCCATAAGGTACGGCTGCTGCGCCATCGTGGCCTGGGTGAGTCCGTCTGCGACCGCCGTGAACATCGTCGGGAATCCGTCGATACCGACGAAGACCAAGCCGGTGCGGCCTTCCTGCTGCGCCGCCTTAGCTGCGCCCAGGGCCATGGCGTCACTTTCGCCGAAAATTGCCTTCAAGTTGGGATTTGCCGTCAGGATATTCTGCGCCGCGGTGAATGCCTTGGTCTCGTCCCAACCGGCTGATTCCTGAGCGACGACTTTCACGTCGGGATAGTTCGCCAGTGCGTTTGCGCAGCCTTCGCTGCGCTGCAACTCCGCGGTCGAGCCGAGCGGGCCTTGGAGGATCGCTATGTCGCCGGCGCCACCGAACTGGTCAAACATCCAGGTGCACAGCTTCTCGGCTGCCGCGACACTGTCCGTCGCGATGTAGGTCGCAAGTTTGCCGTTGCCAGACTCAGGCTTTTGGTCGACGGCAACGATCGGAATACCGGCGTCATTGGCCAGCTTGACGCCGGCTGCTGCTGACGTCGCGTCCTGGGCGATGAAAATGATCACATCGACCTGCTGGGTGATCAAATCCTGAACCTGGTTGACCTGCTGACCGGAATTGTTATTGGCGGAGAGCGTGACGAGCTTATAACCGGCCTCGTCTGCAGCCTGCTCCATCCCGTCAACGGCCGCGACGTAAAACAGCGACTTTTGGTCCGCGACTGCAATACCAATCGTTTTGCCATTCTCGTTGCCGTTCCCGGAAGCGCCTGTCGGGGAGACAGTGGGGCTGCAGCCGGTAAAGAGCAGAGCGGCCGATAAAGCGGCTGCGGTCGCGAACATATGTTTTGGTCGAATTTTAATGCTCTGCATGCGTTTCTCCTTTGAAACTGTTCACGGCTTGTTGCATATTTATTCATAAGATGATCGACCATTCGGTCTTGGTCGAGTCTGACACGCCCCCAAAGGTCTGTCAAGAACCTGCCCTGCTTCGGGGCCAATGGCTTGCCTGACTGATCATGAAGGCAGCGAAGAATACGGCGACGGCACTGGGCCCAATGACCGCGTGGTGCTGTTCGAAGAAGTCGAGGATCATGGTCGGCGAGCTTGGCAAAATATCACCGGCCGCCGGCACGGGGATGAACGCGATTTGCGCGGCCGATGCCGTAGCCGAGCTGGTCGCCCAGAGCGGCTGGCTGATCACCCCGCTAAAGGTGAGAACGTCGCCGAAGTTGGGAACGTCGCTGAAGAACAGCAAAGTATCGCCGAGAAGGAAAACGCCTTTCTCCCAAAATACTGAGATTCGGGCGGAGCTCGTTACCAATTTTGGGAAGGAGTCCAGAATGGTGGGTATGACGAAACTGTCCCGTGCTTCGCTGGTGAGCGGAGCATTTGTGCAACTGGCTGACGCGCTGGTGGGAGAGTACGACTCTGCTGATCTGCTGCGTACTTTGGTCGATCAGTGTGTTGTGTTGCTTGACGCCACGGCAGCGGGTCTTCTCCTGGCGGACCAACACGGCAATCTTCAGGTCATCGCCTCCACGAGTGAGGAAAGCCGTCGTGTCGAGGTGCTGCAACATGAGGCCGGCGCCGGTCCGTGCGTCGACGCCTATCGATCCGGTACGGTCGTCACCCTGAGCGATATTGCATCGGATGGTAACGACTATCCCGATTTTCAGGCAGCAGCGTTGGCCCAAGGTTTTCAATCCGTACACGCCATTCCGATGCGCTTTCGTCCAAATACAATCGGCGCACTGAATCTGTTTCGAAGTCACAAAGGTGCGTTGAGTGATGAGGATGCGGTCATCGGGCAGGCCCTGGCCGACGTGGCGACCATCACTCTCCTTCACGAACGTACAGCTCGAAAAAACGCGACGGTGAACGCTCAGCTTCAACACGCACTGAACAGCCGAGTTTTCATCGAGCAGGCAAAGGGCGTCATCGCGGCACGCAACAACATCAATATGGATGAGGCCTTCAAGCGTCTCCGCGCGCACGCCCGTTCACGTCAGGAGCCTATGCACAGAAGTGCCGCTGACGTGATCAACAATCTGATTCTGATCTAGACGGTGTATCCCGTAGCGCCCGCTGACCCGGTGGTCGAAAGAATCGCCGGCGGAGAACCGCCCGAGCCGCCGCTACTCGGGAGAGACCACAAACAGACAGCTTGGACCGTTGCACCTCGTGCGTGCGATGGGCCACGGGTACCTCCTCGCTTACAGCCTCGAGGCGGCCGACGGGCGGACCTTTCGCGTTGACCGCCTCAGCGAGGCGCAGATGACCGACAAGCCCAGCTATCCGCGGAAACCTCCAGCCGGGGACCTGCACGAATATGTGACGATGCACTGAGCAAGCGGATGGCGCCAGGTGACCGAGATCGTTCGCGTGCACGCTCCGCGCGCCACGGTCGTTCCCTGGATCAAACCGGCCTGCGGAACAGTCCCGTTTCTCGCAGTGCTTCGGGTGCCTTGGGCGTGCCCGGCTAGTTTCCCGGCTCGGGAGGTCGAACCCCCGATTTGAAGGTGCAGACGCTTTGCTCACAATAAGCGCAAAAAAGCGGCCGGACCTGCGCAAACAGGACCGGCCACATCTCTCTCACAAATTTTGAGTTTACGCATCACACACGCACTAGCTGCCGTAGTACTGGCTAGGTTCCAGCGCCATGATGGCGATCAGGACTACCCTTTTTTGATCGTGACGAGGGTGTCGTCGGGCACGTAGTAGTTGTCTGCAAAGTCAATCTTGGTGGTCGTCGGGGCGATCACGGCGCAGTTGGAAAGGCGAGAATCACGGCCGAAACTGTTGTCGGTAATGGTCGCTCCCTTGATCGGGCCGTGTGACTTTTCCGCAATGTTCACGGTGCAGGCTCCACCGTTCGCGAAGTTGTCGCTAAAAGTGAAGTTGGAGACCGGTCCCCGGTCCTGCGTGATCTGCACGGCAGCGCTGTGCGAATCGGTGAGCCGGTTGCCGGTTACGCTCACGTTGTTTCCAGCCTGAATCTGTATGCCATCGTCGTGACTGGCGGAACCGCCCTGATTCGGGTCATTGCTGTAATGCATGTGATCGTGGATCCAGGAATCCTGCAGACTCACGTTGCTTCCGGTGATGTGAATGCCATCGATGACGTTATTGATGTTCAAGCGTGTTGCCGTGAAGTTATAGCCGTAGATTCCATTGGCGTGGGGCGAAGCGGTGCTTGGGGACAGTTCGGTGTCGGTGACAACCAGGTTTCGGTGTCCGCCGAGGTTATTGATTAGTGCCCCTGGACCGTTCATGGTGCGACCCCGAATGATGGAATTCTTGATGGTCACATCGGGGGCACTGATCTTGATCAGGCCTCGAACATCGAGGCCATTCAGCACGGTGCCCGGCTTGGTCACGTTAATGTCACCATTGTGCACGGTTAAAGCGGTTCCAGAGGGAACGCCCGTGTTGGAAACACCCGGCGTTCCACTCGTCACCGGCGAAGGCTCCGGAGTGGGACTCGGTACGGGAGCCGGCGCCGGCGCGGGAACCGGTGCCGGAGTAGGTGCCGGCGCGGGAACCGGTGCCGGAGTGGGTGCCGGAGCCGGAGTGGGTGCTGGAGCCGGTGTCGGTGTGGGAGTCGGATCCGGTGTCGGAGCCGGCGCACGAACGGGCTCCGGAGCCGGTGCCGGGCTGCCTTCGGCGCGCTCAAAGCCGTCGACCGAAAGGTTCAGCGTGACGTCGGCGACGCTACTGACGGCGGTGACCGTGCCGTCCATTTCCGGCGTCACGGGAACCGTTATGGTCTTGGTTGGGCTGGTACCAGTCGGCGCGGTAAACGAGTACGTTTCCGAGCCCTCTGGACCGAGTGCAATTCTTACCTGAGTTTGTGAAGCGACCTCAGAGGTGAAGAACTTCACATCGACAGATTTCAGACCGGACGGTACTGTACCCAAGTCGGTGGTGACTCTTCTGTGCTCGGGAATCACAATCGATGCGCTCAGTGCCTCGGCGTTGCTGCTATCAGCTTGAGCCGGACTGACAGCGAGACCGGACAGGGCGACGACGGAAACTGCCAGAACCGAAAGAACGGCCTTCCGTGGAGCCGTGCTGGTGGAGACAGTCGGGGTGGTGCCAGTTGAGAATTGATTTGAAAAAGATGTGCGGGTATTTCTGGATGCCATTGGTTAGTTACGTATATTCTTTGTCGCGCACAAGTCCGGGAACGTGCGGTTGATCGGCCGTAGGGGGCCACAATGTACTCCATGAGCATTGCCCACTTAGGGTGCGCACGCAAATCGAGTGACCTCATTTACGCTGCCGCGACGGGCACTCGCACTCAAAAAAAGCGGCCGGACCTGCGCTAACAGGTCCGACCGCTTGAAGTCTGCGAATCTAGCGTTTGCGCTTCTCACGCACGCGCATGCTGAGGTTGATCGGGCTCCCCTCGAAGCCGTAGATCTCGCGCAGGCGTCGCTGAATGTAGCGGCGGTAGCCCGGGTCGAGGAACCCGGTGGTGAACACCACAAACGTCGGCGGGCGGCTCGAGGCCTGCGTACCGAACAGAATCCGCGGCTGCTTGCCGCTGCGCACAGGGTGCGGATGGGCGGCAGCGAGCTCGGCCAGGAAAGCGTTGAACTTGCCCGTGGCGATGCGGGTGTCCCACGATTCGAGCGCGAGCTCAAGCGCCGGAACCAGCTTTTCCATATGGCGACCGGTTTTGGCCGAGATGTTTACGCGCGGGGCCCAAGCCACGTGCGCCAAGTCCTGCTCGATTTCCCGCTCCAGGTATCGGCGACGGTCGTCGTCGATCTGGTCCCACTTGTTGAACGCCAGAACGAGTGCACGGCCCGATTCGATGACGAGGTCGATGACGCGAATATCTTGCTCGCTGATGACCTCGGTCACGTCGAGCAACACAACGGCAACCTCGGCCTTTTCCAAAGCCGCGCTGGTGCGCAGGGAGGCGTAGAAGTCGGCGCCCTGGGAGAGGTGCACACGACGGCGAATGCCGGCGGTGTCGACGAAACGCCACACCTTGCCGCCGAGCTCAACCTGCTCATCGACCGGGTCGCGGGTCGTGCCGGCGAGCTCGTTGACAACAACGCGCTCCTCCCCCACGACCTTATTGAGCAGGCTGGATTTGCCGACGTTCGGGCGACCGAGGATGGCCACGCGGCGCGGACCGCCGACCTCCTGCTTGGCAACGTTGGAAATTTCGGGCAGCACGAGCAGGATCGCATCGAGCAGGTCGGCAACACCACGACCGTGCAGGGCAGAAACCGGCCACGGCTGGCCGAGGCCGAGCGACCACAGGCTGGCCGCTTCGGGCTCCTGACGCACGTCATCGACCTTGTTGGCGATCAGAAAGACAGGTTTGCCGCTCTTACGCAGCATGCGCACGACGGCCTCATCGGTCGAGGTCGGGCCCACGTTGGAGTCGACGACGAACATGACCAGGTCGGACAGGTCGATGGCGATCTCGGCCTGGGCAGCGACGGAGGCGTCGATGCCCTTGGCGTCGGGCTCCCAGCCGCCGGTGTCGACGAGGCTGAACTTGCGCTCGTGCCATTCGCCCTTGTACGCAACGCGGTCACGCGTCACGCCGGGGGTGTCCTCGACGACGGCCTCGCGGCGACCGAGGATACGGTTGACCAGCGCTGATTTTCCCACGTTCGGGCGCCCGACAATGGCGATCACCGGAACGGCCGGCAGGTACTGAATCGCGTCGGGGTCGTCGGTGACGGCCTGCAGTACGTCGAGGTCTTCCTCGTCGAGGTCATAGTTGTCGAGGTCTGTGCGCAGCGCGACGGAACGCCGGGTGGCAAGTTCCTCATCGAGATTGGCGAGTCGTTCCGCCAGCTCGGTGTCGAGCGCTGCGCTCGTGTCGTCGTATTCGTTACTCATTCAAAGCCCGCTTCGTGCGTGTGTGGTAGACGTCGATGACCGCTTCAACGGTCTGCTCGAAGTCGAGATGGGTGGAGTCGACGGTTATCACACCGTCAGCCGCGCTCATGAAATCGACAACCTGTGAGTCAGCGCGATCACGTGATCGCAACTGTTCTGCCACGGTTTCAGCCGATTGGGTCGTTATTTCCGCAGAGCGTCTTCTCATTCTAGCCTCCTCGGATGCCGTGAGTAGAATGCGCACCTCGGCTTCCGGGGCCACGATGGTTGTGATGTCGCGTCCTTCGACGATGACTCCGGGTCGATCCACGTTCTCGGCGATGCTCCGAAACAGCGCGGTGAGCGCGCCCCGCACTGCGGGAAGGCGGGCGACGGCGCTGACCGCTGCACTGACCTCCGGTGAACGGATGGCGTCGGTCACGTCGGTCTGCCCCACCGTGACGAAGTAGTCGTCTGGGTCGGTACCGATCGCATAGTCGAAGTCTTTGAGGAGCGCGGTGACGGCATCCGTTTGGGTGTTGTCTGTGTTGCGCTCAAGCGCCAGCCAGGCCAGCGCGCGGTAGGCGGCACCGGTGTCGAGGTAGGCGAAGCCGAGGCGGCGTGCGGCGGCACGGCTCACGCTCGATTTGCCGCTGCCGGCCGGCCCATCGATAGCGACGAGGGTTGGGAGGGTGTGACGTGCCATGTACGTTAACCAGCAATCCGCCAGCCGCGCGCGGCCAGCTCTTCGGTGAGGCGAGTGACGGCGCCGGGCAGTACAGAGATTTCGGCGAGACCGATCTGAGCGCCGGGCGAGTGTTCCAAGCGTAAGTCTTCGAGGTTGACTCCGAGGTCTCCGATGTCGTTGAGCAGGCGAGCGATCTGGCCGGGCTGGTCGTTGACCATGACGATCATCGAGGAGAACCGTCGGTCCTGCCCGTGTTTGCCGGGCAGACGGGCCACTCCGACGTTTCCGCCGGCGAGTTCCTCGGCGACCTGGCGCTGCGCTCCGGGCGCGTCTGGATCTTCGAGGGCGTCGATGAACCGGTCGAGGTCATCTCGGTAAGCCAGCAGCACATCACGCACCGGGCCGGCGTTGGCGCCGAGAATCTGCACCCACAGGTCGGGGTCGCTCGCCGCGACCCGGGTCACGTCGCGCAGGCCCTGCCCGGCCAGGTTGAGCGAAGAGTGCGCTGCTCCGGTGAGGCGGCGGGCCATCAGCGTGGAGATGACCTGCGGCACGTGCGAAACCAGGGCGACGCCGAGGTCGTGCTCTTCCGGCGTCATCTCGACCAGGATCGCGCCGAGGTCGAGAATGAGATCGTCGATAGCACCGGCCTGCTGGTAACTGATCGCGTCGTGTGCGGCGACCACCCAGGGGCGGCCGATGAACAAATCAGCGCGGCCGGAGAGCGGGCCGCCCTTCTCCCGACCGGCGAGCGGATGCGACCCGATATAGCGGCTGATATCGGCTCCGCGCTCGCGCAGCTCGGCGAGCGGCGCGAGTTTGACACTCGCGACATCCGTCACGATCGCTCCCGGGTAAGCCTCGAGCTCGCGGGCGACGATCTCGGCGGTGACGTCAGGAGGCACGCACACGACGATGAGTTGCGGCAGATCGCCCGGCTGCGCGGCGCGGCCGGCACCGTAGTCGATGGCGATGCGCAGGTTGGTCGGTGACGCGTCGGCGAGAATCGTCTCGATCTTGCGGTCCCGCAGGCCGAGGCCCACGCTGGTTCCGAGCAGGCCGACGCCGACGATGCGCACCGGACCGACGAGGCGGCTTTCAGCCATGGTTGTATCCCCTACCGTTGCTGCTGTTAGTTCGCGTCAGGGCGCGCACTCGGCGCCTGGCGGGACACGGTGAGCAGTTGGCCGAGTTCTTCGCGGGTGAGTTCGCGCACGGCGCCCTGCTGCAGGGTGCCCAGGTTCAGCGGCCCGAATTGGCGACGCACAAGGTCGACCACGGGGTGACCGACGGCATCGAGCATCCGTCGCACGATGCGGTTGCGGCCGGAGTGCAGGGTGAGTTCGACCATGCTGAACCCGCCGCCGGGAGGGCTCGTGAGAATGCGTGCCTTGTCGGCGTGGATGGGGCCGTCGTCGAGTTCGATGCCGCTTTGCAGCTGGCCGATGGTCTGCGGCGAGACGCGCCCCTCGACCTTGGCGATGTAGGTCTTGGAGACGCCGAAGGAGGGATGGGCGAGCACGTGCGCGAGGTCACCGTCGTTGGTGAGAATGAGCAGGCCACTGGTTTGGGCGTCGAGCCGGCCTACGTTGAACAGGCGTTCGTCGAACTGGTCCGTGAATTCGCGCAGGTCTGGTCGCCCGCTTTCGTCCTGCATCGAGGAGACGACGCCGACCGGCTTGTTGAGCATGAGGTAACGGCGGGTGGTGTCGAGCTGCACGGCCACGTTGTCGACGGCGACCTGGTCGGTTTCGGGGTGCACGCGGCGGCCGAGCTCGGTGACGACCTTGCCGTTCACCCGCACCCGACCGGAGGTGATGAGGTCTTCCGAGACGCGCCGGCTGGCGACGCCGGCCGAGGCAAGTACCTTCTGCAGGCGCACACCGTCAGCTGCTGCCTCTGGATTGAAGTTGGGGTCGCGGGGCGCCGCGTCGCTGGGCGTGTTGTCCTGGGTCAAAGTAGATCCTCGAATCCGTCGGTGCCGCCGTCGAGTAACGGCGATAGGTGGGGTAACTCGTCGAGTGAGTTGATTCCGAGCTGGGTGAGCAGCAAGTCTGTGGTGGCGTAAGTGATCGCGCCGGTTTCACTGTCGGTGAAGGCCTCGGCGATGAGGCCGCGACCAAGCAGGGTACGCACGACGGAGTCGACGCTGACGGCGCGGATGCTCGCGACCTGCCCACGACTGATCGGTTGCTTGTACGCGATCACGGCAAGGGTCTCCAGAGCCGCCTGGCTGAGCCGGCTCGGATTCTGGGTCAGCACGAAGTCGGTCACGAGCTCGTCGTGCGTGGCGCGCACGTAGATACGCCAACCGCCGGCGACCTCGCGCAATTCAAAACCGCGGCGCACCGTGGAGGTACCGTCCGGTGCCGTGACGCCATCGAAATCGGCGACCAGCCGGGCAACGGATTGCGCCACCTCCGTAATCGGCCGCCCCACGGCGGTCGCGAGGTGCACCAGGCCCTGGGGCTCATCGGCGATCATGAAAACGGCTTCGAGCTGGCGGTCGAGGACGTAGGACTCGTGCACAGCGAATGCTGCGGCATCCGTTTCCCCGGCGCGTGACGGGGTGTCGATGATCTGGTTCACCATATTGCCGACTTCAGTTGTCATAGTCGGCTCCGAGCGAAGCGAGATTTTCGTCAAACCATTCGCGCCCGTCGAGCGATGGGCTGCTCCAGCGCAGGATGAGCTCGCCGAGGGGTTCGATTTGGTCAAAAGAAAGGGCGCCGTGGCGGTACAGCTCGAGCACCGCGAGAAACCGGGCGATGATGACACCCTTCAGGTCAACGCCGGCGGTGAGCGCCCGGAATGAAACCGGCTCCCCCGGCTGCAGCATGGCGACGACGTAGGCGGCCTGCTCGCGGATACTGACCAGCGGCGCGTGCAGGTGTTCCAGGCCGACAACGGGCAGCTCGCGCGGCGCGAGGGCAGCGGCGGCCAGCGCGGCGAAGTCGGCGAGCGACAGCGTCCAGACCAGCTCCGGCGTCTTCTGACGGTACTTCTCCTCGAGCCGCACCGATCGTACGTGACGGCGGGTCTCAGTGTCGAGCTGGCCGGTGAACCAGGTCGCCGCTTCCTTGAAAGCGCGGTATTGCAGCAGGCGAGCGAACAGCAGGTCGCGGGCTTCGAGCAGGGCTACGTCTTCGGCGTCGACGAGTTGACCCTGAGGCAGCAGGCCGGCCACCTTGAGGTCGAGAAGCGTCGCGGCAACGACCAGAAACTCGGTGGCCTGGTCGAGTTCCTCGGCCGCGTCGAGGCCGCGCAGGTACGAGATGAACTCGTCGGTCACCTGACTGAGCGAAATCTCGGTGATGTCGAGTTCGTGCCGGGTGATGAGTTTCAACAGCAGGTCGAACGGGCCCTCAAAGTTGTTGAGGGCGACCGAAAACGCGGGCTTCTCGGCCGCGCTAGGCGACTGCGCCACGGTGGATCAGTTCGCGGGCCACCTGCAGGTAGGCCTTGGCGGCTGCGTGTTCGGGTGCGAAGTCGGTGATGGGTACCCCGGCCACGCTCGCGTCGGGAAATTTCACGGTGCGGCCGATGACGGTCTCCAGCACGCTGTGGCCGAAGGCGTCGACGACGCGCTCGAGGACCTCGCGGGAGTGCAGGGTGCGCGAGTCGTACATGGTGGCGAGAATGCCGTCGAGTTCGATGGCGGGGTTGAGCCGGTCGCGCACCTTATCGATGGTCTCGATAAGCAGGGCGACGCCGCGCAGGGCGAAGAATTCGCACTCGAGGGGAATCAGGACGCCGTGGCTGGCGGTGAGCGCGTTCACCGTGAGGATACCGAGCGAGGGCTGGCAGTCGATGAGGATGACGTCGTAGTCGCTCGAGACCTTACGCAGCACACGGGCCAGAATCTGCTCGCGGGCGACCTCGTTGACCAGGTGCACCTCGGCGGCGGAGAGGTCGATGTTGGCCGGGATGACATCGAGTCCCTCGACCGAGGTCGGCTGGATCGCGTCTTTCGGGTCGACCTTGCCGTCCAGCAGTAGGTCGTAGATGGTGGTGACGTCGTGGGTGGGCACGCCGAGGCCGGCTGAGAGTGCGCCCTGCGGGTCGAAGTCGATGGCGAGCACGCGACGCCCGTAGCTGGCCAGGGCTGCGCCGAGGTTGATGGTCGTCGTGGTCTTACCGACGCCACCTTTTTGGTTGCAGAGGGAGATGATGCGGGCGGGACCGTGGCCTTTGAGGGGCTCCGGATCGGCGAATTCGTGTTTTTCACGTCCCGTCGGACCTACCGGAGCGTCGTCGAAACCGGGTAGCGAAATTCGCTCGCTCAACTTACGCGTCACTGGCCCGTCCTTGATTTGTCCTGCACCCATCACTTGCTTGATTGTAGCGAGTGGAACGACGCGTCGCCGCAAGGATCGCCGCGTAGCCCCGTCTCGGTGGCTCGGCAGGCAGCATCCGTCGCCGTTGTGGCGGGAGCGTAACCGCGACGATTTGAGCGATACGTTTCGAGACGCGAACCCGCCGAGGCTGCTTTTTACAAAGATGTTTCCCGGATTCACGGCCACGTTGTTGATCGTGAGGCAGTAGCGTCCGCCGCCCTGATTGATCAGGGCGCCGATCTGTACGTCGGTCGAAGTCTTCAACACCCGGAATCGGCCCGACGAGTCGGCGTTGCGGCTCGCGCTGGACAGATCATTGACGATACGCACCGGTTAGTTAATCTCGACGGACACAAGCACCGCCGGGACGTAACCACGCGTTGCGCACCGGGCTAACCGCGGGTAGCGTGACGGCACTGATAGCTTTCACCGACCAGAGGACGAATCATGAGCATGAAGAAATTGGGCGGCCTGCGGACACTCGCGATAGTGGCGGCCGTCGCGGCTCTGACCGCGGCCAACACGGGTGTCGCCGTGGCCAGACCGGATGGCAGCCCCGCGATCCCGCTGAACAACGGTCAGGAAACGACTGGGGCAGACACTGGGGCGAGTGGATTCTTTAGCTATGCCATCACCGGTGACCAACTGTGCTACACCATGACGGCGCGAAACCTGTCAGTGCCGGCTGTGGCGGGCCACGTCCATCTGGCGCCCCGTACTGTCGCCGGCCCGGTGGTCATCCCCCTCATTGTCGGCTCCGGCACCAGCTGGACGGTGCAGAGTTGCGCGACCGCCGACCCCGACCTGCTCCAGGCCATCAGCGCCAACCCCCGCGCTTACTACATCAACGTGCACACACCCACCTTCCCTGGCGGCGAAATTCGCGGCCAACTGAAGTAACCACGAGGTGACTAGCGCGCCCGCGGATGGGCGGTCGTGTACATGTCACGAAGGGTATCGACGGTCACTAGGGTGTAGATCTGGGTGGTGGCGACCGAGGAATGGCCGAGAAGTTCCTGCACCACGCGCACATCGGCGCCACCGGCGAGCAGGTGCGTCGCAAACGAGTGGCGCAGGGTGTGCGGCGACACCGGCACGGTGAGCCCAGCACGCTCAGCGGCAGCACGAATGATCAGCCAGGCGTTCTGCCGGCTCACTCGCTGTCCGCGCAGGCCGAGGAACAGCGCCGGTGTCGCGCGTCCGCGCGCTGACAGTATCGGCCGGGCCCGCACAAGATAGTCAGAGACAGCGGCCCGCGCAAAACTGCCGACCGGCACGATGCGCTGTTTGTCCCCCTTGCCGGTGAGCCGCACCGAGTCAAACACCTCCACGAGCACGTCGTCGACATTGAGGTTGACCACCTCGCTGACCCGGGCTCCGGTCGCGTAGAGCAGTTCGAGCAGGGCCTTATCGCGAAGGCGCTGAACGTCGTCACCGTCGGTCGCCGCCAGCAGCGCGCTGACCTGTTCGATTGAGATGGCCTTAGGCAGGCGCAGGGCGAGTTTGGGCGGTTTGGTGTCGTGCGCCACATCGGTTTCGACCACGCTCTCTTCGAGCAGAAAACGGTGGAACCCGCGCACGGTCGAGAGAACGCGGGCGATGGACGCCGCCGTCAACGGGGCTTCCGGGCGCAGGCCGAGATGCTGCACAAACGACGAGATGTGTCGCCGAGTGACCAATTGCAGGTCGGTGATTGGTCTGGGCGGGCCGTCGGGAGCATCAACCGCCAGCCACGCCGTGTACAGTCCCAGGTCGCGGCGGTAAGCGGCGACGGTGTTCACGGCGAGGCCGCGTTCGACCGCCACATGCCGCAGGTAGGAGTCCACCGCCGTCTCGACGGTCGTCATGCTCAGGACGTGATGTGCAGGCTGCGCGAATCACTGCTTTGCGGATGCCGCGGCCACGGCGAATCCGCGGGTGCAAGCGCGCTCCAGCCGCGTGAACGAGCCACCTGGGCGGCCAGAATGCCCACGATCAGAATCGGGTTGGAGACGCGCCTGGCCAGCACGGCGTCGACGCATGCGTCAAGCGAGACCCAGCGTGGTTCGATATCGGCTTCTTCGTGGGTGCGGTCGAATGCGGCAATCGCCGAGACGCCCCGCGCGAGATAGATCCGAATGGCTTCGTTGCTGCCCCCGGGCGTGGTGTAGAACTCGGTGAGCAACGCCCACTCGGTGGCGACGACATCCGCTTCTTCAGCCAGCTCGCGCTGGGCGCCGACGACGGCGTTCTCACCGGCAATGTCAAGCAGCCCGGCCGGTAGTTCCCAGCCGCGCAAGCCGGTCGGGTGCCGGTACTGCTTGATCAGCAACACGCGGTCCTGCTCGTCGAGGGCCAGTACAGCGACCGCGCCGGGGTGGTCGATGTACTCGCGGGTGATGCTCGCTCCGTTGTAGTCGAACGAGTCGCGGCGCACGTTCCAGATGGCGCCGTCATAGACCACGTCGCTCGCGGAGACCTGCACCGGCATGACGTCGTCCTGCAACACGTCGTCCTTCAGAAAATCGTCAGGCACTCAGCTCTTCCTTCACCTCGAACAAGCGGCTGGCCTCCTGGCGGTCGAGCGCGGCCTTGATCAGACCGCGAAACAGCGGATGCGCGTGGTTCGGCCGTGACCGTAGCTCCGGGTGGGCCTGGGTTCCCACGTAGAACGGGTGCTCCTCGCGCTTGAGCTCGACATACTCGACCAGGTGGCGGTCAGGGCTGGTGCCGGAGAACCACAGGCCGGCTAGTGCGATCTGGTCGCGGAAGGCGTTGTTGACCTCATAGCGGTGGCGGTGACGTTCGGACGCTTCGTTGGCGCCGTACAGCTCGGCGACCAGAGAGCCTTCAGCAAGGGTGGCCGGGTACAGGCCAAGACGCATGGTTCCGCCGAGGTCACCGCCGGCGATGATCTCCACCTGCTCTTCCATGGTCGCGATGACCGGAAACTCGGTGTCCGGGTCGAACTCGCTGGAGGAAGCTCCCGGCAGGTTGGCCTTGTTGCGGGCGTATTCGATGACCATGCACTGCAGGCCGAGGCACAGGCCGAGCACGGGGATGCCGTTTTCCCGGGCGAACTTGAGGGCACCGAGCTTGCCCTCGATGCCGCGGATACCGAACCCCCCTGGCACGCAGATACCGTCGAGTTCGCCGAGCAGCCGCGCGGCTCCCTCGTCGGTTTCGCAATCGTCGGAGCCGATCCAGACGATTTTGACCCTGCTCTGATTGGCGAATCCGCCGGCTCGCAGCGCCTCGGTGACCGACAGGTAGGCATCCGGCAAATCGATGTACTTGCCGACCAGGCCGATGGTGACCTCGTGCTTGGGGTGGCGCACGGCCTCGAGCAGGTTCTTCCAGCCGGTCCAGTCCACAACGTCGGCGGTGAGGCCGAGGGCGTTGACGATGTACTTATCGAGGCCCTGGTCGTGCAGCATGGTGGGGATCTCGTAGATCGAGGCGACATCGACGGCGTTGACCACGGCATCCTCGTCGACGTCGCACATGAGCGCGATTTTGCGCTTGTTCGACTCGGAGACGGGCCGGTCGCTGCGAAGCACGAGGGCGTCGGGCTGGATGCCGATGGATCGCAGGGTGGCGACGGAGTGTTGGGTGGGCTTGGTCTTCTGCTCGCCGGCTGCGCCGAGGAACGGCACGAGCGAGACGTGCACGAAGAACACGTTACCGCGGCCGAGTTCGTGGCGCACCTGGCGGGCGGCCTCGAGGAATGGCTGGGATTCGATGTCACCGACGGTGCCGCCGACCTCGGTGATGATAACGTCGGGGCGCACCTCGTCGCTGGCCTGCAGGCGCATACGCCGCTTGATCTCGTCGGTGATGTGCGGAATGACCTGCACTGTGTCGCCGAGGTACTCGCCACGGCGTTCCTTGGCGATGACCTGCGAGTAGATCTGCCCGGTCGTCACATTGGCCGATTGGCCCAGGTTGATGTCGAGAAATCGTTCGTAGTGCCCGATGTCGAGGTCGGTTTCGGCGCCGTCGTCGGTGACGAAGACCTCACCGTGCTGGAACGGATTCATCGTTCCCGGGTCGACGTTGAGGTAGGGGTCAAGCTTCTGCATGACGACGCGCAGGCCGCGTGCCGTGAGCAGGTTACCGAGACTGGCCGCCGTCAAGCCCTTACCGAGCGAGGAGACCACACCCCCGGTCACGAAGATGTGCTTCACGGTGCCGTCTGAATTGCCCGGGCCGCCTATTTGCGTGTTGTCTGAACCGCGTGTATTTATATTTTCCACCACGGGCTTAAATGCTATCACCTGATTTTGATCGCTTATCTGCCAGAGGTGCGGGAGCCGGACTGCGCAAGGTCGAGCAGTTCCCTGGCATGTTCGAGACCGCTCTTCGAGTCGGGCAGGCCAGAAAGCAGGCGGGCCATTTCGGCGGCACGGTCGTCGCCGCGCAGCTGGCGCACGCTTGAGGCGGTGACGGATCCATCGCTGTCTTTGACGACGCTGAGGTGGTTGCCGGCAAAAGCGGCGACCTGAGCGAGATGGGTGACCACGATTACCTGCGCGGTTTCGGCAAGTCGCGCGAGTCGCCGACCGATTTCGATCGCGGCGGCTCCGCCCACACCGGCATCGATCTCGTCAAAGACAAAGGTAGGCACCGGGTCGGTCGCGTTGATGACGACCTCGATGGCAAGCATCACCCGGGACAGTTCCCCGCCGGATGCCCCGCGCGCCAACGCCCGCGGCTCGGCGCCAGCGTGCGGCTGTAACAGCAGGCGCACGAGGTCGATACCAGTGACGGTGCATTCCAGACCGGCTTCGACCTCCACGAGCAGCACGGCGTCCGGCATTGCCAGCGCGCCGAGCTCGGCGGTCACCCGAATTCCAAGTTGCACCGCGGCCGCCTGGCGCAACGTTGTCAGGGCAGCGGCGAGATCGGTGACGAGCTTTCGGTCGGCATCCGCTTCGGCGCTGAGCTGCTCGATGCGGTCAGAGTCGGAATCAAGCTCGAGCAGCCGGGCGCTGCCGATGTCGAGGAATCCGATGGCTTCCTCGAGGCCGCCCGGGTATTTGCGGGCGAGAATGCCGAGTGTGGCCCGCCTCTCCTGCACGATTTCGAGTTCGCGGGCGCCATCGGCGTCGAGGCCGGCGAGGTAGCTCGAGAGCTCGGCAGCGATGTCAGCAACGACGAAACCAGCGTTGGCGATGGCGGTGACGAGCGGCGGCAGCGCCACGTCGTGGGCGGCGACCCGGTCAAGGGCGCGCCGTGCGGCTTCGAGCAGGGCGACGACGTCGGGCGCGTCGTCGGGGTTGTCTTCGGCGGAGACGAGCTGGCGGGCCTGCTCTCCGGCCAGGCGGAGTTCTTCGAGGTTGCCGAGGCGTTCGGCGCGTTCACCCAACTCGGCGTCCTCGCCGGGTTGCGGGGCAACCGTTTCAATCTCGGTCAGCGCGGCGCGCAGTTCGTCGGCTTCGCGGGCTCGCAGGTCTCGTTCGGTGACGAGCCGGTCGAGATCGACCTGGTTGGCCTGCCAGCGGTGGAAGGCAAGCTGGTAGTCGCCGAGCACTGCGGCCAGTTCGGGGCCGGCGAAACGGTCGAGGGCGTCACGCTGGGCGGCGGCGGAGCGCAGACGCACCTGGTCGCTCTGGCCGTGCACGACGACGAGGTCGTTGCGCAGGTCACCGAGCACGCTCGCCGGAGCGCCACGTCCCCCGACCATCGCGCGGCTGCGTCCCTCGCTCGAGACGGAGCGTCCGAGGATGAGTTCGGGTCCGTCGAGGTCTCCCCCAGCGTCACGGACCCGGTCGGCGACCGTGCTGGCGGGGTCGATGACCCAGCGACCCTGCACGAAACTCTGCGGCTGACCCTGGCGCACGGTGCCGGCATCCGCGCGATCGCCGAGCAGCAGTCCGAGCGCGGTGACCACCATGGTCTTGCCGGCACCGGTTTCTCCGGTCACGGCGGTGAAACCGGGGCCGAGCGGCAGCGTCGCCTCGGCGATGACGCCGAGGTCGCGAATGAACAGCTCGTCGATCACTCGCGGCCGACCGGGCCGCGCCAGCCAGTGACCGGCAGGTTGAATTTGTTGACCAGGCGGTCGGTGAACGGGCCGATGTGCAGGCGGGCCAGGCGCACGGGAACATCCGAACGGCGGACGATCACACGAGCGCCGGTTGGAAGATCCTGGGTACGGCGACCGTCAGCGCAGAGCACTGCACGGGCCCCGGTGCGGGACAGCACCTCGACGGCCAGTGACGACTCCGGCCCGACCACGAGCGGCCTCGCGAACAGTGCGTGCGCGCTGAGCGGAACCAGCAACAGTGCTTCAACGCCGGGCCAGACGATGGGACCGCCGGCCGAGAACGAGTACGCGGTCGATCCGGTCGGGGTGGAGAGCACGACGCCGTCGCAGCCGAAGGATGACAGCGGGCGTCCATCGACCTCGACGACGACCTCAATCATGCGTTCACGACTGGCTTTTTCGACAGTGACCTCGTTCAGCGCCCAGGTTTCGTAAACGACCTCGTCGGCCACCTTGACCCGCACCGACAGGGCGAGGCGTTCCTCGACCTCGTAGTCGCCCTTGAGCGCGCGGCGCACGGCCTCGCCAAGGTCGTCCCGCTCACTTTCGGCGAGAAAACCGACGTGACCGAGATTGATGCCAAGCAGCGGTGCTGAGCATCCGCGCACGAGTTCAGCCGAACGCAAAATGGTACCGTCTCCACCGAGCACGATGACAAGTTCAAGGTCGGACGTGTGCACCGTGTCACCGAGAATCGCGATATGACCATTCAGCTCCGGGCAGGCGGCCAGAAGGTCGGCGCGTTCGTCCAGGGCGAGCACCGGCACGGTTCCAGAAGCCAGAAGCTGCTTACACACCGTCGAGGCGGCTTCAACGGAGTCCGCGCGGCCGGTATGGGCGACGATGAGAAAATACCGCGGGGTGTCGCTCAACTCCTCACGCTCCAACCAGTGCTTCGATTCGGTCCATCCATTCTGTCGGATTCGTGCCGGTCGTGGCGCTCATCCAGCACAGATACTCGTGATTTCCGGCTGCCCCAATGATGGGCGAGGCGATGACTCCACTGGTTCTCAGGCCGAGGTCCCAGCCGGCCCAGAGTACACCGGCCACTGAGTCGCTTCGGAGGCCTTTGTCGTGCACGATGCCCTCACGGATACCGCCGCGGCCCACCTCGAACTGCGGTTTGATCAGCAGCACGAAGTCGGCGCCCGCCGCGGCTGTAGCCACGAGAGCCGGCAACACGGTGGTGAGCGAGATGAACGACAGATCGGCCACGACGAGGTCGGGTCGGGTGTCGATTCCGGATGCACCGGCGAGGGTTTCCGGGGTTGAATAGCGGATGTTGTACCCCTCGACCAGCTTCAGCCGCGGCTCGGTCTTCAGTTGCGCTGCAAGCTGGCCGTGGCCGACATCGGCGGCAATGACCGAGGCAGCGCCACGTTCAAGCAGTACCTGGCTGAAACCGCCGGTACTCGCCCCCGCGTCGAGCGCAGTGCGGCCGGTAACGGTGAGGTTGAAGGCATCGAGCGCAGCATTGAGCTTGTGGGCGCCCCGGCTGACGTAGTGATCGGTCGCGGCCACTTCGAGAATCGATTCCGCCGAAACTTTTGTGCTGGCCTTCACGACGGGGACACCGTTCACCGTGACGAGGCCGTCGGCGATAAGTTTGGCCGCTACGGTTCGGGAGCGAACCAGCCCACGATCGGCCAGGGCGGCGTCCAGGCGAGAGTCGGGCAACCGTTCGGGAAGCCCGTCACGCGGGTCGGCGTTATTCAGTTCAGATTCAGCGTGGTGCTCAGGCATGGGTGTGTCTGTTTCATGATCGTGGGGGGTATCAGTGCCGGTCATGCCCGGCCCGCCGGGTCGGCATCAGCGTCTTCGAGTTCTTTGCGCAACTGCTCGTGTAGCGCACTGAACGCTTCGGCGCGCTGCGCGAGCGGCCGGGCCTCGATGCCAGCCAGCTGCGGCGCGAAATCGACCACTTCTTCTTCGGGCAGGACGGGCTCGGGGTTCACAGTGTCTAGGCTACTGCGCGAGATACAGTCGCTCCGGAACGTTGAGCCCGTAGATCGCGCGTCCGGATCGGTAGATCGCGGCGCACGCGGCGCGCAGCAGGTTGATTCCGCCGTCGCCCTCCTTGACGATTTGCACGTCGTTGCCGCTGATGCGCACGCTTGCTCCATTCACCGTGGCGGTCGAGCCGTCCTTGGAGAACACCGTCTCGGGGTACGGTTCGTGCAACTGTTGCAGGTTTTCAATGATGAACGTCGGCCGGGAGTCTTTGTCGGCGGCGAGGGCCTGTTTGGCCCGGTCGATGCCGGTGAGCACGAGCACGGCGGGGATTCCGGCCCGATTGGCGCCAAGGATATCGGTGTCGAGTCGGTCACCGATGAAGAGTGCATTCTGCGCACCGAAGCGCCGCGTGGCCTCCAGAAAGATGGCCGTTTCGGGTTTGCCGGCCACGAGTGGCAGCCGCCCGACCGCTGTATGCACGGCCGACACCAGCGCGCCGTTACCGGGAGCGATGCCGCGGGCGAGCGGAATGGTCCAGTCTGTGTTGGTCGCGATCCACGGGATCCCCGTGCCCACACCGTCGGCGTTCAGCGCGAAGGCAGCTTCGGCGAGGTGTACCCAGGCAACCTCCGGCGAGAAGCCCTGAATGACGGCGGCCGGCTTATCGTCGGCCGAACGGGTCACGACAAATCCGCCCTTCTGCACCTCGTCGACGAGGCCGTCGCCACCGACCACGAGGATACTCGAGCCGGGTGCGACCTGCTCGGCGAGAAGGTGCACCGCTGCCTGCGGGGAGGTGACGACATCCGTTGCTTCCACGCTCAGCCCGAGTGCGGTGAGGTGGTCAGCAACCGATTGGTCGGTGCGGGAGGCGTTATTGGTGATGTACCCCACGCGCATGGTTTCGGCGGCGCGGTTCAGACTCTCGACGGCGAAGGGAATCGCCGCCGGGCCGGCGTACACCACACCGTCAAGGTCTGCCAGAAGTACGTCTACACCGGCCAGCGGTGTTGCCAACTCAGGCTTTCGGCGATGTAACATCCGGCTCCGTCTCGTCATCAGTTTCCGCCGTGTCCGCAGCTTCAGCAACGGCCTTGTTGTTCACGTTGACGACCTCAGCGTGGTCATCGTCGCCGTTATTTTCTTCGTCAGCGACAAAGTCTGTGAGGGCGTCGTCTTCGTCTTCTTCCATCTCTTCGATCTCGATGGTCTCGTCATCGTCACCGGAGGCTCCGAAGGCGGCATCGGCGCGCGAAGCCCGTTCGAGCCACTCGTCGGCTTCGCTCTCCCTGCCGAGTTCGGTCAGCACTTCCGCGTAGGCGGCGAACAGCTCGGGGCTGTAGGAGAAGGCCGTGTTGGGATTGAGCTGCGGAATTTCGAGTTCGACGAGTGCGGCATCTGTTTCGCCGAGGTCGAGGCGTGCACCGGACATGGCGATGGCCAGGCCCACCTGGACGGATGGCGACAAAGTGGCACGGTCGACCGAACGACCCAGTTCGAGGGCACGGTCGGGACGACCGACGCCACGTTCACTGTCGACCATAAGGGGGAGCTGATCGTTGGAGCCCGAAATGCGACGGTAGGTGCGCAGCTCGCGCAGGGCCAGGGCAAAATCCCCCGTGGCATACGCGGTGATCGCCAGGCTTTCGCGCACCACACCGATGCGACCAGCCCGACGGGCAGCGCTCATCACGTGCAAGTGGGCGAGCTGGGGGTCTTCATCGATGACACGAGCAGCCATGGCCAAATGGCGCCCGACGGTCTCGGCATTCTCCTTGGTCAGGGTCTTGAGCTCGTTGCGGGCGATGCGGTCCAGGTCGTTAGCCGAGATGTCGTCGGGAAGTTCCGGGTCGTCGTGGCGGGGACGCACCGAACGCAGCTCACGCTGCATGCGCTGCTCCTCCGTCATCTCCTCTTCGACGACGCGGGCATCGCGGTCGTTACGGGCCGGCGCACCGTCGCGGGTCCACAGTTTCTTGCCGGCATCGACGCGCGGGGCGCCGGCACGGTTCGGCGAACCGCCGCGCTGGGTCCACGGCTTGCTGTCGTTGTCGGAACGCGGACGGTCGCTGCCGGGTCGCTCCGAGTTGCCGCGGTACGGCGCGCGGTCGCTACCGCCGGAAGGGCGGTCGGAGTTGCCCCGGTACGGAGGACGCTCGCCCTGCGACGGACGATCCGAGTTACCCCGGTACGGAGCGCGGTCATTACCGCCGGACGGGCGGTCGGAGTTGCCCCGGTACGGAGGACGCTCACCCTGCGACGGACGATCCGAGTTACCCCGGTACGGGGCGCGATCATTACCGCCGGACGGGCGGTCGGAGTTGCCCCGGAACGGCGGACGCTCACCCTGGGCCGGACGGTCCGAGTTGCCGCGGTACGGCGGACGCTCACCCTGCGACGGACGCTCCGAGTTACCCCGGTACGGAGCGCGGTCATTGCCCCCGGAAGGGCGGTCCGAGTTGCCCCGGTACGGCGGACGCTCACCCTGCGACGGACGCTCAGAATTGCCCCGATACGGAGCGCGGTCATTGCCCCCGGATGGACGATCCGAGTTGCCCCGGTACGGCGGACGCTCACCCTGCGACGGACGATCCGAGTTACCCCGGTACGGAGCGCGGTCATTGCCCCCGGATGGACGGTCGGAGTTGCCGCGGTACGGCGGACGCTCACCCTGCGACGGACGATCCGAGTTACCCCGGTACGGAGCGCGATCATTGCCGCCGGAAGGGCGGTCCGAGTTGCCCCGATACGGCGGACGCTCACCGCCCTGGGCGGGACGCTCGCTGTTACCGCGATACGGAGGACGTTCACCATCGCGCTGCGGGCGCTCAGAGTTAGCGCGGTAGGGCGGCTTGGCGCCATCGCGACCGTTAGAAGGTCGCTCGTTCGAGGGTCGGCCGCTCTGGTTCGAACGACGGTCATCTTGACCGTTGTTGCGGGAATCGCCGTCGCGGGGTCCTGAAGGGCTCACTGTATCTCCTGTGTAATTAGTCCGGCATTTCGACAGACGTATCAAGCCTAAGCCTTTACGCAAAACCTCGCTGAGCGCCCCATCCTAAGCGGATGCGTCCTGCCACTACTAGCAACGTGGACGGGGTTGGATTGCGCCAGGCGTGACGGGCCAAATCTGCTCACAGCGTGGGCGGGGTGGTGGGATATTCGCGGGGTGTCGAGTTATGGCGGTTGTCCGGGAGGCGTCCGTGTGATTTTCTCGGATGTCTCCCGGACAACGGTCATTGTGTGAGCGGAGGAGCGAGTGTCCCACCACCCCGCAGACGTCCCGCCCCGACCCAGCCCTGGTGAACCGTGGGTTAACGCAGAACGGCCACCCGCAGGTGGCTGTTAACGCAGAAAAGCCATCCCGTGAGGGATGGCTTTTCTGGTGTTTCTAAGTTAAGTCCGGCGGTGTCCTACTCTCCCAC
>NZ_PJJN01000035.1 GCF_002929825.1 Cryobacterium sp. Y29
CCGACAAACCCACCGAGAATGACCGACTCGAACTAGCCGCCTAAACTCCCACTGGCCTCATTCACCTTGACAAATTCCGGGGTGAGCCCGATGAACGGCCTGGTCCTTCTCAACGTATGGTTCCCAGACGCCGCCGAATGGGAACGATGTATTGAGGCAATCGGGGAACCCGAAATTGGCGCCGCGGACCTCTCCCCGGGGCTGCTCACGATGAATGCATACGCGGATCGCATTCCACTTGAGGTCGCACGGCGCATCCGCGACGATCTGAAACGGATTGCTGGGACCCCAGCTGATGCGCGCTTTGCCGACTCGTTGCTCCGGGAAAGGGCGTTCAAGGAGACGCGGCTCTCCTGATTGCCTCACTATATCCAGACGAATTTGACGAAACGAGCCTCTTTGAGTTGCTTGCTGGCTCAAGCGAGCAGGTTGTTGCTGCGGTCGGCATCATGATCGATCAGGGTGACGAGACAGTGCTCGCTACGCTCCTTGTCTTGGGGCATGGCGAGAACTCCAAGGTAAGAGACTCTGTCGCAACGGGTCTAGTGAAATGGATAGCTCAAGGGAAGAGCGATCCACGAGTATTCAATTTGTTGGGGAGCATGCTCCAGAGACCCGGAATTCGTTTGGCTGCTCGAGTGGCGGGAGTCCTAGTTCATCTGGGGCCCTCCGGTGGAACTGAGCAGCTCCTGATAAAACTCGAGCATCATCGATCATCACTCGTGCGTGAACTTGTACACTCCACAAGAGCTAAGTGGGCGGAGCAGTTTTGATGCACGAAAATACTGTTCGCTTAGTTGACAGACTGCTTTTGGTCGCCAGACCCTCGAAGGGTTAGACCTAGTTAGTCCCTGTAGCGTGAGGGGGGCTCGCGGAGGAAACAACGAATCTGGGAAGACATAGTTGAACCGAAGACGAGAAAGTCTATGTTCGATCGGCTCGGAGTCGGGGGCGTCGTACTTTTCCGGCATCGTCACGCAAGGGATGGGACGCCCACTCAGGGACAATATATTCGCACCGCTCTGTTCAAGTTCCCGTGACGCAGAAGCGTCCATGGAATCCATTTGAGGGTCGCGGCGCACCTTCGTAACGAAGGTAGAGGTGCGCGCGGTGACGGTATCGATGCGGGTGATGAGTGCCGGGGACGGGTACAAATACCTGCTGCGCACGGTAGCCGCTGGTGACGGCAAACGCCTGCTGTCTACCCCACTCACTCGGTACTACACCGAGGAAGGCACGCCGCCAGGCCGGTGGATGGGCGGTGGCCTGCCCGGCCTCGGTGAGGGTTTCATCGTTGAAGGCGATGTCGTCACCGAGGCACAGTTGCAACTGCTAATCGGGTTGGGCCGCGATCCGGTCACCGGCGAGCCCCTCGGTCGCGCCTACCCGGTCTATCGCACCGCCGCCGCGCACGCCCTGGACGGGCCACGCGACGACGGTGGCGGACCTGCCGAGCGGGCCGCGGCATCCGCTGTGGAAGAGCCCGACGAGAAGCGGCGTCGCGCCGTCGCTGGCTATGACTTCACGTTTTCGATTCCGAAGTCGGCGAGCATCCTTTGGGGTGTGGGGGATGCGGCTACGCAGGAGCGTATCGCGGCGGCGCACCATGCGGCGGTTGCCGAGGTGCTGGCGTACATGGAGCGCGAGGTGGCGGCGACGCGCACGGGCACGACGGCGCAGGGCGGTGCCGTGGCGCAGGTCGGTGTGACCGGGCTGATCGCGACGGCGTTCGATCATTTCGACAGCCGGGCCGGCGACCCGCACCTGCACACGCACGTTGTGATCAGCAACAAGGTGCAGACCGTGCTCGACGACAAATGGCGCTCGCTCGACGGCCGGCCGATGCACGAGGCCGTGGTGGCGCTCTCCGAACTGCACGAGACTCTGTTTGCCGACGAGCTCACCCGATCGCTCGGCGTGCAGTGGCAGCAGCGGGAGCGGGGGCGAGACCGCCACCCCGCGTGGGCTCTGACGGGCGTCCCTGAGGTGCTCGTTGCGGAATTCTCGACGCGGGCCCGGCACATCGATGTTGAGACCGACCGGCTGATCGAGGAGTATTTGGTCATTCACGGGCGGCGTCCGACGCCGGTGACGATCATGAAGCTGCGCGCGCAGGCCACGCTCGCCACCCGGCCGGCGAAGCAGGTGCACTCGCTGTCAGATCTCACGGCGGAGTGGCGGGACCGCGCTGCACGCGTGCTCGCGGACGACGTGTTGCCGGTCGCCGTGTCGTCACCGGTGTTGCTGCGGGCGGAGGACCTGCCGCGCGAGGCTGTGGATGCGCTCGGGGTGAGTGTGATGACGGCCGTCAGCGAGAAGCGCGCCACCTGGCGACACTGGAATCTCACGGCCGAGGCCGCGCGCCAAACGATGACGTATCGGTTCGCATCGGCCTCCGATCGGGAAGCGGTCGTCGGGCTCATAGTGGATGCTGCCGAGCGCGCGTCCCTGCGCCTCACCCCGCCAGAGCTCGCCGTGAGCCCTGCGGAGTTTCAGCGGGATGACGGGACGTCGGTGTTTCGACCGAAGCACTCGGTTGTGTTCACATCGACTGAGCTGCTCGACGCCGAGACTCGGTTGCTGGAGCGCGCCGCTCTTCTGACCGCACCATGTGTGACGCTCGGTTCGGCTGTGCATTCTCGGCTGTCGGGTGGCGGGCGGCTCGCCGAGGACCAGCTCGCGGCGCTTTCTTCGATCGCCGGGTCGGGCCGCGTGATCGATGTTCTGGTGGGGCCGGCCGGCGCGGGCAAAACGACGGCGATGAAGGCGCTTCGGCGGGCGTGGGAATCTGCGCACGGAGCGGGCTCGGTCGTCGGGCTGGCACCGTCGGCCGCTGCCGCGACGGTGCTGGCCACGGACCTTGGCATTGCCACGGAGAATTTGGCGAAGTGGTGGCAGACCCATCTTGACCAGGGTTCGTCGTTTCGGGCCGGTCAGCTCGTGATCATCGACGAGGCATCCTTGGCGGGCACCATGCCACTGGATCGGGTCACTGCTCTGGCTGTGGATGCGGGTGCGAAGGTGCTGCTGGTCGGTGACTACGCGCAGCTGCAGTCGGTCGATGCGGGCGGTGCGTTCTCGCTGCTCGTGCACGATCGAGCGGATGCACCCGAACTCATCGACGTGCACCGTTTCGTGCACGAATGGGAAAAGACGGCATCCCTCGGACTGCGCCAGGGTAACGCCAACTCGATCGACCTGTATGCCGCGCACGACCGCCTGCGCGATGGCAGCACCGAGGCCATGGCGGATGCTGCCTACGAGGCGTGGCGCGCCGACATCCGCTCGGAAAAGTCGACCGTGCTGATCAGCGACTCGAACGAGGCCGTCGCGGCGCTAAACGTGCGCGCTCGCACCGAGCTGATTCTGGAGGGTCGTGTCGACGCGCTGCACGAAGTCGCCCTGCACGACGGAACCCGCGCCGCCGTCGGTGACACGGTCATCACCCGCCGGAACGATCGGCGGCTGTATGCGTCGCGCAGCTGGGTGCGCAACGGCGATCGGTGGAATGTGATCGGCGTGCATCGGAACGGTTCGGTCGAAGTACGACGGCAAGGACGCCGGTGGGGGAGCACGGTGCTGCTGCCCGCGTCGTACGTCGCTCAGCACGTCGAGCTGGGCTACGCGGTCACCTCGCACCGGGCGCAGGGGATCACGACCGACACCGCGCACGTCGTCGTCGCGCCGAGCATGCCGCGCGAGAACCTGTACGTGGCGATGACGCGGGGTCGCGAGGCGAACACCGCCTATGTCGCTATTGATCGGCCCGATGTTGCTCACGTGGGGCCGCGGCCGGGTGACGCTGCGGACGCGACGGCGCGCAGCATCCTCTGTGGCATTTTGCATCACGTCGGCGCCGAACTGTCCGCCCACGAGACGCTGACGGCCGAGCAGGACACCTGGGGATCGGTGGCGCAACTCGCGGCGGAATACGAGACCCTCGCGGCGGCCGCGCAGCACGACCGGTGGGTGGCGGTGGTGCGCGCGAGCGGTCTCTCGCCGGGTCAGGCTGAGATGGTGGTTGCGTCGGATGCCTTCGGGCCGTTGACCGCGGAGTTGCGGCGGGCCGAGGCGCACTTTGTCGACGTTGGGAGCCTGCTGCCGCGCGTGGTCG
This sequence comes from Cryobacterium sp. Y29, assembly GCF_002929825.1. Lineage (GTDB taxonomy): Bacteria > Actinomycetota > Actinomycetes > Actinomycetales > Microbacteriaceae > Cryobacterium. The sequence goes on from NZ_PJJN01000035.1 coordinate 4,115, forward strand.
CGGCCCGGGGGTTCGAGGATGCGCAGGACATTGCGGCGGTGCTGCAAGCCAGGGTCGCTGCAGTCGTGTCGCGGGATACGGGCGCAGGCCGAACCCGCCAAACGCCACGTCTCGTTGCTGGGCTCATCCCGCGTGCGATCGGGCCGATGGATGCTTCGATGCATCGGGCGCTGGTCGAGCGCGCGGACCTGATCGAGTCGCGTGCGAGCGCCGTGCTCGATCAGGCGTTGCTCGCGGGGGAGCAGTGGACTCGAGCCCTCGGGACCGCGCCTCGTGGGTCGGCGGCCGTAGCCTGGCGCCAAAACGGATGCTCCGTCGCGGCCTACCGGGACCGCTATGGCATCGTCGGCGGCCGTCCGCTCGGCGCGGCACCGGAATCGACGGCACAGAAGCTCGACGCCGCCTGTGCGCATGCCGCACTTGAAACAGCGCAGCGCGTGGCAGCGAGTTTGACCCACATCGCTCCCCGGTCGCCCCTCGCCGCAGGATTGACGAGGGAGTTCACCACACGGTGAGTCCGAACTGCACGGCGACGACACCGCTTGAGGCACCGTACCCGATCTCGGGTACGAGATCCGCGGAGACTTGATGCGTCACCCGAATACTTCCCTGATTGCTGGCCGTAACGTGGGCTGCCTGCACTGGGACAATGAACACAACGGAAACGCCCGAGACGCTAGCGTGTGAGGACTACGACGAAACTTTCTGAAGGAGAAATTAATGGGATTCATGGTCAGTCCGAAAAAGAGCACTATTACCGAAGATGCCAATGAAGCTTGGAATGAAGGGGCCGCAATATTCTCAGCCCTTCTAAATTATCCGAGCATGAACTCTGGCAACAGCTCGGGGATTGCTGAGTGGACTGGCGAGTTGAGTGCAGTCGTATCCATCGGTTGGAAGTTGCAGTCTTGGGCAGTCACCGCTGACAGGCGGGGAAACGTGATTGCTTTTCCGGTCTTTTCCAGGTAGTACTTGCATGCTTCACACGAACCCAAACCATTGACGTGGCCCTCAAAGAGTGCCTATTGTGTGACGGTTCCACCTTGTGCGAGTAACGATGTACCGCACCATCTAAAGGTGAATCGTGTTCGGTCACAGGCTGCTTTTGTCACACATCTTGACGGTCTTCCAGTTGAAATGTGCGAGCGCCACTTTCGCCCTCGGGCATCCAGACCTACAGTGTTTCTAGGCAACCTATTTTACGCGCGGTCGCTCGTTGCGATGGCATGACTTTCAGTCCTTTCAGGTTCTTGTTGCCGAACATCTGAAAGGCCGCGCCATGTTCGAATTCATTTTGGCCGCCACCGCCCGCAGCTACTCTTTCTTGCGCCGGTTCATGCCGACCGCCGTTGTGATCGACGCGATCAACACGCGGCGCGGGCTGAAGTGGGGCGTGCCGGCGATGCTGCTCGCAGTTCCGTATGCGCTTGCAGCTATCTATTGCCGATCGCGGGTCGACGCCGGTGGGCCAGGTTGGCTGAACCTGCTCGTGATCTTGTGTCTCTGGAACACCCTTAAGTTTCTTTTGATCGGGCCCATCAGCCTGCTGAAGTTGATCGCGGTGCACGTTCGTGAAGCCGTGGCCCGCCGTCGCATGACGCGGGCGCTGCTCGCCGACGGCGTCGAGTACTTCGACGGGCCGACGCTCGTGTCGGGGTGCGGCTGACGGCAAGTCTCGGCCTGCGTACCTCCTGGTAGCGGCATGATTGGCTCACACAGGGCCGCAACAGGAGGTTTCAGTATGACGATCCCGCAGGAGCAGTTCGACGACCTGCTCAGCCGCACCGCCTTGGCTGCTTTGTTCTACTATCCGGAGGTCGCTGTCGACGATGACGGCCGTAACCTGCAGAATGACATCGTGTACTGCTTGGAGCCCGTCGCCGGGATCGGAGACGAGGATGCCGAGCGGCTCGGTGTCGTGGTCGGGCGTGTGATCACAAATCCGACGGCGCATCGCTCTGAACTGCTTGCTTTAGTCATCGAGCTGGCCCCGCCGCCAGCCGAGTAGACGCGATCATGAACGACCCATCTGAAGAAGCCGCCGCGGCGCGGAAGGCGCTGGCGGAGCATCCGTCTGTTGATGAAGAGGCCGAGAAGCGGCGCCAGTACGTGGCGGCGAACCGCGACCGGATCCGCGAGCTGAATCGGCTCTGGCGTTCGCAACATCTTGACCGAGCCCGGGAGCTGAATCGGGACTCGATGCGTCGGGCCGCGGCTCGCCGGCATCGTGAGGCGGAGGTGCGGGCGCGGGGGAGGGAGCGTGCGAAGCGCTGGCGGGAGGAGCATCCGGAGCGCAAGCGTGAGTATCAGCAGCAGTGGGTGGCGGAGAATCGCGAGAAGGTACGCGAGTATTACAACCGCTACTACGAGGCCCGTCGCGCCGAGGTCAATGCCCGGGCTGCGGCCATGCGGGATGCTGACCCCGAGCGTACCAAGCAGATCACCCGGCAGTGGGCCGAGCGCAACAAGGAACGCCGGGCCGAGCTGCAGCGCAACCGGCGCAGTGATCCGGAGGTCTACCAGTCAGAGCTGGAGGCCAACGCGGCAGCGAGACGACTGAAGCGCAGCCTGAGCCGGGCCGGGCTCCCGCCGAAACTTCTACACGCGGCGACTGCGGCTGAGCGCCGGGCCAACGAGCGCGAGGCCGACGCGTATTTCAATGACCCGTCGCGGCCCGAACACCTGCGCCAGTTCACGGTGTTCGCTGAATCCTTGACCGAGCACATGCTGAAGAATGGTGCCCGCATGCGCGAGTTCGCCGAGGCCTACGTGTCGTCACGGGCGCGCGTTGGGCTTCCACCGGTGTCGGTGGAGGACGTCGTGTACGCCCGAGCCGTCGAGGTAGTTGCAGAGCGGATGCGCCGGGTCGACCTCCTGACGGGTCGCGACGTCGCAGCGGCAGTGCGCAGTACGAAAGCTGAGGTGCGGCGGGAAGAGCGGCATCAGCAGATGGATGAGCTTATGAAGGCCATCTTGGTGCGTTTGCACCAAGACAATGGGCGGTTGAACGCCAAGGCAGAGATGGAGAATCGAGCGCGGGCACATCGGGGGATGCCGCGGGTGCCGGCCGAGTCGTTGGTGGTGCAGCTCGCGCTGCAGGACGTCATCGAACGCGTGCCCACGAGCAGGTTGACCAAAGCGGATGCTCGGACCGCCGTCCGCATCGCGGGCCTCCACATCGCGGCCTCGCTCGAATCTCACGACGTGGTAGACCAATCGGTTCATCGACGGGCGCTCTCGTAGTCGATGGCGACGAAAGGACCGAGCAAACCTGGCTCTTCCGAATGCCGGTGCTGGACTAGGCAGGAACCACACTAGGCGACTGATTGACCTCGTGAGGCGTCCATGCGCTCTGGGCTCCCAATGACCGACCTCTGATGCGTTGCCCCTTGCGTTCACGGCGCTCGCTCGGCCGTGAACAGATACGCAATCATGGGTAGGCTCGATGAGGTGCGTTTGCAGAACTTGTTGATGTGCCGCTCGACGGGCAATGTCCCGTTGCGCTCGGCTTGAACGTGAAGGAAACATCGTGTCTGATCACGCAAGAATCAAGGGGCACACCGTGACCCGCACCGTGCACATCGAAGCCTCACGTGGGCAAGTCTGGAAGGCGCTGACCGACCCCGAGGTGATGGTCAAGTGGTTTGGCGACGGTGTGAGGTTCGCCGCGCTCGAGCCCGGCGCAACTGGCAGCATCGACTGGGATGACTACGGCAGCTTCCCGATCGAAATCACCGAGGTCGTGCCCGACGGCTCGTTCGGATTCCGTTGGTCGGGAATCCCCGCCGAACAGCTAGACGAGTACTCGACGCACGTGCGCTTCACCATCGCCGATGCTGGTTCCGGGACGGATGTCACGGTGATCGAATCGGGCTTCGACACACTCCCCGGCGGAACCCGCTACCGTCGCGAACGTCTCGAGCAGAACCGAGAGGGCTGGGACGTCGAACTCGACGAGCTCGCGACCCTATTTGAGGGTGACACGGAGTAGTTCACGATTACGGGGGAGTCGCTCGACGAGTTGGCCACGTTGCTCGGCCGGTAGAGGACTATTTGGTGGAGCGCAGGAGATGTGCAAGAGAGCGACCAAAGTCTGCTCAGGGATTCCGCCGCCCGTGAGTTCTAGGAACAGCCCGCTGTTTTTTTACCCTCGATCAGAAGATTTGTTACGCCCATGTTGGACGGCCCCCACCCTCAAATACCCAGCCGGTGACCGACTAGGCTGCCTTGCCGGGGTCACGTCCCGCGTCGTGCCGCTGTGCTTGAGCCAGCGGATTGCCTGCTGGGTCAGAGAAGACGCGTTCGTCAAATTCTTTGTGACTCGTTTGTGATCGAATTGCTCGTCGGACGGCCAGAATCTGGGAAGCTGCTAGGCACGTTCTATTCATGCTGGGCGCTGCGGTTGCGGCCGCTAGTTTCGCACACCGCGCTCGGGTCAGTCGGGCGGTGAGTTGCCCAATTCGCGGCTTAGGCTGGACGAACAGACTCGAACGGTGCTGAGGTAGACCGCCGGAGTGCGTCGGGGCTTGGAATCGTTATTCTGAGGAGATTCTTGTGATCACGACAAATAGAGAGGCGGCGCGAGCCCGTGCAGCACTCGAGTTTCTCATCCGCTGCTGAGCCATTGCCTCGGCCGGTGCTCTGGGCCAAGGTCGTTGAAAAGTTTCCACTGGACGAGTCCGAGAATGACATCTACGAGAGCGGGACGTCTCGCGGCTTGACGACTTGGGCTTTCACGACTGCCGAATTTGTCAAGGCGGGGTGGCTGCAGGCTTTCCGTCTTGTAACCCATGGTTACAAGTCGGTGACGCCACCCGGCCAGGCGCCCCGATTTTGCCCAATTCGACCAGAGTGTCTGTAAACGACAGAACTCATCGAGTGCGCCGACTCGGCGGCCAGCTCGTGTGGTCGCGCAGTGCGGCTATCTTGGCGATCCAGTCGACGGGCGTCGAGCGGCGGGGCGGCCTGCAGAAGCGACCGTCGATTGCGGGGTGGCCGTCGTGCTGGAGACTCTTGCTGTGATGCCGGGGTCGCCAGGACGAGGGGTGGCTGCCGCGCCTTGCGCAGCGAGGGCACGGACGCGCTTGTTCTTGGCGCTCATCAGGAGCAACAATTTGTTGCATTTCGGGTTCGAGCACTCGAAGCGCACGAGGTTCCCGACACGCGTCATGTCGCGGCGCTGGTGGCAGCGGTAGCAGTCCGGCCTGCCACTGACGATGAGCATCTCGGGGTCGATGAGCTCCTCAAACGTGGGGTGGATACGCTTGGGGCAGGTATCACGCACCTAGGCCCACTTGTTGACGCGGCCGTGCATGACTTCCTCCATCGGCAGCTCGCGTTCGGCACAGATCGGCGGAGGACCCTTGGAATTGAACGCGGCGACTCCTGTGGGGTCGTAAGTGTCGATAATGGAAAGAGTTAGCGCTGTGCCGTTCGGCACGGCTACGGGTTGCGACGGGTGGCGGTATGGGCTCCGTGTAGGCGGTACCTCGCAACAATGATTGGGGATCCTTCGTGTATTGGGTGGTTGAACCGGGCAGTTGCGACACCCGGGCGGGTCACCATCAGCACCCGCAGATCACGATGCCACCAAGATTGCAATCTCCTTCTGTGATCCGAATTCGCCGCGGCATCGGGGCGCCACCGAGAACACCAACGGGCTGCTGCGCCAATATTTCCCCATAGGCAACGACTTATCCGTTCGTTCGCCCGAGCCGCTGCCCGACGTCGCGACCGATCTCAACCATCGATCCCGCAAAACCCTCGGCTGGCTTACATCTACTCAAGCCATGCAACGACTAGTGCCAGGGCCTGAAATACTCATTGTGGCGACGACCGGTCGAATTCGCCGAAGCCTTCATGGTCTCTTGCCCGCGAGCGGTTCGCCGGCGGACTACCTCACGCATCGTCGCTCCGGCGATGCCTGATCCTGTAGGTTTGCGAACATGTTGATACCAGACAGCTCGCCGGGTGGTGGCCTCGACTTCGGCAGGCTGTTGGCCAGTCGGACCGCGGCGGTACCGATTAGGCCGAGCGAACTCTACGAGGCGTTGCCGAATAAGGCCGCTGGGTATGGCTATCTTCGGCTTGTCCAAGGGCAGGTTCTTGAACAATGGCATGAACGCCGGGACACACGAGATCTAGTTATTAAGGTCAATACAGGTGGTGGCAAGACTATCGACGGGCTGATCATTTTGCAGAGCTTGCTCAATGAGAAGCAAGGACCAGCTTTGTACGTGGCACCCGATCCTTACCTCGTGGGGCAAGTGATTGCCGAAGCGGAGAAGCTCGGATTGGCGACCGTGACCGATCCGGATGACGCCCGTTACCTGCGCAGCGAGGCGATCTGCGTCGTAAATGCTCATAAACTCGTCAACGGGAGAACGGTCTTTTCTGCATCCCGCAGCCCTCGGACTCCAGCGCCAATCGGCTCCGTTGTAATTGATGACGCCCACGCGGCGATCGCCACGACACGGAGGAAATTGTCACTGTCGATCCCGGCAGAGAATCCCGCCTTTCAGGCTCTCCTAAACCTCTTCGCAAGTGATCTGGAGAGCTACAGTCCTAATGCCTTCTTGGACGTGACCGAGAGGGTTTACGGCGCTCTCGCGCGGGTGCCGTTCTGGACGTGGCGTGAGAAGATCAACGCCGTGCGGCGGATCCTGCGCCAACACGCAAATTCCAGTGACATCGATTACGAGTGGCCGGCCGTGCAGGAATCGCTTCCGTTTTGCCGGGCCGTATTCTCAGGCATCGAACTCACTATCACGCCCCCTTGTCCGCCCATCCAGCATGTTTCTAATTTCCTGGGCGCGCATCACCGTATCTATCTGACGGCGACGCTGGCAGACGACGGAGTGTTGGTGACCGACTTCGATGCCGACCCGGATAGCGTCGCCGACCCGATTACGCCCGAGACGGCTGGTGATATTGGTGAGCGCATGATACTTGCTCCTCAGGAAATTAACCCGACCATCGAAGCCACCGACGTTCGAAATGCCCTCAAAGAGCTGTCGCAGAGGCACAATGTTGTTGTGCTGTCGCCTAGTTGGCGTGCGGCCGCGCAGTGGGACGGGCTTGCCGATGATGTTGTCGGTGCACGGGAAATTGGACCCGTCATGAAGAAGTTGGTCAGCGAGAAAAGCACCACGCTCGTCGTCCTGGTCAATAAGTACGATGGGATCGACCTTCCGGGGGATGCATGCCGGATTCTCGTTTTGGATGGGCTTCCTGAGGCTTTCAACCCTGAGGAACGTCTTGAATCACAACTGACGTCACGGACGATTGGGACGGATGACCGTCAGATTCAGCGCATTGAGCAAGGCATGGGCCGTGGCGTGCGAAGTAACGAGGACCACTGCCTCGTGGTTCTACTCGGTCCGCGCCTCAGCCAGCTAATTGCGCACCCGGACACGGTGGCTCGGTTCAGCCCGGCTACCCAGGCCCAGCTTAACCTTTCAAATGACATTGCGCGGAATCTGGCCGACATGCCTTTGGCACGTATTTTGCAGGTTGCCAACCAGGCGCTCACCCGCGACCCGAGCTGGATACAGTTGGCGAAGAATGCGTTGAGTGGTCTAACGCCGAAACCCGGTTACGTCGGCCCGGAGGCGATTGCGCGGCGCGGTGCATTTGACGCCGCGTTGGCCGGGAATATGCCAGCAGCGGAGAGCATTATTCGGGCGGCGGCCGAAGCGATGGATGATCCACGAACCACCGGCTGGCTGCTCGAGCAGCTGGCGATGTATGTGGATCACCGTAACCCCCACGAGGCGCAGCAGATTTTGGGCCGAGCCCGCGCGCTGAATGCAGATGTGCTGCGGCCGATCGTGACAGCTCCCTATGTTCCGCTACCGTCGTCCGATATGCAAGGCCAACGAGCATCGGGAGTGCTGTCAGGGAACTTCCAGTCGCCGACGAATCTCGTGCTCGGGTTTGAGACTGTGCTGGGCGATCTCGCTTTCGGCGAGCGGACCGAGGAGTTCGAGGCATCCTTCCTGGAGCTGGGACTGCTCCTCGGGCTCAATGCCTCTCGTCCGGAGAAGGACCTCGGCGACGGTCCCGATAATCTGTGGGCACTGGACGGAACAAGATATTGGGTGGTGGAGGCAAAGACAGGAGTGACTACAAACTTCATCGCCAAAAAGGATGTCAATCAGCTGGCGGGTTCAATCAATTGGTTCGGCGAGCACTACGTCAATGGTGAAACTCCCGTTCCGGTAACCGTGCATCCTGCGCGTGCGTTGGGCCCCGGCTCCACAGCCGTACCGGGAATGCGCGTTCTCACACCACGCAAGCTGGGCGAGCTGATTTCCAATGTCCGAGCCTTTGCGGCTGCACTAGCCACCGACGGTTGGCAATCTGCAAGCGTGGTCACAGCGCTTCTTCGTGCTCATCAATTGTCGGTTCAGGATCTCGACAGCTATTTGGCAAGCTACGCGGCTAACTAAATGTCAATCGACCGCGCGCTTCATACGCGCCGCGGGAGCCACAGAGTCCCGGGCGCAGAATAGTTAGAAACCAGATCTGGATCGGCCGTTCTCGGTTAGCGCGGTAGAGAGGCGCGCATCTTGACGACTCCTATTGCGGAAGTCGCAAGACGGCAGATAGTTGGTGAGCTGATTCGGTCCTCCCGTGACGAATTGCGTGATCAAAGATCGGGCGGCGCCGCAGTCATGGCCAGTTGGCGGTCTTGATTGTTGCCGTCCTCGAATCGCACCATCGACGCTCTACCCGAGAGGTTAGCGTGGAACCCGTCGAAATTCATCTCTGACTGGGTGCTAGCGCTGGTGGTGCTAGAGGTGGAAGGAGGATCGTGTCGACGTCAACCACGCCCACCGACATTGAGTCGACCGCTCCCGCTGTAACAACGCTCAGGACCGAGGGGATGGCTCGGTGGCTATGAAACGGCGCTAGAGATTGAACCGCGGGGCAAGAATCCATTGGAGTTTAGATTGGTGGAGTGGCTTGAACCCGAGGCTGCGAAAGCCGGGGAAACCGCAGGCCGTACTGCTACCCAAATAGGGTAGCTTGGCCACATGCTGCTTAGTACTTCTTGTGACGTGAGTCCGTTGGCGATCCGAGCGGCCCTTGATGAGTTGGGCCGATGCATCTCGGCGTATGAGTCAAATAGCGATCCTTGGGCGCCTTCATTGGGGATCTTGGTGTCTGTGCTCATCGCGGTTCTTGCTTTGAGTGGCGTGGGGATCAACGTATACCAGCAGCACAAAAGTGACCGAAGTGATCAGCTCTGGAACCGCATGGTTTGGGCCATCGACAATGCTTTTGATACCGATGACGACAAAAAAATGGCCGGCCTACTCGCAATGGAGCGTCTTTTGGACGAGGATGAGATGAAGAAATCGGGGTTCAGAGTGAGTGCGTTCGACGAGAAGCTGCTCGACGACATCTCATCCGCTGCGCTCCCCACTGAGCAGGGAGCGGCAAAGTGAAGCGTTCTGAAATAGCCGCAGCACGAGTCCAAGTTGCGATCGGGAAGCGTCGGGGGAAGCCTGTCGACGACTGGATTGCTGAACTCGCCGGTACGCCTATGGAAGCGGCCACCGAACCGGTGGGTACCCCTTCAGAAACTCCGTCAGATGCGTTGACCACTCTGGAATTCATTGGCAGATCGGCCCGCGATCCCGTGGAGGGTACTGATCCCGACGATGAGTTGAAAAAAGCGACAAACTTCGCAGGAAGTGCCCGAGAGGTCCTAGGATCCTGGGCGATTCAAACCCCTAATGGACTCAGAGTAATTCACGTGACTAGCGGCATCACGAAGTTTGGAACACAGCCGGTCGAAGTTGTGCTGAAAACAGTCTCTGGCGCCTCGGTTGGCGGAACTTGGAAGGTTGCACGGCAACGATCCGCGCTGCCAAAGCAGCACTACACCTGGTGACGGCACCCGCGTGAAGTGGAGCAGGCGGTCTTGAGTGTCAACGACGAGCTTGTGGCCTTGACCCCGTTGTGTGGACACCTCACAAGAGAGACTGTTCACTATGGCAAGTTCACATCGGGACTTTCACCCCTGAGTGCTGAAACGGGGCCGTGAAGCTCGTGATCAACACCCGTCGGGCTGTCGCTGTCGTCGCCCGCGGGCTCAGTATCAAGGAGCAATCCTGGGGCCGGTGGGTCAAAGCCTTCACGGGTCGGCAGGAGCATAGTGAGGGGGCCTGTCCGACGCGGAACGCGCGGATCTGGTCCGCCTCCTTGTCCATTATCGAGCGATTCCTGCGGAATTATATGCGCGTCGCGTTCAGATGGAATTTGGCAGCTGTACTCACCGCGGGATCAGAATCAGCCTGGAGCAGAGTTAGCAACTCTGCTGGTGCGGCCAAGTTCTCGGCGACGGCCAGCCGAACGAATTCCCGTACCTCAGCTTCCTTGTCTCCCGACAACTCCTGAAGGGCATTAATCGGTGTCGAGGTGTGACAGGCGACGCTCAGCCGTATTGACGTTGTCGTGTCCCTTGCCAGCCTCCGGAGGACGTCAGCCGTCGTCCAAACGTGGTCCGCGACATCACTTCGGAATTCGGGGTTCGCGTGGTTGGCGAGGACGTCGAGCAGGTCCTCTGCAGGGTCGCTGTCGTATGAAATCCGGACCAATACAGCATTGCGAACCTCTGGATTCGCGTCGCTGGCGAGGATGGCGAGTACGACCGCAGGGGTTGATTTGGTCTGCGCGACGATGAGGCGCACGTCACGCCGCGTCGCGCGCGAGACGAGTCAGGATGTCGATGGATGTTGCGTCATTTGCGGCAGCAAGCTGCCGGAAGTACGGGTCTGGGTCCATCGCCCACGCGTCCAAGATGTGATCCGGGGGAGCTATCCAGTCCATATCAAAAGCGTTTTCCTCCCACATAAGCGACTCGACCGTCTCAAACAAAGCAGCCGGTGTTGATGGATTGTTCATAATGGCGCAATGAGCGGATGTATCTCCGGCAAGATCCTGCAGAATTTCGGTCGTCGCGGACGGATTTCCTGCTGTCGCGGCCCGCACGCTGTTGTCTTCGTCTCGTTCGAGTTTTCGAAGAATCTCAACTGGAGTGGACGTATTAGCCGCGTCGGATTCACGCATCCGGAAGTCCCCATCTTGGGACAGCTGGTTGAGATCGCTCGCGGGGACCGCAGCGTTCCGGGCGACAAAAGTGCGGACTGGGCAAATAAACATCCCGGGGACGAGGTAGGCACCGCCCGCGGTGACCGTGGCAGGTGACTCACAAGAAACTTCATCCAGCAGGAGTTCGCGAAGAGTTTCCACCGGCATTCGAGGGCTCAGACCCGCGCAAACAGGAATGTGAGGGTCGTGATCCCGAGCAAGCTCGCGAAGTGTGTCGACCGGCGTCGACACGTTTTCGCACAGCCGCGCGCGAGTCAGCTGTCGCTCATCGTGGGCAAATCCTCGGAGCATGTCCAAGGGAGAGGAGGGATTACCAACAACGCGTAGGGCGACAGCATCGTCCCTGTCTTTGCACGGGATGTGGAGGGTGAGCGCAGTTGCTGAAGGATTGCCCGCAACGGCGGCGCGTACAAGCGGTCCGGGATCCCTAGCTAGATTGCGGAGCGCGTCGTCAGGCGTGGCTGAGTGCTCGGCCACTTGGACGCGGACATTTTGGCTTTTGTCGCGGGATAGCTCGCGAAGTACTTCGACGGGAGCGGAGGGGTTTTCTGATAAGTGGCGACGAACGTCCCATGCATCGTCGTATGCAAGTTGCCGGAGGCCGTCAGTTGGCGAAGAGGCGTTTTTCGCAACGCACGCTCGGGCGTCGAGCGCTACATCCTGCGACATCTTGCGCAGGAGCTCCCCCGGGGTGGCAGGGTTCAACGCCACCCATTGCCGAACCCGCTCGACTTCTTCCCGCGCCATTTTCGAGAGGAAAACGCCCGGCGTTGAAGGGTATGTAGGCGACAGAGCACCTAACGTCCGCACTGGGGTCACTTCCCAGTTGTATAAGCGTGCGTCCTGGGGCAGATCGGTTGCCCGCAACGATGTCGCGGATGTGTGAATCGGCATCAGCTGCCAGTCGCGCGAGTTGCTCGCCTAACGTTGCTTCGCTGGAGGCGCGAGATTCACGAGAGCGGAAACTCTCTCCCGGGATGACCGCGTCGGCATATCCGGACGATTTCGTGGACAGTTGAGCTCCTTTGCTTGATTCTCTTTTCCGGAGGATTACGACGAAAAATTGAGACGACCTCGCCCTAATCGCCGGCTGTATTCTGTCGTAGGAAAGGTGGCGGCTGGAAGGCCCTCTTCGGGTGGACGGCGCTCATGAGCAAGGCGGTCCAATTCTCACACCACAACAGGGAAGCAACCCGTGGGGCGCGTAGTGAGCGTCAGTAGCCCCGGCGGGTGGGTGCCGACTGTCTATAAGGGCAAAGAATATTCACATTTTGATTTATCGGCAAGGCTCTCGAGCCCTTGCGCGTCTCCCACGTCGCGATCGGCACCGCCCGTGAGCGCGCTGGTTCAACACCGAACGCATGCACGGCTCGCTCGACGACTTGAGGTCGAGCAGGTCGACTACGCTCTAACCAACCCCCCTCGACCGAGCGGGCTGACACCAGCAACACGCTCTCCCGGCACGCCGCGGGAGTCAACCGGACGGGAAGACAAGGCTGATGGGAATCGCGGACATTCTACGAGCGCTGGCCAACGGTGCTTATGATGGCGAACGTACGGGTAGCGAAATCCACGGCGTTTCATCCGGCTACTACATCGAAAACGGCACTCCTGTGAAGTACCGGCAGGGGAAAAGCACCCGGTTCTTCGATGGCAAGGAAAATATCAGAACGCCAGGGAAGCGAACTGAGGACCGCTTCAAGACCGACGAAGAGAAGACCATCTTCTTCCAGAAGTACGGATACCTCAGGGAGATGTTCGGCAAGCACCCCGAGGTCATTGACTACAGTCGCGCATACTACGAAGCCAAGAAGAACGAGTAGGGTTCTCGTCAGCAGTCCATACCCTGTCTCGCACGATGCGGTCCGAATCCGCGAAGAACCAATTTGCGGCCTTCTTCTTGACCATCTTCCTGACGATCGTGGCGGCACCAGGAAGGTAGCTGTTCACGACGTCGCTATCAATCGCGCGTAGTTACGGACCTCGACAGCGGGCTCGAACCGCTCCTTGACGCCGCGACGGGTCCGAACGGTGTGATGGTGGACGACAGGCAAGTTCAGTCCATTCGAGCATCCTGGATGATTCCTGGAACCCTTGGCGAGGGATTCACTCTGGACTTCAGGGCCTCGCGGAGAATGCGAACGCGGTCACGGGCTGAACGGAGCTAACGCTCCAGCACGTTCGCGGATCCGCCAGCAGGATCGTGCACCAAGAACGCTTCAGTGCCTAGCTCAGTCGGGATCTTGTGCAAATCGTCAACTGGCCCGCTCCGTGAGCCGCCCTAGTTGTCTCATGAGGTTTTACGAACAAGGTAACGGGGGAACCGCTCAGTTGCGCGACGCCGGGCGAGTCACGATCACCGCTGTCGACCTGGTGATCCTCGACGACTTCGCGTACGATCTGGTGGTTGAACAGGCGTACCTATTGCTGTGGTCGCCCGGGGTCTGCGACATGGAGGAAGGAGCTGTCTTTCAAGACTTGATGCGCGCACGCTTATTCAACGTTTATTACCTCGAGACACTCCGAGATAGGCCGAGGTGTTGAGATAATGTTGTTGACATCTCTCGCAAGAACGTCCTGATCAGAGCGAGATAAGTCGAGATCAACCGAGGTAAAAATCCGGGCCAAGTATCAGCCGAAATAGCCCCGGCGCAAACCGTCGGTCCCGGGTTCAAGTCCCGGCCGCGCTACTGCAAATTAATTCTGATCAGGGTTTCTTGTCTGTACCGAAAGGCCAAGACTTGACGCACCCAACGTTTATTCAAAATTTTCCACCATCTTCGGTTCTTGGTAGTGAAGGTGCACGACCCAGTTCGAGTCGTCTGGAGTGACCTCGGTACTTACGGGTTATGGATAATGAACGACATTATGGGCTCGGCCTGGAGCCAGTCCTAGCGACAAGTGAGCTTGCCGAATATGTCGGCGTGCAGGCGCAGGCGATCTACAACCTCCGCACCGACGGCCGTGCGCCCTCCAGCATTCGAGTCGGCCGGGAGATCCGCTTCCGCGTTTCCGACGTGGTCGGTGGCTGGACGGGCTCCACGAGCCAGCACCAGCCGTTAGCGGTCGGGCGAATTGTCGCAGACTTTGGGCCTCTCGGACGTATCGCCACAAGATTCACTGACTGAAACACTAGGTGACGGGGTCTTTAAAGGATTGGTACGGAAATCCTCCCGCCACGGCCACCGATTTCCAGAGGAGGAAGGACCGGTGGTCCGTCCCCTGCTGAAGTAGTAAAAGAACTCCTCGGTGTCCCGGTCACGACCGTTCGCGAGACTCGACCGGCACATCTCCGTTGAGAACATCATTGAGGTCCCTTCAAAAGTCGGGCTACTCAGGCGGGGCAGCAGGAGGACGCACGGCTGACGGTGTTGTGGCGCAGGCCACCGCTGAGCGGTTGCGTCGTGTGGGACCGATCCCGACCGGCAGGTTCTGCAGGGGTAGCCGTGTGCCGGCTCATCTGCCCGGTAATCCATGATGGCCTGGGCGACGGTCGCCGGGGAATCCTCAGCGAGGTTGTCTGCACAAGCGGAACACCGCTTGCGCATAAGAAAACGGTGTCGGTTCGCAGACAGTGCAGTTGCCCGTGTCGAGGTTAAGCGTGAGGTGTTTTTGAGGACGTCACCTACTCCAATGTTGCATTCTGGACTAGGGCCCTCCGTCCTGTGAAAGATCTCCCGGAATACCGGCGATATCATCCGTTCGTCAGGAAGGGCCGTCATACTGCGTTTGAACAAAGTCGTTTGCCCCAACGGTCATCATGAAAGGATTCGTCATTATGAAAGTTGTACGATTTTCCGCCCCCAATACTGCCTTGGAGTTCGCCGAGTACGATCTTCCCGACGTTCTGCCCGGACACGTGCTCGTGAAGGTCGCGGCCAGTGGTGTGTGCCACAGCGATGTCATGCCTGCCGCAGGCCTGGCTTCTTCCTATCCCCGTGTTCCCGGACATGAGGTTGCCGGGACCGTCGAAACCCTTGGGGAGGGCGTCTCGCAGTGGTCAGCGGGCCAGCGTGTGGGGGTGGGATGGTTTGGCGGAGCCTGCTTCACATGCACCCCATGCAGGCGCGGGGATTTTGTTTCCTGCATTGTGGGGAAGGTCACCGGGCTGACCACGGACGGCGGCTACGCTGAATACCTGCTCGCCCCCGCCGATGCCCTCGCGGCCGTACCGGACGCTCTCGCATTCACGGATGCGGCTCCGCTGATGTGCGCCGGAGTGACCACGTTCAATGCTCTGCGCCGCAGTGGTGCTCAGTCCGGGGATGTCGTCGCTGTCCTTGGACTGGGCGGTCTGGGCCACCTCGGGGTGCAGTTCGCGGCCAAGATGGGCTTCGAGACGGTTGCGATCGCACGCGGTGCCGAGAAGGAAGCATTCGCCCGCGACCTTGGTGCCCACCACTACATCGACAGCACCATCAACGACGTCGCGGCGGAACTGATGAAGCTTGGCGGCGCGCGCGTCGTCTTGGCCACCGTTACCGATGCCCACGCCATGTCTGTAACCGTCCCCGGACTCGAACCGAGGGGACAACTAATCGTCGTCGGCGTCCCGCAGGAGCCCCTCGCTGTGAGTGCCGTGGACTTGGTGATCGGTAGTCGTTCCGTAGCCGGGCATGCCTCGGGAACAGCGAAGGATTCAGAGGACACTCTCCGTTTTGCCGCCCTGACCGGTGTTCGTCCGATGATCGAGACCTATCCGCTTGAAAAGGCGGCTGAAGGCTTTGATCGCATGATGTCCGGTGACGCCCGATTCCGAGTGGTCCTAACCGCAGATTGACGAACTCGCAGCCGCTTATGCCATCGGCCTCAGCGAGGCGGCACCGTCTTTTTTTTGGTGATACCCAGAGCTGACTGATCAAAGGTGAAATAGCCGTTGATGTGGGCGAAGGATATGGGTGGCGTGTGGATTCGTAGATTATCCGGCGCTGCCTCGCATCCGGGCCGCCCGACCTATAGTGGTGCCGGCAAACCGACTCGATGTCCTCGAGCGGGCCCGGATCCTGGCGGTGGTGAACTCGGCTTCGTTCGTGGACTTGCCGCCGATCCAGAGTTACGCGCAGCTGCTCGA
Organism: Cryobacterium sp. Y29; assembly: GCF_002929825.1. GTDB lineage: Bacteria > Actinomycetota > Actinomycetes > Actinomycetales > Microbacteriaceae > Cryobacterium. The sequence continues at coordinate 20,307 of NZ_PJJN01000035.1, forward strand.
TGCGGGCGTGTATGTACGGAAACATTCTCCATCCATGGCATCCCGCAGGTCGTCCGCGCAGATCGGGGCACGTCTATGACGAGCAAGACCGTCGCCGCACTCCGCTCTGAACTAGAAGTGACCAAATCGCACTCCCGGCCCCGGGTGAGCAACGACAATCCGTACTCAGAGGCATGCTTCAAGACGTCGAAGTTTCCCCCGGTATTCCCCGAAAATTTTGGCACCATGGGCGACGCCCCCCAGCTCATGGACACCTTCGTCGAGGGCCGCAACCACTCCCAACGGCATACCGGTATCGGCCTGAACACCCCGCCGATGTCCACTACTGACTCGCCGCCGCCAAAGCCCGCGAACGGTCTAGCCCGCAGCCCGCAGCACGCTGGCCGCAGCCCGCGCCCGAAACCCGGAACGCTTTAGCATGCACTCCGACCCGCAGATCCTCGCCGCCCCACCGCGGCGTGGATCAACAAGCCCGCGCCATCCGCCTCGAATTCCTCGGCGTCGCCGTCGTTCTGGAACCTTGCACAATGACTGGGTGAGGCATTATCCAATCACTGTTTTTACGTTAGATGGTCTGCACCAGAATGGATGCCACCACGATCGACGCCGTCGTGACTGTGGTGAAGCCGCCGACAAGCATGGGTGTGATCAGCTCATCGAAAATCGCTTTTTGTTCGTGTTCGTCTCGACCCACGGACCGACTTATTTCCTGACAGAGAATGTAATCGCCTGGAAAGCCAAACAATGCCGTCAAAGCGACGGGGATGCCTTTGAGCGGATCCCATTTCAATATTTTCGACGCAATCCATCCCCCTCCGATAATGCCAGTTCCGCCGACACCGAGGATGAGGAGCACGGGCCAAAGTCCCTGAACCATGTCGTTCCATGTGACCGAGCTCATACTCGCAAGGACGACGACAATGACTGTGGCCATCGCGAGACCGAATGCATTTGCTCGTTGCATCGCTTTTGCCGGGAAAATGCCGAGCACGTGGCCGATAATCCCAATCAGAAGTGCCCAGATTCCGTAATTGACGCCGGTGAGGGAACCCAGCCAGGTGGCCAGGCTTCCCGACGCCAGCAAAAGCATCAAGATGATGGTCGGCTCTTGAAAGCGTTCCGAGAGCAGCTGGAATCTCTTCGTCTGGGTGACTGTCGCCGTGCGCGCCTGTATGTCGGTGGCGATTGCGGGTCCCTTTCCGACGAGGCCTGCGCTGTTGAATTCATCGCTGACATTCGCTGAGCTCGGTTTTTGTACGGAGGTCGTGTTGAGATGGCCGCCGTCGCGGAGCTTCACCGCGTACTTGCGCAGGAGAATGTTAGCGAGCGGCATCCCAATGAGGCTCTGCACGCCCAGGATAAGGGCGGGAATGACCACGAGGTAATTCAAGTTCAATTCAGTCAGTCGCTCCGCTGTGATGATGTAGGCAAGGATGCCCCCTGTCACAGGCCCAGCTCCGGCCACCGCCGTGGCGTAGCCGAGAATCGGCGATACGACCAGCAGAATGAGCCCAGCGCCGAGGACGATTCCGAAGAGTGCGATCAGGACCGCTTTATACTGCGACCGGAGTTGTTTGATCGGGATCAGTGTGCCCATGTGCGTGATAACTGCCGCTACTAAGAGCGAACCCACTGCCGCCAACGCAGAGTTCGGAACCAGATCGGCTGGCAGCACGCCCGTCCAGATCAGCACGAGATATCCGACAAAGATGATCAGCAGGGATGGTATCCACGCCCTGGAAAGAATGGAAATTACCTCGCCGACAGCGAGGAGCAAAATAATTATCGTAGCGACATATATGGGTTGATCTAGCATGCAACCATTTCTTTCTTCTCTACGCTGAGCAAAACCCGCCGACGAGCAACGGTGCCGAATTGGCTATGCAGGGAACTGGTTTCGGCCGTCTTTCCATACCTGGCTGATCATGCTGCGAAGTGAGGTCAGTTGATCGACGGAGACGAGTTGAGCGTCCAAAACTACGGCGTCTGCGAGGTAGGTGGGCGCCAAGCGTCCGATGGACCCTACCGGGGTGATGAGTTCTCCCGCTACCGAGGTCGTGGCAGAAAGTACCTGTTCGAGGGTCATGCCCGCATTAGCGAGCAAGGCCAGTTCGTCGAGGTTTTCACCGTGCACGCCAACCCCCGAATCGGTGCCCATGGCGATGCGAACGCCGGCGCTGACTGCCCGCCTGATAGATTCCCGATGAATATCGATGACTTGGTGCGCTTTTGCGATCACCTGCGGCGAGAGGCCGCTGGTTCCCGTTGCCGCTTTGCGAATGACGGCCTCCGGCGCGGCGAGAGTGGGAACGAGGTACGCCTTTTTCTCGAGAAAGAGCGCGATGGCTTCGTCGTCGAGATAGATGCCGTGCTCAATGGTGCGTACGCCCATGCGCAGCGCGTTCTTGATGCCGGCCGCTCCCTGGGCGTGGGCCATCACATATTTGCCCTGCGCCTCGGCCTCTTCCACGATGACGCGAATTTCAGCTTCGGTGAACTGGGAGTGTCGTGGGTCATCGGTGGGGGAGAGCACTCCGCCGGTTGAGCAGATCTTGATTTGATCCGCGCCGGCGCGCAGCATCCGTCGGGTCACCTTGCGTACCTCTTCGACCCCGTCGGCGATACCGCTTGGACGGCCTGGATGAGGGCCCATGGTCGGCGATTCCACGCCGGAAGGCTGCCAAAAGTCCGCGTGCCCGCCGGTCTGGGACATGATGCTGATGGCCAGGCGCAGTCGTGGACCCTTGATCAGTCCGCTGTCGACGGCGAGTTTCGTGCCCAGGTCGGCGCCGCCTGCGTCGCGGGCCGAGGTGATTCCAGCCCGCAGGGTGGATTCGAGGTTTCGAACTGATTCGTAAAACTGCAGGGAGAACGGTTCGGTGAATGCCTGAAGCGAGCCCGGATTCGAGGTGGTGGCGTGAATGTGCAGGTCGATCAGGCCCGGCAGCACTGTCCTGCCGCTGCAGTCGATCACGGTGGCGTTTGCGAACTCCGGGTCGGATCCGGCGTGCGCGCCAACGGCGGCGATGATATTTCCGGTGAAAACAACATCTGTTGGTTCGGCGAGGAAGCGTTCGCCGTTGAAGACATGGGCGTTTCGAAAAACGGTGGAGGGAACAGTCATCGTGACCTTTCATTGAATGCCGACAGAACGAGCCTTCGAGCCCGGAGCATGTCGAACGCAGAGGCTAAGTAATCTGCGGACGGAGAACGAGGCGAGAGGGGAGTTTCTCGGCAGCATCAGTGCTGACGATCGCCGTCTGGCGCATGAGAACCCCCTCCTTGCCCACACGTGATTGTTTCGTATCCAGCGCTCAAAGTAAACGGGGTACCCACAGCAAGGCGGATGCCCACTTCATCGGGAATGATCTTTCAAGCGAATGCCAGTGTCCGGCGTCGTAAATCCGTGAGTGAAAACCAGATGACGAGTTCTCGCTTGGAAATTGACATCGAGGGGCAGCAGAATTTCGCTTTCAACGTCGATGGCGACTGCGCAGCGGTCGGTTTCACCTGAGTGGGACATTCGTCCTCAGGCGGCTTTGACGGCATGGCGCCAAAGCCATAATATGGGTTATCAACTCACATACTGAGTTCTCAATGATGAGGAGAAACGCAATGGACGACTGGGCAGTAATCGCGGTTACCGCTGGGGTGATCGTCGCGATGGTTGTGTTGATCGTGAAAGTGCACCTGAACCCGGCTGTGGCGTTGGTCATCGGTGCCGGTGCGATTGCTCTCGTCGCCAGCGGAAATGTGGCGCAATCGGCCAGTATCGTCACCGGCGGGTTCGGCGAGATCATGGCCGAGATCGGCCTGCTCATTGCGTGGGGCGTGCTCATCGGCTCCATTTTGAGCGAAGCCGGGGCCATCCAGCGCCTGGTGGAAGGGCTTTTGCGGGTCTTCGGGGCCCGTCGCGCGCCCTATGCGTTCGCGACGACTCTCGCTGTGGCGCTGCCCTCGATCTATATCGACGTTTTGCTTGTCATGAGCGCACCCTTAGGGCGACGGATGGCGGCACGCCTCGGTCGCACCGGCACCGCGCGGGTTGCCACCGCCATCGCCGTGGGACTCGAATGCGGCATCGTGATGATCGTGCCGGGCGTGGGTGCCCTCGCCCTGGCCGGGCTTCTCGGCGTGCCGCTTGGCGTGATGCTGCTTGTCGGCGTGGTGGTCACCGTGCCGACCATCCTCCTGACACTCTTCGTGATGTATTTCGCCTACGACCGCGGTTTCTGGAATCCGGAGCGCGATGAATCCGTGACCATCATCGACGCGGAGGCAGACGAAGACGCCGTCGATGAGTATGCCCCCCGGCCGGCGACAGGCTACACCTCAGTCATCGCAACGATCGGCGCCCCGCCCCGCGCGCGGACCCGCGTGCAGCAGTCGACCCGCGAGCCCGCTCTTGCGCTGCTTTTTGGGCCCATGATCGTGTCGCTGTTGTTCGTTGCCACCGGTGCGATTTTGCAGGCGACGGATGCTGACCTCGGCCCGATCGGCATCCTCTTCGAGCCGGTCTTCGCACTGCTGGTCGGGTTGCTCGGCACAAGCCTCGTTGCCCGGCTCACCATCGGCGGCGAACGAGTCGAGAAGGCCGTTTCCCGCGGCTTTCGGGAGTCGGGTCAGATCCTCATTCTCACCGGTGCGGGCGGTTCCCTTGCGGCGGCCGTTGCGTCAACGGGCATCGGCGAGATTCTGGGCTCGCTGTTCACCACTACGACCGTCGCCCCGTTGCTGATTGTTTGGGTCGTCGCCGCAGTGCTTCACATGGCTATCGGATCGGTGTCGATTTCGGCCATCACTGCCGCGGGGTTGCTCGCCTCAGTGATGAGCGAGATCGACGTTGCCCCGGTGCTCGTGGCCCTGGCCGCCGCCGCCGGGTCCCTCTTCGCCGTGCACGTCACCTCGAATACGTTCTGGCTGCTTCAGAGCTCGCTCAACCAGTCCACCCGCGGCACGTTCAAAACCTGCACGCTCGCGGTATCCGTCGCTTCCGTGATCGCACTCGGCTTCACGATGCTGCTCAGTTTGGTGCTGTGATCGCCGAACCGAGTGCTTGGCTCAGACGGGCGCCGGCCGCAACCACCGACGGAGTGAGGCGGGTGACGACATCCGGTGTCATTCGCGAACTCGGGCCGAGCAGGCTCAGGGCCCCGAACAGCGAGCCGCCGTGTTGGAACACCGGCGCCGCCACGCTGCTTACCGACGACGTGCGTTCCCCGACCGTATACGCGCAGCCGCGCTCGCGCACCGTGATCAGGGATCGGCGCAACTCATCGACGTCGACGACCGTTTCTTCGGTCAGGGCAGTTAGCGGATGCCTGAATACCCGGGCCGCGAGCTCGTCGTTCCACGCCAGCAGCACCCGGCCCGAGGATCCGACGTTTACGGGTGATACCTCGCCGAGGGCGATCACCCGTCGTACACTGTGCCGACTCTCGGCCATCGCGACGCACACGCGCAGCTCGCGCGTGGAGATGAACAGGCACGCGGTTTCACCGGTCTCATCTCGCAGGGCGGCGAGCACGGGCTGTGCCAACTCACCCACATCGAGACCGTGGAAAGCGGATGCCGCCCAGGTCGCCATGCGCAGACCGATGCGAAATTGGTCGCCGTGGCGGTCGAGAAACCCGCTCTGCACGAGATTGGCGACCAGACGTTGCACCGTCGACGCCGGCAGCCCGGTCGCGATGCGCAGATCGGCCAGCGAGCGCTCCGGAGTCGAAAACGTGAACGCGTCGAGGATGGTACTGATTTTCGCCAGCACGAGCAACGGACTGTTCGACGCTACTTTGCCTGCCATTCCGCGAGTTTATCGGTATCCCCAACCCCTCATCAAAGGAGAACCCATGTTCGATGCATCACAACAGGACAGCACTGTGTCCCTCGCCGACAATGGGACCGTATCGGAGGCTACGTATTCGCTCGCACTCATTCCCGGTGACGGCATCGGCGTCGACGTCGTGGCGGCCGCCCTCGTGCCGTTGCAGGCGGTAGCTGACAAGCATGGTTTCGCGGTACGGCCATCGACCTTCGACTGGTCATGCGCGCGCTACCTCGAGACCGGATCGATGATGCCCGACGACGGGCTCGAGCAGCTGAGTGGGCACGATGCGGTTCTTCTCGGGGCGGTGGGGTGGCCCGCACAGGTGCCGGACTCGGTATCGTTGCATGGGCTGCTGCTGCCCATCCGGCAAGGATTCGATCTCTTCGTGAATATGCGCCCGCACCTGTTGCTTCCCGGTATTACGGGGCCGTTGCGCAAATCTGAGTTCGATATTTTGGTGATTCGAGAGAATACCGAGGGCGAATACTCCGGTGCGGGCGGACGCGTGCATCAAGGCACCAAGATTGAGGTCGCGGTTGAGACGGCGATTTTTACGAGGGCCGCAGTCGAGCGCATCCTTCGCTATGGGTTCGAGCAGGCGCGCTCGCGCTCGGGTCGACTCGCTTCGGTCACCAAATCGAACGCGCAGAAGCACACGATGGTGTTCTGGGACGACGTGACCGACGAACTCGCCGCCGAGTATCCAGACGTGGCCGTCACGCGGTACCACATCGATGCCATCGCGGCTCGATTTGTGACCCACCCGGAGACCCTGGACGTTGTCGTGGCGTCCAACCTGTTTGGCGACATTCTCTCCGATATCGGAGCGGCCATTCAGGGTGGACTCGGGTTCGCCGCGTCAGCAAACATCAACCCTGACGGCGGTTTTCCGTCGATGTTCGAACCTGTGCACGGATCGGCGCCCGATATCGCGGGCCAAGGCATCGCCAACCCGATCGCTACCATTTGGAGCGTCTCGCAGATGCTGCAGCACCTGGGGGAGAAGGCGGCCGCAGCCGACCTGCTGCGCGCGCTTGGCACCGTCACGGCCACGCCCGAGCGGCTCACCCCCGACTGCGGGGGCACCGGCACCACCGACACTGTCGCCGCCCAGGTCGCCGCCGCCCTCTGACCAGCGCGGCCGCCGGATTGAGCTTGTCGAAATCTCGCGGTCGTTCGTGCCTTCACTGCTGACGACCGCGGTATCGGCCTTGAGGTGCTCACCGGCGAGGGCGCCGCGATCGACACAACGACTAAGTAGGCGGGAAAGACCGCACTCGCGAGTGCAGTTCCTCCCGCCTGCTCGTCCATGCAGCTTTGTCGAACCCTGCGTTTGGTGAAGGCTCGGTTGGACCCGTCCATTCCGATCCGCGCGACGATCGAAAGTGTCAGGAAAAGCTATGGCCTCTTCGACGTCATGCAGTGCTCAACAACGAAGAGCGCCAGTGGATCTTTCACGCCGAAACCGTTCCGGAGTTCCGCCATGCCCCGAAACGGCTACTCGATCCGCAGGCTCAAGTGAAGAGGCTCACGCCACCTGGACCAACCAACAGTCCTACGACGATGAGCACAATACCCCAGAGAATCTGGCGTCGAAATAAAGCGACAATGCCTGCAATGACGAGGATTACTGCAATGATCCAGAGAATTGTTGCCATGGTGCTGCTCCATTTCATTCAGCGCCGACGGGCCGTACGCCCGTAGCGGTTTTCGATCTGTTGAATCGAACGTACTCCTTGCTCGGTCTCTGACCACTGTGTTTTATCCAGAATGTCGTGGCGGTGAGACGCCGTCATCATGTGTTAAAGGCCATGCGAAACGATCAAGAGAACCCAAGCAGGGTCACGTCCCCCGAGGGAATGCCCCTACTGATGTCGAGCAACTTTTTGTGCTGGATTGGGTTGTTGAGTTTTGTCGCCGAGCCATGCGCTGAAGGCGACTTCCAGATTGGTGTCAGCACGTTGTGTAATATCAAGTAGGCGTGGGCGTTGGTAGGGAACGTCGAGTTGTTTGGCCGCCTCAGTGAGGACGATTCCGAGGGTTTGACGGCGTTGTTGAAGCCGCGGTCCGATAGGTAGCGCGATGGTGGGATTCTGGGTGAGCAATGCGAATATTTCGTTGGCGACGTGGCGTTTGAGGCAGCGGACGATGTCGCGGTCGGAGAGGCCTTCGGCGGTCCGCCGGGCGATGTAGGCCATAGTCCGGGGTTTCTTGTGGCGTTTGCGAAGCAGCACGATGCGGTGCAAGGCCGCGTTGGCCTACCGGTCACCACCGCGAGAGAGACGGGAGCGCTGCCGTGTTCCGGAGAATGCTGGTCGCGGTGCGTGCCTTGGTGGCTAAAGCGCGTTCCGCGAGCAAGATCCGCATCGATTCGACATCGCCGGCGCGTTGTCGGACACGGCATGAACGGAGGTGGACATCCTCTCCGAAAATTCTGAGCTCCGTACCGGCTACTCCGGGAGTGGTTTTCTTGTCGGATGTTTCCCAGCGCCTCGCCAGCATTCGCGCTTAACCTGCGGGGCGAGCGGATCCCAACTCTCCGTCGCCGCGGAAGAGACGTAGACGATGCCGAGAACGATTTTTCCGCGGAACGCATCACGGCTGGCGTTGGTCCGTCGTCTTCAACCTCCGCGATTCCTCCAGGTCACCAAGATTGCTGTTGCTGTGGCGATTGCCTGGACGCTGTCCCCTTTTCTCCCTGGGGACGCTCAGGAATTGCGGTACTACGCGCCGCTGGGCGCACTTTTGAGCATGCACCCCACACTTATGCGTTCGCTCCGCAGCGCTCTACAAACCCTCGCTGGGCTGGCCGTCGGAATCGCCCTCGCCGGGGCCGTGCTCCTCCTGAGCGAGCCCAGCGTGTGGACGATTTCGCTGGTCATCGGCCTCGGCTCTCTTATCGGAGGAATGCGATGGCTTGGTGTCGGCGGCGAACAAGTACCCCTGACTGCTCTTTTCGTTCTCATCATCGGCGGCCCGGAAGCCGATGATTACTCGGCCGGTTATCTCGCCCAAGTCTGTCTGGGAATAATGGTGGGACTTCTGGTCAACCTGCTCATATTACCGCCGCTTGCTATCGGCACGGCTGTCGAGCGGTTGACTAATTTTCGAGGCACCCTCGCCACGCACCTCAGCGATATCGGCGTGGCCTTGGTCGAGAGTTGGCCTCCGGAGCGTGAACTCTGGGCGACCAAGGGCAACGCACTTACCGACGCGGCCCGAGATGTCAGGTCAGCTGTGCAATACGCCGACGAGAGTCGTAAGGGTAACCCCCGCGCTCGGTTTAACCGCAGAAATCTTGTCGTCGATTATGAGGACCTCGCGGCTCTAGAGAACGTCACTTTTCACGTGCGCAACCTGACTGAGGTTTTTGCGGGCATGATCTGGGGTAAACCGATTCCCCTTGAGCTGCCACCCGAGCTGCGTCCGGTTCTGAGCGATGCCCTGCACGCGGTCGCGGATACTTTGCGTGCCACGGACGACGGCCCGCGTGATACCGCACCCTTTGATGCCGCCGAAGCGGCAGTCGAGGCGATTCTGCGCGGCATGCAAGAGTTGGGTGCCGGGGCGACATCGCTCAGCCCCACGGCCGCGATCGTCATCGATCTGAAGCGCATTTTGGTCGCGCTTCGCCCTGGGACCGAAAGGGATTCTGAAGAGCCTCCCTCGCCCGTCGTTTAGCCCGTCCTGGCCCTGACCCCGTCGAGTGGACACCTACCCATGATTGCTTCGCGAGGCTGGTTAGCAGAATTTAGGTGAGCGCACGTTCGTGGGCGCTCACCCGCTGCGTATCCAAGCGTGTCGGGCAGTCCCAGGCCACAGCCAGGCCGACTGCCTGCGCAGCTACCGGGACATCCGTCTCGAAGCGTTACTGCGGAGCGGTGAAGATCGAACCTTCCAATCGGGCGAATTCGATCATCAAGCCTCGGTAAGGAATGCGGGCATGGCTTCCAAGAGGACATAGCGGCCCACACCCTGTCCAAGGCTGCAGCAATGCATTTTTCGCGGTGAGCGCGATGCCGTGACCACCGATAAAAGAGTTCGGCCTGGTGTGAGTGCGTCCCGTCGTGCGGGATAGTGACGCGGCGAGACTGTTCAGCTCGTTGATCGCCGCCTAGCGGTGAAGGGCCTACCGGTGCACGATGGCCGCGTCGGTAGTGAACCCCATTCGTTGCCACAAAACGCGATACCAACCTGCCCGTTTTCGCGCGGGGTAGCGGCGGAGTGTGGGTGCATCTTCCTCTTCGCGTCCGGGACGTCGTCGGCAAGGAGCACATGCAACTGGTGACAAAAGGCTCTTACTTTCGTCGGTCACGATCGGCGCCGCTTTCATTACTGGTTCTGACGCGCGATTTGCGCCACACGGACTCGACGCGGGCGAGTTCGTCGTCAGTTGCCATCCGAAACGGTCCGGCGCTTGTCACCTCGACCGAACGCCGGGATTGACCGCGGGTAGCGACAAGGCTGGCGACGATCGACACGGTCAAGATGGAGGCTATGACGAGAAGCGATACCGTGGTGGGGATGTAAAAGACTTCAAGCAGCAGCATTTTCACCCCAACCCAGACGAGGAGTACGGCGAGACCGATCTTCAGATAGACGAAGCGGTGCATCAGGTCGGCGAGGAGAAAGTACATCGCCCGGAGCCCGAGGATCGCGAACGCGTTGGCGGTGAAGACGAGGAACGGTTCGGAGGTCACGGCGAATATCGCGGGAATAGAGTCGACAGCGAAGACGATGTCGGTGACCTCGACGAGCACGAGTACGGCGAGCAACGGGGTCGCCAGAAGAATCCCGCCTTTCCTAATGAGGAGTCGCTGTTCGTAAAAGACATCGGTCATCGGCACGTGCCCGCGGAACCAGGTGTAGGTGCGTGATTTCTCGGGGTCGAAGTTTTGATTCCGGTGGCGGAGCATCTGAATGCCGGTGAAGACCAGGAACGCGCCGAAGATGTAGAGCACCCAGCTGAAGTTCTCGATCAGGGCGGCGCCTGCTGCGATGAAGATCCCGCGGAAGACCAGCGCTCCGAGCACGCCGAGAAACAAGACGCGGTGTTGAAACTGCGGTGGTACGGCGAATGCGGTGAAGATGATCGCCCAGATGAATACGTTGTCAACCGCGAGTGACTTCTCGATCACGAAGCCAGCGAAGTATTGCTGGCCAAATTCGGCGCCGAATAGCCACCAAATGATTGCGCCGAAGGTGACGCCGGACGCGACCCAGAAGATCGACCACCCCGCGGCCTCCTTCACACCGATGATGTGCGCCGAGCGATGGGCGATGAGGTCGATGGCGAGCATGGCCATGATGACACCAAGAACAGTCAGCCAGGCCCAGAGAGGAACAGTCATTGCGGACACTGCCTTCCGAGGCATATTCACTCGGAGGTCTGGTCCAGCCTGGTCGGGCCAACTCCGCCGAACCCCGATGACGGGATCGAATTGACGACGAAGCTTGTGAGGATTACTCCCCTCCTGGGTGTAGTATACCAGACATCAGCAGCAAAGTCGATAGGTCAATGAACTTTCTGCCACCAACCGACGACGAATCACATCGGTTCTACATGCTGCCCTCGGCCCCGTCAGCGGATTCACTCACCATGTCTAGGGAGCGCCATGCCCACACGCATCATTCAATCGTTCGAACCCGCACAGTGACCGTCGCCGAGACGGAGCCTCGTCCCCCGGAAAACAGTATCGGCGCTCATCTGCTACACGAACGAGTGGCCGCGGGTGATGCACTCGCCTGAACCGTCCCGGTGTCCTGCGTACGTATGCTGTACGGGCACATCCCTCGCGCTGGCGACAGTGCGCGCTCTGTGACAGTGCTTCGACGCTCAGCGAAGTCCACGTGCACACCATGGTGTCGCCGCGAAAACCTTCGGGGTGTTTTTTCTGAATTTTCATGACATTTGTGGACGAGGAAACGTCTCATTGGTGACTGCGTTACACACCGACGATTCTGAGGGGCACATGCCGCAACGTAATACCCCCGTTCGAAACCTGCATGACATCGAATTGGCCGCCTGGTTCGGTGGTTCGCTCATGGGTGCGGTCGAGCTGAACGGTGCGGCTGCAACAGTGAAGGGTCCGAAGGAACGTATTTCTGTGGCTACGACGGGTTGGAAGCATTGGGCTCCCGTGCAGATGGCACGATTTGTCGCAGTCGGTATCGGCGGTGCGGTGCTGATTTTGGGTGACACGGCCCGTCGTGCTGATTCTGACAGCCAGGCAGAGGGGGCAGCAGCGTCCGGTTGCAGGCCGGATGGAGCTCATCACGAAAAGCTGACCGCTTCGCTCCGTTCCGGCCGCGGTCCGCGCGCAGTCCCCACCTTCCAAATGAAAAAGAGCCATGATGACAAGCACTACTCGCAACATTGAGAAATTGGGCGAGGTGTGGCCGGTCCGCATCGCTAACAATGAAGGGGCTTCTGTGTCGTATCCCCAACAGACACCGTGCGCAGCTGACGATCTTGAAGTCCGCAATCTGTCCGATCACGAGTGGCGTGTGGGCGATCGGCGATGCCACGAGAGGTCGCCAGCGAAGGTTCTTGGTTATATCGAGAAATGTGCTTCGACTTTTGAAGTCCTGAAACTTAAAGAGCCACAAGAGGTTTTCATATTCGATCGTTTCGAAGCTGCGGTCGCCTCGTTTGCATCCGCCGTTTCGACATAGTTCGGGGTCTTTGTCGCGATGCTTACCGTCGTCATCACCTTCGTTGTCATCATCGTCGCCAGGGCAAGTGCCATCCGCAAGCTGATTATGAGTACCGTCGGTGAATTTCCTTACGGCACACTCCTCATCAGCCTCGTGAGCGACTTCATCACCCTCATTAGCGTCAATGCTGCTGGATTACGTGAACGCCGTCGTCTCCGGTACCAACTCGATCCCGGCTTCCATCGCCGGAATTCTCGTGGTGGGGACCAGCGGAGACCGCATCAAACCCGTGCAAACCCGCGGGGAGTTTTACCTCAACACAGCAGAGGAAAAAGCTTCAAAATCGCCGAGCACGCTCGGAACGCGGCGCCCCTCGCTCGTAGGCAAAAACTGTGAGTGTTATTCGGTCGGTGCTGACGCTGCGGGTGCGGCCATGATGATGGCCGCGCCGATCAGGCAGATGGTTGAGCCGATGAAGTCCCACACGGTGGGTTTGAACCCGTCGATGAACACTCCCCAAGCAAGGGATCCGGCCACGAAGATGCCGCCGTACGCCGCGAGAACACGGCCGAAGTTCGCGTCGGGTTGAAAGGCCGCGACGAATCCGTATCCGGCCAGCGCGAGTACTCCGAGCCCAGCGAACCACCAGGGTTTGGATTCGCGAATGGTCTGCCAGATTAGCCAGGCTCCACCGATCTCGGCGATCGCTGCAAGAAGAAACAGGACAACGATTCGCAGTGCAGTCATGCCCTCACTGTCTCACAGGCTGGAGGGGCGTTGCCCTACGTGATGCTCCTATAGTTGTCAATTGATATTTTGGACGGCTTTTTGCTCGTGGAGCCAGTCCCGGAATTGGCTCGCGAGGTTGTCGTCTCGGCTGAGTCCTCGTTCGATTCGGGAGAGGGTGCCGGGCCAGGTGTTGAAGTGTCCGGCCGCTTCGCGGAGGGTGATGTGGAGGTCTTCGCGCGCGGTGCGTAGGTCGGTGATCGAGGGCGCCGCTTGTGGGTTGGTGAGTTGACGATAGAGCTCCCGGGCGACGTATCGTTTCAGGCAGCGCATGATTTCCTTTTTGGTCTTGCCTTGAGCCGTTCGTCGGGCCGCATAGTCTCTCGTCCGAGAGTCGGTCGCGAGGCGTGAGACGACGACGTGGTGGATTGCCGCGTTGGCGGCTCTGTCACCGCCACGGCTGAGGCGATGCCGGCTCGTCTTGCCAGATGACGCTGGGATGGGGGCGACGCCGACAAGTGCTGCGAACTGGGCTTCCGTGGCGATGCGTTCGGGGTTGTCGCCCACGGTGACGAGGAGTTGGCTGGCCACTTCGATGCCAACACCGGGAACGTCCCGCAACAGCGGCGCGCAGTCCCGGAGGATCTCTGCCAGCGCTTGATCGGTATCCAGAATCTCCTGCTCAAGAAATCGGTATCGGGCAGCGAGTTTCTTCAAAGTGAGGGCCGTTGCGATCTCAGGGTCCGTGAGGTTTCCCATTGGACGGGAACGCTCCAACGCCAAGATGAGTTGCGCGGTGGTCAGCGGGCGGAACCGACTGCGCACGTGCTCCGGAGCGGAGACGAGTATCCCCTTGATCTGGTTGATGGCAATTGTGCGGGCCTTCATCGCTGAACTGCGGGCGGCACGGAGGACGCGGAGGCATTCAACGGGGCCGTCTTTGGTTTTCGGCGTCGACGTGCCCCGTTCGGCCAAGACCGATTCCGCTGCTTGGTAGGCGTCTAAGGGATCCGATTTTCCATGTAGACGCCGTGCTTGACGGTTGGGTCGGTTGACTTCGTGAACAGGGAGTCCTGCTGTTCGCAGAACTCGACTCACTTCCGCCCCGTAACTGCCGGTTCCTTCGACGCCCACGCCGATGATCAGACCGAAGCGGGTGATGAACGCGAGGATCTTCCGGTATCCGGAATCGACTGCCAGGAATTCTTCCGCAGCTATGTGTTTGCCGTGCTCGTCGATGATGGCGACAAAGTGAGTATCGGAGTGGGTGTCGACGCCGACGATGACATTCGGTGGGTCTGTTGCCATGATGAAGTTGCCCTTCCGTTGCGTCCATCTGGGTAAAAGATGGGCACGTTGGCCAGGTGGGCAGACAAGACGGTAATGGGAATTCGCTTCAGGCTCCTATAAAGTCATGTCCGCCTGGTCAGCGCACCGTGAGCAGCCTTGAGACCGTGGACAGATCACGTAAAAGGCAATCCTTGGAAGGACGTCAGTCAGGGTTAGGGTCACGCAGCCTCAAGACTCTTCTCATCATTACCGTCAGGGTTGGGTGAGGCCAGTGCCTAATAGCAAGTCCGCCGTTTGACGTAGGGCGAGAATCAGGAATCATCACCATGTTCAGTCCGTCTTTCATCGCCGTGCGCGACGATAGTTATATGAGTAGTCCCGGACCCCGAGCTGGTGGTCCGACCTTGAGAAGGTCGTTCACCCCAGCGCAGAAGCTTGCCCACCTCGCCGCGTATGACACGGCTATCAAGAACTATGAGGGCGGTGCGTATCTGCGCACCGAGGGGTTGTACTCCTCGCAGATCACGGAGTGGCGCAAGCTTCGTGACGCGGGTGTCCTTGCGGGGAAAAAGCCCGGGGAGAAGATTGGCCGATTAACGCCGGAGCAAGCTGAAATCGCCCGGCTGCGCCGCCAGTTGAGCAAGACCGAGCAGCGGTTGGAAACGACGGGGTGGCGTTGGAGATCATGTCAAAAATGCACGAGCTACTCGAAAGTCTTTCGAAGAGCTCGCGGGACGAAACACCGCGTGCGTTGCCGTAATGACCGCGTACCGCGAACTGGCCAGCCGAGGGATCTCCACTCGCGTCGCGGCCGACCTGGTCGGGATCCCTCGAGCGACCGCCACCCGGAAACCACGCAGTCCGGTGGTCGGGCCGGCGCCCATTCCGGCGAACAAGATCGATGATGTCGACCGCCGGCAGATTCTCGACGTCGTCAACTCGAAGCCGTTCGTGGACCTGCCGCCGATCCGGATCTACGCGCAGCTGCTCGACGCAGATAGGTACTTGTGCTCCATTTCAACGATGTATCGGGTGCTGGACGAGAACCAGCGGGTCAAGGACCGCCGCCGTCTGGCACGCCATCCGGCCCGGGCGATCCCGGAGCTGACCGCCACGGGACCCGGCCAGGTGCTCAGCTGGGATATTACGAAACTCGCTGGCCCGGTCAAGGGGAAGTACTGCGATGCCTACGTGATGATCGATATTTACTCCCGCTACATTGTCGGCGCGTATGTTCACGCGTCGGAATCGGACGAGCTGGCGGTGGAGATGATGAAGGAAATCTTCGGCATTCACCGCGTCCCGCAGGTCGTGCACGCTGACCGCGGCACGTCGATGACGTCCAAGACCGTCGCGGCGTTGCTGTCGGATCTAGAGGTCACCAAGTCGCATTCGAGGCCGCGCGTAAGTAACGACAATCCCTACAGCGAGGCGTGGTTCACGACCCTCAAATTCGCTCCGACGTTCCCCGAACGCTTCGGCTCCCTCGCCGACGCAAAGACGTTCATGGCCTCATTCGTCGACGGCTACAACCACGAACATCGCCACTCCGGGATTGGCCTGAACACGCCAGCGGACGTCCACTACGGCCTCGCAGCAGCGAAAGCCATCCGACGAGCAGCGACGCTGGACGCGGCCCGCGCACGCTTCCCCGAGCGATTCAGCACGACCCAGGCGCCTCAGATTCTCTCCATTCCCGAGACGGCATGGATCGACAAACCAGCCGACAAACCCACCGAAAAGGAACGCCTCGAACTCGCCGCCTAAACTCCCACTGGTCTCATCCACCTTGACAACTTCCGCGACGGTGCCGTCATTCTGTGACGAAAGAACGCCTCAATTCTTCAGCAGAACTCATAGACTCACACCGCGCCGGCGACGTGCTGTTGATCGGAACGATCTTTGGTCAAGTCCCTGTGATGACGTATCGACGCTCGATACCGGAAGTTTGACGATCCCATTCACTGGATGAAACTCGCAGATTCGGGCAGATATTGAAAGTTCTTCATGAAAAAAGTCATGGTCCTGCATATTCGTGAAAAACTGAGGCACAGTAAAACTTGTCTGCTCGGCCTTGCAATGACGGAAGGATTACAGCGTGAAACTCAACAGAAAACGTTCGCTTGCAGTGGGGGCGGTAGTCGTGGCGGTCACCGTTCTTTCCGGGTGTGTTGGTTTCGGGAGCGGTGGAGGCGGTGGGGGAGAAGCAGGCTCTAACGAGCTGACCTTCACCACGTGGGCGGGAGACAGCGAAGCAGTCGCTTTCAAAGCCTTGATCAAGCAGTTCGAGACCGAGAACGACGGCGTGACAGTCAAGTTGAATGTCGTTCCTTATGCTCAGATGTTTTCGGGGATTGACGCCAAGCTTTCGTCCGGAAACGCTCCCGACATCTTTCGAGTCGACTACGGGAACCTGGGCGTTTATTCAAGCCAGGACCAGTTGCTAGACCTGAGTCCGTATCTGGCGGATGAGCAGAATAACTTTATTCCTGCGATGTGGCAGGCCGTGTCGTTCGAGAATAAGCCTTACGGTGTTCCTCATCAGACCGACGTCTCTGCTCTTCTCGTGAACACTGACATGTTGACGGAAGCCGGAATCGATGTCGCTTCGTTGCCGACGACTCAGGCTGATGCGTGGACGTGGAACGAGTTTTCGGATGTTGCGAAGCAACTTCGGACTGCATTGCCAGCAGATAAATATCCGTTCGTCTATAACTGGCAATTAGGAGGCGCTCCGCGATGGTTGAGTTGGGTGTTCCAGGCCAACGGCGCCCTTTTCGAGAAGGATGGAACGACACCGGCGATCGATTCGCCCGCCGGCAAGAAGGCTCTTGACTACACGAAGAGCTTTTATGACAACCAGTGGGTCCCTCCGACGAGTTCAACGAAGTCGTCCGTGTACGCGGACACCACCTTCCAAGAGGGCACTGCTGCGATGGTTTTCGCTGGTTCATTCTTGGTGCCGGACATGGAAACCCTCGCCAAGTTCAATTGGACTGCAATTCCGATGCCGCGTGATGAGCGCGGAGCTACAGATCTTGGGGGTAACGCGCTAGTCGCGACAAAGGATACGAAAAATCCGGAACTTGCCGCAAAGTTCCTTGCGTTCATGGTGCAGGCCGATAGTATGTCGGCGTTTTGCGCAGCCACCAATGAACTCCCGACCCGAACAGACCTGGCAGCAGATGCAGTTACGTTCATTGTGCGACCCGACGTGATGCCCGTCTTCGTTGAACAAGCCAGCACCATCGAACCCAGCGATGTCACGCAGCTGACTTCGCCCGCAATGGCGGCGATCTCAACAGCCCTGCAGGATCAGCTTGAAGCTGCATTCGTCGGTGGCCAGTCCACGGGGGACACGCTGAGCAACTTGACCCGTGCCATCGAAGAGGCCAGCAAGTAATGACGTCGCTCACCGCACGTGGACGGGACAGCGCTCCGTTGTCGCCACGTCCGCGCGCGGCGCGGCGCGCCTCACGCCTACGGGAGTCTCTCATCGGCTGGGGCTTTCTGGCGCCCAACCTCACCCTCATGGCAATTTTTCTGTTCCTACCCATCCTGTGGGCTTTGCAGTTGTCGTTTCAGGACAGTCGGGGATTTGGCTCCCCGGAGTGGGTTGGTCTGAAGAACTACGCCAAGCTCGTCGGCGACCCAGTTTTCTGGCAGAGCTTCGGGAATACTATTGTCTTCACCATTTTGACCGTGCCAATCACGATGGTTGGTGGCCTCTGCCTGGCCGTGCTGATGAATTCTGTGCTGCCTGCGCGTGGCGTTTTTCGCACGGTTATCGTACTGCCGATGGTTATTTCCGGGGTTGCCTCGGGGATGATCGCGGGAATCATCTTCTACCAATCAAACGGCATCATCAACAAGGTGCTTTCCGCGGTGGGCCTGTATCCGGTGGCTTGGCAGTCCGACGGTTTGCCGGCGTTGATCTCGGTTGTTATTGTGGCGATCTGGCTGCGGATCGGCTTCAACATGATCATCTATCTGGCCGGTCTGCAGGGGATCGAGCCACAACTTTATGAGGCGGCACGCATCGACGGCGCCAGCCGCTGGCAGCAGCTTCGCTCTATCACCGTACCCCTAGTCGGTCCGAGTACGTTCTTCTTGCTGATCATGAACGTGATCGCCTCGTTCCAGGTTTTCGACCTCATCTTCGTGATGACTGGGGGCGGGCCGGGCAATTCTACCTCCGTGCTGGTGACCTACGCCTACCGCAACGGCTTTCAGATCAGGGAACAGGGCTACGGTGCCGCGATCGGCATTGTCATCCTTATTATCACGCTCCTTTTTACCTTTGTGCAGTGGAAAACGAGTCGCACGCGCGACCAGGTCGGATAAGGACATCCCATGACACAAACGGTAGCCATTCCAAACAAATTGGCGACAACGATGAGCGGCGATCGCGAGCCTCGACGGAAAAGCAGAAGTAGTGCCGCGGTGATCGGCGATCGCAAGGGAATCGTATGGCGAAGTATCATCGCTATCGTGGTCGCGATCATCATGGTCTTCCCGCTGTATTGGATGGTGGTGGTGGCGTTCTCCCCACGTGGGGAGGCGTTCGAACCCACACTACGGTTCTGGCCAAGTGCCTGGACCACCGAAAACTTCCAGAGAGTATTCGAGCTGTACCCGGTAGCAACCTGGTTCGGCAACTCAGTGGTCATCGGCCTTTTCATCACCTTCCTCACCGTGGTGGTCAATTTGCTCGCCGGCTATGCATTCGCACGATTGAGATTCCGCGGGCGAAACGTACTCTTCCTCTTAACCCTCGCCACGATGATGATCCCCGTCCAGGCGATCATGGTTGCTCAATTCCGACTGGTTTCCGACTTAGGTATTTATGGCAGCTACTGGGGTGTGATCCTGCCAGGGGCCGCAGCGGCATTCGGGATATTCCTCGCCAGACAGTTCTTCATCGGAATTCCGGACGAGATCATCGAGGCTGCGAAAATAGATGGCAGCGGGCAAATCCGCATTTTCCTGCAGGTGGTGCTGCCATTGAGTAAGCCGCTGATCGCGGTTCTCATCCTGCTCACCCTGATGGGAAGCTGGAACGACTTCGCGTGGCCCCTGATCGCATTGAATGACAATCAGCTATTCACTCTCCCGATTGGACTTCTGTACCTCCAAAACCAGACGGCGCCCAATTACAATGCCACAATGGCCCTGGCGCTGATCTCAGTCCTTCCAATGGTCGTGCTTTTCCTGTCCTTTCAGCGTTACTTCGTGCAGGGCTTCGCCCGCAGCGGTATTCGTTGATGCTGACCTATCTCTGCACCCTGCCCCGTTGGCTGCACCATGGGCTGTGCCTGCCGCGCAAAGACGCATCGTGACGGTTGCGTCGCTTGCGCTGTGCGCGTGTCAACCGGTATTCGGTAGTTCGCTGCCGTTCGTCGTGTTGGCTGCGGTCGTTGCGCTGTTACCGGGTCTGTGGCTCCGCCATCCGCTGCGTCTGAGGCGAAAGACGCTGTAGTTCTGGTGTCCTCTCTTTATGCCGTCGGGCTCATCCTCTTTGTGGGGCCGAGGTCCTACTGTCCGGGTTTCTTTAGCGCTCTAAGAACACGGTTGGTCGCCTGCATTCAGCGCGCCGCTGCAGCAGGGTGCGTCACCAAGATCGTTGACACCATCCTGTCCGTTCCGCTACATTCGGGCCATGCAGCCGTTGATGACTGAGGTTGGAGGGCGCCGATTATGAGTAATGTTGGGCTGCTGTACGTGGGGGTCATTCTTTTTATCAACGGGCTCATGCTCATCGGCGTGATTCCCGGCAAGTCGGCTGCCATTCTCAACTTTTTTGTCGGTGGCATGCAGGTCGTGCTTCCAACGATCATTCTGATCCAAGCGAATAATGATCCGGCGATCGTCCTCGGGGCTGCGGGGCTCTATCTTTTTGGGTTCACGTATCTCTACGTCGGCATTCTGCAGGTGACCGGCGTGAGCGGAGAAGGGCTCGGTTGGTTCTCCTTGTTCGTGTCGGCGTGCGCGCTGGTGATCGGCGTCATTCAGTTCACGCTCGGCGACGCGGTTTTCGGCGTGATCTGGTGGATCTGGGCCGTGTTGTGGTTCTTCTTTTTCCTGCTGCTCGGTCTGGGAAAAGAGTCCTTGGCCCGTACGACTGGGTGGTTCGCGATTTTGATCAGCCACCTCACGGCCACCATTCCGGCCTTTTTTCTGCTGCTGGGCCGTTACGAGTCGAACACTGCCCTGGCCCTCGGCATGGCAGCCCTTGGCGGGATCGCGCTCGTGATGGCGATGGTCATCGGACGGTGGGCGAGAGTCGCGGCGGCGCCTGCGGCGCCTGCGGCGCCTGCGGCATCTGCTCCCGCATTGATCGTGACCTGAAAGGGAACCATGCCCACCTACGAGTACCGGTGCCCCGACTGCGCGGACTTCGACCTCGTCTTTGAGATGCGTTCTGTGCCCGATTTGGTGAGCTGCCCGACGTGCGCCTGCACCGCCCGGCGCCGCATGAGCGCGCCCGGGATCTCGACGGCCAGTTCGGCTGCATTTCGACTCATAGACGACACCAACCGCAGCGCGCACGAGCCCGCGGTCGTGAACTCTCCCGCCCCCGGACGGCGTTCTGGTCCCGCGCAGAAATACACGTTGAACCCGCTACATAAAAAGCTTCCCCGACCGTAAGTACACGTTCGCACGCACCCGAAGAAGGAGAACAAGATGCCCGAGCTGCTGTTTCCGCTAGATTCTTCGAAAAAATTTGAGGACCAGGAGAAGGTGGGGCACAACCGCTGGCATCCCGAAATCCCGCCGGTCGCCACAGTGAAGCCTGGCACGTCGTTTCGGGTGGATTGCCGCGAATGGTTCGACGGCGCCATCGTGAACGATGACTCGGCCGACGACATTCTCAACGCGCCGCTGCTGACCGTGCACAAGCTCAGCGGCCCGTTCGCCGTGGAAGGCGCCCAACCGGGAGACCTGCTGGTAGTGGACATTCTCGATGTGGGACCCATCCCCATGGAAGACACCGGACCGCTCGCAGGGCAGGGCTGGGGATACACCGGAATTTTCGCGCGGAACAACGGCGGCGGTTTTCTCACCGATCAGTTTCCCGACGCGTACAAGGCCATTTGGGATTTCACCGGTCAGACCGCAACTTCACGACACATCCCGAATGTGTCGTTCACCGGGCTCATCCATCCCGGGCTGATGGGTACGGCACCGTCAGCGAAGCTGCTGGCCACCTGGAACAAGCGAGAAGGTGACCTGATCGCCACCAACCCGCACCGCGTGCCGCCCCTTGCGCTTCCGCCGGAGGCCGAGCACGCCGTTCTGGGGTCCCTCGCTCCCTCGGAGTTCGCACGGGTAGCCGGAGAGGCCGCCCGCACCGCACCACCACGCGAAAACGGGGGCAACCAGGACATCAAGAACCTGTCCAAGGGCAGCCGGATTTTCTACCCGGTGTTCGTGGACGGCGCCAACCTTTCTCTCGGTGACCTGCACTTCTCTCAAGGCGACGGTGAGATCACATTCTGCGGGGCTATCGAGATGGGCGGTTTCATCGAGCTGCGCGTGGACATCATCAAGGGCGGCATGGAGACGTACGGGGTGAGCGAGAACGCCATCTTCATGCCGGGCAATGTGGAACCGCAGTTCAGCCAGTGGCTGGCCTTCTCCGGAACCTCGGTGACGCTCGACGGCGAACAGCGCTATCTGGACTCGCACCTGTCGTACCAGCGGGCCTGCCTGCACGCCATCGACTACCTCACTAAGTTCGGGTACTCGCCAGAACAGGTCTACCTGCTGCTCGGCGCCGCACCCATTGAAGGCCGGTTGTCGGGCGTGGTCGACATTCCGAACTCCTGCTCGACGGTATACATCCCCACATCGATCTTCGATTTCGATGTGCAGCCGTCAGCCGCCGGGCCGTTCCAGGTCAATCCGGGAATCGGTGCACCGCGAGCGGCCAACCGGTGAGGTGCGCCGGGTGATCCGGCGAGCAGCAGCTGGAGGCTGACGCCGCTCTTCAGCCGTATCGGCTCGACTCCCGGTCGACCTGGGCGCGTCGCGCCGCTGTACTCTGAGTGGCTGACATTCGTGGGAATCTCGGTCGATCACCGTGACAACACAAACCTGTACATGGACGCCGCCGAGGCCTACCGCAACGCCTGTCTGAACGCGATCGAATACCTGACCAAGTGGGGTTACACCGGAGAGCAGGCGTACCTGATCCTCGGCACGTCCCCCATCGAGGGTCGCATCGGTGGCGTCGTCGACATACCGAATGCGGCTTGTTCGGTGTTCCTTCCGACCGAGATCTTCGATTTCGATGTGCGTCCAAACGGTGACGGACCGATCTACACCGACCGAGGACAGGTGGCCGTCGCCTCCTCCTGAGCGAATCGACGCAAGGCCGATCCCGCACAACACCGGATGGATCGGCGCCGAACCATCCGCTCGATGTGATCGCGGCCCTCTCAGAGGGTCGTGATCACGTCGAAATCTGCCACGGTGGCCCGCGCCAAGTGCACCTTCTGCTGAAGATGGCCGCGCCTCAACTCGACGGCTCCCCGTGGACCGTCGTAACCGACCCCCTCCGACACCGCGGTCAGGCAGTACACGTCGAGGCACTGCGCGGCACGAATCAGGCTCGCCAAAATGGTGATGCCCTCGTAGCAGGACTCAGCTTGGTTGTTTAGCGGAGGCGCATCCGCTCCGAAGTTGTCGGTGTACTCGCCGACAAGATCGAGCGAGCCTGCCGTTGACAGCGAGCGAAAATAGCCAGCGGAGACGTACATCTCGTCGATCGCACCGGGGCCGGACGCGATCAGCATGTTCTCCTCTATGAGCGGTGAAAAGCGGATGACGCGGTGCTGCATGTGTTCGCGTGCGAAGGCGCGATTGAAAGCAACGGCATCTTGCCCGACCAGAAACATGAGCACGCCGTCTGCTCCGGAACGGCTGAGCCGCCTGACCAGGGGTGCGAAGTCCTCCGTGCCCAATTGAACGAACTGCGAGCCGACCACCTGCAAGCCCAGCGCCCTCGCGTAGCTCATCGCCGCGGTCGCCGAACGACGCGGCCACACATAGTCATCACCCACGATGAACCAGCGACGCACTCCGAGCTGATCATGCAGCCAGGACAGGGCGGGCGCGATCTGCATCGGGGGAGTCTCTCCCGAGCAGAAGACTCCGGGATGACGCTCCCCGCCCTCGTACAACGAGGTGTAGACGTACGGGATACGGCCCGCCAAAACCGGAACGAGATGACTTCTCACGGATGAGATGTGCCAGCCCGTCAGCGCTTGGATACGCCCACGATCGATCAGCTTCGCCACGGTCTGGGCGATCTCGGGGGGCGGCGCCCCCGCATCGATGGTCTCGATCTCCACTCGACGGCCGAGCAGCCCCGTCTTGTTCAGCTGGGAAACGCATAATTCGGCTATGGCCTCGCACGACGGCCCGAATATTCCAGCCGGCCCTTGCAGCGGAACGGCCAACCCGATTCGTATCGTGTCATCGAGGACCGGAGCGCTGTGTCGGTGTCGGCGCTTTTACTTTGCCAAGGGAACACCCTTGTTCGCGTGCAAATGGATAACTTCGACTAGGTATTGAGTAAAAAGTAGCCTACTGAACGTTGTTCGTTCCGGTCGGAAAGGAAGAAAGTGCAAGCGTCACCCTCCGACGGCGCGACTCTACCCGTGGACGGACCGAACATCCAGCTGGTTTCTCAAGCAAACCAGCTGTTTACAGGGCACATTGAACGTCGACTTCGAGGACACGGGATTAGCCTCAACCAGTGGCGCGTGCTGTCATATCTCTTCGACCACACGGCGTCGCCGATGGCCGAGGTGACCTCCCATCTGTCATCGAAGGAGAACCGAGAGCTCATCCGCCTGCTGGCGCACCTCGTCGAGGGAAACGGCCAGAACCGCCCAACTATTTAGGGATGCCCTCTCACTAGCTTCCGCCATCCCAAACTTTCGCCGCAAAATCACAGCGGGACTGAACAAGGGCGAGCCCCGAAAGACTTAGCCCAAGCTGTGTTCTTCGACCGCTTCGGAGAGATCCGCGACCGGTCCTTCGAGGAAAAGCGCTATCGACAAGGTCGGCCAGCGCGGCAGTTGATGAGTTCAGGCTCGGTACGCGAATTTACCGGTACCGGCGGTTGCGTATACTCAGTCCCAGCGACACGGGGTGCCGACTGGATGACGGTCGGCTGAGATGACACCCGTTGAACCTGATCTAGTTCGAACTAGCGAAGGGATGTCACGGTGAATTTCGTGTACCAGAGTGGTGCCGGATCTCGTCCTTTCGCCTTACCTAAGGTGAAGAAAATCATGCAAATAGCAGAACAGATTGTCCTGGTCACCGGCGGTGCACGCGGCTTGGGTACAAGCATCGTGCACGCTTTCGCGGCTCAGGGCGCTCGGGTAGTCATCAACTATCGCAACAGTGCCGCAGCGGCGGAGGCCCTGGCTGCCAGCTATGGCCCTGAACACGCTTTTGCTGTGCGGGCCGACGTCACCGACCGAGCCCAGGTCGCGGCAATATTCACGCAGGCTCAGGCACATTTCGGGTCCCCAGTGACGACGGTGGTCAATAACGCGTTGGCCGATTTTCGCTTCAACGGCGATGCCCGCTCCGGCGCTGCCGACATCAGCTGGGGCGAGTTCGAGGCGCAGTTCTCTGGCAGTGTCCGCGGTGCCCTGAACACGACCCAGCAGGCGCTGGCCGGCATGCGCGAGGCCGGGTTCGGCCGCATTATCAACATCGGCACGAACCTGTTCCAAAACCCGGTGGTGCCCTATCACGACTACACGGCCTCCAAAGCTGCACTGCTCTCATTGACTCGCACCCTTGCCTCAGACCTTGGCCCGCACAACATCGCTGTGAACATGGTCTCCGGCGGGCTGTTGCGCACCACGGATGCCAGCGCAGCCACCCCCGAGGACGTGTTCGACTTCATTGCCGCGTCCACCCCGCTGCGCAGGGTGACAACCCCCGCCGAATTTGCCGATGCGGTACTTTTTTTTGCCTCCCCCTGGGCGCGGTCGGTCACCGGGCAGAACCTGGTGGTCGACGGCGGCCTGGTGATGAACTAGGGGCGCGCCGGTCATGCCAGCTCCGCGCCAGCTTCACTTCAATGCATTCCTCATGGGTTGTGGCCACCACGGTGCCGCCTGGCGGCGGCCGCAGTCGCCCGCCGACCAGTTGGGAGACATCAGTTTCTATGAACGGCTCGCCCAAAGCGCTGAACGTGGCTTCTTTGACGCCGTGTTCTTCGCCGACGGGCACGCCGTCGGCGATCTGAGTACCGGACCGCGGTGGTTTCTTGAGCCGTTGACCGCGATGGCCGCGATGGCGCGGGCGACGAGCCGCATCGGGCTGGTCAGCACCGTCTCGGCGACCTTTTACACGCCCTTCCACGCGGCACGCATGCTTGCATCGTTGGATCACATCAGTAAAGGACGCATTGGCTGGAACGTGGTGACCTCTATGTTTGACGCCGAAGCCCGCAACCATGGAATGGACGTGCTGCCCTCCCATGATCAGCGCTACAGCCGGGCAGGGGAGTTCATCGAGGTGGCACTGAAATTGTGGGATTCGTGGGAGGACGATGCTCTGGTCCTGGACCGCGGAGGTCTCTATGCTGACCCGACCCGGGTGCGAGCGATCGGCCACTCCGGCGAACACTTCCGGGTGGACGGCCCGCTGACGGTGCCGCGCCCGCCGCAAGGTCGACCGGTATTGTTCCAGGCCGGCGCCTCCGACCCTGGCCGGGCGCTCGCCGCCCGTTATGCCGAAGGGATCTATGCGGTGGCCTATGACCTCACCAGCGGGCAGGAGTATTACCAAGACGTGAAGAGGCGCATTGCCGTAGCCGGCCGCGATCCGGATGCAGTGTTGATCATGCCCGGACTCGTCACGTATGTCGGGTCCACACGAGCGCAGGCGGAGGCGAAGCAGGCGGAGGTCGACGCCCTCCTGCCGACCGAGCAGTCGCTCGCGCAGCTGGGAACGTTCGTGCAACAGGATTGCAGTAACTGGGATTTGGATGCGCCGGTGCCGCCTTTGCCGCCGCTGGCAGGCTTCACCGGGCCGCAGGGCCGGTATGCGACCATCCTACGAATTATTCAGGCTGAGCAGCCCACGGTCAGGCAGTTACTGGGCCGGCTTGCCGCCGGCGGTGGGCATTGCACCATGGTCGGAACGCCGGAGCAGATCGCCGACCAAATCGAGTTGTGGTTTCATTCCGGTGCCGCAGACGGCTTCAATGTCATGCCGCCGCTGCTGCCGGAATCCTTGGACGAGTTCGTGGACCGGGTGATCCCTGTGTTGCAACGGCGCGGTCTGTTCCGCACCCGCTATACCGCCGATACCTTGCGTGGGCATCTGGGACTACAACGCCCCACGGTCGGCGCTGACGTTTAGGGTGCTTTGGACGAGCGGGTTTCCTCGTGCAGGGTCGTCAGGAGTGTGCGTTCGTATCCGGCGAACTCTGCGGAGGTGGTCATCGACAGCGCGCGCGGCCGTGGCAGGTCGATGGTCAGGTTCAGCCGCACGGATGCCGGCCGAGCACTGAGAACGACCACCCGGTCGGCGAGGTAGATCGCCTCACGGATGTCGTGGGTGATCAGCACCGCAGTCCAGGCGTTTTGGGACCACACCCCCTGCAACCAGGACTGCATCTCCGTGCGGGTGAGGGAGTCCAGAGCCCCGAAGGGTTCGTCCAGCAGCAGGACATCTCTGCCCTGCACCACGGTGCGCAGCAAGGCCGCGCGCTGGCGCATGCCCCCGGAGAGTTCGAAAGGATGTGCATCTTCAAAACCAGACAGGCCGAAGGCCGCAAAGAGACTGGCCGCCCGTGCTCGGGCGATCTTCTTAGTTTCCCCCGCCACCTCGAGGCCGAGGGATGTGTTCTCCAGAATGCTGCGCCATGGGAACAACAAATCCTTCTGCGGCATGTATGCGAAGTGTTCATGTTGACCGGTGACGACATCCCCGTCGACTAAGACCTCGCCGGAACTGGCCGTCTCTAGGCCGGCCATGATGTTGAACATGGTGCTTTTGCCGCATCCGCTCGGACCGATCACGGCAACGAATTCGCCCGGCTGCGCCGAGAAGGCGACGTCGTCGAGGACCGACCGTACCTGCCCGTGGCCGAGCGGAAACGACTTGCATATTCCGCGCAGTTCGATCTTCGGGGGCGTTGCCTCAACCATGCCGGCTCCTACGTTCCTTCGAGTGCCAGGGGATGATCGCCCGTTCGGCGACATAGGTCAACAGAAACAGGCACACGCTCACGAACGCGGTCACCGCAACGGCAGCCAACACAAGATCGGTGCGAAACGAGTTCTTCATCATCGCCATATAAATGCCCAGGCCTCGCTCGGCGCCGACATACTCGGCAAAAATGGCACCGGTGACGGCGTAGGCGATTCCGATTCGGAGGGCTGTGAAGAACGAGGGAAGCGCCGAGGGAAGACGCACGTACACGAACTGCTTCCACCGGTTGGCCCCCATGCTGCGCAGCAG
The DNA here is from genome assembly GCF_002929825.1 of Cryobacterium sp. Y29. Lineage (GTDB taxonomy): Bacteria > Actinomycetota > Actinomycetes > Actinomycetales > Microbacteriaceae > Cryobacterium. The sequence continues at coordinate 48,310 of NZ_PJJN01000035.1, forward strand.
ATTGATCGCGTCTCGATCGGTGCGGTTGAAACCGTCAATCAGTCCGACCGCGACCGGAAAGAATGTCACCAGGGCGATGACGATGACTTTGGGCAGCATTCCAAACCCGAACCAGATGACCATCAGCGGCGCGATCGCGATGAGGGGTATGGCTTGGGATGCCACCAGCAGTGGTACCAATGCTCGCCGCAGCCCGGGCGAAAAATCGATCAGGATCGCCAGCGTCCAAGCGACGGTCAGTGAGACGGCGAAGCCGAGAAACGTTTCGTGCAGGGTGGGGAGCGTATTCTCCCAGATCGCGGTGCGGGCCTCCCAGCCCTGCTGAAAAATGCGCTGCGGGGAGGGCAAGATCGCCGGTTGCACTCCGCCTGCCGTTACCGCCACCTGCCAGGTGATCACGAGCGCGGCCAGGAGCGCGGCGGGAGGCGCGAGCGCCGGGAGTAACCTTATGCGGGGCGCTGGAGCCGGCTTCACGGTGATGCTATTTTTCACTGAGGTATTGCTCGGTGAACAATGTCGACGTGTCTAGCGATGCCGTGAGCGGTTTGCCGTCTTCGTCGGCCAAGAGGCCGGCACCGTAGAGGAAATCGGCCAGCTGCTGCCAGGTGTCTGCCGACTGAGTGCCCACTTTACCGTTGGCATCTTTGAGGTAGGAAGCGCTCAGTTTTTTCTGGCTTTGGTAAACGAGTTCCGTGTTTTCGAAGACGCCGGGATTGGCATCGATCAAAATCTTCGCCGCGGCATCTGGATTATCGGCGGCGTACTGGTAGCCCTGTTGCAGGGCCTGAACGAACTGAGCAGTGGCGGCGGGGTGCTTGGCCGTCCAGGCCCGGTTTGCCTCGACGATCACTGAGTATTGGTCCGGTACGCCATAATCCTGCAGAGCGAAGAACTTCATCGGGGTGCCACGAAGAGCGGCATCGATACCCTCCCAGGTGATGAATGCCGAGGTGAAGTCAACTTTGCCGGCATAGAGGGCCTCATAGGCGGAGGTGCCCAGCGTGATTTTCCTGAACTCACCCGTTCCACCATCGTGCTTGATCACGTCCGAAGCTTCGGTGGGAAAAATTGCGCTGGGATCTGCCATGCCGAGGGTCTTGCCGTCGAGGTCCTTGGGGCTGCGAATGTCGTCGCGGCTGGCCAGGACCCCGATCGCCGTAGCGTCGTGCTGCAGCACCGACATCACCGAGATGTTACGCACACCCGCTGCCGCCGCGAAGGTGGCCGCGTGCTGGAAGCTGATACCGAAGTCAGCTGACCCGGCGTTGATGAGTGCGTCGGGAGATGACTGGCCGTAGGGAAGCACCCTCACCTCAAGCCCCGCCTGCGTGAAGTAGCCCTTCTCAAGAGCGACATACAGCCCGGTGTGATTGGTATTCGGTGTCCAGTCCAAGGCGAAGGCTACCGGAGTCAACGCGGTAGACGAGTCGGTGCCTGTCGCCGAGCCTGAGGCGCAGCCGCTCAGAACTGTCGCCGCGGCAAGAGCCAGCGCGACCACCGTCACCCACCGCGACGGCGCACTTTTGGATAGAGATAGTTGCATTGTCGTGCCCTCCTTGATTGCAGAAATATCAGGGCACGGGATGTGAGAAAATTGCCTCCCTGCGCTGGCATGATCCAGATCAGGTTCGACGGTCGAAGATTGATAATCTTCCTCTCAGCCCGGCTCACCGGACTCCCGTGTTCAAGATGAGTGTAACCAAGAAACAGCCAAGCCTGGACGAACCATGTGTCGGTTCACACCTAACGCGTGCGTACCAAGCCTTCGAACATGACTACCACGACTCCGACGAGGTCACCACCAGAACTTCGATCAGGCGCAGTGATGTCCGCTACTGTGCCGATCCTGCTGCCGTGGCCGCCGGTACCTCGATCAGGCGCCCGGATGCGACGTCGTAGATATAGCCCGGACCGGGATGTTTCGCGGTTCGAGCGGATGGCATTGTCAGGGGCGCGCCCGCCGGCGTTGCGGATCACGTAGGCGTCGCCCTCGCTCAAACCCTTCATTGCCAGTGGCGAAAACTGGCAAGACTGCCTCCAGACCTCCCGAGCCAGGCAGGAGGGCGCTGTCAGGTGGGTTTCAATATCTGATGCGAGCGAGGGCGGGACCGTCAATCGCGGGCGAGGCTCAGCAGGGTCTCGAGCAGCACGTTCGCACCGTTCTCCACGTCGATCCAGGCAGTGTTTTCCTCGGGGCAGTGGCTGCGTCCATCGATGCTTGGAACGAAGATCATGCCCGTCGGCGCCAGCTGAGCCATGTTTTGCGAGTCATGGCCGGCCCCAGATGGCAGCGAGCTAGACAACAACCCACGCGCCGCGGCCGCGGCCGCGATGGTCGCCTGGATGTTGGCGTCGAGCCGAACCGGCGGGATCGTGACCTCAAAATCGAACTCCACTGCGAGCTCGTAGTGCAGGGCAATCTCCCGGGCCACATCCACGATGGTTGTCTGCAGCGTTTTCACCAGATCCGCCTCCGCTTCCCGGAAATCCACCGTGACCCGGGACAGCCCGGGGATCACGTTGGCGCTCCCCGGCTCCACCGTCACGATTCCCGAGGTGACGACGGCGCGCTCGCTCACGCGTGAAGCCACTTCAGGCAACGCCACGAGCAGCGCGCCGGCGGCAGTGAGGGCGTCGCGGCGCCGGTCCATCGGGGTGGTCCCGGCATGGTCGGCCCGGCCCCGGAACGACACCACGCCGCCGCCGAGCGCCACGATGCCGGTGACCACGCCGATGTCGTGCCCGAGCTGCTCGAGCGTCGGACCCTGCTCGATATGCAACTCCACCGTAGCGTGCAGCGCGGCGGGGTCTAACTTGGTCGCCGTGGCCGCATCGAGGTTGCCGCCGGCGGCCGCGAATGTGTCGGCGAACCGGTCGCCGTTTCGACCGGTGAGCGACTCCAGCTCGGTGCGGGAAAATCCTCGCGCGAGTGCGCTCGACCCGAACAGATGGGCATAGTTGCCCTCCTCGTCGGTGAACATGACCGCCCGCACCGGTCGGTCCAGCGCTGGGCGTTCCTCTTGGATGCGGCGCAGGCATTCCAGCGCGGCGAGCACGCCGAGCGCCCCGTCGAAGGCGCCCCCGTTGGGCACGGTGTCGATGTGCGACCCGGACCACACGGCGGGCCGGTCCTCGGTGTGGTCGTCATAGTCGGGCGAGATGACGATGTTGCCGATGCCGTCCACTTTCACGCTGAGACCGGCCTCGGCGCAGCGCCCGAGCAACCATGCGCGGGCCTCGCCATCCGCAGCCGAGAAGGACGTGCGATCCAGGCCACCGCCCGGCCCGCGGCCGATGTTGCCGAGGGCCTTGAGGTCAGCGACCAGTCGGGGCCCGTTGACCGAGAGTCGGGCTGTTGCGGTATTCATGCGGCGCCGCCCGGCGTGCCGACCCGCGACAGGACTGCGGTGAGGGCGGCGGTGAGCCCGGCTGCCAAGGCCGGCTCGGAGTCCGGGGCGAAGTGAGGGGAGTGGTTGCCGGCGACCGATTCGGTTGCGTCGATGGTCTGCTGGGAATAGCCGCCGAACATCCAATACACCGAGGGCACGCCAATGGCCTCGGCGAGCAGTCCGAAGTCCTCACTTCCCATCACCGGCGGCACCTCGATGACGCAGTTCGTTCCGAGGGCGCCGCCGAGCTCAGCGATCAGCTGTTGGGTCGCTGCCGGGTCGTTGTAGCAGCGGGGAAATGTGGAGAGCACCTCGATCACAGGTTCGGGGGCTCCGGATGCCTGTGCTTCGGCCGCGATGATGCGGCGCAGCGAGTCCAGTACACGGGTGCGCACCTCGACGTCAAAGGTGCGCACGTTGACAGTGAACTCGGCAGTGGCGGGGATGATGTTTTCCTTGAGTCCGCCGTGAAAGGTGCCGACCGTGACCACGGCGGCTTTCATCGGGTGCACCTCTCGCGACACGACGGTCTGCAGACGCACAATCATGTGAGCACCGAGCACGATCGGGTCGATCGACTGATCGGGCTGGGAGCCGTGGGCCTGACGGCCGTGCACGGTCACCTTCCAGGAATCGGCCATGGCCATCGCTACGCCGCTGCTGATGTCGACGGTGCCGGCAAGGCCGGGCCATACGTGCTGGCCGTAAACGATCTCGGGGCGGGGGGCGCGATCCCACAGTCCGTCAGCGAGCATGGCTACCGCTCCCGCCCCGGTCTCTTCCCCTGGCTGGAAGATGAACACGACGGTGCCTGCCCAAGCGGACGGGTGGGTGACGAGGTGCTCGGCCAGTGTCAGCGCGACTGTCATGTGAGTGTCGTGGCCACACCCGTGCATCGTGGGCACGTCGGTGCCGTCGGCTAGGGTAGCGCGGGCGGTGCTCGCGTAGTCGAGTCCGGTCTCTTCCTGGATCGGCAGGCCGTCGGTGTCGGCGCGGTAGGCGACCGTGGGACCGGCGCCGTTGCGCAGGATACCGACGACGCCGGTCCCGCCGCAGCGGAAGGTCTCGAGTCCGAGGTCGTCAAGGCGCCGCGTGAGGAACGCACAGGTCTCGGTCTCCTGCATGGACAGTTCCGGATGCGCGTGTAGATGCCGGTACAGCTCCTGCATCGTGCGGGTCGTGGTGTCATCAGTCGGGAGGAGGGTCACGGTCATGAGATCTCTTTCGTGGAGTCGGAACGGGGTTTGCTGCGTAAGAACCAGGCCAGCACGGCGGTGGTGACGACGGTGATTCCGGTGGCGAGGTTTGCGATGGTGGGGATGGCGGGCACGAGCACGAAGAAGACGAATCCGGCTGTGCCGATGGCGATAAGCGTGACGCGCGGTTGTTTCAATGACACTACGAGCTGCACGATGACCCCGCCGATGATGCTGGGGAAGATGTACAGGCGCGCAACGTCGGTGACGTCGGCTGGCACGATGGTGACAAGCCAGGAACCCAGTAGGCCGACGAACACCAGCATGAAGAACACGTGCACCATTGCCGCGCCGCAGATGGCCATCAGGGCTGAGAATTCGCCGCGCTTGGTGCCAGCCTTAGCGCCGATGGCCGCCTGGGCGACCAGGGCAGAGGGAAGCAGCTTGTTGGCGATGTTACCGATCATGAACGCCTGGTACATCGCCGCCGGGCCAAGGATCGGGTAGTAGGTGATCGGCTCGACCACCCACAGCACCGAGAACACCGCGGCAACGGCCAGAAAGGCGATCCAGACCTGTGTCTGCGTGATGCCAAGGTCGGCGAACAGCACCAGGTAGAGCGGCGCGGCGAGCGACATGACCAGTGCGGCGATCATGGTGAGCCGACCCCAGCGGCTCGTCGTGCGGTCGAAGGTCGCCAAAACGGCGGACGGCGTGGAGATCACTGTTGTGGAGGACATGCTGGCCTTTCTTGAGGTTGGAGTCAGGCGCCCGACATGAGGCCGGTGGTGTGGAGGGTGTACGCAACGAAGAGCCCGATCACGATGGAAAAGCCAAGCCCCCATTCGCGCAGCCAGGCCACGTTGAAACGGTGCGCTAGGAACAGGCACGTCCCCATCACCGCGGCGGAGGTGAGAACGGTCAGGATGTGCACGGGAGTTTTGCCGAGCTCTCCGATACCGAGGCTCGCGAATGCTCCGAGGAGAGCCGCAGCGGGAATGATGGCCATCAGGGCGGGGTTGACGCTGCGCAGCCGAGAGTCGCCGCGTCTGAGCAGCGGGGTCAGCACCAGGGTGGCGATCATCCACATGGCGCCGGAGAGGCTCATCGCCATAAATGCGACGGCGAACACGCTCTGGGTGTAACTCGCGTCGCCAAGGGCTGCTCCCATGGTGGTCGCGGCAATACTGGCCGAGGCAGTCTCAGTGGCAGCCGACCCGACCAGACCGACGCGCACCAGCACAGCCGGGGTTCCGAACAGGCTGAGTAGGGCCACGCTGACGAGCACTACCGCCAGGGAGGGGCCAATGGCGGCCACGGCGCCGGCGCGAAAAGAGGTTTTCAGCTCGGCCGAGCTGATGCCGGCCGCCGGCGCGGCGATCCGGGCCGCACGTACGTACACGACCGTTTGCAGGATGATGGCGGCGAACACGCCGACAGCTAAAATCCACAGGATTGGCAGGTTGGCGATGGCGAGGATGTCGGTTGAGCCAGGGTCACCGGGCAGGGGCGGAATCATAAGTGCTCCAGAGCTGGAATGCGGGTGGGGCGGTGCGTGATGATAGGTTCGGCGCTAAGGAACTCCTTGTATTGTCAAGGAACGGCGTACGAGCAAAGGTGGATTGTGCGGCTACTGGATCCCCTGGAGCGGCGGATCGCGGCCGCGCTGCAGTTCGACGGGCGCAGATCTTGGAGCCAAATCGCCGACGTGCTCGGCGAACCGGAGCGCACTGTCGCCCGCCGAGGCTGTGAACTGATCGAAGCCCGGCTGGTGCAGGTTGCCGGACTTCGCCCACAATCCACATCGGTGATCATCCGCGTGCAGACCGCTCCGGGCACCACTCGCGCGACTGCGAACGCACTGGCGCAGCGTCGGGATTCGACCTTCTCGTACACGATGACCGGCGGCGTGGATTGTGTCGTCGAAGTACTGACCGAGGCCGAGCTGATGCCAGCGCTGCTCACGGACGAGATCCCCGGTACGGTCGGCTTGGTGCGCGCAGTCAGCTACCCCGTGATGCACTATTTCCGCACCATCCGCGGTTGGCAGCCTGACTTGCTGACGGAGGTCGAAGCGGATGCCTTGCGGGCCGGTGTAACGACGGACACGTGGAGTCTGCAGGAGCCGCAGCGGCTGAGCCGGGTCGACAACGAGATCGTGGAGGCGCTTTGCCAAGACGGTCGGGTGTCCTGCGAACGGTTGGCCCGCCTGACTGGTGTGTCCAACGCCACGGCGCGCCGCCGCACGGAATGGCTGCTGCAGAACAACCATGTTTACATTCGGGCGGTCGTTGAACCGGCGAGTGTCGGGCTTCCGGTCGAAGCGTTTTTGTGGATCCGCAGCGACCCGAAGAACGTCGAGGCGGTCGGCCGAGACCTCGCGGCCTCGCCGCTGGTGAGGTACGCAGCCGCGGTCGCCGGCGACTACCAGGTCGTAGCGAATGTCACCGCGAAGGACCAAGCCGCCCTCTATGCCTGCGTGACGACCGCGCCCTGGGTTGCTCACACCAAATCGATTGACGTCAGTCTGCTGCTCGAGGCTTTCAAACGAGGCGGACGAGTGCTGCAGCCCGCGCGAATCTGAACGCCTATGACGCATCTCAGCTACCGGTGTCCCGCAGAGCAGGAGCCTGCCACGCATACCGCGTGACCTGTTCGAAGCAGTAGCCCACCCGCAACAGCTCGACGTCCTGACCGTGGTCCATGACCAGCTGCAATCCGACCGGCAGGCCGGACTCGCTGAAGCCCGCTGGTACGCAAAGCGCGGGAAGCCCGGTCGCAGAAACGACGCAGGCGGAGCGCATCCACTCGAGGTAGTTGTCAAACGGCACGCCGTCGATCTCGGTCGGATACCGCAGGGCGGCATCGAAGGGAAGCAGCTGGGCAGCCGGACTCGCGAAAACGTCGTAGCGGGCGAAGAAGACGCGGGTCTTCTGCGCTAAGCGGGTGCGGGCCAGCGCGGCCGAGACGACGTCGGCTCCGTTCAGAGCAAGGCCGCGCTCGACATTCCAGCGCACCTCGGGTTTAATCTTGTCGCTATGCCGGGCCACGAGATCGCCATAGGACAAGGCGAAGTCGAACGCGCGCACTGTGCTGAACACTTCGTCGGCGTCACGCAGATCAGGCGCGGCCTGCTCCACGGTCGCGCCGAGGTCTTCGAACACCTGCAGTTGCTGGTGCAGCACGCGCAGAACTTCTTTCTCAACCGGGATACCCAGACCGAAATCGTCGGACCAGCCGATGACGAGCCCGGTGAGATCGCGCTGCAGCGGCTCCAGAAACCGGCGTGCCGGCACCGGGTTGGGGTACGGTGCGTCGGCGTCTGGCCCGGAAAGCACCGACATAGCCAGGGCAATGTCGGTCACCTCTCGGGCCAGCGGACCGCTCCGAGAAAGCCAGCTCCAGGCGTTGAGGCTCGGCTGCAGGGGGATCACCCCGAGCGACGGCCGGAATCCCACCACGTTGCAGAAGGAGGCGGGAATGCGTAGCGAGCCGCCCATGTCGCTGCCGTCGCTAATGGACTGGATGCGCGCGGCCAGAGCGGCGGCGGCCCCTCCGCTGCTGCCGCCCGCGCTGAGCGACGGGTCGTACGGGTTGGTGGTCGTTCCGAAAACCTCGTTGAAGGTGTGTGACCCGGCTGCGAACTCCGGCACGTTGGATTTACCGGTGGTGACGACGCCAGCGGCCTTGAATCGTTCGATAATCAGATCGTCGTGGTCGGGAACGTGGTCGGCGAACAGTGGCGACCCGAAGGTCGTGCGCAGGCCGGCTGTCGAATGAGTGTCCTTATGCGTCATTGGAACGCCGTGCAGTGGAGGCAGATCATCACCGCTCAGGGTGCGGGCGTCGGCGGCCACCGCGAGGTGACGGGCCGCCTCACGGTCCTGGGTGACGATGGCGTTGATGCGAGGGTTGACCCGGTCGATCTGGGCGAGGTGCGCGTCCAGGGCTTCGGTGGCCGAGATCTCGCGTCGGCGAATGGCCAGTGCAAGCGCGGATGCTGACAGCTCGGTGATCTGGTCGTTCACGGTTTATCCCCTGCCTGGCCGGTAGACCGGATATCCCGGGTGCGTAGAAGTCTCGTGGTCGGCAGCCGAAATAGTGAACGGAAGTCCGTGAATACGGCCGATTAGATGGAGATAGCCACGTTTTTGACCGATTTCGTCATCGAGGGGTCGGCCGGGTCAGGTGGGGAACACCCGCTGCTGTATCTTGTCGAGGCGCTCAGACGGAAAAATTCCGGCAGGGACGATTCTTAGAAGGTCCTGTGACGCCAGGGGTGACTCTAGAGGCTGAGCACGAATCTCCGACCACACCGCCTTCGCCCGGACCGCTATTCCCGCAGCCGGAGTCATCCTCGCCGTCATCATCAGCGGGCTGGTGCTGAGTGTGTCGGCGGGGGTGGACGGTCGTGGAGATGGATGCGCTCCGGCACGTGAATGCGGTTCACACCGCGCCACTGGACGCGGTGGCCCTCGGTCTTGACTGGCTGTTCAGCCCGGCCGTGGGAGCGGTTCTTGTTCTGCTGGCAGCCCTGTCGGTGCTGGTCGCGACCCGGCGACCCGGCGCGGTGATCTACTTCCTGCTGGTGGTGCTAATTCCTACCGTGGGCGCCGACGTGATCAAGTTGCTCGTGCACCGGGCGCGGCCCGATATCCCGTCACTCCCGCACATCTTGCTGCTCGAACCGGGCGGACTCAGCTATCCGAGCGGTCACACCAGCTTGGCCGCTTGCTTCCTCGTTGGCATCGTCATCGTCACGGCCGGTCACCGGCGACCTTCTTTCCCAGCCCGTCGCCGACCGTGGGCTGGGGCTGGGGACCACGGGAACCACGGGAACCACGGGAACCACGGGAACCACGGGAACCAGCGTGCTCTTTCTGGCCGTGATCCTCGTTCTGGTGATCATGCTGACCAGCCGCGCCCGCATCACGGATCCACGTCTGACGGCCACGGTCTAATCAACGAGTGCAGCGGCGGATGCTCGGCCTGTCTTCAGATGATTCAAAGAAAGTCCTTGCAGCATGAACACCATGACCGTTTTCGCACTGCCCACCTCCGGATTGCTGGATCCGCAGGCGGTGATCGCCGGCGCCGGCGTCTGGGCCTCGTCGTGGTCTGCGCGATCGTGTTCGTGGAGACCGGCCTACTCGTTGGGTTCTTCCTGCCCGGCGACACCCTGCTGTTCTTCACCGGCGTGCTCACCTTCAGCGGGGTGATCAGCCAGCCGCTCTGGGGCGTCATCCCGGCGATTGCGCTGTCGGCCGCGCTGGGCGACCAGCTCGGCTACACCATCGGCCGCACGACGGGCCGGCGCATCTTCGACCGCCGCGATTCCGGCCTGTTCAGCCGCAAAAGTGTGACGCGAACGCAGGAATTCTTTGATCGGTTCGGGCCGGCGGCCGTCACGATCGCCCGCTTCGTGCCGGTTGTCATCAGGGCCATCGTCACACGTCGTCAGAATTCTCGCGTGTGACCGCCGAGGTGCGCGGGGCACTGCGCGGTCGGAGCGCGCGGTGACAGAATTGGGCGAAGAGGCGATACGGATTTCGATGGCCCTGTGCAGAGAAGGAAAAACCATGGCGACAATTGAGCTGCTCCACATTGCCGGCTGCCCGAACTCGGAGCTGACCCTCGATCGGCTGCAGCGCGCCGTTGACAACGCGATGCCCTCGAACACACTGATCACATCCACCCTGGTCGATTCTGCCGAGACGGCCGCACAGGTCCCGTTCGCTGGATCACCGACGATCCTCGTCGACGGTGTCGATCTCTTCCCAACGGATGGCCGCACCACCGACCTCGCCTGCCGGATCTACCTCACACCGAACGGCCTGGCCGGATCTCCAACCCAGCAACAAATCGAAGCTGCGCTCGCGGCCCATGGATGACGCTTCAGACCGCGCCTGTCCTTGCGGCGGTCGCATCTATCCGCGCTGCCGGCTGCACGCGTGAGTGACACGCTCGGTACGGCGGAGATCAATGACGTGCGGACGGTTGACCGTGCGGACACTTATCCTGCACGGCGCCCTCGGCACGTGGTCGCCGTTCGAAATTTGGAAGAGCCGCAGGGCCTGACGCTCTAGGAAACGGCTGGCCCTCCGAAGAGCATCTACCGTAAGCCGAGCGCCGGTCATCGCTTACCGAAATCAACTTTCATTCGTCTGCCGTATTAGAAATTAACGTTCAGAGTTCATCTTGGGGGCGAGGCGCGTTCACACCGCCTCCCTAACGTCGCAGTTATGACCGAAACAACAATTCCCGCGCTGGCAACATCGTTCAATCCGGGCTCCATCCACACGCCAGAACGTATCCGCGCCAGACTGATCGATTTCAGCCCAGCCGAGCGGCGCGTGGCTGATGCGGTCCTGCGGGACCCTTTTGGCGTCATTCACCTATCGGTAAGTGAGCTGGCCGCGAGCGCCGACACCAGCCCCGCGTCGGTCATACGATTCTGCGCGACTCTCGGGCTGCGCGGCTTTCAGGAACTCAAAATCACGCTCGCCAGCGAGTCAATACCGAGCGAACGTCGCGTTCTCGGCGAAATCCAGCCGGGTGATGGGGTCGCCGAAATCACGCTCAAGGTCATGGACACAACTGCCAGAGCAGTTGGTCAGGCCGCGCAGACTCTCGATCTGAGCGTGCTCGAAGCGATCGCCGAGCAGATAGTTGGCGCCCGCCGTGTTCTCTTTGGAGCGGTTGGTACGTCTGCGCCGCTGGCAGTGGACACTGCCTATCGCCTCACCCAGATCGGCATTGACGCTACATTTGCCCTCGACGTGCACACTCAGCATGTCAGCGCACGGATGCTTCGAATCGGTGACGTTTTCTTTGCCATCAGCCACACAGGCTCGACCTTTGAAACACTCGCCACCACCCGCGCAGCGAAACTTTCGGGCGCGACTACCGTCGCCCTGACCAGCTTCTCGCATTCCCCGTTGACTGAGGTGGCAGACCTCAGCCTTGTTGCGGGGAGCGCCGAAACTGCTTACCGCGTTGAGTCGATGTCGAGTCGGATCGTGCACTTCGCCGTGCTGGACGCTCTCTTTGTCACCCTGGCACTGCGCAGCAGTACCAGCTCAGCACACTTGGCCATGACCGAGGATGTGCTGATCGAGCACCGTATATAGCTCCGTCCAATCTTGGAGAGCCTTACCTGCCAGCTCGACCCGAAGCCTGAACAGCCCAAATCACAATATGTAAAGGATCTACCGTGCACGGAATTGTCGTCTACAGCTCGGGCCAACCGGCCGAGGGCATTGCCGTTACCAATGGCCATCACGTTACCCAGACCGACGCCTCCGGCCTGTTCGCCCTGCCCGATGAAGGTTCCTTCGTCGTCATCACCCGGCCAACGGGCCATACCGCGACACCGTGGTGGTACCCGGTTCCGGCAAACCACGAAACCCAGATTCGTTTCGAACTCCTGTCGATGCCGCAGTCTCTTCCGTACGAGTTTGTGCACCTCACGGACACTCATATGACGGTCCCGCAGGACGCGACGGAAGCGGATGACACTGGCTCAGGCCTCTACCGCGAAGGAAGCCTTCCCGGCCAAGTCCGTGATTTCCTCACCCGGCTACCGGAGTACGCCCCGAACGCGCAGAGTATCTTCGTTACGGGTGACCTCGTCGACCACGGCGTTACTGAGGAATACGAAGCGTACGTTGACGTGCTGACGTCGAGCCCGGTACCCGTGCACCTCATTCCCGGAAACCACGACCATATGAACGGGCGCCACGGCGCCATCATCAGCCGCAATAACTATCTCACCAATGATGGAACGCCCGAGCTGTATGAACGCTACTTCGGGCCACGTTGGTATAGCTTCGATGTCGCGGGGCTGCATGTGGTCACACTCGATTGGCACACCCATGAGCTCGGTATCGACCACGAGGCGCAGAACGCCTGGGTGCGGGCAGACCTTCAGCTTCGGCCAGAGGGCAGCCCATGGATTTTACTGTTCCATGACCAGCCGAATTTCTCCATCATCGAGCAGCTGCCGTGGTTGCCCAAGGCAACCTTTTCGGGCCATTGGCACACGTCGAGAGTCGTCGAGGTTGACGGTACGCTGCACGTAAACAGCCCCACCACGTTCTTCGCAAGCCTCGACTACAGTCCGCCGGCCTACCGTCTTGTCACCTGGGACGGCGAGAACATCACGTTAAAGACGCAGACGCTGCTGACCGTTCCCGTCCCCGACGTCCTCGGCGATGTTGCTACGTCGACTTTTGCGGCAAAGAGCACGCCGTCGGACAATTCGGCCGTGCTCTGGCGGGCCGAACTCGGTGGCGCCGGCCATCGGCAGCGTGCATCCGTTGACGGCGACCTCGTTCTCGCTGGCGGCCAGATCGAGGATCGTGCGGCCGGGACAGTGGAGGCCTTCGATCTGGCCACCGGGGCGCTGGTCTGGCAAGCACACACGGCTTCGGCAGTGAAGACGACGCCTGCCGCCACTTTGAACGTTGTCGTGGCTGCTGAGGTGAGCGGCGACCTGACCGGGTTTGATCGCACCACCGGAGAGGTCATCTGGACCTTGAAATCGAGCGATCCGCTGCGCCGGTTCGCCTGGGGCAGCCCAACGGTTGCCAACGGAGTGGTCTACCTCGGCGACCAGTCCGACTTGCGAGCCGTGGACATCCGCACCGGAGAAGTGATCTGGCGTCGCACCGACCTTTCGCCGCATCACAACCTCGTGAACCACTCAGCCCCGCTGCTGATCGATGATCTGTTGGTCATGGGATTCTGGCCCACGCCCGAGCATCCAATAGGTCTGAACGCTCAAACGGGCGAGTCGGTGTGGAACCGGGCCGGCTGGGACGGCACGGATCCCTTCCTTGCGCTCAAGCGGATGCTCATCATGGGCACGGCCAGCTACGATCCACAAACTGACACGGTAATTATGCCGGCGTTTGGCAGCACCGCGCGCGTGAATCGGGCCACAGGCGCAACGATGTGGACGCAGCCGCACCAGGGCGGATTCAGTCCGGCTACGCCGGTCATCACGGATGCGGGATACATCATTACGGTCACGGGGCATGGTCTGCGGCTGCTCCAGCGCGAAACTGGCGACACGTTATGGGATCTGCCGATCGCAGGTTCCGCCCCCTTCCCGATGGCGTCCTATACAAAAATCCCGCACCCCGTTATCGCAGCACCAATCCTGGTCGAGCAGCACTTGGTACTGCCCGGACTTGACGGCATCGTGCGGCGGATCGACCTTGAAGGCAAGCTGATCGGGCAGACTCAACTCGCGTCACCGATCGCCGCAGGTCTCGTGGACGCAGGTGACCGGCTCATTGCTGTTGGCGTCGACGGCAACGTGCTTGCTTTGTCAAAGGACATTGCGTTATGACGACTCTCCTGCGCGACGAGAAAATTGTCATCGCTGCTCGCCTCCCTGCACAGCCGTTGCGGCGTTCACGTACGAATCTTGTTCCCGCACTATTTCTTCTGCCAGCCGGAATCGGTATCGGTACCTTTGTGATCGTTCCTGCCGTGTTGTCGCTCGCGGCGAGTTTCTTCTCGGTGCCGCTGACCGGCGGCGCGTGGACCTGGGTGGGCCTGGCCAACTACGAACATGTTCTTACCGACGCTGCCGTACTGCAGGCCATCGGAAACACGCTCGTGTATTCCGTGATCACGATCGTGCCCAGCCTCGGGATCGGTCTGTGCCTAGCGCTGCTTGCAAATTCTGTGGCGCGAGGGCGCGCCTTCGTGCGAACCGCATTGTTTTTGCCGATGACGGCCAACCTCGTGGCCATGGCGGTCGTGTTTCGTTGGCTCTTTGCATTCCAGGGCGGGTTCATCAACCAAGTGCTGGGGTTCGCCGGATTTGGAGCGGTCAACTGGCTCGGCGACACGAGTACGTCGCTGCTGACCTTGGCCATGGTTGGCGTGTGGCGGAGCGCATCGTTTAGCATGATGATCTTCTTCGCTGGGCTGGCCACCGTCCCTGGCACCATCCACGAGGCCACCAGGGCCGAGGGCATCCGTGGCTGGACAAAACTCACCCGCATCACGCTGCCCATAATGAAACCGACCGTAGTCTTCGCCACTGTCGTTGCCGTACTTGGCTCGATACAGGTTTTCGACACCGTCAATGTCATGACGCAGGGTGGTCCGCAGGGGGCCAGCGAAACGATTCTCACCATGACCTGGAAACTTGGTTTTGGCTACTTCGATCTCGGGGCCGCGTCCGCGCTGTCCTTCCTGCTTCTCGTCGTGCTCGTAGGCATCGGACTCATCCAACGTCGCGTACTCGCAGGAGGTCACAAATGATTCACGTGGTGCGAGCCGGACGATGGCTGGTGATTACCCTGGCCGTTCTAGTGTCGCTCTTCCCCTTTTACTGGATGCTGCGGACCGCCGTTTCTCCCGCCGACGAGGTGTTCTTTGACGGCATCTCGCTCATCCCTACGAGCTTTGATTGGTCGAATTTCGCCCGAGCCTGGACAGAAGCCAATCTTGGCCAAGCGATTCTCATCGGTTCTGTCATGACACTGTCAATCCTGGCGCTCCAGCTCATCACCTGCATTCCCGCCGCTTATGTGCTCGCCAAAGTTCGCATGCGCGGAAAAGGCGTCGCCCTGGCGATCGTTATCGGCTGTTTACTCGTCCCTGGGCAGGTCAGTTTGATTCCCATCTTCATCGGAATCAACAGCATCGGCCTGGCCGACTCTCTCCCCGGACTCGTTTTGCCCTATATGACCAGCGCGTTCGGGATCTTTCTCCTCCGACAGCAGATGATGGCCATTCCCGATTCCCTCATGGACGCGGCACGCACCGACGGACTAGGGCACTTCCGAACTCTCCGAAACGTGGTCGTTCCCATGGCTGCACCCGGCATCGCCGCCTTCAGCGTCTTCTCTGTCTTCACCCACTGGAACGACTACATGTGGCCGCTCCTCATCGCCCGCAGCCCCGACCTTGCCACCCCGCCCCTCGCCCTTGCACTCTTTCAACAAGCTGACGCGGGGTTCGACTACTCCGCACTCGCAGCAGGTGCCGCAATCGTGACCGCACCTGTGATCGTTCTCTTTCTCATCGCGCAGAAGCGGTTCGTTCAAGGCATGAGCGGAGCGGAGATTCCAGGATAACCACGCGCTAGATCAGGGTCTGCATTATTCTTCCCGCGATTTTCCCGAAGTTCCGAACTGCAGTTCATACATATAGGAGTTCTTGTTATGTTGACCAAACGACTTTCTCTCTCACTCGGTGCTCTTGCCGCCGGCTCTATCCTGTTGTCAGGATGTGCGGCATCCGGGGCCTCGATACCCGCAGCCTCCATCGCTGCGGCAGCCAACATCGCCGATTGCAACCCCGCAGAAAATACCATCACTGTCACTTATGGGCAGATGGCCAATGAGGCTATGGCGATTGCCGTCGCGAATCTACAGAAGACTTATCCTGACCTCACCATCAACGCTACGCCGCCGTCGACGTCTAACTACAACGAGCTCACCCAAACTATTGTGGCTGACATCGCGGTGGGTAATCGTCCCGATCTCATCATGACGGGGCTGGGCCAGCTGCAATTCTGGGTTGACACCTACTCTCCGTCACCAATCGACACGTCGGTGTTGCGACCGACCTACAAGACCCAGTTTCTTGGCGCTGGCACGGTCGATGGAACGGTCTATTTGGCGACGAACCAGATCTCCGCCACGGTCTTGCTTGTCAATCAGGACGCGCTGGACTCTGCCGATGCGGGCGAAGCGAAAGACATCAAAACTCTCGACGATCTCGTCGCCGCCGCCGAAAAAGTATCCGCCGATACTGGGCAACCGTCGGTGAGCATTCCAACCGACGGCCTTCCAGAATGGTTTAGCCAAGCCTTGGTCCAGGGTTCGGGAGAAACATACGTCAACGCCGATGGTACGGCCGGCTTTGGCTCTGAGAAGGCCATCGAGGCACTCTCCATTTGGCCCACACTCAAGAACAAGAATCTTGAACTTGGCGTAGTGAACAATCAGGATGCCATTGCCCAGTTCATCGGAGGCAATGCGGCGTTCCTGGTCTATACGACCTCAACTATTGCCACGATTCAGGAGGGCATCGGCGACGCATTCGACTGGACGCCTGTCGATCTCCCCAGCGTCGGTGGGGAAGAAGGCGCCCTGCCCGCCGGTGGCAACGGCTGGATCGTCCTCAGCGAAGACGCTTGCCGAGCAGCGTATTCGAATGCGTTGATCGCCGAACTGCTCTCCCCAGAGGCCGTCGCTGCCGCCAGCGGCACGTCGTACAGCTATATTCCAGTTGACACCGAAGCGGGAGACGCGCTCCTTGCCAGCGACGCCGCGACGAAGCAGTTGACCTACGCGTGGAGCTACGATAAGCCCCTTACGCCGTGGGGTGGGTTCGCCGGAAAGGACACCATGGAGGTTTTTGACATGGTACGACTGATGACTCAGAAGCTCCAGTCGGGTGCCGACGCCACAGAAACAGTGAACGAGACTGTCACGAACATCAACCAGATTGTGAGCGAGTAACAACATGACCGCGGTCAAGATTCTCGGAATTCACAAATCCTTTGCCGAGGTGAAAGCCCTCGACGGGATCGACCTGACCATCGAGGATGGCGAGAACTTCGCTATCCTCGGGCCGTCAGGGTCGGGCAAATCCACGTTATTGCACATCATCGCCGGGCTGGAGGACTCTGACGAGGGAACAGTCGAGTTCAATGGCGTTGCTCAAAACGGAATTCCTCCACATAGACGAGATGCCGCTATCGTATTCCAGCATTTCGCTCTCTATCCGCACCTCTCATCTCTGGAGAACATCACGCTCGGCCTGCGTCATGGCCTGGGCCTTACCAAGCAGGTTGCTAATGCTCGGGCTAACGATGTGGCCGACAGGATGCAGGTCAAACATCTGCTGGACAGGAAACCAAAAGAAATGTCCGGCGGTCAGCGCCAGCGCATCGCTCTCGCCAGAGCGCTAGCGAGACAAAGCGGAATTGTGCTGCTCGACGAGCCACTTTCCGGCCTGGACGCGCAACTGCATGCCGTACTTCGTCTGGAAATTGCGAGCATTCTGCGTTCCGTTGGTGCCACCGGCATCAACGTCACTCATGATCAGCTCGATGCCATGGCGATGGCCGATCGGATCGCGGTCATCAACCTCGGACAGATCGAACAGCTGGGCACACCCGATGAGCTCTATGCTGTGCCGCAGACACTCTTCGTGGCCTCATTCATCGGATCACCGCCGATGAACCTCCTGAAAATCGACGAGGTGACGGGCGAGTCTGCTTTCGGACTGCATTCTGCTGCCCGGGCTTCGGGCGCACTCACTCTCGGCGTCCGTGCAGAACACCTCACACTGACGACCCCCTCGGATCGTTCCAGCACGTGGGCGATCACCGGAGTCGTCGGTCTGGTCGAACCGACAGGGAAAGATCGAATCGTACGGTTGGTTAGCGACTCCGGTCATGCCGTTACTTTTCGCTGCGAGGTCGAAGACACTCCCAACCCGGGCGCACGGGTCACGGTGCACTGTGCTCCAAGCCTCGTGCACGCGTACTCTCAAGAGACCGGACGTCGCGTTGGAACGGCAGAGTCGGTCGGGGTCAGCCTGCGTCAATCGGTCCTCGCGTAATGGACGCAACCGTAAACACAATGGACTTGACCGACACCATGGTGATGTTTGACTGGAATGGCACGGTCGTGCTGGACGCCGATCGTGCCCGAGCGTCGCTGAATTCAGTACTCGAGGCGCGAGACCTGGGAGCGCTCGACACGGATGGATTCTCTAGAAAATTTCGCTTGCCCATGAAGAATATGTTCCGCGATCTCGGCGTGCATCCACTCGACCTCGCCGTCGCTGAAGCCGAGTGGAACCACCACATGACCCAGACGCCCACGCGTCTTCGCGCGGGTACTAATGCTGCTCTTCTGGCGCTGTCAGAGGCGGGGGCTTGGTTGGGCGTTGTATCTGCCGCTTCCGCTAAGGCAGTGCAGTTCGACCAGAGATCGTTATCTGTGCTGCCGGTCTTAGATGTCGTCGATGCCGAGGTCGCAGACAAGGTGGCGCAACTGGTCCTACATCGAGCACGTCGCAAGCACGCCTTTTATATCGGCGACACGGAGTATGACATGGTCGCTGCTTCCGCGGCAGAGTACATACCTATTGGTGTTTCGGGCGGTTACTCCTCTGAACGGGTGCTGCGTAAAGCCGGTGCCACACACATCGTCGAGTCGCTGGGCGAAATCATGGCCCTCGTTGCGCACACCGACTGCGGACGCAAGTGAATTCGGCATAACTGCGTGCCGAGCCCGCCCGCTACCGTGCCTGCCTCAGCGCGCGACCCCGTCGTCGTGCTTCAGAGAGGGACTCCCATCCGTTGGAGTCTGTGAAGTGCTCGGCCGTCTGTACGAGCCAGAACACCGCGAAGGCTGCGAGAGCGACGACTTCGACGATGAACACCGAGTTGCCTATTTGCCAATCTTCAGGCCGAATGGTTTTTGTCAGAATTAGAGTCCCCGCGATGATATCGAGGAACATGATCACACCGAGGGCAAGGTAGATGCCCGAGTACATTCTCCGGTGGAAAAAAGCCGGTGGAGGTGGCTCCGACTGATTGTCGCGGTCCGCCCACTGGCGCCACGCTTCGATAACGGTCACAGTTGCGATGAGGATGAAAAAGACACCCGCCGCGGCGACATGTCCGTATTGCCGAAACAGATCCTGACCCGGCACATTCCAGAGCGCAAAATACAAGATCCAGACAGCGAAACCGAATGCGAGGATCACCCGAAAGGCCTCCGGTACGCGGCGAGACTTGTTGATGTGATGCCATACGTTCCATCCCAGTGCAACTATCATCACGGCAATCGAAATTATCAGCCAAATGTGAAATCCCGTTGCTACGTACGGAAGCTGGTCGGCGGGAATGCAGTCGATTGTGCTGGGGCAGCTCGCGAGCTGTGCAGCTGGACCAACCTCACTGGGCAAGACAGGTGTCGGGATGATCGCGATCAGCGGGGCGAGAAGGGCCGCGAGGTTGAGCAGGTAGCTTTGCACGCCTTTCCCCGCGATGGCGAGAAGCGCAAGTGAGGCCGCGCACAGTGCTCCGGTGAACACGATGCGGGCGGGCGTGTAGTAATAGTGGCTGATCGAGGGAAGTGTCTGCCCATCGTGCACGAGGTAGTCGTCAGGGGTGAAAAAGAAAACGGCGAGGAGTATCGCGACAACCGTTCCGACAATACCGAACCGAAGAAAAAGGTATGTCTTTTTCAGGGCATCGCGGTATTCCATTGCAATCTTGAGTTGCGCCTGGCTCAGAGGTACGTATGTCTCGTTTAGTCTCGACGCCTCTGTCATTTTCAGTGCGCCATCTGAGATCCACGATTTTTTCATGACCTGAGAGTATCCCTACGGTCGGCCATGCACTACGGGGATGCGTCAGGCGGCTACCGTTGTCACCAGCCGCGTTGTTTCCACTCGGAGAGTTTGCTCCGCTCAGCGCCGAGCGTTGTGCCTGCTCCATGGCCCGGGTGCACCAGTGTGTCATCCGGAAGGTAGTCGAAGATTCGGGTGACGACGTCGTTGTACAACGACGCGAAACGCTGGGCATCACCGTTGGTGTTCCCCACTCCGCCGGGAAAGAGCGAATCGCCCGTGAACAGATGGGCGGGACCATGCGGGTCGCGGTAGAGCAGGGCAATCGACCCGGGGGTGTGTCCGCGTAGGTGAATTACTTCGAGGTCAATGCCATCGGTGGACTGGACGTCCCCGTGGTGCAAGGGTACGTCTGTGGGCACAGTAATGTCCGCGATGTCGTCGAGACCCGCTGCAGCCGGTGCCTTCGTCAGCTCCCTGACCTCGCCCAGCGCCCGCACATGGTCCCAGTGCGAGTGTGTGGTGATGATGAGGGCCAGCCGGGCGATGGCACTCGTATCTTTCTGTGCATCTTTGAGGAGGGTGAAGATAGCGGGTGCATCGTCCGCGGCGTCGATCAGTACCTGCGCGCCGGTGGATTTCGAGGTGAGTGCGTAAACGTTGTTGCTCATCTCAGATACTGAGATGCTGCGAACCGTGAGGGCGTTGAGATCGTGCATAGTCCTGTTCCTATAACCGGTTGCGGGTCTCGTACGGCGGCGACGCGGGGTTAGCGGTAGATCGTGGGGGAGTCACGTTGACCAACTCAACATTCACCCAACTTTGAGCTACTCGTGCACTGTCATTTCTCCCATTTGGCCCCAACCTTCAGCATCGATACGCTCGCTGATGATCTCTGGAGTTTTCACGAGCGCTTGAGGCATAGCCTTCATGGCCGCCGAAAAGTGCGTGCTGTTGACGTGAGATCCTGCGGCGTCATCGTGGAATGCCTCGACGAGTACAAACTGGTGAGGATCCTCGACACTGCGCGACCAGTCGAACCACAGGTTGCCTGGTTCCTGGCGTGTGGCCTCGGTGAAGTCGCGTGTCAGGTCCATCCAACGATCACTCCACTCTGGTTTCACAGTGAACTTAGCAACGATGAAAATCATGAAATTGTCCCTTTCCTTTGTCACGTCCCGTTGGGCGGCGGCGTTTCCTGAACACCCGATGGTGAGTTGTTCCAGTGTAGGCGGCGGTCCGTTCCGAGCGGATCACCGAAGCACCTGTCGACTAAAATCGAGATGTACGTTCTAGACCGATTACCGCTGAGGAATCCTGACCATGAAAACTCGCAAAGTAGCCATCATCACCGGAGGCTCCCAGGGCATCGGAGCAGGTCTGGTGTCCGCATTCCGCGGGAAAAACGAACAGGAGAGAAACCGATGATCGCGCTTGATAGCGTCGCCCGAGTTCGCATCGTGACGGAAGTCTTGGATGCGTGGGCGAACGGAATCCGTGAGCATGAGCCGGAACGTGTCGCGTCCCACTTCACCGAAAATGCTCTATTCCAGGGCGTCGCGCCGACGCATTCTATTGGCAGGCTCGGTGTGATCGGCTATTACGATAGGCAGCCTGTAGGCCTCAGTCCCTCGTTCCGAATCCTGGAACACCGCCAGCTCTCCGGCTCAACGCTGATCTCCTATATCGACGTCGACTTCACCCGTCCCGACGGCGTCGTCATTCCCGTTCACCTGACGGCTGTGCTGGAATACATCGATGGTTCCTGGCTCATCAGCCACTACCACGTTTCACAGGTCGAATAGCAGCGACTCGTCGTAGCGGGTGCCGTCAAGAAGCATGGCGACGCTCGTGTGGCGGATTTGCCGGCGTTGGAAGAGTCGGGAACATTTTCGGCGCCGCCCTCGTTGTCGCCATCATGACAACTATTGGAATCATCGGTGCAGGAAACATTGGCAGCCAGGTCGCTCGCAAGGCGATCGAAAATGGTTACGACGTCGTGATCAGCAATTCCCGAGGCCCGGAGACCCTCGCCGAGCTCGTTGCCGAGCTGGGCCCGAAAGCGACCGCCGGAACCGCGGCTCAGGCCGCTGAGGCCGCCGACGTCGCGATCGTGACGGTGCCGCTCAAGGCTTACGCGGATGTGCCCGTTCAGCAGCTGGCCGGCAAGATCGTCATTGACACCAATAACTACTACTTCGAACGCGACGGACATATCACCGCCCTCGATAACGGCGAAACGACCGTGACCGGCATGCTCCAGAAGCACTTACCCACTTCGCGCGTGGCGAAAGGATTCAATCACATTACGGCCGCGGACATCACCGCCGACTCGCACCCGACCGGCGACCCGGCCCGGCGCGCACTGGCGACGTCCTCCGACTTCACCGACGCCTCCGACTTCGTCACCAAGCTCTACGACGAATTCGGCTTCGATACAGTGAATATCGGCCCCCTTGTCGAGAGCTGGCGCGTCGAGCGCGACCGTCCGGCCTACGGCATCCGTCAGACGGTTGCAGAGCTCGAGGCCAACCTGGCGAAGGCACCGCGCACGGTTTGACGTTCGCCGACGGTCACCCTCAGCAGGTGACCGTCGGCGGTTCGCACCCGAGTGTCGAAGAAGTTCGAACGTGACCCGTCGGGGGCGGTCAATTGCGCGAACAACCAAAGTAGTGCTAGCGCTTGGCAAAACACCGACTTAGGCTGTCGTCATGGCAGCTGGACCTTTGCCTGCCGGGTTGGACGGAAAAGCGTCGGATGCACTGCTGTCGCTTGGCCGTTTCTTCACTCGGTGGGAACAGACAGATGACGGCCGGGAGGTATTTCGCGAAGGCGGCCGTAAGGGCGACGTGTTCTACCGTGACCGGTGGAGCCACGATCAAGGCGTACGGTCCCGACCGCTGCTCGGGATTCTCGCCGATCCCGGCCATGTCGATGGTCTCCCACGCCGCCGGAAACCGCTTCATTCAGCTCATCGGCGGCGTCATGACGTCGTTCTACGATTGGTACGCTGACCTCCCGGTCGCCAGCCCGCAGGTTTTCGGCGACCAGACCGACGTTCCGGAATCCGGCGACTGGTGGGACGCCACCTACCTCATGATGTGGGGCTCGAACGTGCCGGTGACACGCACACCGGATGCGCACTGGATGACCGAGGTACGGTACCGCGGCACCAAGGTCATCGCGATCAGCCCCGACTACGCGGACAACACCAAATTTGCCGATGAGTGGCTGCCGGCGCAGGCCGGAACGGATGCTGCCCTCGCCATGGCGATGGGCCACGTATCCCCGGCTATTGCCGCTCAACGAGGCATAGCCATGGACCTGCTGCTGTGGGGCGTTCTGCCGTACGTCATGGTCGCCATCCTGATCGGCGGTTCCATCTGGCGTTACCGATACGACCAGTTCGGCTGGACGACCAGGTCGTCACAGCTGTATGAAAGTCGCCTGCTGCGGATTGGGTCGCCGATCTTTCACTTCGGCCTGCTCGCGGTGATTGCCGGGCACTTCTTCGGTCTGGTGATCCCGATGACCTGGACGCTCGCGGTGGGCATGAGCCAGGATTTCTATCATCTCAACGCCCTACTTGTCGGCGGGGTCGCCGGGGTCGGCACGCTCGGTGGCATTTTGATCCTGATCTATCGCCGGCGCAAGACCGGCCCGGTATTTATGGCGACAACCCGCAACGACAAGGTCATGTATGTCGTACTGGCCGCCGCGATCGTACTCGGCCTCTGGACCACCCTGGCGAGCGTGTTCGAGGGCGCCCACGGACACAATTATCGGGAGACCGTTGCGCCCTGGTTCCGCTCGCTTTTCATCCTTCAGCCTGACATCGCAGCGATGGCCGCAGCCCCGTTCTCATTCCACATCCATACGCTCGTCGGCATGCTTCTGTTCACCATTTGGCCGTTCACTCGGCTGGTGCACGCCTTCACCGCGCCCCTGCACTACCTGTTTCGGCCGTATATCGTCTACCGCACCCGCGACCAGGTACCCGGCGCGATCAGACCAATCCGACGCGGCTGGGCAGCGATTGGAACCGAAGACCGAGCACGCGACAAAAAATAGCCATGCCTGAAAGTGTGCGGGCACGTGCCCGGGCCAGCAAGGGGTTCGATCTTGTTCTCGCGACGTTGTCGTCCGTGGTGTGTTTCTGGGCCTGGACGAGTGTGGCCCCCCTCGGGGTGCGCTATAGCGTCGATTTGAATTTGACGTCGACGCAGGCATCCGTTTTAGTGGCCATGCCTGTCTTTGTCGGCTCGATCGGCCGTATTCCGGTGGGTGTGCTCACGGATCGCTACGGTGGACCGATCATGTTCACCACGGTGCTCCTGGCCACTGTCCCCGCACTTCTGCTCGTTGCGCTGGCCGGAACCCTGGGGGTCTACTGGGCTCTCGTCCTGTGCGCGCTCCTATTGGGCGTCGCCGGAACGGTCTTCGCCGTTGGGATACCGTTCGTGAGCAACTGGTATGAAGTGTCCCGGCGCGGCTTCGCAACGGGAATCTTCGGTGCGGGAATGGGCGGGACAGCATTGTCCGCATTCTTCACACCCAGGTTCGTGGACTGGTTCGGCTACATTCCCACACACCTGATCCTGGCCTGCCTGCTCGTCGCGACCGCGATCGTCGTGCGAACCTGCATGGGGAATGCTCCGAGTTGGGTATCGAATTCCCAGCCATTCGTTCCCAAGCTCTGTGCTGCCGCAAAACTCGGTGTGACCTGGCAGATGTGCTTTCTCTACGGTGTGGTGTTCGGCGGGTTTGTCGCCTTCTCGACCTACCTGCCGACCTACCTGCGCGATATTTACGATTTCGACCTGACCGCGGCGGGAACCCGCACGGCCGGATTCGCCGTCGCCGCGGTTCTACTGCGCCCGGTCGGCGGAATCCTCGCCGACCGCATCGGTCCCAAGCCGGTCGTCATCGTGGTGCTGGCCGCGGTCGCTGTTCTAGCTTGGGTGGTCAATGTGCGCCCCGACGGCGAGATACCGGCTGGGCTGACCTTCGTGGCGATGGCTTCGGCCCTGGGGCTGGGCGCTGGGGCTGGGCGCTGGGGGAGTCTTCGCCTGGCTGGGACGAAACTCGCCACCCGCGAAGGTCGGGTTGGTCAGCGGCATCGTCAGTGCGGCCGGTGGTCTCGGCGGGTACTTCCCCCCGCTTGTGATGGGGGCCACCTACGACGCCGCCGATAATAGTTATGCCATCGGTCTGCTCCTGCTGGCGGGAACGGCTGCCGTGGCCCTGGTCTTCACCATCGTCGCCGTGCACGAACACCCCAACCAAACGGTGCCAAATCAGGTCAACTGATAGCGACACTGCCGTTTTGGTCGCCGCCAATTGCTTTACCCAGGGATGATCTTCTCGGCGCGGTAGCGGTCGAACAAAGCTGTGAAGGAGTCGATCGTGCGGTGGTGCGGGGTGAAGCCGGCGAGGCGGCTCTTGGTGATGTCGGTGAAGACCTCGATATTCCGGCCGAGGTCGGCGTCGGTGTGCCACCACGATGCGATGCGCCCTAAGTCGGATTCGACGAGGTTGTGCGCGGCAGCGAGTTCGGCCCAGACCGGCTCCATTCCTGCCATCTGCACCTCGAGCGGTCGTGGCTCGTCCACGAAACCAACCGGTTCGACGCCGAAGTATGCGGCGATCTTCGGCCACATCGCGCGCCAGCGGAAGACGTCGCCGTTGACCACGTTAAATGCTTCGTTGGCCCCGGCAGTCGTTGTCGCTGCCCACACCATCTGCTCGGCAAGAATCGTCGCGTCGGTCATGTCGGTGACGCCGTTCCACTGGGTCGCGCTGCCGGGGAACACAAAGGGCATGCCAAGATTCCTGCACAAGGCAGCCTGTGCGGCAAGGGTGAGTCCCATGTTCATGAGGTTGCCGACCGCGTGGCCGATTACGGTGTGCGAACGGTGCACCGACCAGGTGAATCCTTGGCGAGCGGATGCAGCGAACAGTTCGTCTTCCTGTGCGTAGTAGAAGTTCGCCACGTCGAGCCGCGGTTCGTCTTCGCTAAAGGGAGTGTCGGGCATGATGCCCTGCCCGTAGGCCTCGAACGGGCCGAGGTAATGCTTGAGGCCGGTGACCAGGGCGACGTGGCGCACCGGTGCGTGGGCAAGTGCGGCGAGGAGATCACGCACCATGCCACCGTTCACCTCGATGTTGAGTTCCTCGCTGTTCTGACGTGACCAGGCGGTGAAGAAGACCCGTTCGGGCATCTCACTGGCCAACACTCGGTTGAGGTCGGCGGCGGAGCGAAGGTCCGCCTGAATCCAGCGCACCCCGGGTAAGGCTGGGCCGCTGCGGCGGGCGAGGGCGAGGACCTGCCAGCCCGCGGCAGATAACTGGTCGACCACGGCGGATCCGGTGATTCCGGACGCTCCGACGACGAGGGCGGTACGGGGTTCAAGTGAAGTAGTCATCGCTGAATGCAACCTTGTGCTCTGTGAGGTATTCCTCCCCTGCGTACCCGATGGGTGATCACGAGGTCGCCAGGCACTGCGCGGTGCCGAAGAAGGCTTGTAGGCCGCAGGAGACGAAACCGACGTTCTCGGGGAAGCCGACGATGCGGTCCAGCCGGAAATGGTTCAGTGCCCCCATCGACCGAGGTCGGAATGGAGGCACTGAACCATTTCCGGCTGTACCTCGTGATAAGTCCAAGGCCCCTACGCCGAGCACCTCCGCAGTGCGCACCACGTCATCGCACCTCATGCACAAGCACTTCATCACGCTCCATTTCAGGCGCGTGCATCAAGAGAAGGAAGCAATCATGAACAGCAGAATTTGGCTCAAGGCCGGACCGGTCGTCGGGGCAGTAGCGCTCAGCATTCTCGTGCTGACCGGATGCTCGCAGGGAACAACGGCCCCGGCGGCCGACACGTCGAGTTCATCCAGCCCAACGAGCGATGCCGCGGTCAAGCCGGCCCTAGCGACCGCGGACAGTTCACTGGGCAAGATCGTCGTCGATACCGCCGGAATGACACTGTATGTCTTCGACAAGGACGTCGCAAACTCCGGCACGAGCACCTGCGAGGGCGAGTGCCTCGTCAAGTGGCCCGCCGTCGTCGCCGAATCCGACACCCCCACGGTTGACGGCGTGACCGGCACGGTCGGCGTCATCACCCGCACGGATGGCACCAAGCAAGTTACTCTCGCTGGGCTTCCGCTCTACTACTGGGCGGGCGACTCTGCTGCCGGGGACACCACCGGAGAGGGTGTTGGCGGCGTCTGGTGGGTGGTCGCTCCGAACGGAGACAAAATCGCTAGCTAAAGACCGCAATCCGGCCTTCTGCAGACGCCGTACCCATCGACATCACGAAGCGGATGGGTACGGCGTCTGCTGGTAGCGGGCAGAATGAACGGGTGTATGTACTGGTGCGGCAGACAAGTGGTGGCGACGTGCTGGTCGATACGCTTGACGATGTCGGCCGGTTTATTGAGGCGGCCCGCCTCTCCCTGACCGAGTTTCCGTCGTTCGTGTCGTCGCGTGAACCCAGCACTCATGAATCGGCCACCGGTGACCGGGCCGCACCCCGTTGGGTCTGGGAGGATACCGCCCGTATCTACCCGATATTCTTGGAGGCCGGCATCCGAGTGCAGCGCTGCCATGATCTCCGTCTGTGCCACGTGATCCTGAAAAATTCCGCGCTGACCATGACGAGCGAGCTCGCGCTGGCGGCGCCAGGGCGCTGGGACGTCGCGAGCGTTGGCACGACCGACCGAGCGGAGCCCCTGGCGACACTCTTTGATTTCGACGCAAACGCGGATTCTGATACCAGCGGTGAGTGCGGCACGGCGGGGGAGTTTCGTCGGCAACTCGACGCGGTGGCATCCGCTTGTGAACCGGGGCGCCTCCGGCTCTTGCTCGCCGCTGAGTCCGCCGGGGCGCTCGTGGCCGCGGAAATGCGGTACGCCGGGCTGCCCTGGCGCAGCGACGTGCATGATCTCTTGCTAACCCAAGAACTGGGAGCGCGCGTCCCGCCGGGCATGCGACCCGAACGGCTCGAACTTCTCGCCCAGCGAATCCGCTTAGAACTGGATGACACCACGCTCAACCCGGACTCTCCACCGGAACTATTGAAGGCCTTGCAACGCGCGGGGCTGGCTGTCGCGTCGACGCAAGGCTGGGAGCTGAAGAAGTTGCAGCATCCGGTGATCGAACCGCTCCTGCAGTATAAGAAACTGTCCCGGTTGCTCAGCGCTAACGGCTGGACCTGGATGGAATCCTGGGTTGTCGATGGTCGCTTCCACCCCGATTACGTGCCCGGGGATGTCGTGACCGGCCGCTGGGCCACCCGCGGCGGGGGAGCGCTGCAGCTGCCCAAGCAGATTCGTGGGGCCGTCGTCGCTGATGACGACTGGAAACTCGTCGTCGCCGACGCTGCCCAGCTGGAACCACGCATCCTGGCCGCGCTGGCGCGGGATACGAGCATGGCCAAGGCCGGGCGCGGCACAGACCTGTATGCCGGAATCGTCTCGAGCGGCGTCGTCGAAACCCGCGACCACGCCAAGGTTGCCATGCTCGGCGCCATGTATGGGGCCACGACCGGGGAGAGCGGTCGGCTAATGCCGCGTCTCGCCCGCGCCTACCCTCGCGCGATCGCACTCACCGAGTCGGCGGCGCGTGCGGGCGAGCGTGGCGAGATCGTGACGACCCGACTCGGGCGTTCGTCACCCATTCCGGGATCGGGCTGGCAGGAGGCCCAGGCGCAGGCCTACGACCCGGCGGCCACGGCGACCGATGAACGGCGCGCCCGCAGCCAGGCCCGGGATTGGGGACGCTTCACCCGAAACTTCATCGTGCAGGGCAGCGCCGCCGAGTGGGCTCTGTGCTGGATGGCGGAAATCCGTCGAGAGCTCACGGCATTGCCAGCACCCGATAGCCTTCACTCGGATGCCGCGCACGGTGCTGTCTGTCAGCCTGTTCCGGGAGTTAGCCCAGTAAACCGGGGCGCTACCCGGGGTCGAGCTCCATTTCACGGCACACCGCATCTAGTCTTTTTTCTCCACGACGAGGTGATTGTGCACACCCCCGCTGCCCAGGCTGCCGCCGTTGCACAGATCATCGTCACTGCTGCCGAAACCGCCGGGCGGCTACTCTTCGGCGACTTCCCAGTCGACTTCATGTTGACGGTAGCAACCGTAGATAACTACGGCCAGGCCAAGTAACCCGGCGGACGATCCCGCACAGCCGCGCTCGCTCGCTCGTGTCGTCGCTTGCCAGACTGGCAAAGCGTCTCGTTCCGCGCGGGTGTCAGGACAACCGCGCAATGCGCAGACGTCGAAGGGCGCGCGAGGCCGTCGAGGCCAGACCGGAACCGAGCCGGTGACGCACATCGGCCACGGCCACACTCCAGAGGCCGTCGTTGTAGGTGGGATACGCGTGCGTTGTGCTGGCGATATCGCTCGTGGTGAGTCGGTTCTTCACCGCCAGAGAAATTTCGCCGAGGGTTTCACCGGCCCGCGGACCCACGACTGTCCCGCCCAGTACGCGGCCGCGTTTGTCGACGATGAGCTGGGTGTAGCCAGCTGTCTTCGCCTCCGTCACGGCACGGTCAACGTGCTCATGATCCCAGGTGAGGATTCGGTGGACTCCGGCTCGCGCATCACGGGCTTGCAGGCCGACGGCACCCAGTTCAGGGTGAGTGAACGTAACTCGGGGGATCGCCGTACTGCCGACCGTGCGAGTCAGGCCGAGGATGGCATTGGCAGCAGCCACGCTGGCGTTTACGCCGGCCGTGTGGGTGAACTGGGGCAGGCCGGTGACGTCGCCGGCGGCCCAGATGCGCGGGTTGGAGGTGCGCAGTCGGGAATTGACCACGATGTTATCGTGCACGTCGCGGAGCACCCCCGCGCATGACAGGTCGAGATCGGCGGTGTTCGGGCGGCGACCCAGCGCGACGAATAGCCGATCGAAAGACAGGGTGGTCCCATCGCTGAGGGCCGCCGTGCCGGCGCGGCGGTCGGCGGAGGTGACGGAGATCGCGGTGCAGTTGGTGCGCACCTCGACTCCGTCAGCGATCAGCGCGCTCTGGATCAGGGCACTGGCCCGTTCGTCTTCTTTAGGAAGGATGCGTGGACCTCGCTGCACGATCGTCACGGCCACACCGAGACGAGCCATGGCCTGAGCTATCTCACAGCCGATTGCCCCGCCGCCCAAGAGGACGAGTCGTTGCGGGGCAATCCTCAGGTTCCAGAACGTTTCGCTGGTCAACACGTCTACCGCGTCGATTCCTGGGATATCCAGCAGTGCCGGAGCTGCGCCCGTGGCGATCAATGCTTGTTGGAACCGGAGTTCACGGCCGTTCACATCGATACTGTCGGGTCCGGTGAATCGCGCTTTCCCGATCACGACGTCAATGTTGTCCCGCTCGAGGGACTCTGCGGAATCGACGGGGGCGATCTCGTCCATCGCGTCCTGAACGTGCGCCATGACCTGCGCAAAGTTGACCACGACATCGCTCACGCTCACTCCGAGGTGAGCTGAGGATCGGGCGTTCGTTGCGGCGTTCGAGGCGGCAATGAGCGCCTTCGACGGAACGCACCCAGTCCACAGGCAATCCCCGCCGAGGCGGTTGCCCTCGATCAGAACCACTTTCGCTCCGAAACTTGCCGCGGTGCGGCTAGCTACGAGGCCGGCCGTACCGCCACCAATGACCGCCAAGTCAAATTTTCTAAGTTCGTTCATGACTGTGAGCGTAGGCGGTCGGCGGGGTCCGGAACGCGGGCGTGCTGGTTAGGCTGGCAATAAAGGGAAAGCCGGTCTGCACTATGGCGAACGTCTACGAAGTCGCTGCTCGCTTTTACGATGTGCTCTCCGGAGAACGCGTCGTCTACCGGGCGGGTCGAGAGTCCGGCGTTGCGCTCCTGCAAGTGCGCCAGGGCGATACGGTTCTGGACCTGGCCTGCGGTACCGGCCTGAATTTTGCTCTGCTCGTCGATGCTGTCGGCCCCTCTGGCACCGTTATCGGGCTGGATCGAAGTCCGGCAATGCTGGAGATGGCCCGCCGCCGGGTGAGATTGAACGGGTGGACCAGCGTGTGTTTGGTCGAAGCGGATGCCACTGCGTTTGACCCGATTGTCGTCGTGAATGAGCTCCCGGCAACGGCGGAAGGGTTCGTTGACTGCATCTTCTCCAGTTATGCCATGAGCATCTTCACCGACTGGCGCCCGGCCTGGGACCGAGCGCGTGCGCTGTTGCGGCCGGGCGGTCGAGCGTGCATCGTCGACATGCAGTTGCCCGTAGGTATCTACCAGCTATTCTCGCCGCTCGCGCGGTTGGCCGTTGCGATCGGCGGCGCTGATCTCAGGGCTCGCCCGTGGACCATCATCGAACGCGAGGGAGTGGATGTGCGCTCCGTAAGCGTTCGTGGCGGCCACATTCGTGTCGTTGCAGGCACGATCCCCTAGCCCGCGACCGAGCACCATGTTTTAGACGAACAGCCCACGAGCGGGCTAGCCCCCCACATGAGATGGCCCTCAACGCGTCCGGCCGTGCGGCTCACGGGGAGCAGCTGTCAGCTGACGTTGAGCACCGTTGGGTGACCCGGAGTTTCATCCGTTTCACTCGGTATCCCTACCAGCCGCCGCTTGTCAATGTGCAGGTCGCTGGGGCATAATGACGATATCGGCACGCTGGTATCCAGTTACCGAATAATTTAACATTCGCCATCGTGCTTCAACGCTCAGTTGAAGGCGCGGTCGTTTCGAGGTCGTTGGGGAAGACGAACCTACAAGAAACGGAGAAACACGATGGATGCAGTACCGAACCGTCGGGCGCCGATAGCGCGGGGGATGCTTTTTGTGCACTCTTCTCCGCGAGCGGTCTGTCCTCATATCGAGTGGTCTGCCGGTCGAGCCCTCGGGGAGGCTGTCAACTTCGACTGGTCAGAGCAACCAGCCCTGCCCGGATCCCACCGGGCGGAGTATTACTGGGAAGGGTCTCCGGGAACCGGTGCCGCGCTCGCATCCGCTCTGCGCGGCTGGGAACAGCTGCGCTTTGAAGTCACCCAAGATGCTGGAGCAGGTTCGGATGGCGGACGTTGGTTGCATACGCCCGAGCTGGGTATCTTCTACGCCCAAACCGACAACGTGGGTAACATGGTCGTGCCGGAAGATCGCATTCGATCCGCCATGGAGAGTGCGGGGGCGAACGCCATCGAGTTGCACCGGCAGTTGCGCCTGGCCCTCGGGCAATCCTGGGACGACGAACTTGAACCGTTTCGGCAGGCGAGCGACCTGAATGCCGTAGTCTGGCTGCACCAGGTCGGCTGATCAGCCACTTCTCAAGCGTGCAGTTCGCCCAGTACGGCGCCACCCTTCGATCAGCGACATTCCCGGTGCCGACCCCGCGAAGTCAGGCGATCCGCCTGACAGAATGACCCCGCCCGAACCCGGGCGGGGTCATTCTCTTTTACCGGACTTTTAGACCGACCGAAATGCCACAACGGCGTTGTGGCCACCGAAGCCGAAGGAGTTGCTCAGCGCGAGCAGGTCTCCGGCCGGCAAGGCGCGCGGTGTGGTGACCACGTCGAGCGGAATCTCCGGATCCTGCGACGTGAGGTTGATCGTCGGCGGTGCGAGGCGCTCGTCGAGAGCCTTCACCGTGAAGAAGGCTTCGAGGGCGCCAGCGCCACCGAGCAGGTGGCCGGTTGATGCCTTCGTGGCCGAGACCGGGATGCCGTCGAGAAGATCACCGAACACGCGCTTGAGGGCGTTGTACTCGGCGATGTCACCAACCGGGGTACTCGTGGCGTGGACGTTGATGTGGGAGACATCGGCGAGGGTCCCTCCGGCGTTCTCGATGGTCGAGCGCATTGCGCGGGCGGCCGCCGATCCTTCGGGGTCTGGCGCGGTCACGTGGTACGCATCGCTGTTGACAACGCCACCGAGCAGTTCGGCGTAAATGTGGGCGCCGCGCGCCTTGGCGTGCTCCTCGGTCTCGATGACGAGGGCGGCTGCACCCTCGCCGAGAACGAAACCGTCACGAGTGACATCGTACGGGCGGCTCGCGGTAGCCGGGTCGTCGTTCCGGGTCGACAGGGCGTGCATCGCTGCAAACGAGGCGATCGGCAGGGGGTGAATGGCGGCCTCGGAGCCTCCGGCGATGACGATGTCGGCCAGTCCGGCTTGCAGGCGATTGTACGCGTTGATCAGCGCTTCGGTGCTCGACGCGCACGCCGAAACAACCGTGGTGATGCCGGCACGGGCGTGCAGGTCCATTCCGATGGCCGCCCCCGGACCATTGGGCATAAGCATCGGCACGGTCATGGGCAGTACGCGACGCGGGCCGCGTTCGCGCAGGGTGTCCCATGCATCCAGCAGGGTCCACACTCCGCCGATCCCGGTTGCCCAGTCCACGGCGAGGCGCTCAGGCTCGACCTCGGGGGAGCCGGCATCGGCCCAGGCTTCGCGTCCGGCGATCAGTGCGAATTGGCTGGACGGGTCGAGGCGCTTGACCTCAAATTTCTGCAGAACATCCACGGTTTTCACGCGTGCCTGTGCTGCGAACGTTACGGGGATCGCTGTTTCAGCGACCCAGGCCTGCTCAAGGGTGGTTGCGCCCGATTCGCCGGCCAGGAGGGCGGTCCAGGTGTCGACCGCCGTGCCGCCCAGCGGCGTAGTGGCACCGATGCCGGTGATAACGATTTTCTTGGTCATAAGTCAACTCTCCATGGAACGACAAACGTGTGGGCCGGCGCGTTGTGGCACCAGCCCAATGAACAGGTCGGTCTTTTTCCGACCGACCCGGTTCATTCTTGGGTCTAGTCCTGTGCCTTCACGATGAACTCGACGGCATCGCCGACGGTCTTAAGGTTCTTGACCTCTTCGTCGGGGATCTTCACGTCGAACTTCTCTTCTGCGTTGACGACGATGGTCATCATCGAGATGGAGTCGATGTCCAAGTCGTCGGTGAACGATTTGCCCAGCTCAACCGTGTCGGTTGCAATTCCGGTCTCGTCGTTGATGAGCTCGGCCAGGCCGGTCAGAACTTCTTCGGTGGACAATGCCATGTTATTTCTCCTTGAGGGTGTCTCGGTTGACCGAGACTTAGTTTAGAGGGTGGATAGGTTAGGGCAGCACAACGACTTGCGCACCGAACACGAGTCCGGCACCGAAGCCGATCTGCAGCGCGAGTCCGCCGCTGAGCTCAGGGTGTTCCTCGAGCAGGCGGTGGGTGGCGAGGGGGATTGAGGCCGATGACGTGTTACCGGTCGTGGCGACGTCGCGGGCGATGACGACGGATTCCGGCAACTTCAGCTGCTTGGCAAACTCGTCAATGATGCGCATGTTGGCCTGGTGGGGAATGAACGCGGCGAGGTCGGCGCTCTCGATCCCGGCTACTTCGAGGGCTTTTTTGGCGACCTTGGCCATGTCCCAGACTGCCCAACGGAAGACGGTTTGCCCTTGCTGACGCAGGGTTGGCCAGTCGGCCTCGCCGCGACGGTACTCCTGCAGGGTGTGATTCATGTGAATCGCGTCTGCCTTGGAACCATCCGATCCCCACACCGTTGTGGAGATACCCGGATAGTCACTCGGGCCGATGACGACAGCGCCAGCACCGTCGCCGAGCAGAAATGAGATGCTGCGGTCTCCGGGGTCGACGAGGTCGGAGAGCTTCTCAGCGCCCACGACGAGGGCGTAATGAGCAGCCCCCGTGCGAATGAGCGCATCAGCCTGGGCGATGGCGTAGGCGTATCCGGCGCAGGCGGCATTGATGTCGTAGGCGGCGGCAGGATTGCTGCCAACACGGTCGGCCAAAACGGCGGCCATTGATGGTGTCTGGCGCCCGTTGCTGATGGTGGCCACGATCACGGCATCAATGAGCGCCGGGTCAATGCCACTTTTCTCGATGGCTTCGCGGGCGGCATCCGTTGCCATGTCGATAGCGTCGATGTCCTGGCTGGCGCGTGTGCGGGTGATGATGCCGGTGCGCTGCTGGATCCACTCGTCGGAGGAGTCAATCGCTGCGACGAGTTCGTCGTTGGGTACGACGAGGTCGCCGCGGGCGGCGCCGATCGAGAGGATTCGGGTGTACTGCGCCCCGTGGGACTGCTTCAGTGTTGGCTTGGTCATTGTCTCTCTTATCAGTTTCAGGACTGCTGGTCGATCATGGCCCAGGCGGCGGGCAGGTCGTCCGGGGTCTTGATGGCGACGGTAGGAACGCCTTTGAGGGCTCGCTTTGCAAGACCGACGAGCGCGCCGGCAGGGGCGATCTCGATGATTCCGGTGACTCCCGCAGCGGCGAAAGCCTCCATGCACCTGTCCCACCGTACCGGCGATGACACCTGACCCACGAGCAGGTCCAGAAAACGGATGCCCGTGGCGACCTGGCTTCCGTCGTGATTGGTCCAGATGGGGAGAGTGGGGTCGGTGGGGATGAGCGAGCCGGCAACCACGGTCATCCGTTCGACGGCCGGTTGCATATAACGCGTATGGAATGCGCCGGCGACCTGGAGCGGGATGACTCGGGCGCGGTGCGGGGGAGCCGCGGCGAGTTCGGCGAGAGCGTCGAGTGCCCCGGCAACGACGATCTGACCGCTGCCGTTGAAGTTGGCGGGTTCGAGGCCGAGCTCGGCCACCCGGGTGAGCAATTCGGTCTCGTCTGCACCGATCACGGCGCTCATGCCGGTGGGGACGAGGGCGGCGGCGGCCTGCATTGCTATGCCACGCTCTCGAACGAATCGCACCGCATCGGCGGTTTTCAGGATGCCGGCGCCCGCGGCGGCAGTGAGTTCTCCGACCGAGTGCCCGGCGATCCCGGTAACGCGGTCTCGGCGACCATCCGTGAGCA
The DNA here is from genome assembly GCF_002929825.1 of Cryobacterium sp. Y29. GTDB lineage: Bacteria > Actinomycetota > Actinomycetes > Actinomycetales > Microbacteriaceae > Cryobacterium. Next base: position 84,033 of record NZ_PJJN01000035.1, read on the forward strand.
GTGCTTCAAGCGTCAGGATGCCTGCGGCAACGATGAGGGGCTGGGCAATCGCCGTGTCGCGGATGGTCTCGGCGTCGCTGACCGTGCCGTGGGTGACGAGGTCGAGGTCGACGTCGCTCGAGATTTGCCGTAAGCCGGCATCGAAGGCAGGCAGAGCCAGCCAGGGTTCGAGGAATCCGGGAGTTTGGGAGCCCTGACCCGGGCAGACGACAACGATCACTTATTCAGTCTTCCAACCGGGGCACGGAAATGAATGTACAGATGGCACTAAGTATTTCTAAAACCTTTGTAGATTCCTGCAGGCTGAGTCCTCGGGGAGGGATTTCGATTTCTTAGCTCGTGATCGATGGCGGGATCATTCCCGGGCCTGGGTTCGATTCAGAATGCGCCGCGCCGACCCTCGTTTGGGCGTCGGCTACGCCGCTCGCTCCACGCCCACCCCGGTACCGCCACAAACCTACGCCCACGAGCAGCCCCGCCAGCAGGAGGGACAGCGCGAGCGACTCGCGCGTTGCCGGGATGATCAACATGCCCACAAGCAGGGCGAGGATGCTGAGGATGGCGAACCAGGTGAGGTACGGGAACAACCACATTTTGAGCGAGAGCGCCCTGGCGGCATCCGGTCCCATGCGGCAACGCAGGATCAGCTGCGAAGCCGCAATCACGAGCCAGACGAACAAGGCGATGGCGCCGGAGGTGTTCACCAGGAACAGGAATACGGTGTCTGGGGCAAGGTAGTTGAGACCGACGGTCACAAACCCAACGATGGTCGAAGCGAGCACGGCGCTGCGCGGCACCCCACGGGCCGAGATCTTTCCCCAGGAACGGGGAGCGTCGCCGCGGGTGGAGAGCGAAAATAACATTCGGCTCGCGGTGTAGAGGCCGGAGTTGAGGCAGGACAGCACGGAAGTGAGCACGATCACGTCCATGATCGTGCCTGCACCGGGAATCCCGTAAAGCTCGATGGCCGCCACGTACGGACTCTTCGCTACGGAGGCACTGTCCCAGGGCAGCAGGGTGACGACAATGGCGATCGAGCCGATGTAGAAGATCAGGATTCGCCACACGGTGGACCTCACGGCCTGACGAACAGCGGCCACGGGGTTTTGCGATTCCCCAGCGGCGATGGTCGCAATCTCGGCTCCGAAGAAGGAGAAGACGACCACGAGCACTCCACCGAGTATCGCTCCCGCTCCGTTGGGGAAGAATCCGCCGCGATTGGTGAGGTTGTCGAGGCCGGGCGCAGACACACCGGGCATGAAGCCGAGGATGGCCACGATGCCCAGCACCAGGAAGACCACAATGGCCGCTACCTTGATGGAAGCGAACCAAAATTCAAACTCCCCAAACGATTTTACCGAGGCCACGTTCGTGAGGGTGAGTAGCACCATGAGCAGAAGAGCCCATACCCATTGATCGACCTCGGGTACCCAACGATGCACGATCGCCGCGCCCGCGGTCGCCTCGATCCCGAGGACGATGATCCAAAACCAGGCATAGAGCCAGCCGATGCTGAACCCGGCCCAGCGGCCGAGAGCCCGGTCGGCGTAGGCCGAGAACGATCCGGTCTCCGGGCTCGCCGCCGCCATCTCGCCGAGCATCCGCATCACCAGAATAACCACGAGGCCCGCGGCAGCGTAGGCCATAAGAATTCCGGGGCCGGCCTGCTGGATCGCCGCTCCGGAACCCACAAACAGGCCTGCTCCGATGACTCCCGCGATCGCGATCATCGACAGGTGACGGGGTTTGAGGCTGCGTGTCAGTTCGCCGGCCTGTGGAGCGACGCTGGCGGCTCCAGTCGGTTTTGCAGCACCTTCGGTCGCGGATTTCGGGGATGGCGGCATGACACGCTCCAAGTCTGAATAGGGCAGCTCTGATCTCCCGCGAGACAAGTGATGGCCATGGCAACGGCTGCCGGTGTAGCGACGGGGCCCACCAAGTCGTTTCTGAAGCTAAGAGGAACGTCACGAAGGGTGACGACCGAATCGCACTTTATGCCCCAGGCCACGAAATCGCGCACCTTCATGATCGGCGGCGGCTGGACCCATCATGGTCGCTGATCGAACCGATGATCAGCGCGGACTGCAAAATGAGGGCCTCGCGGGCTCCCGTGGCGTCGTAGCCGATGACTTCAGACACTCGTTTCAGTCGATACCGCACGGTGTTGGGGTGCACGAATAATTCGCGCGCGGTTGCCTCGAGCGAGCGGCCGTTGTCGAGGTAGCACCACAGAGTGGTGAGCAGCTCGGTGGAGTGCGCTTGCAGGGGCCGATAGATGCGATGGATGAGTGTGGCGCGAGCGAGCGGATCCCCGGCGAGGGCGCGCTCGGGGAGCAGATCGTCGGCCTGCACTGGCCGTGGAGCGTTGCGCCATGAGCGAGCGACGGCGAAACCCGCTAGCGCCGCTTTGGCACTCTTTGACGCGTCCACGAGGTTGGGAACCTCGTGGCCCAGCACCAGGTGCCCAGGGCCGAAGATCGGCTCTAATTGCATGGCGATCTCCATAAAAGTGAGGGCTGCGGCCGTGCCGACGTCGTCGCTGTCCGCCGGGGCGGGGCGTGCGCGACCGATCACGAGCACGAGGCGGTTCCCCTGTACGCCGATGAGTACGTCGGCGGCCATGTGCCGGGCGGCCCGGCGCAGTTGGTCGACGTCGAGCATCTGCGGGGTAGTGCCGACCAGGACGCAGACTTCACCGTGGCCGTGCCAACCGAGGGCGGCGATCCGGCTGGGCAGTTCGTCGTCATATTCACCACTGAGAATGGAATCCACAACGAGAGCTTCGAGCCGCGCGTCCCAGAGGCCGCGTGCCTCAGCGGCACGCGCATAGACATCTGCTGCTCCGAAGGCGATCTCTCGCGAATAGAGCAGAATCGCCTCGCGGAGGGCCTCGCCACCGTCCTTGACGCGCTCCTCGACGACCTCAACCGTCACGCGGATCAGTTGCAGCGTCTGCTGCAGACTCACCGAGCGCAGCAACTCTCGCGGGGCAGCACCGAAGACGTCCGCGGCGATCCACGGCGTTGACCGTGGATCGTCGAACCAGGAAATGAAACTCGTGATCCCGGCCTGGGCGACCAGGCCGACGGCGGACCGGCGTCCTGGTGGCATGTCGCCATACCAGGACAGGGTGTCTTCGAGTCGTTTGAGCGTCTGAGTCGACAGTTCACCAGAGATGGTGCGCAACCAGTTGAGAGTCTGTTCTTTGGTTTTGGGCGCCGGTGCCACGGTTTCTTAGCTCTCGCCCCCGGCAGAGCCGGTGGTGCCCGCGCTCACATCGTGCAGGCGGTACTTGGCGATCGCCTGGCCCGCGAGGCTGCGGTCTACTTCGCCGCGACGAGCCAGCAGCTCCAGGGTGCGCACGACCATCGAGGGACCGTCGATCTTGAAGAATCGGCGTGCCGCCGGACGGGTGTCCGAGAAGCCGAAGCTGTCGGCACCGAGCGTCGCGAAGTCGCCCGGAACAAACTGCCGAATCTGATCTGGAACGGCGTGCATGAAGTCAGACACGGCGACGAAGGGGCCGGCAGCGCCCTGGAGCTTCGTGGTGACATACGGGATACGGGGCTCATCGTCGGGGTTGAGAAAGTTGTGCTCCTCAGCGGCCAGACCATTGCGGCGCAGTTCGGTCCACGAGGTGACCGACCAGACGTCGGCCGAGACACCCCAGTCATCGGCGAGCAGCTGCGCAGCTTCCAGTGCCCACGGTACGGAGACGCCGGAGGCGAGCAACTGCGCCTTTGGTCCGGCGACAACGGATGCGCTAACCCGGTGAATACCGTGCAGGATCCCGTCCACATCGACATCGGCGGGCTCGACCGGTTGTACGGCTGGCTCGTTGTAGACCGTGACGTAGTACATGACGTTCGGGTCAGTGTGGGTGCCGCCGTACATACGCTCAAGTCCGGCGCGCACGATGTGGCCGATCTCGTACCCGTATGCCGGGTCGTAGGAGACGACGGCCGGGTTGGTCGATGCCAGCAGTGGCGAGTGACCGTCGGCGTGCTGCAGACCTTCCCCGGTCAGCGTCGTGCGCCCGGCCGTGGCACCGACGATGAACCCGCGGCTCATCTGGTCGCCAGCGGCCCACAAAGCGTCGCCGGTGCGCTGGAAACCGAACATGGAGTAGAACACGTAAACCGGAATGAGCGGTTCGCCCTGCGTGGAATACGACGTACCCACATTGGTGAAAGCGGCGGCGGCGCCGGCTTCGTTGATGCCGACGTGCAGAATCTGGCCCTGCGGGCTCTCCTTGTAGGCAAGCAGCTGGGCGTGGTCGACCGAGGTGTAGTGCTGGCCGTTGGGGTTGTAGATCTTCGCGTTGGGGAAGAACGCGTCGATGCCGAAGGTGCGAGCCTCGTCGGGGATGATTGGAACGATGCGGTTTCCAAAGTCCTTGGCGCGCAACAGCTCCTTGAGCAGACGCACGAACGCCATGGTCGTGGCGATCTCCTGGGTTCCCGACCCTTTCTTGGCGACGGCGTAGGTTTCATCGCCGGGCAGGTTGAGCTTGGTGTGGGTGGTGCGTCGCTCTGGCAGGTAGCCGCCGAGCGCACGCCGTCGCTCGTGCATGTACTCGATCGCCTCGTCCTTGTCGCCGGGGGTGTAGTACGGCGGCAGGTACGGGTTTTCCTCGAGCTGGGCATCCGTGATCGGCACGTGCATGCTGTCTCGGAACGACTTGAGGTTGTCGAGGGTCATCTTCTTCATCTGGTGGGTCGCGTTGCGGCCCTCGAAGCTGGGACCGAGGCCGTAGCCCTTGACCGTTTTCGCGAGGATGACGGTCGGCTGGCCGGTGTGCTCGGACGCCGCTTTGAACGCGGCGTAGACCTTGCGGTAGTCGTGTCCACCGCGCTTGAGGTTCCAGACCTCGTCGTCACTCAGGTGCTCGACGAGCTTGAGTGCACGCGGGTCGCGCCCGAAGAAATTCTCGCGCACGTAGGCGCCGCTTTCGGCCTTGTAGGTCTGGTAGTCACCATCGGGCGTGACGTTCATCAGGTTGACCAGGGCGCCGTCTACGTCGTTCTTGAGCAGGTTGTCCCACTCCCGGCCCCAGACCACCTTGATGACGTTCCAGCCGGCACCACGGAAGAAGCTCTCAAGCTCCTGGATGATCTTGCCGTTACCGCGCACCGGTCCGTCTAGGCGCTGAAGGTTGCAGTTGATGACGAAGTTGAGGTTGTCGAGGCCCTCGTTGGCGGCGACCTGCAACTGGCCGCGGCTTTCCACCTCATCCATTTCACCGTCGCCGAGGAATGCCCAGACCTGCTGGTCACTGGCATCCTTGATGCCCCGGTTGGTCAGGTAGCGATTGAGCTGCGCCTGATAGATCGCATTGATCGGGCCGAGACCCATGGAGACGGTGGGGAACTGCCAGAATTCCGGCATGAGGCGCGGGTGCGGATATGACGAGATGCCATCGGGGGCGTGCGATTTTTCCTGACGGAAACCGTCGAGCTGGTTCTCGGTCAGCCGGCCCTCGAGAAAGGCACGCGCGTAGGTGCCGGGGGAGGCGTGGCCCTGAATGAAGATCTGGTCGCCACCGCCCGGGTGATCCTGACCGCGGAAGAAGTGGTTGAAACCCACTTCATACAGGGCAGCGGAGGACGCGTAGGTGGAGATATGGCCACCCACGGCAATGCCGGGGCGCTGCGCGCGGTGCACCAGAACGGCAGCGTTCCAGCGAATCCACGCCCGATAGCGACGCTCGATATCTTCGTCACCCGGAAAGTCGGGTTCGTTCTCCGGGGCGATGGTGTTGATGTAGTCCGTCGTCGGAACCATGGGAACGCCCAGATGAAGCTCTTTCGACCGCTTCAAGAGGCTCAACATGATCTCGCGGCCGCGCTCGTGGCCGTGTTCGGCAACGAGCGAATCGAGGGATTGCGACCACTCCGCCGTTTCCTCCGGATCGGAGTCGGCATTGTTCGTCGAGTACGGGTCCTGGTCGTTGACCGTCACAGTCGACCTCTCTCTGGGGATTATGCAGCGATGGTGCTCCGGGGGCAATCTCTTCCACCACGAGGGCACGTGCCGGAAGTAAGCAGGTTGGATTGCAACCGGTGGCACCACATAAGCCTACAGATTTCACTCGATGTCCGCGTACGGGGTGCCACGGCCGAAAACTCACCCGGGTAAGCGGGGCGGTCTGTGAAACCACGCACGTTGCCGGGCTAGAGTGTGTCACCGGCCAATCCGTGCGTCAACGACGCACCAGGGAAGGAGCATTAATGGCTCTCGAAAACGATACCCAGGCACCTGATTTCAAGCTCATCAACCAGTTCGGTGAGAGCGTGCAACTCAGTCAGTACCGAGGGATGAAATCAGTAGCGCTCGTCTTCTTTCCATTGGCATTCTCCGGAATCTGCAGCGGAGAGCTCTGTGAGTTGCGCGACAACCTCGCATTGTTCCAAGACGGCGGCGTCGAGCTGATCGGCATTTCGGTCGACTCTCGACACGCCCTGCGCGCGTTTGGTGAGCAGGAAAAATATACGTTTGACCTGGTCGCTGATTTCTGGCCCCACGGCGCGGTCGCGAAAGAATATGGCGTCTTTCTCGAGGAGAAGGGGTTCGCCAATCGCGCGACTTTCTTGATCGATCCAAGCGGTATTATCCGGGCCAGTTTTATCACCGCACCGGGCGAGGCGCGGTCGATTGACGCCTACCGGGCTGCCCTCGAACAGCTCGCACCCGTTCTGTGAACGCTCCGGGTCGCCAAACCTGCGTCGACACTGACCTATACTGAACACACCCGATCAGTGAGACGTCGGGGCCTTTAGCTCAGTTGGTAGAGCGCCACGTTTACACCGTGGATGTCATCGGTTCGAGCCCGGTAGGGCCCACATTCAGTAGATTCAGGCATCATCTGCCCTTACGACCCAGCGGGTGGAAAGCTCTGTGCGCGAGCACCGCGGTGGGCGCGTTCCAGATTTACTCCGGGGCTGAGCCAGAAATACCACCACCATTCAGGCTCGTGCGGATCTGGGTATCATTGGTACCCTGCACGAGCGCGACATTCGCTAGCGCGATATCGTTCGTCGGGCCTTACCGCCTGCACTCAGCGCATCTATGGCGCTCCACAACGTTTGAACATGCGAGATAGCTAAAGTTCCATCCCCTTGGGGTAGACCGGGCATATACTTTCAGGGCGGCCCTAGACCCCGGACGTACGTGAATTTTCCGCGAGCTTTCGAGGGGCGATCATGAAACGCATATTTCACCCTGGCGGTTCAGTAATAACCGGCAGCGATCTCGCTGATGCGGTCCTTCTCTACGCGGAGGCGCTCTGCAACCGCCGGCAAGTAGATGTCGTCGACATTCCGGTAATGGGCGATAACGGTCTCCTGCTGCGCGCCCAGTTCCTGATCGGTTCGTCGAGCCAGCTAGTGAGCGTCACGGCCGACGGCCTGTCGCCGGAGCTGGTTGAACCGGAGACCACCGATTTTCTGCACCGCAAAGCCCAAACCGGGGCCATGATCCCTGCCTCCTGGACCCGGGAAGAATCGGCTGCTGCGCAGTTCGACGAGTTCGATTACTGACCCTTTTCGTCGGACACGGAGCGTCGGGTTGTTCCGTCTCCGATCAAGCTCCAGTGCCGGTCGCCCAGTAGGCTTGACTAGTGCCATTCTTGCTAGCCGACTTCACTCGAGTCGCCCATACCCTGTGGCCCCTCGACGGTGCTGAAGACTGGGATCGGCCGGGTCTGGTCAGCGGAAATCCGTTGCGGCCGGTGCGCCGTATCCACCTCGCGGTTGATGCCACGTCCCAAACCGTCAACGAGGCCATCCAGGCCAAGGCTGACGTGCTGCTGACGCACCATCCGCTGCTCTTGCACGGCGTCACAAGCGTCGCCGAAGATCGCTACAAAGGCGCGCTGCTCAGCCGGCTCATTCGCGCCGACTGTGCATTGCTGGCCGCGCATACGAACGCTGACGTTGTCGCAGATGGCGTGTCCGACATTATTGCCACGCACCTAAAGCTGGCTGATGTGACGCCCATTTCCGAGAGCGTCGCCCCCGGCACCGGCATTGGTCGCGTGGGACGTTTGGCCCAGCCAACGACGCTGGGACACCTCGCACACACCATGCTGGCACTATTGCCGGCTACGGCGTCCGGCGTGCGTGTCGCGGGCGATTATGCCGCAGCGGTCACCACCATCGCGTTGTGTGGCGGCGCGGGCGATTCGTTACTGCGCCACTCCAGAGTCGTCACAGCGGATGTCTACATCACCTCCGACCTGCGTCATCACCCTGCCTCCGAAGCTCGAGAGCAGGCGCTCTGCGCGGGCGGTCCGGCCCTGATGGACGTGTCGCACTGGGCCAGCGAATGGCTCTGGCTGGAACCAGCTGCCGTACAGCTACGAGCGGCCCTCCCCGGGACCACTGTCACGGTGAGTGAACTGAACACCGATCCCTGGGATTTCGCCGTTGTGCATTGACTCGTGCACTAACATCCCAGTCTCTCTATTTTTTCGTACCACATCTCATTTCCAGCGTTAGGTCAGGACATCGTGAAGGCATCACCACTCCAGCAGAAGGAACTTCTGCGGCTGCAAGCCCTGGATATCAAGGTTCTTCAGATCAGCCACCAGTCAAAGTCGCTCGCGGCGCACGCCGAACTGGCCGCGCTGAATCGCGAAGCGGAAGCCAGCCGTATGAAGCTGCTCGGTCGAACGGGCGAACTAGACGACGTGCGTACCGAACTGGGACGCATCGAGAGCGACGTCGAGGTTGTCGAGAAGCGCATCAGTCGCGACACCGACCGCCTTCAACACACTTCGTCGGTCAAGGATATCCAGGCTCTCGACTCCGAAATCGCCTCGCTCAAAAAGCGTCTGTTCGACCTCGAAGAGATCGAGATCGCCGTGTTGGAGCGTCAGGAAGAGCACGAAGCGGCCGTCGCTGTCGTGGCGAAGGAACGCGATGCCATCGCCGAGCGCGTGAGTTCGACCGAGTTCGCGCGCGACGAGGTGCTCCATGACCTCACGCGCCAGCTCGGCGAACTCACCCGCGACCGAGCCGCCGTAGCCGCCACCATCCCCGATGACCTCGCGACTCTCTACGAGCGGTTGCGTATCTCCGGCCACGGCAACGCCGCAGCGCTGCTCCGAGCCCGTACCTGCAGCGGCTGCACAATGACGATCACGGGGAGCGACCTCGCCGACGTTCGCCAGGCGCCCGCCGACGACGTCATCTTCTGCCCTGACTGTGGCGCAGTGCTGGTGCGCACCGAAGAGTCCGGAATCTAATAACGGTTCGCGGCGGTCCGCTCGCCCGGTAGACTCAATCTTCGGAATGGGTCGGCAAGACGGTCGCGTCATTTGTTGGATCTTCGGATCTCACAGATGCCGAGGAACGTCCGGGCTCCACAGAGCAGGATGGTGGGTAACACCCACCCGGGGCAACCCGCGAGACAGTGCCACAGAAAGTAAACCGCCATTTGCGCCCCGCCTTCGGGTCGGGTGTGGTGGTAAGGGTGAAACGGTGGTGTAAGAGACCACCAGAGGCCAGGGTGACCTGGTCGGCTCGGTAAACCTCGTCCGGAGCAAGGTCAGACAGAAAGCGCTAAGGCTGCTCGCCGAGCTTTCGGGTAGACCGCTAGAGGGCTGCGGCAACGTAGTCACGAGATAGATGGCCGTCGACGGTGTGTGAACACCTGGACAGAACCCGGCGTACTAGCCGGCCCATTCCACCCCACCCTACCGACGAACCCGGCATCCCACCCGGGCGGGTCCGCAGCGACGCGGACCTGCCCAGATCGGGTACCGCTGTCGGACTAGCCGGGAAAGCGGGCAGCCAAAGCGGCCGCACCAAGAATTCCGGCGTTGTTGCGGTGGACAGCGGGGATGATGCGCGTCTTCAGATTGAGCAACGGCAGAAAGTTCTGGTGGTGCTTGGAGACCCCACCTCCGACGATGAACAGGTCGGGGGAGAAGAGCCGTTCAAGCGTTGAGTAATACTTCTGCAAGCGTGCGGCCCAGGTCTCCCAGCTGAGGTCGTCACGTTCCTTGGCAGAGTAGGCCGCGCGCGTCTCGTAGTCGTGCCCGTCAATCTGCAGGTGGCCCAGTTCCGTGTTGGGCACCAGGACGCCGTCGTTCAGCAGCGCTGAACCGATCCCGGTACCGAGCGTGGTCAACAGCACAACGCCAGCGACACCCGTGGCCGCACCGAACTGTGCTTCAGCGTAACCGGCAGCATCCGCGTCATTGACGAAGTGAATCGGCAGGCCGAGGCCCTTTTCGAACAGGGCTTCAGCGGCTAGGCCAATCCACTTCGACGATACGTTCGCCGCTGACATGGTGTGACCGTTCTTGACGACGGCGGGAAAACACACGCCGACCGGAACGTCGCCGACACCTTTCGAGACGGTGGAGAGCAGGGTGCGGGTTGTCTCGACGATGTCCTGCGGGCGCCCCCCTTTGGGCGTGGGCAACTTCACCCGGTCGGTCAGGAGCTCACCGGTGGCCAGGTCGACCACCGCCCCCTTGATTCCCGTGCCGCCGATGTCGATTCCAATGGCCGTCGTTGCAGTCATGAGTTGATCCTCTATCTCTTCGAAAACCGTGTCAGGCTAAGGTCAGGATCTCGGCGCCGCGCTCGGTCACCACGAGTGTGTGTTCGAATTGCGCTGTCATGCTTCGGTCGCGGGTGAGAACCGTCCAGTCATCGCTCCAGATATCCCAGTCGCTGGTTCCCAGGGTGAGCATCGGCTCGATGGTGAAGACCATGCCGACCTCCATGACCGTGTCGAACTGCGGTGCGTCATAGTGCGGGATGATGAGGCCGGAGTGAAAGGCTTCGCCAACGCCGTGCCCCGTATAGTCGCGCACAACGCCGTAGTTGAACCGCTTGGCGTAGGACGCGATGGTGCGACCAATCACATTGACCTGGCGCCCGGGGGCAACGGCTTTGATACCGCGCGCGAGCGCCTCCCTGGTGCGTTCGACCAATAGCGTCACCTCTTCGGTCGCTTCGCCCACAATGAACGTGACGTTGGTGTCGCCGTGCACTCCGTTCTTGTACGCCGTGATGTCAATGTTGACGATGTCACCATTGTCGAGCACCGTGTTATCGGGGATTCCATGGCAAATGACCTCATTCACCGAGCTGCACAGCGATTTGGGGTAGCCGCGGTAACCCAGGGTCGAAGGGTAGGCATCGTTGGCCACCAGGTAGTCATGACCGATCTGGTCCAGTTGCTCGGTGGTGACGCCGGGGACGATGGCTCGACCGACAGCGGCAATCGCCTCAGCGGCGATGCGGCCAGAGTGACGAATGAGCTCGATCTTTTCGGTCGAATAGACGTCAGAGCCGGTGAACGGGCTCGGCCCCTTCTTGCCCACGTACTCCGGACGAACGATGTGTGATGGGACGGAACGGGTCGATGACACCGTTCCCGGGATGAGGTGACCGATGGAATCCTTAGGCATAGGATCAAGCTTATGGCCGACGACAAAGAACACGCATTCTGGTACAACATGCGCACGGGTGAAGTGGAGCACGGTTTCCAGTCGCCATCGCTGGATCGCGTGGGGCCATTCGCCACCCGGGACGAGGCAGCCCATGCTCTGGAGAAACTGCGCGCCAACAGCGCCAAGTGGTCGGAAGACGACGCTCGGGACGCCCGCTAACCGTTGAGCGCGCTCTACTCGTAACTGTGCTCTGTTGCCGGGTACGCACCAGAGGCGACGTCAGCGGTGAACCGCTGCACAGCATCCGTCAGTACCGCTCGAACGTCGGCGTACTGACGCACGAACTTCGGTACTCGACCACTGGTCATGCCAGCAAAGTCCGTCCACACGAGCAGCTGCCCGTCAACGGATGGCCCCGCCCCGACCCCGATAGTCGGGATCGACAGTCGTTCCGTGACGAGGGCGGCGACGGACGCCGGTACCATCTCCAGGACAACGGCGAAGGCGCCGGCGTCCTCGACGGCGAGGGCGTCCGCGATGAGTGTCTCGGCGGCGTCTCCACGGCCCTGAATGATATGGCCACCCAAGCCGTGTTCGCTCTGCGGAGTGAATCCCACATGGCCCATCACGGGGATGCCAGCCGAGACGATGCGCCTGATCTGTTTATGGCTGCGCTGGCCGCCCTCGAGTTTCACCGCGTGCGCCTGGGCCTCTTTCATGAACCGCACGGCGGTCGAGAGGGCCTGATCCGCGCCGCTCTCATACGAACCGAACGGCATATCGGCCACGACGAAGGCACGGGTGACTGCCCGAGCAACGGCACGGGTCAGGGGGATGAGCTCATCAACCGTGACGGGGAGAGTGGTCTCGTACCCGAAGACGTTGTTTCCGGCTGAATCGCCCACCAAGAGAAAGTCGATTCCGGCCGCATCAAAAATTTGGGCAGTGAGCATGTCGTAGCTGGTCAGGCCCGTAATGGGGATCCCCTGGGCCTTCGCGTTCTGAAAGTGCCGCGTGCGTACCCGCTTGGGCCCGGAAACCGCGCTATACGGATGCTGCACGGCGGCATCGACGCCCGCCGGTTCGGGCTCTGGTGCTGTCAACTTTGGCATGCAACAAGTTTAGTCAGGCGAGCAATCATGCTCGGAGCCAGTAGCCTAGACAGCAGGTATTGAGGACGGTCGCTATTTAGGTGCGTCCCCGTTGGAGCAATCAGAAAGAGCGTGAATGGACAAGCAGCGCGACTTCGTTCTTCGGACCATCGAGGAGCGAGGAATCAAGTTCGTTCGACTCTGGTTCACCGACGTCGTCGGTACCCTGAAATCAGTGGCTATCGCACCCGCCGAAGTCGAGGGCGCATTCAACGAAGGCTTGGGGTTCGACGGCTCCGCCATTGAGGGACTCACTCGTTCTTTTGAGGCGGATGTTCTGGCACACCCGGATCCCACCACCTTTCAGATTCTGCCGTGGCGGGGAGAGGTCGACCCCACCGCCCGCATGTTCTGCGACATCACCACGCCGGACGGCCAGCCCGCCGTTGCTGATCCGCGCAACGTGCTCAAGCGCACCCTGGCCAAGGCGGCCGACCGTGGCTTCACGTTTTACACTCACCCCGAGGTGGAGTTCTACCTGCTCAAGTCGTCGAAGTACGGCAAGAACGGTCCGATTCCCGTCGACTCGGCCGGTTACTTCGACAATGTTCCCGGTGGAACCGCCCACGATTTCCGTCGCCGCTCGGTGCGCATGCTGGAAGACCTCGGTATTTCCGTTGAGTTCAGCCACCACGAGGCAGGGCCGGGCCAGAACGAAATCGACCTGCGCTATGCCGATGCTCTGACGACCGCGGACAACATCATGACTTTCCGTACCGTGGTCAAGGAAGTCGCGATCGAGCAGGGCGTCTACGCGACGTTCATGCCCAAGCCCATGTCGGAACATCCCGGATCGGGCATGCACACGCACATGTCGCTGTTCGAGGGTGACGCGAACGCGTTCTACGAGGCCGGTGCAAAATACCAGCTCTCCAAGATCGGTCGCCAGTTCATCGCCGGCCTGCTGAAGCACGCCCCCGAGATCACCGCGGTGACCAATCAATTCGTGAACTCGTACAAGCGGCTGTGGGGTGGCGATGAGGCTCCGAGCTTTGTCTGCTGGGGTCACAACAACCGCTCAGCGCTGGTGCGCGTACCGCTGTACAAGCCGAACAAGGGCCAGAGCGCCCGCGTTGAGTATCGAGCGATCGACTCCGCGGCCAACCCCTACCTCGCCTATTCCCTCATGCTGGCCGCCGGCCTCAAGGGCATCGAGGAGGGCTACGAGTTGCCGCCGGAGGCCGAAGACAATGTGTGGAGCCTCAGCGACACCGAACGTCGTGCGCTCGGATACACGCAGCTGCCGGCCAGCCTCGATCATGCTATTCAATTCATGGAGGAGTCCGAGCTCGTCGCGGAGACGCTGGGCGAACAGGTCTTCAATTATGTTCTGCTCAACAAGCGGCAGGAGTGGCGTGACTACCGGTCACAGGTCACCCCGTTCGAACTTCAAAAAAACCTGGAGATGCTCTAACTCGCCAGTGGTGTCGCTGATCGAAGGAATCGCCCGCGATGGAGCGTTTGAACTTGACCTTGACCGAACTTGTTCGGGTAGGTTTCGTTGACCTTGCCGACGTACGTGTTCGGCTCGACGAGATTGCCCAGCTCGGTGCAGGCAGCCCGCACCGAGCTTCCGGTTCAGCTGGCCGGTTGACCGATACTCGGGCATTGTTGCCGCTGCTCACGGCAACGGCAAGCCCGGATGCTGCGCTGATCGCGTTGGTCGCCCTGCTGCGGCAGGGTTCGCCTGAACTGTTCGAACTGCTCCAGTCGCCGGCTGCGACCGGGCGGCTGTTGAAAGTCGTCGGAGCGTCCAGCGGAATCACCGAATTCTTCCTCCGACATCCGGTGGAACTGACGGTTCTGGTCACGCCATTAACGGTGCTGCCGAGCGTCGACGAGCTGGTCCGCGACCTGTTGGACTCTGTCGGCGCGATCGAGGGATTCTCCCGCCTGGTCGATGATGCAGCGTGGATCGCCCTCAGGGTGCGCTACCGTCGCCGCCTGGCGCAGCTCGCCGCCTTCGACCTCGAACAGGCCGACCCGGTTGCCGGGCTGGACGGCATCGCCCGTACCCTGTCCGATCTCGCCACGGCGGCGCTCGAAGCCGCCTTAGCGGTCGCCCGTACCATGTGCAGCGGCGACACAGCCGGGCGCGTTGTCTTTGCTGCCGACCAGGTGCGCGCAACGCGCCTGGCCATTATCGGCATGGGCAAGGCCGGGGCGAGCGAGCTCAACTACGTGAGCGACGTCGACGTTATCTTCGTCGCGGACGGCGACGAATCAGCCGGTCTGGAAAGTTCTCGGGCCGTCGAGATCGCGACCCGCCTTGCCGTGCTCATCATGCGCGGCCTGGGCGAATCCGGCATTGAACCGGAGCTGTGGGAGGTCGACCCCAACCTGCGTCCGGAAGGCAAGAGCGGAGCCCTCGTACGCTCGATCGAATCCCATCTCGCCTACTATGACCGTTGGGCCAAGAGTTGGGAGTTTCAGGCGCTGCTCAAGGCCCGCACGCTGGCCGGTGACCGCGCACTCGGAGCCCGTTACATGGATGCGGTCACACCCAAGGTCTGGAGCAGCGCCGGCCGCGAGAATTTCGTCGAATCGGTACAGCGTATGCGGGAGCGCGTCACCGACAATATCCCCGACGACGAGGTAGATATTCAACTCAAGCTCGGGCCGGGCGGACTGCGCGATATCGAGTTCACGGTGCAGCTGCTTCAGCTCGTTCATGGCCAGACCGACCCTGCCGTTCGACAGGCTGGCACCCTCCCGGCGCTGGCCGCCCTGGCGACCGCCGGGTATGTGGGTCGAGCCGAAGCCACCGAGTTCGCTCAGGACTATCGCTCCTTGCGCCTGATGGAACATCGGCTGCAGCTGCAAAAACTTCGTCGTACCCACCTGGTGCCGCGCGACGAGGCAAATCTGCGGGTGCTGGCCCGTTCGACCGGTCTGGCCACCAGTGCTGCCGGACTCACCGCCCGCTGGTCGGAGACGAAACAAAGGGTGCGCGGCCTGCACGAGCGGCTTTTTTACCGTCCCCTGCTATCGGCGGTGGCGTCGCTGCCGGCCGACGGGCTGAACCTGACCAGTGCACAGGCCGAGGCTCGTCTGGCGGCCATTGGCTTTCTAAACACCAAGGGCGCTCTGGCGCACATCGCCGCTCTCTCCGGCGGAGTATCCCGGCGCGCGGCGATTCAGCGGCACCTCCTCCCCGTCCTGCTGCAGTGGCTGTCGCAGGGGGCAGACCCGGACTACGGCTTCCTAGTCTTTCGGCGTCTGAGCGACAACCTCGGTTCGACTTATTGGTTCCTGCGCATGTTGCGTGACTCCTCGGGGGCCGCCGAGCGCCTCACCAGGGTGTTGTCCGGGAGTCGTTATATCGGCGAGCTGCTGGAGAAGATCCCCGAAGCGGTGGCGTGGCTCGAAGACGAAGCCGACCTGCAGCCACGACCGCTCAGAGCACTCCAAGACGAAACCCGAGCGGTCCTTGGCCGGCATGAAAGCCCGGATGCCGCCGCGACTATTCTGCGCGCGGCAAGGCGCCGCGAGATGCTGCGACTGGCATTCGCAGCCCTTCTCGGTCAGATCGATCTCGACCAGCTGGGCCAGGGCCTGACGGATGTCAATGCGACCTACATTCAGGGCGTGATCGCTGCTATTCGTGGGGGAGATCTGCTTGTTCAGGGTGGTCCTGATGGTTCTGACGACAGCACGTCGGGCGGCGACGGCATCGAATTCGGTGTGATCGGTATGGGGCGGTTCGGCGGTGCCGAGCTCGGTTTCGGTTCCGACGCCGACGTCATGTACGTATTCCGCGCTGGTAGTCTCGACGGCGAAGCGGCCAACGACCGTGCCCGGTATATCGTGCGCGAACTCAATCGGCTCACCGAAGACGGGCGTTTGCCGCTCGATCTGGACATCGGATTACGTCCGGAAGGCAGCAACGGGCCGGTCGTGCGGTCGCTTGACTCCTATCAGGCGTACTACCGCCGTTGGTCACTCACCTGGGAAGCTCAGGCGCTCCTGCGCGGTCGGGGTGTGGCCGGCGATGGTGCGCTGCTACGAGACTTCGAGGCCGTGGCCGACGACGTGCGGTACCCCGCAGCCATTAGCGAGCAGGCTGTGCGGGAGGTTCGTCGCATCAAGGCTCGGGTCGAGAACGAACGCCTCCCGCAGGGCGCCGACCCGAACCGGCACCTGAAATTGGGGCGTGGCTCGCTCAGCGACGTGGAATGGCTGGTTCAACTGCTCCAGCTGCAGCACGGCGCGGCGATTCCGGCGCTTCGCACGACGTCCACTCTGTCGGCGTTGGACGAAGCAGTTAACGCCGCATTGATACCGGCAGCGGATGCGGCGGTGCTACGCAGCGCGTGGGTCTTTGCGTCTCGTGCTCGCTCAGCCATCACTCTCTGGACGAACCACACCTCGAATGTGTTGCCGACTGATCGTGCCGCACTCGAGGGCATCGCCCGGGTCATGGAGTACCCGCCGGGGTCGGGTAACCAGCTGGAGGACGACTACCTCGCTGTAACCCGACGTTCCCGCGCCGTATTCGAGCGCCTGTTTTACGGCCCCGTCGAACGTCCCGGGCCGAACGCCGGCTGACGATCAACACCAGGCTGACCCATCCAGTTCACTCCGCAATATAAAAGGGACCGCATCCAAAGATGCGGTCCCTTTCCAAGTGCCGTGTGGCCTCAGTGCGGTGCGGTTTAGACCCCGTAGTACAGCTCGAACTCGAACGGGTGCGGACGCTGGGCGAGCGGCTTGATCTCGTTTTCGCGCTTGTACTCGATCCAGGTCTCGATCAGTTCGGGAGTGAACACGTTTCCGGCGAGCAGAAAGTCGTGATCTGCTTCGAGGGCCTGCAGGGCTTCCTCGAGCGAGGCCGGAACCTGGGGGATGTTCTTGGCTTCCTCGGGCGGCAGCTCGTAGAGATCCTTGTCGACGGGCTCGTGCGGCTCAATACGGTTCTTGATGCCGTCGAGCCCAGCCATGAGCTGCGCGGCAAAGGCGAGATACGGGTTGCCGGATGCATCGGGAGCGCGGAACTCAAGGCGCTTGGCCTTCGGGTTGGTTCCGGTGATCGGAATGCGGATCGACGCCGAGCGGTTGCCGGCCGAGTAGACCAGGTTGACCGGGGCCTCGAATCCGGGAACAAGCCGGTGGTAGGAGTTGACCGTGGGGTTCGTGAACGCGAGTACGGCCGGGGCGTGCTTGAGCAGGCCTCCGATGTACCAGCGAGCCACGTCGGAGAGTCCGCCATAGCCGGCCTCATCGTAGAACAACGGCTTGCCATCGGCCCACAGTGATTGGTGCGTGTGCATACCGGAGCCGTTGTCGCCGAACAGTGGCTTGGGCATGAATGTTGCGGTCTTGCTCCAGTCGTGCGCCGTGTTCTTGACGATGTACTTGAATTTCAGCAGGTCATCGGCGGCGTGAACCATCGTGTCGAATCTGTAGTTGATCTCGCCCTGGCCGCCGGTGCCCACCTCGTGGTGGCTGCGTTCGAGAATGAGACCCGCTTCGATCAACTTCAGGCAGATGTCGTCGCGCATATCGACGTGCTGGTCGACCGGGCTGACCGGAAAGTACCCACCCTTGAACGGTGTCTTGTTGGCGAGGTTTCCGCCTTCTTCTTTCTTTCCGGAATTCCAGGCGCCTTCGCCGGAGTCAACGGAGTAAAAACTCGTGTGCTGGTTCACTTCGTAGCGCACATCGTCAAAGATGTAGAACTCCGCTTCGGAACCGAAAAACGCCGTGTCGCCAATGCCGGTGGAGGCGAGGTATTTCTCAGCCTTCTTAGCTACTTGGCGCGGGTCCTTGGAGTAGATCTCACCGTTACGAGGGTTGTAGATGTCGAAGAGCATGATGAGCGTCTTCTCGGTACGGAACGGGTCCAGGTACGCGGTAGACACGTCGGGAATGAGCTGCATGTCCGATTCGTGGATCGACGCGAAACCGCGGATGGACGAGCCATCGAACATTTGGCCAACGGTGAAGAATTCTTCATCGACCGTGGATGCCGGAATGTTGAAGTGCTGCTGCACACCGGGAAGATCGGTGAAACGGATGTCGAGAAACTTGACGTCATTCTCTTTGATGAATTTGAGCACTTCGGACGAATCGCGGAACATGCGGACTAACTCCAGACGACGGGGGCGTAGAAACGGCCGAATCGGACACATCGGCTCCCCTGAGATTAGTGTCGCCGCGTTACTTCTCCGTGACGCTTATGTTTCACCCATGTTACAGGGGCGGCCTCTCGGTAGACTCATCGGGTGCCAGACTCTAGCTCCCGCCCGAATACTTTTGGTCAGCTTCCGCCCAGTAAGTGGCCGGGGGAGCGGCTCGGATTACCGCGGGTCGGTCCCAGTTCTGTTGGCCGCCCGTGGCGACGGCTGTTCGGCTTCGCCATTGACTGGGCGATCGCCATCGGCGTTTCGAGGATCTTCTTCAACTACGATCCGGCCGCGAACCTGATCATCTTCGTCGTTCTGCAGATCGTTTTCATTCCCACGATCGGTGCCAGTGTCGGGCATCGTCTGGTGGGGCTACGCATCATCTCCATCCACGGCGGATGGGTTGGATTGTGGCGTCCCGTTGTGCGATCGGTGCTCCTCGGACTTGCGATCCCCGCCCTCGTCTGGGATTCGGACCAGCGTGGCTTCCATGACAAGATCGCGGGAACGGTGCTCATCCGCCGGTAACCCGGCAGGACAACAAAGGGCCAGATGCAGTTGCATCTGGCCCTTCGCTTGATCTGTGTCGGATTAGCCGCGCTGCGGACGTGCTTTCATCGGGTCGACACCCTTGGGGATGGGCAGTTTCGTACCCATGGAATTCAGACGGTTATTGACGGCGAGAACCTCGGCCTTGGTCAGAGCGGGCTTGATCCGAGTCAGGCGACGAGCGAGCTTGTGTAGCGGCACGGCATCCTCGTCGGGGCCAACAGAGATCACGGTTACGCCCACATTCCCGCCGATGCGCACGATCTTGCGCTTTTCTTCGTCGAGCATGCGAGCAGTTCGGGTTTTCGGACCCTCACTGATCAACACGACACCGCCGCGGCCGACGGCGCGATACACCGCATCCTGCGTCTTGCCGTTGACGGCTACCGGCATCTCGCTGCCGACCCACCCCCGCTTCAGCGAGCTGCGCAACACGGCCCCGACGGCGCCGGGCTGACCCTCAATCTGCGAATACGCAGCCTTCTCCGCGCGTCGTCCGAGAATGATCAGCATCGCCAGAATGCCGGCAAGCACACCGGCAACGATCCACAGCACCATCGTGAAGACGTTGCTGCCGGGAATCAACAGGGCCAGGGCCAGGCTGATCAGAACGGGTATGAGGAAGGCCAAAACCAGAATCCAAACGATGTTCGAGTCGTAGCGCCTCGTCATTTGGAAAACCTGCCACATTTGCTTCAAGCGGCCGGGCTGTTTTGGTTTTTTGGGGGTCTTTTCCTTGCTGCGTGCCATGGGTATAAGACTACCCAGTCACTCGAATGCCGCGTGACCGAATTCGATCACGACACGGCTTGGGCGAACCCGAGCTGAGCATCCGCCAGCTGGCGCAGTTCGGCGGGGATCTCCCGACCGGTCGCGACCATGGACTGGGCCCATAGTCGACCGGCGCGATAAGAAGAGCGCACGAGCGGCCCCGAGAGAACGCCGAGAAAACCGATCTCCTTGGCTTCCTCGTTGAGCTCGACGAACTCCTCTGGGCGTACCCAGCGAGCGACCGGCAGGTGCCGGGCGCTCGGGCGCAGGTACTGCGTAATGGTGATGATGTCGGTACCGGCCTCATGCAGGTCGTGGAGCGCCTGGGTGATTTCAGCTCGTTCCTCTCCCATACCGAGGATGAGGTTGGATTTTGTGATCAGGCCAGCGTTGCGTCCCTGTGTGAGCACGTCGAGCGACCGGTCATACCGAAACGCCGGGCGAATTCGCTTGAAGATGCGTGGCACGGTTTCCACGTTGTGGGCGAAGACCTCCGGTTTGGCGTCAAACACCTGAGCGAGGTGTTCCGGATTGCCGGAGAAGTCCGGCACGAGAATCTCAACACCGGTGCCCGGGCTCTGCTGGTGAATCTGGCGAATCGTCTCGGCGTAGAGCCAGGCTCCCTCATCGGGCAGATCGTCGCGGGCAACGCCGGTCACTGTGGCATAACGCAGGTTCATCGTGACAACGGATTCGCCGACGCGGCGCGGTTCGTCGACGTCGTAGTCGGCCGGTTTTCCAGTATCGATCTGGCAGAAGTCACACCGTCTGGTGCATTGTGAGCCACCGATCAAGAAGGTCGCTTCCCGGTCTTCCCAACACTCAAAAATGTTCGGGCACCCCGCCTCCTGGCACACGGTATGCAAATTCTCGCTCTTGACCAAGCCCTGCAGTTTCTGATACTCCGGCCCCATTTTGGCGACCGTCTTGATCCAGGAGGGCTTGCGTTCTATCGGTGTCTCCGCGTTACGAATTTCCAAACGCAATAATTTGCGGCCTTCGGGTACTGCGCTCATGCGTTGGTCCTGACGTTGTCGAGGCTGGCGGAGGGTGTTCTGGCTGGGTTCACACTCGCCGAACGTCGGAAGGCGGCGGTGATGGGGTCGATCAACTCGCCCGGGTCGACCGTGCGTCCCAGCACGCGCGACATGGTGGTCACACCGGCATCGCGAATGCCACAGGCGATGATGCGCGAATAGGCTTCCAGAGAGTTGCTGCAGTTGAGTGCGAAACCGTGCATTGTGACACCCTGAGCGACGCGAATTCCGATGGCAGCGATCTTGTCTTCATGGCCAGCCTTGCCGACCCAGACGCCCGAGCGTCCGGCCACCCGCACGGCGTCGATGCCGAACTCGATCAGAACCTCAATCAGTATGGCTTCGAGGGATCGAACATAGCCGACGACGTCGACGGGTTCGTGCAAGTGCACAATGGGATACCCGACCAGTTGGCCAGGTCCGTGCCAGGTAATCTTGCCACCCCGGTCGACGTCGATCACCGGCGTATCGTCGACGGGGCGTTCCTCAGGCAGGGTGCGTTTTCCGGCCGTATACACAGCGGGATGCTCCAGCAGGAGGACGGTGTCCGGTCGCTCGCGGGCGACGACAGAACGATGGACTGCGCGTTGGAGCTCTAGGCCCTCAACATACGGCACGGAGTTGGCGCTTAGCCCCGCGACGACAAAGTCGAGCATTTGCTCAGTCTAGGGGTGCAGTGGCAAATCTGCGTGCAACACGTACAGTGGGCGCGAAGCACTGGGCGGATTTTTCGACTCCTCCACAACGGCCCGGATCGTGCGCCCTGCACGGATGAGGTATGGGCGCGTCGGTCAGCCGGTTGTGCAGGAGAACATGGTCCCGTGAGACGACGCGCTGAACAATCCCCGGCTTCGGTCGACGAGAAACACTGGCAGGACTCGGCTCAGCAGACGGCACACCGCGACGTCGACGATGCTGACGCTGATCCGAGCTCTGTGGAAACGTTGCACACGGAAGGTATCGTTGCCGGACACCGCGTAATCCGTCTGTTGGGCACTGGGGACCGCGCCGTGGTCTACCTGGGACATTCCGGTTCCGGGAGCGTCGTTGCTCTCAAGGTTT
The DNA here is from genome assembly GCF_002929825.1 of Cryobacterium sp. Y29. GTDB lineage: Bacteria > Actinomycetota > Actinomycetes > Actinomycetales > Microbacteriaceae > Cryobacterium. The sequence goes on from NZ_PJJN01000035.1 coordinate 106,138, forward strand.
TTCACGCCACCACCGAATCGGCAAGCGTCGAACTCGACATCGCCGTGCTGACATCGGCCGCCGCGCCGGGACTCGTGCGTCTGCTTGACGTCGCGCAAGTGCGCGATGGCCGCATCTGTCTGATTCTGGAACGGCTCTCCGGGGGGTCCCTCGCCAAGTATCTGGTCGAACACCCGTCGCTGTCGCCGGGCGAGGTCGTGACCCTGCTGGCACCGATCACTGTAGCCCTCAGCGCCATGCACACGGCCGGGTTCGCGCACGGGAGCGTCAGCCAGTCAACAGTTCTGCTCGATGCGAATGGCCGAGCGGTACTGACCGGTTTTGGTGCTGTTTCGAACCTCACCGATGCGCCTCGGGACCGAATGCGGCGGCTGCGAGTCGATTACGAACGCTTGGGAATTCTCATGGTGGCTGTCCTTGAGTCGGTCGACAGAACCGACCCGCACCACGAGAGTGGAGCCGCACTGGTGCGACGATTTCAGGCTGCTGTCGATCCCGCCGGGGCTCCAGAAAAGGCAGATCAGGCAGCCCGCACCGCACCCCACGGTTCGATCCTCGGCACACTGGAATATGACCTTTTCGGTTGGGCCGACGCCGAACCACTTTGCGGTTTTCACACCGACGACCGACGGGATTTACAGTCAGCCACGGTAAACGCTGCCGTCGTCGAGACGGAAGCCGGGCAGGTCAACGGAGTTCAGCTTCGCCACACCGCTCTCCAAACGCACCCGGTCAGGGCGGGGGTTTCCATCGGCAACAATTCTCAGGATGAAACCCGCGCCGACAAATTGGGCGGCAAACTCGACAACGACGTGGATTCCGCGGGTTACCGCGGCGAGGAACACGGCGAGGAACACGGCGAGGAACACGGCGAGAGCTTCGACGAGAGTTTCGACGACAGGCTGCCACGCGGTCCTTTCTCCCTCGGTGGCGGTACTGCTCTCCGCAGTCTCTCCGGTCGGGGCACCGCCTTTTTAGGTGCGCTGCAGCAGAGGGTGGGCCTCCGTCAAGTTTTCGAGGGGATCGTCGACTCCCTGGTCGACGCGCATCCGTTCAACTCTGCGGGGCATGCACTGCGTAAACGTCTACATGGGCACCATCGGTTCCTGCTGGTGGCCGCGATCGGAGGCGCCTGCATTCTCATGCTCGCCCTGACTCTGTTCCCCATCTCGGGCCGTGCCGGTGAAACCGGGCCACCCGAGACTGCAGGCACAAACGGTGCCGCTCCTATCAACGGCACGCCCGGGGTCGCCGGGAGCCCGACAATACCAACAGCAACGGCCGATGTACCAGCGGATGCCGCGGGCTCTGCCAATCAGGCGGCAATAGCGGGGGATGACCCGATAGCGGCCGTGCTGGCCCTGCTCGAGCGTCGGACTGCGTGCCTGGCCACCACGTCCCTGGTCTGCTTGGTCGACGTGGACCAGACCGGGTCGGCCATGCTGGCCTCAGACAGCTACGACGTTCGTGAGCGGCAACAGGGTCTATCCGGACGGGATATCGCCGACTACGCCAGCTACTCGCCGTCACTGGCTGAACGCAGCGGCGACCTGGCCGTCGTCGTGCTGACGCCGGTGCCCGGGCAGCAAAAAAGCCAGCCGGCCTCGGTCCTTGTGGTCAAGGGCGAGGACGGCTGGCGTCTTCGAGAGATTTTCGACTACTGAATTGCACCAAAACCGCAGGTGGTCCAGAGCGGAAAAACCGAGCTGTTAGATGCCGAGGTTGCCCTCGAATGCACCGGCCTCAAGCCGCGTCTTCATCGTGGTGAGGAAGCTGGCTGCATCCGCACCGTCGATGATGCGGTGGTCGTAAGAGAGGGCGAGATACACGCTCGAACGGATCGCGATCGAATCAAGGCCGTCGTTGGTGACAACAAGCGGCTTCTTGTAGACGATTCCGGTACCGAGAATGGCGCTCTGCGGCAGGAACACGACGGGAGTGTCGAACAGGGCACCGCGCGAACCGGTGTTGGTCAGCGTGAACGTTCCACCACTCAGTTCGTCGGGCTTGAGCTTGTTGTCCCGCGTGCGAGCGGCGAGGTCGGCGATCTGGGCGGCAAAACCGGCCAGGTCAAGTTCCCCGGCGTTACGCACGACCGGAGTCAGGAGGCCACGCTCGGTATCAACGGCAATGCTGATGTTTTCCTGGGCCGGGTACACGATCGTGTCACCGTCGATCGTGGCGTTCACGATGGGGATGGCACGAAGCGCCTCGGCGGCAGCCAGAGCGAAGAACGGCAGGAACGAGAGCTTGTTGCCGGTCTTCTCGGCGAATGCTCCTTTGACCCGATCGCGCAGCAGGGCTACCCGGGTGACATCGACTTCGACCACTGTGGTGAGCTGAGCGGAGGACTGCATCGAGATGACGGCACGCTCGGCGACAACCTTGCGTAGGCGGGACATCGGCTGGGTCGTTCCGCGAAGCGGTGAGATCTCGATGGCAGGCGCGGCCACCGCAGCGCCCACTGCGGAAGCGGCCCGAACGATGTCTTCCTTTCGGATACGTCCGCCTACGCCGGTGCCGCTGACCGTCGATAGGTCAACGCCGGCTTCGTTCGCCAGCTTGCGCACGATCGGCGTGACGTAACCGCTGGTTCCAGCGTGTGAGCCCCGAGCCACAGGGGCAGCAGCAGCTGCCTGAACGGCGACCGGCGCCGGGGTAGCGGCCGGTACCGGAGTCGGGACCGGTGCCGGAGCTGTAACGGGTGCCGGCGCAGCGACCGGTGCCGGAGTGGGGGCAACGGGCTCGGGTGCTGCGACCGCAACCGGTGCCTCCGCAACCGGTGCCTCCGCAACCGGTGCCTCCGCAACCGGTGCCTCCGTGACGGGGGCGGCTGCTGCGGAGCCATCGCCGATCGTGACGAGCGGGGTTCCGACCTCGACAGTCTCATCCTCCTGCACCAAAATGGCTTCGATGATGCCGGCGACCGGAGATGGGATTTCCGTGTCCACCTTGTCGGTCGATACCTCGAGCAATGGCTCGTCGACCTCCACCCGGTCGCCCACGTTCTTCAACCAGCGGGTGACCGTGCCCTCTGTGACACTCTCTCCGAGTGCCGGGAGGCTGACGGATTCGCTCATGCGTATGTCTCCTTCAAAACCGTTTGCTTGTCTGAAAATTGGATAAAAATGCGGGAACCGACTACATCGCGTGAAGCGGTTTGCCGGCCAGAGCCAGGAAAGCCTCACCCAGCGCTTCGTTCTGGGTTGGGTGCGCGTGCAAGAACGGTGCGATGTCTTCCGGGAAGGCTTCCCAATTCACCACGAGCTGGCCTTCGCCGATGAGTTCGCCGACGCGGGAGCCGATCATGTGAATGCCCACGATGGGGCCGTCCTTGACCCGTACCAGCTTGACCGAACCGGCGGTGCCCAGAATGGAGCTCTTGCCGTTTCCGCCGAGGTTGTATTCGTAGGTGGAGATCTGGTCGGCACCGAATTTTTCAGCGGCCTTGGCTTCGCTGTAGCCGACGGAGGCCACTTCGGGATCCGAGTAGGTGACCTTGGGGATATTCAGGTCGTCGACGAGGATCGGGTTGAGCCCGGCAATTTCCTCGGCGACAAAGATGCCCTGCTGAAAACCGCGGTGGGCGAGCTGCAGGCCCGGCACGATGTCGCCCACGGCGTAGACGCCGGGAATGTTCGTGGCGAGGCGTTCGTCGGTGATGACAAATCCGCGATCCATGGTGACGCCGACCTCGTCAAAGCCGAGTCCAGCGGTGACCGGGCCGCGCCCGACGGCCACAAGCAGCAGGTCGGCCTCAACGGTCGCGCCATTCTCGAGCGTGACGACAACGCCGGAGTCGGACTGGGTGACACTCTGAAAGCGGATGCCGAGGGAATACTCGATACCGCGCTTGCGGAATGCGCGCTCGAGTTGCTTGGAAATCGACTCTTCCTCGTTGGGCACGAGGTGCGGCAGGGCCTCGATGATCGTGACATCGGCGCCGAACGACTTCCAGACGCTCGCGAACTCGACGCCGATGACGCCGCCGCCCAGCACGGCGACCTTCTTTGGAACATAGTCCAGGGCGATTGCGGTCTCGCTCGTGATGACGCGGCCGCCGATCTCGAGCCCGGGCAGCGAGCGGGAGTAGGAACCAGTGGCCAGGATCACGTTTTTGCCGACGATCAGGTCGTCGCCAACCTGAACGGTCGTCGGAGAGACCAGATGGCCTTCGCCCTCGATCACCGTGATCCCGCGCGCTTTGACCAGGCCCTGCAGTCCCTTGTACTTGCTCGCCACGATGCCCTCGCGGAACGCGTTGACGGCGGCCATATCGATACCCTCGAACGCGGTCTTGACGCCGTATTTGGCGGCTTCACGACTGACGTCAGCCACTTCGGCCGAGTGCAGGAGTGCCTTGGTCGGAATGCAGCCGACGTGCAGGCAAGTGCCGCCGAGCTTGCCTTTCTCGATCAGACCAACGGTGAATCCCAGCTGCACGGCACGCAGCGCTGCTGCATATCCACCGCTTCCGCCACCGAGAACGACAATGTCAAAATTCTGTTCCGACACTCAGCTACTCCCTCGCGCATTTACGCTTTGTCACGACGGCCGACAGATTCTGCAGATCGGCAGCGTGGTTTGACAAGCTTTTTCTTGCCTCTTCGACTGTACTACGGGCGTGAAAAGTCCTCGGCCAGTCGAAGAAGCGCCCGAACGGACACCCCGGTCGGTCCAACACCGGTGAATCCCCAACCTGATCCGGAATTCTGAGCCGGGCCGGCGATGTCAAGGTGAGCCCACGGAATGGTCTGGCCGGCCGTATCTGTTCCGATGAATTCCCTCAAAAATATCCCGGCGAGGAGCATCCCGCCGGCCGTGCTGCCGATTTTTGCATTCGCGATGTCAGCGACGTCTGAATTGAGTGTGGCGCGCAATTCGTTCGGGAATGGCATGGGCCAGGCCGTCTCGCCGGTCGCGGCGCTGGCCGCGAGCACGTGCTGCACGAGAGTGTCATCTCCCATCACGCCGAAATACCTGTTGCCCAGGGCCACGACAGCAGCACCGGTCAGGGTCGCGACGTCGATGATGGCGTCGGGGTGTTCTTCACCCGCGGCGACGATGCCGTCTGCGAGCACGAGGCGACCTTCAGCATCAGTGTTGAGCACCTCAACGGTGCGTCCGCCGCGCATGCGCAGCACGTCGTTGGGGCGGATGGCCGATCCCGACGGCATGTTTTCGGCGATGCACATCCACGCCGTGATTCGTACTGGCAGCTGGAGCCGAGCTGCGGCTACCACCACTGCAAGGACCGTGGCGGCCCCCGTCATGTCATACTTCATGCCCACCATCGATGCCGGCGGCTTGAGCGAGAGTCCGCCGGTGTCGAACGTTATGCCCTTGCCAACGAGGGCGAGGTGTTTGCCGGCCCCGTTCGGGCTATAGCTGAGCTTGACCAGGCGCGGCGGGCGGGTAGAACCCGCACCGACACCGGCAATGCCACCGAACCCGTCGGCTGCGAGCTGATGCTCATCCCAGACGGTCACATCAAGCGGTAGGCCACGTGCGGCGTCGACCGCCAGGTCGGCGAGCGAGGCCGGGTACAGATCGAGCGGCGGCATATTGACGAGGTCCTTGACCAGACCAATCGCCTCGGCGCTGACGCGCGCACGTTCCAGAGCAGATGCTGCCGGGGTCGCACTGTGCACGATGACACTCCGGGCAGGCAGTTTGGTCGCAGCCAACGAACTGTGCCGGTAAGCCGTGTAGGAGTAGCCACCGAGGGCGGCGCCTTCAAGTACAGCTTCGACCTGGTCGGCATCGTCCAGGGGAAGCGAGAATGCCACCGAGGCTGCACCGCTCAGCTGCCGTACGGCAGACCCAGCTGCGTGTCGAAGGGCCTCGGTGTTGAGCAGGCGCCCCAGCCCGACGATGGCGATGCTGCGCGGTGTCCCGACCATGACCACCAGGCGCACCACCTCGTCACGTGCGCCGGTCGCATTCAGGAGCAAGAGCTGAGCTGTGACCGACGCGATCAGATCGTCACCGAGCGTGACATCCGCGAGCAACCGCACCCCGTCATCCGTTTGGAGCGAAGCAAGAATAAGGATCTCGGCGGTGGAGCCCGATGCGGACTCGGTGGACAGGGACAGGGTGGGTACAGTCATATAAGGATGGTATCCATGACGCCCAGCCACCCGCTCCCGGCTGTTCGCTCTGGGCACGATGGTGAAAACCCCGAAAGACTGCACGAATGGGCGCCTCGGATTAGAGTTAAGGAATGCCAGACCCCGAGGAGCTCTACACACTCACCGCCGACGCCGATGGCGTCCCGGAGGGACTGCACCTCGTCATGGGTCTGACCGGCTTCGCGGATGCCGGTGGTGCGGTAGCGCAATTCACCGACTACTTGCTGACCACCCTGGATCACACCATCGTTGCGTCGTTTGATACCGACACCCTGCTCGACTATCGGGCCCGGCGCCCGATCATCTACTTTGATCAGGATCACCTCACGAACTACCAGCCACCATCGCTCCAGCTATACCTGGCCCGCGACGAGATCGGCCAGCCGTTCCTTTTTTTGACCGGCTTCGAACCAGACTTCCGCTGGGAGCAGTTCACGGCGGCTATGCTGCAGCTCGTCGACCGTTTCACTGTCTCCTCGACGACCTGGGTGCACGCCATTCCCATGCCCGTCCCGCACACCCGTCCGATCGGTGTGACCGTCAGCGGCAATCGTTCCGACCTCATCGAAAATCGATCGGTTTGGCGGCCGCACACGCAGGTAGCCGCCAACGTTCTACACCTTCTGGAGTTCCGCTTGCAGGAGCATGGCGCATCGACCGTCGGCTACGTATTACTCATTCCGCATTACCTGGGTGATACCGAGTTTCCAGCCGCAGCCCTCAGCGCGTTGGAAAGCACGAGCGCATCGACGGGTTTGATCTTCCCCACCGATCACCTGCGCGAGGCAAACAGAGAATTTGTCGCTCGCATCGACGACCAGGTGCAGGGCAATCCGGAGCTGGCCAAACTTGTGGGTACCCTCGAGCAGCGCTACGACGCCTATATGGAAGGGAGCCCGCTGCGTTCGCCACTCACCGGCGAAGACGGCGAGCTGCCGTCGGCCGATGAGATCGCTGCAGAACTTGAAAACTTCCTGGCCCTGCGCCGCAGCCGCGATGACGGCTCTGCCAGCTGAAACCATCTCACGGCACCAGGTGAACCGGCTTGAAGTGCCGCTCGGGATGAACTCGATAGAATAGCCCTAGTGAACTCTCGTCGATCCACCCTGATCTTTATCATCGGGTCGTTCGCGTACCTGTCGGCGGTGCTTCAGCGCACGTCAATGGGGATCGCCGGGGTAGCCGCCACGGAGAAATTCGGTGGGTCGGCGGCTATTCTCTCGAGCCTGGCCGTCGTGCAACTCATCGTCTACGCCGCCGCGCAGATCCCGGTTGGGGTGTTGATCGACCGATACGGTCCGCGAGTGCTCATGATCACAGGAACCGCGCTCATGGTCACCGGGCAGATCACCCTGGCACTGGCACCGGAAATCTCCGTCGCTGTGATCGGCCGCATTCTCGTCGGCGCCGGTGATGCGACCATTTTCATTTCGATGATCCGCCTCATTAGCTCCTGGTTCAGCGGTCGCATCGTCCCCCTATTGTCCCAGTGGATGGGCAACATCGGCCAACTCGGCCAAGTGCTCTCCGCGGTGCCCCTGGCGTGGTTACTGCACACGAGCGGCTGGAGACCGGCCTTCCTTTCAGCGGCCTCCGTGGCTGTAGTCGCCCTGATCGTGGTCGTCATTTTCGTGCAGGACCGCCCCAGAGACGTCACTGAACACGTGCATGCCAACAGTCTCGGCATGGCGCTGACCCAGCTGCGGCACAGTTTTCGTCGCCCAGGCACCCAGCTCGGATTCTGGTCTCACTACGTTACGCAGTCTTCCGGTACCGTTTTCAGCCTGCTGTGGGGCTATCCGTTCATGGTCTTCGCCCTCGGCTACGAACCGGCGTTCGCGGCCGGCATGCTGACCGTTTTGGTCGGTGCAGGCCTGGTATTCGGACCAATTCTGGGCCTGCTGACGGCGCGTTACCCGCTGCGCCGCAGCAACATTGTGCTTGCCATCGTGACCGGTATCGGTGTCGCTTGGGCGATCGTGTTGCTCTGGCCCGGTGTTCCCCCACTCTGGACGATAGTGCTGTTACTCGTCGTGCTCGGAATCGGCGGGCCCGGATCGTTGATCGGCTTCGACTTCGCGCGCACCTTCAATCCACAGCGAAGCCTGGGCTCGGCTAACGGTGTCGTCAACGTCGGCGGCTTCACCGCGAGCTTCGTCATGATGTACCTGATCGGGTTACTGCTCGACCTTCAAAACGGATGGCGCGTCGCCGGGGGAGCGGCAAGTGACCTGTATGCGCTCGACGCATTTCGGGTGGCCTTCACAGTGCAATATCTCGTCGTCGGACTCGGCATTGGTTTTCTGGTGCACGCCCGCCGGCGTACCAGGCGCCAGCTTTCCCGTGACGAAGGAATAGAAGTGGCCCCTATCTGGGTTGCATTATCACGAGCCTGGAAACGGCGTAGCGAAGAATAGTAGTACGTGTCGTGGCTTGTCGTCCAGACAAACCGTGCAATACTTGAACTTAGGACCCGTTCTGGTCCGGGGCATTCCGAAGTAACTTCGGCGTGGGCATCCCGGGACTTGACATGGGTCCAAGTTCTGCCCAAAAACGCTTTTGGCTCCTTTTGGTTCCGAGAAGCAGGTACGACTCCGCATGAGAGGTGTTCGAATGGCAACCACTGTCAAGACTGAGCTAACCGATGAGTCCGTCACGACTCCGGTACTACCGCCGGCCAAGAAGACCGTCACCAAGGCTGCCGCTGCAAAGGCCGCTGCTGCCGAAGCCGCCGCGACAAAGACGTCTGCAGCTGCTGCCCTGGCTACCGAGAAGGCGGCCCCCAAGAAGCGTGCGACCAAGGCGAAGGTCGTCAAGAAAGACGACGAAGCCGACGTCGACGGCGGTTCAGAACCTGACGACGACGAGTCAGACGAGGACAGCACCCAGCGGTCGGCGTCGACTGAACCGCTCCCCAGCGGGGCTCTCGTGCTCTCCCTTGTCGACGACGATGACGAGGTCCCGGTTTACTCCAGCGCTATTACCGGAGCCACGGCTGACCCGGTCAAGGATTACCTCAAGCAGATCGGTAAGGTCGCCCTGCTGAACGCGGCCGAAGAAGTCGAGCTGGCGATGCGGATCGAAGCCGGCCTGTTCGCCGAAGACAAGCTGTCAGAAATGACCGACGTCGAGAAGAAGAGTTCCCTGGGCCGCGAGCTGCAGTGGGTCGCTAAAGACGGCGCGAGGGCCAAGAGTCACCTTCTCGGCGCGAACCTGCGCCTCGTCGTGTCACTCGCCAAGCGCTACACCGGTCGCGGCATGCAATTCCTTGACTTGATCCAGGAAGGTAACCTCGGCCTCATTCGTGCCGTCGAGAAGTTCGACTACACCAAGGGCTTCAAGTTCAGCACCTATGCCACTTGGTGGATTCGTCAGGCCATCACCCGGGCCATGGCCGACCAGGCCCGCACGATTCGAATCCCCGTGCACATGGTCGAGGTCATTAACAAGCTCGCCCGCGTTCAGCGCCAGATGTTGCAGGACCTCGGTCGCGAGCCCACTCCAGAAGAGCTCAGTCGCGAACTCGATATGACGCCCGAAAAGGTCGTTGAAGTTCAAAAATATGGACGCGAACCAATTTCTCTCCACACCCCGCTCGGTGAAGACGGCGACAGCGAATTCGGTGACCTCATCGAAGACACTGAAGCCGTTGTCCCAGCGGACGCCGTGGGTTTCACTATGCTGCAAAAGCAGCTTGAGAGCCTGCTCGACTCGCTCTCCGAGCGCGAAGCTGGGGTAATTCGTATGCGCTTCGGCCTCGGCGACGGAATGCCGAAGACTCTCGACCAGATTGGCGACACCTTCGGTGTGACGCGCGAGCGCATCCGCCAGATCGAGTCCAAAACGATGGCCAAGCTTCGTCACCCGTCCCGGTCGCAGTCTCTGCGCGACTACCTCGAGTAAACGTGGCAGTGGCAGGTCCCGCCCAGGTTATGCAGTGCGGTTCGTGAGTTCCCTTCGCTACGCCCCGGCCATCCTGGTCGGTAGGGCCGTTCGTACGCTGGCAAGGTGGCGCAAACCGGGCGGCGGCTCTGCCATACCCGGAGTCATTGTCAACCGCATCGCCCCGGGCTTTCTCGCCGCAACGCTCAACGGGTTTCCGCTCGGGCTCGTGATCGTGACCGGGTCGAGCGGCAAATCGACGACCACCAAGATGCTCGTCGCTATTCTTCGCGCCCACGGTCTCTCCGTGTTCACCAACCAGTCGACGGCCAATATCAGCCAGGGACTAACCAGCGCCCTTCTGGAACAGGTCAGTCTCGCTGGCACGATCGCCGGCGATGTCGCCGTGCTTGAAATGGATGAGGGACACGGCGCGTTCATCGCCGGGTCACTGACTCCGCGAGTCGTCGCCCTGACCAACGTCATGGTCGACCAGATCGATCGGTTCCACGATTCCGAAATGGTCGTTGCCCTGCTCGCGAAAATCGCAGCACGGGCCACGGAGTCGGTCGTGCTCAACGCCGATGACCGGTACCTGGCTGACCTCGGCAATGCGCTCGCACCTGCCGTTGCGGTGTCCCGCTACGGTGTCACCCGCGAAGTTCTCGCTGAGCACCCTCGGGGACTCGGTTATGCCGACACCGCACCGACTCGCCTGCCGGCCGGAACCGGGCTGCAGCTCACCCGTGTGGTCGGCCGTGACGCTGACGTGCAGTTTGCCACGGGCATTCACAGCATCCGCTTGCCGGCCCGCGGCATCCACTATGCCGTCGACGCGCTGACCGCGTTGAGCACGGCTCGTGCGACCCTCGGCGAACGTTTCGTTCCGACGGTCGCCTGTGCGGCGTTGTCGGCGATGCCGGCCGTTTTCGGTCGTGGCGAAGTGGTAACCGTTGGTGGCAAAACCATCGAATTCGTTCTAGTCCAAAACCCGTCGAGCTTTCAGCTCAACGTCGACAGTCTGGAACCGGGCACAGAGCAGATTCTGGTGATCATTGGCTCGGACGTTCGGGATCCGTCATATTTCTGGCCGGTGCACACTTCCGGGCTCGGCCACGTGCTCATTGCCTCAGGACTCAAGGCGCACGAGATCGCGCTGCAGCTGGCCTACGACGACGTTGTCGTTGACCGCATCGAGCCGGATGTACCGACTGCCCTTGACGCGTTCCTGTCCTTGCCCAATCCAGTATCCGGGGTGAAAACCATTATCTTTTCCGCCGACGGAATGCGGCGCACGCGTGCGCACCTCGGTCTCGTCTCCAATTCTGAGGACCCGGTATGACCGCCACTTCGCTTGACCGGCCATTCACGGTCGTCTCACTGCTGCCGCGCCTGCTCGACACCAATGGTGATGCTGGCAACGCGAGGGTGCTCGCGCAGCGCATTCGGTGGAGCGGCCACGACGCGCTGGTGGTCGATGTGCATTCTCGGGCTGACCTGCCCGAACACGTAGACGCGGTGTCTGTGGGTTCAGGAACGGATGCTGCCCTCCTGCCGGTCAGAGACCTTCTGCGCACGCTGGTCGAAGAACTGCGCGTCTGGTCCAACTCCGGTGTGCCTATCCTGGCGGTCGGAACGGGGTGGGAATTGCTGAGCTGGGGCATCGACCGGGCGGATGGCACCGTGTTGGAGGGACTCGGGCTCGTGGCTGGCCACGCCGTGCCTCGCGCTGTACGCGCGACCGATGACATCATCGTCGCGTCGAAGTATGGGCGGCTGATCGGGTTCGAAAATCACGCCCGCGACTATGTCGGCGCCGAAGCCAGTCCGCTCGGACGGGTTATCTACGGCACCGGCAACTCGGACGCCCCGGCGAACGGGCCTCAGATTGAGGGACTGACCATGGGCGAGGTGTTCTGTACGCACCTGCACGGGCCGGTGCTCGCGTGCAACCCGGCCCTGGCTGATCACCTCTTGCAGGCAGCCTTCGACCGCTCTGGACTCCGTTACTCACGGGGCGCAACGTCAGAATCGGTTGATGAAACCGCTCGGGCAGCGCGCAATCAAGTGGCCGTGCGCCTCGGACAGCCAGCCGAATAGCGGCCTCATAGACGAAGCTCGGCTCTCAGTAACGAGGAAACCGCGCAGGTTGCCGGCCGAAGCCAGCCGCCTGCGCGGCATCCGTTCTCAAGTCGCTGGGTCGGCTAGGAACGCTGATCCTCGAGCAGTCGGCTCGACTCGTCGTGCCAGCTTTCAGCGATGGCCGCAAGCTTCTCTTGGTGCTTACGGCCGTGGTGAGCGCAGAACAGCAGTTCGCTGTTCTTCACGACGACACGAATATAAGCTTGGGCGCCGCAAGCGTCGCAGCGATCGGCTGCGGTGAGCTGGTGGGGGGCACCCTGGTTGGCTACGGAACCATTTTCGGTGGCGATCTGGGACATTTTTTCCTCCTCCAGATTGAATGCATGAACCCTTGTGACTAATGTAAACACGCCGAAGGGCCTGTGACGAGATGTTTGGCCGGTATTTCGCTCACCGCGTAGACGTGTTGTGGTGAGTGGTGAGTCGCGGCCAGCCGACTCGGCGCGAGAGATTGCCGGTCGGGGCCGGTATTCTTGGTTGTTGTGAGCTCTGACTATTCCGCGCGCCACCTGTCAGTCCTTGAGGGACTCGAGGCAGTGCGCAAACGCCCCGGCATGTATATCGGTTCTACCGACTCGCGCGGGCTGATGCACTGCCTGTGGGAGATCATCGACAACTCCGTCGACGAGGCTCTGGGTGGACATGGCGCCAGCATCAAAATCGAGCTGCACCCGGACCAGAGCGTCGAGGTGCGCGACACTGCCCGCGGCATTCCGGTCGATATCGAACCCAAAACCGGATTGACCGGCGTTGAGGTGGTGTTCACCAAACTGCACGCGGGTGGAAAGTTCGGCAGCGGCTCATACGCGGCGTCCGGTGGTCTGCACGGCGTCGGAGCGTCCGTCGTCAATGCTCTGTCCGAACGTCTCGACGTCGAAGTCGATCGCGACGGCAAGACCTGGGCCATGTCGTTTCACCGGGGAGAACCGGGCCTGTTTGCCGATTCGGGGGAGAAGAGCCCCGACGCCCCGTTCACTCCGTTTGAAAACCAGAGTGAACTGCGTGTCATCGGCAAGGTCAAGCGCGGCGTGACCGGAACCCGTATCCGCTATTGGGCCGACCGACAGATCTTCACCAAGGGCGCAGCGTTTCAGACCGACGAGGTGCTGAGCCGTGCCCGTCAGACGGCATTCCTCGTACCCGGCCTTGCGATCGAGGTCGCCGACCGCCGTACCGATGAGCCGGTGACCAGCCTGTTCCAGTTCGACGGGGGCATCTCAGAATTCGTCGAACACCTCGCACCGGATGCCCCGATCACCGACACCTGGCGGCTGACCGGCAACGGCACCTTCAGCGAAACCGTGCCAGTGCTCACCGACACAGGCGCCATGGTGCCCACCGAGCTCGTGCGCGACTGCCAAGTGGATATCGCCCTGCGCTGGGGGACCGGCTACGACACGATCGTGCAGAGCTTCGTCAACATTATTGCCACGTCCAAGGGCGGGACCCACCAGGCCGGCTTCGATGCCGGTCTGCTCAAATTTCTGCGCGGTCAGGTAGAACTGAACGCCCGACGGTTGAAAGTCGGCAGCGACAAGGTCGACAAAGACGACGTTATGGCGGGTCTCACCGCCATTCTCACGGTGCGTCTGCCCGAACCGCAGTTCGAGGGGCAGACCAAGGAAGTGCTCGGTACGCCAGCGGTGCGGGCGATCGTCGCCAACGTGGTTGCGAAGGCCATGGCCGAGCGGTACGCCTCGCCCAAACGCGACGACAAGACACAGTCCGCGCTGGTACTCGACAAGATCGTCGCCGAGATGAAGTCGCGCATATCAGCCCGGGCGCACAAGGAGACCCAGCGGCGCAAAAACGCCCTGGAAAGCTCTTCCCTGCCGGCCAAGCTGGTTGACTGCCGCAGCAACGACGTGTCCACGAGCGAGCTCTTCATCGTGGAGGGGGACTCGGCCCTCGGCACCGCCAAGCTGGCCCGCGACAGCGAGCACCAGGCGTTGTTGCCGATTCGGGGCAAGATTCTGAACGTGCAGAAGGCATCCGTTTCCGACATGCTCTCCAACACCGAGTGTGCCTCGATCATCCAGGTGATCGGCGCCGGTTCCGGGCGCAGCTTCGACCTGTCAGCGGCGCGCTACGGCAAGGTGATCATCATGAGCGACGCCGACGTCGACGGTGCGCACATTCGCACCTTGCTGCTCACCCTGTTCTTCCGTTACATGCGACCGATGATCACCGAAGGCCGCGTCTTTGCCGCCGTACCGCCGCTGCACCGGGTCGTCGTCATGAATCCCGGCAGCAAGCCCAACGAGACCATCTACACCTACTCCGAGAACGAACTGCACGCGGTGTTGAGCGCTCTCGAGAAGAAGAACCGGCGCTATCAGGACCCCATCCAGCGCTACAAAGGCCTCGGTGAAATGGATGCCGACCAGCTCGCGACCACGACCATGGAACGAGCCCACCGCACCCTGCGGCGGGTACGCGTCGACGATGCCGAGTCCGCCGGCAAGGTGTTCGAGCTGCTGATGGGCAACGACGTCGCCCCGCGTAAAGAGTTCATCATCGACAGCTCCGACAAGCTCTCCCGCGACCGCATCGACGTCTAAGGAAACGCTTTCGTGACCACGGAAGGCTAGATTTCGGCCCCGATGGCTCCAATGAGGGCGTCGAGCATGACCCCGGAGGCATCGCGGCGGGATCCAGACTCGGGCAAAGTGCGCGGCGTACCGTCCGGTGCGACGGCGCGGGCGGGGGAGCGGCCGACCCAGGCCACCGCGAGGGTGTCTTCGCCCTTGAGGAAGCGTTGGGCGCGCACGCCCCCGGTGGCGCGTCCCTTGGTCGGATATTCCGAGAAATCGCTCTGCTTCGCGCTGCCGGGGTCGGTGCCGGGCAACGTCTGACTGCTCGATGCCACCGTGGCTACCACGGCCGTGGTGACATCCTCGGTCGACAGGCTGGAGAAGAACACGACGGTTTCGCCCGGCGTCAGTTTAATTCCGGCCATGCCTCCGGCCGCTCGGCCCTGTGGGCGCACACCCGAGGCGTTGAAACGCAGCAGCTGCGCATCCGAAGAGATGAAGACCAGCTCGTCGTCCTCGGCGCCCTGCACGGCACCGACCACCTCGTCCTTCGGCTTGAGTGCGATGATCTCGAAGTCGGGTTTGTTGGCCCAGTCGCCAGGAGTGACCCGCTTGACGACTCCGTGCCGCGTACCGAGTGCGAGTGCCCGATCGGAGTCGAGCGAGACAATGGCCAACACATGTTCCTTCTTGTCGGGCAGTACGAGATACTCGCTGATCCGCACGCCGGCTGCTAACTGAATGGACGTCGGCGGCATCACCGGAAGGTCGACGGGGGAGAAGCGGATGAGCCGGCCCCGGTTGGTCACCGCGCCCACCTCGGTGCGGCTCGTTGTATCGAGCGTCGACAGCACGGCATCGTGCTTGCTGCGGCGCTGCGGCGGCTGGATCCGCGGAGGCACGGCGTCGTCGATCGCGACCAGATCTACACGGGCGACGCGCCCGGTCACGCTCAGGAACACCCGAGTGGGAATGTCCTGCACCTCGAGCACCGCAGCCTGGCGTTTAGCGGCCGCTGCCGACAAGCCAGCGATACTCGGCTTGGCCTCGGTCAGTACCGTGCGCCGCGGAGTGCCGAACTTTTCGGCGACAGCGCCGAGCTCCTCCGAGACGAGCGTGCGAATGGCCGCTTTCGACGACAGTAACTTCTCGAGTTTCGCGATCTCGGCGAGCAACTGGTCGCGTTCGGCTTCGAGTTCAATACGAGAAAACCTGGTCAAGCGCCGCAACCGCAGTTCGAGAATGTACTCAGCCTGGATCTGACTGAGGTCGAACACGTCGATCAGCTTGGCACGAGCCTGTTCGGCGTCGTCGCTGGCTCGAATCACCTGAATGACCTCGTCAATGTCGACAATCGCGACGAGCAGACCGAGCACGAGGTGCAGCCGTTCCCTGCGACGAGCCAGCCGGTACGCCGACCGCCTGGTGACGACCTCAATTCGGTGGTTCACGTAAACGTGCAGCAGTTCAAGCAACCCCAACGTCTGCGGGGCGCCGTTGACTAGGGCGACAGCGTTGATGTTGAAGGAATCTTCCAGCGGCGTGTACCGATAAAGCTGCTCGAGCACGGCGTCGGGGCTGAAGCCGGTTTTGATTCCGATGACCAGGCGTAATCCCTTGGTACGGTCGGTGAGGTCGGTCACGTCCGAGATGCCACTGAGCTTTTTAGAGTTGACGCCGTCCTTGATCTTTTCGATCACTTTTTCCGGGCCGACCAGATAGGGCAATTCGGTCACGACGAGTCCGGTCTTGCGGGCGCTGATCGCCTCTACTGAGACGCGGGCGCGGGTTTTGAAACTGCCGCGGCCGGTACTGTACGCATCCTTTATGCCGGCGAGGCCAACGATGGTTCCACCGGTCGGCAGGTCGGGTCCCGGCACGAATTCCATAACGTCGTCGAGAGTCGCGTTCGGGTGCGCCAGTAGGTGCCGGGCCGCCCCGACGACCTCGATCAGGTTGTGGGGGGCCATGTTCGTCGCCATGCCGACGGCGATGCCGCTGGTGCCGTTGACGAGGAGATTGGGATAAGCAGCCGGCAGCACGTCGGGCTGGGTGAGCTGGTTATCGTAATTCGGCACGAAATCGACGACGTCCTCGTCGAGATTTTCGGTCATTGCCAACGCTGGGGCCGCCAGGCGGGCCTCGGTGTAACGGGGAGCGGCCGGCCCGTCATCGAGGGAACCGAAGTTGCCATGCCCGTCGATGAGCGGAACGCGCAGTGAAAACGACTGGGCCATGCGCACAAGGGCGTCATAGATCGCGGTATCGCCGTGCGGGTGGAGCTTGCCCATCACTTCACCGACGACGCGGGCACTCTTCACGTGCCCTTTGTCGGGACGCAACCCCATTTCGCTCATCTGATACAAAATGCGCCGCTGCACGGGTTTGAGGCCATCCCTGGCGTCGGGCAGGGCCCGGGAGTAGATCACCGAGTACGCGTATTCGAGGAACGACCCCTGCATCTCCACCGACACATCGACGTCTTCGATGCGTTCGGTGCTGGCTGTGGTGGCGGCTAATGGGGTGCTGTCTGAGCGGCTCATTGAAAAATTCTGCTTCAATCGTGCGGCGGAAACCGATTGAATCGGTCACCACTGCACTACGTAGGAAGCGCTCTCTGGAGCGCTGGAGGGCCCGAGTTCATCCCTGTGAAAGAATAAGACTCGATGCCCACCATGCTACCGGCCCGCCAATTCAGTGCCCTGCGCCTTGCCGATGTTCTGACCAGTTCCCTCAGCGCCGTGTGCGCCCGGCCGAATGCACTGGCTTTACCCCCGGTACACAAGGCGATTGTGATTCTGGCCGATGGGCTCGGCGTCAGCTCGCTTCGGGCACGCGCTGGACACGCCCGATTCCTGTCTTCCCGGCTCAATAAATCGAGCATCATCGACGGTGTCTTCCCCGCCACGACGGTCGCGGGAATCGCGTCGCTCACGACCGGCGTGGAACCGGGCCAGCACGGGCTGGTCGGCTACCAAGTTCTGGACGAGGCCAACGACCGCGTGGTCAACCAGCTCACCGGGTGGGACGACGGCATGCAACCGGCCACCTGGCAGCGTGCCCGGACCGTCTTCGATCTGGCCAGTGATGAAAACGTGCCGAGTTTCGCGATCGGCCCGAAACGATTCGTGACCTCAGGCTTCACCCAGGCGGTGCTGCGAGGCGCCCAGTATGTACCCGCTGACTCTGTGGCCGATCGCTTCGCGGCCGCCCGCGGCATCCTCAACGACAACCCGACGGCTCTGATATACCTGTATGTGGCCGAGCTTGACGTGGCAGCGCACGCACACGGCTGGGAGTCCGATCGGTGGCTGGCCCAGCTCGAGACCCTCGACGCCGAAGTAACCCGCTTCGCTTCGACACTTCGTTCCGACGAGGGCCTGCTGCTCACCGCCGACCATGGTGTGATCGACGTTCCGAGCGTCAGACACGTGTTGTTCGACACCGAGCCCGCCCTCGTGACTGGCGTACGTCACGTCGCGGGGGACCCACGCTGTGTACAGCTCTACCTCGATCGCCACCAGTCGTCGGTGACCGCTGACACGCTGGCGGACGCCTGGCGTGCGTCTCAGGGGGACCGCGCCTGGGTCTATACGCGCTCTGAAGCCGTCGCGGCGGGCCTGTACGGACGCGTTGCCGACGAGGTCCTGCCGCGCATCGGAGATGTGCTCGTCGCCGCCCGCAAGTCGATCGCCTACTACGACTCCCGTCCAACCAACCAGAAAGCCCGCGGCATGATCGGGCAGCACGGTTCTCTCACCGATGAGGAAGTACGTGTGCCGCTGATCCGCGCGGGCGCCTTCGCGCGATAATGCGCCGAAGCCGCCCGTAAGCACGTTGCGAGATTAGACCGGGTACTGACGGCGCTTGACCTGCGGCTTGGGCAGACGCATCGGTCGAAGCTGCAGCGCACGCATGGCCGCATACCAGCGGATGCGTTCGGCCTTGTCAGAACCGAACTTGGCCTCGATCTTCTTGGTAAGCACAAAGCCGAGAACAACGCAGTCGACGACGGCGAAAATGAAAAATGCCCAGAGCGCAATCAGGGACACGCTGGCAACGCTGGGAATCGTGCTGAGCAGAATAACCAAGAACATGATCGGAATCATCAATTCACCGACACTGAACCGGGCATCGACATAGTCACGGACATAGCGCTTCTGCAGGCCACGTTCACGCAGCGGCAAGTACTTGTCGATGCCGGCCGCCATGCCAGCTCTGGCCACATCACGCGCAGCGCTCGACTGGGCGCGTGCCTGCTTGGCGGCGAGCTTGCGGTCATCCGGAACCAGCGGGCGTTTGTTCGCCGCCTCCTGCCTTTTGCGGGTCGGGGTCGCCTGACCCTTACCGGCGGTGTGCGAGAGACCCAGCCGCGCTGGGGTCTCGTCGGCGCTTTCAATCGACGGCTGGGCGTCGGGGTTTACGGGGTGCTTAGCCACATCAAATCCTTGCAATTGGGTGCCTTAAGATTACCGGTATGACGGGTAACCCACAGACAAATTCTTCTTCCACCGGCCGGGCGCCCGACGATGCCCGCGATTCAGCCGCCGATTCGGGTGCACGGGCCGGCCTTCGCACCGCGGTCGAACTAGGCCTCCCCAGCACGATCGCCGATCTGTGCGCGCTGGTGCGCATTCCATCCGTGTCCTGGGCAGCATTTGATCCTGCACACGTCGCCGCAAGTGCCGAAGCCGTCGCGGCGCTGGTGCGCGGGCTCGACGTCTTCGAGTCGGTCGATATCGTGCAGGCTGGCATTGGGCCGAGCAGCACCGGCAGCAACACGGAGCTAGGGCAGCCGGCGATATTGGCGTCGCGTGCAGCCCGCAATGGCCGGCCGACGGTTTTGCTCTATGCCCACCACGACGTACAGCCTCCGGGCAAGGACGAAGATTGGGAGTCCGATCCGTTTACGCCTACTGTGCGCGGAGACCGCCTGTACGGGCGAGGAGCTGCCGACGACAAGGCCGGCGTCATGGCCCACGTCGCGTCCATCCGCGCTCTCGTCGCGGCAGTCGGTCCCGATTTCGATCTGGGAATAGCGCTGTTTATCGAGGGCGAGGAGGAATTCGGCAGCCGCTCCTTTGCCACTTTCTTGGATGAGAACCGCGAGGCCCTGCGCGGAGACGTGATCGTCGTGGCCGATTCAAACAACTGGGACATCAACACGCCCGCCATCACGACGGCCCTTCGCGGTAATGTCACACTCCGGCTGACCGTGCGCACCCTCGCGCACGCCTCACACTCCGGCATGTTCGGCGGAGCAGTCCCCGATGCCATGCTCGCCACCATCAAGTTGCTCTCCACCCTTTATCACGAAGACGGTTCGGTGGCCGTCGCCGGCCTCACCAGCATCGATGTTCCCACCCCGGACTATTCCGAGGATCAGCTTCGGGCAGAAACTGGCCTACTGCCCGGCGTCAGCCCGATCGGCCACGGCTCTATCCTGAGTCGAATCTGGTCGCAGCCAGCTCTCACAGTGACGGGAATCGACGCACCGACCGTCGACAACGCCTCCAATACACTCACCCCTGCGGTGACAGTTCGGCTCAGCACGCGGATCGCCCCCGGGCAGTCCGCCGTGCACGCCGCCCGAGTGATCGAGACGCACCTTCAGGAAAACGCGCCGTTCGGCGCGGTTGTCGAAATCGACGACGTCGATACCGGCGAGCCCTTCCTCGTTGATACCAGCGGATGGGCTGTGACCGAGGTTCGTTCCGCCATGACGGATGCCTGGGGTGCTCCACCGGTCGACATCGGTGTCGGTGGGTCAATCCCGTTTATCGCCGATCTCGTGCGGGTGTTTCCGGCTGCCCAGATTCTCGTGACCGGAGTCGAAGACCCGGATTCCCGGGCGCACAGCCCGAATGAGTCTCTCCACCTGGGCGTCTTCAAACGCGCCGTGCTCAGTGAGGCTTTCCTGCTGGGCAGCCTGAATGACCGCACCGGCCACTGAGCAAACACCATGTCAGTAGACGACGATCAAAGGAATTCTGACAGCGTGGGAATGCTCCCGTCGACTTTATGGTTGACGGAGGTAGAATTTAAGACATCGCAATCTATGAGATCGCACCGTGCGTGACTGCGTAAACCGAGGAGAAGCATGACCGACACCATGACCGAAACAGTCAGCAGTGCTGACACCGCCCATGTCCCAGATGCTGCGCATGGCGTCGGACTCACCGATACGGCCGCGCTCAAGGTCCGCAGCCTGCTGACTCAGGAAGGACGCGAAGACCTTCGACTGCGCGTCGCCGTCCAGCCCGGCGGTTGCTCCGGCCTGATCTACCAGCTCTACTTCGACGAGCGCATGCTTGAGGGCGATGCCCTCGTTGAATTCGATGGTGTGGGCGTCGTCGTCGACAAGATGAGCGTCCCCTATCTCGATGGAGCCTCAATCAATTTCGAGGACACGATCGAGAAGCAGGGCTTCACCATCGACAACCCAAACGCTGGCGGCAGCTGCGCCTGTGGGGACTCTTTCCACTAACAGCAAGCGCTTCAGCGGGCGTTTGTCTCGGACTGATCGCGGGGACATCATCACTTCGATGATGTCCCCGCTTTTTTGCTCAAAATTCCCCGATTCACCCGAATTAGCACCATCCCGAGAAAGTCACGCGCACAAAACGTGTATGACCCGCCCCGGAGTGCACTTTGTGCGCGCTCTCGCGGAGTAAGCTAGAAACCGATCAAAGCGCTTCCACAGAAGCGTCCTCGAATCTCCCGAAAGGTCCCCCGGTGCGCAATAATCACCGCCGTCGTTGGGCTGCCATTCCGCTTGCAGCGACGTTAGCCGTTGTATTGGCAGGATGCACGCAAGCCCAGCTCCACGGTTTCCTGCCCGGTTTTGAAGAAGAGGGCGAAACGGCGGTGACCAATCACACCGACCGAATCGCGGGCCTATGGACCACTTCTTGGATCGTGCTTCTGATCGTAGGTCTCATCACGTGGGGTCTCATTATCTGGACGATCGTCGTGTATCGACGTCGGAAGGGCCAGACCGGCCTCCCGGTTCAGCTGCGGTACAATATGCCGATCGAGATCTTCTACACCGTCGTACCGCTCATCCTCGTCATCGGCTTCTTCGCCTTCACGGTGCGCGACCAAGTCGCCATCGAGGCTCGTTACGACAATCCCGACGTGACAATTGGAGTTCAAGCCAAGCAGTGGGCGTGGGACTTCAACTACGTTGACGAAAACGTCTACTCGCCCGGCATTCAGGGCCAGCTTGATCCCAACGGCGAAACCGGTGCGATCAATCAGTCGGAACTTCCCGTTCTGGTGCTTCCGGTCAATAACACCATTGAAATAGCACTCGAATCTCGCGACGTCATCCACTCCTTCTGGGTCATCGACTTCCTGTACAAGAAAGACATCATTCCGGACCGGACGAACTACATGTCGGTCACCCCGGAGCGCATCGGAACGTTCGCGGGCAAGTGTGCCGAGCTCTGCGGTGAATACCACTCCCTCATGCTCTTTAACGTCAAGGTCGTCTCGCAATCTGACTACGACACGTACATCGCGTCCCTGCGTACTGCGGGTAACGTCGGCCAACTCGACAACCAGTTCGACCGCAATCAGAATCAGCCGGGTACCAGTGCCCCGACGGCTCCGGAGGGCAACTAAGCCATGACTACGACCATCGCACCCCCCGGGTCACGCCCAGCCGCACCGGTCTCAACGTCGGCAGAGCGCAAGGGCAACGTGCTCGTCAGGTGGATAACTTCCACTGACCATAAGGTCATCGGGTACATGTACCTGATCACCTCCTTCATTTATTTCTGCCTCGGTGGCGTCATGGCACTCATTATTCGTGCCCAGCTGTTCGCTCCCGGTCTCGACGTGGTGCAGACGAAGGAACAGTACAACCAGCTCTTCACGATGCACGGCACGATCATGCTCCTGATGTTTGCAACGCCGCTCTTCTTCGGCTTTGCAAACTTCTTGATTCCCCTGCAAATCGGCGCTCCCGACGTTGCTTTCCCCAGGCTCAATGCTCTCGCGTACTGGTTCTTCAACTTCGGAAGCCTCATCGCCGTGGCCGGATTCCTCACCCCTCAGGGCGCGGCATCCTTTGGCTGGTTCGCCTATCAGCCGCTGGCCAGCACGACGTTCTCGCCCGGAGTTGGTGGGAATCTATGGATGGTCGGCCTCGGACTTTCCGGATTCGGCACCATTCTCGGATCCGTAAACTTCATCACGACCATCATCACCATGCGCGCTCCGGGCATGACGATGTGGCGGATGCCGGTGTTCACGTGGAACACCCTCATCACGTCTCTGCTCGCACTCATGGTTTTCCCGGTTCTTGCCGCTGCCATGCTTGCTGCCGCGTCCGACCGCATCTTCGGCTCGCACATCTACGACCCCGCAAATGGTGGCGCCATCCTCTGGCAACACTTGTTCTGGTTCTTCGGTCACCCCGAGGTGTACATCATCGCGCTGCCATTCTTCGGCATCGTCTCCGAGGTATTCCCTGTCTTCAGCCGCAAGCCGATGTTCGGCTACAAAACGCTCATTTATGCGACCATTTCGATCGCGGCCCTATCGGTATCGGTCTGGGCGCACCACATGTACGTCACCGGTTCGGTGCTGCTACCGTTCTTCTCGCTCATGACCATGCTTATCGCCGTGCCGACCGGGGTGAAGATCTTCAACTGGATCGGCACCATGTGGCGAGGATCGATCACCTTCGAAACACCCATGATCTGGGCCATCGGCTTTCTGGTTACGTTCACCTTTGGTGGACTCACGGGTGTCATCCTGGCATCGCCGCCGCTCGACTTCCACGTGTCGGACACGTACTTCGTCGTCGCGCACTTCCACTACGTGGTCTTCGGCACCGTGGTCTTTGCAATGTTCAGTGGGTTCTACTTCTGGTGGCCCAAGTGGACCGGCAAGATGCTCAACGAAAGCCTCGGAAAGTGGCACTTCTGGCTGCTCTTCATCGGTTTCCACACCACCTTCCTTATCCAGCACTGGCTCGGTGTCATGGGGATGCCTCGTCGATATGCGACGTACTCACCGGAAGACGGTTTCACCTGGATGAACCAAGTGTCTACCGTCGGTGCGATGGTCCTCGCCGTGTCGATGATTCCGTTCTTCCTGAACGTGTACATTACGGCGCGCAAGGCCCCGTTGGTAACCGTGAACGACCCGTGGGGCTACGGCTCATCACTGGAGTGGGCAACATCGTGCCCGCCCCCACGCCACAACTTCACGTCTATTCCTCGAATCCGCTCTGAGCGGCCGGCGTTCGACTTGAACCACCCAGAGGCCGGCTTACCCGTCGGTATCGGCCCAGGTAAGGATGCCCCCGACGCGTCGGTTTACGACATCGACTCGAATCGGGTTAAATAAATGAAAACCAATGCAAACCTGCTCTGGGTCCTCACCGTATTCTTCGTCATCGTGACGATTGTTTATATCGTGTGGAGCCTGTTGGACCACGGCGCGGTCGAGTGGGCGGGTACGTTCATGCTCGGCCTGACGGCTGTGCTCATGGCATTCGTCGCCTTCTACCTCGGTAAAGTACATGCAGCGCAAGGTGGTGAACTACCGGAAGACCGTCTCGATGGCAATATCGATGATGGTGATCCAGAGATGGGCTTCTTTAGCCCCTGGAGTTGGTGGCCCATTTTCCTGGCAGCATCAGCGGCCCTACTCTTCCTCGGTTTGGCCGTAGGCTATTGGATTTGCTTTATCGGTTTGGGTATAGGCCTCGTCGCCCTTACCGGCTGGGTTTACGAGTACTACCGAGGTATGTTCGCTCGCTGAGCCCACGACACATTCGATACCGATCTTCTTCAGAGAAGGTCGGTATCGTCGTTTAACGTGTCGGTAGCATCATGTCACGCTCGCATCCGGTGCCGGGGGACAGGCGTGACGCTCGGTCTCGCGATCCTTGACGGGCGCAAGGCCGGGTATCCGAGGCTTCTTTCCGCCGCAGGCGACACGCCGTTACGGATGTCGGCTCGGTCGCTTAGTGCGGAGTGTGGCGGTCAATTCTGCACGGAGACCGGGTTGTGTCTGCACGTACAGCTTGCTGTAGACGGTCTCGTGTGACACGTGCAGGTGCTCGTCGTCTGAAAGCTCCGACAGCCGCCGTCGGAAGATCTGCTGCGGAAACCCGCAGACGTTGAGCCGGTATCCACTCGCGTCGCCAATGCACAATACTGCTCGCCAAACGGTGGAAATGGGCCCGCCCACTTCGGCGGCGATCGGCACCAGCGCCCGATCTTCGGCAAGACCGCGCGAGATGCTCTCGCGCTGATCGAGCGACACACGCAATGCCTATTGTGGCCCGTCACCCGTGGCCGCGTCCCGACCGGCTACGTGAGCCACAGACAGGCAGTCGACCTGGACATACAGGTCAGTGCTGCGGACTGTCTCAGTACTGCACCCGACGCCCGCGCCGTGAAGATCGCCATCCGTTGCTCCGGTGGCAGTGGTATCCGTTCCATTTTCACTCCTCCTACCAAGCGTGCTGGGACGCCGCGCGGCCACACCGAAGCAGTGACCGCTTGCAACTCCTGGCGACACCGGCCCTATTTTCCGTCGGCGTTAACAGACCTCGATGCTGCGGACCGCCTCGTGACCAACCCGCGACGTCGCACCCGAGACGGCAGCATAGTCACCATAAAGCCGGTAGAGCCGGTAGAGCCGGTAATAACTCATCACCGCTTGTGCTTCACCGGATACGTCGACGTATTCCTAATGTGGTATCCACTCACTTCAATCGACGAACCGGGCGATGACGCCCACGCGCAGCACAAGTGGAGTCCACAAGAGTCAATATTTTCTCAGCGTCGCCGAAAGCCAAATATATCGAACGCGACCGTGACGATTCGATCCATCCCCGCCGGGTCCACTCCGGCAGGGCCCACGTGGTGCGCGGATGGACCCATGCCGATGAGTGAAGTCACCTCCGAAGGCGTCAGCTTCACAGTACGGCCGAGCTGTTCGTGCATCTGGAGAGTGAACCAGGGTGCGAGACTAGCCGTCAAATGAGCAGCCTTGTCAGCTTGCATTTCTACAGCGAGGCCCGCCTCGCGTAGCTCTTGCAGATGGTTCGGTTGTGGAACGACGACCAGCAACAAGCCATCCGCTCGGAGCACGCGGGCGAATTCGGCGGCATTACGCGGAGCAAAAATGTTAAGAATGATATCCGCGGCGCCATCGCGCACAGGGAGCGGCGACCACACATCCGCCACCAGCCCCTCAACGCGATCGTGCGACCGAACAGTCCGACCCACGGCAATGGGAGAGAGGTCCATTCCCAGCGCCCGTATATCGTCTCCTGAAGGCAAGGCTGCCCCAAGATAGTAACCCGTACCGCAGCCCACATCGAGGATGTATTTGGGCGCCTCACCGGCCACGATGTCGCGGATGGCGTCACGAAGTGGTGAATACCACCCGACGACGAGAAACTTATCTCGGGCGTCCAGCATGGCCGCGCTATCGCCAATGAATTTGCGCGGCCCGGCAAGCAGGTTGACAAAGCCGCGCCTGTTCACGTCGAAGGAATGCCCAGTGTCACACCCCAGCAGAAGCTCGCCGCTGCGATGTAACGGCAGAAAACAGTTCGGGCACCGAAGCCACTCCGATAACGTCTGGAGTGACATCGATGCCCGTTCTGCTGGGTGTGGTCTACTTATCAGTGATTTCTGCAGGGTGATCGCCGTGTGCCCGACTCAGTTCCGTCTGCGTGACCGGAGTGATCCGGTCCTCGAAGAACCAGCGGGACAGGCCGGCACGTACCTTCTCGACCGGCCCGATCTTGCCCTGGGCATTGGGTCGCAGCATAAGCGGCTTGAAGTCGCTGTAACTGACCAGCTTCCAGCGCTCGTACTCATCAACGGGCTGGTGCACCTCGACGAACTCGCCGCCGGGAAGGCGAACGATCCGACCCGATTCATAACCGTGCAGCACGATTTCCCGGTCCTTCTTCTGCAAAGCCAGGCAGACCCGCTTGGTGATAAAGAAGGCGAGGAACGGGCCGAGCAACGTGGTCACCTGGAGCGTGTGGATGACACCTTCCATAGTGAGGTGGAAGTGCGTCGCCATAATGTCTGACGAGGCTGCTGACCAGAGCGACGCGTAGAACGTCACACCAGCGGCGCCGATAGCGGTGCGGGTTGGAGCGTTGCGCGGACGGTCGAGAACGTGGTGTTCCCGCTTGTCCCCGGTGATCCACGCTTCAATGAAGGGGTAGACCATAACGGTCACGATGAACAGACCCACCACAATCAGTACGACCATGATGTTGAGCGAGTAGGTGTGGTTGAGCCAGACAAACTCCCAACCGCTCGGAATCAAACGCATGGCGCCGTCGGCGAAGCCGATGTACCAGTCGGGCTGGGTTCCCGCCGACACCGGTGAAGGGTCGTACGGTCCGTAATTCCAAATCGGGTTGATCGTGAACAGCGACGCGATGAGCATGACGACACCGAAAACGATGAAGAAGAACCCACCAGCCTTGGCGGCGTACACCGGGAGGACCGGGTAACCGACCACGTTCTGGTTGGTGTGCCCAGCTGCCGGGTACTGCGTGTGCTTGTGCACGACGACGAACAGAAGGTGCATGGCAATCAACGCGACAATGATGGCCGGTAACAACAAGATGTGCAGCGAGTACAGCCGACCAACGATGTCAGTGCCGGGGAATTCTCCACCGAAGAGCAAGAATGAGACCCAGGTTCCCACAACCGGGATGCCCTTGATCAGCCCATCGATGATCCGCAGGCCGTTACCGGAGAGCAAATCGTCGGGGAGAGAGTAGCCGGTGAAACCTTCGGCCATGGCCAGGATGAAGAGGATGAAACCGATCACCCAGTTGAGCTCCCGCGGTTTGCGGAACGCACCCGTGAAGTAGATGCGCAGCATGTGCAACCCGATGGCTGCGACGAAGAGCAGCGCTGCCCAGTGGTGGACCTGACGCATAAGAAGGCCACCGCGAATGTCAAACGAGATGTCCATTGTGGACGACATTGCAACGGACATCGGGATGCCCTTGAGTGGGGCATACGAACCGTCATAGACGACTTCGGCCATCGATGCCTGGTAAAAGAATGTCAGGAACGATCCCGATAGCAGGATTATGACAAAGC
Organism: Cryobacterium sp. Y29; assembly: GCF_002929825.1. GTDB lineage: Bacteria > Actinomycetota > Actinomycetes > Actinomycetales > Microbacteriaceae > Cryobacterium. The sequence continues at coordinate 133,936 of NZ_PJJN01000035.1, forward strand.
TATACAGCGCCACTTCTCCCAGGAGGAACGACCAGTGGTCAGGGAAAATCTTGCGGCCGAGTTCTTTGACTGCGCCCGAAATGCTCGTTCGTTCGTCAATGTAGTTGGCCGCGGAGGCGGTGAAACCACCAGACTTCTTTGCCCCGACGGCTTGGTCATCAGCGGACTCGCGGGTGGTTATCGTTGTCATGCTCGCTCCCAGAAACTCGGGCCGACTGGTTCAGTAAAATCGCTCTGCGCGATTAGGTAGCCCTCAGCGTCCACGGCGATCGGGAGCTGCGGTAGTGCCCGTTTGGCCGGTCCGAAGATGACCTTGCAGTGGTTCTCAACGTCAAACTGCGACTGGTGGCACGGGCAAAGCAGGTGGTGCGTTTGCTGTTCATAAAGTGCGACCGGGCAGCCAACGTGGGTGCAGATCTTAGAGTATGCAACGATCCCATCATACGACCAAGACTTTCGGTCTTCCTGCTCGACTAGGTCACTTGGATCCATTCGAATAAGCAGAACAGCGGCTTTGGCTTTCTCTTCCAAACGACCGTGGCCCATTTCGGACAGGCCCTCGGGAATGACGTGGAACGACGATCCGAGCGTGACGTCTGCTGCTCTGATGGGGGTTCCACTCGGGTCCATCGTGAGACGGACGCCTTTTTTCCACAGGGTCTCGTGGAGCAGGGCTACCGGGTCTTGGTCCATCGGGCCAAGGCCACGAAACAAGACGACGGCCGGCAGCGGAAAGACGACGAGGGCGCCGATCAGGCTGTTCCGAATGAGCGTACGGCGGCCGAAGCCTGATTCCTCGTTAGCCTGCTGGAAGATCTCGACGGCGCGGGCACGAACAGGTTCGGTTCCCCGAACGGGATGGCGTTCGTCAACACCCTCGTGATCGCTCATAAGGGCCTTGCCCCAGTGCACGGCTCCGATACCGATCGCCATCAGGGCGAGAGTGAGGCCGAGTCCGATGAAAAGATTGTTCAGTCGTACAGATCCGGGATCCTCGGCAACGATCGGAAAGGCCATGTATGCGGCGATCGCGAAAACACTACCCACGATGGACACGTAAAACAGCGTGTAGACGGTGCGCTCAGCCTTGCGTTCTTCCTTGGAATCAAGATCGGTGATACGCGGGCGGTGCGGCGGGAACCCTGGATTGACCAAGGCATCCCGTGTAACGACGGCTGTGCTTGCGGCGGATGTCGCGAGCTGCGCGCCAGGCGAGTCGGCGGCGGTTACGTCTTCCGCGCCGTTATCGTCCTTGGCCATTGTTCTCCTTTGTGGGCTGTGTAGATACTGTGCACTGTGGTGCTCCGTGCCGTCCGATTGATTCCGAACGTTACGTCAAGACCGAAAAACGCGGCCTAATTTGATTTTGCGGTGATCCAGACGGTGAGGGCTACGATTGCGCCCAGGCCAAAGATCCAGATGAATAGGCCTTCCGCTACCGGCCCCAAAGACCCGAGAGCCAATCCACCTGGAGACGGGTTGTCCTCGACGTACTTGAGGTAGGTGATGATGTCACGCTTGTCTTCGGGCGTCATGTTCATATCGTTGAAGACCGGCATGTTTTGCGGGCCGGTCAGCATGGCCTCGTAGATGTGCTGGCCCGACACGTTTTCGATCGCGGGGGCGAACTTACCCTCGGTCAGCGCGCCGCCGGCACCGGCGACGTTATGGCACATAGCGCAGTTGATGCGGAACAGTTCGGCGCCCGCCGAAGCATCGCCGGACGCTTTGACCAAGTCGGCGGTGGGAATGGCCGGGCCGGGAGCGAGCGAAGCGACGTAAGCGGCGAGCGCAGCGGTCTGCTCGGCGGTGAACTGAACCGGCTTCTTCTGTGCCTGCGGACCTTGCATCTGCAACGGCATGCGACCGGTGCCGACTTGGAAGTCAACCGAGGCTGCTCCAACTCCAATCAGGCTGGGACCTTCTGACGATCCTTGAGCGCTAAGCCCATGGCATGTGGCGCAGTTGGCGGCAAAGAGCTTTTCACCCTGGTCGATGGTCTGCTGGGAGGAGGCGTCCGTTGTCGCAACGGCAGTACTGGTGCTGAAGGCGACATAGGCGCCTCCAGTGAAGAGCAGTCCGACGGCAATGAGCGCAACACTGGCGAGAGGATTGCGACGTCCGGTCTTGCGTGGCCGACGTGCGCGAGGGGTTTTGATCGTGGTCATGCTGAAGTAGTCCGCTCCCGTTTTCTAAGTATTATTTTCTATTTAAGAACGTAGATGACCAGGAAGAGCCCGATCCAGACGACGTCGACGAAGTGCCAGTAGTAGGAGACCACGATGGCACTGGTGGCTTCCTTATGGCCGAAGTTCTTGACCGCGAAACCGCGCCCAATAACAAGAAGGAAGGCGAGTAGGCCGGCGGTCACGTGAATCCCGTGAAAGCCAGTCGTGATATAGAACGCCGAACCGTAGGCGTTCGATGAAAGGGAAACTCCTTCTGAGACCAAAGTGGCGTATTCGAACACCTGGCCGGTGACGAAGATCGCACCCAGAGCGTACGTGAGGAAGAACCACTCGACCATGCCCCACTCACTCGGCTTCCAACCGGTCGAACGCGCCTGCAGCCGTTCAGCGGCAAACACTCCGAATTGGCAGGTCACCGAGGACGACACCAAAATCAACGTGTTAATCAACGCGAAGGTGACGTTGTGCTTGTCGGCCTCGAAGAGCCAGAGCTCGGAGGAGGTTGAGCGAAGCGTGAAGTAGATTGCGAAGAGACCCGCGAAAAACATCACCTCGCTGCCCAACCACACAATGGTGCCCACAGCCACGCTGTTGGGCCGGTTCACGACGGGCGCACTCGCCGTCTGAGTAATTGAGGTGCTGGTCACCCTTCTATTATGGCCGATAATCCCATAGGTTTTTCTCATTCACGCGTGTAATTGAGAGTTTCTACCGGCTGGGAGTCGGCTAATTCAGCATGTGAACGGCGTGAATTCGGGGGAGTTGCGCTCGTTCTTCTATGATCGGAATCATGCTTGAATCGCAGTCTTGGCCGTACATACTGAATTCCCTCCTAGAGGGACGGGACCTGAGCGTGGCGGATGCTGCGTGGAGCATGGAAAAAATCATGCTCGGGGAAGCCTCCCCGTCCCAACTCGGCGCTTTCCTAGTGGCGCTGCGTGCAAAAGGGGAGACTGTCGACGAGATTGTTGGATTTCGTGATGCAATTCTCGAGCAGGCCGTTGCACTGCCGGTCAACCCCATGGCCCTCGACATCGTCGGGACCGGGGGCGACAAGTTCAATACCGTCAATATTTCGACCATGGCGTCGATCGTCTGCGCGGCAGCGGGTGTGCCGGTGGTCAAGCACGGTAACCGCGCCGCCAGTTCCGCTTCCGGATCGTCCGACGTTCTCGGCGAATTGGGGATTGACCTGTCGCGGGACGCGACGCGAGTGGCCCAGGTATTCAAGGAAACCGGGATCACCTTTGCCTTTGCTGCGGCTTTTCATCCAGGGTTTCGCCACGTGGCCCTAACTCGCAAAGAGTTGGGTATTCCCACCGTATTCAACTACCTCGGTCCGCTGTGCAATCCGGCGCGGCCCGAGGCATCCGCCGTCGGCGTGGCTGACCTTGACCGAGTGCCGCTCTTCGTTGGTGTGTTTCAAACTCGCGGTGCAACGGCCCTGGTCTTCCGGGGGGACGATGGCCTCGACGAAATGACGACCACGGGGCACAGCCACGTCTGGGAAGTGTCGCACGGTCTGGTGACCGAACACGACATCGACCCGCGGGACCTCGGCATCAATCGAGCGCAGATTTCCGATCTGGTCGGCGGTTCGCCTCAACACAACGCGGACATCGTGCACTCCGTCCTTGCCGGGGAGCCAGGCCCCATTCGCGACATCGTTTTGCTCAATGCCGCAGCCGGGTTGGTGGCCTTCGACCTGGCAAATGACGCGTCTCAAGTTCAGATGGCGATATTGGATCGCTTTCGCAATAAGTTGGCCGTGGCCGCCGCAGCAATTGACTCCGGTGTGGCCACGGCCAAATTATCAGCGTGGATTGCGGCGACCGAGGTCTGAAACCGAGGCCGACGTCCGGCTGAGGCCCGCTAGAGAACGTCCTCGTCGACCCACCCGAAAGTCTTCGTGACCGCTTTTTTCCAGTTGCGCAGCTGGCGGTTGCGTTCGGTTGAGTCCATCTGAGGCGTCCACCGGCTGTCTTCCTGCCAGTTGGTGCGCAGTTCGTCGAGCCCCGCCCAGAAGCCCACCGCAAGACCGGCAGCATAGGCTGCACCCAACGCTGTCGTTTCCGCAACGACCGGGCGAACCACGGGAACGCCGAGAATGTCGGCCTGAAACTGCATGAGTAGGTTGTTGGCGATCATCCCGCCGTCGACCTTGATCTCCGTGAGGGGAACACCCGAGTCGGCATTGACCGCATCGATGACCTCCCGTGTCTGGAACGCCGTCGCTTCCAGCGCTGCCCGTGCGATGTGGCCTTTGTTTACAAATCGGGTAAGACCGACCAGGGCACCGCGCGCGTCGGAACGCCAGTACGGCGCAAACAATCCCGAGAACGCTGGAACAAAGTAGGCTCCGCCATTGTCATCGACGGTTTTTGCCAGAGCCTCTATCTCGGAGGCCGAGCTGATCATGCCAAGATTGTCGCGCATCCACTGCACCAAGGCGCCCGTCACAGCGATGGATCCTTCCAGGGCGTAATGCGGGGCATCGTCGCCAAGCTTGTACCCCACAGTCGTGAGAAGTCCGTTCTTGGAATGCACAATCTCGGTACCAGTATTGAAGATCAGGAAATTGCCGGTGCCGTACGTGTTCTTGGCTTCGCCTTGGTCAAACGCCGCCTGACCGAAGGTCGCGGCCTGCTGGTCACCGAGGATGCCAGCGATGGGAACCTCACGCAGCAAGCTCGAGGTGTGTGCGGTGCCGTACACCTCCGACGACGATCGGATTGAGGGCAGCATCGACTTGGGCACGTCGAAAATAGCGAGAATCTCGTCGTCCCACTGCAAGGTTTCCAGGTCCATGAGGAGGGTACGGCTAGCGTTGGTAACGTCGGTAGCGTGCACGCCGCCGTCCACTCCGCCGGTGAGGTTCCACAACACCCAGGAGTCCGTTGTTCCAAAGAGCAGGTCACCGGCGTCGGCCTTGGCCCTGGCGCCTTCAACGTTCTCCAGGATCCATACTATTTTCGTGCCGGAGAAGTAGGTAGCCAAGGGCAACCCGACCTTCTTCTTGAACCGTTCGACGCCTCCGTCGGCGGCGAGGCGGTCGACGATGGGCTGGGTGCGGGTGTCCTGCCACACGATCGCGTTGTAGACGGGAACACCGGTCGTCTTGTCCCACACCACGGCGGTTTCTCGCTGATTTGTGATGCCGATGGCCCTGATGTCGTTCCGTGTGAGATTAGCCTTGGATAATGCTTGCCCGATCACCTCGCGGGTGTTGTCCCAAATTTCTTTCGGGTCGTGTTCAACCCAGCCGGCCTGGGGAAAAATCTGTTCGTGTTCGAGTTGCCCGGTCGACACGATTGATCCGGCCTTATCGAAAATAATGGCCCGAGAACTGGTCGTTCCCTGGTCTATGGCGAGAATGTAATCAGTCATTGGTGCGTGTCCTCCTTGTGAGTGTGCGGGAAGTACAGGTGTGCTCGCACGTCAACAGACCGGTTCGCTTGGGGAACCGGCCCGTTTGTTCGAGTCAGGTGGCGAGCAGCGGCAGCAGAATCAACGCGGCCCACCCAGCGAGCAGGCCACCGATGATCGGCCCCACGACGGGTACCCAGGAGTAGGCCCAGTCGGAGCCTCCCTTGCCCTTGATCGGCAGGATGAAGTGGGCGATGCGCGGACCGAGGTCACGAGCCGGGTTGATGGCGTACCCGGTCGGGCCACCGAGCGAGGTGCCGATAACGATCACGAGCAGTGCCACGGGGAGGGCTCCGAGAGAGGCCAACCCGCCGGATTCGCCCTGGCGGTCACCACCAAAAGCGATGACGACGAAAACCAGCACGAAGGTACCGATGATCTCCGTGACGAGGTTCCAACCGTATGAGCGGATGGCCGGCCCGGTGGAGAAGACACCGAGTTTGTTGGCCGGGTCTGGTTCGGCGTCGAAGTGTTGTTTGTAGGCGAGCCAGCAGGCGATAGCGCCAAGAATTGCGCCGACCATCTGCGCGCCGATATAGGCGAGAACGGATACCGCGTTGACGGGAACGCCCATCCCGAATTCCTCGGTACCGTTGGCGACGAGGCCCAGGGTGACGGCCGGATTGAGGTGCGCCCCCGAACGGTAGGCGACCACGACGCCGGCGAACACCGCGAAGCCCCAGCCGATGGTCACCATAAGGAACCCACCACCGAGGCCCTTGTTCTTGGCCAAAGCGACGTTGGCCACGACGCCGGTTCCCAGGAGAACGAGCATGGCAGTGCCGACAACCTCCGAGACGAATACAGCTCCGATATTTTCCACGAGAACCTTTCTGGTCAGGCCGGGGATGCCGCAGCTACCTCTCTGCGGTGAGCGGACGGACATAACATATCGCGGGGCGTCACGAAGGGGAATAGGCCAGGCGAGTTCACCCTGACTCTTACTGCTCGTCGTAATAACGCGTATGTTAAGCGTGGGAAAATGCGCTTGGGCGAAGCACCCGAATAAATCCGAGGCACCACCGAGTGAATGGCTGGTCATGAAGAAGCTCATCAACGATCCGAAGAATGTCGTCAACGAGGCCGTCGCCGGATTCGAGGTGGCACACGCCGACATTGTGCGGGTCTCGCACGATCCTGTTTTCATTGTGCGAGCGGATGCGCCGCTGCGCGGCAAGGTCGGAATCGTCAGTGGAGGCGGCAGCGGTCACGAACCACTGCACGGCGGATTTGTAGGATTCGGAATGCTGGATGCCGCCGTTCCCGGCCCTGTTTTCACCTCGCCTACACCGGACCCCATCCTGGCAGCGACACAGGCCGTCGACGGCGGAGCGGGAGTGCTCCACATCGTCAAGAACTACACCGGCGACGTGCTGAATTTTGAGACCGCTGCTGATCTTGCAGCCGCTGATGGCATCCAGGTTCGCGCGGTCATCATTAACGACGATGTCGCCGTCAAGGACTCGCTGTATACGGCAGGCCGCCGCGGCGTGGCCGGAACGGTCCTCGTTGAGAAGATTGCCGGAGCTGCCGCTGAACGCGGAGATGACCTGGATGCCGTGGTCGCCGTGGCCGAGAAGGTGAATTCCCGCGTGCGCACCATGGGTGTTGCGCTCACCCCGTGCGTCGTGCCGCACGCGGGGGAACCGAGTTTCACCCTGGCCGACGACGAAATTGAAATCGGTATTGGCATTCACGGCGAGCCAGGGCGAGAGCGAATCAAGCTCGAGCCCGCCGACGCCATCGTGGACCGGCTCCTCGGCCCCATTCTCGACGACCTGCCGTTTGCCAGTGGCGACGAGGTGCTCCTGCTCGTCAACGGTATGGGCGGCACACCACAGATTGAGTTGTACATCGTGTTCCGCCGGGCCGCCGAAGTTCTGCAGGAGCGCGGCATCACTGTCTCCCGGAGCCTGGTCGGCAATTACACGACGAGCCTCGAGATGGCAGGAGCATCGATCTCCGTTCTGAAACTCGACGACGAGCTCACGGCACTGTGGGACGCCCCGGTACAGACGTCCACGCTACGGTGGGGACGGTAGAAGGAGATTCAATGACCCCGAACGACGAACCTGGCGCAGTTGTCGGCGACGCCGACCTCGCCAACGCAGCGCTCCGGCTGGACACTAGGTGGACTATTCGCTGGATTCGGCGAAGCGCCGAGGTACTTGCAATCAACCGTGCCGCCTTGAACACCCTCGACCGCGACATCGGCGACGGCGACCACGGAGAGAACATGGATCGTGGTTTTCAGGCGATCCTGCCCAAGCTCGAGGAACTCACCGACGAGACAACGCCAGGGGCCGTATTGAAACTTGTCGCCACAACCCTGATCTCGACGGTGGGCGGCGCTGCCGGACCCTTGTACGGCACAGCCTTTCTCAAAGCAGCCGGTGCTGTCGGAGCGGCGCAATCGTTGGATGCGCCCGCACTGGTCGCCCTGCTGACGGCGGCGCGGGACGGTATCGTGCTGCGGGGCAAAGCGATGGAGGGTGACAAGACCATGATCGACGCCTGGACGCCGGCGGTGAACGCGGCATTGGCCGCGCAGACGGCGGGCTCACCCGTTGGCGCCGTCCTGCTGGCCGCAGCAGATGCTGCAGCGCAAGGCGCGCAGGCCACCGAGCCGCTGGTTGCACGCAAGGGACGGGCGAGTTACCTCGGAGAGCGGGCGATCGGTCACCGCGACCCGGGATCCCAGTCGACGTCACTGCTGCTTCGCGCCGCGGCCGACCTGATGTCGCACCATTGATGGCGGCGGTATCTGCTGAACGAATCGGTATCATTTTCGTTTCGCACAGCGAGAAGATCGCGACGGGCTTGGTCGAACTGGCGCGCCAAATGGCGCCGACGGTGCGTCTTATCGCCGCAGGTGGAACAGACTCCGGTGGAATCGGTACGAGCTTTGAGAAGATCAGCGCCGGAATCAGCGCGGCGAACGATGGTGCCGGGGTGGTGATCTTGTGCGATCTCGGTTCGGCCATCCTGACCGCGGAAACAGTGCGCGATTTTCTCGAGGGGGCCGAGCAAGACAAGGTGCGGATTGTCGACGCGCCGCTCGTCGAAGGTGGGGTGGCTGCGGCGGTGGCCGCAGAAACCGGGGGAGACCTCGACGAGGTAGTAGCGGCGGCGCAGTCAGCGCTGCAGGTGATGAGTCAAGCCACGCCGGCGATCCAGCCTCCCGTTGCGACCGGGGTGTCACGCACGGTGATCCTCATCAACAAGGACGGTCTTCACGCACGTCCAGCCGCAGAATTCGTCAACCTCGCGAGCACATTCTCGGTTCCGATCAGCGTGAACGGCACGGACGCCCGCAGCCTGCTGAGCATAATGTCGCTCGGCCTGGCTCGGGGGAGCAGCGTGCACCTCACGTCGACAGATCCCGCGGCTGGACCGGCGATCAACGCCCTCGCGGAACTGCTGGAATCAGGCTTCGGCGAGCAGTGAGCCGTCGTCGCCAACCTGAGGAAAACGCCTAGCCGTTTCGTGCCTTATTGTCCAATCCGGCGTATCGTAATGGCATGATTCAGGACAGGAACACCTCGAAAGATTCGGAAGAGCGGGCCACGACTAGTGCACAGGCATGCCCCATCTGCGGCCATGCCATGCGCGAACACACCATCGATCATTCCACCCGAAATACCGTGGTCAACTGCCCGGTTCCGCATCCGGGAGCATGGGACCGCGATGCCTTCGAACCGGTCAATGAATTTGGCATGGTCATACACGGGACACGCACCTAACCCGTCAGGGCAACCTGGCTGTCGCAGGCTATGCTGCGAGGCCGAGTTGTTCGAGCATGCCCTGTTGGTCGCTGCTGCCCCACCGCTCTACAAGTTTCCCGTTCTCGAACCGGCTGATTTGCATGCCACGGACCGACATCGTTTTACCGCTGGCGGAGTGGCCCATGAAAGGGCCCTGGTGGGTGCCGGTGAGCGTATAGGCGAATGCGACGTCGGTATCGTTTGCGACAAGGCGCTCGACTGCGATGTGCAGGTCCGGAAAAGCAGCAATCATCTCGCCGAAGAATGCTTTGTAGCCTGCCGGACCCGGGCCTTGACCTGGCGCAGGGTCGTTATCGACTGCATCTTCGGCCACGAGGTCGTCTAAAAGATCAAGTTCTCCGCTGTTGACGGCTTCACCAAACTTTTGCTGTGCGGCGATATTCGCTTCTTTACTCATGTGTTTACTCTTTTCGTCGGGTTTGACATGGATTGAGCTAGGTAGGTATTGGGTGAAGGTACCCCGGCTAACGCCCAGCGCTTCGCCGACGGCAGGACGTTTTGGGATCAGGCCGAATAAGCTTCAGCTCCTGCACGGCCACGACCCATAAAGAGACGAAAAGGACTTGCGCGTTGGACTCTGCTCGTCAGCGCGAATCCTTCTCGGTTTCGCTATTTAGCGAGGAAGGCGATTACGTGCCGATTCCATTCCTCCCGATGTGAAACGGTCAGACCGTGTGGGGCGCCTTCGATCACCACGAGTTCGCTGCCGGAAATGGCTGCGTGAGTGCGCTTGCCACTGACCTCGAATGGCACGATCGTGTCGGAGTCGCCGTGTATCACCAGGGTTGGTACGGTAACTTTCGACAGATCATCGCGGAAGTCCGTCATGGCGAATGCGGCCGTGCAGTCGAGCGTGCCTTTAGGCGAGGCCATTTCGGCCAGACTACGGTTGTACGCAATCTGCTCGGAACTGACCTTCGGCTTATTGACCAACGAGGGCTTACCGGCAGTGAAGAACATCTGAACAAATTCATGCAGGAATGCCGGGCGGTCTCCGGTCAAGCCGTCGTGGAACCACTGGGCCAGTTCGGCATCGACACCTCCATCAGGATTGTCATCCGATTTCCAGAGGTACGGCGGTACTGCGCTGGCGAAGACGAGCTTCGCGATGCGGTCGGTGCCGTACGTTCCCACGTACCGAGCAACCTCGCCGCCACCCATCGAAAACCCAATAAGAGTGACGTCTCGCAGGTCGAGGGCATCAAGAACGGCTTTCAGATCGGCGGCAAATGTGTCATAGTCATATCCGTTCCACGGCTGAGATGATTGGCCGAACCCGCGGCGATCGTATGTGATGACTCTGTGACCGGCGTCGACGAGAGCGGGTACTTGACCTTCCCAGGACCTGCTACTGAGTGGCCAGCCGTGAATCAGTACAACGGGCTTGCCAGCACCGACGTCTTCGTAGTGCAGTGCGACGTCAGGCCCGTTTTGACCGGGGACGGTAATGAAAGGCATGTGCTCTCCTCGCAATCGTTGATGGTTCGTTGGAGGTACCGGAGTTTGTGCGTCTTAGACAATCGAGGTTCGCTGGGAAAACGCTGAAACGATGGTGCGGGGGGACCCGGTCGAACCGCGGTATTTCGCTGGTTTGTAACTCGAGACGGATGGCGCATCCGCTAACCAGAATCGCCAAGGGAAGTTGGTCGCATCTCCGCCGGGCCCGCTGACGCCAACGCGGGGTCCGGTGTGGTGCGGTAAAACCACACCGTCATCCGGAATGAAGAACTTCCACTGTCCGCCGAAAAGATCATCACCGTCGTTGTCCAGGGTTGCTCCGAAGCTTTGGGCAACGCAGCCGGGGCCTCTCGCCAAACTCCGATCCAGGAGAGGAACTTTTCGTGGCTTGCTTTCTCGCCGGATTCGGGCAATATCGGAACCTTGTATCACGTCTCCCGCCCTAATAAGACAACCGTATGGCTGGCCTGGTTGTCCGGCGACGAGGTTCAGAGCGTGGTGCATTCCGTAGGTGAAGTAGCAGTACAGGTGTCCGGCGGGGCCGAACATTGTCCTATTCCGATTCGTCTTGCCCCGATAGCTGTGCGCGCCGGGGTCGCGTTCCCCCGCATACGCCTCAACCTCGGTAATGCGAATGGTCACAGTGCCATCGTCATCGGTGCGTTGAAGGATGCAGCCGAGAATTCCCGGCGCAACATCGAGCACCTCGCGGGAAAAGAACCCTCGATCCGCTAAGTGAAATCCATTGAGAACGCTCATCTGGTCAGCGTATCCACTCCCGGTGAGCAGTGCTCCTGCAAGCCGTTGAGTGAACCACAGAAGTCGATGTTCCAGAACAGCAGTACCAGCTCACGACGTGGGTCCACGGCGAGGATTCACGGCGAGTCATAGGCGTGTCGACGAGCACTCGCTAACCGAGGAGTTCGTCAACGTAACACCAACGCCACAATTCCCGCGGCTCAGCGCTGCACATGATGGGGTGGCCGGATTCTCGGAAGTGCCTGGTCGCGTGCTGACCGACGGATGAATCGCAGCACCCCACATTGCCGCAGATTAGGCACATCCGAAGGTGTACCGGGCTGGTGCCTTCGCGCACACAGTCGCTGCATTCCGCATCCGGCGGTACCGGATGCTCACCGACGGCTCGTAAGTGCTCGCAGCCGCCGGCGCCCAGAGGCACTCCAGAGGTGTCTGGCTTGTTCGCAGGATGGGTTTCGGCGCTGAAGTCGATGCTCAGGTCGTCAGGCGAGGTATCCAACATAGATTCCTCAACATCGAGCATCTCAAGCACTTCGCTGATCACCTCATGGGCATAATCGCCCGAATGGCGCAGTTTCAGAACTCTGGCGCGCTCCGCGTCGAGCATGGCCAGCCGCAACTGTACATAGCGCTTACTGGGAGTGCGGTCTGCAAGCTCTGAACGTCCGAGGCGCTCCCAGGCTGCCCGGTTGCGTTCCTGTGTGCGGCGTTCGAGCATGTCGAGTACCTCCGGTGGATCGTCGGGCCGGGCGTGCCGGCGCAGGTTTTCTATCCCCGCGGCGGTGGCCTGATCCATGAGTGCGGCCTGGCTGAGCGCATCCGCTTTGGTATCTGGACCACGTACCCCCAGGATACGAACCAACCACGGCAGGCTCAGGCCCTGCACGACCAGGGTTCCGGCCACCACCCCCAGGGCCGCGAGAACGAGAACGGGACGGTGTGCGACGTCTTCCGGCAGGGCGAACACGGCAGCCAGGGTGACCACACCCCGCATGCCGGCCCACGACACGATGGCGGGCAACTGCCAGGGTGGTGCGGGGTCGGCCTTTCGAATTTTGGGGAACAGGCGAGGGAGATAAATCGCCGGGAACACCCAAATCGGGCGCAACAAGAGAACCGCGACGAGTATGACAGCGCAGGCACCCCAAATGCGCCCGGCACCCAGCGAGTCGCCGGAGGTCGCTTCAATGATCGATCGCACCTGTAACCCGATCAGCAGGAAAACAGAGTTCTCGAGCAGGAACTGCACCGTGGCCCAGTTGCTGCGCTGGCTCAAGCGCGACGCGCCGCCCGGCATAGCGGGCGTCTTGGTGCCGATCACAAGGCCAGCCACAACGACAGCCAACACGCCAGATGCGTTGATCTCCTCGGCTGGAATGTAGGCCACGAACGGAGCCGCTAGCGACATAGACGTGTTTATGGCTACATTGCGCACGCGTTTTCGAACCTGCAGCAGGAGCCATGCAGCGATCAAACCGATCACGACACCGCCAACGGCAGCAAAAGCAAGATCTGACGCCACTTGCCAGACAGTGACACTGCCACCAATGGCAACGATCGCCGTGCGAAGAAGTACCAGAGCGGTCGCATCGTTGACCAGCGACTCACCTTCCAGAAGACTCACTACCCGGCGCGGGAGCCCAACGCGGCGGGCAATCGTAGTCGCCGCCACCGCATCCGGGGGAGCCACCACCGCCCCCAAGGCAAACGCCGCAGCCAGCGGAATTTCCGGGATCAGCCACCAAACGATGAGCCCGATGGCCACGGTACCGAAAATGACATAACCGACTGACAGTAGGCCGATGGAGCGCAGGTTGGTGCGGAACTCGACCAGGGAGGTACGGATGGCGGCTGCGTACAGCAGTGGAGGAAGAATTCCCACCAACACCAGTTCCGGATCCAGCTCTACCGCCGGAATAAACGGCAGGTACGAGCCGACGACACCGACAACTACCAGCAGCAACGGAACAGACAAGTTCAAGCGTCTCGCGAGGGCGCTGGCGGCGCAGACAACAACAACGAGAGCGAGAAGAGCGAGTGCGACATCCATTTTTTCCCCCAAGGGTTTCTGGGGCTGGACTACGGCAAGATATGTCCAGCGGCAGTGAAGAGTCGATACCACTCTTCCCGCGTAAGAGCGATATCAGACCCCACGGCCGAATCGAGAAGGTGCCGCACGCTGGTCGTTCCGAGCACTACCTGCATGTGGGCAGGATGACGGGTGATCCAGGCGACGGCGATGGCAGCCGGGGGAGCGTCATAGGTTCGAGCAAGGTCATCGATGACATCGTTCAACGCGGAGAAGTTTTCTCGATCGTTCAGAAAAATACCATCGAAGAAACCTTTCTGAAACGGCGACCATGCCTGCAGCGTGATGTTGTTGAGTCGGCAGTAATCGAGAATGCCGTTGTCCCGGTCGATGGACTGGTCAAGGCCGGCCATGTTGGCCGACATGCCGGCGGCGATAAGCGGCGCGTGCGTGATGCTGAGCTGCACCTGATTCACGATGAGCGGCTGGGCCACCGAGCGTTTCAGCAGCGCGACCTGCCCCGGGGTGTGATTGCTGACGCCGAAATTGAGCACTTTTCCCGCATCGTGCAAGACGTTGAAGGCCTCGGCGACCTCGTCGGGTTCCACGAGGGCGTCCGGGCGGTGCAGCAGCAGCATATCGAGATATTCCGTCTTTAACGCCGTGAGCGATTCGTCGACGGATCCAAGGATGTGCTCCTTGGAGAAGTCCCAGAAGCCGGATCGAATACCGACTTTTGACTGGATGGCCACTCGTGCCCGATCTTCTGCCGAAAACGTCACCGCGTCCCCGAAACGACGTTCGCATTCGTGGGGCGTGCTGCCATACACGTCGGCGTGATCGAAGAAGTTTATGCCGGCGTCTCGGGAGGCCCCAACCAAGGATCGGATCTCTTCGTCACCGAGAGGAACGATCCGCATCAGCCCGAGAACGATATTCGAGACTTCCAAGTGGGTATTCGGTAACGTCATTGTCTTCATGCCTCCAGTCTGGGTGCAGTCGGGCAAGAACGACAACTCATCACCTGATTGAACGCGACCGGAACGTTATCTGTGGGTGCGGTCTGCCCACAGCAACAGTATCGGCGGTGAAAAATCTCGCCTGCGGCTGAAGACACGCTAGTTGTGCGCTCTATTAGGGCTGGAAGTCGAGGTTGCTTTGAAGCAGCGCGGGCCAGGTTGTGGCAGCCGATTATCAAGTTATTGACATAATGTGCATTATCGGTCACTTGGTGAACGTCGTATTCACGTGTTTATTGCTGTGCGCCGGCTGCACTCACCGGTCTGGCCCGAGGGCTCTTGACCCGTCTAGAATTCGACCGGCGGGGTCGATACGTAGTGCACGCGCAGACCGAGTGTGTTGAGGTGCTCACGAAGTTCCGGTGCGAGTTCGGCATTGACGATCACGTCGTCGAAGTCGGCCAGGTCGGCCACGTGATACAGCCCCTTGGCCTCGAACTTGCTGTCGTCAAGCAGCAGAACCTTACGGTCGGCCCGAGTGAGCAAGGCTCGCTTCGTTTCGGCGGCCGCGGCATCCGGGTGAAAGAGAGCATCATTCTTCAATGCAGTCGTCGACACAAAAACCACGTCGGCAGAGACCCGACTGAGCTGTTCGACTACGATGGCGCCGAGAAACGAGTCTGTCTCGTGCACGTATTGTCCGCCGAGGCCCACGAGCGAGATCTGCGGATGCATCAGCGTCAGTTCGCGCATCAGCCCAAGCGCGTGGGTAACCACCGCGCTCGGAGCGCGCGCGGCGAGGTGGCCGAGCATGGCTGCGACCGTAGTCGAGTCGTCGAAGGCGACAACGTCGCCGGTCCGGATCAGCAGGGCTGCCTCTGCGGCGAGAGCCCTCTTGAGGCCGACCCGAGTGGCCCGGCGCAGGCGGACATCCTGCTCGGCAAACGGATGCGGTTTTGCACGCGCCCCGCCCCGCACGCGTTCAATGAGTCCCTCGCGGGCAAGGAGATCAAGGTCGCGGTGAATAGTCATGGCGCTGACACGGAAGGTCTCGACAAGCTTTTCCAGTCGCACGGGACCATTCGCCTCGATGTGGCGCACCAGTTCACTACGCCGCACCGGACCGGTGAGGCCATCGCGCGTGAGGGAATCGCGCGAAAGGGAATCGTCGTCGGTGACGTCGGCAAGCTTCATGATCGCCAGCATAGACGCCCTGAAGCGTGTTGTTAAATTGATGTGTTTAATCACCCGATTCATAACAGACTTTATGTTAAATACGTGAGCTATGTGTTAGTTTTGGGGCGTTCGATCTCTGGACCATCGTAAGGACGCGAAGAATGGCACCTCAGGCACTCACTCACCCAGGCACCCACCCAAGCACCGCAGCAGGCGCGACCTACGGCCTCGTTCCGCCCAGGCTGCTCGACCGTCTCGGACTCCCCCGCCCACTATTCTGGGGATACATCGGACTGGCGCTGTTCATGATCGGTGACGGTGTCGAGACCAATATTCTTGCGCCATTCCTCACCGGCGACCACGGCTTCAGCATCCCCCTCGTCGGCACGCTCGTCACCGTCTACGGCGTAGCCGTCGCCATCGCCGCGTTCCTCTCCGCCGCTCTCTCAGACCTTTGGGGCCCGCGCCGTGTCATGATGATCGGTGCCGGTATCTGGGTCGTCTTCAACCTGCTTTTTCTCACCGTCGCCCTCACCTCGAGCAACGTCATGCTCATCTTCGTCACCTATGGCCTGCGCGGCTTTGGCTACCCCTTCTTCGCCTACGGGTTCCTGGTGTGGATCACCGCAACAGCCAACCCCCGGCACCTCGCGAGCTCCATCGGCTGGTTCTACGTGGCTTTCACCGCCGGGCTTCCCACCCTCGGCGCGCTCGTTGCGACCGGTGCCCTCGACATCTTCCACCTCTCGATGTATCAAACCCTCTGGGTCTCCCTTGTGCTCGTCGTCAGCGGGGCCGTCGTCGCCTTTATCGGCGTCAAGGATAAGACCGGTCGCAAGCCCCTCGTCGACAATCCCTCGGAGGTCGTCACAGTCCTGTCCTACGGGCTCAAACTTCTCGCCACCAAACCGAGGGTGCTGCTCGTCATGCTCACCCGCATGATCAACTCGATCCCCACCTACGGCATGGCAATCTTCTTCCCGGCCCTGTTCGTGGACCGCTTCGGCTGGTCGATCGGCCAATTCCTGATTCTCACCACCGTGATCTACGCGGTGAACATCCCCTTCAACCTCGTCTTCGGTGCCCTCGGCGACCGCTTCGGCTGGAGCCGCACCGTCACCTGGTTCGGCGCCGTGCTCTGCGCCGTATCTATGATCGGCCTCTACGTCGTACCCGTCTACGCCATCGGTCAGGGCTGGCCGTTCGCCTACAGCCTCACCCTCATCGTCGGGGCGATTTTTGGAATCGGCCTCGCCGGGTTTGTGCCACTGTCCGCGATCGCCGTGTCGCTCGCCCCGCAGCAGCCAGGGGCGGCAATGAGCTCCTACAACCTCGGCATCGGCGCGGCCGTGTTCGCCGGCCCGCTCCTGGTGGCACTGCTCTACGGCACCCTCGGCGCACTCGGACTCGTGGTGCTCTTTGCCGCGCTGTACCTTGTGGCCGCTGTGATGGCCTCCGTCTTGCGGGGAACGCAGCCCGGCTTCCACGGTGTGCCCGCTCGCATTCCATTTGATGACGCTCGATTGAATTGAGACCCACATGACCACACTCACCACTCCCCCTTTTTTCACCGGCCTCGCCCTCACCACGGAGTCCCTACCTGCCCTCGCCGCCACCGTGCGCGTTCCGTCCTACGACCGCACCGGATTGACGGCGGGCATCATGCACTTCGGTGTCGGTGGGTTTCACCGGGCGCATCAGGCACTCATGATCGACGACCTGCTCAGCCAGGGCCTGGCCCGCGATTGGGCCATTTGCGGAGTCGGCGTGCTGGCCGGTGACGCACGCATGCGGGACGTCTTAGCCGCTCAGGATGGCCTCTATACGTTGGTCGAAAAGCACGCCGACGGGCATCTGGAGGGCCGCGTTATCGGATCGATCATCGACTTTATGTTCGCCCCCGACGACGTCGATGCTGTCATCGAGCGGATGGCCAGCCCCGAGGTAAAGATCGTCTCTCTCACCGTGACCGAGGGCGGCTATAACATCAACCCGGTGACCGGGGCTTTCGACCTCGGCAACCCGCAGGTGCAGGCCGACCTGGCGCCCGGCGCCGCGCCGGCCACAGTCTTCGGTATCACCGTTGAGGCTCTGCGTCGCCGGCGCGACCGCGGAGTGCCCCCGTTCACGGTCATGTCCTGCGACAACCTGCAAAACAACGGTGAGGTTGCCCACCGCACCTTCGTAGCGTTCGCAACCGCCCGCGACGCCGAACTGGCCGCCTGGATCGACGCACACGTAAGGTTCCCGAACAGCATGGTCGACCGCATCACCCCCAGCACGACGGATGCCGATCGCGCTCTCGTCGCCGCGACCTTCGGTGTGCTCGACGCGTGGCCCGTGGTCTGCGAACCCTTCTTCCAATGGGTCTTACAGGACTCCTTCATCAACGGTCGACCACCGTACGAGCAGGTGCGCACTCAGCTCGTCGCCGACGTTGAGCCCTACGAGCTCATGAAGCTGCGTTTGTTGAATGCCAGCCATCAAGGCCTGTGCTATTTTGCGCACCTGTGCGGCTACCGACTCGTGCACGACGCTGCGGCTGATCCGCTGATCGCCGGCTTCCTTCGCTCCTACATGGACCGCGAGGGCTCCCCCACGCTCAAGCCGGTACCCGGCATCGACCTCGAAGCCTACAAAGACGAGCTCATCGCTCGGTTCTCGAACCCGAGCGTACGCGACACCGTCGCACGGCTCTGCAACGAGTCCTCCGACCGGATCCCGAAGTGGCTCGTGCCGGTGATCGTCGACCAACTCGCGGCTGGTCGTTCGGTGCAACTGTCAGCGGCGATAGTGGCCAGCTGGGCCCGCTACGCGGAGGGAACGGATGAACAGGGCCAGCCTATCGAGGTCGCCGACCGTCTCAGGGAACGTGTTATGAACAACGCTGCCGGATTCGCCTCTGACCGGCATTCCTTCCTGCGCGACCGCGACCTGTTCGCCGATCTCGTCGACGACACGACGTTTGTCGGGGCCTACGACCGGGCGCTTGAGCTGCTGCACACGGTCGGTGCCCGCGAAACCCTGGTCGCGCTCCTCGCGTAGCCTGCGGGGGCGCTGTTGGACTACGCAGTCGCGGGCACAGCACCGACGTAGGCCGCGAGGTGCTCGCCGGTGAGGGACGAACGCGCGGCCACGAGGTCTGCGGGTGTGCCTTCAAAGACGATTCGGCCGCCCTCGTGACCTGCGCCCGGGCCGAGGTCGATGATCCAGTCGGCGTGCGCCATGACGGCTTGATGGTGTTCGATGACGATGACCGACTTCCCGGAATCCACGAGCCGATCGAGTAGGCCGAGCAGATTCTCGACGTCGGCCAAGTGCAGGCCGGCGGTGGGTTCGTCCAGAACATACACCTCACCTTTTTCGGCCATGTGCGTGGCGAGCTTCAGCCGCTGGCGTTCGCCGCCGGACAACGTCGGCAACTGTTGGCCGAGGCTGAGATAGCCGAGGCCGACATCGGCGAGTCGGCCAAGGATCGCATGAGCTGCCGGGGTTCGTGCCTGGCCCTCACCAAAGAATTCCCTGGCCTCGGTTACCGACATCGCCAGCACCTCACTAATGTCGCGTCCCGCGAGGCGGTATTCCAAAACGGATGCCTCGAAACGCTTTCCTTGGCATACCTCACAGGGTATTGCTACGCCGGCCATCACGCCCAAGTCGGTGTAGATAACGCCGGCGCCGTTACAGATGGGGCAGGCTCCCTCTGAATTGGAGCTGAACAGCGCCGGTTTGACGCCGTTGGCCTTGGCGAAGGCTTTGCGGATCGGTTCAAGCATCCCCGTGTATGTCGCCGGGTTGCTGCGCCTGGAGCCCGTGATCGCGCCCTGGTCGATAGAGACCACTCCGTCGCGGCCTGTTACCGAGCTCTGGATCAGGGAGCTCTTGCCCGACCCGGCCACGCCGGTCACCACGGTCAGCACACCGAGCGGAATGTCCAGATCGACGTTGTGCAGGTTGTGGGCGTTGGCGCCGCGCACCTGCAATACCGCGGAAGGCCTGCGTACGCTCGGTTTCACCGTCGCACGGTCGTCGAGGTGCCGGCCGGTCACGGTATCGCTTGATCGAAGACCGGCCAGGGTTCCCTCGAACACGATGTCGCCACCAGCCGATCCCGCTCCTGGGCCGAGGTCGACGACGTGGTCGGCGATCGCGATCATCTCTGGCTTGTGCTCGACAACGAGCACGGTGTTGCCCTTGTCACGCAGTTGAAGCAGCAGGGTGTTCATTCGCTGGATGTCGTGCGGATGCAGGCCGATCGTCGGCTCATCGAAGACGTACGTGACATCCGTGAGCGACGAGCCGAGGTGGCGGATCATCTTCGTGCGCTGGGCCTCACCGCCGGACAGCGTTCCGGAGGGACGGTCGAGGCAGAGGTAGCCCAGCCCGATCACGACAAAAGATTTGAGCAGACGCTGCAACGACTCGAGGAGCGGTTCGACGGAGGGATCAGTCAGACCGCCGGCCCACTCGACGAGGTCGCTGATCTGCATCGCGCAGGCATCGGCGATGCTGATTTCGCTAATCTTCGACGATCGGGCCCCCGCGCTGAGTCGGGTGCCGTCGCAGTCGGGGCAGACGGTAAAAGTCACCGCTCTTTCCACAAAAGCTCGGATATGCGGTTGCAGCGAGACGACGTCTTTGGAGAGCATCGATTTCTGGATCTTGGGAATCAGCCCCTCGTAGGTGAGGTTGATACCCTCGACCTTGATCTTGGTCGGCTCCTTGCGGAGTAGGTCATCCAGTTCTTGGTCGGTGAAGTCCTTGATCGGTGTATCGGGGTCGAAGAATCCGCAACCATTGAATATACGGCCGAACCAGCCGTCCATGCTGTAGCCGGGAATGGTGAGCGCGCCGCCGTTGAGAGACTTGGTGTCGTCGTAGAGTGCGGTCAGGTCGATGTCGTTGACCGAGCCCCTCCCCTCGCAGCGTGCGCACATTCCGCCGGTGATGCTAAAGCTGCGCCGTTCCTTGACGGTCTGTCCGCCGCGTTTGATCGAAACGGCACCCGCGCCGCTGATCGAGGCGACGTTGAAGGAGAACGCCTGCGGGGAGCCGATGTGCGGCTGGCCGAGCCGGCTGAACAGGATGCGCAGGAGCGCGTTGGCATCGGTGGCGGTCCCGACGGTCGACCGCGCGTTGGCACCCATTCGTTCCTGGTCGACGATGATCGTCGTTGTCAGCCCGTCGAGTAGATCGACGTCTGGCCGCGCGAGGGTCGGCATGAATCCCTGCACAAACGTGCTGTATGTTTCGTTGATCATGCGCTGAGACTCGGCGGCGATGGTGCCAAACACGAGCGAGCTTTTGCCCGAGCCGGACACGCCGGTGAACACGGTGAGTCGTCGCTTTGGAATCTGCACGCTGACGTTCTTGAGATTGTTCTCGCGGGCACCGTGCACGCGGATCAGGTCGTGGCTATCCGCGATTTTCGGTTCAGGGGACGGCGTGTCCGTTTTCTTGGTCGGGCTCATCGGATCTCCTGTGATTGGCGGCACTGGGCAGAAATCGGGCCCACCAGTCCAAAATGATCTCGAACCGTTGCAAACGATGCCGTGGGCGACCGGTACGGCTGAGGTCGTGGTTCTCCCCCGGAAAGATGACCAGTTCGGCCTGGACTCCGCCCCGTTTGAGCGCCGCGTAGTAGCGCTCACCCTGCGACAACGGGCAACGCAGATCCTGCGCGGAATGGAGGACAAGGGTCGGGGTTTTCACCTGGCCGACCAGGAACTGCGGACTTTGGCTCCGCACCAGGTCGGCATCCGTTCCTGCATACTCGTCACCGAAGAAATCGCCGATGTCGCTCGTACCGACAAACGCGTCGGGATCGAGAAAACCGCGTTCCACGATGGCGGCGGCAAATCGATGATCGTGCGCGATCGTCCAGGCGGTTAAATAGCCGCCGTAGGACCCACCCATGATTCCAACGCGCTGCGCATCGAGGACGGGCTCGGCTTCGAGGGCACCGTCGAGAAAGTCCAACACGTCAGCGAGGTCCAGGGTACCCATACGCTGGCGGATGGCGCGCCCATGGGCTTCGCCATAACCGGATGATCCGCGCGGGTTGCAGAGAACCACCGCGTAGCCCGCATCGACGTAGACCTGGGTCTCATCGAGGAGCGCGTCGGTGTACTGGGCGTACGGGCCTCCGTGGATGGTCAGGAGCACCGGGTGCGGGCCCGGCCCCGGGGGGGTATGCACAAAGCCGTGCACCGGGTAGCCGTCTCGCCCGGTGATGGTGAGTTCAATGCCCATCGCCAGGCCGGTAGCGCGAAGGTGCACGGAGAAATCGGTGAGGCGTTTGGGTTCGGTGTGCGGGACATGCGTGCCGAGGGGGTGCGTGTGTACGAGAACGAGCTCACCGGACGTGACGGCGGTCTGCACGGCGACGACCACAGATTCGCCGTTGGCACCCACTGCGGTCGCGACGGTTGCTCCGCAGTGGAGTGGCTCCACGTGCCCGTCGTGGTGCACCCGAACCAGATCAACGCGGCCGCGACTGCCGCGGAGCACGAGTACGGAGCCGTCCGCCAGCAAACTGATATCCCCGGTGGCCTCCAGATCGAGTAGATCCTGGTCGGTCTGGTGCGGGTCGGTGACGCGCATCGGTGCTGAACCATCCATTAAGAAATCGCTGCGGTACAGTGCGCTCACCCGTCCGACGAAATCTCGGCCAGTCGTTCCCACATCCGTGGCGAGCAGCCAGAGAGTACCGTCATCGGCACAGGCGAGAGCCGAGATACTCAGGTTCTCAGCCGAACGCACGACGGTACGAACCGGAGCGATTATTTCCTCCCCCAGGGTGGCTTTTTCGTCGAGGCTGAGGTTGAGTTCGATGACTTCGCTGCGCAGGTCGTTGTCACGGCCGGCATGACGCGCCGAGATGGTGAGGAGCCTGGACCCGTCAGCCGCAAAGGCCAGGCCGGAGTGATCGAAATCCCCCTCGGTCACCCGGCGCGCGATCGGAAGTCCGGACGAAAGGCTGGCCCGCACCGGAAGAACGAGGTTCACCCCGGAATCCGGCGGGCCTTTGGGCTCAGCGCGAGTTGCATCGGCCGTGACAGGTGCGGGCGCGGGCGTCGGTTCGCCCCAGACATTGGGCACCGCGGCCAGGAACACGTGCATGCGCCGGTCGCTGGTGTATCCGACCCCATTCGACCGGTAACGCAGGGTATCGATGCGGCGGGCCGGTTCCGAGTCCGCTGACAAGCCGACGACCGTGCCGTATCGTCCGGGTTCGGGAACCCGAGCCAAAAAGGCGATCCGGCTACCGCTTGGATGCCAACGAAAGTCAGTTACGCCGAGAACCGCGTCGGTCATTGCCAGGGGCTCGCCCCCGGCCGCATCGACAACGTGCAACTGCGCGCTACCGCCGGCATCAGCCCTGAGAAACGCGATCAGGCTGCCATCCGGGGAAAACCGGGGTGCCGAGTCACGAAAGCCGCGGGTGATGCGGCGCGGAGTCGGCTCCCCCGCCAGCGCGACGGTCCACAGCTGGCCGACGTAGTCATCCGCTGCAAAGTCGGCGTTCACTCGCGAAAATACCGCCCGCGACCCATCGGGATGGATCGTCGGGCGCGAGACAGTACAGAGCAACGGAAGATCGGCAGCCTTCATTGCTTTCTCACTTTCTAGTCTTTGGTAAACCCGGTCGTGTCGCCGACCAATCGGGTACTTCCGGCCGGGACCGGATCTACCGCGGCCGAGACGATCTCCGCCGCGAACTCGCTGACGTTGTACAGGCGTCCCGCTGCCTCTTTGCGGGCGTTCAGGGCGCCCGGGTTGGACCGTTCGAGTAGCGTCGCCGTGATGGTGCCCTCGATCATGTCGCCGGAGACGACCACGAATCCTATACCGGACTGTTCGAGTTCGGGAATGACGGCGCGCAGGGCGTCTTCCCCCGCGCGCTTGCTTCGGGCGACCGGCTCATACTCCGGCATGGTGCTTGTCGTCTTGATGAAGTGCGCCTGGTGGCTGGTGACAAAGACAACCCGAGAATCGTCACCGAGCAGCGGGATGGCCCCGTTCAACAAGTTGACTTGAGCATCGCGATTGAGCTTGAGGGCGTAGTCAGCAGCCATACCACTTTCCATACCGCCCGATGCGTTCATCACAAGAATGTCGAGTCCCCCGTATTCGGACTTGATGATCGCGAACATCGCGGCAACCGATGCCGGGTCTGTCAAGTCGGCACCGACCGTGATGGCCTCCCCGCCGGCAGCGCGAATGGCATCGGCGAGTTTATTCGCTCGCGCCTCTTTATTACGGTAGTTGATGACGACTCGCGCTCCGGCCTGAGCAAAATAACCGACAGTATCGGCGCCGATACCGCGGGAAGAGCCGGTGACGAGTACGCGCTTGCCCTCGAGTGATCCTGCTGCAAGTGGATTGGTCACGCATGCTCCTCTGATTTGGTCAACTTAATTCCGTGATGAAGTGTGACCTGATCGGCCACAACCTACCCTTTTGACCTTATCAACAAGCCTCAGTCGCTCCCTCGGCGTGTTGAACCCGGTACCTGCTAGTTTCAAGGTGAAACTGAATGTGGAAGGTGTCACACATGGTCGACCTGACCGACTATCTCTGGATTTTGTGGCTCGTGTTCATTCTCGTGGCCATTACCATCGAACTGCTGAGCTTGGAATTCACCTTCCTGATGATCTCCATCGGCAGTCTCGGCGGTTTGGCTGCCAACTTGCTCGGACTGGACTGGTGGCTGCAGATCGTAGTCGCCGGCGGGTTGTCGGTGCTTCTGCTTTTGACCATCCGCCCCTTTTTACTGCGAGCCCTTCGCAAGGGGGGCGATCCCGCGCTCAGCAACATCGCCGCGCTGATTGGAATGACCGGCCGTGTCATGTCGACGGTCACCGAAACCGGGGGGCTGGTGAAACTGGCCAACGGCGAAACCTGGACCGCTCGTCTTCTGCCGGCCCACCCCGACAGCGACGCCGGTTTCAGTTCTGGTGTCGAGCCCGGCCAGCCGGTCACCGTGCATCTCATCGAAGGCTCCACCGCCGTCGTCATCTCCGCCGAAAGGACCCAGAACAATGCTTGACCCCGCAGCTTTTATCGGTCAGATCTTCGTGATTGCCCTGCTCGCGGTGTTGGCGGTGTTCGTCATCGTCATCCTCGTACGCGCCATTCGCATCATTCCCCAGGGCAACGCCGGGGTGGTTGAGCGCCTCGGCAAGTACCACAAAACGCTGCTTCCCGGTTTGAATCTTCTGGTGCCGTTCGTCGACCGGGTGCGCCCGCTTCTCGACATTCGCGAGCAGGTGGTGTCTTTTCCGCCGCAGCCGGTGATCACCGAGGATAATCTCGTCGTGTCCATCGACACCGTCGTCTACTTTCAAGTGACGGATGCCCGCGCCGCTACCTACGAGATCAACAACTACCTCGGTGCGGTCGAACAGCTCACTACGACCACCCTCCGTAACGTGGTCGGCGGGTTGAACCTCGAAGAGGCTCTGACCAGCCGCGACAACATCAACAGCCAGTTGCGCATCGTGCTCGACGAAGCCACCGGCAAATGGGGCATCCGGGTGGGCCGAGTCGAGCTCAAGGCAATCGAGCCACCTCACTCCATCCAGGATTCGATGGAAAAGCAGATGCGAGCCGAACGTGACCGTCGCGCCCTCATCCTGACGGCGGAGGGTACCAAGCAGTCCGCGATTCTCACCGCCGAGGGGGCGCGCCAGGCGGCGATCCTCGAGGCTGAGGGTGACGCCAAAGCTGCGGTATTGCGCGCGCAGGGTGAGGCCGAAGCCATCACCACTGTGTTCAAGGCCATTCATGACGGAGATCCAGATCCGAAACTGCTCGCCTACCAGTACCTGCTGACGCTACCCAAACTGGCCGAGGGCAGCGCCAACAAGCTCTGGATCGTGCCGAGCGAACTGACCGAAGCGATGAAGGGTATCGGCAGTGCTTTTGGTGCGAATATTCAAAATCCAAAAACGGCGGCATCCGCTGCACCGGCGGCGGCCGCTTCTCCGGCCACGGCTGCAGCAGAGCCGCAGGCCTAGTCGGTGGCCGAGAGCGCACAGTCCATCTTTCTGGCCGCACCGCACCCCCGGGTTTTCGCTCACCGCGGTCTGGCACGGGATGCGCCGGAAAATTCTTTGCTCGCCTTTGTGAAGGCCCTGGCGTGTGGGGCCACCCATCTCGAAACCGACGTGCACGTATCGCTTGACGGCGTAGCTGTGATCAGCCATGACCCCGACTTGACTGAGCTCGGACGCGATATTCGCATCGACCAGCTGACCATGCCTGAGTTGAGGCGCATCAACCGGGGCTACGGGCAATCGTTCACGTCCCTCGCCGATGCCCTCCAAGCGTTTCCATCGGCACTGTTCAATATCGACATCAAGACAGATGCCGCGGCCGAACCGGCCGCACAGGCCATTCGTGACGAGCGAGCCACGGCTCGAGTCCTGGTGACCTCGTTCAACGACTCGCGTCGCCGCCGCGTAGTCGACCTGCTGCCCGGTGTGGTTTCCTCCGCGTCTTCGCCGCTCGTGGCGCGGGCCGTGGCGGCGACGAATCTGGGCCTCACCTCCCTCGTTCGCAAAACGCTCGCGGGCTGCGTCGCCGTGCAGGTACCCGAGCGGGCGGGACCAATTCGAATTGTCACACCCCGTTTCATCGCGATGATGCACAGGGTGGACGTCGAGGTGCACGTGTGGACCATCAACGACCCGATCGACATGGTTCGACTCTTCGATCTGGGCGTTGACGGTATCGTGACAGATCGCACAGATCTTGCTGTCAAAGCTGCTACTCTCGGAATCTGAGAATTACCTCCCAGAACGGGGGGTCTGGGAAGGTTTATACCCAGCTTGATGGTTTAGAACTATGAAAGTATCGCGATCGAAATGTAATCGCGAGCGAGAGGAGACCACACTATGGCTGACCGCAGTTTGCGTGGCATGAGATTGGGCGCACAAAGCCTTCAAAGCGAAGAAGGCGTCACCTTCTCCCCCCGGGTCACTCACACCTACCGGTGTGAAACATGTGGGCGCGAGACGGTGATGATTTTTTCGGCCGATGCCGAGGCTCCGGACGAGTGGGAATGCAAGTACTGTGCCAGGACGGCGACCCGACTGGTCGACTCCCTGCCGGTGATCGTTGACCACTCCGATGAAAAAATTGCCCGGACCCACTGGGACATGTTGTTGGAACGCCGCTCCAGAGACGAGCTCGAAGAGTTGCTCGAAGAGCGCCTCTCGGTGTTGCGTCTGCGCCGTGGTGGCCAGCAAAAGATCGGCGCCTAACCGCCGGTCACACCCGCACGACCCCGCACTTTGTGCCGGGGTCGTTGTTGGTTAACACGTCGGTTCTGGACAGGGGCTGCGGCTAACGGTGCCGGCGCCGCCGTGCGGACCGAGCGCACAGAGCGCACAGAGCCAATCCGGCCAAACCCAGCCCCGAGACGAGCCATTCGAGTCCACGGCCGGCCACTATCGCTGGCGTGATGGTGTCGCTGAGCGGAACGGTCTGCACCATAGCTCCCGACGTAAAGGTCAAAAGGCTATCGAGCGTCGCCCCATCGGGGGTGATGATCGCGCTCGAGCCGACCGTTGAGATATTGACGACCGACCGGCTTGTCTCCATCGCGCGCAGCCGGGCGATGGCCAGCTGCTGCACGCTTTCATCGGTGTGCCCGAAATCGGCGTTGTTGGTTTGGGCGAGAATAATTTCAGCTCCGTCGACGATCATTTCGTGCACCAGCTGATCGTCGGCGATGTCGAAGCAGATCGCTATTCCAGCCAGAACTCCGTTGATGTCAAAAATATTGTCTCGGGTGCCGATGCCGTAATCCCGGCCGATGAGGTCGATCAGGTCCGGAGCGAATGGTCGCCAGAAAGCCCGATCCGGCATGTACTCGGCAAACGGCACCGGGTGCACCTTGTCATAGACATCGACGGCGCCACGGCCAGCCTCCCAGAGCAGCGAGCTGTTGTAGTAGGTGTCATCGGGCTTGGTGATGGTGCCGGTGATGAGAGGGGCATCCATTTCGGTACTGATGTAGTCGAGCACCTGCGCGGCTGCCTGCGAGCGGGTGGGGTCGATGTCACTCGCGTTCTCCGGCCAGACCACGAAATCGACCTTCTCGCCGATCAAAGGCAGGGTGGCCGAAGTGTGGTCCTGCAGGATCTGACCCGGCGAATATTCGGCAAACAGACCGGCATCCGCGTTTCCCTGCACTGCGGCGAGGCGAACCTCGCCGTTCTGGGTAGTCGGCCATGCCGGGACGATAAGGACTACCGCGACGGCGCCGACGGCGATGCCCGTGCGCAGCGTGCGCGCCAGCTCCGGTTCGCGGAATAGTTGTACGGCGAGGGCACTCAGCCAGACCAGAATAAAGCTCAGGCCCGACAGGCCTACCCAGGCCACGAGCGGACCAAACGGACTCTCCGACTGTGACAGGGCAACTCGGCCCCAGGCGAAGCCACCGTAGGGCCAGACTGCGCTGATTGCTTCCCTGGCCGTCCACAAACCCGCCACGATAACCGGCACAACGCCGAGACGACCCCCGACACTCGGCCAGACCCGAGGGCCATGCCGGAGGACGACGGCCGTCAACCCGAGCCCCACGGCAAAAAACAGGCTCTCGAGCCCGCCGAGCGCAAACCACGGCACGAGACCGAGGTACAGAGTGATCCAGAAGATATGAATCAGCCAAAACGATAATCCGGCAACCAGGCCGACGAGTAGTCCCGTCGCGAGGCTGCGACCGAGCAGAGCCAGGAGCATGAGCGCGACCCCCACCGGCGCAAGGTACCACCAGTCGCGATCCGGAAAACCGGCGTCCAGAACCGCGCCGGCGCCGGCCGCGACGACAAGAGCCGCCCACAGCGGCAGGCTGAACGCGCGCTCAATTCCCCACATAGTGAATTCAGGCCACCGAGGAGTACGCCACGATACCGCGGCGGATCGCATCCATGGCGCTACGAGCGGTCGGCCCGACCTGTCCGTCGCCGGCAATGCTGAGTTGGTCGAGCAGGTCGATGGTCTGTTTAGTCCAGCGCACAAAATCACCGGCAGCCATCTCGGCCTCATAGAGTACGTCGGCGAGCGATGCGCCGCGAGCCCACTTCCACATGGCGAGGCTGAGTCCCACCGCGAGCGGATTACTCCCGGGAAGCTTGTGGTCCCGCTCCAGGTCGTCGATGCGGCTCCACAGCTCCTGGGTTTCGTCGAGGGCCGGTCTGAACGGTCCCTTGGGCAGGTACCGAGCGTCGATCAGGCCTTCTTCACGTCTCGGCTCGAAGACCAGCGCACAGGCCATCGCAGCGAGGCTCGCGGCATCGAGTTCGTTCCACAGACCTCGGCGCAGCGACTCCGCGACCAGCAGGTCCCTTTCCGCGTAGATTCGGCGCAGGATGCGTCCGCTTTCGCTGAGCTCGATATTGCCGCTGGCATTCGCTTCGAGGTAGCCGTAGCCGAGCAGGACGTCGGTCACGCGATCGAAGACGCGGGCGATGGCTCCAGTGCGCTGTGATATTTGCTGGTTGAGGGCATCCGTTTGGCGTTTGAGCTTGAACCAGCGTTCTGCCCAGCGGGAGTGCGCCTCTCGATCGGGACAGTGGTGGCAGCCGTGGGCGCGCATCTGCTTGCGCAGGCTCGTCACCTCACGCTGGCGTTTGTCACGTTCACCGCGCAAGGAATTGTCGGATTTGACACCCTCGCGTTCCACCTCGGTGAGACGCCGACGAATGGCCGAGTACCCTTCGAAGTCGCCCAGGTTGCAGGTCATGCTGGCCTTGAACCCAGCTAGGGATTCTTCTTGCTGGCGAACAGACCGGGCCAGATCGACGACGGCCCGATCGGCCTGAAACTGGGCGAATGACGACTCGAGCACACCGCGCGTGCGTGTGACGCCGAACTGGTCGATGAGGTTGACGGCCATATTATAGGTCGGCTTAAAGCTGGAATTCAGCGGATACGTACGCCGGGAGGCGAGCGAGGCCACCGCCTGCGGATCCAGTCCCTGCGCCCACTGAATGACCGAGTGACCGAGGGTGTCGATTCCGCGGCGACCGGCCCGACCCGTTAGCTGGGTGTACTCCCCCGGGGTGATCGGTACGCGGGCTTCGCCGTTGAACTTCTCCAGCTTGTCAAGAACGACCGTGCGGGCGGGCATATTGATTCCGAGGGCCAGCGTTTCGGTGGCAAAGACAGCCTTGACAAGCTTTTTCTGGAAAAGTTCTTCAACCACCTCCTTGAATGCTGGCAGCAGACCGGCGTGGTGCGCGGCGACACCGCGCTCGAGTCCGTCGAGCCACTCGAAGTAGCCGAGCACGCCGAGGTCTTCGTCGAGCAAAGTGCGGCATCGATCGTCCACGATCTGACGAATTTCATCCCGCTCGTGTTCCTGTGTCAGACGTATCCCCGAGCGGAGCACCTGCCGCACGGCCTGGTCACAGCCGACGCGGCTGAAGATGAAGAAAATAGCCGGCAGCAAGTGTTTGCCATCGAGCATGCGCACGATATCGCCGCGATCCATTCGGCCGGCGTCGACCTGTGCGCGTTGCTTGTCATGACCCCGGTAGCCGCCTGCGGAAGAGCTACCCTGACGACTAGAACCACGACCACGCCCACCGGCCGAGCGCCCGCCGGCGTGCGCCAACCGAACGAGTTCAGGATTGACCCGATGCGCTCCGATCAGTCCGGAGGAATCGAACAGATCGAGCATATTGTTCTTGACCAGCACGTGCTGTTCCAGCGGAACCGGCCGCTCTTCAGAAACGATCACGTCAGTCTCACCGCGAACTGCCTGCAACCAGTCGCCGAATTCCTCGGCGTTCGACACGGTCGCGCTGAGCGACACCATACGCACCGGCTGCGGCAAATGGATGATCACTTCTTCCCACACGGCACCGCGAAAGCGATCCGCAAGGTAGTGCACCTCGTCCATCACCACGAAAGCGAGATCGGTGAGTAAGTCGGAATCGGCGTAGAGCATATTGCGGAGCACCTCGGTCGTCATGACCACGATGCGTGCCCCCGGGTTGACGTTGCTGTCCCCGGTGAGCAACCCAACCTGGTCCGCTCCGTACTCGGCAACGAACTCCTGAAATTTCTGGTTGCTGAGGGCCTTCATGGGCGCGGTATAAAAAACCTTCGCCCGCGACTGCTGCATTGCCAGGTAGATGGCGAATTCGGCGACGATGGTTTTACCTGCTCCGGTCGGCGCGGCGACGAGCACGCTGTTGCCGGCCTCCAGGCACGCGCAAGCCTCACGCTGGAACGGATCGAGATCGAATTTGAGGCCGCGATCAAAAGCCAGCAACTTCGGTTGACTTGCTCGGGTGCGCGCGGCCGAGTATCGTTCGGCCGGCGATTGCGTGTGCGTCACGTGATCCTTAACAATTGCTACAAACGACTTTCAGTAGAGACTAGAGCGCGAATTCTTTCTCGAAAGCCAGCACTTTCTTAGCCGCTCGGCGATCGTGCAACCAAGCGATGCCGTAGGCGGCAAAGTACAACATGACCATGGGAATGGCCAGCAAGAACATCGAGACGACGTCAGCGGCGGGAGTGGCGATCGCCGTGAAGAGAACGATGACCAAAATTGCAATCCGCCAGGATTTGATGATCGACGCCGCACTGATCACGCCGGCGAAGTTGAGCAGCACTATGAAGACCGGCAGGACGAAGGCAATGCCGATCGCCACGACGAGTTTGAGTACGAAGTCGAAATAACCTTGCGCATTAATGAACGCTGAATCCTCGGTGGGCGCGAAACTCGTCATGAGTTCAACCACGTGCGGCAGTACGACCCAACCCGCCGCACAGCCAGCCAGAAACAGGGGAATGGCCGTCAAGAGAAACCCGAACGTGTATTTCCTCTCCGTACGCGTCAGACCGGGAACCAAAAAAGCAAAGACCTGATACAGCCACACCGGGCTGGAAACTATCAGGCCGACATAGAGTGAAATTTTGAGTTTGAGATCAAAAGCGCTCGTGATGTCGGGGTAATTGATCTGGGCGTTGCGATGCTGCGCATTGATGATGGCGTAGATCGGCTCTCGCAATTGATCCCAAACGAAATCGGAGAGGAACCACCCAGCAATGGCACCAACCAGGAGACCGGCTGCAGCCAGATAGAGGCGCTTGCGCAGTTCGATTAAATGCTGCCCCAGCGACATTTTTCCCGCTTCGGTCGCACCCCGCCCAGCACGGACCATTCGCGGCTAAGGCTTCGAGGCGGGGTCGGCCGGGCCGGGCGTGGTCGGAAGGGACGTCTTTGACACGTCGTCACCCGGTGTGCTCGTCGTGCTCTTCGACCGCGGTGCGGCGTTGGGATCAGGGTCGACAGTGTCGCTCTTGATCTCGCTCTTGAAGATCTTCATGGACTGCCCTAGGCTGCGTGCGAGTCCGGGAAGCTTCGGCGCTCCGAAAAGGAGCAGTACGACGACTAGGATGATCAAAAAGTGCCATCCGGTCAAATTTTGCAGCATGAGGGTGTGTCCTCTGTGTTAGCTAGCGGGCGTTTCGCATCAGTTTACCCCGCACGATCCGCGCATCGCGACGCACCTGACTCCGATGTGCGCGGTCAGCACGATTCTGCTCGACATTCCGGAGCACCACAGCCGAGTCCGCGAATACGGCGGGGCTAAAGGAGGCGCAGACCGACGGCACACCGAGGTCCACCGAGGAAACTTGATCATTGAGGGCCTCAAGAGCTCGCAGGGTTGTGCCGGCTTTGCGGTAGAGCGCCACCGCGCACCAAATGAGGACCGCGAAAAGACCGGCCACCAGAACGCCCCAGATGAGTAACCACGACCACCACGGCATCCGCTAACCCTCATCCACCTGGGGCATATTGTCGCCAGAGTACTGCGCCAGTCCGGCTGCAGCCCAGTCGAACACAACCTTGCGTGATTCTGCCGGTTGAAGCACGGTGACAATGCCGGCGAGGCCGGTGACGAGGCGTTTGAGCACGTGGGCATGGGCGACGCGCAGGGTGGTGCGCGTGCGCGCGCCTGTTCCGACCACCTCGGACTGCTCGGGTCGGTAGTCGGCCAGCAACGGCAGCGCCGCGGTAGGGAGCTCGAGTCGCACATCAACATCGTCGCTGGACGGCTGGAACAGGGTGTCCGGCAGCAGCAGGTCCACCGTGTGCGAACTGCGCGGTGCTGCGGTGACGCGTGGGTCGGTCATCCGGTCAAGACGGAAGGTTCGCACGGCTTCGCGAAGGTGGCACCAGCCCCGGAGGTACCAGTCGCTGTCGACGGATTCAATGCGCAAGGGATCGACGAGGCGGTGTTCCTGGTCGCCACGCGCATTGAGATAGTCGAACTCGACCTGCATTCCTGTACTGAGGGCAGCCTGCACAATCTCGCGGGTCGCGCCGGCATCGCGTTGCGCGACAGCGACCTGGGTGGGTGGCGCCGATGAGCCGCGCGTCAACTTCGCCATCAGCGACGCGATCGCATCGGTGTCGGCGTTGTGCGGCAGGGCACACAGGTACTGCAGTCCGGCGATGAGTGCTGCGGCCTCGCGCGCGGAGAATCGCGGGGAGTCATCGATGGCAACCTGGTGGGTCAATACGATTCGATCATTGGTTTCGAATTCGTCCCAGAGAATGTCGAACAGGTCACCGTGCAGGTATTGACGTGTTTCCCCAGGAATCCCAGACAGCGCGATGAGGCTGACCAGCGTGCGCACTCGTTCCACTGACAGTCCGAAGTGCTCGGCCACCTCGGTGACGGTGACCGGACCCTGATCGATCAAGTACGGAACGAGGGAGAGTAAGAGGGTGAGCTGGTCTCCGGCGACTCGAGGCTGGCTGCCTGGCTGGGAAATCGGCGCATGCAGCGGACTCGGCCGGCGGCGCTGTGCGCGGCCGGGTGGAAACGCGGGGAGAGCGCTGGCATGAGCGTCACGAGCGGCAACCAGTCGATCGCGCACGGCGGTGCGTAACGCGAGTGGGCTCTCGACGAACACTTCGGGGCCGAACCCGGCCAGTTCGTCGGCGAGGATGTCCAGGTCGGTGAAATGCAGGGTGCGCTCCAGCGTCACTGGATGGCCTGGCTGAGGCGCGGAGCACTGACCCGCCTGGCGCGCGGCGAGCCGCACTGCGGCGTCGGATCCTGACACCACGACGATGTGGGCGACATTACTCGCCCACAGAGCATCGAGTTCACAGAGAGCGCGTGCACTATCGGTCGTGTTGCCCGCTGCTTCGTCGCCAATCGAAGTCGGAGTGGAGTTTGCGAGCACTGTCACCGTGCCCACGATCCGCGCCAGCAGGAACGTGCGCGGTGCGCGAGCGATCTCATCCGTTGCGTAGAGGTGCCAGCGGCCTTCGTGCTGCACCAACGCACGCGGAGCAACCTCGCGACGGACCGGCTTGGTCTCCCCCGGTTTGAGGTAGAGAAATGCCACGATCTGCGCTCGGTCGAGGGCTTTGCTCAACGGTTCGAAGCTCAGGTCATGCGCGCGCAACGAGGGCGCGTAGCCCAGGACCGGTTCGCTCGATTCGACACCGAGGGAGTTCAACTTCATTAGGCCTCGGCGAGATTCCCCGGACAATGATCCTTCCCGCCAGACCGTGCCAGCGAGTTTGAGTAGGGATACCTCGTCGGAACTGAAGGTCACGTCGGCGGGAAGGTCGTACAAACCCTTCGGAATTCGATACCGCAAAAAGTGATTGCTGCCCGGATCATCGGGCGACTCAAGTGTTTCGAGCGGAATTCCCAATTCCCGGATGTCATCCTTGTCTCGCTCGAACTGGCGCTCCAGACTTTCATTCGAGCCGGCGGACGAGAATCGCTGTCGGTAACCCTGCACGTTCGCGAGAATGTCGGCCTTGGTCAGCCCTGCTTCCGTTGCCACGAGCGCGAGGACCAAGCTGAACAGCCGTTCCGGGGCCGTGACCAGCAGCGGCTTGACCTCGGTCGCGCTTTTTGGAGGGTCCGACTCTGGCGGGGTAGACATGCGGGCCAGCCGACCTAGTCGACGCCGAGAATATCGACGACGAAAACGAGTGTGGAACCGGCCGGAATAGTGGCATCCACTGCGTCACCGTAGGCCTGGTCGGGAGGAATGACAGCAACGATCTGTGAACCGACCGTCTGTCCAATGAGTGCTGTTGCCAAGCCGGGAATCACCGCGTTGGGGACCATTTGAACGGGGCTTCCGTTGGTCCAGGTCGACACGAAGCTTGTCTTTTCCTTCCACAGCACGCCGGCGAGATTCACGGTGACCGTCGACCCTTCCTTGACCTTGTCGCCGGCACCCTGCTTCAACACACCCATTTCGAGCGTGGTGGGAGCGTCCCCGTTGGGGACGACTATGCCCGGGACGCCGTTTTCATCGAGCACCACGGCGGGAAGGCCATTGGCCACGATCTGGTTAGCTCCGTCAGCTCGCGGCAGATATGCCTTGACGATGTCAACGACAACCACCACCGCATCCGTCGCTCCAAGTTGCAGCTGCTCGCTACCGCCGGCCGGACCGAACCCATCATCAGGGGAAACGACGACCGCGACGCGCTCACCTTCACGGGCGCACAGCAGGCCGGCGACTATCCCGGGAAGAGTAGTGTCGGCGAGGGCAATGGGGAAGGCAACGCTGCCGTCGAACGGAGCTTGTTGAATGGCAGCGCCGGTCGTTCCGTTATACATGGTCATGACGGCGGAGATCATCTGACCGGCTTCGAGTTTCTCACCGGAACCTTCGATGATTTGCGTGCGCTGAGTAGTCGACGACTTGAGCGGTGTCGGAAAGCTGACGTCGGGCGCCGAGCCGAAGTCGCCGGCGGTCGAGACCAACGCCGAGGCCGCACCGGGCGTGGCCGCGGTTTCACAGGAGGTCCCGGCCGTTCCGGGGCTGGCGCAGGCGGTCAATGCCGTCATCACGAGGCCGGCGGTGACGATCAGCGCGGATGCTTTGCGCACAAGTCCTTCTTTCGGTACGGGGTTGCTGCAGCATGAATCTGCTGCGCGAGTGTGAGATTGGTGCGGGTGCGGCTGGGTCCAGGCGGTTACGGTCTCGGCAGAGTTCAACCGAAATGGGCCGGGCCCTATCCTAACCGGCGTCGAGGTCGCGAGCCTTGGAAAGCTCGGCGCCCGCGCCAGCGGCCCGCACACGTTTACGCATGACTTTGGCGCTGACGTTGCGTTCACCGAGCGCCCCCGGAGTCCAGGCCTCGACATCCGCGTCGCTGAAGTCCGTTTTGGACGGACGTCGCTTCAGCTCGGGAAGGATTGTGTCGGGGGCGAGCCGACGTGCGGTGATCAGGAACCCGGTGTGACCGATCATGCGGTGGTCGGGACGCACTGCGAGTCCCTCCACGTGCCAACCGCGAATCATCGTCTCATGGGAATCCGGATTGGTATAAAAACCGGTGCCGCGGATGGCCTCGGCCACACGGGACAATTGCGTCACCGTGGCGACGTAGCACAGCAGCACTCCTCCTGGCTTGAGAGCTTCGGAGACGGCGCCCAGGCATTCCCAGGGCGCGAGCATGTCGAGGACCACCCGGTCGACACTCTGCGGCGGCATGGTATCGGGCAGCGTCTCGGCAAGGTCGCCCAGGGTGATGGTCCAGTTCTGCGGATCATTCCCGAGGAAGGTAGCTACGTTGTCGCGGGCGACGTCGGCGAATTCCTCGCGCCGTTCAAAGGATGCCAGACGGCCGGCCGGCCCGATCGCCCGCAGCAGCCAGAGCGACAGCGCCCCGGAACCAACGCCGGCCTCAACGACGGTGGCGCCGGGAAAGATATCAGCCTGCGCCAGAATCTGGGCTGCATCCTTGGGGTAGATGATGGCTGCACCGCGCGGCATGCTCATCACGAAGTCCACCAGCAGCGGCCGCAGCGCCAGGTGCTCAACGCCAACGTTGTTGGTGACGACCGACCCGTCGGGCTGCCCGATGATGTCGTCGTGCGCGAGAATGCCGCGGTGGGTGTGAAAGGTCAGGCTTTCCTGAAGGGTGATGGTGTTCATCCGCCCCTTGGGCCCGGTGAGTTGTACCCGGTCGCCGACACGAAAAAGTCCGCTGTTTTGAATGACCTGGTTGCTGCTCATGCGAGTGGTGCGCTTTCGTTTCGGGCGGTCCTGGTGGGGGCGAGAGCATGACTGGGAGAGAGCTCGTCAGAACGCTTCGAACGGTGATACAGTTCGGCGATATCGTGGATCGTGCGCCCGTCGAGCGTCGGCCAGCGCGTGTAGAGCGCGCTCTTCGGCAGGTCGATCTGGTGGGGAACGGCGATGGTGATCGTGCCGGCGGCAACAGCGGACTCGACACCCGGCACGGAATCCTCGATCGCGATGCACGTTGCCGGATCCACGCCGAGTTGCTCGGCGGCGACCAGATACGGATCGGGATGCGGCTTGCTGTTTTCGACCATATCGCCAGCAACGACTACGTCGAATGCTGCAAAATCGATGAGGTCGATGATCTGGCGGGCCATGCGCTCCACCGACATCGTGACGAGTGCGGTCGGGACGCCGGCGGCTTTCAGCTGCCGCAAAAGCTCACGAGATCCTGGACGCCACGGAATTCCGTGTTCAGCCAGCTGCTGCTGCACGCGGTCGGTGAGGCGGGCGACGATGGCGTCCGCGGTGAGATCGACGCCTCGTGCTTGCAGAATTGCCGCAGAATTCCACAATCCTGATCCGATCAGCGACATTCCGTCTTCATGCGTCCAGACACCGCCGAACTCGGCGAGGAGCTCCGTCTCGGCACGCATCCAGTACGGTTCGGTGTCGACGATCGTGCCGTCCATGTCCCACAGGACGGCGGCAGGTAGGGAAGCGGGCAGGGGCAGGGGCGGAGAAAAAACATTCACGGGGTTCAAGTGTAGGGCCACCGCCTATCCTTGATGGAGGCCCTTCATGTGGGAGGCCGAAGAATTGAGGATATAAACGGTGACTGACGGTAATGGGTTTCTGGGCGGACGGCTGCTCGTCGTCGCTTTCGAAGGCTGGAACGACGCCGGAGAGGCCGCAACGGGGGCGGTTCGCGCGCTGAAAGAATTACTCGACGTTGAGAAGATCACCGAGGTCGACCCCGAGCTGTACTTCGACTACCAGTTCAATCGGCCGACCGTGTCAACGAACGAGGAAGGCGTGCGTACCCTCGGTTGGCCGGGAGCGATCATGTATGGTCCAAAGACCCCCGGGACACTGAGCGTTCCGCTGGCGGACGACGCCGCGTTGCGGGTCAGTGGAACGAACGCAGGCAATATCTTTCTGCTGATCGGTACAGAGCCGTCCCGCAGTTGGAAGAGCTTCGCCGCGGAGATACTCGATGCGGCCCTGGCCGCAGACGTCAGCTGCGTCGTCTTTTTGGGCGCCATGCTGGCCGACGTTCCGCACACCCGCCCCATCTCCATCTTTGTCTCGAGTGATAACACGCAGGTGCGGGCCGAACTGCAAATTGAACGCAGCAATTATGAGGGACCGGTCGGCATACTCAGCGTGTTGTCCGATGCCGCCGAGACTGTGGGAATTCCGACCCTGTCGATTTGGGCATCGGTGCCCCACTATGTGCACAACGCACCATCGCCCAAGGCGATGCTCGCATTGATCGACAAGCTCGAAGAAGTCATAGATGTGGTCATCCCGCGCGGCGCGCTCGTGACCGAGGCGGCTGAGTGGGAAACCGGTATTGATGTCCTAGCAGGCGAAGACGAGGACATGGCCGCGTACATAGCCCAACTCGAGCAGGCCAGGGACACCGTCGACTCACCAGAGGCCAGCGGCGAGGCGATCGCCCAGGAATTCGAGAAGTATCTGCGCAAGCGCGGCACCGACGGGCGCGACGGGCGCGCAGACGGTCGGCCCGATGGCCCCGGAAGCCGACCCGATGGGCCACGGCACTAGGAACGCAGCGGGTCGGCCGCAGACGACGCTCGGCTCTACAGAGCGATGCCGAGCAGCGCACTGACGGCACGATTCACCAGGCTGACGTCATCGAGCTGACCGGCGGCCGCGTCGTCGACGAGCTTCAGAGCCTCGGGGGTGTTCAAATCGTGGCGGAGTGCAGAGCGCACGGACTGCACGAGCGAAGCAGCCGTTCCAGCCACCTCCATGCTGGCAGCGTTCCTGGCAGCGTTTTTGGCTGCGGAAACGGCCGAAGCGCCGAAGGCTGCAGACCACACGGAGAGGCGCGCGATGGCCTCTTCCAGAAGTGCGTCGGTCCATTCCCAGTCGCTGCGATAGTGGCGGGCCAACAGGGCCAGGCGAATCGCACGCGGGTCAATACCCTGAGCGCGTAGTCCGGAGACTAGAACGAGATTACCGAGCGACTTGCTCATCTTCTCGCCCTGATAGGCGACCATGCCGGTGTGACTGTAGACCCCGGCAAGCGGATGTCCGGACAACGCCTGCGCATGCCCAGCGCTCATGTCGTGGTGCGGAAAGATCAGGTCGGATCCGCCCCCCTGCACGGTGAAATCTACGCCGAGTTCTTTGAGGGCGATCACGGAACACTCAATGTGCCAGCCTGGTCGCCCGGCGCCGACCGGAGACTCCCACGCCGGTTCCCCCGAACGCGCAGCCTTCCAGAGCAGCGGGTCGAGTGGGTCGCGTTTACCCGCCCGGTCGGGGTCTCCCCCGCGCTCGGCGAATAGGCGCAGCATGCTGTCGAGGTCGAGGTTGCTCTCGTCACCGAGCGCCCAGCCGGTGCTGGCTTCGGCGGCACGAATGTCAAAGTATAGATCGATGGCGATCGTTCCGTCTGCCCCGGCGATGGCGTCGCCGGTCGGTACCGGATAGGCGAGTCCCGCCTCCTGCAATAGGGCCACGGCGGCGGCTATCTCGTCGATGACCTCGGTCACGGCAACAAAATCATTCGGCGGAATGATTCCCAGAGCTTCCATGTCGGTGCGGAAGAGCTCAACCTGTGATTCGGCCAGGTCACGCCAGTGGACGCCGGTGGCGGTCGCCCGTTCCAGGAGCGGGTCATCAACATCCGTCACATTTTGGGCATAGTGCACGCGGTAACCGGCATCGATCCAGACCCGCTGGAGGGTGTCGAAGGCGAGGTAGGTGTTGGCATGGCCAATGTGGGTCGCGTCGTAGGGGGTGATGCCGCAAACGTAGAGTCGGGCTGAATCGAGCGGCTCGGCGAGCACCAGACTGTCGGTTTTTGTGTCGTGGAGCCAGGGTGCATTCGACTCGCCGGGGGCAGAGACAATTTCGGGTCGTTCCCATGCACGCATGTTTCAAGCCTAGCTTCCATGCGGCGGTGGCTTCGCGAACCGTCCTCGATGCGGCGACCGCTTCGCGAACCGACTAGGCGGAGATAACGTTCGTTCCGAGGAGCACGAACAGCACGATACCCAGCAGGATGCGATAGATCACGAACGGCAGAAAACTCCGTCGCGAAATGTAGTTCATGAAGAACGCGATCACGGCGAGGCCCACAACGAAGGCGACGATAGTGGCCACAAGGGTTTCGAGCGGTCCAAAAATTTCGGGAGTGCACGTGGTCGCGCCCGATAAACAGGGATCGGCGACGGACTTGTACACCTGGTAGAAGCCGCTGCCGAGCACGGCAGGAATGGCCAGCAGGAAAGCATACCGGGCCGCTGCTGCGCGTTCGTAGCCGAGGAACAGCCCGGCAGTGATGGTACCGCCCGATCGTGATACGCCGGGGATGAGTGCGAGCGCCTGCGCGAATCCGTAGATCACGCCGTGGCCGACAGTGATGTCCTGCAGCTGGCGCCTTTTGGCGCCGACATGGTCGGCGATGCCGAGCAGAATGCCAAAGACGATGAGCATGGTCGCGGTGAGCCAAAGTGAGCGCAGCACGGTTTCAATCTGGTTTTGGAACAGCAGGCCGAGAATGATGATCGGAAGCGATCCCAGAATGATCAGCCAGCCCATGCGGGCATCCGGATCTTTGCGGGACACTCTGCCGGTGAGCGATTTTGCCCACTGGCCGATGATGCGCACGATATCGCGCCAAAAGAAGATGACGACAGCAGCTTCAGTGCCAATCTGGGTGATGGCCGTGAATCGGGCACCCGGGTCATCACCGGTGCCGAGAAACTGGCCGACGATCGTGATGTGTGCACTCGACGACACCGGAAGGAACTCGGTCAACCCCTGAACGAGGCCCAGAATGATCGCATTCAGAAAGTCCACGCGCCGCGCTTTCTTGGATTACGTGAAATACTCAGGAAACCCGTGCCCAACGGGCTCGGGCGGCACTTCACAGCTTCAATATTGTGACAGCAGGTCGGTCAAAACCTGCCTGCCAAACACTAGTGCGTCGAGCGGTACCCGCTCGTCCACTCCGTGGAACATCGCAGGAAAGTCCAAGTCCCCCGGGAGGCGAAGGGGCGCAAAACCGTAACCTTTGATGCCCAGGGTGCTGAGGGCTTTATTGTCCGTTCCCGCCGACAGCAGGTACGGGAGCACCGGCGCGCCGGGGTCATGGCGCTCCAGGGTACTCACGACCGCTTCGATCAGCGGCCCGCTGAATTCAGTCTCCAGACCGATATCGCGGTGCATGGTGACGATTTCGATGTCAGCCCCGACAATCTCCTGAATCTGGGAGAGCACGAGATCTTCCTCGCCTGGCAGGGCGCGGATGTCGATGAGGGCCTCTGCCGTGTCGGGGATGACGTTGTGCTTATAGCCAGCGGTGAGGCCGGTCGGGTTGGTCGTCGTGCGCAGGCTGGCCTGGATGAAGCCGGACGCCGTGCCGGTCGCCAGAGCGAGCTCGTCCGGGCCGACCCGTTGCGGGTCGACCTCGAGAATGCGGGCGATTTCGCCGAGAAGTTGTTCGGTCGTGTCGGTCAGGCGAATGGGCCATTCGTACCGCCCGAGTTTCGCCACGGCCTCGGCGAGCCGAGTGACCGCGTTGTTGGGGTGCATTCGGGAGCCGTGCCCGGCCTCGCCGCGGGCAACGAGCTTGACCCAGATCAGCGCTTTCTCCCCGGTTTGCAGGAGGTAGGCACGTTGACCGCCGAGCGTTATGGAGTATCCGCCCACCTCACTGATCGCCTCGGTGGCTCCGTCAAACAGGTGCGGATGCTCGCGAACGAGAAAGTGCGAACCGAGCACGCCGCCGGCCTCTTCGTCGGCGAAAAAGGCGATGACGAGGTCGCGCTCTGGTGCACCATTGGCACTGATCACGTCCTGCAGAGAGGCCAAAATCATAGCGTCCATATTTTTCATATCGACAGCGCCTCGCCCCCACAGCAGGCCGTCCTTGATGACGCCGCCGAACGGGTCGACGCTCCAATTCGCCGCATCGGCCGGAACAACATCAAGATGACCGTGCACGACCAGAGCTGGCCGGGCGGCGTCGCGACCCTTGACCCGGGCGATAACGCTGGTTCGGCCGGGTTCGGAATCGAAGAGTTCGGGCACGAGGCCGAGGTCTCGCAGCTTCTCGGCGACGTATTCTGCGGCCTCCGTTTCGCCGTTGGAACGGCCTGCACCATAGTTCGTGGTGTCGAAGCGGATGAGATC
Organism: Cryobacterium sp. Y29; assembly: GCF_002929825.1. GTDB lineage: Bacteria > Actinomycetota > Actinomycetes > Actinomycetales > Microbacteriaceae > Cryobacterium. Next base: position 176,159 of record NZ_PJJN01000035.1, read on the forward strand.
ACGCGCGATTTCGGCGGTCAGATCAAGTTTTTGAGGATGACCTGCGGGTGAGATTCCGGCTGAATCAGCGGAACTTGCGGCCGGGTGCACGTTCGAAATGGAAGGCATGTTCAAACGCTACCCGCCGGCGCCGGGGGGAGGCGACACAACGCCGGTTCTAAACCGTGCTAAGTTATTACCTCGGCAGCCGGTTCATCCGGAGGCCGTTTCACCCAGTCCGGGTGGCGGAATTGGTAGACGCGCTGGCTTGAGGTGCCAGTGCCCGTTAAGGGCGTGTGGGTTCAATTCCCATCTCGGACACGGAGATTTCTTTCGAGAGATCAACGAGGACTGGTTGAGACAGTTCATGAGGCCGGATCCCCTGGATCCGGCCTCATCTCGTTCAGCCATCGCCCAATCGTCGGGTGGATCGTCACGACAAGATGTCCTTGGTCACAAACCTGCTGTACGCCAACGCCCCGAAAACTGCCAGGTAACAGACCTGCACGATCGCATTCTGGCCGAACGAGCTGAAGTCGAGTGGTTGCCGGAGCAGATCGGCAAAACCGAGCCAGTAATGGCTGAACAGCCATGGATGCAGCCAAGACAGTTGCGGAATGACATCGAGGATCTGCGCGACGACGGATACCACGATTGTCGCCGCCATCGCTCCCACAGGAACATCGGTGAGCGTGGAGATGAACAGCCCGATCATCGACAAGCCGAGCAAGGATACGGTGACATAGGCGGCCACCAGCAGCGAGCGCACTAGCGACTCGGTCACGCTGATGGTGTCGCCCGACAAGAGCGTGACCGGTCCGACCGGAAACAGGGCTGCCCCGATGAGCGTGCCCGAGACGGTGAGGGTCAGGGTCGCCACGAGGCAGAACAAGGCCGCGCCCGCGTACTTGACCAACAACAGCCGTACCCGGCCAGCTGGCGCCACCAGCAGGTAACGCAGGGTACCGAGGCCGGCTTCCCCGGCAATCGTGTCTCCGGCCACCACACCGATGGTCAGCGGCAGAAACAGGGGGATGGCGACGACCATCGCCGTGAAGCCGACGAACAAGCCGTTCTGGGTCACCCGATCAAGAAACGGCGGCCCCTCCCCGGGAGCCAGCGTGGAAGACGACAAACGAACGGCGACGGCGAGCAGTACCGGGATCAGCGCAACGGCGACCAACATCGCCCAGGTCCGTCGACGGCGAAACAGCACGGAGATTTCGGAACCGAGCAGGTCCCAGCCACCCCCGCGCCGCACCGGGATATCGCTGCGTCCCGTTGCTGGCAGAGCATCACTGGACGACATCGAAACCCTCCCCGGTCAGTGCGACAAAGCGTTCTTCGAGGCTCGGTTCCTCGATGGCGAAGCCGCGGATACGCACCCCGCCGGCGACGAGCGCCGTCACGATGGCCTCGGGCTGCCAGTGGGTACCGACGAGTGGCGCGACCACGATCGGGTCAGCATCATCGAGCGCGCGGATCACGGGCTCCAGCCCCAGCTGGCTGAGTACGCGGATCGCACCCGGGGCATCCGGTGTGCGCACGCGCACCCTGGTCTCACCGACCTGCCGCAGCGCGGCCAGCGTGCCCTGGGCGACGAGGCGGCCAGCACTCATCACGGCGGCGTGGGTACACATCTGCTCGACCTCGGCGAGCAGATGGCTTGAGACGAACACGGTCGTTCCCTCTGCGGCCAGTGAGCGCACGAGGCTGCGCACCTCTCGGGTGCCCTGGGGGTCGAGGCCGTTCGTGGGTTCATCGAGTACGAGCAGCTGCCGCGGGACCAGCAGGGCGTTGGCGATGCCGAGCCGCTGCTTCATGCCGAGGGAGTATGCGTGTACCTTTTTGTCGGCCGCATGGGAAAGCCCGACCCGTTCGAGGGCCCGCTGCACTCGAGCTCGGCGGGTGCCGTTCGGCGCGTGCCGGTCGGCGGTGTCGAGGCGCCGTAGGTTCGCCGCCCCGGAAAGAAAAGGGTAGAACGCCGGTCCTTCGACCAGGGCGCCGACCTGGGGCAAAACCTCATGCAGTCGGGCGGGCATGCTGTGGCCGAGCACGGTGATAGTGCCGCTGGTTGCCTGGGTGAGTGCCAGCAACATGCGAATGCTGGTGGTTTTGCCCGAACCATTCGGACCCAGGAAGCCGAATACCGAGCCGCGGGGAACCGCGAGGTCGATGCCATTCACGGCGGTTTGCGTGCCGAACCGCTTGGTGAGACCCCGGCTCTCGATCGCGAGTTCGAGAGCCGGGGTATCGCCGGTCACAGTGTGATGCGCGTCACTGCGGAGCGCGTCACTGCGGTGACGGTCACTCTGCGGCGGCCTGGAGCTGGGCGAGCGGAACCGCACCGGCGAATACCCGCCCGTCCGTGGCCAGGAATACCGTCATGAGGGACGTTGTCAGAGCGCGACCTCCGTCGACACCAGTGGTCAGCTGGTCGATCAGGGGGTTGTTGCCGAGCTCGGCCGGGACGGCGACGGCGGGAACCTCGACGATACTGGACCATCCACTTCCCGTGACACGGGGCAGTTCAGCCGCTGTCGGGCTCTGTGCCCCCGCGTGGTCACCGCTAGCGTGGTCGGGCCGGGCCGGCAGGGCCTGCTCCGTCACCATGGCGTCGGCCGGCGGCACGAAATCGAAGCGGTCAGCGTCGGGAGCGGCAAAATCGAGAGCAGTGAAGCCGACCTGCAGTGCCGGTGCGCTCTGGCCCTCGGCCATCACGACCACCTGGACTGGCAGGCCGGTCTCAGAGTCGACAGCGATCGAGACGGATGCGACGAGGCTATCCGCTGTTTTCGGCGTGAGCACCAACTGGTACACACTGCGTCCGGCGACCCGGGCGTCCGTGCCGACCGACACCGTCGTACTCGGGTCCAGCTCGCTGAGAAAACGATCGGCAACCTGCGCCGGGGTCGAGAGGTCGGTGGGGACAAGCGACTTGAGCTCGGCAAACTTCGACTCGGCGGTACCGGCGAGATCGGTCGGCACGCTCACGTGGGTCGCTGCGTTGCTCTTGGAGTCGTACAGCCAGACATCGTTCCCGTTATGCACGACGTCACGCTCCGCCATGCGGTCCTTGATCTGTACGCGAGACTTGTTTTCGCCACCGACGTAGACCCGGAACTCGTGGGAACCGCTCAGCAATTCCAGTGCCGTGCTCAGTGCCCCGGTGGCTGACGTTCCCGAGACGACGTCGGACGCGCCTTCCGGCATGGACTCGGTCACGGATTTCTGCATGGATGTGGTCATGCCCGCACTCAAATCCAGCGTGGGGAGACCAAGATCAGACGATTGGGAGACCGTTCCGGAAAAGGTCGACACCGTGCTGTCGTTCACCAGGAGGAGAACCTGCTCGGGTGTCTTATCGGGCAGATCGACGGCGGCACCGGCTTGGAATGGTACGGCTATCACCGCGGCGACCACGACCGCCGGCACGACGATTGCGGGGAGCCATTTAAGAGAATTGCGAGACACGATCAACGCCTTGGTGAATTCGGATTCATACGGTGATCGTACGCCTTGGGCGTGCGCATCGGTGGTGAGATCAGCGTATTTTCAGGTGCCGGTAGTGGATCAGACGGGTGCGCTCTGGCCAGGTGCCTCATCGGTGATCCCAATGAATTGACTGCCGATCCCGTCGCACTCGGTGCGGCCAAATCCGGCGGCTGGCTCAGGCAGCTCGTCGAACCCGTGGTTCGAGCAGCTGATATATGTGAACGTCGGCCACCATTTTTTCGGGCGCACGGCTTCGGTGTACCCACAAATCGTGCAGGTGAGCTGAACCCACACCGGCTTCTTGCCGGTGCGATTGGTGCGCGACTGCAGCAGCCAGACCGGTGGCTCGGCCTCGAGTTTAGCCAACTGGCCCTCGCTTACGCGCGACGGAATACCGTGACGTGCCGCCATTTCCAGCGGGATATCCAGGCGGAGTGCTACTTCTCGTCGCGTAATCATCATAGATAACGATAAGTGCTGGCATGCGCGGGCGCAGCATCCGCTGTTCGATCGATGCCGGAATCTCTTCCGTCGGTCGTGGGAGAATGGCGAAATGTCAATTCCCGTGTCCCCACTCGGACTTCTCCTCGACGTCGACGGCCCGATTGCGAGCCCGATCACGCGCACCATTTCGACGCCGAGCATTCCGGCCGATCTGATCACACTGGCGGCCGGACACGTGCCGATCGCGTTCATCACTGGGAGGTCAGCCGACTTCATCCGCGAGCAGGTGATCGCCCCGCTCGTGCACGCCGGACTGCCGGAGACCTTTCGGATGTACGGCGTCTGCGAGAAGGGCGCGGTGTGGTTTCCGATCGGACCGAACGGCATGGGGGACGTCGTCGTCGATCAGAGCGTTGCCTTGCCGGTGGCGGTCATTGACGCGGTGCGCCAGCTGGTCTCTGACTCGTTCGCAGCCGAGATGTTCTTTGACGAGACCAAGCAGGCGATGATCTCGGTCGAGCAGCGCACCGATGTGAGCCATGCCAGCTTTCGCGCCCGTCAATCTGAATTCAACGCGGCAGCCTTCGCCATATTGGTGGAACACGGCCTCGGCGTGCAATTCGGCGATCGCCAATCACCCGACGAATTCGGTCGTATTCCGTTTCGACTCGACGCGACGATCATCTCAACCGATATCGAGTCGGTCACCCTCGACAAGGACCATGCCGCGAAACGTGCCCTTGCCTACTTCGCAGCGAGCGGTCCGTTGCCCCGGCTGTGGCGATCAATGGGCGATTCCCGCAGCGACTATCGCATGGCCGATCACCTGTACGACGCCGGCTACGACGTCACCCACGTTGATGTGCGCCCGTCCGATGGCATTCTTGACCGACCGTACCCGGTGATCGTGATCGGCGACCAGATCCACGATGAGGCCGGGGCCACATTTCTGCGCTATTGGGTCGACAAGCTGGCCCTGCGCTCGTCATCTCGAAACGCCTAGGTATTTACGAAACGGATGCCGTTAAGTAAAGTGCTGCGCAGCTCGAAGACCTTTTCGAAGCTTCCGCGCTCCATGCCGGCCAATCCCTCGCGCAGCACGCCGACGAGCCGCGATCGCGGAATCACAATGATCATCGGCCGTCGGCCACGCTTGGGCAGCGATACCGGTTCGTCAAGGGCTACGTCGGGTAGCACGACGATGAGAGCGGTGAAGCGTACTTTCAATGCGCGGCTGAGTGAGCGGGCGGCATCCTCGAACTGATGGATCGGGCGATCCTCCTCCGGCAGTTCGTCGCCGATCAGTTCACCGCGGCGCAGCTGCACGGGTGCGCCCCAGTCTTCGGACAAGATGCCGAACAATCCAGCCGGGCCGAGGACGATGTGGTCGATTTTGTCGGTCTGGCTTCCGGTATCGATGTCGTGCCACGCGGTGAAACCGATACCGAGATTGGCCACAAGCTGGGCTGTGGCCTCCTCTGCCAGAGCTTTGGCGAGGCAGTGCCGTACAGGTTTCGGGGCGCTGCGAATGAGCGCGGGGGCGTACGGGTCGTCGATGACCGTGCCGCGGCCAGCCCATTCGCGCACGAGATCGAGGTATCTCAGGCGCGCCTGACCGCCGGGATGACCGTGCATGCGGGTTTTCAGGCTGGATTTCGTGGCAGGACCGCGGGCGGCGGAGGCGGCGTAGGCATCCGTTGGAGCGGCCTGCTCGGGGTCGTCGAAGCGACGACGATCGTAATCGGCCCGGTTCTGTGGACTTCCAACACGTTCCCAGGCGAGTTGCACGGCATGAAATCTGCTCGCGCTGCCGCCGACATCGGGATGGGTCTGGCGCAACAACAGTCGATAGGCGCGACGTAGCTCATTCTCGGTCGCGGTCGGACTCACTCCGAGGACCTCGTAGGGGGTGGATGCGGCCGGGCTGTCTTGCATCCTGGGCGGGACCTTTCCGTGTTTGAAGTCAATCAATGCGAAATCGATCGAACCCCCACATTACCGTGCAATTCTGATACCGCGCCGAGGGAGAGCTGGGTGGGTGACCGGCCATTATGTGCCACGATCAGCCTGTTACCATTCCACTCGCGCACCTGCACCGGTACAGTACCCGTCTGGTCGTCATGCTCGTGGCCGGACTTATCGTCGGGGTTACGGCTGGTCCCTCGGGTGATTGGGTTCTCGCCGTATTTCTCGGCTGGGGTGCTACCTGCGTGACCTATATAAGTTGGGTCTGGATTGTCATCAGCCGCCAGGATGCCGACGCGACGACCACGCACGCTACTCGCGAAGATCCGTCACGGGTCGTTTCAGAATTTCTGATTCTGCTGGCCGGGCTCGCGAATCTCGGCGCGAACGTCGTGTTTCTACTCGGGACGACGGCGACCTTGAGTTCCCAGCGCGGATTTCTCGCCGCAGTGGCCATTGCCAGCGTTGCCCTGTCCCGGGTGCTGGTGCACACGCTGTTTACCTTGCGCTGCGCCTCGCTGTATTCAGTCACTCTCCCGACGACATCGACTTCAATCAGCCCGAACCGCCGCGGTATACCGACTTCGCCTACCTGGTCTTCACGATCGGCATGACCGACCAGGTCTCGGACACGAGCATCCAGAATCACTCGCTGCGGATGGCGACGCTACAGCATGCGCTGCTGTCATTTCCGTTAGGATCGATGATTTTGGCTATGCTGATCAATCTCGTAGCGGGATTCCTGCAAATGCAGCACCCGGCGCGCGAGCCGAGCGGGGCTTAGTTGCGCAGCAGGTGGAACGGGATTGCCATTGCGATGGCCACGCACAAGATTCCCGCAATGAAGATCGGTGCCATCAGGGACGTGACCGAGAACGCCAGGCCAAACAGCCAAAAACCCAAAACGAAGATCGCAAACGCGACGACGAAGGCGACGATGTTCATGGGTGTTCCTTTCACGGCAGCGCCCGCGTAATTCCGCCAGGCACTGAGTTGAGCGTTCTGCTTATTCGTACTGCTTCGAGCGTACCGGTTGGGGCCCGATGCAATTACATCGAAGCGTTGGTGATCGGCTCGATCAGTTCAGGGCTGTTCCCGGTCACTCGGCCGACCTCATGAAAATTAAGTGATTCTACGACTGTCCGGGAGGCTGCGACGGCGCCATCCACGAGACCTTGGTCACCTTCCGTGGCCGGATCCAACCAGTGGTCCCACCACTCCTCCGGCAAGGCAACCGGTGTGCGGTCGTGGATCTGCGCGAGCGGACCCTGGGCACTAGTCGTCAGGATGGTTGCGGACAACACCCAGCGCGCCGGATCGCTGTCAACGGCGGCCGGATTCTTCCACCAGGAATACAGACCAGCGAGAGCGAGCGGAAGGCCATCGTCGGATTGGATGAAGTACGGGGTCTTTACGGTCCCCTCGGTGTGCCACTCGAAGTAGCCCGTCGCCGGGACCAAGGTGCGCCGCGACCGCACGGACATCGTGAAGGTCGGCTTCTCGGCGGCCGTTTCTGCCCGAGCATTGAAGGTCGGAAATTTCGACGTCGACTCCGTCGCGAAAGATGGAATCAGTGACCAGCGTGCTGATTCCAATCGACGCACGGGGGGGTCGGTTTTGGCCGATTCAAGCACGATCGGAATCTGTTCAGTCGGCCGGATATTCCAGGACGGTTCCGGCAGATTCTCACCAACATGCTCGATATCGAACATCGCAGCCAGATCGGGCGCTGAATCAGTAATGACGAGTCGACCACACATACAGTCAGAGTACCGCGTCATGCCCGGCGACTTCACGGACTTCCGCTAGCGTCGATGCAATGGACGAACGTTACAGTGCAGACGTGCTCTCCCCCGGGTGGCGCGACGCGGGACGCATCATTATTCCAACCCAGGAAGCCGTTCGGGACTTGGTTGTCGAAGAAACAGCCACAGGATTTTGCGGTGCCGTCATTCGCGTAGAAAAAAAGATCGTCACACTCGAAGACAGGCATGGCAAGCTGCGTCTGTTTCCGCTCGGCTCTGGTTTCCTGATCGATGGACGTCCCGTCACACTGGTCGCACCGACCATGGCGGCCGCCCTGGGCCGGGTACGCACGGCTTCAGGCTCGACGGCCGTGCCCAATGCGCCTGCTCGCGTCGCGCGCGCCAGTCGCATCTTTGTCGAGGGACGTCACGACGCTGAGCTGGTTGAAAAAGTCTGGGGCGCCGATCTGCGCATCGAAGGCGTTGTCGTGGAATATATCGAGGGGGTCGACAACCTCGACGAGATCCTCCGCGAATTCCGTCCGGCCTCTGCACGTCGAGTCGGCGTATTGGTAGACCACCTCGTGCCTGGATCCAAGGAGAGTCGCATCGCAGAAGCCGTGGCGCGCGGGCCGTTCGCGGCGAACGTTCTCGTAGTGGGGCATCCGTTCGTCGACGTGTGGCAATCGGTAAAACCCGCACGGATCGGCCTCAAAGCCTGGCCCGACGTACCGCGGAACATCGAATGGAAACACGGCATCTGCGACGCACTCGGCTGGCCACACGAGGAACAGGCCGATATCGCCCGGGCCTGGCAGCGAATTCTCGGCCGCGTGCGCACCTTTGCCGATCTGGAACCGCAACTTTTAGGGCGCGTGGAACATTTGATCGACTTCGTGACAGCCGAATGACACGCCGTAACCAGTTTCGGCCAACGAGCGCCCGAGGCCTCGCCGAGCAGTGCTCGCCCCGGAGTTCAGGTGAATTCTTCGGTAAACGTGAAGCTTTCATGTCAAAAAGCCTGAGAACTTTGAAACCGTCCAGACTTGTGGGCTAGTGTTGGACTCGAAGTTGTAGTGCTTGCACGTCTTAAACGCACCGATTGTGGTTCACTCGAATCGCAGTTGATGCGCCACATTCCTTTCGGAAGCGGACGACGAATACCGCGACGAACGGTCCCGACAGTCGGGTCCGGTCTAACACTCCTGGAGGAGTTTTACAAATGGCAACAGGTACCGTGAAATGGTTCAACGCTGAAAAGGGCTTCGGCTTTATCGCACCCGACGACGGAAGCGCCGATGTTTTCGCGCACTACTCCGCGATCGCGTCGAATGGCTACAAGTCCCTCGATGAGAACCAGAAGGTCGAGTTCGAGGTAACCCAGGGCCCCAAGGGTCCTCAGGCCGAGAACATCCGCGCCCTCTAAATAGAGCTTGCGAAGAACGCCTCCCGCTTCCGCGGGGGGCGTTCTTGTTTTAAGCGGCACCACCAGCGTGCTGTCGTTGTGGCCCGGTCGACCTACTTCACCAGGTCTTGCCAGCCGTCGCCGTCGACATACTCGAAGATCAGGTTTGTCTCGGTGTGAGCGACGGCCGGATGCTCCGCAAGGTGTTCCAGCACAAAGTCACGCAGGTGAGAGGCATCCGCTGCGGCAACGTGCAGCAGATAGTCATCGGCACCTGCGGTGTGGAACAGCCCGATCACGCCCGGCCAGTGCGGGGCCGCGTTACGAAAGTCATCGATCTGCACCCTGGCGTGTTTGGCCAACCGCACCGAGATAAGGGCCTGCAGGCTGGCACCGAGCGCAGCCAGGTCGATATTGGCCCGATAGCCACGAATATGGCCGAGCTGCTGTAAACGTCGCAGGCGCAGGGACACAGTGGACTCGGCGACACCGATTTCGCTTGCCAGAGCAGCTCCCGAAGCTCGCGCATTGACCGATAGGGCTCGCAGCAGTGCGCGGTCAACCCGGTCGAGTTCCGGCTTCTTCGATTCCATCAACAGACTCCCTTGTTACTAAGGAGTTTATGCGATTGGAGCAAATGAATTGCAAGGGTCTGCATCGTCACAGGCAGAAGAGCACAGCATCTGCTCCTTCATGGCTGTGTCGTCACCGTCGTCTCCGGCGTCACATCGTGAAACTCATGCTGTGCCTGCCGGAATGGCCGCCGCTAGCTGCGCCCGAGGCGACGGCGCAGCAGGTCGATGCGCATCTGCAGCTGGGTGACGCTGGCCTGGGCGACGGCCGGGCCGCCGCATAACCGGCGAAGTTCGGCATGAATCATTCCGTGGGGCTCATTGGCGAGTTTGGACCACATGCCCACCAGGCTCGACAGCAGTGTGCGCTGTTCTTTGAGCGTGCGATACAGGGGCGGCGGTTCAAGCGGGGCGATCTCGCCCGTCACCGGATCCTTGCGTTTGTCCGATGACCGTTTGGACTGGCGTGACTGGCGTTGCCGCAGCAACTCCGACACTTGTTCCGGTTCGAGCAGCCCAGGGATGCCGATGAAATCGAATTCTTCATCGGTGCCGGGTTCGGCGAGCTCTCCGAACTCGTCACCGTCGAACATGACCATGTCGAAGGTCGCCTGCGAGTCCAATGCCTGCCAGGTGAAGTCGTCCAGGCCAAGATCATCCGAGGCCTTATCCTCCTTGTTCGCCGCTGCGACCATGGCATCTTCGGGGTTGTACATGCCGTCATCGCCGTCTTCACGATTGCTGCGGTCGAGGGCGTGATCGCGTTCCAATTCGAGCGCGTTGGCGAGGCTGAGCAGCCCGGGAACATTGGGAAGAAAAATAGATGCCGTCTCACCACGTCGGCGGGCTCGCACGAACCGGCCGATCGCCTGAGCAAAGTACAGCGGGGTTGCCGCACTGGTTGCGTACACGCCGACGGCCAGGCGTGGTACATCCACGCCCTCCGACACCATGCGCACGGCGACCATCCATCGACGGGTGTTCTTGGAGAACTCGTCGATGCGGTCGCTCGCCTCTTTCTCGTCGGAGAGCACGATGGTGACCGGCTCGCCGCAGATGTCCTCGAGAATGACAGCGTAGGCACGTGCGGTGGTCTGGTCGGTGGCAATGACGAGACCACCGGCATCCGAAATGCCGTGCCGCACCTCGGTCAGGCGAGAGTTCGCGGCGCGCAATACCGACGGAATCCATTGCCCGGTGGGCTCGAGTGCGGTGCGCCAGGCCTGGCTGGTGATGTCCTTGGTATTACCCTCGCCGAGCTTGGCTTCCATTTCATCACCGGCCCTGGTGCGCCACTTCATGTGCCCGGCGTAAACCATGAACATCACCGGGCGAACCACGCCATCGGCGAGGGCGCGCCCATAGCCGTAGGCATAATCGCTCTGCGACATGCGGATGCCGTGCTTGTCCGGCAGATAGCTGACGAAGGGGATCGGAGAAGTATCCGAGCGAAACGGCGTCCCGGTCAGCGAGAGGCGCCTGGTGGCCGGGCCGAAGGCCTCCCGAATCGCGTCGCCCCAGCTCAGGGCATCTCCCCCGTGGTGAATCTCGTCGAGAATGACAAGGGTGCGACTCGACTCGGTGAGCTGTTTGTGCAAGGCGGCACGAGCGGCTACCTGCGCGTAGGTCACGACGACCCCGTGATAATGGCTGCCGTAGCTGCGATCGGCGTTCTTGAACATTGGATCGAGACGGATCCCTGCTCGCGCCGCGGCATCCGCCCACTGATTCTTGAGATGCTCAGTCGGCGCCACTACGGTGATGCGATCAATCGTGCGTCGGGAGCGCAGTTCCGCAGCCAGTCGCAGGGCGAAGGTGGTCTTGCCGGCGCCCGGCGTAGCCGCGGCCAGAAAGTCCCGAGGTTCGTGCACGAAATAGGCTTCCAGCGCTTCAGCCTGCCACGCACGCAGCTTGCCGGCTGTACCCCAGGCCGCGCGTTCGGGGAATGACGGCGACAGGTGTTCGGCTGCACTTGTTCCCTGCGCGGGACCGAAAACCGATGGAGTATTCACTGCTTACAAATCTACCAAAGCCCACCGACGTTCGCGTTCGCACCGGTCGGTTCGACCCCAGACTGGGAGTTCCGACAGAATGGATCGATGACGAAGCAACAGCATCCATGGTCGCGCTACGTCGCTCTTGGCGATTCGTTCACCGAGGGCATTGGCGATCCCGAACAGCAGAGCCCCGGCGGGCATCGTGGCTGGGCAGATCGGGTCGCCGAAATTCTCAGTGACGGCACCGACGATTTCGCCTATGCCAACCTCGCGGTCCGTGGCAAACTCCTCGGTCAGATTGCCGATGAACAGATCGAACCTGCCCTCGCGCTCCGACCCGACCTGATCACCATCTCGGCTGGCGGTAACGACGTGATTCGACCAGGGACCGACCCTGATTCCATTGCAGCGCGCTTGGACGCGGCAATTTCCCGGCTGACGCACTATGGCGCGACGGTCGTGCTGTTCACCGGGGCGGATGTGGGCTTCTCCCCTGTTTTTCGCAGCATTCGCGGTAAAGTCGCCATCTATAACGAAAACATTCGGGCGATCGCCACCAAGTACGACTGCATCGTGGCCGACATGTGGCAGTTGACCGAGATTCAGGACCCTCGCATGTGGGCTCCGGATCGGCTGCATCTCAACGCGCTCGGACATCACACAGTCGCGCGCATGGTGCTGCAGACCCTCAATGTGACGAGTTCCCTCGCACCGAGCGAACCGGAGCCCATGCCGGGCACCACGTGGCGTCAGGCCCGCACGGAAGACCTCGTCTGGGCACGGGAATACCTTGTGCCCTGGGTCCTGCGCCGGGTGCGCCACCAATCCTCCGGCGACCACGTGCTGCCCAAACGACCAGACGCCGGCCCTTTCACCCTGCCGCCGGTTTGACCGCTTGTGCCTGCGCCGAACGTTCCGGATTAGGCGAGTCGGGATGGGGTGAGTTCGGATGGGGTGAGTCGGGATGGCGCGGCGAGGTCAGCCGGCGGCGAGCTCGCCGGGGTGTCCCATGCGCCAGGCCGGGCCGGGATCCGTGAGGGTGTGCTGCAATTCGAGCGGCACGGTCACCGTAGTCGGCGTTGCTGCACCGATCGTGAAGGACACCTCGCCAACCTCGTCTCCGGCCCGGCCGAGTTGCACGTCCTCGGCCGTAGCGGTGCCCGCGATCGGCGAGTCCGACCAGACCAGAACGGATGCCGCCCGCTCGGCGACAATGTCGCTCACGTCACCCCACGGTGTCGTGTAGCTGCCGAACACGGCGCCTTCTGCGGCCAGGACGACCTCGTGAAAGCCCGGCTGGACGCTCTCGATCAGCGTGGCAATCGCAGAATTGAGCTCGGAGTGCGTGTCCCCCCCGAGAACGACACCGACAAGGGTGACCGCGTGGGTACCGATGGTGAAATCGGTCGAGAACAACAGGCAGGCACCGGCAACATCCGTTGTGCCCGTCTTGATGCCGTCGACGCCACTGCGGCCGAGCAGCTTGTTCGTGTTGATAATGGTTCCAATGACCGGCAGGACCGACGACGGGAGAGCGACGATCTCGGCGAGGGCCGGGTGGCCGACGACGAGCTTGCCGATCTCCACCAGGTCGGCCAGGCTGCTTACGCTCGACGCGGAGAGACCGCTCGTATCCGCGATACTGGTCTGGTTCAGGGTATTGTCGGCCAGCCAGGTTTTCGCAGCCGCCAGGTAGTTGTCCACGGATCCGTACGCCCACACCGCGAGGGAAGACGCATAGTTGTTGGCCGACGGCAGCAGCATTGCCTCAAAAGCCTCACGTTGCGTGAGCACCATTCCCGCGACGACGGGTGCCACCGAACCATTCTCGGCGATCGCGGCGTAGTACCTATCGACGTCGGCGTCGGTGAACGTGATGTCGGGTCCGTCCTCGCCTGCACCGAGTGGCTTGGCATCGAGGACGACCAGGGCTGTCACCATTTTTGCGATGCTCGCGATCGGCACCGTGTCCTGCTGGCCGGTCGAGGCCAGAACACCGGGAAAACCGACCGCGCCGATAGCGCTCGCGCCGAAGGCCGGCCAAGCCGGTGCAGCCGCCGGTTGGGAGCTCGCGTCCGGCTGCACGATCGACGCGGCGCTACCCGGTACGGGAGCCAGGTTGGTGGCGCCAACGTAGCCGATTCCACCCAGTACAACGAGGACAACACTGAAGACGGCCAGTCTTCGGCGCCGGAGGAGGACACGCCGGGAGGGAGACATCCGTTTAGCCTAACTTCTTCACGGCGCGCAGCCGGCCCGCTGAGTTCACGAGCGAACTCGCAGGGCGTAGAGCGCAACCGCGCTCGCCGAGGCGACATTGAGCGAGTCGACGCCGTGCAACATGGGAATCGTCACGACCGTGTCAGCAGCAGCCAAAGCGTGCTGACTGAGCCCATCGCCTTCCGCGCCGAGGATGATGGCGAGCCGTTCGGGCGCCGCCTCGGCGAACACGTCGAGAGAGACCGCGTTGTCGGCCAGCGCCAAGGCGGCCAGGTGGAATCCCGCGGCGTGCAACAGCGGGGTGGCCACGCTCCACTCCGGCAGGCGAGTCCACGGTACCTGCAGCACCGTGCCCATGCTCACGCGCACGCTTCGCCGGTAGAGCGGGTCCGCGCAGCGCGGGGTGATCAGCACGGCATCGGCACCGAGCCCGGCAACCGAACGAAAAATGGCGCCGACGTTCGTGTGGTCGACGATGTCTTCAAGGATCACAATGCGGCGGGCATTCGTCAGCAGCGCTTCGACCGGTTCCAGCGCCGGCCGGTGCATGGCGGCGAGTGCTCCGCGGTGCAGGTTGTAGCCGGTGAGCTGCTCCAGCACGCCAGGCTCCCCCACGTAAACCGGCACGTCGGGCCAGTCGACCAGCAAACGCGCGGCGTCAGGCATCCACTGTTCCTGAATAAGCAGGGACCGGGGCCGATGCCCGGCGTTCAGGGCCCGCGCGATCACCTTGGGTGACTCAGCGATATACAGCCCTCCGGCCGGTTCGAGAACCCGCCGGAGGGCGACATCGGTCAACCGCGAATAGTCGGCGAGACCCGCACTGGACAGGTCGGTAATGCGGGTGATCTGCACGAAGATGTGCCTTTCGAGACGAGTGACTGACCTCAAGCCTGACAGGTAGGTAGTCAAACAGGAAAACAGACGAGTTTAGAATCAAACGACGGGTATCTTGATCAGCTCGTCCGCCCAGCGCAGCTTGAAAGGAGCACCGATGACAGCCGACTCGGCCCGGCCCACCGAAACGGCGCCTGGCGACGCGCTCGAGCCTACCGGCGCTCCCGATGCCGCCGCTGTGCTCGCCTCGGCGGTCGCCCTCGACTCCGAGCGGGCAGTGGATGCTGTAGCCACCCTGCTGCGAGGCAAACGTGCCGCTGTACTCACTGGTGCTGGCCTCAGCACCGATTCTGGCATTCCCGACTATCGCGGCGCGGGGGCGCCAATCCGCACTCCGATGACCTTTCAGACCTTCGTCGCCGATGAACGATCGCGCAAACGCTACTGGGCTGGCAGCCATTTGGGCTGGCGAGTGTTCCGCCAGGCTGAACCCAACCTCGGGCATCGCTCGCTGGTGCAGTTGGAAAATTCCGGTGCCATCGCCGGCATCATCACCCAGAACGTGGATGGCCTGCATACCCGCGCCGGCTCACGCCATGTCGTCGAACTGCACGGCTCCCTCGACCGGGTGATCTGTCTGGCCTGTGGCCAGGCGTTCGGCCGGGACAGCATCGCTGCCAGGCTCGAAACCGACAATCCCGTGCTCCGTCACCCGGAAAGCATCCGCATAGCTCCCGACGGCGATGCCGACGTGGGAAATATCGATGACTTCGTCGTGCCGAACTGCACGGTTTGCGGGGGCATGCTCAAGCCAAACGTCGTTTTCTTCGGTGAGCTCGTTCCCACGGAAACATTTCTCGAGGCATCCGCTGTGATCCAGGGTGCCGACGCGCTCGTCGTGGCAGGATCTTCGCTGGCCGTGAATTCCGGCATCCGCTTGGTGGAACAGGCTCGCCGACGCAGGCTGCCCATCGTTGTCATCAACCGCGGCGTCACCAAGGGTGATGGGCGTGCGCTGCACAAACTCGAAGCCGGTACCTCCGAAACGCTCGCCGCCTTGACCGAACGACTGCTGGGCTGACCGTTCGTGTGCGCCCGGCGAAGCACCGATCCGACTGGTGAATCACGCACGACCGTTTTCTCCATCGTGCGCCACGGCCAGACCGATTGGAATCTGCACCACCGTATTCAAGGTCGCACGGATATCCCGCTCAACGCTGCTGGGCGGGCCGAGGCTGTTGCAGCAGCGGCGGGCCTGCGGAACCGACACTGGAATGCGATAGCGACCAGCCCGCTGCTGCGCGCCGCTGAATCGGCCACAATCATTGCCACGGAACTCGGACTGGACGAACCCGTGGTGATTCCCTCCCTGACCGAACGCCACCATGGCGCCATCGAGGGGCTCACCTTCACTGAACGCCAGCACCGGTTTCCCGACGGTGTGGCCGTTCCTGGCCTCGAAACCCGCCGCGACGTCGTCGACCGAGTGCTCGCAGCGCTCGCGGGATTGGCCGTCGGGCGCGCCGGGCAGTCCGTTCTGATATTGAGCCATGGCGGGATCATTGGTACGTTGCTGCGTCACCTCACTGACGGCGACCGCCCGCGTCACGGCGAGTTCATTGCCAATGGCTCGGTGCACGATTTTCGGTGGGAACACGATCAGCTGTCACTGACCCACTTCGATGCGACGATCCGATCGCCCGGCGATCGTGGCGAGGCTGTCGCGCCGACGTTGCCCTGACCCTGCGACGTCTGGCCGTACGGAGTTGCCTTGTCGGAGACAATTGCAGAGTCTCCCGTTCCGGGACGTGAAAGGACGAGTTGCGATACCCGCTACGCGATGGGTTTTGTCCCCTCCAACACCCCGAGCAGCGTACGGGCCGACGCCGCCCAAGTGAACCGAGCGGCCTGCTCGATCGAGAGAGCGGATCGCGTCTCCCACTCCCCCGGGAGCGCCAGGCGACGCACGGCTGCCGCGATTGCGTCAGCACTGCATGGATCGAAGTACAGCGCGGCAGCTCCGCCGATCTCACGAAAGATCGCAATGTCACTGACCACGACGGGAATGCCGAGGCTCATCGCCTCAACCAGGGGAATTCCAAAGCCCTCATCGAGTGAGGCGGTCACGAGCGCCGTCGCCGAGCGCACCAGGCGGTGATACTCCTCATCGGTGACCCCATTGTGAAAGACCAGCCGGGCTTGCGTTGCCAAACGGGTCAGCCGTGCCCGTTCCGTCGCCGAAACCCGGCTGAGCAGGTGCAGTTCGTGGTCTGGCAGGTCAGCCAGAGCCATGACCAGCGTGTCGAGGTTTTTGTACGGCATGAACGACCCCATGTAAATCAGGCGAGACGTTTCCGGGATACTCCGGTGAATAGGGGCGCCGGGAACGGGGTCGGCGGCGTTCGGCACCACGGTGACCGGCCGCCGGGTGAGGTGATGCTCGTTGATCAGTGAACGGGTGGTTTCGGAAACGGTCACAATGCCGTCGGCGCCGTTCAGCAGCATCCGTTGTGGCCACCAGGAGAGGTGGTAGGCGCGCCAGAGCAGCCGGATCAACGGTGGCAGGTCGTGCGGGGGTGTGCGATTGCGGTAATAGATGAGGTCGTGCACGGTCAGAAATAACCGGTATTTGCGGCCCCAGGAGCCCATGGTCTGCATGGGGCTGAAGACGACGTCGGGCTGCAGCCGGTTGACCGTGAGGGCGATGAGTGGTTCGAGCAGACTGGTCGGGGCACGCACGAGCTGCCACGGCAGGGCGGGTAGCATCTTCAGTTGACGGTGGTCACTGATCAGCATGGTGAGCGGATGCAATCGGCCCAGTTCGGTGACCAGGCCAGCGGTGTATCGGCTGATGCCGTCGTGGTGATCCAGACGCACGTAGCGGCAGTCGACAACAATTCTCATGCTGGTCGGTCCTCCGCGAGAAATTCACGGATGAACGCGGCGGCCGGTTTCGGCTTCTCGTAGTGGATGAGGTGGCCGACCCCGTTGATGACCCGCAGCGTGGCGTTCGGAAACAGCGACTGCAGTCGGTGCTGCGCGGCGAGCGGCGTGATGTCATCTTTGTCGGCCGCGATCAATAACGTGGGCTGCCGGATGTGCGCAGCGAACTCGCTCACGTCATGACTGATCGAAGCGGCGAACGCCTCCATCACGACTCGACGGTTGGCGAAGACACTGAAGTAACGGTCGTGCTGGTTGTGAATCCAGCGCCGCAGGCCCGCGTCACGCGTCTTGGCCATGCTCACGCTCATGATGCGCACGATGGCTCGGTTCTGCAGCAACGCATAGCCCCAGCGATCCGGCAGGCTCGCAGCAGTCCAGTAGTAGAACACGGCCAGTCGGGTCAGCACACCGCGCGGCCCGGACAGTGCCGGCGCGGCGATCGGATTGACCAGGATGACGTCGTGCGTCACCAGTCCGTCGGCCACGGCCGCAGCGACCACGATCGAGCCGAAAGAATGACCCAGCACGACCAACCGCCCCGCCGGGGCCAACACGTGGACAAATTCCTGAAGCCAGTCGACGTATGCCGCCAACGAGTGCACGCCTCCGGGCAGCGGCGCTGACCCACCGAAACCGGGCAGGTCGGGTGCCACGATACGCAGGTCAGCCGGGTTTGCGTCGTCGCCCAGCAGTTCGGCCACGACCAGTTGCAGACCGTGGTGATCACCCCGAAACCCGTGCACGAGTACAAGGGTTGTCGTTGCGTTGGGGTTACCGTAATCCCAGTACCGCGTGTCTGTGCGCTGGCGGCCCGTGCCGGACACGGATGCGGTGACCTCACGCACTGGGAGGCGCCGTAAAAGCCTGTCGTAGGGAGAAGAAACGATCACCGGACCTAGTTTAGACGCGACACTTATTCAAGGCTGGACGTGCACCGGGGTGGCCGATCTAGACTCAAGCCATCAAACGCACCGAGAGAGCCCTTTTGCGGGGAAGGAAGGAAAGCCGTGAGCTTTACCGCACCCATTCAGCTGCCCGGTTTGGCCCTCGATCCGCGGTGGTATCGCCGCGCCGTGTTCTATGAGGTGATGGTTCGGTCGTTCGTCGACAGTAATGCCGACGGCTCCGGAGACCTGGCCGGCCTCGTGTCGAAGCTCGATTACCTGCAGTGGCTCGGCATCGACGCACTGTGGATTCCACCATTCTTTAACTCACCGTTGAAAGACGGTGGGTACGACGTGGCCGACTACCGCACGATTTTGCCGGAATTCGGTACCCTCGAGGAATTCAAAGACCTTGTGACCAAAGCGCACGAACGCAATATGCGCATCGTGATCGATTTCCCACTGAACCACACGTCCGACCAGCACGAATGGTTCCAGCAATCCCGTGAGGACCCTGAAGGGCCCTACGGAGATTTCTACGTCTGGAGCGACACTGACGAGCGGTACCCCAACATTCGCATCATCTTCACTGACACCGAGGAATCGAACTGGGCCTTCGACCCAGTTCGTCGGCAGTTCTTCTTCCACCGGTTCTTCTCGCACCAGCCCGACCTCAATTTTGAGAACCCGGCCGTACAGGAAGCCATTTTTGATGTCATACGGTTCTGGCTCGATCTTGGTGTCGATGGCTTTCGCCTGGATGCGATTCCATACCTGTTCGAGTCCGAAGAGGGCAATGGTGAGGGCGAGCCGCCCACCCATGAGTTCGTCAAGCGGCTGCGTGCCCTGGTCGATCGAGAATATCCCGGCCGCGTCATGATCGCCGAAGCCAACCAATGGCCGCGCGAGGTTGCCGCCTTCTTTGGCACCGACGATGAACCGGAATGCCACATGGCCTTCGATTTTCCGGTGATGCCGCGAATCTTTTACTCCCTACGCTCCCAGCAGGCCAACGAACTGGTGCGCGTACTCTCTGAAACGACCGACATTCCTCATGGTGCCGGCTGGGGCGTGTTTCTGCGTAACCACGACGAACTCACTCTCGAAATGGTCAGCGAGGAATACCGCCAGGCCATGTACGGCTGGTATGCCTACGACCCCCGAATGCGCGCCAACATCGGCATTCGCAGACGACTGGCACCCCTACTCGATAACTCCCGAGCGGAACTCGAGTTGGCCCATGCCCTGCTCTTTGCCCTCCCGGGTAGCCCGTTTCTCTACTACGGCGACGAGATCGGCATGGGCGACAATATCTGGTTGCCCGACCGGGATAGTTCCCGTACCCCGATGCAATGGACCCCTGATCGCAATGCCGGCTTTTCCGATGCTGACCCCGGCAAGCTGTTCCTGCCAGTCGTGCAGTCCCTCGTCTACAATTTCACGCAGACCAACGTGGAGTCACAACTCGCCCAATCCGGTTCGCTTTTGCACTGGATTCGCAATGTGATCCACGTACGCAAGGCGCATCCAACCTTCGGGCTGGGCGCGCTCCGCGTGCTCAAGACCAACCACGAATCCGTACTCGTATTCATCCGTGACTATGCGGGCTCCGGTTCGATGTTCGGCGACCAGCCAGAAACCGTGATGTGCGTGTTCAGTTTCTCGCACAACCCGATCGCGTTCACGATCGATGACGTCGACATGGCCGGGACGCGGCTGTACGACCTATTCGGCGGCGCGGTCTTTCCCAGTTTCAATGACGAAGGCTCACTCACCCTCACGCTCGGGGCGCAGAGTTTTTACTGGCTACACTGCGGCTGACCACGTCGGCCGTTCGCTGGCCCGATCCTGACGAATTCCGCGTGAACGTTCATTGTCGCGGTCGTGCGCACGACGTATCCTTGGCATAAGCAAGCCATCCAAAGCCTGGAGGCCCGGTCGTGGCTAAATGGACTAATACCGAAGACGGCATCGAGGACGCTGTTCTATGCGCCCATTTTCTTGATGTCTTACCCGTGAACGGCGCCGCCGTTTCGGTTTTCGTCGGTGCGGTACCCGAGGCGGTCGTCTGTGCCACCGATAGCCTCGCCGCTCGGCTCGACGAACTGCAGTTCGATCTCGGCGAGGGACCGCGTTGGGAAGCGGCCCGTACGCGACTTCCCGTTTTGGAACCTCGGGTACAAGAGGTGGAGCATCCGTTGTGGCCGGTCTTCCACATGGCTCTGATGGACACCACGGTCAAAGCGCTCTACGTCTTCCCGCTTACTCTCGGCGCGCTCAATGTCGGTATCGTCGAGCTGTACAGCACAACCACGGGCGCACTTGATCGCACGGACCGCGCAAAAGCGTTGGTACTGGCCAACGAGACCGCCTGGAACCTGCTCGACCATCTGCTTCGAGTGCAGGAGGCCGTTACCGGCGAAACGTCGTTGACGTCTGAAGCCTCCGCGGAGTCCCCACTGTCACGCCGGGAAATCCATCAGGCCACCGGGATGGTGTTGGTGCAGATGAACGTCACCCCGACGGATGCCCTGTTGCTGCTGCGCGCGCACGCCTTCTCCCACGGCACAACCGTGCGCGCCATCGCAGGCGACGTCGTTGCACGGCGCCTACAATTCAGCCCGGAAACCGAAGGCCTGTGAAATACATCGCTGCAAATTGATTCGACGTCAATCGACTCGGACACATTCACTCGGTAGAGCTGACATATTGTCAGGAAAAGTTCTAGAATCCTTCCATGATCACCATGGCTCGCGCCTCACTGGTGAGCGCCGCCTTCATGAAGTTGACGGACACTCTCGTGGGCGAATATGACGTCCTCGACGTACTCCATACTCTGGTTGAGTCGTGCGTCGAAGTGCTCGACGCCACCGCGGCTGGTCTGCTGCTGGCCGACCCGAGCGGGGAATTACAGGTCGTGGCTTCGACGAGCGAAGAGAGCTACCTCGTGGAGGTTCTGCAACAGCAGGCTGGCGCGGGTCCGTGTGTGGACTGCTATCTCACCGGCACAGTCGTCACTCTCGGCGACATCGCAGCATGTCAAGACACCTACCCAGATTTTGCGGCCGCCGCGTTGTCTCAGGGATTTCACTCAGTGCACGCCATTCCCATGCGGGTGCGCGATCGGGCAATCGGTGCGCTCAACCTGTTTCGCTCTGACACCGGCGACGTCACCCCCGAAGACGCCGCGATCGGTCAGGCCCTGGCCGATGTCGCGACTATCAGCATTTTGCAGGAACGCACCGTGCATGAAGACGCCGTCGTCAATGAACAGTTGCAGCGCGCACTGAACAGTCGCATTCTGATCGAACAGGCCAAGGGAGTCATCGCCCAGGTCAGCATGGTCAACATGGACGAAGCCTTCAAACGACTGCGAGCGGATGCTCGGGCAAACAATCACACCATGCGCGAAAGTGCTGAAAACGTCATCAACCGAAGTGTGCACCTCTAATTTCACTCTGGGAGCCACGTTCCCCGGCACGCCAAAGCAGAGCACCAGCGGGTGCAGCGGAACGTGTCGGCGGTCGCCCCTAGGGTGGAAGCATGAGCACTTGGAGCGATCACCTCGCCGTATTCGACCTTGAAACTACCGGCATCGATGTAGAAACGTGTCGCATCGTGTCGGCCACTGTCGCCGTTATCGACGCCAGCGGTACGGCCGTGGAGCGCATCGATTGGCTAGTCGATCCAGGCATCGACATTCCGGCCGGCGCCACCTACGTGCACGGAATCACAACAGAGCATGCCGTGGAACACGGCCGCATGGCAGCCGAGGCTGTCGCCGAGATCGTTGGTGCGCTCCGAGGCCACCTGAACGACGGCCTGCCGATCGTGGCCTACAACGCCCCCTACGACCTCACCCTGCTCGACCGCGAAGCCCTGCGCTATGGCATCGCTCCCCTGACCTCCCCCAGCCCCGTCGTCGATCCTCTCGTCATCGACAAAGCCGTCGACAAGTATCGAAAGGGCAAGCGCACCCTCGAGGTCACGAGCGCGTTCTACGGAGTCAGCCTGGAAGATGCGCACGATGCCGGAGCCGATGCGATCGCCGCCGGTCGTGTCGCTCAGGCGATCCACCGGGCGCACAAAGGTGCTCTACCAACCACTCTCGACGAGATGCACGCGCTGCAGGTCACCTGGTATCGCCAACAGGCCGAAAGCTTTCAGGAGTACATGCGGCGCGGCCGCGATCCCGAGTTTCTGGCCGACACCGCCTGGCCCCAACGTTGATTCGGTCAGTGTTGCTCGGGTAGTTGCTGACTGGGCAGTTGCTGGCTGGGCAGTTGCTGAACAGAAAAATTGCTCGTGCCCAAATCGCTGAACAGGCCCCAATATTCACTTCGGATGCCAAACAAAAAAAGCGACCAGCCGAAGCTGGTCGCTTTTTTGTTTCGAGCTTGAGAATGAGCAAAAAAACTGGTGTTATTTGCCGAAGCCCTTGTAGCGCGAGTTGAACTTCTCGACGCGGCCGGCGGAGTCCATGATGCGCTGTTTGCCCGTGTAGAACGGGTGCGATTCGGAGGAGATTTCCACGTCAATGACCGGGTACGTGGTTCCGTCTTCCCACTCGATGGTCTTCTTGCTCGAGACCGTCGACCGGGTCAGAAAGGTCGCTCCGGAGGCGAGGTCGCGGAACACGACGGCAGCGTACTCGGGATGAATGTCAGACTTCATGAAGATTTCCTTTTGCACTTCTGGTGAACAGACTTGTAACTGGTCACAGTGCTGTTCGATTGTTGGGCACCGCTCGCCGCATACTCAAAAGACGACGACGAGCTGGTTGGCCTGATGGCCAGCCCTCTACCCTAGCAGACCTTAGTTTCAGTAAAAGAGCCTCGGAGTTGACGTCGTCGTGTCGCGGCGTTTTGTTTAGACAGCGCGCGCCGCGAAGCGGCCGTCGTTCTCGATGAGTTCGATATTCAGGCCGAACGTGTCGCTCAGAGCCGTCCCGGTGAGTGCCGTACCGATCGGCCCGGCCGAGACGACCTTGCCGCCGGACAGTAGGAGCACGTGGGTGAATCCGAGCGGAATTTCTTCAACGTGGTGGGTGACCATGATGATGGCCGGCGAGTTGGGTTCCTGAGCGAAGCCGCTCAGAAGCTGCAAAAGCGCTTCCCGGGCGCCGAGGTCGAGGCTCGCAGCAGGCTCGTCGAGTAAGAGAATTTCCGGGTCGGTCATGACTGAGCGGGCGATCTGAACCCGCTTCTGTTCTCCATCGCTCAGGGTGCCAAATTCGCGCTCGGCTAGGTGATCGAGATTCCATTCCTGCAAGACGCGCTGGGCGCGTCGTTCATCGATGGTCTCGTATTCTTCATTCCACCGGCCGGTTACCGAGTAGGCCGCCGTCATGACGACGTCGAGGACCTTCTCTTTGGCGGGAACCTTCCGTGCCATGGCAGTCGAGGCAAACCCGATTCGGGGCCGCAGCTCAAAGACATCCGTTCCGCCCAGCGTCTCGTCGAGCACCTCGGCCTGACCGGCCGACGGATGCATGAAAGCTGCGGCAATCTGTAACAGCGTGGTCTTGCCAGCCCCGTTCGGGCCAAGGATGACCCACCGCTGGTCGTCATCGACGCTCCAATTCACTGAGTCGAGGATGGTAGTGCCACCCCGGACGACCGAGACGTCGGTGAAATGCAGAACGTTGACCATATAGCCATGTTATCGGGCGGCGCCGACGCGCAAATACGCTGGGCTCGCCCTCGGACTGAGACCGGCACCACCGACGGGGTGGGTCACAGCAGAGACGCGTAGATCTCCCGGGTACGGGTGGCGATTTGGCTCCAGCCGAACTCGTGCTCGGCGCGCAGACGACCAGCGCGTCCCATTTCAGCCGCTCGAGTCGGATCGCTCACCACCTCGGTCACGATGCGGGCGAGGTCAGCGACGAATTGATCGGGATTCAATGGGGTTCCCGTGCCGTCGGTGAGCTGCTCAATCGGCACCAGACGTCCGGTTTGACCGTCGGCGACGACTTCGGGGATACCACCGGTAGCGGTACCGACAACTGCCAACCCACAGGCCATTGCCTCGAGGTTGACGATTCCCAGTGGTTCGTAAATGGACGGGCACACAAAGACGGTGCCGTGCGTGAGAACCGCAGCGAGCTCAGGTTGGGCGAGAAGTCGGTTGATCCAGACGACCCCCGACCGTTCGCGCTGCAACGCCTCGACGCCAGCGGTCACTTCCGCCAGGATTTTTGGAGTGTCCGGCGCACCGGCACACAGTACGAGCTGCACCTCAGACGGCAGCAACGCGGCGGCGCGTAACAGGTAGGGCAGGCCTTTTTGCCGGGTGATGCGACCGACAAAGACGACAGACGGCCGCTCAGGGTCGATTCCCAGCTCCCGTACGACGTCGGCGTCGAGTCTGGGCTTCCAGCGGTCAAGGTCAATACCGTTGTACACGGTGTGAACCCGGCTCTCATCGAGCGCCGGGTAGCTGCGCAGAATGTCGCGCCGCATGCCGTCGCTGACGGCGATCACGGCATCTGCTGCCTCAAAGGCCGTTTTCTCGATCCAGCTGGAGACGCGGTAGCCGCCACCGAGCTGCTCGGCCTTCCACGGTCGCAGGGGTTCGAGGCTATGGGCCGTGACGACGTGCGGAATTCCGTGCAGCATCTTCGCGAGGTGGCCGGCCGCATTGGCATACCAGGTGTGCGAGTGCACCAGATCAGCATCAGCGGCGTCTTGAGCCATCTGCAGGTCAACGCCGAGGGTACTCAAGGAAGCGTTGGCATTGGCCAGCTGTGCCGGAACGTCATAGGCAAAGGTCTCGGCGTCCGTGCGGGGTGCGCCGAAGCACCGCACCGACACGTCAATATCTTCGCGAAGTGCTCGCACGAGCTCCATCACGTGAACGCCCGCTCCCCCATAGATCTCTGGAGGGTATTCCTTGGTCATCAGATCCACTCGCATGGAGCAAAGGTAGCGCAGCTGAACCCGACCCACATCCCGCCGTGCAACTCGAGCCCCACGGTTGGCCCTACTCTGTACACATGAAAGCCACGAAAATCTTTGGAATCGTGCTCGCCGGTGGTGAGGGAAAACGGCTGATGCCGCTAACCGAGGACCGGGCCAAGCCAGCGGTCCCCTTTGGGGGGCATTACCGCTTGGTGGATTTCGCCCTGTCCAACCTGATCAATTCGGGCCTCACCCAGGTCGTTGTTTTGACCCAATACAAATCACACAGTCTCGACCGCCACGTCTCCCAGACCTGGCATATGTCCGGTGGATTGTCTAACTCCTACATCGCCTCCGTGCCCGCTCAGCAGCGTCTCGGCAAGCGTTGGTTCAGCGGCTCGGCCGATGCGATTTTGCAGAGCCTGAATCTCATTCACGACGAGAAACCCGACATCGTTGTCGTCGTGGGTGCCGACCACGTCTATCGCATGGATTTCAGCCAGATGATCGACGCACACATCGCCTCTGGCCTGTCGGCCACGGTCGCCGCGATTCGCCAGCCTATCGGCTTGGCCGATCAGTTCGGCGTCATTGAAGTGGATGCCGCCACCCCTGATCGGATCTCCGATTTTCGTGAGAAGCCCAAGGATGCCGTCGGGCTTGCCGACGCCCCCCACGAGGTGTTCGCATCGATGGGTAACTACGTCTTCAACACCGACGCCCTGATCGAGGCGGTGCTGCGCGACGGTGAGCGTACCGATTCGAGCCACGACATGGGCGGTGACATCATTCCCGATTTTGTCTCCCGCGGCGAAGCCGGTGTATACGATCTACAGCGCAATGTGGTGCCGGGGTCAACCGATCGCGATCGGTACTACTGGCGCGATGTGGGAACGATCGACTCGTTCTTCGAGGCCCACCAGGATCTTATTTCGGCGCTGCCCGTGTTCAACCTGTACAACCACGAATGGCCCATATTCAGCATGCAGCTGAACTCGCCACCGGCTAAATTCGTGCGCGACGGCAAGGGCGCTCTCGGCACCATGATCGACTCGATTGTGTCGCTGGGTTGCGTCATTTCCGGCGCACACATCGAGCGCAGCGTTCTGGGGCCTTGGACCTCGATCGGGTCGGCCTGCGAAGTCATCGACTCGATTGTGTTCGACCGGGTGCAGATTCGACCCGATGCGATCGTGCGTCGTGCCATTCTCGACAAGGAAGTCATCGTCGAGGCTGGCGCCACGGTCGGTGTCGATCGTGATCGCGACCTCGCACGCGGTTTCAGTGTGACCGAATCCGGTATCACCGTCGTCGGTAAGGGAGTGTTCGTTACTCCGTGATCCGCGCTACTGCACCACGCTTCCTAGTCGTGCTCGATGCAGACTCGACCCTGATACAGGATGAAGTGATCGAGCTGCTGGCGGACGCCGCCGGCTCGCGCAATCTCGTCGCCAACGTGACCGAGCGCGCCATGCGCGGCGAACTTGATTTCGCCGACAGCCTGCGCGAGCGAGTTTTGACCCTGGCGGGACTGCCCGACACCGTTTTCACCGAGGTGGGACAGCGCATCCGCCCGACCGAGGGGGTGCAGGAGCTGATCGCCGGCATTCATGCCGCCGGGGGCCTCGTCGGCGTCGTGTCCGGCGGCTTTCACGAGTTGCTCGACCCCCTCGCAGCCGACCTCAAAGTCGACCATTGGCGGGCCAACCGACTTGAAGTCGAAGCCGGCCGCCTGACCGGGCGGGTCCTCGGACCGATCATCGACGCCGAGGCCAAAGCGGTCGCCCTGCGCGAATGGGCGGCACAGGAACGCATCGCCCTGTCGCAGACGGTCGCAGTCGGGGACGGCGCCAACGACCTGCACATGATGGATGCCGCCGGCCTCGCCGTCGCGTTCAACGCCAAGCCACAGGTCAAGCGTGAGGCTGACCTCGTGATCGACCGCTGCGACCTCAGTCAGGTGCTGCCGTTGCTCGGCCTGCGCGGCTGACGAGGTCCGTGCCGCTCGACTGTTTGCTCAGTGGCCCATTCCCAGGCCGCCATCGACGGGAATAACGGCACCAGAAATGTACCCGGCGTCATCGCTGGCCAGCCAAGTGACGACACGAGCAACTTCTAATGGAGTGGCAAAACGGCCAGCCGGAATGTTGCGCCTGTAGTCCGTCTGCTGCGCTTCGGGAAGAGCAGCGGTCATGTCGGTTTCGATAAAACCTGGAGCGATGACGTTTGCAGTAATGCCGCGAGCACCGAGCTCGCGTGTGATCGAGCGGGCCAGGCCGATCAGCCCACTCTTCGACGCGGAATAATTCACCTGTCCCGGTGACCCATAGAGTCCGACCACACTGGAAATCAACACGATGCGACCGAAACGAGCCTTGAGCATGCTCTTGCTCGCCCTTTTGACCACGCGGAACGCCCCGCTGAGGTTCGTGTCGATCACCGACGTGAAATCATCATCGGACATGCGCATAAGCAGGGTGTCACGGGTGATTCCGGCGTTCGCAACGACGACCTCAACCGGACCGTATGTCGCCTCGATCTCGGTATACGCGGCATCAATCGACGCGGCATCGGTCACGTCGGCGCGCACCGTGAGACTGCCGGCCGGTCCGTGTCCAGACCGCGAAGTCACAGCGACGCGATGGCCCTGGGCGAGAAATTCCTCCGCGATGGCAAAACCGATGCCGCGGTTACCGCCGGTGACGAGCACTGTTCGAGCCGTTGTCATAAAGTTCCTCTTCTGTTGTTCACTCAGCTGTGGGCTGCCGGTGGAGAGTTTTACAAAATACCCGGCAGATTCAAGTTTAAGGCGTGCAAGAATCACGCCACACAGACGTAGGCTGGTCGGAGCGGACTATTCCCCGCTGACTAACCCGATCACGAACCCGACGGACCCATGAAGCAGCAGTCGATCACTTCGCTCCCCCCCTCCCCGGAGGTTGAACGACGCAACCGGATGATCAAGTACTCCATTGCGATGGGTATCCGTATCGTGTGCATTGTGCTGATGCTGTTCGTGCAGGGTTGGTGGCTGCTGCTCTGCGCCATCGGTGCGATCGTGCTTCCCTACTTTGCGGTCGTGGTCGCGAACGTGCAGGTCGCGCCGCGCGGAGCCGAAGTATTACGGCCCGGCACCGTCGCAACGTACCGCAACACCGACGACGAGGCTCGGTAATTGCTCTCGCCGCCGCTCGGGGTGGTCCGATGATCGGACTGGGCGCGCCCATGCACACGTCAACCTGCTCGCGCGCAGACTGTCGAAATATAGGCCATTGGCGTCTGGATTGGCGCAACCCGCGCATCCACTCGACCGACCGCGTCAAAACCTGGTTAGCCTGCGACGAGCATGTCGACTACCTGCGTGAATTTCTCAGCGCCCGTGATTTTCCTCTCACCGTCAGCCCGCTGGCGCTCGTCGAACCAGATCGCGCTGGAGATGCGCAATGACGGGCTGGCAGTTCGCCTTCAGCCGACGCTGGGCGGGGTACCTGGCACTCGCCATTCTCTTCGCCGCAGTGTGTTCCGGGCTCGGCGTCTGGCAACTCGCCCGGCGTGATGAAGCCCTCACCGAGTTATTCAAGATTGAATCCAATTTTGACTCGGACCCCGTTCCCGTCGTCGAAGCGCTCCCCGACCTGACGGCCTTCGACGACTCCCAGAAGTGGATGCCGGTGAAGCTTACCGGCACCTACCTCATCGACGAGGAACTGCTCGCGCGCAACCGCCCCCTCAACGTCAATCCGGGCTTTGAGGTGCTGACGCCGCTACTGCTTTCCGATGGCACGATTTTCATCGTCAACCGCGGTTGGCTGCCGACCGGCCAGGAGCAGGATGCTCCCGACACCGTCCCGGCACCGCCGAGCGGACCCGTCACCGTCGTAGCCCGGCTCAAAGCCGCCGAACCCGACCTGCCCGGTCGCACGGCGAGCGGTAACCAAGTGGCAACGATCAACCTCACGTCTATTGCCGAGCGGCTCAACGCGCCGACCTACACCGGTGCATACGGCCTCATGGACTCGGAAAGTCCCGCGTCGAACGAGAAACGCCCGATCGCTGTGGTCAAACCGATCCGCGACGAGGGCCCCCACCTGTCGTACGCCTTCCAGTGGTTTGTGTTCGGTCTGCTCGCCTTCATCGGCCTCGGCTGGGCACTGCGCGAGGAATACCGCAGCGTGAATGCCGAAGATCCAGAAGAACGCGCACGCGCCGATGAGCGTGCCCGCAAGCGGGCGGCAAAACCGCGCGACGACGCGGAAATTGAAGATGCGCTGCTCGACCGCCAACTGACCTAGGTCAAAAGAATCGTCAGGCGACGTCGCGGCGGTGCTGCGGACTTTCGGTCGAACCCTGACGTAGTTTTCCCCCGTGGGCGCCAAGCGCAAGAAGTCCACGGTAAACCGCGAGCAGCGACGCCGCTGACCGGGTCCACTTCAGGCCGAGCGCGTGTTCCCGCGCCGCCACCGAAAGCTGCCGCGCCCGCTGCGGATCGGTCAGTAGATGAGCGATCGCCTCGGCCCACACCAGTGGTTCACGCGACTCCAGGACCAGGCCGGTCACCCCGTCAGCAACGGCTTCACGAAGGCCGCCGGATGCTGCAGCGATGACGGGCACGCCGCTCGCGGCAGCTTCAAGAGCAACGAGCCCGTAGGTTTCCGAGTGAGACGGCACGAGCACGAGCCGGGCGCCCCGAAACAGGGCAGTCATATCGACCCGGGACTGTGGACCGATCAGCCCCAGCTGATCAGCGAACCCGACCTGCTCGGCGATCGCCCGCAATTCGTTAACGTAGCCGTCGTAGTCGGCCGAAGCCGCGCCTGCGACCAAGAGAGTCGGACGAATGGCCGCTGGCACGGCCGCGACGGCGGCAATGGCCAGGTCGATACCTTTGAGTGGTTGCAGACGCGCTGCGACGAGAACGTAACCACGGTCATCGACTGGTGCCGCGAGATCCAGCGGCACGCCCGGTGAGAACATGCTGCTGTCGACACCGGGCGAAACAACGACCGTGCGTTGCACGGCGGCGCCCAGCCGACCAGTGATCGTCGCCGCCTCGGACGCACTGATCGCGACGAGTGAATCCGATTCACGGGCCAGCCACGCCTCGCCGAGCATCCGTCCTGGCGATTCGGCACGTTCCCCCGCTGAGAGCGGCGTTAAATCGTTGGCAGCGATGCTGTGGAAGCTTTGTACGTGCGGTACGCCCCACTTCCTGGCTACCGGCAGAGCGGCCATTCCGGAAAACCAGTGGTGCGAGTGGACGATGTCCCAGGGCGGTCGCGCCGCCAGTTGGGTCGAAAACTCCTCGATCCAATGTTCGTGGTCGCCCTTGTGCAGTGCAGTTGCCGGACCGGCGTCGAGAAACTCCAGGGTCACACCGGGTGCGAGCTGCCTGGCGGTTGGCTGATCGGCCGCTGATCGGCGGGTCAGAATGGTCACGG
Organism: Cryobacterium sp. Y29; assembly: GCF_002929825.1. Classification (GTDB taxonomy): domain Bacteria; phylum Actinomycetota; class Actinomycetes; order Actinomycetales; family Microbacteriaceae; genus Cryobacterium. The sequence continues at coordinate 206,988 of NZ_PJJN01000035.1, forward strand.
AGTGACCGAGGCCTGCAAGAGCTTCGGCTTGATGTCGTACGACGACGTTCATACCGCCAGCGTCACCGGCACCGGGATCAGCACCCGGTGAAGTGTGCATGCACACCAGCGCGATGCGCAGTGATTTGTCGAGGGACAACACACACCCTTCCTGTGAGTCGGATCCGATGAGGCTACGTCGAATTAGAGAATCAGTTAGGACAGCTCGATGAGGTCGAGGTAATCCTTGTTCCAGTGGTCTTCCGTACCTTCGGGCATGATCAACACGCGCTCCGGGTTGAGGGCCTGCACTGCGCCCTCATCATGGCTCACGAGCACAACCGCACCGGCGTAGTGCGCAAGAGCATCAAGGATTTCCTCGCGGCTGGCCGGGTCGAGGTTGTTAGTCGGCTCGTCCAGCAGCAGCACGTTGGCGCCGGAGACGACGATCATGGCCAGGGCAAGACGGGTCTTCTCACCGCCGGAGAGCACCCCGGCCGGCTTGGCGGAGTCGTCGCCAGTGAACAGGAACGAGCCGAGTACTCGGCGGGCTTCCATCTCGGTGATGCTGGGCGAGGAGGACACCATGTTCTCGAGCACGCTGCGGTTGACGTCGATCGTCTCGTGCTCCTGCGCGTAGTAGCCGATCCGCAGGCCGTGTCCGGGTTCGATCGAGCCGGTGTCAGATTCGTCGACACCGGCGAGCATGCGCAGGAGAGTGGTTTTTCCGGCCCCGTTGAGGCCGAGGATGACAACCTTGGATCCGCGGTCGATCGCGAGGTCGACGGCGGTGAAGATTTCCAGGGAACCGTAGCTCTTGGACAAGTCCTTGGCCATCAGCGGGGTTCGACCACACGGTGCCGGCTCGGGGAAACGCAACTTGGCGACGCGTTCCACGGCGCGCACGGCGTCGAGCCCGGAGAGAAGCTTCTCGGCTCGAGCAACCATCTGGTGAGCAGCAGCGGCCTTGCTGGCCTTAGCGCCAAACCTGGCAGCCTGCAACTGCAGGGTTGAGGCCTTTTTCTCGGCGTTGGAGCGTTCCTTCTTACGGCGGTCGGCATCCGCCGTGCGCTGCAGCAGGTAGTTCTTCCAGTTCATGTTGTAAATGTCGATCATCATGCGGTTCGCATCAAGGTAGAAGACGCGGTTGACCGTCTCTCCGACGAGCTCGATGTCGTGGCTGATGATGATGCAGCCGCCCTTGTAATTCTTGACGAACTCGCGCAGCCAGGCCACGGAGTCGGCATCGAGGTGGTTGGTGGGTTCGTCGAGAATCATCATCTCGGCGGCCGAGAACAAGATGCGGGCCAGTTCGATCCGGCGACGCTGACCACCGGAGAGGGTACTGAGGGCCTGGTCGAGGATATGGTCGGGCAGTTTCAAGTTGCTAGCGATCGATGCGGCTTCGGCCTCAGCCGAATAACCGCCCAAACCATTGAACTCATCCGTCAGGCGACCATACTTTTTCATGGCGGCGGCACTGATCTTGGGATCAGGGTCAGCCATGGCCAGGCTGGACTCGTGCATGCCGAGGGCAATGGTGCCGAGGCCGCGCGCATCCAGAATGCGGGTGCGGGCGAGCATGGTCGGGTCACCCGCACGGGGGTCCTGGGGCAGGTAGCCAATTTCACCGGAATGGCTGATCGAACCCTTGGTCGGGTTGGTCTCCCCCGCGAGCGTCTTCGTCAGGGTCGTCTTGCCCGCTCCGTTACGACCGACGAGGCCGATCTTGTCGCCGCTCGCGACGCGGAAGTTGACGCCCTCCATGAGCACGCGGGCTCCAACGCGGATTTCGAGATCTTGCACGTTGAGCACAGCAATAGTCCATTCGAGGTGTGTATTCGGAGGTGAAGTCTAGGTGGGCCAAAGCGGTCCAACTCACTAGTATATTTGCCTTCAGGCTGTGCTCGGCACACGGGCTCCTAGAGCAATGCGGCCAGAAGCGATTTTTCGAGCCAGTTCAGGTACGCTTCGGTCGACCATCCCAGGGACAGTACGAGGGTACGGAAGGTGTGCGGATGGGCCAGCGCCCACATCGTTGCCGCCGCCTCATGGTCACTCAGCCCCCCGCTATAGATCAGCCCCGCGCGCAGACCTCGCTTCTCTCGCAGTGCAGCTGCCACCTCACCAAAGCCGTGCAGCCGGGCCGCGTCACGCTTCTGCTCGAATTCCCCCACATCCGGATCGACCACGGCCGCTTCGCTGACAATGCGCAAGATTCCTGAAGTGCGCTCATTCACCAGTGCGCTCGACCGAGCCACAATGCGAATAACCTCGGTTGCCGTGCGCGCCGCGGCAATGCGTTCCCGGGTGGCCCCGGATAGCAGCGCCGGCGCCCCCGGTTCTGCAGCGACTCGATCAAGTACCGCCGCCAACAGTTCGGCCTTCGACCCCACCGAGTTGTAGATGGTCTGCACAACCACGCCAGCCTCCCCCGCGATTGCCGACACCGATGTGCCGACATACCCGCGCTCGAGCATCAGCCTTCCCGCCGCCATTACGATCTCAGCCCGCGTGCTCGCCGCCTGGGCAGCCCGCCGCCGGACCACGCTATTTTCCCCGATATCCATGTTTGTAGCATACCATTCTAGTCAGTGGAGTTGCCCTCTAATTACGGATGGTTGACGGGCACGCTTCGCTCTGGACAGGCAACGGAAAAGCCCCGCCTGCTGGTACAGGCGGGGCTTTCAAGTCGAACAGAAGTCACATCGCGAAGCCGAGGGCGCGCATCATGTCGCGGCCGTCGTCGGTGATCTTTTCGGGACCCCACGGCGGCATCCAGACCCAGTTGATGCGGAACTGGTCGACGACACCATCCAGCGCCTCAGCCGTCTGCTCCTCGAGCACATCGGTCAACGGGCAGCCGGCCGAAGTGAGGGTCATGTGGATGATGAGCGCATTATTCTCATCGTCCCAGCCGAGGTCGTAGATGAGCCCGAGGTCAACGACATTGATGCCGAGCTCCGGGTCCATGACGTCTTTAAGAGCCTCTTCGATTTCATCGAAGCGCGCCGGGCTCAGTGTTGAAACCATAGCTTTAGCCTACGTTCGACGGGACGAGAAAGCGATCGTAGCCCTCGTCCTCGAGGCGATCAGCGAGCTCAGGGCCGCCTTGTTCGGCGATACGGCCATTGACGAAGACGTGCACGAAGTCCGGGTGGATGTACCGCAGGATACGCGTGTAGTGCGTGATGAGGAGCAATCCGAGGCCGGTGTTGGTTTTGGCGCGGTTGACACCCTCCGACACGATTTTGAGGGCGTCAACGTCGAGGCCGGAGTCGGTCTCATCGAGCACGGCGAACTTGGGCTTGAGGAGTTCGAGCTGGAGAATCTCGTTACGCTTCTTCTCACCGCCGGAAAAGCCCTCATTGACGTTGCGCTCGGCGAAAGCCTTGTCCATGCGCAGGTCAGTCATGGCCTGGCGCACATCCTTGATCCACGTGCGGATTGGCGGGGCTTCACCCTCAATGGCAGTCTTGGCGGTGCGGAGGAAGTTGGTGACGGTCACACCGGGAATCTCGACCGGGTACTGCATGGCAAGGAACAGACCGGCGCGAGCACGGGCATCCACTGTCATTTTGAGCACTTCGGCGCCGTCGAGCAGAATGGAGCCGCTCTCGACGTGATACTTGGGGTGGCCGGCGATCGTGTAGGCGAGGGTGGACTTGCCTGAGCCGTTCGGGCCCATGATGGCGTGGATCTCGCCCTCGTTGATGGACAGGTTGACGCCGCGCAGAATCTGCTTGGTGCCCTGGTCGGTCTCGACGCTGACGTGCAGGTCTTTGATCTCAAGAACAGACATGAATGTCATATTCCCTTCTGAATTTGGCTTGAATGGCTGGTGGGGCGGTCGTTACGTGAGACAGACTCAGACCGCGACAGTTACGGAAGGATCGACGAAGATGAAACCGTCGATGAGCTCAACGTTGTAAACCGGGACCGGGTCATAGGCCGGCAAGGACAGCGGCTTTCCGGTGGTGAGGGAGAACATCGAACCGTGGGCCCAGCACTCGAGAGTCTGGCCCTCCACGAATCCCTCAGACAAGGAGATATCTCCGTGCGTGCACGTGTCTCCGATGGCGAAGACATCACCGGCGGCATCACGCACGAGGGCGATGGCGACCCCGTCGATTTCGACCTTGACGGCCTGGTTTACTTCGAGCTCATCGAGAGCGCAGATCTTCGTTGCGGTCATGCTTACTTGTCGTCCGTTCCAATAAGTTCCGCTTCGATTGCGACTTGCAACCGAGCTTCGAGTTCGGGGGAACCAATCTGCTGCACGACCTCGGTGAGGAATCCGCGCACGACCAGCCGCCGCGCTTCTTCTTCGGTGATACCGCGAGCCTGCAGATAAAACAGTTGCTCGTCGTCGAACCGTCCCGTGGCACTGGCGTGGCCGGCCCCGACGATGTCGCCGGTTTCGATTTCCAGATTGGGGATGGAATCGGCGCGGGTGCCCTCGCTGAGTACGAGGTTGCGGTTCTGCTCATAGCTATCGGTGCCGGCAGCCTTGTTGCCGATCAGTACATCGCCGATCCAGACCGTTCGTGCGTCCTGGCCCTGCAGCGCGCCTTTGTAATTGACCCGGCTGCGGCTCTTCGGCGCGTCGTGGAAGACGTACACCTGTTGCTCGAGGTGCTGACCGGCATCCGCGAAGTACAGCCCGAGGAGCAGCGTGTCGGAGCCAGGTCCGGCAAGCCGCACCGAGGGGTTGACCCGAACGATGCTGCCACCCAGGGAGACGACGACATGCTTGAGGCGGGCGTCACGGCCGACGGATGCGAAATGGTTGGCCAGATGCACCGCCGAGTCGTCCCATTCCTGAAGCGAGACGACCGTGAGGTTCGCGGACTCGCCGAGGATGATCTCGACGTTTTCGCTGAGTCGAGCCTCGCCCGTGTTCTGCAGGATAACCGTGGCCTGGCTGAACGGCTTGGCCTCGATGATCGTGTGGGCGCCGCGGGCGGAGTTGCCAAGAACCGATCGCGTGACCGTGATCTCCTTAGCTTCCTCGCCGCTCACCGTGATGGCGAGAGCCTCATCGAACACGGACCAGGCATTCGCGGCTGCGCGTTCCTCCGGCAGGCCAGCGGTGCCGATGCGGGCATCCGTTCGGGGTACCCATGCGACGGAAATGTCCGCTGATGGCGTGGACTCGACCTCGTAGCGGGAGCCGTTGAGTTCACCGGCCGTGAGGTCGGTGAACTTCGCGACGGGCGAGAGCTTCCAGACGGCTTCGCGGCCGGAGACGGCCTCGAAATCGGCTACGTTGACGCTCTTGAATCGGTCCGAGCGGGTTTGCACCGGAACGTAGCCGAAACGACCGTCCGAGTGTTCCGTAATGCCGTGCTGGCCGGGCGACAGGGCCGACGAACCGGCAGCGGGTGTGGATGGTGCGGGCACAGTTTTTGAAGCGCTCTTCGAAAGCGCTGAAGCGGCGGACATTTAGCCGACGGATCCTTCCATGCCCATTTCAATGAGCTTGTTGAGTTCAAGGGCGTACTCCATCGGGAGCTCCCGAGCGATTGGTTCGATGAATCCGCGAACGATCATGGCCATGGCCTCGTCTTCGGGCATGCCTCGGCTCATCAGGTAGAACAACTGTTCTTCGCTGACGCGGGAGACGGTGGCTTCGTGGCCGAGTTGCACGTCGTCCACCCGAATGTCGATAGACGGGTAGGTGTCGGAACGTGACTGGGTGTCGACCAGCAGTGCATCACAGCGCACGGTGTTGGCGGAGTGATGTGCCGAGGCATCCACTCGGACCTCACCCCGGTACCCGCTTCGCCCGCCACCGCGCGCGATGGACTTGGAGACGATAGAGGACTGCGTGTACGGAGCCATGTGGATCATTTTGGCGCCGGCGTCCTGGTGCTGCCCGGGACCGGCGAAGGCCACGGAGAGGGTTTCGCCCTTGGCGTGCTCACCCATCAGGTAGATGGACGGGTACTTCATGGTGACCTTGGAGCCGATGTTTCCGTCGATCCATTCCATCGTGGCGCCTTCGCCGGCCGTGGCCCGCTTGGTGACGAGGTTGTAGACGTTGTTTGACCAGTTCTGGATGGTCGTGTAACGAACGCGAGCGTTTTTCTTCACGACGATCTCGACGACAGCGGAGTGCAGCGAGTCAGACTTGTAGATCGGGGCGGTGCAGCCCTCGATGTAGTGCACGTAGCTGCCCTCGTCGGCGATGATCAGCGTGCGCTCGAACTGGCCCATGTTTTCCGTGTTGATGCGGAAATAGGCCTGCAACGGAATCTCTACGTGCACGCCGGGCGGCACGTAGACGAAGGATCCGCCAGACCACACGGCTGTGTTGAGCGCAGCGAACTTGTTGTCGCCGGAGGGAATGATGGTGCCGAAGTACTCTTCGAAGAACTCGGGGTGCTCCTTGAGTGCCGTGTCGGTGTCCATGAAGATGACGCCTTGGGCTGCGAGTTCTTCATTGATCTGGTGGTAAACCACTTCAGACTCGTACTGGGCTGCCACACCGGAGACGAGGCGTTGGCGCTCGGCTTCGGGAATCCCGAGCTTCTCGTAGGTGTTTTTGATGTCGTCGGGCAGGTCTTCCCAGGTTTGGGCCTGCTTCTCCGTCGACCGCACGAAGTACTTGATGTTGTCGAAATCGATCTCGGAAAGATCGGCTCCCCAGGTGGGCATGGGCTTGCGTTCAAACAGCTGCAGGGCTTTCAGCCGACGCTGCAGCATCCAATCCGGCTCGGATTTCAGGTTCGAGATGTCTGTGACGACCTCGGGAGAAATGCCACGGCGCGCGGATGCGCCGGCCTTGTCTGAATCGGCCCACCCGAATTCGTAGGTGCCAATCCCCTCAAGGTCGGGACGGTCGAGCAGGACATCCGACATATTTACCTCTTCTCTACCCAGCACAACCCGGATATTAGTCCGGTGATTCCCGGGCGATCTCAGAGGAGACCACGGGGAACGGGTTGTGTGGACAGCTACATTGCGTACCTAGAATATTCATAGAGCAAAACCGACCCCGAGTCGACAGTGCCCATTCGGCCACTGTTCGATTCCGGTCGACCTCGTGCAGTCACTACGACCGTAAGAGAGTTCTCCATGTAGATCCTAATTCTACAGGTTGAACGGCAGGATACGCGTGCTTGCCGGTTGATTCACATTTGCACAGGGCACAATCAGAAAGCACGCGATCATGAGTAAGACAGCGGGAGCAGAAGCAATGAATTCCATTTATCGATGGTTGCCCAGCGCTATCGACGCACGTATTCGGGTGGTTGCCTGGCTGTCCCTGGTGTCCGAGATAGTGATTGTCGGCACCGGCGGCGCCGTACGCCTCACTGGCTCCGGACTCGGCTGCCCGACCTGGCCGTCCTGCGTGCCCGGGTCGCTCGTGCCGACGGAGGAGATGGGCCTCCATGGCGTCATTGAGTTTGGCAACCGTTTGATGACCGGGCTCATCGGAATCATCGCGATTGCCGCTGTCGTTCTGCTCTGGCGTATGCGCAGGGAGCGCAAGGATCTGTTCGTCCTCGCCGTCATTCTCGGCGGTGGCGTTCTCGCGCAGGCACTCGTCGGCGGCGTCACCGTGTTGACCGGTCTCAACCCATTTATCGTTGGCTTCCACTTCACGGTGTCGCTCATCATGGTCTGCCTTGCGACCGTGCTCGTGCACCGGGTCTATCTCGCACCGGGGCCGCGCGCCCTGATCGTTCCGGTCGGCGTCGCCGGGCTGGCCCACGCCACAAGCTTTGTCGTCGCACTGACCGTGATGATGGGCGTGTTGACGACGGCCTCCGGACCGCATTCGGGAGATGCTGCCGCGGGACGCACGGGCTTCAACGCTGAATTACTGGAACACCTGCACGCCTGGCCGGGCTACGCGACGCTTCTCTTGACGATTCTGCTCCTCGTGGCATCCGTTCGGATTAGGCTACGGGTTCGTTCATTCATCGTCACGCTGTTGATGATCGAGCTCCTGCAGATTGTGGTTGGCCTGCTGCAGGCAAACCTCGGCCTGCCGCCCGTTCTTGTTGGCCTCCATATGGTACTGGCCTGCGTCCTCGCCGCAGCGATGACCGCCGTCGTGCTCAACCTCAAGGCCCCAATCGGCATATCGCCCGAGGCAACCGAATTGGCCAATGCGAACGAGGTCAGTAGCCGCCACAGCTAACCCGCGTCCCTCGAATGCCCTAGCGTCGATGGTCGCAACCCGGTGTTACGGCGATAGACCACCGCTGGCAAACTGCCGCGTGACTCTCCCCCGGCGGTGGCCGCCGGTGTATTCTCCAATCATGCATCTCGTACCGGGAGCCAAATCGAAGCCGCCAGACGACGCGGCGCGTCTCGCCCTGTTCGGCCCTGCGGTTTTCGGTTTCGTGAACCAACCACGACTTCAGGAACGCGGATGGAGCTGGTACGGCAACCATGGCCATACCCTGGAAGCTCAGGTGCATTACTGGCTAGCCGACCCGTCTGGTAATTTCTGGTTCGAAGATTCTCCAGCCGGTCCGGTCGGCATCGCCGAACTGCGCGGATTCGTCTTCACGGACGTGCCCGGTTCCACCAATCGCGGGGGCGATCCAATCCGGGATGCCCTCGACCAACACCTACAGTACGTCGTGATGAATTATGCCAAAAACCCCTACGACTTCGGGTCGCAGTTGTGGGCCGACCGGCACACTCAACAGCAGTCCGAAATTGAACTCGCGCTTGCCCACCGGTCGAACCTGGTCGTCGAGGATACTGCCCTACCCGCCATCACGGTGACGGCCTCGGATTTCACTGCCACGGGCATGGCCCTGGCCGGACGAGTAGTGACCGTCGTCATCCATTCGGCCGACGTTGCCAAGATCGACAACCGGCTGTCACGTCGGGTCTAGCGTCGACCGAACGCGGCACGACAGACTTAGAACGGAAGCAGCGGATCCACTCCGACGGCTACAAACAGCAATGTCAGGTAGGCGATTGAGCCATGGAAGACGCGCATCGGTGACACGTGCTCGTGCCGAATCGCGAGGCTGTACAGCCGGTGGGTTTCGTAGATGAACCAGCCGCCTGTAACGAGGGCGACACAGGTGTAGAGCACGCCCATGTCAGCGATCGGAATCAGCAGTAGCGAGCACGCGACGGTGGCCCACGCGTACAGAATGACCTGTAGACCCACCTGAGCGCGACCGCGCACGACAGCGAGCATTGGCACGCCGGCAGCCAGGTAGTCGCTGCGGTACTTCATTGACAGCGGCCAGTAATGCGGCGGTGTCCACAGGAAGATGATCATAAACAGAATAACCGGCGGCCAGGACAGGTCTCCGGTCACGGCCGCCCAACCGATGAGGACGGGCATGCAACCAGCTACACCGCCCCAAACGATGTTCTGGGGCGTACGACGCTTGAGAATGATGGTGTAAAACACGACGTAGAGCACAATCGCGCCGAAAGACAGCGCGGCCGCCAGCCAGTTGGTCAGCAGGCCAAGCCACACAATGGATGCCGCGCCCAGGGCCCACGCAAAAATCAAGGCTTCCCGGTCACTGAGTTCTCCGGTAACCAGGGGGCGATTTTTAGTTCTCTTCATGAGACGGTCGATGTCACGGTCGAGATAGCAGTTGAACGCACCCGCGGATCCGGCGCTGAGCGAACCTCCGACGAGCGTCGCCAGGATGAGCCAGAGGCTGGGCATTCCCCGCTCGGCGAGGAGCATCGTGGGCGCGGTGACGACCAGGAGCAACTCGACAACTCGCGGTTTAGTCAGGGAAACATAAGCCGTGAGGGTGCGCTTCAGCGTACGTGGAGTTCTCTCGATGGTCTGAAGTGCGACGTCCATAAATCCTCGAATGCTAGGCAGTTCTCTAATTCTAGGTCACGCGGTGGCCCGTCATGGCAAATGACAGGTCACGTCATATCGACCGCCCAGCGTCTTCGTTGCGTATACTTAAAATGCTCCCCACAGTGAATCAGTAGATCGGCGAGCCCCCGGGTGGGAGATGGCAGCATCTAGCAGGCCAACTCGCCGGGGGTGATATTTTGCTTGCAGTCCCGCGTGAGAAATGTGCGGGTCCGTCCTGCGAGAAGGCTGCCGACGCTTGCACAACTATCAAAGGATGGGTTGAGCTCAACCCGCCTTCGCTTCGATGAAGGGTTACGTGACGTGGCAGCTTTCCAATGGAATTCCGTTGACGATCAGGCGGTCGATACCGCACGCATTCTGGCGGCCGATGCCGTTGAGAAGGTTGGGAATGGGCATCCCGGCACGGCGATGAGCCTCGCTCCGGCCGCGTACCTTCTATTTCAGAAAGTCATGCGCCGCGATCCGTCCGACAACGATTGGATCGGTCGCGACCGGTTTATTCTCTCGGTCGGCCACAGCTCGCTGACCCAATACGTGCAGCTCTACCTCGGCGGCTACGGTCTCGAGCTCGACGATCTCAAGGCCCTGCGCACGTGGGGTTCCAAGACTCCCGGCCACCCGGAATACGGCCACACCGACGGCGTCGAGATCACCACCGGCCCGCTCGGCCAGGGCTTGGCCTCCGCTGTCGGTTTCGCCTACGCGTCCCGCTTCGAGCGCGGCCTGTTCGACCCGGATGCCGCCACCGGCGCCAGCCCGTTCGATCACTTCGTGTATGTCATCGCCGGCGATGGCGACTTGCAGGAAGGCATCACGAGCGAGGCCTCCTCGCTCGCCGGCCACCAGCAGCTCGGCAACCTCATTGCCATCTACGACAGCAACCAGATCTCGATTGAAGACGACACCAACATTGCCTTCACCGAAGACGTCGCTGCTCGATACGCCGCCTACGACTGGCACGTGCAAACGGTGGATTGGAAGAAAACCGGCTCCTACGTTGAAGACGTCGCCGAGCTGAACACGGCCATTGAAGCTGCGCAGCAGGAAACCGGCAAGCCCAGCCTGATCATCCTCAAGACGATTATCGGCTGGCCGAGCCCGAAGAAGCAGAACACCGGCAAGATCCACGGGTCAGCCCTCGGTGCCGAAGAACTCGCCGGTGTCAAGACCGTTCTCGGCTTCGACCCGGAGAAGACCTTCGACGTGGCCCCCGACGTCATCGCTCACACCCGGCTGGCCCTCGAACGCGGTGCAACCCAGCATGCTGAGTGGACTGTGCAGTTCGATGCCTGGGCTGCTTTGAACCCCGAGCGCAAGGTTCTGCTCGACCGAGTGCTTTCCGGAGATCTGCCGGACGGCGTCGAAGCGGCACTCCCGGTCTTCCCTGCCGACACCGCGGTCTCCACTCGTGCAGCCTCCGGCAAGGTATTGACCGCCCTCGGCGGCGTCATCCCCGAGCTCTGGGGCGGTTCGGCGGACCTCGCCGAATCGAACAACACCACCATCGGCGGTGCGGCCTCGTTTATTCCGAGCGAGCACTCGACCGGCGAATGGACCGGCAACCCGCACGGTCGCGTTCTGCACTTCGGTATTCGTGAGCACGCCATGGCCGCGATTCTCAACGGCATCGTGCTACACGGCAACACCCGCCCGTTCGGTGGCACCTTTTTGATCTTCAGCGATTACATGCGACCGGCCGTTCGATTGGCAGCGCTCATGCGGGCGCCGTCGATCTTCGTCTGGACCCACGACTCGGTCGCTCTCGGCGAGGATGGTCCCACGCACCAGCCGATCGAACAACTCGCGACCCTGCGCGCTATCCCGGGTCTCGATGTGATTCGTCCCGGCGACGCCAACGAAACCGCATGGGCCTGGAAAACTATTCTGGAACGCCGGGGCGGCCCGGCCGGAATCGCCCTGACCCGCCAGAACATTCCCGTCTACGAACGCGGTGAAGGCGCAGCATCCGGGGAAATCTTCGCCTCGGCAAAAAATGTAGCTCGCGGCGCCTACGTACTGGCCGAAGCGGCCGGCGGAATCCCCGACGTGATCCTCATCGCTACCGGCTCCGAAGTGCAGCTCGCCGTGGACGCTCGCGCCCAGCTCGCCGCCTCGGGCATCCATGCGCGCGTGGTCAGCGCCCCCTGCCTCGAATGGTTTGAAGAGCAAAGCACCGAATACCGCGAGTCGGTGCTGCCTTCCGCCGTCACGGCACGGGTATCGGTTGAAGCCGGCCTGGCGCTGACCTGGCGTGGCTACGTCGGCGATGCGGGCCGCAGCATCTCGATCGAACACTTCGGAGCATCCGCTGACTACCAGACGCTGTTCCGCGAATTCGGCATCACCACCGAAGCTGTAGTTGCCGCCGCCAAGGAATCAATTAGCGCAGCCTGACGTTGCCCTCCTAGACGGGGCCAGCACCGCACTTCACCAACCTCTCCACACACCGCACGATCCAGCTGCCTGACGGCAGCACGACCAGGAGATTTCAACAATGACAAATCCGACCCCCCTCGCCCAACTGTCCGCAGCGGGCGTCAGCATCTGGCTCGACGACCTCTCCCGCGAACGAATCAACTCCGGCGGACTCCAGAACCTGATCAAGAACAGCAACGTCGTCGGCGTCACGACCAACCCGACGATCTTCGCCGGTGCCCTGGCCAAGGGCGAAGCGTATACCGAGCAGGTCGCGACCCTCGCGGCCGCCGGTTCGAACGTGACCGACGCCGTCTTCGCCATCACCACGGACGACGTCGCGGCTGCTTGCGATATCTTTCGCCGGGTCTACGACGCGACGAACGGCCAGGATGGACGCGTCTCGATCGAGGTTGAGCCGAACCTCGCACGCGACGCGGCTGGCACGGTTGCCGAAGCCCAGAAGCTGTGGGCTAAAGTCAACCGACCCAACGCGATGATCAAGATTCCGGCGACGGTCGAAGGCCTGGAAGCCATCACGGCGACGATCGCCCTCGGCATCAGCGTCAACGTCACTCTGATCTTCAGCCTGGAGCGTCACCGCCAGGTCATCAACGCTTATCTGGCCGGCCTCGAGCAGGCCAAGGCTGCCGGTATCGACCTCTCTACGATTCACTCCGTTGCCTCGTTCTTCGTCTCGCGCGTCGACTCTGAGATCAACGCCCGCCTCGAAGTTATCGGTACCCCCGAAGCCCTCGCGCTCAAGAGCAAGGCCGGCGTCGCCAATGCCCAGCTTGCCTACCAGGTCTACGAGCAGGCGTTCAGCAGTGAGCGCGCCCTCGGCCTGATCAAGGCCGGGGCGACCAAGCAACGTCCTCTCTGGGCTTCGACCGGCGTCAAGGATGCCAGCCTTCCCGACACCCTGTACGTAACCGAACTGGTCGCACCCGAAGTCGTCAACACGATGCCGGAGAAGACCATGCAGGCGGCGGCCGACCACGGAGTCATCCCGGCCGACTCGGTGACCGGCTCGTATGCAGCCGCAAACGCTGTACTCGATGCGCTGTCCGCACAGGGTGTCTCATACGACGACGTCACTCGCCTGCTTGAAGAGGAAGGTCTGTCGAAGTTCGAGGTGTCGTGGAACGAACTGCTCGACACCGTACAGACGGCCCTCACCGCCGCCTCGACTCCCTCGGTCGCGTAATGAGCTTTCGGATCTCAGTGAGTGGTGCCGCAGCCGATGCTGTGCGCGCCACAGTACCTACCCTGGTCAAAGACCTGGTCGCGTCCGGAATCACTGCCCAGGATCCCACACTGTGGGGTCCGGCAGTCGAAGCCGAAGCCGCGATGCGTCTCGGCTGGACGGAGTCCGTCGCCGTATCTCGCCCGCTCGTGGCCGAGATTGTGGAGCTGCGGGCTGCCCTCCAGGCCCGCGGTGTCACCCAGATCGCCCTCGCCGGAATGGGCGGATCGTCGCTCGCTCCCGAGGTCATCACCCGCACCGCAGGAGTGAACCTCACTGTGCTCGACGCGACCGACCCCGGCCAAGTCCTGTCCGCATTAAACGACAATCTGGCCGGAACGGCACTCGTCGTCTCGTCTAAAAGCGGCTCAACCGTTGAAACCGACAGCCAGCGCCGTGTGTTCGAGCGCGCGTTCCGGGATATCGGCATCGACCCGGCCGAACGCATCATCGTGGTGACCGACCCGGGGTCGCCGCTCGAGGCATCCGCCCGGGAAGCTGGTTACCGCGTGTTCAACGCCGACCCCACAGTCGGCGGACGGTACTCGGCGCTGACCGCGTTCGGTCTCGTTCCGTCGGGGTTGGCCGGCGTTGACATTGGAGCGCTCCTCGACGAAGCCGAATCCATCTCGCTGGCATTGGCCGTTGATTCGCCCGAGAATCCGGGCCTCGTGCTCGGAGCGGCGATCGCCGCTACCAGCCCTCGTCGGGGCAAGCTCGCCATCGTCTCGGACGGTACCCGCATTGTGGGCTTCGCTGACTGGGTCGAACAACTCATCGCAGAATCCACCGGCAAGCTCGGCACCGGCATTCTCCCGGTTGTTCTCGAACTTGACGCTCCCGAGCTGACCGAGGTGCTACCGGACCTGCAGCTCGTGCGAGTCGTGGCCGACGCCGGCACCGATCTTTTCGCTGAAACCGGCGACGAGGTTCGCGTCAGCGGAACCCTCGGAGCACAGTTTCTGGTCTGGGAATACGCGACCGCCGTTGCCGGCCGTTTGCTCGGGATCAACCCGTTCGACCAGCCAGACGTGGAGTCCGCCAAGATTGCCACGCGCGGGCTGCTGGACACCCGTCCAGCGCCGGAACCGGCCGCCTTCATCGCGGACGGTATCGAAGTGCGTGGCACGCCGCACGTTATCGGAGCGGCGAGCGATCTCGCCTCGGCAATCGACGCTCTGCTTGAAGAACTCGGCCCCGACGGATATGTTGCTGTTCAAGCCTACGTAGACCGGCTGGCCCTGCCGGAACTGGCCGAGATTCGCAGCAAGCTCGGCACGCTCTCGAAGCGTCCGGTCACGTTCGGCTGGGGACCACGCTTTCTGCACTCCACGGGACAATTCCACAAGGGCGGACCGGCAACGGCCGTGTACCTGCAGATTCTGGCCACGCCGTCGGAAGACCTCGACATCCCCGAGCGCCCCTTCACGTTTGGCGAATTGATCCAGGCGCAGGCCAGTGGCGACGCGAGTGTGCTCGCCGAACACGGGCGGCCGGTGTTGACGTTGACCCTGACGCAACCCAAGCAGAATATCTCCACATTGTTCAAGGCTTTGGCCTAAAAAAACCAACAAACCGAACCCTTGGTTGGTTCTTCACGGGCAGAGTGCAGTGAGGAACCAACCAAGCGATCGGACTATTCTCTCCGCAGCGCCCCGTTGCCTGCGTTCTCGACTTACCCGCACTGAACCGTCTAAGGAGTTGCATGTCCCCGGTGGAAATTACCCCGGAGTTTAATCCGCTCAGGTCGCCATCCGACTATCGACTGAATCGTATCGCCGGGCCGTCCAGCCTCGTGATCTTCGGCGTAACCGGTGATCTCGCGCGCAAGAAACTCATGCCCGCGGTCTATGACCTCGCGAATCGCGGCTTACTGCCACCCGGATTCGCCCTCGTCGGGTTTGCCCGCCGAGACTGGGACAACGGAGACTTCATGGAAGTCGTGCATGATGCCGTGAAGGAACATGCCCGTACAGAGTTCCACGAGGATGTTTGGGCGCAACTGGCCGAAGGCATCCGGTTCGTTTCTGGCACCTTTGACGATGACGAGGCATTCACGCGCCTCAGCCAGACCATCGACGAGTTGGACCGTGAGCGCGGCACGATGGGCAACCACGCGTTCTACCTGGCCATTCCGCCCAAGGCTTTCCCACAAGTGACAGAGCAGCTGCGCCGCTCCGGCTTGGCCGAGCAGAAGAACGGGCAGTGGCGACGTGTTGTCATCGAGAAGCCGTTCGGCAGTGACCTGACCACAGCACGCGAGCTCAACGATGTCGTCGAGTCGGTCTTTCCTCCGGACTCGGTCTTTCGGATCGACCACTACCTCGGCAAGGAGACGGTGCAAAATATTCTTGCGCTGCGCTTCGCCAACGAGATGTTTGAACCGCTCTGGAACGCCAACCACGTCGAACACGTGCAGATCACCATGGCTGAAGACATCGGCGTGGGAGGTCGAGCCGGCTACTACGACGGTATCGGTGCCGCCCGCGACGTCATCCAGAACCACCTGCTGCAGCTTCTCGCCCTCACGGCCATGGAAGAACCGATCTCCTTCGACGCTGCCGACCTGCGCGCCGAGAAGGAAAAGGTACTCGCCTCGGTTCGACTCCCCGCCGACCTCGGCCAGGGCACGGCCCGCGGGCAGTATGCCGGTGGCTGGCAGGGCGGAGAAAAGGTCGTCGGGTTCCTGGAGGAAGACGGCATGAACCCCGATTCCGTCACCGAAACCTACGCTGCCATGCGGCTGACCATCGACACCCGACGCTGGGCTGGTGTTCCGTTCTATCTGCGTGCCGGTAAACGCCTCGGACGTCGTGTGACGGAAATTGCCGTGGTCTTCAAACGTGCACCTCAGTACCTGTTCGCACCGGGCCAGACCGCCGAACTCGGCCACAACGCCCTGGTCATTCGGGTGCAGCCCGACGAGGGCGTCACCATCCGTTTTGGCTCGAAAGTTCCGGGTGTCGTCATGCAGGTCCGCGACGTCACCATGGACTTCGGTTACGGACATGCCTTCACCGAAGCGAGCCCCGAAGCGTATGAGAGACTCATCCTCGACGTACTTCTCGGCGACCCGCCCCTGTTCCCCCGCCACGAAGAGGTCGAATTGTCTTGGAAAATTCTCGACCCGATCGAAGAGTACTGGGCTACGCAAGGACAGCCAGAGCCCTACCGCCCCGGCACCTGGGGACCCACATCCGCTGACGACCTGCTGGCCCGCGACGGCCGAACCTGGAGGCGACCATGATCGTTGATCTGCCCAACACCACGACCGCGAAAATCTCGAAGACGCTCGTGCGTATTCGCGAGGAGGGCGGTGCCGTTGCCCTCGGGCGGGTGCTGACCTTGATCATCGCCTCACATCTCGGACACGAGGAAGAGGCCATCGAAGCGGCCAACGATGCGTCGAGGGAACACCCAATGCGCGTCATCGTAGTGTCAACGCAGGAACACGATACGGCTGATGCCGTCGCGCGGGTTGATGCGGAGATTCGCGTCGGAGGCGACGCTGGTGCGAGCGAAGTCATCGTCTTGCGTGTCTACGGGGCGGCCGCCGCCGACCCGGAGAGCCTGGTTACCGGTCTCCTGTTGTCGGATGCCCCGGTTGTCGCCTGGTGGCCCGGCACGGCTCCCGCCGTTCCCAGTGACTCCCCTATCGGCCGGATCGCCTATCGACGCATAACGGATGCCTCAGCCCAGCCAGACCCACAGGCAGCGCTGCGCGAGCTCTCCGGCAGCTACCGGCCAGGAGATAACGACTTCGCCTGGACTCGGCTGACGCTCTGGCGCGCCCAACTCGCCGCGGTTCTGGATCAGCCGCCCTACGAGCCCATCATCGGTATTCAAGTCATTGGCTCAGCGGCGTCCCCCTCGACGACGCTACTCGCCGCGTGGCTCCAGATGCAGCTGCAGGTACCCGTGGAGTGCAAGCTGACAACCGGCCCCCTCGCCAATGGCGTGCACGGCGTGCATCTGGAGCGAGCGTCGGGAACGATCTCACTCGAACGCGAGATTCCTGATATCGCCACACTCAGCCAGCCTGGGCAGCCGCTGCAGGACCTGACTCTCAAGCGTCGCAGCCTGCGGGACTGTCTGGCCGACGAGCTGCGCCGCCTCGACCCCGATGAGCTGTATGGTGAGGTCATCACCCGCGGGTTATCGCAGCTCAAAAAAGTGGTGAGCCAGTAGACCGGAGCCTAACCGTGACAAATGACCGACGCGTGCTGCTGCACAAAAACAAACACGCCCTAGCCGCGTCGGTCGCTGCACGGTTCCTGACTAATATGGTGGACGTTCTGCATCAGCAGGAGGAAGCGAATGTCGTACTCACCGGCGGTTCCGTCGGTATCGCTGTTCTGGCTGCCGTCAACGAATCGCCCGCCCGCGACACGATCGACTGGTCGCGGGTTAATTTCTGGTGGGGTGACGAACGTTGGCTGCCACGCGCCGATCCGGAGCGCAATGAATTGCAAGCACGCGCAGCGCTCCTGGACCACATTTCGGTGCCGCCAGAAAATATTCACGCCTTCGGAGCCTCGGATGATGCGGTCGAAGCTGATACGGATGATGCGCTCGATGCTGCGGCTGCACGGTACGCGGCGGAGTTACTGCGTCGTGCTCCTCATGGGGCCCTGTTCCCCCGGATCGATGTGATGTTACTCGGAGTCGGACCGGACGGTCACATTGCGTCGTTGTTCCCACACCGATCGGGTATCCGCGAGCGTGAAGCCAGTGTCGTCGTCGTCCGCGACTCCCCCAAGCCGCCGGCCGCCCGATTGTCGTTGACCCGCCCCGTGATCAACTCCGCGGATCGCGTCTGGCTGGTGCTGGCTGGATCGGACAAGGCATCGGCGCTCGGACTAGCCCTCGCCGGAGCCAGCCGCGACGAGGTACCGGCTGCAGGAATCAAAGGCCGTTACCGCACCGTGTTCTTTGTTGACAACGACGCAGCGGCTCAAGTGCCCGAAAGCCTCATCGCTCCGGGCTATTAGATTTTCGCCATCCGTCTACCCCTCCGCCACCATCGGCGTGATCGGCAACAAAAAACACCGGTTCTCGACTAATCGAGAACCGGTGTTGCGCGCTCTCGCGTCAGTTTGTCGGTGACAACTTGCCACGACGAACGCGCAGCTGGTTGAGGGCCTCTTCGAGCAGCGACTCGGCCTCTTCTTCAGTACGGCGCTCCTTGACGTAGGCGAGGTGCGTTTTGTACGGCTCGAGCTTCACGACCGACGGAGGATTCTCCTTGTCGCGCCCGGCTGGCAGCCCTGACGATGGGCAATCGATGGTGACGGGGATTTCTTCGTCCGGTAAGCTTGCCGCAAAATACCGCACGGTTTCATTTCCGAGCGCATCCCAGTACGAGATTTTGATGCGGTCCGCATGAAAACCGCGGTCCTGCTCGCCCATGGGGCCCGCGCCTACACGCGAGCCACGAATTGCGCTTCCGCCTGATGCCATCTTGTTCCTCCGTTGACTCGTGCAGTTGTGCGCTGCAAATTCGAGCTGTTATTGGTGCGATTGCTGTTGTGATGTACCGTCAAGATCTGTGCCCGGAAAACTCAGGGTAACCCCGCGCGGGGCAGAAAGTTAAGCCCCTGTGTCGAACTTCGTGATCAATCCGAGAACTACGATGCAGGAGATCCACAGCAGACCCAGAATGACCGTGATGCGATTGAGGTTGCGCTCGGCAACGCCCGACGCGCCCAGGTTAGAAGTTACGCCGCCACCGAACATGTCCGACAGTCCACCGCCCCGTCCCTTATGCAACAGAATGAGCATGGTGAGCAGAAGGCTCGTGATACCAACGAGCACCTGCATGACGACTTGGAGAATCTCCACACGAAACCTTTCAAAACACGGTGGGCGCCACTCGGGCGCCGAGACCATCGTAATTATACTCTGCAGGCAGCAGCGAGGTGGTTGCCGGACGGACAACCATCTCGCTGCGCACTGTCGGGTGCGCCGCGGCCTAGAGGCCGACGTGCTTCTGGTATCGAATAATGCTGGAAAATTCCGGAATATCCAAGCTCGCACCGCCAACGAGGGCACCGTCGACATTGGGCTCCCGCATGAACGCGGCGATGTTGGTGCTCTTGACCGAACCACCGTAGAGGATGCGGGTCTTGTCGGCGACGTCCTGCCCGAGGGTGTCGGAGAGAACCCCACGCAGTGCGGCCGCTACCTGCTCAGCCTGCTCCGGCGTAGCGGCCTGACCGGACCCAATGGCCCAGACGGGCTCATAGGCCACGACGATGTCCACCGCGTTCGTGACGCCCGCAAGAGCGGCACGCAGCTGGGCGACCGGAACCGCACTGGGACCATGAACGGCGAGGTCCTCGGCGCTCTCTCCGACGCAAATCAGCGGCACGAGGTTGTGCTTGAGGGCGGCGGTTACCTTGGAGGCGACCTGTTCATCGGACTCGTTGTGCAGGGTGCGGCGTTCGGAGTGACCGATGATGACGTATTGGCACTCCAGCTGAGCGAGGAAGGCACCCGAAATCTCACCGGTGTACGCTCCCGAATCGTGTGCTGAGACGTCTTGCGCACCGAAGGCGAGCGAAAGCTTATCGGCCGAGATGAGGGTCTGCACGCTGCGCAGATCCGTGAACGGAGGGAACACGGCTACCTCGACCGCGGCGGTGTCGTGGCCGGCATCCTTGAGATTCCAAGCAAGCTTCTGCACGAAAGCGATTGCCTGGAGGTGATCCAGGTTCATTTTCCAGTTGCCCGCGATCAGCGGTGTGCGCCGAGGGTTGATGTTCACTGCCATCCGAGGACCTCCAGTCCTGGGAGACGCTTGCCTTCGAGAAATTCGAGGCTCGCGCCGCCGCCGGTAGAAATATGACCGAATTGGTCGTCGTTGAAACCGAGAATGCGCACAGCAGCAGCAGAGTCGCCACCACCGACCACGCTGAGGCCGGTGACCTCGGTGAGCGCGGCGGCCACGGTGCGGGTGCCCTCCGCGAACGGTGCCAGTTCAAAAACACCCATCGGGCCATTCCAGAATACCGTCTGTGATGCTCGAATAATCTTGGCGAACGCTTGAGCGGTGTCCGGCCCGATGTCCAGGCCGAGACCATTCGCACCGAAGGGGGTGTCCTCGATTCCCTCTGCCGGAGTGATCACGTGCTCAGCGTCGGCGCCGAACTTCGAGGCGACCACTACATCTGTCGGGAGCACAATTTTCACTCCCAGACGTTCGGCTTCGGTCAGATATCCGCGAACCGTCTCAATTTGATCGCTTTCCAAGAGGCTGGCACCAACCTTGTGTCCTTGGGCGGCCAAAAAGGTGAACAGCATGCCGCCGCCAATCAGCAGCGAGTTCACGCGCGGCAGTAGGTGACCGATGACGCCGAGCTTGTCGCTCACTTTCGAACCGCCCAGGATGACCGTGTACGGCGCATGCGGCTTTTCGGTGAGCTGATCGAGCACGCCGAGTTCGGCGGCGATGAGCAGGCCGGCAGCGCTTGGAAGCAGCGTGGCCAGATCGAACACGCTGGCCTGCTTGCGGTGTACTACGCCAAAGCCATCGGAGACGAGTGCGTCGCCGAGTAGTGCGAGCTTGTGCGCGAACGCGAGGCGCTCAGCATCCACTTTGCTGGTTTCACCGGCATTGAAGCGCAGGTTCTCCAGAACGACGATGTTTCCGTCCTGCAAGGCCGCGACGGCCTGCGTGGCCGCGTCGCCGACGGTGTCGGCGGCGAATGCCACGGGGAGGTTCGCCAGTTCGCTCAGGCGGGCGGCGACGGGCCTCAGGCTGTATTGGGGGTCAATGGCCCCACCGGGGCGCCCGAGGTGAGAAACAATCACCACGCGGGCGCCCTGAGCAACGAGGGCGTTGAGAGTGGGCAGTGACGCCCGCACTCGTCCGTCGTCAGTGATCTGCCCGTCTTTTAACGGAACATTCAGGTCGAAGCGGACAATAACCCGCTTGCCGGTCAGCGAACCGAGCGAGTCAATCGTGCGTAACGTCACCGCGCGGCCGTTAGAGTCGCTCAGCGACGAACTCGGTGAGGTCCACGAGACGGTTGGAGTAACCCCATTCGTTGTCGTACCAGGAGGCAACCTTGACCTGATCGCCAATCACCTTGGTCAGGCCGGCGTCGAAAATCGAGGAGTGCGGGTCGCCGACGATGTCGCTGGACACAATCGGGTCCTCGGTATAGCTGAGGATACCCTTGAGCGGGCCATCGGCTGCGGCCTTGTAAGCGGCGTTCACTTCTGCGACCGTTACCGCACGGGAGGCGGTGAGCGTGAGGTCCGTGATCGAACCGGTCGGAACCGGAACGCGCAGCGCATAACCGTCGAGCTTGCCGATGCTCTCCGGGATGACGAGGCCAAGAGCCTTAGCGGCGCCGGTAGAGGTTGGGATGATGTTCAGCGCAGCGGCACGGGCACGACGGAGGTCACTGTGCGGCCCGTCCTGGAGGTTCTGGTCTGCGGTGTAGGCGTGAATGGTGGTCATGAGACCGCGCTCAATGCCGAAGTTGTCGAGAAACACTTTGACGAGCGGCGCGAGGCAGTTCGTCGTGCAGGACGCGTTCGAGATAATGTCGTGGATCGCAGAATCATACGTGTCTTCGTTCACACCGAGCACGAGCGTTGCCACGTCAGCACCCGTCGCCGGGGCCGAGACGATGACCTTTTTGGCACCGGCAGCGATGTGCTTCTGCGCATCGACGGCCTTCGTGAAACGGCCGGTGGATTCGATGACGATTTCAACACCCAGGGTGCCCCACGGCAGGTTGGCCGGGTCGCGCTCGGCGAGCACCTTGATGGCCTTGCCGTTGATGATGATGTTGTCGCCGTCGACCTCGACGGTGGCGTTCAGGCGTCCACCGACGGAGTCGTACTTGAGCAAGTGGGCGAGCGACGCGGGGTCGCTGAGGTCGTTGACGGCGACAATTTCGATGTCACTACCCTTGGCGAGGGCGGCTCGGAAGTAGTTTCGACCAATGCGGCCAAAACCGTTGATACCGATCTTTACGGACACAGATAGCTCCTGTTGTTGAAAAAGGCGCCGAAGGCGCGATGAAAAAATGCAAAACGAATGTTGGTGCCCCGTATCGCCCGGGGCACCAACAGCCTACGAGAGTAGCAGCAGGCCGTTCGTCTTCTCACGTGCGACGGCGAAGCGCTCCTGCACGTTTGCCCAGTTGGCAATGTTCCAGAAGGCCTTGATGTAGTCAGCGCGCACGTTGCGGTAATCGAGGTAGTAGGCGTGCTCCCACACGTCGAGCATGAGAACTGGAACCGTACCGGCAGCGAAGTTTGACTGCTGGTCGAAAAACTGCTGGATGATCAGACGCTGACCGATGGAGTCCCACGCGAGCACGGCCCAGCCGGAGCCCTGCACACCGAGCGCGGCAGCGGTGAAGTGCGCCTGGAACTTGTCGAATGAACCAAAGTTGTCATCGATTGCCGCCGCGAGCTCGCCAACGGGCTTGTCGCCGCCGTTCGGGGACAGGTTGGTCCAAAAAATGGAATGGTTGACGTGACCGCCGAGGTTGAAGGCAAGGTCTTTCTGGAGCTTGTTCACGTTGGCGAGGCTTCCGCTGTCGCGGGCCTCTGCGAGCTGGGCAAGTGCCGTGTTGGCGCCGGTGACGTAAGCCTGGTGGTGCTTGCCATGGTGGAGTTCCATGATGGTGCCGCTAATGCTGGGCTCGAGAGCCGCGTAATCATAATCAAGGGTGGGCAGGGTGTATTCAGCCATTACTTTTCTCCTTGTGAGTTGTGCCACCGTACCGGGTGCGGCGGCGTTGTAAGCGACAATTCAGTCTAACCGCGCGCGTTCGAAGTCACAGAATTCATGACATCGCGCACCATCACGGTTCGATTCAGACGGGCGCTACGTCGTCGGGGTGAATCGGATAGCCGACGTCGGTGCCTTCGATGCCGAGTTCGACCGCTTTCTTGTCTGCCATAGCGAGCAGGCGTCGAATTCGGCCGGCGACGGCGTCCTTGGTCATGGGCGGATCGGCGTGGTGGCCGAGCTCGTCGAGGCTGGAGTCACGAAAGTTGAGACGCAGCTCTCCCGCGTAGCGCAGGTGCTCAGGGATATCCTCGCCGAGGATATCCATCGCTCGCTGCACCCGGGTGCAGGCCGCAACCGCCGCTTCAGCGGAACGACGCAGGTTGGCGTCATCAAAGTTGACCAATCGGTTTGCTGTGGCGCGCACTTCACGGCGTTGGCGCAAGGTTTCCCAGTTGAGCACCGTGTTGGTGGCACCCATGTGGACGAGCATTGCCCCAATGGCGTCGCCATCGCGGATGACGACGCGGTGCACCCCCCGGACCTCGCGCGCCTTGGCCGCGACGCCGAGACGTCCGGCCGCTCCCACGAGTGCCATGGCTGCCTCGTTGCCGGGACAGACGACCTCAAGCGCCGCCGAGCGGCCCGGGTCGGTCAGGGTGCCATGGGCGAGAAACGCGCCGCGCCAGACGGCGGCGATTTCTTCCTTCGAGCCCGTAGTCAGACGGTTGGGCAGACCGCGAATCGGGCGGCGGCGGGCATCCAGCAGGCCGGTTTGTCGCGCCAGTGTCTCGCCGCCCTCGATCACCTGAACGAGGTAATGGCTGGACTGACGGATGCCGGTGGCCGCGATGACCTGCAGAGCGCTGCGTACCCCATAGAGTTCAGCGAGATCTTTGCGCACCCTTCGAGCCAAGATGGCAGTGTCGAGTTCGGACTCGATCGCGATGCGGCTGCTGATCATGTGTAATCCGCCGGAGAACCGGAGAATCGTGGCCAGTTCGGCCGCGCGCACGGTGGTCTTGGAGACCTCCACGCGCGAAAGTTCATCTTTAACGTCGGCGGTGAGTGCCAATCGCTTTTCCATTCTGTTGATCAGTTGCGTTACGTCTGAGTGGTGAAAGCCTGGGGAGCTGGATGCTGCGCCCGGGCTCGCTTATTCGCGTCCGAGGTCGCGGTCCTTGATATTGACCGCGACACCGGGAAGTTTTTCAAGCCGAGAGGCCAGTTCCCTGGCCATGGCGACAGAGCGGTGCTTGCCTCCGGTGCAGCCGATGCCGATGGTGGCGTGGTGTTTATTTTCCCGCTGATACCCGGCCAGCACCGTCGCCATGGCGGCGGCGTAGTGGTCGATAAAATCAAGGGCACCCGTTTGGGCAAGTACAAAGTCTCTCACCTCCGGCTCGACACCGGTGTGTGCGCGCAACTCGGGAATCCAGAACGGGTTCGGTAAAAAGCGAACATCCGCGATCAGATCGACATCCGTCGGCAGACCGTACTTGAATCCGAAGCTCATAATGGTCAGCTGCACCCCCGCTCGCCCCTCGGCCGCGAACCGCTCGGCGATCGTCGTCGCGAGCTGGTGCACGTTGAGGTCAGAGGTGTCAACGACGAGATCACTCGATTCCCGAACGGCGAGCAACCGAGAACGTTCCGCCGAAATGCCGTCGAGAAGGGTACCGTCGCCCTGCAGCGGATGCGGCCGCCGTACGGATTCAAACCTGCGCACGAGCGCGTCGTCCCGGGCTTCAAGAAAGATAACCTGCACCTGGGTGTTGCTGCGAAGTTGCTGCACGGTTTCGAGAAAATCACCGAACAGATCGCGGCCGCGAATGTCCACGACGGCCGCGATCTTGGGCAAATTCGTGCCGGCCCGTTCGACCAGGTCGACCAGGGGCCGCAGCATTTGCGGCGGAAGATTGTCGACGACGTACCAGTCCAGGTCTTCCAATGCGTTGGCTACGGTGGAGCGTCCCGCCCCGGACATTCCCGTGACGATCAGCACTTCCTGCTTGTCGGGGTCCGTAGTCATTCTTGGAAATCGCCTTAATGAGAAGTTGATGGATTAGCAAGCCTACCGAGCGCTGGCCGGTCTCGGGTGTCGTTCAGGCGCGCAGGTGGGCGTGGATCGACTCCGCCAGCACCGAGCCGATGCCACGGACATCCGCAATTTCCGCCACCGAAGCCACCTTGAGGCGCGCCACCGAACCGAAATGTTGCAACAAAACTTTCACCCGAGCCGGCCCGAGCCCCGCGACTTCACCCAAAATCGAGGAGATGTCCTTTTTGCGGCGAATGCGCTGATGCGTGATGGCGAACCGATGGGCTTCGTCGCGGATGCGCTGGATCAGAAACAACGCGTCGCTGTTGCGGGGCAGAATAACCGGGTAGTCGGAGTCGGGCAGCCAGATTTCCTCGAGCCGCTTGGCGATCCCGCACAACTGGATTCCGGTCACGCCCGATTCGGCCAGGGCGCGTTTGGCGGCGGCGACCTGCGGCTGGCCGCCGTCGACGATAAGCAGGTTGGGCGAGTACTTGAATTTGGCGCGCTTCTGCTCCACCTGGGCGATGTCGCTTAAATCAACAGCGCCCGTCGCGGGATGCGATGCAGCCGCAGCACCGGCCTCTGGCTTCAGGTACGCAAGGCGTCGAGTGAGAATCTGATAAATCGAGTCGGTGTCGTCGGTTGATTCGGGAATGTTGAAGCGGCGGTATTCATCTTTGCGGGGTAACCCGTCTTCGAAGACGACCATGGACGCGACGATGTTCGTGCCACTCAGGTGCGACACGTCGTAGCACTCCATGCGCAGCGGAGCGTCCGGCATCTCGAGGGCGTCCTGAATGTCTTCCAGGGCCTTGGAGCGTGCGACGAAGTCCGAGCTGCGACGGGTTTTGTAGAGCATCAGCGCCTGCTTGGCGTTGTTGCTCGCTGTCACGAGCAGAGCAGCCTTCTCACCGCGTTGGGCGGCGACGAGCCGCACCTTGCGACCGGCCAGGTCAGCCAGCGAGGCCTCGAGAGCCTCCGCGTCTTCTGGCAGCTCGGGGAGCACGATTTCGCGCGGCGGCACTGCGTCGTGGTTATAGGCCGTCTGCATCATGGAGTCGATGAGTTCACTCATGGTGACGTCGAGTTCCTTGTCGACCATCCACCCGCGCACGCCGCGGATACGCCCACCGCGCACGATGAACAACTGCACGGCCGCTGCCAACTCGTCTTGCTCGATGGCGAACAGATCAATATCGACGTTGTCGCGCAGCACAACAGCGCTTTTCTCGAGTACGGCATTGAGTGCACGCACCTGATCACGGCGTTTGCCGGCGATTTCATATTGCTGCGCGGCCGCGGCGTCTTTCATCTCCTGGGTGAGGAGATTGATGAGTTTCTTGTCGTGACTGCTCATGAAGCTCACGAACTCGTTGACGATCTTTCGGTGGTCCTCCATCGAAACCAGGCCGGAACAGGGGCCGAAGCAGCGTCCGATCTGGCCGGCGAAACATGGCTTGCCGCTCTGCATCGCCCGCTTGTAGTTGGCATTGTTGCAGGTGCGGATGGGGAAAGCCTTGAGCATGAGCTCAATGGTTTCGTACACCGCCCATACCTTGGGGTATGGACCGAAATAGCGAGCACCCTTGATGCCTTCGGTGCGGGTGACCAGGGCGCGCGGCGCCTCGTCACCCAGCGTGACGGCGAGATACGGGTAGGACTTATCGTCTTTGAACTGCACGTTGAAGGGCGGATCGAACTCGTTGATCCACATCCACTCGAGCTGCAAGGCCTCGACCTCGGTGCCGACGACCGTCCACTCGACCCCGGCCGCAGACGTCACCATGCGCCGGGTCCGTTCGTGCAGGCTATGCAGCGGTGCGAAATAATTGCTCAGCCGCGCACGCAGGTTTTTAGCCTTGCCGACATAGAGGATGCGCCCGGTCGCGTCGCGAAACCGGTACACCCCGGGGGTCGTAGGAATCTCGCCCGTTTTTGGGCGATAGCTTAGGGCATCAGACATGGATATTTGCCGCCTAGTCGGCAGCCAGGACCTCTTTCAGGAAGGTACCAGTGAAGCTCTTCTTGACCGTGGCGAGGTGTTCGGGTGTGCCGGTGGCGAGCACTTTGCCGCCGCCGGAGCCGCCTTCTGGTCCGAGGTCGATCACCCAGTCAGCGGACTTAATGACGTCGAGGTTGTGCTCGATGACAATGACGGTGTTGCCCTTGTCGACAAGGCTGTTGAGCACGAGCAGAAGTTTGCGTACGTCTTCGAAGTGCAGGCCCGTGGTGGGCTCGTCGAGCACATATACGCTGCGGCCGTTGGAGCGTCGCTGCAGCTCCGTGGCGAGCTTCACCCGCTGGGCTTCGCCGCCGGAGAGTGTGGTGGCGCTTTGGCCGAGCCGCACGTAACCGAGGCCGACCTCAACCAGCGTCTTGAGAAAACGGTGGATCGACGAGATCGGTTCGAAGAAATCGGCCGCCTCGCTGATCGGCATGTCGAGCACCTCGGCGATGTTCTTGCCCTTGTAGTGCACGGTGAGTGTGTCGCGGTTGTACCGGTCTCCCCCACACACTTCACAGGCGACATAGACGTCGGGCAGAAAGTTCATTTCGATCTTGATCGTGCCGTCGCCCGAGCAGGCTTCGCAGCGCCCGCCCTTGACGTTGAAGCTGAACCGGCCGGGCAGGTAGCCGCGAGTCTTGGATTCGATGGTTTCCGAGAACAAAGTGCGGATCTTGTCGAACACGCCGGTGTAGGTGGCCGGGTTGGAGCGCGGCGTGCGGCCGATCGGTGCCTGGTCGACATGGATTACCTTGTCCAGCTGCTCCAGCCCGGTAACCCTGGTGTGCTTACCTGGCAGCTTGCGGGCACCGTTGAGTCGGTTGGCGAGCACCCGGTAGAGGATGTCGTTGACGAGCGAGGACTTGCCGGAGCCGCTCACCCCGGTGACAGCGGTGAATGTGCCGAGAGGGAAAGTCACCGAGACCTTCTGCAGGTTGTTCGCCTCCGCACCGGTGACGCCGATAAGTCGTTCCGGATCGATCGGGCGGCGAGTTTTCGGCGTGGCGATGGACTTGCGCCCGGACAGGTAGTCTCCGGTGAGCGATTTGGTGTTGGCCAGCAGACCCTCGTAGGACCCGGAGTGCACGACGTGCCCGCCGTTGATCCCGGCGCCCGGCCCGATGTCAACGACCCAGTCGGCGGTTTTGATGGTGTCTTCGTCGTGCTCGACCACGATGAGCGTATTACCGAGGTCACGCAGGGTGACGAGAGTCTCGATCAGGCGGCGATTGTCGCGCTGGTGCAGGCCGATACTCGGCTCATCGAGCACATAGAGCACCCCGGTGAGGCCGGAGCCGATCTGGGTTGCCAAGCGGATGCGCTGCGCCTCGCCACCGGAGAGGGTCGCCGCAGCACGAGCAAGGTTGAGGTAGTTCAGCCCGACCCGAATAAGAAAGTCGAGGCGTGCCCGAATCTCGCGCAAGACCTGGGCGGCAATGGCCGCCTCGCGGTCGGTGAGCGTGAGCCGGTCCATGAATTCACGTGCGTCGCTCAAGCTGAGCGCGCAGACATCCGCAATGCTCGCCTCGTGCACGAGTACCGCGAGCACTTCGGGCTTGAGCCGGGTGCCTTTGCAGACGTGGCAGTCAACCTCGCGCAGGTACTCGGACCAGCGCTGACGCTGGGTGTCACTCTCGGCCTGCAGATACTGACGTTCGATGTAGGGAACGACGCCCTCAAAGCCCGAGGTGTAGCTCATCTCCCGGCCATAGCGGTTCTTCCACTTGACGCGCACCTCGAAGTTGTCACCGCGCATGACGGCGTTCTGTACCTCACTGGTCAGTTCACCCCAGGGGGTGTCGAGGGAGAAGTCGAGGTCACGGGCGAGGCCGTCGAGCAGTTTCTCGTAGTACTGGAACAGTCCCTTGCCCTGGGTGGTCCACGGCAGCACAACACCCTCGGCGATACTCAAGTCGGGATCGCCGAGCAGCAGGTCTTCGTCGACCGACATGCGGGTGCCGAGACCGGAGCACTCGGGGCAGGCACCGAACGGAGCGTTGAACGAGAAGGTGCGCGGTTCGATTTCGGTCAGCTGCACCGGGTGGTTGTTCGGGCAGGAGAGTTTTTCGGAATAGTTCTGCCAGGCCTTATCACCTTCTTCGTCGAGGAAGTTGATCTGTACGAGTCCGTCGGTGAGCTTGAGCGCTGTTTCGAGCGAGTCGGTGAGGCGGGAAAGAAGCTCAGGGCCGGCGACGAGGCGATCGACGATGACCGCGATATCGTGCTTCTGCTGTTTCTTGAGCGTGGGCGGTTCACTCAGCTGAATCTGCGTACCGTCGACGATCGCGCGGGAATATCCACCACCGGCGAGTTCCTGGAACAGGTCGACGAACTCGCCCTTCTTTTGCGAGATGATCGGGCTGACCACTTGATAGCGGATGCCCGACTTCAGCTCCATGAGCTGGTCGGCGATCTGCTGTACGGTCTGGGACCGGATGATCTCACCACAGACGGCGCAGTGCGGCACACCGATGCGGGCCCAGAGCAGGCGCATGTAGTCGTAGATTTCAGTGATGGTCCCCACCGTGGACCGCGGGTTGCGGTTAGTCGATTTCTGATCGATCGAGACCGCCGGGCTCAGGCCCTCGATGAAGTCCACATCGGGACGGTCAACCTGCCCGAGGAACTGCCGGGCATACGCTGAAAGCGACTCGACGTAGCGGCGCTGACCCTCGGCGAAAATGGTGTCAAAGGCCAGCGATGACTTGCCCGAACCCGAAAGCCCGGTGAAAACTACGAGCGAATCGCGCGGAATCTCCAGATCAACGTTGTGGAGGTTGTGTACGCGGGCTCCGCGCACACTGAGTTTCGGACCTGTTTCTACCTTGGTAATCGACACTTATCGATTCTATGCAACGCCGCTGACAGTGACGTCCAATGACCGCCGCCGAGAGCGAACACGCGGCCGCCCATATATTGATACGGTGTATGTATATACACGGTAATTATTAGCAGACCGATCCATCGGAGGTTGTATGTCTGTTCGCCAGAGCCTGCTCGCCATCCTGAACCAAGGGCCGTGCTACGGCTACCAGTTGCGGGCCGAATTCGATCGTCGCACCGGGTCGACCTGGCCGCTCAACGTCGGTCAGATCTACAACACCCTCGACCGCCTCGAGCGGGACGGCCTGGTGCGGAAGGCAGACATCGACGCCGATGGCCAGAACTACGTCGAGATAACGGATGCCGGCAGCGCGGAGGTCGCTGACTGGCTCGGCTCCCCCGTGGTGCGCACCATGGCCACCCGCGACGAGCTCGCCATCAAGCTCGCGATCGCCGTGACGCTACCGGGCGTCGACATCGCCCAGGTGATTCAGGTGCAGCGCACCGCCACCATGCGCACCTTGCAGGAGCTGACTCGCACCAAGAACGCGACCGCCGACCCGGAATCCTCCGAGCAGTTGGCCTGGCTGCTCGTAATCGACTCGCTCATCTTCGCGGCTGAGGCGGAAGCACGCTGGCTGGACCACTCGGAGCACCGGCTGGCCCGGGCGCGGGCCGCCGGCCTGGCTGAACCGTTGCCGCTGAACACCGAGGTGCCCAAGCGCGGCCGCCCGGCCAAGACGGCGGCGGCGGCCAGAGCATGACTGACAGCGACATTCTGCTGCAGCTCGACGGTGTGTCGATGCAGTATGGCCGCGGTGAGACCGCGATTACCGCGCTTGCGGGGGTCGACCTGTCGGTGAGCCGCGGCGAACTCGTGGCGGTGATGGGGGCATCCGGTTCGGGGAAATCGACCCTGCTCACCGTGGCCGGTGGGCTGACCCCGCCGACGGCCGGCGAGGTCATCGTTGAAGGGCACTGGCTCAGTCAGCTTCCGGCCCGGCAACTCGCGACCCTGCGCCGGCGCAGCCTCGGCTTCGTCTTTCAAGACTTCAACCTGATCCCCTCACTGACCGCGCTCGAAAACGTGAGCCTGCCGCTCGAACTCGACGGGTGGACGTCGAAGAGGGCGCACCGTCCAGCCCTCGATGCGCTCAATATCGTCGAGCTCGGCGATCGGGCCCAGCACTTTCCCTCCGACCTGTCTGGCGGTCAGCAGCAGCGCGTGGCGATCGCCCGCGCCGTCGTCGGTGGCCGCTCGTTGATTCTCGCCGATGAGCCCACCGGCGCCCTCGACAGCACGACCGGCGAGCTCGTGCTGCGGATGCTCCGCTCGCGAGTCGACGCCGGTGCCGGCGGCATTCTGGTCACCCACGATGCCCGCCACGCGGCCTGGGCGGACCGGATCGTCTTTCTGCGCGACGGGCGGATCGTGGACGAGTCGCGGGCATCCGCTGTAACAAGCTTGCTGAGTGGACTGCCGGCATGAGTGTTGAACCGAGTTCGCTCGCTGGCGAGCGCCCGGGATCTACTCGAATCGCGTTTCGGATCGCCCGGCGGATGGCCGGACAGTCCCCGGGTCGCAGCGCGCTGATCGCACTGCTCGTTGCGATTCCCGTGCTGGGGACGGTGGGCATCACCACGATCTCCGCGAGCAACGTCGCGACGCCCGCTGAACAAGTTGTGCTGACACTCGGGTCGACCGAGGCTCGGGTACAGATTGTCGCCGCGCCACACCCGAAACTCACGCAGGACCCGCTGAACCAGGGGAACTGGGGTTACAGCGACGAGGCGGGCCGTGTCGACGCCATGCAGTCGATCGAACCGATGCCGGTCACCGCCGCGTCGCTGTTTGCCGACGGTACACGTTTGCTCTCCATCCGGTCAACGCCTGTCGTGGTGGAGACGAAAGACGGGCTCGCGTCGTTTCCGGCGGTGCAGGGACAGCCGTGGGACCCGGCATTCGCCGGAAAGTACGACGTGACGGCGGGATCGGCCCCGACCAGTGACGACGAGATCATGGTGACCGCTGCCGCCCTCGATCGTCTGGGAGCCCAGATCGGGTCGACGGCTGCCTTTACCGCGCCACAAGCGCGCTCGTTCACCATAGTTGGCACAATTCAAAGCGCAACCCTCGACGACTCCGCGGTCGGGTTCTACGGGCTGCCAGGAGTCTTTGACGGCGTACTGCCCGACGACGCCGACCTGATGACCGAGTGGTACCTGCCCGACACCCCGCTCACCTGGAGCCAGATCGGGGACCTCAACCCGCGCGGTGCGACCGTGCTGTCGCGCACCGTGCTGCTGGACCCGCCGCCGGTGGGCAGCTACCCCTTTGACGGTGGGTTTTCCCGCAGTACGACCAATCTGTTCGTCGCCCTGCTCGGCGGATTCGCCCTGTTCGAGGTCGCGCTGCTCGCGGGCGCCGCATTCACCGTCGGCGCCCGCACCCAGCAGCGCACCCTCGCTACCCTCGCGAGCGTCGGCGGCGACAAACGGATGCTCTTTCGCGTCATGTCGTTCGGCGGAGTCATTCTCGGCGCGGTCGGTGCCGCCCTGGGATCCGTGCTCGGCCTCGCCGGCGCCTGGATCTTCATGCAGATTTCGGCGAACGGAAGCGCCGCCCGGTATCCGGGATTTCACCTCGACGTGGTGTCCCTCAGCGTCATCGCCGCCTTCGCCGTACTCGCCGGCTGGTGCGCAGCCGCGGTTCCAGCCCGAGCGGCCGGCCGCATCGATGTCTTGGCTGCGCTGCGCGGTGCCCAGCGTCCGCCGCGAGTGACACGCCGCCGCCCGGTGGCCGGGATCGTTCTGTTGGCAATCGGCGCGGTCATCGCCCTCACCGGTGGCGTGGTCGAACTCGCCGCATACGCACCGGTGTATCAGATGGGTCTGGCCAATTTCGGCATCGCCCTTATCGTCGCCGGTCCGGTGATCATGCAGATCGGGGCGGTCTTCGTCGCTCCCCTGATTCTGCGGTGGGCTGCCCGCGTCGCCTCCCGGTTCGGACCCGGCGCGAGGCTCGCAGCCCGCGATGTAGCGCGAAACCCCGGGCGCAGCGTTCCAGCCCTCGCGGCCATTATGAGCTGCGTCTTCGTGGCGACCGTCGCGATGAGTCTCATTTCGACCATGCAGCTGAATTCGACCAAAGGCTACACCTACGGCGCCCCGCTGGACACGGCATCGGTGAGTCTGACGGCCTCTCTCAATGAGCCGCCGTACGGCCAGGTGTTGCAAACGACCGGGCCCGAAGTCGTTGCCGCCGTCGACAGCAGCTTTCCGAGCGCACGGGCCAGGCTGCTGAGCAGTGCAGAGGATCCGCCGATGGGATTCGGAGAAGCGGATACCGACGGCACCACCGCGGATGCACCCACCTTCGCCCTCCCACGGATCGATGCCGACACGGTATGCCCGAGTGATGTCACTCGAATGGACGCCGATCATGAGGACACACCCACCGACATCCGCTGCCCCACTCCGCACTATCTCGACACGATGATGAACTCGAGCATGAACGACCACATCTGGGTGGGCGATCTGGCGGATTTCGCCGCGATTCTCGGCGAACCCGTCTCCGAGAAGTCTCAGAAGATGCTCGCCGTCGGCGGGGCCGTGGCGACTTACCCGCAGTACGTCGTCAACGGAGAGATACGCATTGACTGGATCACGGAGCTCAACTCCGTTCTTGAACCCGCGCGTAGCGTGTCGCTGGCCGGGAGCGTGCAGGAGCCCGAACATCCGCTGCCGTACGCCGTGTTCATGCTGACTTCCACAGCCGACAATGCTGGCCTCGACTACCGGCCGTCGGTGGTCGTCAGCAGTATCGGCAAAGACCCGACCCAGGCAGAATAT
The DNA here is from genome assembly GCF_002929825.1 of Cryobacterium sp. Y29. Lineage (GTDB taxonomy): Bacteria > Actinomycetota > Actinomycetes > Actinomycetales > Microbacteriaceae > Cryobacterium. The sequence goes on from NZ_PJJN01000035.1 coordinate 240,935, forward strand.
GACCATGCGCAGGGTGCACTCGCCGCCATCTCGCCGGGGATCTACCTGCAAACCGAGACGGGCCCGCAGGCTTATGGAGCGTCGTGGACCTGGGCCCTGCTCGCTCTCACGGCGATCATCGCTCTGGTCACGGCGTCGATCACGATCGGACTCGCCCGCGCTGACGGGCACCGGGACAACGCGGTGCTCACCTCGCTCGGGGCGTCCCCGCGAGTGCGCCGGGCCTTCGGCTTTTGGCAGGCGGTGGTGATCGTCGGCCTCGGCAGCATCATCGGGGTGCTGCTCGGGCTGGTTCCCTCGCTCGCGCTGTCGCTGACCCGCGACACCGCTGGCCTTTCCTTGCTGCCGTTCACTCCCCCGTGGCTGCAGCTCGCGCTGATCGTGTTGGCGCTTCCGGCGGTCGTCGCGGTCGGTGGTGCCCTCACTGCTGGGGGAAACCGCACTCGGTTCAGCAATCGGGCCGCGTTCGACTGAATCGGCCGGCCGCGGAGCGGGCATCCGCTCTCGCGGCACTCTTTAGGGATGACGGCACCCGTTGTAACAAGTGCCCCGAGACCTAACGAGTGCCGCGGCACTTAGGCCCGCGTCGCCCCGGGACGGACACCGGCTCGCGGCACCCGTTCGGGATCGCGGCCCCCCTAAGAACGCGTGCTGCGATCCTGAACAGGTGCCGCGAGAGCAGGGCTCAGCGTAGGCACCCTGTTCGGAGGCACGCTTGCACGGTTACTGCAGGTGGCCGGCCTTCTCCATTTGTCGCAGTTCGCGCTTGAGCTCGGAGAGCTCATCGCGCAGGCGCGCGGCAAGCTCGAACTTCAGCTCCCCGGCAGCCTCGAGCATCTGCGAGTTGAGGTCGGCGATGATCGATTCGAGGTCGTTGGCGCCGTTCGCGGCAAGGCCGACCCGGCGGTTGGGAGTGGAACTCTTGCGCCGAGCATCTCGGCCGGCGAGCAGTTCGGCGGTGTCCGCCTCCTCTCGGGCGAGGGCCTCGGTGATGTCTCCGATGCGTTTGCGCAGCGGTGTCGGGTCGATGCCGTGCAGGGTGTTGTAGGCGACCTGCTTCTCCCGGCGACGGTCGGTCTCGTCGATCGCTTTCGCCATGGAAGCCGTCAGGCGGTCGGCGTACATATGCACCTCGCCGGAAACGTTGCGGGCGGCTCGCCCGATGGTCTGAATAAGGGACGTGGCCGAGCGCAGAAACCCTTCTTTGTCGGCATCGAGGATAGCGACGAGGGATACCTCGGGCAGGTCGAGCCCCTCGCGCAGCAGGTTGATGCCGACCAGCACATCGTAAATGCCCGCACGGAGCTCGGTGAGGAGCTCGACTCGACGCAGGGTGTCGACGTCGGAATGGAGGTAGCGCACGCGCACCCCCGCTTCGGTGAGAAAGTCGGTGAGGTTCTCGGCCATTTTCTTGGTGAGCGTTGTGACCAGCACGCGCTCATTGCGTTCGGTGCGCTTTTTGATTTCTTCAAGCAGGTCGTCGATCTGCCCGGCGCTCGGCTTGACGATGATCTGGGGGTCGATCAAGCCGGTCGGGCGGATGATCTGTTCGACGATGCCATCGGCGATACCCATCTCGTACTTGCCCGGCGTGGCCGACAGGTACACGGTCTGACCTACTCGGTTCTTGAACTCGTTGAACTTGAGCGGTCGATTGTCCAGGGCGCTCGGCAGCCGAAAGCCGTGGTCGACCAGGGTGCGCTTTCGAGAAGAGTCCCCCTCGTACATGGCACCGATCTGCGGCACGGTCACGTGCGACTCATCGATGACCATGAGAAAATCGTCGGGAAAGTAGTCGAGCAGGCAGTGCGGAGCCTCTCCCGGCTCACGCGCATCGATGTGCCGGGAGTAGTTCTCGATGCCGGAGCAGAACCCGATTTGCTCCATCATCTCGAGGTCGAAGGTGGTGCGCATGCGCAGCCGCTGGGCTTCGAGTAGCTTGCCCTCACGTTCGAGCACCTCGAGGCGCTCAGCAAGCTCGATCTCGATGGTGCCGATGGCACGGCGCATGACGTCGTCGCTTGCGACATAGTGCGAGCCGGGAAAAACGGATACCGAATCGAGTTTTTTGACGATGTCACCGGTGAGCGGATGCAGGCTGTAGAGCCCCTCAATCTCATCGCCGAACATCTCGATGCGAATAGCGAGCTCTTCGTACATCGGGATGATCTCGATGGTGTCGCCGCGCACTCGAAAATTGCCTCGCGAAAAATCGACATCGTTTCGTTTGTATTGCATCGCCACGAATTTGCGTACCAACCAGTCTCGGCTGACTTTCTGGCCTATCTGCAGCGCGATCATGGCGTCGAGATAGCCTTGCGGCGTGCCGAGCCCGTAGATGCACGACACGGTGGACACCACGATGACGTCGCGGCGGCTCAGCAGCGAATTGGTGGTGGAGTGCCGCAGCCGTTCAACCTCCTCATTGATCGAGGAGTCCTTTTCGATAAACGTGTCGGTCTGCGGAACGTAGGCCTCGGGCTGGTAATAGTCGTAGTACGAAACGAAGTACTCGACCGCGTTGTTGGGCATGAGGTCGCGAAATTCATTGACCAGCTGGGCCGCGAGAGTCTTGTTGTGGGCGAGCACGAGCGTCGGGCGTTGCACCTGCTCGATCAGCCAGGCAGTCGTGGCTGACTTGCCGGTACCGGTGGCTCCAAGCAGAACGATGTCGGTTTCTCCGGCATTGATGCGGGCGGTCAGGTCGGCGATGGCGGACGGCTGGTCGCCGCTCGGGGTGTACTCACTGACCACTTCAAACGGGTTCACAGAGCGCGTGGGTTCCATGCCCTCATTGTACAAAGGGGGTCTGACAGTCAACCTTTGTAGGTGGACTACGTCGTGGCGGCGCCGTCGGTCTCTTCGCCTGCGCCAGCTTCACCCGCGCCAGCTTCGGCCGCTCCGGCTTCGGCCGCCCGTGCGCGAGTCCATAGTGCGTCGACCTGGGACAGAGTCGCTTCGACGGTGCCGTTGTTGTCGATGACGACATCAGCCAGGGCGAGGCGGTCCGCATCACTCGCCTGCGCGGCAATGCGGTGGGTAGCGTCCTCACGCGACAGTCCACGTAACTTCACCATGCGCTCGATTCGGGTCTCGGCATCTGCATGCACGACAACGATCAGATCGAACGTGACCAGGCCGCCGGCGATGGCCTCGGCCAGAAGCGGAACGTCGTACACGACGATGACGTGCGGGTCGGCGGCGACCGCGGCGGCGACCCGATCGCGAGTGAGCCGCCGTACCGCCGGATGCGTGATGGCGTTCAGCCGCTCCCTCTGGCGCGCGTCGGTGAAAATAATGGCGCCCAGGGCCGGTCGATTCAGCGTGCCATCGTTCAGCAAGATCGTGTCGCCGAACTCCGCGACAATTGCGGCGAGGCCGGGCGTTCCGGGTTCGACCACGTGACGGGCCAGCTGGTCGGCGTCGATTCCGATGGCACCCCAGGAAGCCAGGCGCTTCGCCACGGTGCTCTTGCCCGACGCGATTCCGCCGGTCAGTCCAATCAGATACATTCCGCCATGCTATCCGCTGCACGGCGCCGAGCGGATGCGACCGCCTGCATCAACATCGAACTGCGGGCATCGGCCTACCCGAGGTCTCGCTGAATCTCGGCCAGGAGTGCCGCACGGTTGATGTCAAGCTCGTTCACCTCGACCACAAGCTGTTTTGGGCCACTGTCCAGCGTGTCCTGGTTAACGATTTCTTCATCCTCGTCGACGACGAGGATGGTGCGCGTCTGCGGCCGATCGGGGCGGAGACCCAGCAGGGCGAGTGAGGTCTGCAGCTCGGCTGGCTGGACTGGTTTCTCCAGAACGGCAGCAGCCCCCCGACTCAGCGCCATGCCCATGTCGGTCAGGCCATTGATGATAATGACCGGTGCGGATGCCAACCCCAACGAATCTTCCAGTTTCAGCAGGAATTTCCAACCGTCCATTCCGGGAAGGTGCAGGTCGAGGGTGATCAGGGCCAGCGGAACGCGCCGCGCGATATCGAGGGCGTCCTCGCCGCTCGCGACCGTGATCACCCGGAATCCTTCCCTCTCCAGGAGCAGCCGCAGGAGCTCGGCCGATTGGGGATCGTTCTCGACGACGAGCGCCGTCGAGTGACTCTGCATGGTGATGCTGCAGACGATGGCTTCAGTGAGGCTGGGCGGCGCTGCGTCGAACGCAGCGGGACCTCCCGCGCTGTCTGAGGGATGACCATTTTTCATGAAATTCTCCGATGGGGCTGTGGTTCGTGGAACTGGTGTGCGCAGGCGAATTCATCCAGAAAACAGGTTCTCGTGGAGAAGTGGGAAGTGCGCGGCAATCCTGAAGATATCGGGACGCGCCAAACGGGAGGAAATATCCTCACCATTAGGTATAGCACGAAGTTTCAAGGTTCCACGGTCAGCCCGAACGCGACGGATGCCCAGCGCCTGTGGCATCCGGCTCAACCGCGAGCGTTGCGTAAATCGTGGGTTTCAGATTCGTCGGTTACACGACACAGCGGGCCGCATCCCGAAGGATGCAGCCCGCTGTTGGGGATGTAGCTGTGGTGCTAGTTGCCGCCGGAGAGCTTCTCGCGGAGAGCCGCGAGTGCTTCGTCGTCGGCGAGCGTGCCGGCGCCAGCCGACTCGCTCGAGAAGGCCGATCCGGCCGGTGCGACGTCGCTGGGGGCAGCGATCTCGTCGTTCGCGGTCGAAACCTGCTTCTTGTGGGCTTCCCAGCGAGCCTGGGCAGCAGCGTAGTCCTGCTCCCACTTTTCGCGCTGCTCGTCGAAGCCTTCGCGCCACTCGTTGGTCTCGGAGTCGAAGCCTTCGGGGTACTTGTACTGGCCCTTGTCGTCGTACTCGGTGAGCATTCCGTAGAGCGCCGGGTCGAACTCGGTACCGTCGGGGTCGACGCCATCGTTAGCCTGCTTGAGGCTGAGCGAAATGCGGCGACGCTCGAGGTCGATGTCGATGACCTTGACGAAGACCTCGTCGCCGACCGAGACAACCTGCTCGGCGAGCTCGACGTGCTTGCCGGAGAGCTCGCTGATGTGGACCAGGCCCTCGATGCCCTCGGCTACGCGAACGAACGCACCGAACGGAACGAGCTTGGTGACCTTACCCGGTGCAACCTGGCCGATGGCGTGGGTGCGGGCGAATACCTGCCACGGGTCTTCCTGCGTTGCCTTGAGGGACAGCGAGACACGCTCGCGCTCGAGGTCAACTTCGAGGATCTCGACGGTGACTTCCTGGCCAACTTCAACGACCTCGCTGGCGTGCTCAATGTGCTTCCAGCTGAGCTCGGAAACGTGAACCAGACCATCGACGCCGCCGAGGTCGACGAACGCACCGAAGTTGACGATCGAGGAGACGACGCCCTTGCGGACCTGTCCCTTCTGGAGGTTGTTGAGGAACGTGGTGCGGCTTTCGCTCTGCGTCTGCTCGAGCAGGGCGCGACGTGACAGCACAACGTTGTTGCGGTTCTTGTCGAGCTCGAGGATCTTCGCTTCGATCTCCTGGCCCAGGTACGGGGTCAGGTCGCGAACACGACGAAGTTCGATGAGCGATGCCGGCAGGAAGCCGCGCAGGCCGATGTCGACGATGAGTCCACCCTTGACGACCTCGATGACCGAACCGGTGACAACACCGTCGGACTCCTTGATCTTCTCGACGTCGCCCCATGCACGCTCGTACTGAGCCCGCTTCTTGGACAGGATGAGGCGGCCTTCTTTGTCTTCTTTCTGAAGAACGAGGGCCTCGACCAGGTCGCCGACCTTGACAACCTCAGAAGGGTCGACGTCGTGCTTGATGGAGAGTTCGCGGGAGGGAATGACACCCTCAGTCTTGTACCCAACGTCGAGGAGAACCTCGTCGCGGTCGATCTTCACAACGGTGCCTTCAATGAGGTCTCCGTCGTTGAAGAATTTCAGAGTCTTTTCGACCGCGGCAAGAAAGTCTTCAGCAGATCCAATGTCGTTGATGGCGACCTGCTTGGGTGCCCGTTCGGTCGTTGCGATTGTCATGTAGTAGTTGCTCCAGGATGGACGAAATCGGGCCATACGCGAAAAAATCGTACAAGTATTGAGGATGCTCAGCGGCAAAAAACCGGGGAGCACTCCGCGCATGGCAGCGGATAGGCGTCACGATTGTGACACTTCAGTTTAGCCACCCTGAGCGACGAGGAGCAACTCGATGTCCAGCGCGGCTGCCCTGCCGCCGGAAAGCTGCTACGGAACGACCACGATCTGCCCCGCGGCGCCGCGTTCAGCGTCTGTCATGGCGTGCGTCACGAACGGACAGGTACCTACCTCAGAAAAACTCAGCTCCACAAACCCGCCCTGCGCCGACGCGAGAGCCAGCGTCTGACTACCCCCGGTGCCGGTGCTGCCACCGTCACGCAACAGATATTCACCCTGCACGTAGACCGTGTCGAATTGGCCCCCGACGATGTGAAAAGAACTCGCCAGGTTGGGTCCGGCATCGATTACCCAGAAGCGGATGCGCTCGCCCACCTTCGCGCGGAGCGGCTGATCCTGATATTGGTTGGCGTAGCCGTTGAAGACAACGAGGTCGGGGGCGGCGGCGGCAATCTTGTCGGAATCGGCAACGCCTCCCTGCGGCCCGAGGTAGAACTCAGACAGGACCAGCAGGTATTCCCGGTCGACCGGGGCGAGTCCGGCGGGATCGATGACGACCGCCCCAAACCTGCCGTTGGCGATGTGCAGCGACACCGGCATCGTGGAGCAGTGGTCCAGCCAGGCACCGGACCGCGTGGCGATGAAGGAATATTCGAGGGTTTCGCCCGGATCGATCGTGCGCATAGGACCGTCGGGGGGCGAGCGCGCCGGCGTGGAAGTCGAGGGAGTGGCCGATCGAGGCCTCGTTGATCAGGGTGATCGTGAAGGTGTCGCCGACTTTTCCGTGCAGGGTCGGGCCTGGCGCAGTGCCGTTGAACGGCCACAGTGTCTGGGTCACTCCTGGGGCAACCTCGACCTCGGTGTCGCCGACCCGGAAAGTGTAATCGTGATGGGTTTCGGCCGATGCAGGCAGCAGGGCGGCATCGCGCGCCACGAATCCAGGCGAGGGCTCAGACTGGGCTCCGAGGTCGTCGGCGGCGGATGCTTCGGAGCCCGTCGCACCGGGACCGGCGTGGTCGGCCGCAGCATCCGTCACTGCGGACCCGGTGACGACGATCTGCAGCACCATGCCCATCTGGCGGTGGCCGGCAATGGAACACCAGCCTTCCCTGCCGGCGGCCATGATTCCGGCGTCGACGATGACGGTCTTTTCGGGCGCGAGCCGGCCCGAGGTCAACCCATTTGCGAGGGTGAGGTCATGCACGGCGGTGTCAGCGTTGGTAACGGTGAGTTCGAGCCGGTTGCCGGCGGGTACAGTCAGCACTGACGGTGAGAACCGCATGTCCAGCATGGTCACGGTCACCTCGGTGACCTCGCCCGAGGCGATGCTCACGGCGGCGCCCTGAGCGGTGACCGACGCCGTACCGACCCCGGCCGTGACCGGGTCGAGTGCGACACCCGCGGTGACGGCCAGTACGAGGGCGCCGACCGCGGTCAGACCGAACCAGCCGAGCACGTTGAGGGCACTGTGCGCCACGTAGAGGCGAGCGTGCAGGTCGTCGCCCGTCCCCGGGTTGGCCATCCAGATGCCAAGGCCTACCCCACCGAAGAGACTCACCGCGGCGGCGACGTAGTAACGCACGAGCGAGGCGCGCAGCAGAGCTACGGGTAGGTACATGATCGGCCGGTACGGTAGCGGGCGGCGCAGCACCGCCGGCAGAATGACGGGCGCGTGCGCCATGATCATCGAGAGCGTGAACCCCAGCAGTACCGCATGGATGACTGCGTTGTAGGTCGGGCCGCTCGTCGCGGCGCCTTCGACGAGCCAGATTCCGCCGGCGACGACCAGCCAGGCATACCCGCTGAGCAGGCAGGCTGCCATGTATCTCGGAAGCCCGAACGACCCCAGCGTGCGGCGCGCGACGTCGTGCAGAAACAGCCAGCAGACCACCCAGAGGAGGGCTAGTCCAAACAACGGATAGCCAAATGCGGGCACGCACAGGGCGAGCGAGACGCATCCGGTCAACGACAGCGACGCCCACAGCAGGCCGCGTCCGGGAGGGGTGCCGCGCAGGGTCAACCGCGCGAGTTCGAGGCGTTCGCCGGCGATGGTGAGCACGAGGAAGGCGCTGAACGCCGGGATCAGATGGGCAACGGGAACGTTGGCGAGCCAGAGAATCGCGGCGACTTGGAGGTTGACGCCGCCGAGGAACTGGATCGCGATGGCTGTCATCGCCTGCCGTCGCCAGATGCTGCGGTAGATCAGCAGCAGGCCGAGCGCACCGACCGCGATCGCGGTACGACCGAGCCAGGACGGCAGCGGCGCCAGCACGAGCAGGCTGCCGAGGCCGAGCAAGGCCGGGGCGGTGAAGGCCCACCACCTCTTGATGGCGACGGCCCGTTCGAGCACAATCACGGTACCCACGAAACCGAAAACCATCAACGCATCGTGGGACGCGGCGACGCGGTCGGCGAGCGGTGGAACGTCGAAGCCGAGCAGGGCCGTCGCCGCGTATAGCCCAAGGAGCAGCGACGCCCCGGCTGGAGCCAAAAACAATAAGCGGATGCCCGTTCGATCAATCACGGCGCGGCGATATTTCGGCCGAAGCTGCACTGGAGCGAGGCCCGGTGCTTGTTCCGGCGTAGATACAGAGCAGGTATCGAACGGGGACGAGTCGGGGGGACGCACCTCCCCAGTTCGCCGAGCCCTACATGCTCACTGAGGACTGCATCGCCCCTGCCCGTTACGCCAGCGCCGACCGCAGGGTGTCAAGGCCAACGCCGCCAAGGTCCAGGGCACGACGATGAAATTCCTTGACCCTGAAGTTCGTTCCCTCGCGAGCGGCACACTCGTCGCGCAGCTGCTCCCAGATGCGCTGGCCGACCTTGTACGACGGTGCCTGGCCCGGCCAGCCCAGGTAGCGGTTGACCTCGAACTTCACGAAACTCTCATTCATGTTGACGTTCTGACCGAGAAATTGGAAGGCATACTCTGAAGTCCACTTGCCCGAACCGTCTGGCAGGGTCTTGCCGAGGTGCACGCCGATGTCAAGAACCACGCGAGCGGCGCGCATTCGCTGCCCGTCGAGCATGCCGAAACGGTCTGCCGGGTCGTCGAGGTAGCCGAGCTGTTCCATCAATCGCTCGGCGTAGAGCGCCCAGCCCTCGGCATGCCCCGACGTGCCGGCCAGCTGGCGGCGCCAGGTATTGAGCTTGGCCCGGTTGTAGACGGCCTGGCCGATCTGCAGGTGGTGGCCGGGCACGCCCTCGTGATAGACGGTGGTGAGTTCGCGCCAGGTGTCGAATTCGGTCACTCCGACGGGTACTGACCACCACATGCGTCCGGGGCGGGAGAAGTCGTCGGTGGGTCCGGTGTAGTAGATGCCGCCCTCTTGGGTTGGCGCGATCATGCACTCGATGGTCTTGATCTCGTCGGGAATGTCGAATTGCGTTTCGGCGAGGTCGGCGACGGCTTTATCGCTGGTTTTCTGCATCCATTCCTGCAGGGCCTGCGTGCCGTGCAGTTTGCGTTTCGGGTCAGTGTCGAGGTAGGCGATGGCTTCGAGTACGCTCGCACCTGGTTTGATCTGGTCGGCGATCTTTTCTTGCTCTTCCACCATGCGAGCAAGTTCTTCGATGCCCCATTCGTAGGTTTCGTCGAGGTCGACAGTCGCGCCCAAAAAGCGACGGGAGGCGAGGGAGTAGAGATCACGACCGATCGCGTCGTTTTCGGTGGCTCTGCCCTCGAGTTCTGTGGTGAAGAAAGTGGCCAGTTTGTCGTAGGCGGTCGCTGAGCGGCGTGCGCCCACACCGAGGTCTATGACCAGGGACGCCGGCAGTGCGCCATCGTCCACAGCGGCGTTCGCGGTGAACTCGGCGAAGAACCCGTCGCTGGCCGCGTGGCGCTGCGCCTGGGCGAGCACCTCCCGCACCTGCCGAAGAGCCGGCGTTACGCCGCGTTCGATGCCGAGGCGCAGCGTGTCGATATACCCGTCGATGGCTGCGGGCAGATTGCCGAGCCGGGACGAGATGTTGGCCCAGTCGTCAACGGTCTTGGTCGGCATGAGGTCGAAGATCTCACGAATCTCCTGCGCCGGTGATGCGATGACGTTGAGGTCGCGCAGCTGTAACTCGGCGTCGGAGCTTTCCACAGTGAGGGCCAACTCGCTGCGCAGGTCGGTCTGGGTGACATCATCGACGCTGTCGACCGGGTGGGCGGCATCCAGCTGGGCAATGGTCTTCTTCGCCTCGGCGACGAATCGTTCGTGGCCGGCCGGGGAATAGTCGCCGTAGCGACCATCCCCCTCGGTGCGGCCGATGTAGGTACCCACCGTTGGGTCGAGGTCGACGAGGGTGTCCACCCACTCTTCAGCGATCTGGTCGATGGCCGTTGGCGTGCGCTGGATGTCGTGTGTCATTCCCCGAGCCTAGGACACGAGAGTTTCGGCTGAACCCCCCAATTGGGGAGAGTGGCCGGTCAACCCGCACGGCACCTAGTTGTACCCGGCCATCTGGTTGGTGACACGCGCTGGAGCGGGGTGGTTCCAATGCCCGTGTGGATACGTTCAGTGTTGTAGTAGTTGAGCCAGGGGTCAAGGGCTTGGGTGCGTGCGGCACTGCTGGTGAATACCTGATGGTAGGCCCACTCGGCTTGGAGGGTGCGGTTGAAGCGCTCGACCTTCCCGTTGGTCCACGGGCAATGCGGTTTGATGAAGCGTTGCTGCGCGCCGAGGGCCGTCACCGCGTCTTTGAACGCTTGCGAGTTTCGGTAGGCGAAGGCGTTGTCGGAGAGGACACGTTCGATCTTCGGGATGCCACAGCTGGCGAAGAACGCTGCGGCGCGCAGGAGGACACCGGCGGCGGTGACGCCCTTTTCGTCGGGGTGGACCTCGGCGTAAGCGAGGCGGGTGCGGTCGTCGATGACGGCGTGTACGTAGTCGTAGCCGACCCGAACGTGACCGGCGGTGTGGTTGGTGCGGGTTTGGCCGGGCTGAGCGCGCCAGCCGTCGCCGTCGGGGATGCGTCCGAACTTCTTGACATCGATATGCACCATCTCGCCCGGGCGGGCGCGTTTATACCGGATCGCCGTGGCACGGGTGGCGCGAATCTTTTCACCGGTCAACGGGTCGCATTCCCAGAGAGCCGGAACGTGATGCCGCGCCAACACCCGGGAGACTGTGCGTGCGGGAACACCGGTGTCGGCGGCGATTCGGGCGGGGTCGGTGCGTCAGCGGGTGCGGGCCTCCAGAACGGCCGCTTCGCGTTCCGGGCTGGTCTGGGATGGCATCGAGTGCGGCCGCGATGACCGGTCGTTGAGACCGGCCGCGCCGTCGGCACGATAACGGCGCACCCACCGATAGGCGCACTGCCGGGAGATGCCGAGTTCCTTGGCGACGTGCGCCGCCGGTCGACCGCCGAGAACCCTTTCAACCAGCAGGGCCCTTCCGCGAACGTTCAACCTGGCGTTAATGTGTGACATGAGGACCTCCGTTGCGAAGTGAGACGTCGAACATCTCCACTAAGCACCGGAGGCCCTCCCTTTTCAAGGCCTCACGTCACTAACGTCATGGCCAGGTACACCTAGGTGCCACCGCGCAGGGCCGTGATCGGCTCGATGTTGGAGGCGCGCACGGCCACGCGACAGCCCGGCATTCCCAGGCAATACCAGCGGCCCCCGAAGGCAATATTGGTCGGCCCCCGAAGGCAATATTGGTCGGCCCCCGAAGGCAATATTGGTCGGCCCCCAAACCCTCAAATACTCATAGAACGGGGTCTTCTTCTTCGTGGTGAGGTCGGTCTGCCACTCGTAGTAGCCCGTCGCCGGCACGAGGGCGCGGTGCGTTTTGATGGGGCCACGCCATGTCGCCTTATCGGTGATGCCTTCTGCCCTAGCGTTGAATGTCGGGAACTTGGTTTTGAGCTCCGTGGACCAGGACGGAGTGAGGGACCACCGTGCCGACTCCAGCCGGCGTACGGCTTCATCGCCGTCTGTGGCGGAGTGGATGATGACAGGGACCGTTTCGGTTGGCTTGATGTTCCAGCTGGGGTGCCAGTCGTGGAGGTCTCCCCCGGTCGCGTCGAAGACGCTCAGGAGTTCGCTGGTTGTATTTGAGACAACAAGTCTGCCGGTCATGATGCGACGTTACATCCAGTCGAGCCCTGCTGCCCAGCCCCGTGCGATGCACTCCCTGGTGGCGATCGCGGGCCTGCTAACGGAAGTTCTTCTTCGAGTCCGTCTCGTTGGGATGGCTGGTCGCGGCTTTCGTAATGACCACGCGTCCCGTTTTCTTTGCCTTCGCAGTGGGCTCGTCAACGGCATACCAGAGCCGAGCACCGTCCGTGACTTTATACTGCCACTGCGGCAGAACGACCCCATCGACTAGGACCGTTGAGAGATCTCCTCGAAGTTGGTAGCACCGATCCGGGTCGTACTGCCCAGGATGAGCGGTGAGATAGTCGTGGGCGTCGGCGAGGGCATTCTTCGCGGACGCCTTCAAATCACTCCACCCACGTTCGGCCGCGGTGTTGCCGAAGAAGATCTCGTACTCGCTGCCCTTGATCGGTCGCGGAACCGGAACATTGCGCTTCCCCGCCATCTACGGACGATTAACGCGGACAGGGGCGGCCGGCAGCTCGACGGGCTCGACAGGTCTCATACCCATCGCATAAGCCACGGCCGTTTCCTTCCACTCCTGCTGCGCACGCAGCAGCCGCTCAAACGTGCCCAACTCACTGGCGGCATAGACAAGCTGCTCAATCTCGGAAGCGTACGCGCGCAGCTCCCCCGGAGTGAACTCCCCCGTCCACGCGAAAAGATCAGTCAACGCAGCCGCGACGTCGCCCTTGTTCCGGCCGATCGCGCGGATCAGACGGCTCGACAGCGCGACACCCTTCTCGAGGACGTCGAGATCGTGACCGCGCAGGATCACGAGATCATCACCATCACGGCGCGTAATCCGGACCTGGCCCTCATCAATGTGAGCCAGAACCTCCTTGGGCTTTCGCAGAAGGTCGGTGAAAGTCGCAGTACTCATACCCACACAATACATCAGATAAACATCTGATTAGGTGAGTGCTCCGACGATTGTCTTAGCCTGAATCCACCGGTCGACCTCTGAGGGATTCCTGGGAGCTGAGCGCATGCCGCAGCGTGACCAGCGCCTCGCCGTTGCGGCCGGCGATGGCCCAATCCGCGACCTTGAAGACGTTGGTTTTCGACCCGGCTGCCGTAATAGCGGTCGACCGTGGTTTCGGTGACCTCACTCGTCGCATCCGCGATCAACTGCTGGCAAGCGGCGGAAAGTTCGGCCAGATCGTCGGAGAACGCGGTTCTGTCAATCCGCATCACCGATGTCTCGCCCCACGACGTCATAAAAGATCGTGGGCCTCACGAATTTGTCGAGCAGCACCACGTTGAGAGCTGCTTTGTAAACTAGGGATAGCGGATAGAACTGCCGCCGTTTGTCCAGCTGAATGACCGTGTCGCCGTTACGCACGTCCTTCTTACCCCCCTTATACACCACCCATTTCGCCCCGCTGGCGTGCCCCATGACGACCTCCGCGACGTAGGCCTGGACCTCATCAATGAGCCTCAGCTGTTGCCGGGTGAGGGGCGCGTGCGTTTCGACGCCTTCTCCCGCAGGGAAAAGCTGGGGATCCCACCAAGCAGGAATCCAATCCGTGGACACCGGCTCGTCTCTTTCCGTCAGGTGCTCAAAGAACCATGGACCTATGTTTGCGAGGCTCTCGATGCTGCCGTCCGGGTCGGGGCCGCCGGTCGCACGGAGGTGCTCTCGGATGCGCCCCTGCGCATCATCGATTCCGTCCAGATACGCGTGGTGTGCTCGGGCTATTTCCTCTTTCGAGGCGCTCATCAAAGACAGCATGGGATCAGGCTACCCACAGAATGAACGGCTGGTTGTACTTAGTCAACAGCTCCAAGAGGCGCTGGTCAGGTCCAATGGTGTTATTGGTGCTGGTGAAGAATTGCCAGGTAATTTTGAGAACGCCACTCCCTTCGTCCGCAACCATTGGGACGTCCTTGGAGGCCTGAATCGCCGCTCGTCCGACCCCGCTGGCCCGTCCATGCTTGATTTCGTCAGCAAAGCCGGTTGAGCGAACGAGTACGTCGTACAACCGTTTGATCTTCCCACCGTCAGCACTGCTAACGATTTGTGATGGCAGGGCGTTGGGCGTTTGGTCCCGCAGGAACTTCCCGGCATCCCGCTCGTAACGATAGGTGCTCGGCGCTTTCCTAATGTCGCTTGCGGCCGACACCATGTCGTCGAAGTGTTTCGCGCTGATCGCTCGGGTTGCGAGCCGTACGATGGCCGAATCGGGGATGTCTGCGCCTTTCAGCCGATCGACTGCTCGCGGCGATACCTTCCGCAGCAAATCCATCTTGGCTGAGATGGGCGTGCCCACATCCTTACCCCGAAAGCAGGGGCGTCGAAGTAGTTGAGCCCTGACTTCCCTGACCGCTCAATGAGCATGAGGTGGCGCGGCTAAACGGCCTGCGCGTGACGTGCTGTTCGAGTGCCTCAGTGCACGCCTTACTCAAGGTCAGTCTCGGTCCTGTCAATCCACAACATCGATGGCTCGTCTCACCTCGTCGTAGAAAATCGTCGGGCTCACTGGCTTGTCCAGCTGCACAATATTGATGGCTGAGTTGTAAACAAGGGATAACGGATAGAACTGCCGGCTCCCGCTCACTTTCAGGACAGTCGTTCCGAAACGGACGTTCTTCCTGCTCCCTTTGATCACAATCCATTCCGCTCCGGGAATGTGTCTCATGAGCACTTCGGCGACATACGCATGCATCTCATCGATGAGCCGTAGCTGTTGGCGAGTGAAAGGCGACACATTTCCACCCACGGCGCCGGCGGGCGGGTCAGCAGGATTCCACCAAGGAGGTATCCATTCCGAGGATGTAGTCTCACCCATCTCGGGCAGCTGCGCAAAGAACCATGGGCCTATCTTGACCAGGCTCTCCAAGGAGCCATCGGCATTCGGGCCGGCTGTCTCACGAAAATGCTCCCGGATGCGCAGTTGTGCATCGCGCACTCCATTCACATATGCGTCGTGTGCATGCGCTATCTCCGCCCCTGAAGCGGTCATTAAGATCAGCATAGAATCAGGCTACCCACAGGATGAACGGCAAGTTGAGTTCTCCTAGCAAATCCAAGAGACGCTGATCCGGTCCGATCGTGTTGTTAGCACTGGTGAAGAATTGCCAGGTAACTTTGCTGACCGGACTATTGATGTCTGCAACGATAGCCGCGTCTTTGGTGGCCTGAACCGGCGCTCGTCCAACTCCACTTGCGCGCTCGTGCTTGATCTCATCAGCGAAACCGAAGTTCGCTACATAGACGTCGTAGAACCGTTTGATTTTCCGGTCGTCGGCTTCGCTAAGGATTTGTGTCGGCAATGCGCCGGGCGTTTGGTCCCGCAAGAACTTCTCGGCATCTCGCTCCAAACGGAAGGTGCTCGGTGCTTTTCTGATGTCGCTTGCGGCCGAGACCATGTCGTCGAAGTGTTTCGCGCTGACCGCTCGGGTTGCCAGCCGGACAATAGCCGAATCGGGGATGTCGACGCCTGTCAGTCGATCGACCGCTCGCGGCGACACCTTCCGCAGCAAATCCATCTTGGCTGAGATGGGCGTGCCCACATCCTTCATTGCGGACCGAAGTGCAGCGCCCGAGGGGATTTCGTCGGCGGCCTTGATAAAGCTGTCGTATTTCTTGATGCCGGCTGCCGCATCACCGACGAACGGGATCAACGCGGCGGCGCTGAATGCCGCCGAGAGGAAATCGAGCTTCACTATTCCGGTTATGGAATCGCGGATGTCGCCGATTACGATGACACCGCTCGCTATGTTGCCGACGAGGAAAGCGATCGTTGTGGCGGTGCAGAAGGGGCCAATCTCGATGTCACCGCACAGAACGCCGCGCGTGAAATCACTGACATAGTCCAGCACGGTGATGGTCGGGTCGAAAAGAAGAGGATCAAATCCCTCGTTCTGGTGGGCAATCTCCCATGGGTCTGAGTAACCGTCGACGTCTGTATCATCTGCGAAGGCCTCGCTATTGTGCGCCTGAGTTTCCTCGGCGTCATTGAGCTTGTCGTTGTCCAGATCGGCTTTCCAAGCGGAGAGCCCTTCGGCGACCTCGTCGAGGTCCCCCAGCGAGTCTCCGTCAGTATCCTGCTTGGTGGGATCAGAGAAGGCCCCGTAATAGGTGCCTTTGCCGAACGCTCCGCCGCTGAGCAGCGTGCCGGCTTCCTCGCCGTCAGTGAGGCCATCAGCATCCGTGTCCGCGATGGCGGGGTCCGTCCGGAAGACCCGGCCACTACCATCACGCCAGCCATCAACCTCGGTCGTGTCCGCTAGGCCATCTGAATCGGCATCGGGTGCTCCGATGTCCCCACCGATAAGGTCGAAGGCCTCAGGCAGGTCGCTGGCGTTTTCAACCTGGTAAAGCTCACCGCCAGTTGCAGACGCGATCTGGCCCAGAAGCGCCGTGTTGGTTCCCGACCCCAAACCGACCGTGTATACGACAGTGCCGCTGCTTGCCGCCCACGCCGTGTACGTGGCAGAGTAACTGCCTTCGCCGTCGGTGAGGAAGACGATCACGCGTTCGTGGTCGGGGTTGCCTCGAATGTCCAGTTCGTTCAAGGCAGCGTTCATGCCGGCCGATAGATTTGTTCCGCCGCTGGAATCCACACGGTCGATCGCGGATTTGACGGCCGCGAAGTCGGTCGTGAGTGGTTGTCGCAGGATGGCGCGGCTGTCGAAGTCGACCACGGCTGCCTGGTCGCCGCCGATGAGTGCGTCGACGAACAGCTTGGCTGCCGTTTTCCGAACGCCGCGCGGGTCGTTTGAGGTCATGGACCCCGATGAGTCGAGGGTGAGAACAACGTCAATGTTGGTCAGGGCAGTGCCGTCGCGCGGCGTGGTTATTTCGTTTGCCCAGATCGCTTCGAAGTCGGAAACGTCTACGAGCACAAACGGTGAGAATGTTGACGTAGTGACGATCGCCACGCCAGTTCCGAAGTCGATCGATTGGTTGGCTGGCTTGTCGAAGGTCTGGGTAGTCTCATCGAAGTGGAGCACCGCAAGGTCAGCCTCGTCTCCCACCTTCGATTTATCGAACGGGATGCGCAGCGTGCCCGATTCCAATGGCAACGGGGCGTTGACTTCCACGGGTGGGGCACGTTGACCTGGTACGTCAAGTAGCCGGTCATCACGAGGAACAGCCAGGGTGACTGCGAGGAGAGCTTGTCCCAGGCCGTTCGCCTGAAATATCGCAGAGGAGTCAGGTACCGCGAACTCCTTGGTGAAGGAGTCGTCGCCGTCCAGAACGCCGTCTCCGTCACTGTCCGCGACGAGCAAGTCACTGCCAAGCTCGGTTTCGTCGGAGTCGGAGAGGCCATCGTCGTCGCTGTCAGGCGCCAGCGGATCGCTGCCAAGAGTGACCTCTCGACCGTCGGTGAGAGTGTCGCGATCTGTGTCCGGGTCCCCCGGCTTGGTGCCGCGTGCGATTTCGTCGGAGGTGGCGAGCTGATCGGCGTCAGGGTCGTCGTTCGGGTCCGCGATACCGTTGCCGTCAGTGTCTGCTTTTAGCGGATCGGTGACTGTCAACAACTCTGCCCCATCCGCAAGGCCGTCACCATCTGTGTCGGCAGCTAATGGGTCCGTATTCGCGCGGAGTTCGATTGCGTCGATTAGGCCGTCGGTGTCGGTATCGAACCACTCGCCTTCCGGGTCTGGTCCCGCCGGGTCCAGGGATCTGGAGCACGACGCGAACGTGTTTGCTCCGGTTCCTCCGTCGCACGTGTTCTTGCCGGACGCACCATCCAACGTGTCGTCACCCGGACCGCCATACAGCGCGTCGTCGCCACGACCGCTGGCGACCGTGTCGTTTCCAAACCCGCCGTAGGTTGTGTCCGCTCCGTCGCCGCCAGCAAGGTTGTCGGCGCCCGGACCACCGTCTATGACATCAGTTCCCGAGCCACCGACGACGCTGTCGCTGCCAGCACCACCCTGGAGAACATCCGAGTCGTTGCCGCCGTCGATGCTGTCATCGCCGTTCCCGCCATCAAGCCTGTCAGCGCCATTCCGGCCAGTGATGACGTCGTTGCCGTCCTGCCCGTAGAGGGAATCGTTCTCGTTCTCGCCGTCGATGAAGTCATCGCCATCGCCGCCGAAGACGATGTCGGCGCTGTTGCCGCCATAGAGCCGGTCATTTCCTGCGCCACCGTAAATGGTGTCTGCTCCGCCGCCGCCACAGATGACGTCGTCAGCTTCGGTACCCTGGAGAATGTCATCACGGTCTGTTCCCGTCACGGTGCATTCAGCCGCGAATGCCGGCTCAGCCATCCCTGGTATAGCCGTCAATATGACAGCCAGAGCCGCGGCCAGTGCGATGAGCCGTCTCCCGCGAGACCAGCGTCGACTTACTTGAAAACCAGTCATCATTCCCCCAAATATCCGTATCCGGGCTGAGCCTCTATTTTTCGGCTGCCCAAACGCTCATGACTTCTCACGAAGGCTATCCAGCGACGACGATCGTTGTAAGGCCTCGTTCAGGGGTAACGGTCTGATGATGAACGCCCGCCAACTCATTGACCAGGCCCCGGACCGAGCGCGATGCCGCACCGGCCACAGCGGTGCTCGCGGTAGTCGAGGCCCGGTAGCCGGACCGCCTCGGGACCCCTCCCCCGCGGAGGCTGGACTGCGCGGCCCGCCTGGGCATGAAAGTCACATCACGCTCATTTGGCCAGCCCGCAAGGAACTCCCGCTCACACGGGTCTTGCTGGACGCAGGCGCCGCGCCGGAGTCGTTGGCCGATGATGATCGGCGCCGACACGTCCGTTTTGACCGTCGCGAGGATCGCGTTCAGTCCGCGGACGCCGGAGTATCCGTAGCTGGAGCCTTGTTTCTGGTATCCGTGGACTTCGATGATGGTGTCGTCGACGTCAGGAAGATGTATCCGTCGGTGTCGTGCACGAGCAGCGATCGGTGGATTCAGGCTTAGCCAAGTGGTCGCCCGACTGGCAATGGTGAGTTGTCGCCCTCGTAACGCTCCCCCGCGTTGTGCCGGACTTCTCTGCGTTCTACTTCTGCTTGGATCGCTCGCTCGACGAAGTCGGACCAATTCTTGTCGCCTTCGAGGTGGCTCGTGGCTCGGTCGGTCGCCCGCGCCCGGTCTCTAGTCTGCGCCGACAAATACGTGGTCATCCTCGCGGTTGGTTCGGCCGCGGAAGCCGACTTCCGCGCCGGAGTCAAAGCTGACTTCATTGCCTTGGGCTGCTGAACGGGCTGTGGCGTGGGTTCGGGTCGGTTTCTCGCTTGGAGGCGACTCAAGTCAGGAGCTCCGGCGCGGTGGGCAAGTCCAGCGATCTGTCGGGTGGGGGTGTCGTCGCTCATGCGAGGGCCTCCTGCTTCTCGGCCGCGGTGATTCGGGCAACAACTTCTTGGGTGATGGCCTGCAGGTCGTCTGCGACTGAGGATGCCGTCCGTGGTGCGAGAGCTGGTGCCTGGGCGTCACCTCGGAGAATTTCGAACCACTTGGGGCCTTTTCGGACCTGCGCGTCGAGTTCGTGGACGAGGAGTCCTCGTTCTCTTGTTGCCTGTGCTGTTGCTTCGCTATGGCGGACGGTGGCAGTGAAGACCACATTGTCGTCGGCGTTGAAGAGTTCCGCGATGTGCTCCCGCGCTTCGCGCTGGACGACGTGCGCTGATGTGCCCACGTCAACGAGAACGACACCCAGAAGGTCGAGGGTCGGGTTCACTCCGAGGACGGCGTCGAGGCGTGCTGCGACGGAACCTAGTGGGCGGCTGCGTCCCAGTTGGGTCCGCGACCGACCTGCACCGTCAGCGGAACGAGCAGGTCGGCGGCGGACTCCATGTTGTGGGTGACGACCTGGCGCAGGGCGTCCCACTCCCCCGGTGCGACGTCGAAAATCAACTCGTCATGAACCTGGAGCAGCATGCTGGACTCCATCGAGGCATCCGCCAGGTCGGCGGCGATACCGTTCATGGCGATCTTCATGATGTCGGCCGCCGAACCTTGGATCGGAGCGTTGAGGGCCGCGCGTTCGGCGTTGTCGCGCAGCACTCGTTTGGGGCTGGCCAGATCAGGGAACGGCCGGCGCCGCCCGTAGATGGTCTCGGTGTACCCGTCGACCTTGGCCTGCTCAACGACGTTGCGCAGGTAGTCGCGCACAGCGCCGAACCGGTCGAAGTAGTCGGTCATGAGCTGCTTGGCTTCTTTGGTGTCGATGCGCAGCTGCTTGGACAAACCGAATGCGCTGAGGCCGTAGGCGAGCCCGTAGCTCATCGCCTTGACCTTGGTGCGCATCTCACCGGATACGTCAGCGGGGTCGACACCGAAAATACGCGAACCGACGAAACGGTGCAAGTCCTCGCCGGCATTGAAGGCTTCGATCAGCCCCGCGTCCTCGGAAAGATGCGCCATGATGCGCATCTCGATCTGTGAATAGTCTGCAGTGAGCAGGCTCTCGCTACCCGCACCGGCTTGGAAAGCGGCACGGATGCGCCGACCCTCCTCGGTGCGAACGGGGATGTTCTGCAGGTTCGGATCGTTCGAGGAGATGCGGCCGGTCGTGGTACCGATCTGCACATACGTAGTGTGGATGCGCCCGGTGGTGTCGATGGCTTTATCGAGGGTCTCAACGATTTGGCGCAGCTTGGTGGCATCACGGTGCTTCAGCAGCAGGTCGAGGAACGGATGCGGGTTGCTCGCCTGCAGGTCGGCCAGGGCGCCGGCATCCGTTGAAAAACCGGTCTTGTTGGCCCGGGTCTTGGGCATCTCCAGCTGCTCGAACAATACGTCTTGTAGTTGCTTGGGTGAGCCGAGGTTGACCTCACGGCCGATTTCGGCGTAGGCCGCCGCCGCGAGACTCGCGGTGCTGGCGCCGAGCTCAGCTGAAAGTTCGGCGAGTTGCTCGTGCGAGACGCTGACGCCGGCGAGCTCCATGTCGGCAAGAGCCAGCAGGGTGGGCAGTTCGATCTCCAGCAGCAGCTTGAGTGAGCCGGGGTCGAGCGCGGTCTCGACGGCGGCGAACACCCGCAGGGTGTACCAGGCCTGGGCGGGGGCGCCGGCCTGCTGGGTCTCGTCGGGCACGAGCTGGTTGGGGTCGGCCACCGGCAGTGCTTCGTCGAGGTACCGTGACACGAGGTCGGCCAGGGTCTTGTCCGGTCCGCCGGGGCGGACGAGCCAGGCGCCGACGAGCGTGTCGAAGGCGAGGCCGGCGATGGGCAGACCGCTGCGGCGCAGCGCCTTCACCTGGTGTTTGGCGTCGTTCATGATCTTCAGGGCGTCGCTCGCGAGCCAGGCTTCGAACGGGGCGTAATCTTTGCGCCCCTGCTGCCACGGCAGGTTGATGGTTTCGGTCGGGCTGGCCAGTCCGAACCCGATGGCCTTGCCGTCTTGCACTTCCACCGTGAGGCCGAGTCCGGCCGGGTGCGCCGACGTTGCCCGGTCGAGCCAGGACTGCAGCTCTTCGTCGAGCAGGTCTTGCGCGATGGGCGACTGCACGACTGGAACCTCGTCGATAGCGGCAACGAGAGCGGATGCTGCGGCCGCCGGGTCTTCGCCGGCGAGCTTGAGCACCCGGTCGAGCAAGGTCTTGAATTCGAGGCGGGTGAAGATGTCACGCACAGCGTCGGTGTTCATGGCCCCGCGTTCGAGGCCGGCAACGGCCACGGGCAGCTCCAGGTCGGTGACCAGACGGTTGAGACGGCGGTTGCGAATCGCGTTCTCTCGCTGCTCGCGCAGATTGTTGCCGACGACGCCCTTGATCTCGTCGGCGTGTTCAAGGATGCCATCGAGGCTGCCGTAGAGGCCGAGCCACTTGACGGCGGTCTTCTCACCGACCTTGCTGATGCCGATCAGGTTGTCACTGGTTTCACCGACGAGGGCGGCGACGTCGGGATACTGCTCCGGTTCGACGCCGTAGCGCTCGCGCACCCGGGCCGGGTCGTAGCGAGTGAGGGCGGACACGCCCTGGCTGGATGGGTAGAGCAGGGTGACGGTCTCGTTGACGAGCTGGATCGCATCCCGGTCGCCAGAGACGACGAGTACGTTGTAGCCGGCCACGGTGCCTTGCACCGAGAGGGTCGCCAGAATATCGTCGGCCTCGAAGTCTTCCTTGGTGATGGTCGCGATGTTCATCGCGGCGAGGGCTTCTTGCAGCAGTGGAATCTGGCCGAGGAATTCCGGCGGTGTCGCATTGCGCGTGCCTTTGTACTCCGGGTATTCCCTGGTACGAAAGGATGCGCGCGAAATGTCGAAGGCGACGGCGAGGTGGGTCGGCTTCTCGTTGCGCAGCAGGCTGAGCAGCATCGACAGAAAGCCGTGGATGGCGTTTGTATGCTGACCGGCATGGGTCTGGAAGCTGTCCACCGGCAAGGCGTAGAACGCCCTGAATGCCAGGGAGTGGCCGTCGATGATCATCAGGGTAGGCTTTTCGGAGTCCAACACTCCCCTAGCCTACAAGTGTCTCCCCGGCAAGGCTCCCCGACCAAAGGTGATCATGTTCAATACGACTGACGACGCACTCGCCTGGGTTCAGCAGCGTGGCTGCGGAGATCTCGCCGACAAGATGGGGCTGGAGTTCACCGAGTTCACCATTGACCGGGCCGTGGCACGGATGCCCGTGGCCGGCAACACGCAGCCGGCCATGCTCATGCACGGCGGCGCCTATGTCGTGCTTGGTGAGTCGCTCGGCTCGATGGCCGCGAATCTGCATGCCGGACCGGGAAAACTCGCCGTCGGTATCGAAATCAACGCCTCGCACAATCGCTCGGCAACGTCCGGCTACGTCACGGGGGTGTGTACCCCGATTCATCTTGGCCGCACGCTCACCACCCACGAGATCGTCGTCACCGATGATGCCGGTCGGCGCTGCTCGACGATTCGCATCACGAACATCATCAAAGACCTGCCGCCGCAAGCCTAGATCTCGGCCGGGTCTGGCTCCACCAGGCTGATGAACGCGCTGAGTTCGGCCAGGCCGGCGGGCGTTACCGGCAGGTATGCGGTCAGGGCAGGTGAGTAGATCAGGTACGCGGCCCATTTGGCTCGCGAGACGGCGACGTTCAGGCGGTTCTTCATAATAAGGAACGCCAGGCCGCGCGGTACGTCGTCGGCCGAGCTGGCGGCGAGCGTGACGATCGCGACGGCCGCTTCCTGACCCTGGAATTTATCGACCGTGCCCACTCTCACGTTGGAGTAGCCGGCAGCAGCCAGTGCCGCGTGTACGAGGGCCAGCTGGGCGTTGTAGGGGGTCACGACGATCACGTCGGCTTCGCTGAGTGGATTCTCGCTGCGGCGGTCGGTCGGGTCGGTCCAGAGCCGGCCGAGGACGTTACGCACGAGTGCCACGACGGCTTCCGCTTCTTCAGCCGATGAAATGGCATTGCCGGTGTGCATCACCGGAACAGCGTGCAGCCCAGGCGTGACACCGTCGAGGAACCGGGTCGAGGTGATCGGATTGGCGCGCAGGCGTCCGCCGTAGGAAAGGCGGGAGACTGGGGCTGTCACCGCCGGATGCATGCGGCGACTTTCGGCCAGAAAATAGCCGCGCGTGCCTGACAGCACGTCATGGCCGGCCGCGACCCAGCCGAGCGCTGACTGGTCGATCGGCTCGGGGTGCATGCCCTGGCTCACCTGCGGCAGTTGCTGCGGGTCACCCAGCAATAACAGGTTCTTCGCGCCGACGCTCGCCGCGATGGTCGAGGCGAGCGAAAACTGCCCCGCCTCGTCGACGACGAGCAGGTCAAGGCTGTGCCGCGGCACACGGGCAGGATTGCTGAAGTCCCAGGCAGTGCCGCCGATGACGAATCCGGAGTTGGCGTGGTCGAGTGCAAAGAGCAGCTGGCCGTCTTTGGGCAGCACCGTGTACGCATCCTGTGCCGGGTCAGCCCCGGTTTTGGCCACCTTTCCGACCAGTGCAGGATCGAGCCCGGCCGTGACGATGGCGCCGAGCAGATTCTCAACGACGGCGTGGGATTGGGCGACGACGCCAATCTTCCAGCCGTGCTGCTGCACGAGCGCCGTGATGGCGTGGGCGCCGAGGTAGGTTTTGCCGGTGCCGGGTGGCCCCTGGATCGCAAGATATGACCTGTCGAGGTCACGCAGACTTGTCAGGACAGCGCCGATGGTCTCTCCATCGACCGTGACGGCCGCCAGGTGTCCCGTATGGGTGCGCGGCGGGGTGCGGCGCAAAATATCGACCATGGGGTCGCTCGGCCAGTCCGGCTGGGCGTCAACGATCGCTTGAGCCCACTCATCGATCGCGGGCTTCTGTTGCAACGGTCGGGGCGGTGCGGCTGGTGCGAGTGCGCTCGGTCGGTGGTCGTAGCGGGCCACACCTTTCAGCAGGGTCTCTTCGACCAGGATTGCGCCGTCGTCGTCGACCGCGAGCACTTTTACGGCGCGGTGGGTGCGAGCACCCTCCGATGTGTCGGGGTTGGCGAAAGGCCCGGGGTGTTCGTAGAGCAGGTATGGCCCGGCCTGATCGCCCGGTTTGATGCTGCTGCCCGGTGCCAGACGCCCCCGAAGCCATAGGTGGCGACGATCGACGCGCTGCTGGCCCTCGCGAAACCAGTCACGGTCCACGTCGACGCGGTCGACTATGAGCACGTCGCGGGTGTCTTGCCATTCGTCGATGGGGTATTCGAGCCGAGAATAGTGTCCCCACCAGAAACTCTTCTGTTCCCGGCGGTGGTAGTCGATCGCGGCGGCGGCGAAGGCAGCCGCTGCCTGGTCTGCGGTGCGCGACGTGCGGCCAGCCGTGGCCGCGATGGCGAGCAGGGCGTCGCGCACCGGCGACGGCTCGAGCGTGTCGGTATCCGCTTCGGGCTGCGTGCCGACTGAGCGGATGCCCGCCCTGCGCGCGAGCGCGAGCAGCCAGTCACGCAGCCGCAACGTTGACACACAGTCGTAGCGGTTGTAGTCGGCAATGGATTCCAGCATGCGCTGCGCTTCGGCCGTGTCGCCGTGCGCGTGCAGGTCTCGAGCGCCGGCATATTCGGTGATGGAATCCGCTGCGTTAGTGACCTCGCCGCCGCGCAGTTCGGAGCCCATGTAGAGCGGCTCGAGCTTCTTGATCGAGTAAGAGCGGGACCCGACACGCATGCTCTTGCGCACGAGCGGATAGAGGTCAACCAGCACGTTCTCACGCAGCAGCGAGTCGACCTGATCTTCGCCGACGCCGTGCCGGGCAGCGAGGCTGAGCAGGTGAGTGCGCTCGTACGCGGCGTAATGGTAAACGTGCATGCCCGGATATCGAGCGCGACGCTCGACCAGGTACGCCAGAAAGTCCGTGAGTGCCTGCTTCTCTTCGGCCCAGGTGTGCGCCCAGAAGGCGCGAAAAGATTCATCGACGTCGACCAGACCGAACAGGTAGTCGAGGCCCCACCGCGTGGTCGCAGCCTCGGTCGCAGTGTCGTCTGTGTACAGCGGGTCACCCTCGAAGTCGAAGAAGATATCGCCGGGATTTGGCTCGGGCAGCACTGCCAACGCCCCCGGATTGCACAGATCTACCGGCGGCGCTGTCCCCGCGACCGCCTGAAGCTGCAGCCGCGCCTGTGTGCGCAGAGCGGCGAGCGTGGAATCGGCTATGCCGTCGATGGCGCCACCGGATGCAGCGAGTTCATCGATGGTGCAGAGGCCGGCGGCCGCCAGCCGGGCGCGCTGAGTGAGCCGCAGACCGGCTACGAGGAGCAGGTCGCGGTGCGTCTGCGCCTCCAGCTCACAAGTGACGCAGCGCCCACAGACGGTGTAGCGCGGGTCACCCCACTTGACGAAGGCGCTGTCGCCGAGTCGTTCCGTGATGATCTGTACAAGACGCTGTTTGCGCTTGCGGTACACCGGGCGAATATCTGCCAGCTGGTGCACGCTGACGGAGCCATCGCCGAGCAACAGCTCCACGGTCTCAGCCGGGTCGACCCCAATACGTTCGAGTTGTTCGGCGTACGCGGCCAATTGCAGCAGGGCGCTAACCCGGGCGTGCCGGGCAAGTTTCGTGTCTTGCACCAGCCAGGTGCGATCACTCTGCCGCACGATGAAGTCGGCGAATCCGAGGAAGACGATGGGGGCAGCTATGTTGGGCGGGCCATAATCGGAATCGAAGAAGGTGGCCTGAAAAATAACGCCGGCGTGCTCCGTGAAGGCCAGCCGCGTGTGCTCGGCTGCTAGCTCGAGGGCGGGGCGCGATATCCGCTCTGGCCGGGCGATCTCCACGACCGAATAGTCCTGCCGATAGCGTTCGAGCACCCGATGTTCGTGCTCGTCGCCGAGACGGGACGTGCGTTTGTGCATAGCGTCGACCGGTTCAGGAACCCCGTCAATGCGGCCGAGTTTCGCGTCGATACGGCGCAGAAACGCAAACTCGCAAACGGATGCGGCGCTCAGGTCACTGGCACTGGTCACTATCTCGCCATCCAGTAGGAACATCCGCCCGCCCTTCGTCAATTTCGAGCGTAGCGGGCACCACTGACACACAATCCACCACGTCCTGGCCCGGACCGCTAGACAGTAAAACGGCCCGGCAGAATCTGCCGGGCCGTTCTACTTTTAAGCTGCGACTACTTCTTGGCGCTGAGCTGTTCGATGATCGCCTGCGACACGTCGTGCATGGTGAGGCGCCGGTCCATTGAGGCTTTCTGGATCCAGCGGAAGGCTTCCGGCTCGGTCAGGCCCATTTTCTCGTTGAGCAGGCCCTTGGCCCGGTCGACGAGCTTACGGGTCTCGAACCGCTCGACCAGGTCGGCGACCTCGGCCTCGAGGGTGATGATCTGGCTGTAGCGCGAGAGGGCGATCTCGATTGCAGGCAGCAGGTCGTTCGGGGTGAAGGGCTTGACAACGTAAGCGAGGGCGCCGGCTTCGGTGGCGCGTTCGACCAGTTCTTTCTGACTGAACGCTGTCAGCAGTACGACCGGTGCAATGTGCTCCTTAGATAGGCGTTCAGCTGCGCTGATGCCATCCAGTTGGGGCATCTTGACGTCCATGATGACCAGGTCAGGGCGGAGTTCCCGTGCCAAGGCGACCGCAGTTTCTCCGTCACCGGCTTCGCCGACGACTTCAAAGCCGTTGTCGCGCAGAATCTCGACGATGTCGAGGCGGATGAGGGATTCATCCTCAGCGACGACAACGCGGCGCGGAGGGGTTGGGGTGCTGTCTTGGTCGGTCACGTGCAAAAGCCTACGGTATTCTGAACGAGTAGTTGTAAGCCGGTGTGGCGGAATGGCAGACGCGGAGCACTCAAAATGCTTTGTTCGCAAGGACGTGTGGGTTCGAGTCCCACCACCGGTACAATTTTTTACCAGTAAATGACCAGGTCACATGCTTTTTCTGGTGCTGCTTGGCCTCACCTGTACGGATGTGCGGGTAGGGTTCTCCCACGGTCACCGAGGTGCACCAGTTCGTGTCGCCGAAAGCGAGCGCGTTGGCGGTGCCATAAATGAGTCGTCGATATCGACCAACAGCCTCGCTCCGTAAAAATCACGAAGCGAGGCTGTTCGCTCTACACGCTATTTCTTGACGTACGCCGGCGCGACCTCGTTATGAGCGTCGCCCACGCAGTGCACGCGAATGTCATTGGTCGAACCGACGATTCCGGGAGGAGAACCAGAGATGACGACGACCTTGTCACCGATTTGAGCGAGGCCCTGACCGATGAGGATGTCATCCACCTGACCGAACATTGCGTCGGTGTGCGTGACCGGGTCCACCAGATAGGTCTGGATGCCCCAGGTGAGGGCCAGACGACGACGGATGCCCGCCTCCGGGGTGAAGGCCAGCATCGGGATTTTCGACCGCAGACGCGACATGCGTCGGGCAGAGTCTCCCGACTCGGTGAAAATGCAGAGGAACTTTGCGTCGACGAACTCGGCGACCTCGATGGCGGCCAGGGTGATGGCACCGCCCTGCGTGCGCGGCTTATTAGTCAGCTTGCCGATGCGCTCGAGTCCGTGCACCTCGGTGGACTCCACTATGCGGGCCATGGTCTGTACCGTGACAACGGGGTATTCTCCGACGCTGGTCTCACCGCTGAGCATGACGGCATCCGCGCCGTCGAGCACGGCGTTGGCGACGTCGCTGGTCTCCGCCCGGGTGGGCACCGGACTCAAAATCATGGATTCGAGCATCTGAGTCGCCACGATAACCGGCTTGGCCATGCGGCGAGCGATTTCAACGGCCTGCTTTTGCACAATCGGCACGGCCTCCAGCGGAAGCTCGACGCCAAGGTCGCCTCGGGCGACCATGATCGCGTCGAAGGCATGAACAATCTCTTCGAGGTTGTCGACGGCCTGCGGCTTCTCGATCTTGGCGATCACCGGAACGCGGCGACCTTCTTCCGCCATGATCTCGTGTACGCGGGTGATGTCATCGGCGCTGCGCACGAACGACAACGCGATGAGGTCGGCTCCGAGACGCAGGCCCCAGCGCAGGTCTGCTTCGTCCTTCTCCGACAAGGCGGGAACGTTGACGGCGACGCCGGGCAGATTGATTCCCTTGTTATTGGAGACCGGGCCGGCGACGATCACCCTGGTCGTGACGACGACGCCATCCGTTTCAACGACCTGCACCTTGACCTTGCCATCGTCGATAAGCAGAAAATCGCCGGGGTTCACGTCGTGCGGCAGTCCTTTGAAGGTCGTGCCGGAGAGTTCTTTAGTGCCGAGTACGTCTTCGGTGGTGATCTTGAAGATGTCGCCGACGGCAAGGTCGTACGGCCCGCCTTCGAATTTGCCCAGACGAATCTTCGGACCCTGCAGGTCAACCATGACGGCAATGGCACGACCGGAATCGTTGGCGGCCTTGCGCACATTGGCATAGACGCTCTCGTGCACCTGGTAGTTGCCGTGGCTCAGGTTCATTCGACATACGTCGACGCCCGCATCGATGAGGGCCCTGATCTGCTCGTAACTGGCCGCTGCTGGCCCAAGGGTGGCGACGATTTTTGCGCGTCTCATTCTGGTGAATCTCCGATTTCCGCGCTCTTCAGGCGCATGTGAACGTAGTACAGGAAGGCTGGTGAACTAGAGGGAAAACGAGCGATCCGTGGGCTTGACGGGAGACGGCAGTTGCGTCTGCCCTTCCAGAAACTCATCGACCGCAGCGGCGGCGGCGCGACCCTCAGCAATGGCCCAGACGATCAGCGACTGGCCACGACCGGCGTCACCGGCGACGAAGACACCCTCCTGGCTGGTCTGGTAGTTGCCGTCACGCTCAACGTTGCCGTGCCCGTCGAAAGGAACCTTCAGCTGGTGGCTGAGGTCGCCTTGTTCCGGACCGGTGAATCCCATGGCGAGCAACACCAGGTCGGCCGGAATCTCCCGTTCCGAACCGGCCTTGGGAACGCGGCGTCCGTCAAGGTACTCGGTCTCGGCGATGCGAATGGCGCGCACCTCGCCGAAGTCGTTGGTCAGAAATTCGACCGTTGACGCAAGGTACTGGCGGGTGCCGCCCTCTTCGTGAGCGCTGGACACCTCGAACAGGGTCGGCGATATCGGCCAAGGCTGGCTTTCCGGGCGGGTAGTGCCCGGCTGCTTGCCGATCGCCAGGTTGGTAACGGATGCTGCCAGCTGGCGATGCGCGGTGCCGATGCAGTCGGCACCGGTGTCACCACCGCCGAGTACGACGACGTGCTTACCCTCGGCGGTGATCACCGCTTCGATGCTTCCACCGGCGCCGATCTTGTTCTGCTGAACGAGGAATTCCATGGCGAAGTGCACTCCGGGCAGATCGCGCCCCGGAATGGGCAGGTCGCGGGGAACCATCGCGCCGGTCGCTACCACGACAGCGTCGTAGCGGGCACGCAGGTCGTCCCAGGTGATGTCCACACCGATGTTGACGTTCGCGCGAAACCGCGTGCCCTCCGCTGTCATCTGGGCGAGGCGCAGTTCGAGGTGCTTCTTCTCCATTTTGAAGTCCGGAATGCCGTAGCGCAGCAGCCCGCCAATGCGATCATCGCGTTCGAACACGGCGACGGTGTGACCGGCGCGGGTGAGTTGCTGGGCTGCGGCCAGCCCGGCCGGGCCGGAGCCGACGACCGCGACGGTCTTACCGGTCAGGCGACCGGGCGGCTGCGGCTGTACCCAGCCCTTCGCGAAGGCCTGGTCGATAATCGACACCTCGACCTGCTTGATGGTCACGGCCGGCTGGTTGATACCGAGCACACATGACGATTCACACGGCGCCGGGCAGAGTCGACCGGTGAATTCGGGGAAGTTGTTCGTCGCGTGCAGGCGTTCGATGGCCGCTCGACCCTCGTCGCGCCAGACCAGGTCGTTCCACTCGGGAATGAGGTTGCCGAGCGGGCAACCCTGGTGGCAGAACGGCACCCCGCAGTCCATGCAGCGGCCAGCCTGCCGTTTGAGCACGGCACTATCACCCTGCTCGTAGACCTCTTTCCAGTCCATCAAGCGGATGGCCACCGGCCGACGAGCCGGCAGCTCACGTTCCGTGGTCTTCAGGAATCCCTTCGGATCAGCCATTGGTTACCTCCAGAATTCGATTCCAGACAACGAGTCCGTCGGGATCGAGTCCCTCGTCGAGGGCCGTTTGTCTGGTCTCCAGTACGGCCGCGTAATCGCGCGGCAGCACCTTGACAAATGTGTCCATGGTTTCTTCCAGGTTATCGAGCATTCGCTTGGCCAGCGCGGAATCGGTTTGGTCCCGATGCTGTTCGAGCAGGTCGCGCACGATCTCACGGTCGACACTTTCCAGTGCCAGCAGGCGCAACTCCCCCGAGGTCAACGCATCACGGTTGACCCGTTCGGCGGTGAGCCCGTAGACGTAGGCCGTGCCGCCGCTCATCCCGGCTCCGAGGTTGCGTCCGGTCTCGCCAAGGATAACCGCGAGGCCCCCGGTCATGTATTCCAGGGCGTGGTCGCCCACACCCTCCACGACGGCGATCGCGCCGGAGTTACGCACCAGGAATCGTTCGCCGACGATGCCGCGAATGAACATACTGCCCTGGGTAGCCCCGTAACCGATGACGTTCCCGGCGATGACGTTGTCTTCAGCGGGAAATTGGCTGGCCCGGTCGGGGCGCACGACGATCTGCCCGCCCGACAGGCCCTTGCCGACATAGTCGTTGGAATCGCCCTCGAGCCGCAGGGTGATGCCGCTCGGCAGGAACGCTCCGAATGATTGTCCAGCGGACCCGGTGAGGGTGACCTCGATGGACCCGGCCGGCAGGCCGTTTTCGCCATGCCGCAGGGTGACCTGGTTGCCGAGCATGGTTCCGACGGCGCGCTCGGTGTTGCGGATCGGCAGGTCGATGCTGATCGTGCCGCCGTGCTCGAGCACGTTCTGGCTCCGGCGAATCAGTTCGTTGTCGAAGTGCTTGTCGAGTTCGTGCTCCTGGGAGCGGGCCCACTTGCGCGGTTCGCTCTCGGAAAAGTCCGGGCCGCTCAGAATGGGTGAAAGGTCAAGCCCCTGCGCCTTCCAATGGGTCAGGGCACGGTTGACGTTCAGCACCTCACGGTGACCGATAGCTTCGTCCAGACTGCGGAACCCCAGCTCGGCGAGGTACTCACGAACCTCCTGGGCGATGAACTCGAAGAAGTTCACGACGTGGTCAGCCTGACCGTTGAAGCGTTTGCGCAACTCCGGGTTCTGCGTGGCGACGCCGACCGGGCAGGTGTCGAGGTGACAGACGCGCATCATGATGCAGCCCGAGACGACGAGCGGCGCGGTGGCGAAACCAAATTCCTCGGCGCCGAGCAGGGCACCGACGAGCACGTCACGCCCGGTCTTCAGCTGGCCGTCTACCTGCACGACCACGCGGTCACGCATACCGTTGAGCATGAGCGTCTGCTGGGTCTCGGCGAGGCCGAGTTCCCACGGCGTACCGGCGTGCTTGAGCGAGTTGACCGGGCTGGCGCCTGTTCCGCCGTCGTGCCCGCTGATCAGGATCACGTCGGAGAGGGCCTTGGCGACGCCGGCCGCGACGGCGCCGATACCGGACTGGCTGACCAGTTTGGTGTGGATGCGGGCCTTCGGGTTGGCCCGTTTCAGGTCGAAGATGAGCTGCTTGAGGTCTTCGATCGAGTAGATATCGTGGTGCGGTGGTGGCGAGATGAGGCCGACGCCGGCCGTGGCGTGCCGGGTGCGGGCGATCCACGGGTACACCTTGGTGGGAGGCAGCTGACCGCCCTCGCCGGGCTTGGCACCCTGGGCAAGTTTGATCTGGATGTCATCGGCGTGGGTCAGGTACATGCTCGTCACGCCGAATCGGCCCGACGCAACCTGCTTCACCGCGCTACGCCGGGTCGGGTCGAGTAGACGGTCGAGGTCTTCGCCGCCTTCGCCGGTGTTGGACTTACCGCCCAGGCGGTTCATTGCAATCGCAAGGGTCTCGTGCGCTTCCTGCGAAATGGAGCCGTAGCTCATCGCGCCTGTGGAGAACCGTTTGACGATCTGGGAGACCGATTCGACCTCGTCGAGGGGTACCGGGGGGCGTTGGCCGGGGCTGAGCGTGAACATGCCCCGCAGCGTCATCAGGGATTCGGCCTGATCGTCGACCATCTTCGTGTATTCGCGGAAGATGTCGTAGCGCCGGGTTCGGGTGGCGTGCTGCAGACGGAAAATGGTCTCCGGGTTGAACAGGTGCGGGGCGCCGTCCCGACGCCACTGGTATTCGCCACCGGTCGCGAGGCGTTCGTGGGCGGTCACGGCGGCATCCATCGGATAAGCGGATGCGTGCCGCGCCAGGTTTTCGACACCGATCACGTCGATGTCGACGCCGCCGAGCTTGCTCGTCGTTCCGGTGAAGTACTGGTCGACGAACGACTGGGCGAGGCCAACGGCTTCAAAGGTTTGCGCGCCGGCGTACGACGACACGGTGGAGATGCCCATCTTGGACATGATTTTGAGCACGCCCTTACCGAGGGCTTTGATGACGTTGCGCACCGCCTTTTCGGGCGTGACGTTGGTGATGATTCCGCTGCGCACGAGGTCTTCGCAGGTTTCCATTGCCAAGTACGGGTTTACGGCGGACGCGCCGTAGCCGATCAGCAGCGCCACGTGGTGCACCTCGCGCACGTCGCCGGCCTCGACGACGATGCCGACCTTCATACGGTGTTCGGTGCGAATCAGGTGGTGATGCACGGCCGCGATCATGAGCAGCGATGGAATGGGTGCGAGGTCTTTGTTGGAGTCGCGGTCACTCAGCACGATGAACAGCGCGCCGGCCTCTATGGCCTCGTCAACCTCAACGCAGATGGCAGCGAGGCGCTGTGACAGCGCTTCGGTGCCTTCTTCGACGCGGTAGAGGCCACGAATGGTCGTGGTGGTGCGGCTGCCGACGACAGGGTCGATGTGCTGGATCTTCGCCAGTTCGTCGTTATCGATGACCGGGAAATCCAAAATGACCTGGCGGGCGTGCTCCGGACCCGCGGAGAGCAGGTTGCGTTCCGGCCCGAGAGCGAGCTTGAGGCTCGTGACGACTTCTTCGCGAATCGAGTCGAGCGGAGGGTTGGTGACCTGCGCGAACTGCTGGGTGAAGTAATCGAACATGAGACGTGGGCGGTCGCTGAGCACGGCGATGGGGGTGTCGCTACCCATGGCGCCCAGCGGTTCGGCGCCGGTTCTGGCCATCGGGGCGAGCAGAATCCGCACCTCTTCTTCGGTGTAGCCGAAGGTGCGCTGACGACGCACTACAGATGCCGGCGGGTGCACGATGTGTTCTCGCTCCGGGAGGTCCTTGAGGTTGATGCGCCCCTTCTCGAGCCAGTCTCCCCACGGTTCGCTCGCGGACAGTTCTGCTTTGATCTCCCGGTCGTCGATGATGCGGCCGGCTTTGGTGTCGACCAGGAACATCTGGCCGGGGCGCAAGCGGCCCTTACGCACGACGCGGGCCGGATCGATGCCGAGCACGCCGATTTCGCTCGCGAGCACGACGAGGCCGTCGTCGGTGACGAGGTAGCGTCCGGGGCGCAAGCCGTTGCGGTCGAGCGTTGCTCCCACCAGGGAACCATCGGTGAAAACGATCGCGGCTGGGCCGTCCCACGGCTCCATGAGCATGGAATGGTATTCGTAGAAGTCACGACGTTCGTCGTCGAGGTCGGTCTGGTTCTCCCACGCCTCCGGCACCATCATCATGATGGCGTGTGGCAGCGACCGACCGGACAGGCTGAGCAGCTCGACGACCTCATCGAAGGAGGCCGAGTCGCTCGCGCCCGGGGTGACGATCGGCAGCAGTGGTGCGACGTCGCCGAGCAGCTCGGATTCGAGTTGGGACTGGCGCGCACGCATCCAGTTACGGTTGCCCTGCACCGTGTTGATCTCGCCGTTGTGGGCGATCATGCGGAACGGCTGGGCCAGGGGCCAGGACGGGAACGTGTTTGTGGAATAGCGGGAGTGCACGAGGGCGAGTGTCGAGACGAAGCGTTCGTCGGACAGGTCGGGGTAGAACGGTTCGAGCTGCAGGGTCGTGACCATGCCCTTGTAGACCAGGGTGCGACTGGACAGCGAGACAAAGTAGATCTCAAGTTCGCGTTCGGCACGCTTCCGCAGCCGAAACGCCTGCCGATCCAGCGCGATATCCGCAAACGGGTCGCCGGATTCGGTGGTGCGGGTGCTCTGCACGAACAGCTGCTGGATGGCGGGCATATTGGCGCGGGCCTGGATGCCGAGGTCTTCCGGGTGCACCGGAACCTCGCGCCAGCCGAGGATGGTGAGGCTTTCCTCCTCAGCAATCGAGCTGATCGCGCGCTTGATCCTGGTGCGCGCGGTCGGGTCGGTCGGTAGGAACACGTTGCCAACGGCGTACTGACCCATCGGGGGAAGCGCGAAATCCGTGACGGCGCGCAGGAACGCATCCGGTACCTGCGTGATGATGCCGGCGCCGTCACCGGTTCCGGCGTCGGAGCCGACCGCCCCGCGGTGCTCGAGGTTGCGCAGGGCATCGAGGGCCTGCGTGATGATGTCGTGTCCGGCGGTTCCCCGCAGGGTCGCCACCATGGCCAGGCCACACGCGTCGCGCTCGGCCGACGGGTCGTACAGACCGGATGCTTCGGGCATGCTGCTGAAGCGGGAG
This sequence comes from Cryobacterium sp. Y29, assembly GCF_002929825.1. Lineage (GTDB taxonomy): Bacteria > Actinomycetota > Actinomycetes > Actinomycetales > Microbacteriaceae > Cryobacterium. Next base: position 276,062 of record NZ_PJJN01000035.1, read on the forward strand.
TAGAAAGGTTTCTGCGCCATGGAGACCGTCCTCACGAAATGATTGGCTGTAAGGGACGACGTCGGCCCGATGGTGAAGTGTGCAGGAAACCGTAGCGGCGCCCTGTTCGGGCCGGGCCCGTAACCGGGCGCCGCTACGGATATGTCAGCTGGGATTGCGCAGACGTGAGACTACAGACGCGAAGCGCTCGTGCTTGTGGCTGCGGTCGCGGGTGATTCGGGGTGATCGGCATCATCGCTCTGATCCGCGGTGATGTTGTCTTCTGGTTCCGAATCGCTGTCCTCGAATTCTACCCCAGCGTCAGGAGCAATCCATTCCCGTCCGGAAACATACGGGCTGGACTCAAGGCCCGGGTGGCGGCGACGCTGCACGAGAATGATGACCAGACCGAGTGCGATGGCTGCCAGGGCAGCCCAGACGTTAGTTCGGATACCGAAGTAGATCTCGCTCGGGTCGATGCGAATCGACTCAAAAAAGCTGCGCCCCAGTCCGTACCAGATGAGGTAAGCGCCCAGGGTCTGACCGAACCGCAGACGGAATTTGCGTTCGAGGTAAAGGATGACGGCCACACCGAGCAGATTCCAGATGATTTCGTAGAGAAAAGTCGGGTGGAACAGCGTGCCGGACGGCAGCCCGACCGGGAAGGCAACATTGCTTGGTTCGATTTCAAGGCCCCAGGGCAGGGTCGTCGGCAGACCGAACAGTTCGTGGTTGAACCAGTTGCCGAGCCGGCCGGTGGCCTGCGCGACGAGCAGCGCGGGCGCGACGGCATCGGCGAACGTCCAAAACCGGATGCCCGTCATCCGGCAACCGATATAGGCGCCGACGGCGCCACCGATCAATGATCCGAAGATGGCGTTGCCGCCCTCCCAGATGTACAGGGTGCGCAGCAGGTCGGCGCCCTCAAAAAAGTAGTCCCCCGGGTGGGTGAGTACGTGGTAGATGCGCGCCCCGACGATGCCGAGCGGGACCGCCCAGAGAATGATGTCCAGTACGACACCCGGTTCCGCCCCGCGCTTGGTGAGGCGGCGTGAGGTAATAACCGTCGCAAGAATGATTCCAGCGAGGATGCATAACGCGTACGCGTGGATGCGGAACGGACCGAGGTCGAAGAAGCTCCACTCAGGGCTTGGGATACTCGCGCTCAGAAGATTCAAAGACACCGGGGTACTACCTTTCATCGTGACTCACGTCACCTGGGGCGAATCGATCGCCGCGAACACTTGAGTGTAGAGCGCGCCTGGATTTACTGGGGGGTTGAAGCCGGGCGAATATTGTTAGCGCCGGCGGCAAGGTCGAGAGCCAGACGGGCGGCGGCTGGCACTCCCCCGTCGGCGAGTGCTTTCACGAGGGCTGACCCGACAATGGCGCCGTCGGCGTAGCCGAGAATTTCACGCACCTGCTCGGGGTTGGAAATGCCCAGGCCGACGCACGCACTGGTGCAGCCGACCGCGCGCAAGCGCTCCACCAGAATACGGGCGGCCGCGTCCACGCCGGCGCGAGCACCGGTAGTTCCCATCGTCGATACGGTGTACACGAAACCGCGGCTCGCCTCGATCGCTCGCACCAGGCGGGCATCAGACGACGACGGTGCGGCCAAAAAGACGCGGTCGAGGCCGGTGCGTTCGCTTGCGGCCATCCAGACGTCAGCCTCGTCGGGAATGAGGTCTGGGGTGATCAGACCGGCACCGCCAGCGGCGCGCAGGTCGTCGGCGAATCGTTCAACGCCGTACTGCACGACGGGGTTCCAGTAGGTCATGACCAGCACAGGGGCATCGACCTGCGCGGTGATGGCCCGGATCGCCTCGAATCCGTGGCGCAGCTTGAATCCGTTGGCCAGTGCCTGTTGGGTCGCGGCCTGGATCACCGGGCCGTCCATCACCGGGTCGGAGTAGGGCAGGCCGAGTTCGATAATGTCGACGCCGTTGGCGACAAGCGCCACCGCAGCGTCGATGCTGTCGCTCAGCGTGGGGAAACCAACCGGAAGGTAGCCGATGAGGGCTCCCCCGCCCTCGGAGCGCCGCCGGGCGATGGTGTGTTCGACCGTGCTCACAGCGCCGCTGGTGATGGGGGTCGTCATGACTGTTCCGCGCCTTCGTCGAGCAGGTCGAAGTACCGACCGGCTGTTTCCATGTCCTTGTCGCCGCGACCGCTGAGGTTGACCAGGATGGTTGCCTCCGGGCCGAGTGTGCGACCAAGCTCGAGGGTGCCGGCGAGGGCATGGGACGACTCGATCGCAGGGATGATGCCCTCGGTGCGACTCAGCAGCCGCAGGGCGCTCATTGCCTCGTCGTCGGTGATCGGTAGATAGGTGGCCCGGCCGATGCTGGCAAGCCAGGCGTGCTCCGGTCCGACTCCCGGGTAGTCGAGGCCCGCTGAAATGGAGTGCGAATCAACGGTTTGACCGTCTTCGTCCTGCAGCAGCATGCTGCGGGCGCCGTGCAGCACACCGGGGCGACCCTTCGTGATGGTCGCCGCATGTCGGGGCGTTTCGACGCCGTCGCCGGCTGCTTCATAGCCGAACAGGGCAACATCGGGGTCGTCGAGGAAGGCGTCGAAGATCCCCATAGCGTTGGAGCCGCCGCCAACGCAGGCGGTGACCGCGTCCGGCAGGCTGCCGGTCAGATCGAGAACCTGCTTGCGGGCCTCCTCACCGATGATTTTCTGAAAGTCACGCACCATGGCCGGGAACGGATGCGGTCCGGCCACGGTCCCGAAAATGTAGTTGGTGGTGTCGACGTTGCCGACCCAGTCGCGCATGGCGTCGTTGATGGCGTCCTTCAGTGTGCGCGAGCCGGTTTTCACCGGAACGACCTCGGCGCCGAGCAGGCGCATTCGGGCGACGTTGAGGGCTTGACGTTCGGTGTCGACCTCTCCCATATAGACGACGCACTCCAGCCCGAACAGGGCCGCGACGGTGGCCGTGGCCACACCATGCTGGCCGGCCCCGGTTTCAGCGATCACACGGGTCTTGCCGATGCGCTGGGTGAGCAGGGCCTGGCCGAGGGCATTGTTGATCTTGTGCGAACCGGTGTGGTTGAGGTCTTCACGCTTGAGGATGATGCGGGCGCCACCGGCGTATTCGGCGAACCGCGGCACCTCGGTGATGATAGAGGGACGACCGCTGTAGTTCATGTGCAACTTCGTCAAGGCCGCAGCGAAAGCCGGGTCGTTCCTGGCGAGTTCATATTCCGCGGTCAATTCATCGAGCGCCGCCACGAGGGATTCGGGCACGAACCTGCCGCCGAAGTCACCGAAATAGGGGCCGGGCTGTGTACGTAGAGACATTTAAACCGCCAAAAACTCAGAGAGGGTTCGGATGGGATCGCTCGTGACGAGCGCTTCGCCGACCAGGACGACATCGGCGCCGGCGCCACGGTAGTGCGCGACATCGGCGGCAGTCTTGACGGCGGATTCGGCAACCCGGATGACGCCGGATGGAATTGTGCCGGCGAGAGTGCCAAAGAGGTTCGGATCGAGCTCAAAGGTGGACAGGTCGCGTGCGTTGACCCCGATCAGGCTCGCTCCGATGTCGAGAGCGCGACTGACTTCGTCGCCACTGTGCGTTTCGACCAGGGCGGTCATGCCGAGCTCGTGGATGAGCTCGTGCAGCGAGAGCAGCGTGGCCTGATCGAGGGCGGCGACGATGAGTAACACCAGATCGGCACCCGCAGCGCGGGCCTCGAACACCTGGTACGGCGTGCCGATGAAGTCCTTACGCAGAAGGGGAATGCTCACTGCAGCCCGCACCTGCTCGAGGTCGGTCATCGAGCCGTGAAAACGGCGACCCTCGGTGAGTACGCTGATAGCACTTGCCCCACCGGTTTCATAGGAGACTGCCAGGGCTGCCGGATCGGTGATGGACGCCAGGGCGCCACGGCTCGGGCTGGCCCGCTTGATTTCTGCGAGGATCTTGACCCGGTCAGTGGGGGCCAGGGCTGCCAAGGCATCGAGGGCGGGCGCGTGGGCGCGCGCCGCAGTCTCCACGCTCGCCAGCGGGCGAGTGAGGAGGCGCTGTTCGGCGTCAAAGAGCGCGCCGGCGAGAAGTTCTTGGAGCACCAGGTCTCAGCGCCGACGGCTAGTGGCCGGTCGACGTGGCGCTGACGCCGTAGCCGACTTTGCCGAGTACATAGCCGACGATGAGCCCGGCAATAAGCAATCCGAAGGAGGCCCAGACGAGCCAGACCAGATTGAAGAAGAAAGCTGTGGTGCCGATGGTGAAGGCAGCCAGCATGATGATGACCGCGATCCAGGCCGCCGGGGAGTGGCCGTGTCCGGGATCTGAGAGATCGATGCTCATGGTTCTCCTCGTAAATGCGTAAGCCTGTATGCGTTGACAAGCAGATCAAGTCTAGCGGAGCGACAGCACGTCCCTAACGAGCGGTCGGGTCTTCGCCGCGACTGAGATCGTCCCAGTCGCCGACGGAGTCGGCCGCTGCGGGCTCGGCTGACACATCATCGGTCACGGGCGAAGCTTTCGGGGAACCGTCGGGAGCGGCTACCGGTTCAAAACGCACGCCCTGGTATTTACGGGTCGGCCCCGGCCAGCGTGCGCTCGTCATGATGACGATCACACCGGTCGCCGCCATAATGACTGCGGCGCCCATTGCGACGAACGGCCACGCGGTGACCACCGTGCCGAGAACGCTCAGCTGAATGGACTCGTGCCCGGCAACTCCGGTCGCGGCGGTGACCGCAGCGGCACTGGCCTGAGAGGGGTCCTCGACTGCAAGGTATGCGGCGAGAAACACCGAGAATCCGAGAAGAACCTCGAGCGCACCGAGCACGACTCGAATGAGCCGCCCCGCGATGGTGAGTGCCGCGGCGAGGGCGAACCCGGAGAGTGCCAGGGCAGTCAGTGCCGGCGCGGCGATGGCTCCGTCGATTTGAAGCACCTGGGTGCCAGCGTCGGGCAGCCCCACTTCAGCGTGCACCCAAACCTGCGTCCAGGCCAGCATTGCCAGGGCGCTCGCGCCCAAAATGGCGAGAATGAGCACGAGTTTGAGGCGACGCGGAGACATCCGTTTGCTCACTAGAACACTCGCCGCATCGCGTTGGCGATAGCGACGGCGCGCAGGGGCGCTGCCGCTTTGTTCTGCGACTCCTGATACTCGGAAGCCGGATCGGAATCGGTGACGACACCGCCGCCGGCCTGCACCCGGGCGATGCCGTCCTTGATGGTGGCGGTACGGATGGCGATAGCCAGGTCGGCGTCGCCAGCGAAGCCGAAGTAGCCCACCACTCCCCCGTACACGCCACGCTGGGCTGGTTCGAGGGCGTCGATGATCTCGAGCGCCCGCGGTTTCGGCGCGCCCGACAGGGTGCCGGCCGGGAACGTGGCACGGAAGACGTCGATCGCGGTCTTGCCGGGAACCAGGTTGCCCTCGACCGATGACACCAAGTGCATGATGTGACTGAACCGTTCGATGCGCATGAATTCGGTCACTTCGACCGACCCGGCCGCGCAGACCTTGAGCAGGTCGTTGCGGGCGAGATCGACGAGCATGAGGTGCTCGGCACGTTCCTTGGGGTCTTCGGCGAGCTCGATCGCGTAGTCCGCGTCGGCATCCGGTGTGGTGCCACGGGGTTTCGAGCCGGCGATCGGGTGGGTGAAGACGCGTTGGTCTTGTACCTTGACGAGCGCTTCGGGCGAGGACCCAACGATCCAGTACGGGTCGCCCCCCGGCGTTTCCAGGCTCAGCAGGTACATGTATGGGCTCGGGTTGAGGCTGCGCAGCACCCGGTAGACGTCGATGGGGTCTGCGGTGCAGACCTGATCGAAACGCTGGGAGATGACGACCTGAAACACATCGCCGTCGAGGATGTGCTCTTTGCCGACATTGACGGCGGCGAGAAAATCGTCTCGCGTGGTGCGGTGGAGCGGCGTGCTCGGCGCCTCGAGGTCAACCTCGGCCAGCCAGGCTTCTCCGGGGGCGGCGAGTCGGGTTTGCAGTGAATCCAGGCGCGTTCTCGCGTCAGCCCAGAGCTTTTCGGGGGTGTCGGCACCGTCGTTGAGCACGTTGGCGATGAGCTGTACGGTTCCGTACTTGTGGTCGAGGACGACGAGGTCGGCGACGAAGCTGAAGGACTGGCCTGGCACGTCGTAGTCGGCCGGCGGCTGGTGCGGCAGGCGTTCGATCTGGCGAATCGCCTCCCAGCCGATGAAGCCGACCAATCCGCCCGTGAGCGGAGGGTGCTCGGGCAGCCGCGGCGTCTGCCAGCGTTCGAACAAGTAGGCCAGGGCGTCGAGCGGTCCGAGATCGGCTGCGGAACCGAGCGCACGCTCGGCGGAGAGCCCATAGTCGATCCAACGGGTGTCGTCGCCCTGTTGGGTGAGCACTCCGAACGAGGAGACACCGATAAAGGAGAACCGAGACCAGATGCCGCCCTGTTCAGCGGACTCCAGCAAAAAGCTGCCCGGCAACCCCTCGGCGAGCTTGCGATAGATGCCAACAGGGGTCTCACCGTCGGCGAATAGTTCACGGATCACCGGGATTACCCGGTGCTCCCCGGTCAACGCGTCAAACTGATTGCGCGTTGTCGACCCGGCGGTACGGGAACCGGTTGCGACTGGGATATCTTCACTCATTCCGTCGGCCTATTCATGGTAGTCGCGCCCAAATCGCGCCCGTCGAAGCAGGTATGCGTGCCGGTGTGACACGCCCCTCCAACCTGGTCGACCTGCACGAGCAGGGTGTCGCTATCGCAGTCGAAGGCGGCGGACTGCACATACTGGGCGTGGCCAGAGGTGTCGCCCTTTCGCCAGAATTCCTGCCGGCTGCGCGACCAGAAGGTGACGCGTCCCTCGGTGAGGGTGCGGCGCAGCGCTTCCCGGTTCATCCACCCGAGCATGAGAACTTCGTGGGTGTCCCACTGCTGGATGACGGCGGGCAGCAGCCCGTTGTCACTGAATACAGCGGCGTCCAGCTGATCGGTCAGCAGTTCGTTGGTCATCAGCGCACCAGCATTCCGGCGTCGGCGAGCTCACGCTTGACGTCGCCTATGGTCAATAATTGGTTGTGAAAAACAGATGCCGCGAGAACGGCATCCGCTCCGGCTCGGATCGCCGGCGGGAAGTCCTCTACCCGCCCGGCGCCACCGGAGGCGATCACCGGAACCCGACTATTCGTGCGCATGAGCGCGATCAGGTCGGTATCGAAACCGGCCTTGGTACCGTCGGCGTCGATCGAGTTGACCAGGAGTTCTCCGGCACCGAGCTCGATCGCCCGCCGGGCCCAGGCCACGGCATCCAGGTCGGTCTCCGTGCGACCACCGTGCGTGGTGACGACGAAACCGCTCTCGGTGCGTTCGGACCGTTTCACGTCGAGGCTCAACACGAGAACCTGAGCACCGAACCGGTCGGCGATTTCAGCGATGAGGGCGGGCCGGGCAATGGCCGCGCTGTTGACGCCGACCTTGTCGGCACCGCTCGCCTGCAGCCGGGAGACGTCTTCGACGCTGCGGATGCCGCCGCCGACCGTCAACGGAATGAACACTTGCTCAGCGGTGGCGCGCACCACGTCATAGGTCGTTGAGCGATTGTCCACCGTGGCCGTGACGTCGAGAAAGGTCAGTTCGTCGGCACCCTGCTCGTAGTAGCGTCGCGCCAGTTCCACCGGGTCGCCGGCGTCACGCAGATTCTGAAAGTTGACGCCCTTGACGACACGACCGTTGGCCACGTCAAGGCAGGGAATGACGCGCACACTCAAACTCATGCGAGTTCTCCTCTCACCGGGTTATAAACGGGCCGGGTTATAAACGGGCGTTGTGGATGGTGGTGATGAGAATGGCCCGGGCCCCGAGGGCGTAGAGGGCATCCATCACGTTGTTCATGTCACCACGGCCGATCATGACCCGCACGGCGGCCCACTCCGGGTCGTGAAGGGAGGAAACCGTCGGCGATTCGATGCCGGGCGCGAGCGCTGCGGCCGCATCGAGCAGGGCAACGGGGATGTCGTAGTCGAGGAGCACGTACTGGCGGGCCACGAGCACGCCCTGGAGACGGCGGAGCAGGGTGTCGATTCCGGCCTTGTCGTTGGTGGAGCTGATGAGAACGGCCGTGGACTCGAGGATGACCGGTCCGAAGATTTCGAGGCCGGCTTTGCGCAGGGTCGTCCCGGTGGAGACGACGTCGGCGACAGCATCCGCTACCCCGAGCTGAACCGCCGATTCGACCGCGCCATCGAGTTCAACCAGATCGACGGTCACCGAGTGCGTGGCGAGGAAGCGTTCGACCAAACCCGGGTAGCTCGTGGCGACACGCAGGCCGTCGAGGTCTGCCAGCTCGGTGAAGCGACCGGCCGGCCCGGCAAAGCGAAAGGTCGAGTCTCCAAAGTCGAGGCTGGCGATCTCCACGGCTTTCGAGTGCGAGTCGAGCAGCAGGTCGCGTCCGGTGATGCCCACGTCGAGGGCGCCGGAACCGACGTAGGTGGCGATGTCGCGGGGGCGAAGGTAGAAAAATTCGACGCCGTTGTGCGGGTCGGCGGTGACAAGGTCGCGTGGGTCGCGGCGGCCGGTATAGCCGGCTTCAGCAAGCATCTGCGCGGCGGTTTCAGACAACGAGCCCTTGTTGGGCACGGCAATTCTTAGCATGGGGATACTCTCTTGGTTTTTTTCACACGACTATTTAGTGAATTAGTGCCAGCGGCGCACGCTGGTGTGGATCACAAATGTCGGTAGATGTCGGCCGGAGAGAGGCCCTTGGCGATCATCATGACCTGCAGGTGGTAGAGCAGCTGGGAGATTTCAGCGGAGGTTTCGTCGTCGCTTTGAAACTCGGCAGCCATCCAGACTTCGGCGGCTTCCTCAACAATTTTCTTGCCAATGGCGTGCACGCCGGCATCGAGTTCACGCACGGTGCCGGAGCCCTCGGGGCGGTTGCGGGCCTTGTCGCTCAGTTCTACGAAAAGGTCATCGAAAGTTTTCACGACTCTAGGTTACCCGCCCCGTGACGGTGACTAGCCGCGCGCTCCCGCAGCAGGCCGATCTGGGCGGCCGGATTCTCGGCCCCGAACACGCTGGAACCAGCCACGAAAGTGTCGGCGCCAGCCAAAGCTGCGATCTCGATGGTCTGTGCGGTAATGCCGCCGTCCACCTGCAACCAGACGTCGAGGCCGGTCTTTTGTACTGCTGTGCGCAACTGAACCAGCTTCGGCATGGTCGATTCCATGAAGCTCTGGCCGCCGAATCCGGGTTCTACAGTCATCACCAGCACCTGGTCGAATTCGGAAAGCAGTTCGAGATACGGCGCGACATCGGTACCCGGTTTCAGGGCGATGCCGGCGCGCGCGCCCATCTGCCGCAGGCGACGGGCCAGAGCGACGGGCTCGGTCGTGGCCTCGGCGTGGAAGGTGACCGAGTAGGCCCCGGCCTCAGCGTAGCCGGGCGCCCACCGCTCGGGATCGTCGATCATCAAGTGGATGTCCAGCGGCAACGGCGATACCTGCTGCAGGCGTTCGACCATTCCCAGCCCGAAGGTGAGGTTTGGAACAAAGTGATTGTCCATGATGTCGACGTGCACGAGGTCGGCGGAGCGGATGCGGCCGAGCTCGTTCTCCATGTTGACGAAATCGGCGGCGAGAATGCTCGGATTGATGCGGTTAGCCATCCGCTCAGTTTATCGAGCCTCGCGCAGCGGGCGGTTGCCTCCGGACCGTGCCGCGGGACGGTCCCCTATCCTCAAGGGATGGAACGCTCGGAATCCCCGTATTCGCGTGGGACGAGACCCGCGTCGAGGAGCAGACGGAGCCTCCTGGCTTCCGGCGCTGTCATCACGGGCATAGGGTTGACGGTTCATTTCACCAACAATGGACCGGTCGGTGTTTTCGCTGCCGACGCTCTGTACGCGGTGCTGACCTACCTGGCCGTTTCGTTCATCGCTCCACGCTTTCGACCTCAGGTCAGTGCAACGGTCGCCTACTTGGTTTGCGTGACGATCGAGGCAGCCCAACTATCCCCAGGGCCGGCTGCCCTGGCCGATGTCTTTCCGCCGGCCAGACTCATTCTCGGCACGACGTTTGCGCCCGTGGATCTCCTCGCCTATGCCGTGGGGGTGTCAGCCGTCCTGGTCTGCGACAGGCTCATTCCACGACGCTGCACGCGATCGATGCGGCCAACCGCCAGGTAGCAGCTACGGAATGCGCTCGTGCAAGCGGCACTCACCGTGGTCGAGGCGCCACAATCTACATCCGCGCTAGTCGATCTTGCCGAGACCTCCACGTGCACGACGTGGCGCGGTCTCGGCGTCGTACACGTGGGGCGGGCGCCTACTTTTCCCAGTTGGGTTTTTCGGCAGGGGTGGCGGCGCGGTTTTGGTCGGCGGGGCGCCAGGTTTGGGTGGGGTCGAACACGAGGGGCCGCAGACCCCGGGCCGTCCGTCTCGCATGGTGATGTCCGAGCCGGAGGTCTCGATACTCACACGCTCGGCGTTGCAGAGCAGCACAGCATTGTCGATATCGGCGGGTCCGCCCGTGCGCCAAGGCCTCACCGGGCGCAGACCCGTCCGGTGCATTATGAAAAAACCTGAAATTGAGTGCAAACTTTCTCAAAGAAAGAACCTCCCCGACCCGGTCCTAGTGCGAGTTATCGACCAAATTTTCGAAAGTACCAGAAGCTATGCACAAGGCAGAAACAAGGAGACGGCGAGCATAGAGTCCCTCGCGCTGCCGCGCGGCGCTCCGAGCGCCCGGTGCACCACTGCTCGACACTGGGCAGCATGCTTGGTCATCGCTCGGGGCGCATTTCGCGCTGTCTCAATCATGTTATCGTTTATCGTTATGTATCGACAAGCGTTATGGCGTAAGGGTCCAGCATGATGATGATTCAACACGACACGAAGAACTCTGAAATGACACGCTGATGGCGGCTCTAACCTGGTGGACTGCTCTCCTCGTCTTACTCGTGCTCGGCACCATAGCGACCGTCGTGGTAATCGAACGTCGATCGGAATCTCGACCGGGCACCGATGTCGGCCCCACCAAGGCGGTGCGGGTCACCAGAATCATCGCGATCCTCTATGCGGTGGTGACGGTGTTCGGAACTGTAGCCGATGCCCTGCAACGGCTACTCAGCGACGCTGTGAGTGTGCGGCTGCCCGTCAAGCCATTCTGGCCCAGCCTGCCGAACACGGTTGAGGTCACGGGGACGACCGCCGACGTTGTGGGTGGAGGGTTCGACCACGCTGTGGTGACCGTGGCAGGGCTGGACACTGCCACCCGCGTCTGGCTGGCAGCCGGCGACGCGCTTCAGGGAGCGACGAACGTTGTGATCGCTGTCGTTGTTGTTATGCTCTGCACGAGCATCATCAGGCTGGATCCGTTCCGTCCGGCGCTGACCCGCGGCATCAACCTGACCGCGACCTCGATCATCGTCGGCGGCCTTAGCTGGCAGGTGTGTGATGCTGTCGCGGGCGGCCTCGCCTCCTCTCAGGTACTCAGGGCAACCGGGTGGAGTCTGGACACAGCCGAGATCGACTGGACTGACATTCGTCAGGTCATCGGGCTGCCGATGGCAGGCCACGAATGGACTCTGGATTTCTGGCCGATCTGGGTGGGCCTGGCCCTGTTCGCCGTAGCCGCGGTATTTCGATACGGGCAGAAGTTGCAAAGAGACTCCGACGGGCTCGTCTGATGCGCGCGGTTCCCGATGAGGACTCCGGCATTCATTGCCGGCTCGACGAGCTCCTCGAGCAGCGTGGCATGACCCTGACGCGGCTCAGCTCCCTCGTGGGCGTCAGCATCGTCAACCTGTCCGTGCTGAAGAACGATCGAGCCAGAGCCATCCGCTATTCAACGCTCCGGGCGATCTGTGATGCGCTCGACTGCGATGTAGGAGATCTGCTGGTGGTGGGACCCAGCGCCTGATCTCGGTAGCCGCTACGGTAACGGGCGTAACGCGCACCCGTTTCGGGAGCGCGCATCCGCTGGTCTGGGCGGCGGTGCGCCTACTCGTTGGAGCGCTGCAGCAGGGTGATGAACATGGCGTCGGTACCGTGGCGGTGCGGCCAGAGCTGAACGCTCCCGGTGTCGGCAGGCAGGTCAAGGTTCGCCGCGCTGAATGACTGCACGACGGCCGCAGTGTCGAGCACCGTCACGGTTCCGCCGGCAGCGCGCACGGCGAGGGCGACAATCGCCCGCGTCTCGGCGGTGTGCGGTGAGCAGGTGACATAGGCGAGGATGCCGCCGGGCTTGAGCGCGAGCAAGGCCGCCTCGATGAGTCCAAACTGCAGACCAGCGAGGTCGGCGACGTCCTTGGGCTGTTTGCGCCAACGAGCCTCGGGTCGGCGCCGAAGAGCGCCGAGGCCGGTGCAGGGGGCGTCGAGCAAAATACGGTCGAAGGTTTCCGGGTGCGTTCGGCCGATGGTCGTGCCGTCGATTTCCCACACCGCAACTGGCTCGGGGAGAGCCTCGAGGGCGGTGCGCACGAGGGTCGCCCGGGCGGGAACGAGCTCGTTGGCCACAAGTTCGGCTCCCCCGGCGCGTGCCTCGGAAGCGAGCAGGGCGGCCTTGCCACCGGGGCCGGCGCAGAGGTCGAGCCACCGCTCCCCCGCAACGATCGGCCGGGCCCGACTGAGTGCCAGAGCGGCGATCTGCGATCCCTCATCCTGCACCCGAATGCGACCCGCCGTCGCCGTCACGAGGTGGTAGGGGTCTCCGGAGTCCAACACAAAACCCACCGGTGAGAATTCATCGGCGAGGCCCAGCCGTTCGCGGTCTTCGTCGGTGGCGAGGCCGGGCAACGCGACCATATTGACCTTCGCGGCCATGTTGTCAGCTGCGAGCAGATCGGCCAACTCGTCTTCGTGACCTTCCGCACGCAGTGCCTGCCGAAAGGCCCGCACGATCCAGGCGGGATGCGAATATTCGGCGGCGAGCCGGTCATCGACGTTGACCGCACCTTGGAGCACCCGGTCACGCCATTCCTCGGCGCTCGATCGGGAGATGGTGCGCAGCACGCCGTTGGTGAAACCGGTCGCGGAGCGTGAACCGACCTGCTTGGCGAGCGAGACGGATTCGTTGACCGCGGCGTGGGTCGCGATGCGGGTGGCCAGCAGCTGATGGGCGCCAAGGCGGAGCACATCGAGAATAGCCGGATCGATGGCGCTGACCGGTCTGTTGGCGGCGAGGGCGATCACACGGTCATAGAACCCCTGCATGCGCAGGGTGCCGTAGGTGAGCTCGGTCGCGAGGGCGGCATCCGCCGTATTCAGGGCTGCACGTTGAATGCGGGTCGGCAGCAGCAGGTTCGCGTACGCGTCGGATTCGCGCACCGCCGCAATCACCTCATAGGCGATGCGTCGGGCCGGCTGCACAAAGTCGGCCGGGGCCGGGCGAGACCGGGCATTACCCGACGGTGCCGACTCGGCCGCACGGTCCGAGTGAGCACGGTCCGAGCCTGCGCGGGGCGAGCGTGGACGGTCCGAGCCTCCGCGGTCCGAACCTGAGCGGTCGTCACTCATGACGCCGTCACCGATTCTGCTGCCACTCCGCGCCACCAGTCGTTCGCTGTCATCGCTGTCTTTCCGGCCGGTTGCACGCGCAGCAGAACCAGGGGTTCGGTCTGCGTGCCTACCAGCACTATCTTTTCGCGCTGCACAATAGTTCCGGCAGGCAGGTTGGGTTGGTCGACGCTCGGAGCGACCTCGAGAAGTTTCAATTCGGCGCCGTTCACGGTCGTGAACGCACCCGGCTCCGGGGTCACTCCGCGAATATGGTTGTAAACGGATGCCGCCGGTCGGCTGAACACGATCCGCGCATCGTCCCGGACCAGTTTGGGCGCGAGGGTCGCCTCGCCGGTCTGCGCCACGGCCAGGGCGGTGCCGGCGGCGAGCTCGGAGACGACCCGCAGGAGCAGAGCGGCGCCGCTGTGACTGAGCTCATCGAGAAGTATTCCTGATGTGGAATGTGCGCCGAGAGGCTGGGAAAAACTTCCGAAAACGGCACCGGCGTCGAGTTCGGGTACCAGCTGGAACACTGCGGCGCCGGTGAGTTCATCACCGGCAATGACGGCGCGCTGCACCGGGGAGGCCCCCCGCCACCGTGGCAGGAGGGAGAAGTGCAGGTTGATCCAACCGAGGCGGGGAACGGAGAGCAGAGGCTCGCGCACGATGCCGCCGTAGGCGACGATGACACCGAGGTCAGGTTGCCGGGCACGGATAGTCTCGGTGGCCTCAGCGTCGAGTCGGTTGGTTTTCAGTACCGGGTAGCCATAGGCCACCGCGGCCTGCGCGACCGGCGACGGAGTGAGGGTGCGCTTGCGGCCGAGCGGAGCATCCGCTCGAGTGATCACGGAGACAATCTCGTTATCGGAGCTGGCCAGGGCCGTGAGGCTGGGCAGCGCGACCTCGGGCGTGCCGGCAAAGACGAGTTTCATTTAGAGCAGCTCCGGGTCGTCGAATCGAACTTTAAGTGTAGGTGGCGGTTGGAACGAACCCGACTTCGACTTGCGGCGTTTGGCGGCGTTTCGCACGACCGCCGCCTTGAGCGCGTGGGCCACTTCATCGCCGCGGGCGTAACCGAACCGCACGACCGCCCGCACCAGGGGGGCGTCGGTGTCGACCGGGCCCAGTATGTCAAGGCCTGCCACCGCACCGAGATCGGCGAGGGCAGCGTCGACGTCTGCAGCGGTGCCGGTGACCGAAGCCACGCGCACGGCCGGCGGAAACCGCAGCTGGCGACGGTCGGCGAGCTCGCTCGCCGCGAAGCTGTCTGGCCGCCAGGAATTGAGCGCCCGGGCGAGGGCGCCCCCGACCCCGGCGAGCAACACGGGAGCGCCGGGTGCGGCAAGAGCGGCCGCGTTGGCCCACCAGCGCAGGCAGTCCTCAGCGACGCGCAGCGATTCGCGGGCAAGCATCCGCTCGCCGTCGAGGATGAGGATGGCCCGGTAACCGCCGGTCGGCACCGGTTCGGCGCCCCGGGTGGCGATCACGAGAGCGGGCTGGGCGCCGAGGGTCTGAATCGTGTGTTCTCCGTCGGCGACGATGACGCGCGCGCCGGGAAAGGCACGGCCGAGTTCTTCGGCAGTGCGCCCGGTGCCGAGCGTCACGACGCGCAGTCTGGTGCCTTCGCAGTGTGCGCAGGTCCAACCGGCGGCGAGGGCGCCGCACCATCGACAAGACGGCACGGCCGAGGCTGACTTCAGCCCGAGCGGACCCTGGCAGTGGGTGCACCGGGCGGCTTTCTTGCAGCTTTGACAGGCGAGCATCGGGGCATACCCCGGGCTCGCGACCTGCACCAATACCGGCCCGAGCGCGAGCGCCTCCCGGGCGGCCTGCCACGCGGCCGACGGGATGCGGGCCGCGCGCGCCTGCTGGTCGGGTTCGGATTGAAAATCAGTGGGGATGATGCGCGGGTGTCGGTCGGCGGCCGGATTCACTTCGGTCAGGTACCCCAGCTCGACCAGGCGCTGGGATTCGACGCTGCGCGAGTGGCCGAGCAGCACGAGGGCGCAGTCACTGTCCTGCTGGCGCACCAGGGCCGCGTCGCGGGTATTGACGTAGGGGCTGAGCGGTTCGGAGTAGAGCGGGTCGCCGTCGTCCCAGACGGCGATGAGGCCGAGGTCGTGCGCGGGGGCGTAGACGGCCGAGCGGTTGCCGAGGATGATGCGCGGCGCGGGCTCGAGGCAGGCCAGAAAGGCGCGGTACCGGTCGGGGTTCGGCTGACGGGCATCGACCCGGCAAAGCTGCAGCGTCGGGGCGAGCTGGGCCAGGGCGGCCTGTACCTGGTCCTGATCACGAAAGTCGGGCACGCAGAGAATGGCGCTCTGACCTGCGCTGACGGTGGCGACGGCGAGTTCGGCCAGGGTTTGGGCCCAACGGCCGATCGTGCTGCCGTCGACCAGCTGCGTGAGTTCGGGGATAGCGGCGACGGCGACGCGGTGGTGCTCCATGATCACACTGTCGAGCCGTCCGGTCGGGTAGCCGACGAAGGCGGGAGCGGCCAGACCGACCGATACGGGTGACGGAGCAGGATCAGCCGGCTCCGTACCCGTGCTCAAAACAGCAGGAACGGCCTGCGCAGCCAACCAGGCCTTTTCAACGCGCACCTGCCGCGGCGGCACCGCAAGTCGGATGATGTCACTCGCGTTCCCGGCAGCCCGATCCGCCAGCCGGCGCGCCAGTTTCCACACCTCGGGCGTGAGCACAACGGCCGGGGACACGACCGAGTCGATCGGACTCAGGGCGCCGCGGAAGGCGACATCCGTTTCCGAGTCGGACCGGGGCCGAGCGGATCGCGGATCCAGCACCTCGATCACATACGCGTCGACGACACGGCCGCCGGAGCGAAAGGGCACCTTGACGCGCATTCCCGCCGCAACCTGACCGACCAGTTCGGTGGGGACGCCGTAGTCGAACAGGTGGTCCAGTTGCGGCAGGGGGGACTCGATCAGCACCCGTGCGACGAGGCCGGAGTGCGTCATGACTGCGCCGACTTCAGAGGCCGGCGGCGCGGATCAGGTCGTCGACCTTGTCGAGACGCTCCCAGGTGAAGTCGGGAAGCTCCCGGCCGAAGTGGCCATAAGTGGCCGTCTGCGCGTAGATGGGACGCAACAGGTCGAGCGAGTGGATGATGGCTGCCGGTCGCAGGTCGAACACGGCGCGAATGGCCGCGGTGATCTCCTTGTCGGGCAGCACACCGGTGCCGAAAGTTTCCACGTACAGGCCAACCGGGGACGCCTTTCCGATCGCATAGGCAACCTGCACCTCGAGGCGCTCAGCCAGGCCGGCAGCCACGGCATTCTTCGCAACCCAGCGCATGGCATAGGCGGCAGACCGGTCGACCTTGGACGGGTCCTTGCCGCTGAACGCACCGCCGCCGTGACGGCTCGATCCGCCGTAGGTGTCGATGATGATCTTGCGACCGGTGAGGCCGGCATCGCCCTGCGGGCCACCGATTTCAAAGCGCCCCGTCGGGTTGATCAGGGTTGTGAGCGCAGAAGAATCGAGATCGATCAGGTCGAGCACCGGACGAATCACGAGCTCTTCCACCTCGAGGCGCAACTGCTCGGTGGAAACCGAGGGCGCGTGCTGGGTTGACACCACGACGGTCTCGACGGTGCGCGGAACGATTCCGTCATAGCCGATGGTGACCTGGGTCTTGCCGTCGGGGCGCAGGTAATCGAGTTCGCCGCTCTTGCGCACGAAGGCGAGGCGTTCGGCCAGGCGGTGGGCGATCCAGATGGGGATCGGCATGAGTTCGGGGGTTTCGCGGGTGGCGTAGCCGAACATGATGCCCTGGTCGCCGGCGCCCTGGCGGTCGAAGTCGTCGAGGCTGGACTGCTCGCGCGTTTCGAAGGCGTTGTCGACGCCCTGGGCGATGTCGGGCGACTGGCCGCCGATAGAGATTTCAACACCGCAGGAGCGGCCGTCGAACCAGACGTCGGAAGAGTCATAGCCGATGTCTGTGATGCACTTGCGTACGATCGAGGGAATCTCGACATACGCCTCGGTAGAGACCTCGCCCGCCACATGCACGAGCCCCGTCGTGACCAGGGTCTCAAC
The DNA here is from genome assembly GCF_002929825.1 of Cryobacterium sp. Y29. Lineage (GTDB taxonomy): Bacteria > Actinomycetota > Actinomycetes > Actinomycetales > Microbacteriaceae > Cryobacterium. The sequence continues at coordinate 293,559 of NZ_PJJN01000035.1, forward strand.
CGCCACCCGGCTGTGCGGATCATCGGTGAGCAGGGCATCGAGGATACTGTCGGAGATCTGGTCGCAGATCTTGTCGGGGTGACCCTCGGTCACTGATTCCGAGGTGAAGAGGCGAAGATCGCTCATCTGGCCCGTCTCTGTTTACTGAAAAACGTAGTTTTGAATGAAAACGTAGGAGTTGTCGCCTGTCGCAGCGGACGCTAGCCGATCAGGTCAAGTATGCAATTGGCCACCGACACTTTGCTGCCGGAGGCCTCATTCACTATAACTCCGTCGCGATCGAGCACCGTCACGGTGTTACGTTCCGTGCCGAAACCGACGCTCGGGCCCACCCTGTTCACGACCAGGTAGTCACAACCCTTGCGGGAGATTTTGGCGCGACCGAGGGTGAGCAGCCGATCGGCATCCGTTTCCGTCTCGGCGGCGAAGCCGATGATCAGCTGGCCCCGCCGGCGCGCAGCAGACAGGCTGGCCAGGATGTCGGGATTTTTGACAAGTTCCAGGGTGAGGGTATCCCCCACGTCTTCCTTCTTGATTTTACCGACCTGCACGGTCTTGGGCCGATAGTCGGCCACCGCGGCGGCCATGATGATGACCTCGGCTGATTCGGCGGCGAGCGTCATAGCCTCGTGCATCTCCAGGGCGCTGGTGACCCTGACGGTGGTGACGCTGGTGGGAACCGGCACCTCGAGGTTGGCGGCGACCAGGGTGACCTGAGCTCCCCGGGCCAGCGCAGCCTGAGCGAGTGCGACGCCTTGCTTTCCACTCGACCGATTGCCGAGGAACCGCACCGGATCGAGAGGTTCCCTGGTGCCGCCGGCGCTGATCAGCACCCGGCGACCGGTCAGATCGTGCACAGCGGATGCCGCGGACTCACCACCGGGCTGCAAGCGGTCGAGCACGGCCAAAGCCATCGCCACGATGGTCTCGGGTTCCTCCATGCGCCCAGCGCCGGTGTCGGTTCCGGTGAGGCGGCCGACGCCGGGGCCGACGATGGTGACGCCGCGCGACCTCAGTGTGGCGACATTGGCGACCGTGGCCGCGTTGTTCCACATCTCGGTGTGCATGGCCGGGGCGATCACGAGCGGCGCGGTGCTGGCCAGAATCGTGTTGCCGAGCAGATCGTCGGCGAGGCCAACGGCGAGTTTGGCAATGCTGTTAGCCGTAGCCGGGGCCACGACGATGAGGTCCGCGCTCTGCCCGATGGCTACGTGGCGCACCTCCGCAACGCCCTCATAGAGGTCTGTGTACACCGGGTTACGCGAGATCGCTTCAAGGGTCGGCTTGCCAACGAAGCGCAGGGCAGCGGTGGTGGCGACGACGTGCACCGAGTCGCCGTTCAACACGAAAGCGCGCACGATGTTGACTGCCTTGTACGCTGCGATGCCGCCGGTGATGCCGACGACGATCGTGCGAGGTGTCTTCATCCTGCGCGCTTAGTGGGTGGTGTTCTAGGCCTCGACGATCGGGCGGGAAACGAGCTTGTCGTCGTTGATCTCGCGCAGTGCAACCGACAGCGGCTTGTCCTCGACGGTTGAGTCGACGAGCGGTCCGACATTGTCGAACAGGCTGCCTTCGTGGAGGTCGGCGTAGTAGTCGTTGATCTGGCGCGCACGCTTGGACGCAAAAATCACGAGGGCATACTTCGAATCAACCTTGGACAGCAGGTCGTCGATGGGCGGGTCAATGATGCCAGTGGGCTTGTTCGCCATTGGTGTCACACTCCTAATAGAGCACGGCCGTGGCCTGTGCGAATCTGTTGTTGAACGAGAACATACGAGGGGCAAGCGCGTCCGAGGACTCGCAAGAATTCATAAGAAGCGGGCGCTACGGCATGCTGGATGCAGCGCGGATCTCCATCAAGTCTACGACCTCACGAGCGGCGTCGCCGACATCATGGTTGATCACGCGATAATCGAACTCGCCCTGGGCCGCTAATTCCAGCTTTGCGGTCTCCAGACGGCGGGCCTGTTCTGCCGCGTCTTCGGTGCCGCGACCGATCAAGCGGCGCACCAGTTCCTCCCAGCTCGGTGGCAGTAGGAACACGAGGCGGGCCTCCGGCATGGCACGCCGAACGGCGCGGGCGCCCTGCAGATCGATTTCGAGAAGCACGCTGTTGCCTGCAGCGATGGCGTCGTCGACCGGTCCGCGAGGGGTGCCGTAGCGGTAAGCGTTGTGCACTGTGGCCCACTCCAGCAATTCGCCGGATTCGATCATTTTATCGAACTCGTCGTCAGAGACAAAGAAATAGCTCACTCCCTCGACCTCTCCCGGACGCGGCGCTCGGGTCGTCGCTGAAACGGAGAGCAACACGTGCGGGTAGTTCTCGCGAATGTACCCGGCAACAGTTCCCTTGCCGACAGCAGTCGGGCCAGCAAGAACGATGAGCTTGGAGTCGACCGAGCTATGGCGCAGGGTGGGTCGTTCAGAGAGAAAATCGCGCAGCCGATCGCGCTGGTGACGGCCGAGCCCACCGAGACGTTTGGACGGTGAAATCTCCAAGCGGTGAATGATGCGCTGCATCTTGGTCACGCCGATGGCCGGAATACTCACGAGCAGCTCGGTCACTCGCAGCCGACCTTCGGTTCCGATCGGGTTCGCAATCGCTGTGGCGAGTACCTCGAGCGCGGTCCGTTCGCCAGAGGCAACCTCCGCCTTGACCTGGGCGCGAGCGCGGCGTGCCGCAACAGCGGCCCGCGAGGCAGCCACCCGGTCAACTTCGGGCGGGGTTGGACGATTTTCAGCCACGAACGGCACCTACCTCGGCTACTCGGCGCTCAATGGCTTCATCGATTCGGTGGGGTCCGGCCGAGAGCACACTGCGCGATTCACTCACGATAACCCCATCGGCGTATCCGCCATATATCGAGATCAGATCCATAATATTCCCACCTTGGTGTCCGAAGCCCGGTGCGAGCACGGGTGTTCGAAATTCGGTCGGCGCCTGGTGCACGTCAATGCCAAAGAGGGCCAGGTCGACAGTGGCTCCCAGCACGACGCCGATCGACCCGAGACCGGCCACTGCCCGAACGGATGCCGCCACTTCGCTGGCCCTGCCGTTACGCGCATTGCGCTCTCCGACATCGACGAGAATGGCGCGAGCGACACTCGAACCGGCGTACCTTCCGTCGGCCACGATTGCTCGCTGAATGTTTCCGGCCTCGGGGTTGGACGTCGCTGCAAGCAAGAAGACACCCTTGCCGTGTGCGGCCGCAAGACTGAGTGACGAGTCGAGCGAACCGACTCCCATGTACGCGGCCAGGGTGAGGGCATCCACTTCGAGCGGGGAACCGGGTGAGAACCAGGCCTCGGCATAGGCCAGGGCGCTCGTGCCGAGGTCGCCGCGTTTGGCGTCGCCGATCACGAGCAGACCAGCCTGCCGCGCGTCGGCCAGTACCCGCTCGAGCGCGACGAACCCGGCCGAACCGAAACGTTCGTAGAAAGCGACCTGAGGTTTGACCAGGCCGACCCGACCGGCCGCAGCGGCGACAACCGTGCGGCCGAAGGATTCGGCGCCGGCGGCCGTGTCGGGTAGGTTCCAGTCGCTCAGCAGCCAGGCATGCGGATCGATGCCCACGCACAGCTGGCCGCGCTCGGCGAACACTCGAGCGAGACGATCACCGAAGGAGAGCACCGATCCGGTCACGCCCGGTTCAGGCGACGTCGTCACAACAGTGCCGTTCGCGCGATGGCGTATTCCTGGAGCGAGGTCACCTCGAACCCGTCGCGAATGGAGTCGACTGAGGCGACCGCGGCGCTGAGCTCAGCAATCGTGGTGAACAACGGCAGGTCGCCGGCAACGGCGGCCGCACGAATCTCATAGCCGTCGGCCCTGGCCGTGCTGCCACCGGGGGTGTTGATGACGATCTGAATCTCTTCGCGCCGAATGAGCTCGACGATGGAGACGTCGTCCTCCCCCGTTTTCTCACTGAACTTGGTCACGACGCGAGCACGGATACCGTTGCGCTGCAGCACCTCGGCGGTACCGATGGTCGCGGTGATCTCGTAGCCGAGCTGCTGCAGCCGCAGCATGGGCAGGATGATCGCGCGCTTGTCGCGGTCGGAGACCGACACGAAGACGGTACCAGACAGCGGAATTCCGCCGTAGGCGGCCAGCTGGCTCTTAGCGAAGGCCCGTGGAAAGTCGCGGTCGATGCCCATGACCTCGCCGGTGGAGCGCATCTCCGGGCCGAGGATGGAGTCGACGACGAGGCCCTCGGGGGTGCGGAACCGGTTGAACGGCAACACGGCTTCCTTCACCGCGACCGGCGATTCGATCGACACGCGAGAGCCGTCGATCAGCGGCAGCTTGCCCTCGGCCTTGAGCTCGGCGATGGTCGTGCCGACCATGATCAGCGCGGCGGCCTTGGCGAGCGTGATGCCCAGCGCTTTCGCGACGAACGGCACCGTGCGCGAGGCGCGCGGGTTGGCCTCGAGCACGTAGAGCACACCGGCGCCGATCGCGAACTGCACGTTGAGCAGGCCCTTCACGCCGATACCGCGGGCGATGCCGAGGGTGGCTTCGCGTACCCGGTCGATTTCGGCGCGCCCGAGGGTGACCGGCGGCAGGGTGCAGCTCGAGTCGCCGGAGTGGATTCCGGCTTCTTCGATGTGCTCCATGACGCCGCCGATGTAGAGTTCGTGACCGTCGTAGATGGCGTCGACGTCGATCTCGATCGCGTCGTCGAGAAAACGGTCGACGAGAAGCGGATGCCCCGCGCCGATGATTCCCTGCCCGGCCATGCGGGTGAAGTAATCGGCGAGCGACAGGGAATCGTAGACGATCTCCATGCCGCGGCCGCCGAGCACGTAGCTCGGGCGCACGAGCACCGGGTAACCGATCTCTTCGGCGACCACGACGGCTCCGGCGAAGTCGATCGCTGTTCCGTTGCGGGGGGCGAGCAGGCCGGCATCGTCCAGAATCTTCGAGAACAGTCCGCGTTCCTCAGCGAGGTCGATCGCGTCGGGGGTGGTGCCGAGAATGGGGATACCGGCCGCTTCCAGGCCTCGGGCGAGACTCAATGCGGTCTGGCCGCCGAGCTGCACGACGACACCGACGAGTTCGCCGCTCTGGCTTTCGGCGTAGATGACCTCGAGCACGTCTTCAAGGGTGAGCGGTTCGAAGTAGAGCCGGTCGCTCGTGTCGTAGTCGGTGGAGACCGTTTCGGGGTTGCAGTTGATCATGATGGTCTCGTAGCCGGCCTCCGACAGTGCGAAAGCGGCGTGCACGCACGAGTAGTCGAATTCGACACCCTGCCCGATGCGGTTCGGGCCGGAACCCAGGATGACGACTTTGCGGCGGTCGCTGGCGACGACCTCGGTCTCGTCGTCGTAGCTGGAGTAGTGGTACGGCGTGAGGGCGGGAAACTCCCCCGCGCAGGTGTCGACGGTCTTGAACACGGGACGCACGCCGAGAATGTGGCGCACGGTGCGGACATCCGCTTCGCCGAAACCGCGCAACTCGCCGATCTGGGCGTCGGAGAAGCCGTGGTCCTTGGCGAGGATCATAACGTCGCGGTCGAGCCGGTCGGCGGCCTTGACCGAGTCGGCGATCTCGTTGATCAGAACGATCTGATCGAGAAACCACGGGTCGATCTTGGTGGCGGCGAAGACCTGATCGATGGTCGCGCCACGGCGGAGGGCCTGCTGCACGGTGACGATGCGGCCGTCGGTTGGAATCTCGGCGGCGATGAGCAGTTCGTCGACCGTGCGGGATTCCTCACCCCAGTGAAAGCTCGAGCCGCGCTTCTCGAGCGAGCGCAGCGCCTTCTGCAAAGCGGATGCGAAGCTGCGACCGATCGCCATGGCTTCACCGACCGACTTCATGGTCGTGGTCAGGCGCGCATCGGCGGCCGGGAACTTCTCGAACGCGAAGCGCGGCACCTTGACCACGACGTAGTCGAGGGTGGGCTCGAAGCTTGCCGGGGTGACACCGGTGATGTCATTGGGAATTTCGTCGAGACGGTAACCGATGGCGAGCTTGGCCGCAATCTTGGCGATCGGAAAGCCGGTGGCCTTGCTGGCCAGGGCAGAGGAACGCGAGACCCGCGGGTTCATCTCGATCACGATGACGCGGCCGTCGGCCGGGTTGATCGCGAACTGGATGTTGCAGCCGCCGGTGTCGACGCCGACGGCGCGGATGATGTCGATGGAGATGTCGCGCAGGTGCTGGAATTCACGGTCTGTCAGGGTGAGTGCCGGGGCGACGGTGATCGAGTCGCCGGTGTGGACACCGACCGGGTCGACGTTTTCGATGGAGCAGACGACGACGGTGTTGTCGGCCGTGTCGCGCATCATTTCGAGCTCGTACTCTTTCCAGCCGAGAATCGACTCCTCGAGCAGCACCTCGGTCGTCGGGCTGTGGTGCAGGCCGTCGGTGACGATGCGGCGCAGTTCTACCTCGGTGTAGGCAAAGCCCGAGCCGAGTCCGCCCATGGTGAAGGAGGGACGCACGACTAGCGGGTAGCCGAGGTCGGCGGCGTAGCCGACGGCTTCCTCGACCGTGCGGGCGATGAATGAACGGGCCACGCCGGCGCCCGCGTCGAGAACAAGCTGCTTGAAGATCATGCGGTCTTCGCCCTTGTTGATGGCGTCGAAGCTCGCGCCGATCAGCTCGACGTCATACTTCTGCAGGATTCCGCGCTCGTGCAGCTGGATCGCCGCGTTGAGGGCGGTCTGCCCACCCAGGGTCGGCAGAATCGCATCCGGCCGTTCCTTGGCGATGATCGTCTCGAGAATCTCGGCCGTGATGGGTTCGATGTAGGTCGCATCGGCAAAGTCGGGGTCGGTCATGATGGTGGCCGGGTTCGAGTTGACCAGGATGACGCGAACGCCTTCCTCGCGCAGCACCCGGCAGGCCTGGGTGCCGGAGTAATCGAACTCGCACGCCTGGCCGATGACGATCGGGCCGCTGCCGATGACAAGAACGCTGTTGATATCGTCGCGCTTGGGCATTATTTGGTTTCTCCTGCAATGCCGCGCTGCGAAGCCAGCACAACGTCTCTGAATCGATCGAACAAGTGGTTGGCGTCGTGCGGGCCGGAGGCTGCCTCCGGGTGGTACTGCACCGAGAAAGCGTTGATATCGAGGCAGCGGATGCCTTCGACTACCTGGTCGTTGAGGCTGTAGTGGCTGACTTCCACGCGGCCGAACCCGGCGCGCGAGTCGTGGACGCCCTCGATGGGCATGTCGACGGCGAATCCATGGTTTTGCGAAGTGATCTCCACTCGTCCGGTGGTCTTGTCGAGCACGGGCTGGTTGATGCCCCGGTGCCCGAAGGGCAGCTTGTAGGTGCGAAAACCGAGCGCCCGGCCGAGCAGCTGGTTGCCGAAGCAGATACCGAAGTAGGGAATGCCGGCGCGAAGCACCTCCTGCAGCAGGGTGACGTGGGCGTCGGAGGCGGCCGGGTCACCGGGTCCGTTGGAGAAGAACAGGGCAGAGGGCTTCAGCGAGAGAACGTGTTCGGCGGTGACCGACTGCGGCAAGACGAGCACCTCGAACCCGCGCTCGGCGAGGTAGGTGAGCGTGCTGGTCTTCACACCGAGGTCGAGCACCGCGACGGAGCCGATGCGTTCGCCCTGGGCGGGAATCGAGAAGGGTTCGACCGTCGAGACCTCCAGCGAGAGATTGCGACCGCGCATGGGCGCGCCCGAGAGCACCCGTTCGAGCTGTTCACTGTCGGACAAGCCGAACATGTCGCCCGAGAAGATGCCGCTTTTCATCGCGCCCTTCGAGCGAATGTGGCGGGTGATCGCACGGGTATCGATGCCGCTGATCCCGACGACGCCCTGGGCTTCGAGGTCATCGTCGAGGGTGCGGGTGGCACGATGATTCGAGGCGATCCGGGCCGGTTCCCGCACGATGAAGCCGGCGACCCAGATTTTCTTGGACTCCATGTCCTGGTCGTTCATTCCGGTGTTGCCGATGTGCGGGGCAGTCATGAGTACGATCTGCCCGGCGTAGGACGGGTCGGTCAGGGTTTCCTGATAGCCGGTCATGCCGGTAGCGAAGACGATTTCGCCGAGCGTCTGGCCTTCGCTGCCGTAGCGGCGGCCCACGAAGCGGCGGCCGTCTTCGAGAACGAGTACGGCCGGGCCCGGCCGGTCGGTCGCCGAGAAAGTGCTACCCGATGCGGGCAATACGGCGGCAGCGGATGCGACGGCGTCGCTTGGTGCGGCATCCGTTGGTACAGCCTGGATTGCTTCTGCCTGGTTTGGAGCGGTCGAGTCGGGCACGTCAGGCCTCGCTTTCATCTTGATGAGCCGTAGCGGCAATGGTTCGGATCGAGTCGACGAGGCGAGCACGATCATTGGGATCGATGATGCGAAAGAAGCTGTCAACGGCGCGGCGGTCGTCGGGCCCGGCAGTGGCGCCCGGAGCGAGACGCCAGCCCAGGCAGACCAGACCGTCGGTTTCGACCACCCGGTCGATGGCCACCTGGGCCGCACCAACCGCGTCGATGGCGCTGGCAGCAATGAACACCGGCTGGTTACCATCGAGGTCGAGCGTCACGCCGGCCTCGGTCACGGTGACAGCGGCGCGAGCCCGAAAGCCCAGCCCGCGAATAGCCAGCCGCTCGAGCGGCGCATCGCGGGGGGTGGTCGCCACATAGTAGGTCGCGGCACCGGCCAGTGCCGCTCCGGTGTCCTCCGGCATCGGGTAGCCGGCGGCAAGGGCGCCATCTCGTCGACTGCGCTTGCGCCAACTGCGCCACATGAGCACGAGAACGCCGAGCAGAACAAGGCCTGTGATGATGGCGGGAATGGACCTATCCATGGGTGACTACTCCTCGGGCGTGGCCGGCTATCTCAAGGCTGCTGCGAACCGCGCCGTCGAGCATCGTGGCATAGCCACGGTGGAACGTCGCTCGCACGTCGCCGGGCAGCGTCATGGACAGGTAGGGCGAGTTCGAGCTGGTACCAGCCAGGTCGGCGCGGCCGAAAACTCGGGTCGCTGCCGGGTCGTAGAGCGCCAGCTCGGCCGGCGAACCGACCGCGATCGGGTTGCCCTGACCGGCCAGGCCACCGATACGGGCCGGGGTGCGCGACAGAACGCGTTCGATGTCGGCCCAGTCGAGCAGCCCGGTGGCGACAACGGCGGCATGCACGACCGAGAGAGCCGATTCCAGCCCCACCATGCCATTGGCGGCGGCATCCCACTCGCAGTCCTTGCTTTCGGCTGGATGCGGTGCGTGGTCGGTCGCGACGATGTCGATCGTGCCGTCGGCTAGTCCGACGCGCAGCGCCTCGACGTCTTCGCGGCTGCGCAGCGGCGGATTCACCTTGAACCGGGCATCGTAGCCGCGCACGAGGTCTTCGGTCAGCAGCAGGTGGTGCGGGGTGACCTCGGCCGTCACGTTGATGCCGCGAGCCTTGGCCCAGCGGATCACGTCGACCGAACCGGCCGTGGAGACGTGGCAGACGTGCAGGCGGGACCCGACGTGTTCGGCCAACAGGACATCGCGGGCGATGATCGACTCTTCGGCGACGGCTGGCCAGCCGATGAGACCGAGCTCACCGGAGAGGGCGCCCTCGTTCATCTGGGCTTTTTCGGTGAGGCGTGGTTCCTGAGAGTGCTGCGCGATGACGCCGTCGAAGGCCTTGACGTACTCGAGGGCACGGCGCATGAGGAGCGGGTCCGAGACGCAGAATCCGTCGTCCGAGAACACCCGCACGCGAGCCCTGCTCGATGCCATGGCTCCGAGTTCGGCGAGCTGTTTGCCGGCCAGGCCAACGGTGACGGCGCCGATCGGCTGAACGTCGACGTAGCCGGCGCTCTCGCCGAGGGCGAGTACTTGCTCGACCACCCCGGCAGTGTCCTGGGCCGGCAGGGTGTTGGCCATGGCGAACACACTCGTGAACCCACCCCGGGCAGCGGCGCGGCTGCCGCTCAGCACGGTTTCGCTGTGCTCGTAGCCGGGTTCGCGCAGATGGGCGTGCAGGTCGACCAAGCCGGGCAGCGCGATGAGGCCGTCGGCGTCGAGCACGCGCGCGCCGCTCGGGGACAGGCCGGTCCCGAGCTCGGCGATACGCCCGGCAGCGAGACGGATGTCGGTGCGCGTGCCGTCCGGCAAGGTCGCGCCGCGAATGAGCCAGGGTTCGTGCACGTCGTGTTGCTGTAATCCGTCAATCGACATTCTTCGATTCCTTCCGATCACCGGATAAGAGCAAATAGAGCGCGGCCATCCGCACGGAGACACCGTTCGTGACCTGTTCCAGTACGGTCGAATTCGCGGAGTCGGCCGCCGCCGAGGAAATCTCCAGACCACGATTCATCGGGCCGGGATGCATAACAATGCTAGCCGGACCGAGTCGGCCAAATCGCGCGTCGTCGAGTCCCCAGACCCGGGAGTACTCGCGGCTGCTCGGAAAAAACGCTGCGTTCATCCGTTCGGTCTGGATGCGCAGCATCATGACCACGTCGGGGCCGGCATCGATCGCATCATCGAGGTCAAAGCTGAAGCGAGCCGGCCACAGTGCGGTGTTACTCGGCAACAGGGTGGGCGGGGCGACGAACGTGACCTCCGCGCCGAGGGTGGTGAGCAGCCAGAGGTTGGAGCGGGCCACCCGGGAGTGCAGTACGTCGCCGACGATGGTGACCGTGACCCCGTCGAGTCCCCGGCTACGGGAGGCCTGGCCGTGGATGCGACGGCGGATGGTGAACGCGTCGAGCAGGGCCTGGGTGGGATGCTCGTGGGTGCCGTCGCCGGCGTTGATGATGCCGGCGTCGATCCACCCGCTCGCAGCGAGCACGGCGGGGGCTCCTGAGGCTGGATGGCGAATGACGACGCCGTCTGCACCGATTGCGGCGAGGGTCTGAGCGGTATCTTTCAAACTTTCACCCTTCGACACGCTCGATCCCTTGGCGCTGAAGTTGATCACGTCGGCGCTGAGTCGCTTCGCAGCCGCCTCAAAGGAAATGCGGGTGCGGGTGGAGTCCTCGAAAAAAAGGTTCACCACGGTCTTGCCACGCAGGGTCGGGAGCTTTTTGACCTCGCGCTGTGCGACATCCGCCATGTCTTCGGCAATGTCGAGCAGGTTGATGGCCTCGTCGCGGGAGACGTCCTTGGTGGAGAGAAGGTGCCTCATCGGTCACTCCGTCCATCGATCGAGACGGATTCGTCACCGTCGATCTCTTCGAGGTGCACGTTGATGCGCTCGTCAGCAGCCGTCGGCAGGTTTCGCCCGACGAAGTCGGCGCGAATCGGCAGTTCACGATGGCCGCGATCAACGAGCACGGCCAGGCGCACGATGTTCGGGCGACCGTGGTCGCCGAGCGCGTCGAGGGCGCTGCGGATGGTGCGCCCCGAGTACAGCACGTCATCGACGAGCACGACGGTAGCATCGTCGATGCGACCAGGAACCTCAGTGCGCGACGGCGTGCGGGTACGTCCGTGGGCGAGATCGTCACGATACAGCGTCACGTCGAGCGATCCGACCCGAAGGGCGGTTGCCGCTGGTTCGATCCGCTGGATGATCTCGGCGATGCGGCGGGCGAGGATCACGCCCCGCGTCGGGATGCCGAGAATGACGAGGTTGTCCGGCCCCCGATTGGACTCCAGGATCTCGTGGGAAATTCGAGTCAACGCGCGGGTGATGTCAGCTTGGGTGAGCACAATGTGCACCAAATGCCGACCTCCTTCCCCGTCTCACAGGACGGATCATTAAAGGATGTCTGATTGTCAGTAGCTTACCGTTGGCGCCGTTGTCTGCGCACCACCGGCTTCAGGGGAAGCGAATTACGAAAAAGCAGCGGCAACGAAAGCCTGAAATTCGGCTCGGTCAAGGTTGCTGCCGGTGTACAGCGCCCCGTCAACGAGCACGGTTGGGGTGCCCTGAATAGACGCGACCTCTGCTCCGGCGATCGGCCCGGTCACGGCTGTTTCGGTGTTCTGCTGCGACCAGGTCTGATATTTTCCAGCTGCAACGCAGTCGGCGATGCTGACCGCACCGGACGCGAGGTCTACGAGTTGGCTATTACTGAGCCCGGTCGTCTGTTCGAGTGGTTGCTTGGCGAACAACGCTGACAGATAGTCGAGGGTCTGATCGGAGTTCAGGGTGGCCTGGCAGGTCAGCGCTGCGGATGCGCGGCTGGAGTAGTTCGTGCCCTGAGAGACTCGGTCGAGAAAGGTGAGCGAGTGCACCCGGAGGGTGATGACACCGCTTTCCACACCCGCGGCCAACAGTTCTCCGTTGGTCTCCTCGAACTGGGCGCAGAACGGGCACATCAAATCCACGTACTCGTCGACGATGACGGCGCCGGTACCGAATTCGAGATATCCGCCATCGAAGTTGGCTGCGCCCAGCTGACCGGTCGGCACCGGTGCCGTAGATTCCGTCGGCGTCGAGGAGGTCAGGCCTGCATTCAGCGCGACGAAGAATGCTCCGGCAGCGGAGGCGAACACGATCAGCAACACAACCAGAAGGGCCGTCACAGCAACGTGGACGTATCCGATGATGAGACCGGCCAGCGCAAAGCCGCGGCCGAGTTCGCCGCGTGCGCGAATCTGCCCCAGCGCGATGTGCCCCGTGATGATTCCGACGAGACCAACGAAGAACGAAGAACGACGACGCGAGGGACACAATCGCCAGGGTGTTGGTCTTCGGTACGGTCGCAAACGAAACGACCGGCCCCGGCAGCGGCAGCGGCGGCGCATATGAGTTGGGCGGCAACGGCTCGTCGCGGAAGCCGTTCGGTCCGACGCTATCCATATTCGTGTCCTTCAGTGACGTCGAGGCGCGCCCGGCAACAGCCGAGCCTGCCGGTCGGGCCGTTCGGCAGACGGCGCGGTCTGGGCGATCTTGCCGAGCAGTCCGTTGACAAACCCGGCCGGGTCGTTAGGCCGACGGCGCGGTTTGGGCGATCTTGCCGAGCAGTCCGTTGACAAAACCGGCCGAGTCATCCGTTGAAAAAATCTTGGCGGCTTCGACGGCTTCATCGATGGCGACGGCGTGCGGTACTGCGTCGTTGTACAGGATCTCCCAGATACCGATCCGCAATATGGCGCGGTCGATGTTGGGCATGCGAGCGAGCGACCAGCCTTGCGAGTAAGTCTCGATCAGTTCGTCGATCTCTTCGCGGTGGTCGACGACCCCGTCGACGAGCTCCCGGGCATACAGCCAGGACACCAGGCGGGCTGGCTCGCTGGCTGCGCGCTCAGCCTCGATCGCGAGCGACTCCGGAATGCTGATCTGGCGCACATCCGCGATGTACAGGATGTCAATGGCGCGCTTACGAGCCTTGGTACGTGCGCTCATTCGTTGACGCGGCCGAGGTAGTCGCCGGTGCGGGTGTCGACCTTGACCTTGGTGCCCTGCTCCAGAAACAGCGGAACCTGAATCTGGTAGCCGGTCTCCACTGTGGCCGGCTTGGTGCCGCCGGTGGAGCGGTCGCCCTGCAGGCCTGGCTCGGTGTAGGTGATTTCCAGGGTGACGGATGCCGGCAGCTCGACGTACAGCGGGTTGCCGTTGTGCAGGGCCACGGTCACGGCCTGGTTTTCGAGCATGAAGTTGCTCGCATCACCCACGACCGCAGCGGAGACGGTGATCTGGTCGTAGTCGGCGACGTCCATGAAGACGTAGGCCTCGCCGTCGTTGTAAAGGTACTGAAAGTCGCGACGATCAACGTTTTCGGTCTCAATCTTGGCGCCGGCGTTGAACGTGCGGTCAACGGTCTTACCCGAGACGACGTTCTTCATCTTGGTACGAACGAAGGCGCCACCCTTGCCCGGCTTGACGTGCTGAAACTCGACGACGGCCCAGAGCTGGCCATCCATGTTGAGTACGACGCCGTTTCTGATATCAGCGGTAGAAGCCATGGGAGGGGTGTTCCGTTCAATTGATAAGGTGCGCGGGTGCAAATGGCACCGTGTGAAGTCTAGGTGCCGAAGCCACAAGCGCCAAAGGCACCGTTTCGACCCTGCGTCACGAAGCGGTGACGAAGTCCAGTGCCAACCGGTAGGAGTCGAAGCCAAGACCGGCAATGACACCGGTCGCGATGGCGCTCACCACACTCGTGTGGCGGAACGTCTCACGAGCGTGCGGGTTCGAGATGTGCACCTCGATCAACGGCAGGCCAGCCTTAGTGACGAGGGCAGCGGCATCCCTCAGCGCGTAGCTGTAGTGCGTGAACGCTGCCGGATTCAGAATGACCGGCATCCGCTCGTCAACAGCCTCGTAGAGCCAGTGGATCAGCTCAGCCTCGTCGTCGGTCTGTCGCAGGTCAATCGTGACCCCGTCACGAGCGGATGCGACGAGCAGCTCGCGCAGGTCCTCCAGGTTCGCCGACCCGTAAACGTCCGGCTCGCGACTACCCAGGCGCCCGAGGTTCGGACCGTTCAGAACCAGCACTGTACTCATCCACTCAGCCTAGGCCGTCCCCGTGCAGCTGCCGTGTCGGCAGCCTCCGTCAGGGAGTGAGTACGGCCACGCCGTCATCGTGGGCGACGAACAGGCCGGTAATGCGCATGAGTTTGCCAAAGGACTCGGTCAGTTCCACTGCCCAGGCCTGGTCTGGGGCGGTGCGGGCCGCTGACCCTGGTCGTTCCAGGGTCACTATGAGGCTGCCTCCCGGGGCGTCCCTGGCCAGGATTTCATTGATTCTCACGGCGAACGGTCGCACCGAACCCGGTTCCGGCCGGAGCGGAATGCCGTCGATGGGAATCATCAGCGGGAGCTGTTGCCCGTGGGCGTCGAGAACCATAAGCCAGAGCTGGCGGCGGATGGCGTAGCCGATCAGGTCGAAAACCCGTGCCTTGGCCTGCACCACAGTGCTCACGGGCGGAGCGTCGTCGATGTTGATTGTCATGTGCCCAGCATGAGCCGGTCTCGCGGTCGCGGAGAATTATCCACAGGAATTTCCTGAATCCGCTCGGCTGTGGGTATCTTTCGGCGGGCGTCCGGTCGTCCGGTCGTCGGCGATGGCGACGTTGCGATTCAATCCGGTCGTCGGCGATGGCGACGTTGCGATTCAATCCGGTCGTCGGCGACGTTGCGGTTCAATTCGGGCGTCGGCGACGGCACGGTTCGGGCAGTTCGATGGTCAGCACACCCCGCTGCGGCAGTGCCCGTAGAATGAAACTGAAACGGCGGCCGCGGCAGCTGCGCCCGCTACTGCTAATGGAGGCAGACGCTGATGGGACACGGCTTGAAGAGTACCTCGTCGGTTCCGTCCGGGTCGGCGCGCGCGAGTCTGCTCGCCCTGGAACGGGCCCACGAATCCGCCGTCACAGACCGAGTCTTCCAGTCCGGCGTGCGCCAGCTCGTGCAGGATTCCTGGCAGCGGTCGCTCTCTCTCAGCCTCGACCCCGGCAGTGTGGCAGCCGAGCGGGCGCTGACCGATATCGAACTGCGGGACCTGCGCAACCAGCATCCGCTCGCCACGGTATTACCCGTCGTGCAGAACCTGCTTATCCGCCACGCCTTTGATGCTGAGTTACTCGTGGCCATCGGCGACGAATCCGGCCGGTTGCTCTGGATCGACGGCGACCGGGCGCTGCGCCGCCAGGTCGAGGAAATGCTGTTCGTCGAGGGGGCGGACTGGTCAGAAAAACGGGTCGGAACCAGCGCCCCCGGTACTGCACTGGCCCTGGACCGCGGTATTCAGATTCGGCGGGCCGAACACTTCAACGCCCTCGCGCACCCCTGGAGCTGCACGGCCGTACCCATCCACGATCCAGACACCGGCAAAATCCTCGGCGTGATCGACATCACCGGCGGCGATCAGGCGGTCGCACCGCAAACACTCCCCCTGGTTGAAGCTGCTGTCGCCGCGATGGAGGCAGAGTTGCGCATCCAGCGCCTCGGCCAGCCGAATTCTTCGCCGCGCGCCCGCCGGTCGCATACATCGCTACCAACGACCGTGCGGCGACTGGCGCCGGCCGGTCTGAGTGTGCTCGGCACCGATCACGGCCAGTTATGCTGCGGCGGCAGCACCGTGGATGTCTCGCCCCGCCACACCGAGATTCTCACACTTCTCGCCTGGCACCGCGAAGGACTTTCCGCCGATCGTCTGGCCAGCTACCTCTTTGATCTGGACACAGCGGTGGAAACGCTGCGCGCCGAAATGGTGAGGGTACGCAAGGTACTCGCCCTCCTCGATCCCTCGATCACGATCACCTCCCGACCGTATCGGCTGGAATCACGGCTCGAACTCGATGCCCAACAGGTGTTGGCCTTTCTGGAGCGCGGCGCTCACCGGGTGGCTCTCGGCGCCTACCGCGGAGCTGTACTCCCAGGATCGTCCGCTCCCGGGATCATCGAAATCCGTTCAGAAGTGAGCAGCCGACTGCGCGAGGCAATGCTCGCGGATGCTTCGGTCGACCTGCTACTCACCTACGCGCGTACCGAAGAAGCCACCTGGGACACCGAAGTCTGGCGGGCCTGCCTCGAGCTGCTTCCGGCCCGATCGCCCAAACGTGCAACGGTCGTGGCGCATCTTGCGCGCATCGAAATCGAAATCGGTGGCCGTCGCAACATTTCGCAACGTCCCCCCTCCTAGAGTCGAGTTAGGCCGCAGGTTTGCGAGCCCGACACCGTCGTCGAAAGAGGAGTGACATGACCGTCTATTCAGTCCCAGGAGCACCCGGCTCCAAAATTACCTTCAAGTCCCGCTACGAGAACTGGATCGGCGGCGAGTGGGTCGCCCCCGTCAAAGGCCAGTACTTCGAAGACATCACCCCGGTCACCGGCAAGGCGTTCACCGAAGTCGCTCGGGGCACCGCCGAAGACATTGAACTAGCGCTCGATGCCGCCCACAAGGCCGCTCCCGCCTGGGGTAAGACCAGTCCCGCCGAGCGCGCCGCGGTGCTGGGCAAGATCGCCGACCTCATCGACGCCAATGTCGAAATGCTCGCCGTCGCCGAAACCTGGGACAACGGCAAGGCCATTCGCGAAACGATCAATGCCGACATTCCCCTCGCCGCCGACCACTTTCGCTACTTCGCCGCGGCGATCCGCGCCCAGGATGGCGACCACGCCCAGCTCGACGGCGACACGGTCTCGTATCAGTTCCACGAGCCGCTCGGCGTCGTCGGCCAGATCATTCCGTGGAACTTCCCCATTTTGATGGCCGTCTGGAAGCTGGCCCCCGCCCTCGCCGCCGGCAATGCGGTCGTCCTCAAGCCAGCAGAGCAGACCCCGGTCTCGATTCTCGTGCTAATGGAGCTCATCGGCGACATCCTCCCCCCGGGAGTGGTCAACATCGTCAACGGTTTCGGCCTCGAGGCCGGCAAGCCGCTCGCCTCAAGCAACCGCATCCGCAAGATCGCCTTCACCGGGGAAACCACCACCGGCCGCCTGATTCTTCAGTACGCTTCGGCCAATATCATCCCGTCGACCGTCGAGCTCGGCGGTAAGAGCCCGAACATCTTCTTCAGTGACGTTGCAGAAGCGAAGGATGCTTTCTACGACAAGGCGCAGGAAGGTTTCGTGCTGTTCGCCTTCAACCAGGGCGAGGTCTGTACGGCCCCCAGCCGGGCGCTGCTGCAGAAGCCGATCTACGACAGCTTCCTCGGGGACGCGGTCACCCGCGCCAGAAAGATCATCCAGGGCAACCCGCTCGACACGGACACCCAGATGGGCGCACAGGCCAGCAACGACCAGCTCGAGAAGATCCTGTCGTACATCGATATCGGCACCAAGGAGGGCGCGAAACTGGCGCTCGGCGGTGAACGTGCCGATCTTGGCGGTGACCTCACCGACGGCTACTACGTGCAGCCGACCATCTTCGAGGGCCACAACAAGATGCGCCTGTTCCAGGAGGAGATCTTCGGACCGGTACTCGCCGTGACGAGCTTCACGGATTATGACGACGCTATCTCCATCGCCAACGACACCATCTATGGCCTCGGAGCCGGTGTCTGGTCGCGCAACGGCAACGTCGCCTACCGGGCCGGCCGCGACATCCAGGCCGGCCGTGTCTGGGTGAACAACTATCACGCCTACCCGGCCGGCGCGGCATTCGGCGGTTACAAGAGCTCCGGCATCGGCCGGGAGAACAACAAGCTCGCGCTCGGTCACTACCAGCAAACCAAGAACCTGCTGGTTTCCTACTCCGAAAATAAGCTCGGCTTCTTCTAAACCGATCAATCGGGCCGCCGAGCAGCCCTATCGGTGGGAGTTCGCTGGAGATCTGGCCCGGGGGCTGCCAACGACGTAACGTCGTAGGCAGCTCCTTTTATCATCATCCGTCTAGCAGGAGGTCAGTCAATGTCGACACCCACGATCACCGCATCGGTCACGATCGCCGATGAAACCGTTCCCCGCGTGCAACTTGCCCCGGCCGCGGTCGATCTGCTCCGCAGCCTGTGGGAGGAGCACGGGCCCCTCATGTTCCACCAGTCTGGCGGATGCTGCGACGGTAGTTCCCCGATGCTGTTCATGGCCGGCGAGTTCATCACCTCTGACCAGGACGTGCGCCTCGGCCAGTTCGATATCGCTCCGGCCAATGAGCCCAGCCAGCCCCTCGACTTCTGGATGTCGGCCGAACAGTTCACGTACTGGAGCCACACCTTTCTCACTGTCGACGTCGTACCGGGTCGCGGGAGCGGCTTCAGCGCCGAAGCCCCGCGCGGTGTGCGCTTTCTCATCCGCTCCGAGCTTATGACCACGATGACCCCGTTTGCCGACTCGGCTGACAGCGACACCGCCGGAGAAGATGCCGTGGCCAGTGCCACGAAGGCTGTTCCAGCCTGAGGCTACTGGCTACTGGCGCCTGGCGCCTGGCGCCTGGCTACTGACCGATGGCCTGGTACGCGCTGAACAACAGGGATGCGTCCGGGCCCTCGAGGATGGTCGGCTTGCCCACATCGTCGAGCACGACAAAGCGCAGCATGCCGCTGCGCGTCTTCTTGTCGCGCTGCATCGTGGCGAGCAGGGTGGGCCAGCGGCCCACCGGATAGCCGGTCGGCAGGGTCAGCGATTCGAGAATGCTGCGGTGCCGGTCGACGACCTCGACCGGGAGCCGGCCACTCAGGGCGCCAAGCTCGGCCGCGAACATCATGCCGACGGCAACGGCAGCGCCGTGGCGCCAGCCGTACCGTTCGGCGTGCTCGACCGCGTGGCCGAGGGTGTGGCCGTAATTGAGGATCTCACGGAGGCCGACCTCCTTGAAGTCCTCCCCCACGATGCGGGCTTTCATCGCGATGGACAGTTCGATCAGCCGGCGAAATTCGGGGGTGGTCGGGTCGGTAGCGCGGTCGACATCCGCTTCAATGATGTCGAGAATTTCGGGAACCTGGATGAAGCCGGCCTTCACGATTTCCGCGAAACCGGCCAGGATCTCATTCTTCGGCAGCGCGTCGAGCAGGTCCAGGTCGCAGAGCACGGCGGCGGGCGCATAAAAGGTGCCGACGAGGTTCTTGCCCTCGGCGGTGTTGATGCCGTTCTTACCGCCAACGGCGGCGTCGACCATGCCGAGCACACTCGTGGGAATCTGCACGAGCTTCACACCGCGCAGCCAGGTAGCCGCGACGAAACCGGCGAGGTCGGTGACCGCGCCGCCGCCGAGTCCGATCACGGCGTCGGTGCGGCTGAAGTCGGATTGACCCATCACGCCCCAGCAGAACGCTGCCACCTCGACGCGCTTGGCGGCCTCGGCGTCAGGAATCTCAGCGAGCAACACTTCGGAATAGGTTTCGAGCAGGCTGTCCCGCAGTGCAACGGCGCGGGCACCGACGGTGGAGGTGTGCACGATAAGTACCTTGGTGACGCCGCTGCCCAGCTGCTCGGCGACGGTGGTCACGAGGCCACGCCCCACGTGGACCTGATAGCTATCGACCCCCGTCACGGTGATCACGGTAGTGGCGGGCTGCTCGGTCATCTCGGTCATCCTGGAAATCTCACTCATCATTTCTTTCTTGTACCCAGCTCACGATTTCATCGGCGATGCCGCTGATGGGCCGGTTGGAAGTATCCAGTTGAATCGTCGCGAGGGCCTCATAGGTGGAGCGACGAACGTTGTAAATTCGTTCCCAGTCGGTGATTCCCCCCGCCAGAAGCGGCCTTTTGCTGCCCCCCAGGCGCGCTTGCACGGCCGCCGTCGTCACGCTCAGGTAGACGACCGTCGCGTTTTCGAGATCGGACTGGGTGTCGGCATTCAGCACCGCTCCCCCGCCGAGCGACACGATGGCGGGCTCGCCGAGAGCCCAATCGACGGCTTCGCGCTCGATGATGCGAAAATATTCTTCGCCCTCGCGAGCGAAGATCTCACCAATCGGACCGTAGCGTTCAACGATGCGTTTATCGGTGTCGATGAAGGGCACGTTCAGGCCGCGCGCCACTCGTCGACCGATCTTGGTCTTGCCGGAGGCCATCGGCCCGATGAAGACGATCGGCAGCAACGAGTTACGCAGACTCAGCATCGCTCGGGCCGAAAGCTCGTCATAGTGTCGCGTCGCTGGACGCTCCCGTGCGCAGGTTGGCGGGAATTTCGGCCAAATAAGACTGGAGGTTACGACGGGTCTCTGTGATCGAGTCGCCGCCGAACTTCTCGAGCACCGAATTCGCGAGCACAAGCGCCACCATGGCCTCGGCGACAACACCGGCCGCCGGAACCGCACAGACATCGGAGCGTTGGTGGTGCGCCGCTGCCGGCTCGCTCGTTGCCACGTCGACCGTGCGCAGTGCCCGGGGAATCGTGGCGATCGGCTTCATGCCGGCGCGAACGCGCAATACCGTGCCGGTGCTCATACCGCCTTCTGTGCCGCCAGCCTTGTCGCTGACCCGCACAATCACGCCATCCGCTTGCACGAGTTCGTCGTGCGCGTCGGACCCGCGACGACGGGTGGTCTCGAAACCGTCGCCAACCTCGACACCCTTGATCGCCTGTATGCCCATGAGGGCAGCGGCGAGCTGCGAATCCAGACGACGGTCCCAGTGCACGAATGACCCGAGGCCTGGGGGAAGATTGTAGGCGAGCACTTCGACGACGCCGCCGAGGGTGTCACCATCATCGTGCGCGGCATCCACTTCAGCGACCATCAAAGCGGATGTCGCGGCGTCGAAACAGCGCAGCAAGTCAGCGTCAAGGGCGTCCACGTCTCCGGGCAACGGCAACGGCGCGCCGTCTGGCACGCGCACCGGTCCGATGGCGATCGTGTGGCTGACCAGGTGAATCCCCAGCTCGTTCAGAAAGGACCTGGCGACAGCGCCCAGCGCCACCCGTGCGGCCGTTTCCCGAGCGCTGGCGCGTTCCAGCACCGGGCGGGCTTCGTCGAAGTCGTACTTCTGCATGCCGACCAGGTCGGCGTGACCGGGCCGGGGCCGGGTCAGCGGCGCCCCACGACCGCGTGTGATCGTGCCTGGGTCCACCGGTGCTGCACTCATCACGTCGACCCATTTGGGCCACTCCGAGTTGCCAATGCGCAGTGCGACCGGACCGCCGAGGGTGAGCCCGTGCCGCACACCACCCGAGAGGGTGAGCTCGTCCTCTTCAAATTTCATGCGCGCACCTCGGCCATAGCCGAGCTTGCGGCGCGCCAGATCGAGGCGGATCGATTCTAGGGTGACCGGGATTCCAGCGGGCAAACCCTCGACAATGGCGATGAGTTCGGGGCCGTGAGATTCTCCGGCGGTGAGCCAACGAAGCATGGTTCCTATCTTTCCACAGCATCGTCGAAGCCAGTGTCACGGGTGAGCGCACCACGCATGGCCGCAAGCACGGACGGCTCGTCGGGTAATGGTTCAAACGGGTCAGCGGTAACAAAGACCCGCACTTGGATGAGTGCCTGATGCAGCAGCATTCCAAGTCCGTTCACCACCGTGCCCCCCGCCGCCTGCCACGACGTGGCGACCCCACTCGGCCACGGTGAGTACGCGACGTCGAACAAGACGGCATGTTCGCGCAGTTCCAGCGGAAGCAGCGACGGCAGCACGGTTCCTCCCGGCAGTGTGCTGATCACGACATCGCTGTCGACCCGGCTCACCCCACTGAAATCCTGCAGGTCGACGACCACGCCCAGCGTTCGGCCGAGCTCGACCAGTGGCTGCGCTCTTCGTGCGTCCCGCATGAGCACCGTGACGAACTCGGCGCCGAGTTCTGCTGCCGCCATCAGAGCGGATGACGCCGTCGCGCCAGCTCCGAGCAGAGTCACGTGCGTCGCCTGGGTGACTCCACTTTCGGCGAGGGCGCGCACCAGACCCGCAACATCCGTGTTGAAGCCGCTCAGTGTGCCGCGCCCCTTTACCCGGCGCAGCAGCACTGTGTTGACAGAACCGGTCAGCTGGGCAACCCGGTCGCAGTCGTCGATGAACGGCAGAACCTCCTGCTTGAGCGGCATCGTGAGTGACAAACCTCGCCATTCTGGCTCGAGCTTGCTCAGGAACATGGCGAGGGATCCTGATTTGACCTCGACGGCATCGTAGGACCAGTCCAGTCCCAGTTGCCGGTAGGCGGCTCGGTGCACCAGCGGCGAACGAGAATGCTTGATCGGCGAGCCGAGCACCGCAAGTCGATTCGAGGTGGGGCTATCCATATTCGGGGTGCTCCCTCATCCAGTTCTGCCAGACAACGACCGCGGCGTCGTGTTCTGCCGCGGTCGTGGAGAAGGCCGTCTCGCCGGTATCGAGGTTGACGGTCACGAAGAACAGCCACGGACCATCCAGCGGGTGCAGGGCGGCGTCAATGGCCAGGTCACCCGGGTTCGAGATGGGGCCGACGACCATGCCGGGGTGCACGTAGGTGTTGTACGGGTTGCCGGCATCGCCGCGTTCGGCGTCGGTCGTGGTCACGAGGTGGGTGTTTCCCGTGCCGTAAGCGACGGTCGCATCGGACTGGAGCAGACCGCTCGCCCACCGCGCCGGCTCCAGCCTGTTCAGAAAGACCCGGGACACCTTGTAGTAATCGTCGGCGAGGCCAGCTTCTCGCTGAATGAGTGAGGCGAACACGACGGTCGACCAGCGGTCGGCAACAGCGACCCCGGCCGAGTCGAGGGCCTCAAACTGCCGATCAACCATGGCCTGCAGGACGACCTGGGCGGTGTCCCCCGGTGAGAACGTGTAGGTGGCAGGAAAGAGGAAACCTTCGAGCGTGGTCGCTTCGGGCGGTAACCCAAACGAGCCCACGTTGGCCGCAGCGGCTTGCACGTCGGTGAGAGGAATGTCAGTGCCCTCGGATATCGATTGCAACACGTCGGCGGCCGCGGTTCCCTCCGGAACGACGACGGTCTGGCGTAGTCGCGTACCGTCAACGAGCAGCGCATCCAGGGCTGTGCTCGCGACCATTTTGGTCTTCAGCTGGTAGGCACCGGGCTGGAAAACCGGCTCCGGGCTAGCCTGTAAGAGAAGCGTGTAAAACGCATCGAAGCTCTTCACTACGCCCCGGTCTACCAGGGTGGTGGCGATGTCGGAGCCGCCGTCACCACCGTGAATCATAACGACCACGTCTTCACCGGAGGCCGCTTCCTCGGTCGTAAAATCGGCGGGCCCCTGTGTGGCCGCGATGATTTGCGAGATGGGACCTTGGAGAAAGAAGTAGGCCCCGGCCACGAGCGCAGCCAGCACGGCAATGACGATGAGGCAACCCCAGGCCCCCTTACGACTGTGCTTTTCTCGTGGAGGTTCGTCGGCCAGGAGTGAGCGCCGGTTTGCACGGCCGCGGCCGGAGCCGGAGCCGGAGCCGCCACTCTCGTGTGCCGACCGAAAAATGGTGGCGTCGGTAGGGGGCACGGCTGCTTCGCCGGCCAATCGAGGCAACAGCGGTCCGTCTCCGACGACGGCGACAGGAGGCGGCGCAGCCTGGCTCTCTCCCACGGCCGCTTGTTCCGCTGCGGCCTGTTGCGCGCGCAACTGCCGACGGCTCGGCAGCGGCTCTTCCGGGGTGGAACTCGGCACGGTTACGGCCTCTCTGTCGGTTCGACGGGCGACCCTGGCGGCCGCCCTGAGGCACGCTCACTGTCGAGCGCGTGTTGCAGAATGATAGTCGCGGCCACCTGATCAATCACTGGCCGGTGCGTTTTCGTGGACCGACCGGACGCCCGCAACGCCGACTGCGCAGACACTGTCGAGAGCCGTTCATCGACCAAGCGCACCGGTACGTCGAGAATTCGGTTGAGCCGCGCTGCAAAATCGATCGCGTCGTCGGTCGACGCGGTCACGTTTCCCGACAATGCCAGGGGCAAACCGACGATGACCTCGATCGCGTCAAGCTCGAGCACCACGGCTCGAATGCGCACGAGGTCGGTCAGCCCGGCCAGGTCGCGGGCAACGGTTTCGACCGGTGTAGCGAGCATCCCGTGGTTGTCGCTGCGGGAGACGCCAATGCGCACCTTGCCGACGTCGACGCCGACACGCACCCCTGACCGCATCGTTAGCGACTGATCGCTGCTACGACGGCCTGCAGCGCGGCCGGAATGGCGTCGCCGTTGGGGCCACCCCCCTGCGCGACGTCATCCTTGCCGCCACCGCCTCCGCCGAGAATTCCCGCAACGGTCTTGGCGAGGCTTCCGGCCTTGTGACCGGCAGCTCGCGCAGCCGTGTTGGTGGCGACGATCACGACGGGCTTACCCGCGGCAGTGGCGGAGAGCGCCACGACGACCGCGTCGGTGCCGAGGCGATCTCGGGTTGCCAGAGCCAGCACGCGCAGATCGTCCGGCGACCCGAGCACGCCGACGTCTTCGGCGACAACGGTCACGGCGCCGACCCGGCGGGCCCGTGTCAGCAGGGCCGGAACACGGTCGGTCAGGGCGCGGGCTTCGAAGGCGGCGATCTTCTTCTCCGCCGCCCTGAGGCTCGTCACGAGGTCACTGATGCGTTCTGGCAGCTGTTCGCGCGGCGTTTTCAGGCTCGACGTGAGCTGCGAGACGAGGGCTCGTTCGGCGGCGAGATCGCGGAAGGCCTCAAGGCCGACCAGAGACTCGACGCGGCGGTTGGTCGATCCGACCGAAGCTTCACTGATGAGGTTGATCATGCCGATCTCAGCGCTGCTGGACACGTGCGTTCCGGCGCAGAGTTCACGCGACCACGGACCGCCAATGTCGACGACGCGCACGACATCGCCGTACTTCTCACCGAACAGCGCCATGGCACCGAGCGCTTTCGCCTCGGCGATCGGCAGTTCGCGTGTAGTCACCGGCAGGTTGTCGCGAATGGCGTTGTTGGAGATCTCTTCGATCTCGGTGCGGGTCGCCGGGGAGAGTGCCTGGTTCCAGGAAAAGTCCAGCCGAAAGAAACCGGCCTTGTTGTAGGAGCCGGACTGGTGCGCATTCGGGCCGAGCACCTGGCGCAGGGCGGCGTGCAGCACGTGCGTTCCCGAGTGCGCCTGGCGGGCGCCGCGACGCCAGCTTTCGTCGACGACGCTCGTGGCGCGCTCGCCCACACCGACCTCGCCGGACTGCACGAGCACCTTGTGGCTGATCAGACCCCTGACCGGCTTTTGCACGTCGAGCACCTTGAGCTCGTAACCGGCGCCGACGATGAGGCCGGAATCCGCCTCTTGCCCGCCGGATTCGGCCCAGAGCGCGGTCTCGGCGAGGATAACCTCGGCTGTTTGACCGGCAACCGCGTTCGTGACGGACTCGCCGTCCACGATGAGGCCGAGCACTCTTGACTCGTTCCGCAGGTTGTCGTACCCGGTGAAGACGGTCTCACCGAGGGCTCGGAACGGGCTGTAGACGCCGAGGTCGGCGAGGGTCGTCTTCTTGGACTTCGCGTCGGCCTTGGCCAGGCTGCGCTGCTTGGTCATGAGCACGTCGAAGGCGTCACGGTTGACGCTCAGACCGGCTTCTTCGGCAATCTCGAGGGTGATCTCGATGGGGAACCCGTAGGTATCGTGCAACAGGAAGGCCGTTGGGCCGGCCAGTTCGGTCTTGTTGGCTTTTTTCGTCTTCGCCACCGCAAGATCGAGCACGGTGCTGCCGCTCGCGAGGGTGCGCAGGAAGGTTTCCTCCTCGGCGAAGGCGGCCTGGCTGATACGCCCGAAGTCGCTCTTGACCTCGGGGTAGGCGGCGCTCATGGCGTCACGCGAGACGGGCAGTAATTCGGGCAGGCTGACGGTGTCGACGCCGAGCAGGCGCATGGCGCGCACGCTACGACGCAGGAGGCGGCGCAGAATATAGCCGCGACCTTCGTTGGACGGCATGACTCCGTCGCTCATGAGCATGAGGGAGGAGCGCACGTGGTCGGCGACGATGCGCATGCGCACGTCATCGTCGTGGTCGGCGCCGTAGCGGCGGCCAGTGAGTGCGGCGGCACGGTCGAGTACCGGGCGCACCTGGTCGATTTCGTACATGTTCTCGACGCCCTGTTTGAGGAAGGCGACGCGTTCGAGGCCCATGCCGGTGTCGATGTTCTTCTTGGGCAGGTCGCCGAGAATTTCAAAGTCGTTTTTTCCGGTACTTTCACCGCGCAAGTACTGCATGAAGACGAGGTTCCAGATTTCGACATAACGGTCATCGTCCGTGGCCGGGCCGCCATCGGCTCCATACGCTGGGCCACGATCGACAAATATCTCTGAGCAGGGGCCAGCCGGGCCGGGCTGGCCGGTGGACCAGTAGTTGGATTCCATGCCGAGGCGCTGGATGCGGTTGTCCGGCACGCCGATGGCACGCCAGTAGCGGTAGGCCTCGTCGTCATCGAGGTAGATGGTGACCCACAGCTCGCTTTCGCGAAAGCCGTAGCCGCCCTGGTTCTCCGGGGTGGTGAGCAGCTCCCAAGCGAAGCCGATGGCTTCTTCCTTGAAGTAGTCACCGAAGCTGAAGTTGCCGTTCATCTGAAAGAAGGTGCCGTGCCGGGGTGTTTTGCCGACCTCTTCGATGTCGTTAGTGCGAATGCACTTCTGCACGCTCGTGGCGCGCGGATATGGCGCTGGAACGAGCCCGGTGAGGTATGGCACGAACGGTACCATGCCGGCCACGGTGAAAAGAAGGGTGGGATCGTCGCTCACCAGTGACGCGGACGGCACAACGGTGTGTCCACGATCGGCGAAGAAGTCGAGCCAGCGCCCGCGAATGTCAGCAGTCTGCATGGTGTCCGTAGCTTTGATGGTGCGTGAGTGTGGTGGTGCGAAAGACTGTGGTTCTGTGTAACGGGACGCCTACGGCGCGGTGGGCGTCGGCGCGTCGCCGAGTGCGGCGTGCAGCTCTGCCTCACGCTGCCGGTAGCCCTCGGAGATGGCCTCGCCGAACTCGCGGGCCTTGGTGTCGAGTTCGGTGAAGAACTGCTTACCTTGCTGGGTCTTATTGACCTCGTGGGCCACCACGAAGCCCGCGGCCACGCCGATGAC
Source organism: Cryobacterium sp. Y29 (assembly GCF_002929825.1). Taxonomy (GTDB): domain Bacteria; phylum Actinomycetota; class Actinomycetes; order Actinomycetales; family Microbacteriaceae; genus Cryobacterium. The sequence goes on from NZ_PJJN01000035.1 coordinate 320,775, forward strand.
CAACCAGATGACGTTCTTCATTGCACTTCTCCCTGAATCTGCGCTAGCCGTAGCCATCGATAAGTCGGGCGCGAGAATATCAGCGCCGTTTCCAGAGTAGCCGGTCAACCCCGATCACGCCGAGGCCGCCCGGCGCGAACGGCCGCCCGCACGCCAGCAGAGAACCCGGCGAGCTTGATCAGCGGGCCGCCAACCGTCGCGGCGAACAACGCGACGAGCGCGGAAACGTTACCGGTGGCATCCGCCACGTTACTCGTGATGGTGTCCACCCGCGCCAGTTGTTGATTCGCCCCGCGAATGGCATCGGTCGTTTCGGTCAGCATCGGAGTGATTCCCTCGCTGAGTTCGTGGATGGCCGCGGTGGTTTCATCAAACACTCGACCCAATTTGACCAGCGGAACAGCGATGACCGCGACCAGAATCGCGAACACGCCGGCTGCGATAAGACCGGCAATATCTCCACCTGACACGATGACTCCACTCAGTTCGATCGGCTCCTGCGGAGCTCGGGTATACAAAAAGGCGGATCACCCTGGGGTGATCCGCCTTTCAGCGTACCGTTTCACGCAGCCGGGGGCTGCCCTCAATCGGTCAGGTACTTAGCGAGCTGCGTAGTACTCCACGACGAGCTGAACTTCACAGGTCACCGGAATCTCGATGCGCTTCGGGGCGCGCACGAGGCGGGCCTGTAGCTTGTCGAGCTCAGCCTCGAGGTACGGCGGGAGCTTGGGGAGCAGGTCGACGTGTCCGCCGGCTGCTGCAACCTGGAAGGGCTCCATGCCCTCGCTGCGAGCCTTGACGTGCATGAGCTGGCCCGGCTTCACGCGGAAGGAAGGCCGGTCGACGAGCTCTCCGTCAACGAGGATGTGACGGTGCACGATCATCTGACGCGCCTGGGCCGTGGTGCGCGCAATCGCGGAACGAACGAGAAGGGCGTCGAGACGGGTCTCGAGGATCTCCACGAGGTTCTCACCGGTCAGTCCCTGACGACGACGAGCCTGCTCGAAGGCAATTTTGAGCTGGGCTTCGCGGATGCCGTACTGGGCGCGTAAGCGCTGCTTTTCGCGAAGACGCACAGCGTAGTCCGAATCGGTCTTGCGCTTGGTGCGGCCGTGCTCGCCAGGTGCATAGGGGCGCTTCTCGAGGAAGCGGGCTGCCTTCGGCGTGAGGGCAATGCCCAGGGCGCGCGAGAGGCGAGTTTTACTGCGGGTACGTGACTTGGTAGACACGGTTTCCTTTCGATCGGACTCAATAACAGGGATACCAGGGCGAGTGTGGACGTAATCGACACAGGTCATGGGAGATCAGAGGATTGGGTGCCACGGGACGTTCGGCTACAGAACGATTCCCCTCCAAACTGGAAACGGACGCAGCCGCATGCCGAAACCAGTTGTAGGCAGAGATAAGGCTAGCACACGGGGGCACTCTTACTGATTGCGCACTATTCTACGAATTTTGAGCAGGCGCGCAGAAATGTCGCGTTCGTGGCCGTGTTCGGTGGGCTCGTAGTAGCGGGTGTTTTTCAATTCGGTCGGCGGATATTGTTGGGTGACCACGCCGAGCGCATCATCGTGCGGGTACAGGTACCCCTTCCCATGACCGAGTCGTTTGGCACCAGGGTAATGCGCGTCGCGCATGCCCTTGGGCACTCGGCCCATCTTGCCGGCCCGCACATCGGCAATCGCCGCGTCGAGCGCCATGTAGGCGGCATTGGACTTGGGTGCGGTCGCGAGGTGCACGACGGCCTGAGCCAGGGGTATGCGGCCCTCAGGCATGCCGATCAGTTGCACGGCGTCGGCAGCGGCTACAGCGATCAGGAGCGATTGCGGGTCCGCCATACCGATGTCCTCGGAGGCGAGAACGATAATGCGCCGGCAAATGTAGCGCGGGTCTTCGCCGGCCTCGATCATGCGCGCCAGGTAGTGCAGTGCAGCGTCGACATCGCTGCCGCGCACCGATTTTATGAACGCGCTGATCACGTCGTAGTGCTCGTCACCGTTGCGGTCGTAGCGCAGCAAGGCACGATCAACGGCGAGGGCGACAACATCGGTCGTGATGACGGGCTTGCTGGTCGCTCCCGCTTCGAGCGTTGATTCGGCCGAAACGGATGCTGCTTCCAGCGCGGTCAGTGCCCGCCGCGCATCACCGGAGGCGAGTCGAATGATCGCGCCGCGGGCTTCTGGTTCGAGTTCGAACCGGTCGGCCAGGCCGCGCGCATCGGTGACGGCACGATCGACGACGATGCCGAGGTCGTCGTCGCTGAGAACTTCGAGGGTGAGCAACAGGGAACGAGACAGTAAGGGGGAGATGATCGAGAACGACGGGTTTTCGGTCGTCGCGGCGACCAGGATGACGACGCCGTTCTCGACCCCGGGCAGCAGGGTGTCTTGTTGGGCCTTGGAGAAGCGGTGGATCTCGTCGAGAAACAGCACCGTCGCAAGGCCGTACAAATCGCGATTGGTACGGGCATCTTCCATTACCTGCCGCACGTCACGTACGCCGGCCGTCACGGCGGACAACTCGACGAATCGTCGCCCTGAGCTGTGCGCGATGGCTTGCGCGAGCGTTGTTTTTCCGGTACCGGGCGGTCCCCACAAGATGACCGATACGCTGCCGCGCTCCCCGGTCTTGTCGCTCGCGAGACTCACCAGTGGCGAACCCGGCGTCAGCAGGTGGCGCTGACCGGCGACCTCGTCAAGAGTTTTTGGGCGCATTCGTACGGCGAGGGGGGTCGCACCACTGCGCAGACCCGGTTGAGCATCCGACATTCTTCCAGCGTAGTTTGTGCGTAGAGTTCTACGAGGTCGGGGGCACGACGCGTCCGATTGCTTTGTGTTCGGTCGTCGCCAACCCCGACGACCCTGGAGGGGTTCTAGTGGCTTCGAATTACAAGCTTGAGCGTGCGGCACGTGAAGAGCGCGGACGCGTTCGTTCCTACCAAGCCAGACGGGCCGTGCACGAGCACCAGAAGAAGCGTCGTGTGCGCGACAACGTGATCGCCGGTGGCGGTCTGCTCGTGGTGTCGACCCTGATCGTAATCGCTCAGGTCTTCTACTTCGACGGCGGCCCCGGCACCCCGGCACCCACAGCAGCAGCGAGTGCCACTCCGACAGCGCCCGGCACAGCAGCAGCGGGTGAGAATAGCGGAGACGTCCCCGCGAGCACCCTCGCCGAAGGTCGCACCTGGACTGGAACCCTCACCCTCAACGATGTCAACCTCGGCATCGAGCTTGACGGTGCCCTGGCACCACAGGCAGTCTCTTCCACCATCAGCCTCGCCCAGACCGGTTTTTACACCGGTGTCACGTGCCATCGCCTCACCACGGGTGGGTTCTTCGTGCTGCAGTGCGGCGATCCTGACGCCGAAAAAACCAGCGCAGATGCCACGCACGGCCCGGGTTACAGTTATGGGCCTGTGGAGAACGCCCCGGCCGACAATATCTACCCCGCCGGAACACTCGCGATGGCCCGTCAAGGCGGAAATGGGTACAGCATGGGGAGTCAGTTCTTCGTGGTCTATGACGACACGACCATCCCATCGGACGCGGGCGGTGGCTATACCGTGCTCGGCCACGTGACGAGTGGCCTGGACGAGCTCAAGGCCCAGATCACGGATGCCGGAACCGCGGATGGTGCCGGCGACGGTGCCCCGAAGGTGCCAACGACGATCACGGGCATAACAGTTCAGTAGGATCAATCGACCCGCCTGCGCTATTGCAATAGGCTTATCAGGGTATTTCCTGGCTCCGCACTCGTCACTCCCGCGGATTCACACACAACAACTCAGCAAAGGTGAGGCTCTTGACTACGACAGATCAGCAACCATGGGGTCGCGTAGACGAAACCGGCACGGTCTACGTGCGCGAGGCCGATGGCGAACGCGCCGTCGGCCAGTACCCGGATGCCACTCCGGAAGAGGCCCTGGCCTACTTCGAACGCAAGTACGTTGAGCTCAACGGGCAGGTCACCCTGCTCGAACAGCGTGCGAAGGGTGGCGCTCCGGCGGCGGATATCGCCAAGTCGGTCGCCAACCTCACCGTCGCCGTTGCCAACGCCAACGCCGTTGGCAATCTCGCCGCACTGGCCGAACGTCTCGGTGCTCTCGACGGGGCCGTCAGTGAGCTCACCGAGCAGCAGAGCATCGAGACCAAGGCCGCGTCCGCTGCCGCCGTCGCTGAGCGGGCCGAGATCGTGACCGAGGCCGAGCGTCTCGCCGCCGAAGATCCGGCGAAGACGCAGTGGAAGCAGACCAGCGCTGCCCTAGACGACTTGTTTGCTAAATGGCAGGCACACCAGCACGATGCCCCGCGCATTCCCAAGGGGGAAGCCAACGACCTCTGGAAGCGCTTCCGTGCCGCACGCACGACGATCGAGCAGAACCGCAAGGCCTTTTTCGCCGAGCTCGACAGCGCTCACAAAGACGTGCGCACCAAGAAGCAGCACTTGATCGAACAGGCGGAGGCCCTGGCCCCGCAGGGTGCCGATGGCGTCTCGACGTACCGAAACTTGCTTGACGAGTGGAAGAAGGCCGGTCGCAGCGGCAAGAAGCAGGACGACGCCATGTGGGCGAAGTTCAAGGCCGCCGGCGATGTGCTCTACTCGGTCAAGAGCGAGGTCGAAGCCCAGGACAACGAGGAGTTCTCCGCGAACCTCGTGCTCAAGCTCGAGCTGCTGACCGAGGCCGAAACCCTGCTCACCACGAGTGACCGTAACGCCGGCCGCGACACGCTTACCGTGATCCAGCGTAAGTGGGATGAAATCGGCAAGGTCCCCCGCGATCAGGTCAAGCCGATCGAGGATCGTCTGCGCAAGGTGGAAGCCGTCGTCCGCAAACTCGATGACGACCACTGGAAGCGCAACAACCCGGAGACGAAGGCCCGTACGGAGGGCCTCGCCGGCCAGCTGAACGACGCGATTGCCAAGCTCGAAGCTGAGCTGGTCGCGGCGCAGAAAGGCCAAAACGCCCGCGCCATCAAGGACGCCACCGAAGCGCTCGAGGCCCGCAAGGCCTGGCTGAAGGCGATCGGCCAGTAGCCAGAGCGGCAGCGGACTCCCGCGGAGTTATGCACACTCCACGGGGGTCCGCACTTTATCCACAGATGCGGCCCCTCAAGGGATCTGAATCGGTAAGGCCGTCACTCTGGGAGCATGACGAATCTACCGGGACGACCGCTCACCATAAACGATCTCCCGCTCACCGAGCTCTACAGCGCCCGCCTCGATGGCCAGGTCTTTCAAGTAGCTGATTCCTGGTGCGTGATCGATGAGATAGACGGATGTGATACTCGGGCTATCGCCGCCAGCCAGTTGGTCCCGCCCCGCGCCATCGCCGAACAACTCACCGCCGCGTGGATCTACGGCCTCGCACCGGAGCCGCGTCGCCACCAGTTCTGTGTGCTGATCAGCGCGCGCGCCACCGCTGTGTGGTCTCCGCGGGCGCAGGTGCGTGAAATCGTGCGTTCTCCCGATGACGTCCGCACCATCTCGGGGGTGCGGGTTACCACGCCCCTGCGTACCGCGGTCGACCTTGCGCGCTACACGCCCGGTACCACGTCGGCCGCCGGACTCACCGCCCTGCTGGCCCGCCTCCTGCACTACGGCGAGTACCCCGATGTCTCGGCCGCCATTCGCCTCTGCAAACGCGGCAGCCCCGCTCACAGCACACTCGCCGTGGAGCGATTGGCGGCCGTTCGGGCGCCCTTGCAGGCCCTGCGGCTGCAGGGCCCGCAGCATGCTGCCACCATCACCGCAGGTTAGCCGTCGCTGACCCGGTACACGTCATAAACGGCATCGATGCGACGCACCGCGTTCAATACGCGATCGAGATGAGTCGTGTCACCCATTTCGAATACAAAACGGCTCAGCGCCAGCCGGTCACTCGAGGTGTTGACGCTAGCCGAGAGAATATTCACGTGGTGCTCTGACAGTACCCGGGTGACATCGGAGAGCAGCCCGGCACGGTCGAGAGCTTCAATTTGTATATGCACGAGGAAGAGGCTCTTGGAGGTGGGTGCCCAATCGACCTCGATCATGCGCTCAGGTTCTTTGAGCAACGACTGCACATTGTGGCAGGAAGCCTGATGCACCGAAACGCCGGCGCCACGAGTGACGAACCCGACGATCTTGTCACCGGGCACCGGAGTACAACAACGGGCGAGTTTGACCAGAATGTCGGGCGCACCGCGCACGAGCACACCCGAATCAGTATTGCGGGTGGACTGGGTGCGACCCCGTGCGGCGACCGGAAAGTCGTTGTTGTCGTTGTCGTCGATGCTTTGCACCGAGGAGACAACCTTTTCAAGTACCGACTGGGTTGAAACGTGACCTTCACCCACAGCGGCATAGAGCGCCGATACGTCTTCATACTTGAGCTGGGCCGCGACCTCCGCGAAGGAATCCTGGTTCATCAGCTTCTGCAGGGGGAGGTTCTGCTTGCGCATCGCACGCGCGATGGCGTCGCGACCCTGTTCGATGGCTTCGTCGCGGCGTTCTTTCGTGAACCATTGCCGGATCTTGTTGCGCGCCCGGGGGCTCTTGACGAAGTTCAGCCAATCCTTGCTCGGGCCGGAGTCAGGGTTCTTGGAAGTGAACACCTCGACGACGTCGCCGGTGATCAGCTCGTTCTCCAACGGCACCAGTCGGCCGTTGACTTTGGCACCCATGGTGCGGTGGCCAACCTCGGTGTGCACCGCATAGGCGAAGTCAACCGGGGTGGCGCCGGAGGGCAGGCCAATGACCCGGCCTTTCGGCGTGAAGACGTAAACCTCCTTGGCGCCGATCTCATAACGCAGGGAGTCAAGGAACTCGCCCGGGTCGGCCGTTTCGGCCTGCCAGTCAGAGATGTGCGCGAGCCACGCCATATCGGTATCGCTCTGGAGACCTGGCCCGCCGGTGCTCTTACCGTTGACCTGTTCCTTGTACTTCCAATGCGCGGCAACGCCAAACTCAGCACGCTGGTGCATTTCGGTGGTGCGAATCTGAATTTCCACTGCGCGACCGCTCGGGCCGAGCACGGTCGTGTGCAGGGACTGGTACAGGTTGAACTTCGGGGTGGCGATGTAGTCCTTGAACCGGCCGGGCAGCGGTGTCCACCGGGCGTGGACGGAACCCAGCACGGCGTAGCAGTCCCGCACAGAGTTCACGAGAACGCGAATACCGACAAGGTCGTAGATCTCATCGAATTCCCGGCCGCGCACGACCATCTTCTGGTAGATCGAGTAGTACTGTTTGGGTCGACCGGCAACTTTGCCGCGAATGCGTGCCGATTTGAGGTCATCGTTGATGGTATCGATGACCTGCTGAACGAACTCTTCGCGCTGCGGCGTGCGCTGCTTGACCAGACTTTCGATCTCGGCGTACAACTTGGGGTACAGCACCGCAAAAGACAGGTCTTCGAGTTCCCATTTGATGGTTTGGATACCCAGCCGATGCGCTAGGGGCGCGTAGATCTCCAACGTCTCTGTCGCTTTTCGCACGGCGGATGCGTTGGGCACGAAGCCCCAGGTGCGCGCATTGTGCAGCCGGTCGGCGAGTTTGATGATGAGCACCCGAATGTCTTTGGACATTGCGACGATCATCTTGCGCACGGTCTCAGCCTGGGTCGAATCGCCGTACTTCACCTTGTCGAGCTTGGTGACCCCATCCACCAGCATCGCGATTTCATCACCGAAGTCGGCCCGGAGTGCGTCGAGGGTGTATTTTGTGTCTTCCACGGTGTCGTGCAGCAGCGCTGCGGCGATGGTCTTGGTACCGATCCCCAGGTCGGCCAGAATCTGAGCTACCGCAACCGGGTGCGTGATATACGGCTCCCCGCTGTGCCGAAACTGCCCGTCGTGTGCTCGCTCGGCAGCGGTATACGCGCGTTCGATGATCGATAGATCGACCTTGGGGTGGTTCGACCGGACTGTCTTGATCAAGCGATCGACGGCACCGGCAGGCTGCGCGCGCGAGAAAATGCGCGGCACTAGTCGGCGCAGCGAGGCCGGGGATGGGGTTGTCGTGTCGGTCATAATCTCACCTCGTACTTCACGCTCTGCAGGGGCGGGTGTGCGTACTGTCAATTATGCCGGTTCTCTGAGGCTCACCCGTACGCCCCCAGCGATCACGTATCGATCACATGCGGAAACGGCCGACCCGAAAGGGCCGGCCGCTTCTCGTCGTGCACGTTCGTGCGACTACACCGTGACCATCCCCGCGGTTGGAGCTGATGCCTTGGCACGAGCGGCGAGGGCTTTTTTGTCGTGCTTGCGAATGGCATCCTCACCGTTTCGCAGCTGGGCGTACAGCGGTGTGGCAATGAAGATGGTCGAGTAGGTACCAACCAGAACTCCAATGAGCAGCGCGAGCGAGATATCGCGCAGGGTGCCGGCACCCAGAACGAACGCACCGATGAACAAAATGGATGCCACGGGCAGGGCAGCCACGACCGAGGTGTTGATCGAGCGAACGAGCGTCTGGTTGACGGCGAGATTGACCGACTCGGAGAAGGTTCGGCTCGAGCCTGAACCGTCAAGATTGGTGTTCTCGCGAATCTTATCGAAGACCACAACGGTGTCGTAAAGCGAGTAGCCAAGAATCGTGAGGAATCCGATGACTGCCGCCGGCGTGATTTCGAAACCCGTGATTCCGTAGAAACCGGCCGTGATGACGAGGTCGTGCAGCAGCGCTACCATGGCCGCCACCGACATCTTCCACGTTCGGAAGTACACGGCCATGATGATGGCGGCGAGTACCAGGAACACCACAAGCGCCCGCAGGGCCTGTCCGGTGATGTCCTGACCCCAGGTCGCACCGATGAAGGAGGTCGCGACTTCAGTGACGGGCACGTCATACGCCGTGGCGAGAGCGTCACGCACTTCCGAAGTCTGCCCTTCCGACAGCTGATCAGTCTGCACCCGGACACCATCAGAACCGATGGTGGAAATCTTCGCCACAGCTTCGGGAACGACGTTTGCGACGGCATCCGTTGCCGTGGTCTCGGACTGGCTCGTCGTCTGCGAAACAACGAACTCGCTGCCCCCGGTAAATTCGATACCGAAGACGAAGCCTCCGCGCAGCAGGAACGGACCGACGATGGCGATGAGAATCATGCCACCGGCGATGAGGTACCACAGTTTGCGGCGCCCGACGATATTGAGCGAGCGCGCGCCCGTGTAGAGGTCATTTCCGAACTGCGAGAAACTGGCCATCAGGAATCCTTCCTGTCTGTCGATCGATCAGTGCTGGTTCCGACGAGTTCCGATGCCTTACGTTCGGCGATGGTCTGCCGTTTGGCCGCCTCTTTGCTGGAGGAGGAAGCTTTGGTCCCCGATACGGCTGCCGAGGGCTCAAATCGAGCGCGTCCCCGGTACACGGCACCGAGCGCTCGCGGATCGAGCCCGCTCAGTTTGTGGCCCTCGTTGAAGAACTTCGTCTGAGCGACCAGCTGAAGCATCGGGTGGGTGAACAAGCCGACCACGAGGAGGTCGACGACCGTGGTGAGGCCGAGGGTCAGTGCGAAACCACGCACGTTGCCGACGGCGAGCACGAACAGTACGGCTGCGGCAAGGAAGTTGACAACGTCGGAGGCGACGATGGTGCGGAAGGCTCGCTTCCAGCCGGCCTCGACCGAGGACTCCAGCCCGCGGCCGTCACGCAGCTCGTCTCGCACGCGTTCGAAGTAGACGATGAATGAGTCGGCGGTGATACCGATGGCCACGATCAAACCGGCGACACCGGCCAGGGACAGGCGATAGCCCTCGCGCCAGGACAGGATGGTGATCAAAAGGTAGGTGATCACCGCTGCCACGCCGAGGGACGCAACCGTGATCAGACCGAGAAGGCGGTACTGCGCGAGCGAGTACATGACAACGAGGATCAAACCGATCAGGCCGGCGATGAGCCCATTGAGGAGTTGCGTCGAACCGAGCGTCGCCGAGATGGTGTCCTGGCTTTGCACGGTGAAGCTGATGGGGAGAGCACCGAACTTCAGCTGGTCAGCCAGAGCCTTGGAACTGTCCTGATCGAAGGAACCGGTGATCTGCGGCCTGCCATCGAGGATGGCGCCCTGGGTGGCCGGCGCCGAAATAACACGGCCGTCGAGCACGATCGCAAATTGGTTCTGCACACCGGTGAGGTTGAACAGTCGTGTTGTGACATCAGCGAATTTCGACGTTCCCGTGCTGTTGAAGACGATATTGACAGCCCACTCGCCCGTGGTCGCGCCGCTCTGCGTGGTGCGCTGGCCGTTGGTCGCGTCGGCGATCGTTGACCCGTCGACCTCGACCGGGCCGAGGATGTACTTGACCGTGCCGTCGGTTTCGCAGGTGATCAGGGGCTGATTGGCCGGCGCAACATTGGTCGTGTTGATTTTGCCGCAGTCGAAGGCGTCGTACTCGGCCTGGAGTGCGGGGGTGACGTAGTTCAGATCGCTCGCGTCGGTCGGTTCGACGGCGGGCGTGGTCGACAGGCTCGGATCGACAGGAGCCTGCGGTGCAGGCGTTGCGGTACCGTCAGCGCCGACGGTCTGGCCGGACGGCTGACCGGCGACGAGCACCGCACGAAACTCGAGCTTGGCCGACGACTTGATGCGGTCCAGGGTGGCGTCATCGGGGGTACCGGGGATCGACACGACAATGTTTCGTCCGCCCTGAGTGTTGACCTCCGCCTCGGATACTCCCGAGGAGTTGACACGCTGGCGGATGATGCCCACCGCCTCGGTGAGCTGCTCCGAAGTCACGGTCGCGCCACTCTCAACCTGTGGGGCGAGGATGATCTGTGTTCCACCCTCGAGGTCGAGTGCCAGTTTCGGCGTCCACGATCCGCTCTGGGTGAATACGCCGAAAGCGTTGAGGGCGATCAGGCCGACGATAAGCACGCCAAGCCAGGTCAGGGAACGCCAGGCCTTCTTAACCGGAGACGACTTAGCCACCTATGAACTCAGCTTTCTGTTGGCGCCCACGCCAGAATGCGTGGGCGCGCCGCGTGATGCAGTACGTGCGTTGTGTTAACTATGGTGCCAGCGAAGTATTGCCTAAAAGTGAGAAACTACGCGTCACCCTTTTTGGGCTGCTCGGTTGTGTCGGTGTCGGCATCGGCAACGCGCTGGCCGAATTCCGGCTCGGTGAGCGAGTCGATGCTATCAACATTAGAGTCCTCGGAAACGTCGACGACGACCGGCTCCACCACACGGGCGATGGTCTGACGGTGAATTTCGACGACGACGCCGGGCGCGATCTGCAGCTCGACTTTGTTGGCCTCTTCATCGATAGCGATGATCGTGCCGTACATGCCGAAGTTGGTCATGACGTCTGCGCCGGCAACCATGGTGGCCTGCAGCGCTTCCTGGTCTTTCTTGCGCTTGCGGCCATTGCGGAACATGAAGAAGACGAGAACGGCCAGAACGGCCAACATGACGAGAGTCAATGAATCCATAAAATTGTATTACCTTTCGATTGCGGCACGAGTGGCCGAAGCTTGTGATGGGGGCCCGATTTGCGGGGACGCGCCTACTGAATTAGAGCTATAGGCAGACGGGCCAAATTGAATTATAGATCAAGAAGGGTCGCACTGCCCTGAGGAGAGGTCAGACCGAAATGTTGCCACGCTGCGCTGGTGGCAACTCGACCTCGCGGGGTGCGCGTGAGAAATCCTATCCGCACCAGAAACGGCTCTACGACCGCCTCCACCGTTTCGGACTCTTCACCGACGGACACGGCCAGGGTGTTGAGCCCTACAGGCCCTCCCCCGAACCGCGTCAGGATGATCTTCATCACCTCACGGTCGAGGCGGTCGAGGCCGATCGCATCGACGTCATAAAGTTCGAGAGCCGCGTGCACCGCGGCAATATCGGCCGCTCCCCCGTGCACGAGCGCATAGTCCCGTACCCGACGCAGCAGGCGATTCGCGATGCGCGGCGTGCCGCGGCATCGCCCAGCGATCTCGGCGAGGGCATCTTTTTTGATCGGCAGGTCGATTAGGTGTGCTGCACGAGCCAGAACTTGTTCGAGCTCGCTCTGAGCGTAGAACTCGAGATGGGCGGTGAAACCGAATCGGTCACGCAAGGGGTTTGGCAGCAGCCCGGAGCGGGTAGTAGCGCCGACCAGGGTGAACGGGGCCAGTTCGAGCGGGACGGAGGTAGCGCCGGCGCCCTTGCCGACCATGATGTCGATGCGGAAGTCCTCCATGGCAAGGTAGAGCATCTCTTCGGCGGAGCGAGCCATGCGGTGGATCTCGTCAATGAAGAGCACCTCGCCGGGCACCAGGGACGACAGCACGGCCGCGAGATCGCCAGCGTGTTGAATGGCCGGACCGCTCGACATGCGCAGCGGTCGGTTGCCCTCGTAGGCGACGATCATAGCCAGGGTGGTCTTGCCGAGGCCGGGAGGGCCGGCCAGAAGGATGTGGTCGGGGGTGCGATTCTGCATTGTGGCGGCGGTCAGCAGCAGCTGCAACTGTCCACGAACCTTCTTCTGTCCGACGAATTCGGCCAGACTCTCCGGGCGCAGGGCGCCCTCGAACGCTAGCTCTGACTCGCTTTCCAGCGAGGGGTCGACCACCTTGACGGCGGGGTTCTCGATGGATGGATCGGTTGTCACGAGCGAGCCGTTCCGGTGCTCGCCGCGGCCGCCGCACCGGTAACGTGGTGCGCTGCCGGTCCAAGCCGGCCGAGGGCCAACCGGAGCACAGCGGCAACCGCCGGCGGCGCGGAGTCTGTGCCGGCGACATCCGCCAGCTCGGACAGGGTCTCATCGACCGCCTCCGCTGCGACTCGCTCCGACCAGCCGAGGCCGATCAGTGCAGCCAGCACGCTGGCAGCGACCGACGAGGCCCCTCGTGCCCGGGGTGGAGAAGTTGCCGCCGTCACAGCGAGTTTGCCGGCCAGGGAGAGCACGATGAGCTTTGCCGTTTTCGGTCCGATGCCGCTGACCTTGCGGAACACGCCGTCGTCATCACCGGCGACAGCCTGCGCGATCTGGTTGGGGGTGAGCACCGCGAGCACGCCGAGAGCGGACTTGGGGCCCACACCGGTCACACCGACGAGCAATTCGAAGACGGCGAGCTCATCAGCAGTGGGAAAGCCATAGAGCGTGAGCGAATCCTCGCGCACGATGAGGATGGTCACCAGCCGGGCTTCCTCGTCGATGCGCAGGCCGAGTGCGGTGGCTGGCGTCACCTGCACGGCGAGACCGACACCGCCGACCTCGATCACGACAGTTGAGCCGACAGCTGAGCGGACAGGGCCACGTACGGAGGAGATCACCGCTTAAGACTACGGGGCACCGCCGACACTGCTGTCACCGATTTGCGTTCGGCGTCGCGCCACGCTTTCTGGGCGGGGGTGGGTGCTCCGGGCATGACGGTGGCCGCTTTCACGGAGGTGACGGTCGGCAGAGTGCCACCGGATGCCCCGGTACGCCAGGCGTGGCAGATCGCGAGGGCGAGGGCATCCGCTGCGTCGGCCGGTTTGGGAATTTCGGTGAGCCCCAGGATCCGCGCGACCATAGTGCCGACTTGTTTCTTGTCGGCAGCACCGTAGCCGGTGATCGCCGCCTTCACTTCGCTCGGGGTGTGCAGGGTTACCGGCAGACCGCGCTTCGCGGCGAGCAGCAGGGCGACACCGCTGATCTGCGCGGTACCCATGACGGTACGCACGTTGTGCTGGGCGAAGACGCGTTCAATGGCAATGAATTGAGGCCGATGGCGGTCGAGCATGTCTTCCAAACCCTGGGCCAGGAGCAGCAGCCGCTGCTCCAGGGGCAGGTCGGGTGCACTGCGCAGAACCGTCACATCCACCAGGCGAGCCGAGCGGTTACCCTCGACGTCGACCACGCCCACACCGCAACGGGTGAGGCCCGGGTCGATGCCGAGAACCCGTACCGCCATCGAATTACTCGGACTCGCTCGCGAGTGCCGCCTGCACCTCGGCCGACAGGTCGTAATTGGAATACACGTTCTGCACGTCGTCGAGATCTTCCATTGCGTCGATCAGGTGGAACACCTTACGAGCGGTTTCGGCGTCAACCTCGATCTTGAGCGAGGGAATGAACGCAATATCCGCTGACTCATAGTCGATTCCAGCGGTCTGCAGCGCGGTGCGGGTGGCGACCAGGTCGCTCACATTGGAATGAATCTCGAAGGTCTCACCCTCGTCAATGACCTCTTCGGCACCGGCATCGAGAACGGCAAGCATGATGTCGTCTTCGGTGAGCGTCGGCAGGTGCTTGACCACAACGACGCCCTTGCGGTGAAAGTTGTAGGCCACGCTGCCCGGATCGGCCATGGCCCCGCCGTTGCGAGCCATCGCGGTGCGCACCTCGGCCGCGGCGCGGTTTTTATTGTCGGTGAGGCACTCGATCATGATCGCGACACCGTGCGTGGCGTAGCCCTCGTACATGATGGTCGTGTAGTCGACCTGCTCGCCCGATAGGCCGGCACCGCGCTTGACCGCGCGGTCGATGTTGTCGTTGGGTACCGAGGTCTTCTTGGCCTTCTGAATGGCGTCGACCAGCGTTGGGTTGCCCGAGAGGTCAGCGCCGCCCAATCGAGCCGCAACCTCGATGTTCTTGATGAGCTTGGCGAACGCCTTGGCCCGCCTGGAGTCGGTGACCGCCTTCTGGTGCTTAGTGGTGGCCCATTTGGAATGCCCGGACATACATCTCCCGTTGTTGTGCTCGATCGTTTGGACGTGGTGCAGCAGGCGCCGGCGGCCCGTGGCCATGTGGCCGTTACGCTGCGGGCGGCGGCAGTGCGTGGTTGGTGCACACGTAGGTGCTAAACCAGTCTATCCCGGTGTGAGTTCCAGCAGCTTGTGCAGAGTGTGCAGGTTGCGGGTGGTCGTCGTGTTGCGGTATTTGAGCTTGGCACTCTTCTTACTGAAAGCACTCTTGATGCCGACCGTCTTGCGAACCTCCCAGTAGAGCACACCATGGCCGAGTTCGATGCGTTCCTCGGCGGCCGCGAGTTCTTTGCGGTGTCCGGCGAGCTCGCTGAGATGTCCCGGGTCGGAGGAGAACATCACATACGGATGCCAGCCGTCGCGGTCCGCGTCGAAGGGGTAAGCGCGAACGATCCGGTCGAGGGATTCGGCGTCGACGAGTACGATCCACGCCTCGTAGTCAAACCGAGCGGCCAGGGCCTTCTCGATGCGGGCCTTGAGCGCGGCCGCATCCGTCTTATCGACGAGCGGACTGTCGATACTGAAGATCACATTGCCGCTTGCCAACACGGTTTTGACGTCGGTGTAACCGAGTTCGTGAAATGTTTCAGCAAGATCCGTCATGGCTATGGTGATGCCGTTGACGTTGATGCCGCGGAGCAGTGCTACATATCGGGTCATCATTGACCACCGGTTGTCTGAGTCATGTCTGAACCCTAGCCACACTCACGCACCCGGCACAATTAAGCCGACTTCTTACTGTGCCGCGGAAAACACTTTCTGCAGGAAATACTGGTGAAAACGGTATTCGCCGGTGATTTCCGGGTGAAAGGAGGTTCCGAGCAGGTTTCCTTGCTCGACAGCGACGCAGCGCCCGTCATTGAGGGTGGCCAGCGCAGTCGCCCGCACACCGATGGTCTCCACGACCGGCGCTCGAATGAACACGGCATGCACCGGCTGCTGACCGAGCACCGGAATGTCGAGGTCGGTCTCAAAGGAGGCCGTCTGCGACCCGAAGGCGTTGCGGCGCACCACGATGTCGAGTCCTCCGAGACTCTGTTGACCGTTCATACCGTCGATAATCGTGTCGGCAAGCATGATGAGGCCGGCGCACGTGCCGTAGACCGGCAATCCACCCCGAATGGCGGCCTTCAGTGGCTCAGCGAGACCGAACGTGCGGGCGAGTTTGTCCATGACACTCGACTCACCGCCCGGGATGACCAGACCGTCGATTCGGTCGAGTTCTTCTGGGCGGCGTATCGGGTCGACGTGTGCGCCGAGTTCGTGCAACACGTGCGCGTGCTCGCGAAAATCGCCCTGCAGGGCGAGCACCCCGACCCGCAGACCTGCCGGTACAGCGGTTTCTGCCAGTCGGGTGCGCACGGAGAGGATCGTCACGAACCGCTCAGTTACCAGCCGCGGGTCGAGAGGAGGTGCGGCGCGGGAATGTCCGACACGTTGATGCCGACCATGGCTTCGCCGAGGCCACGCGAGACATCTGCGATGACCTTGGCGTCGTCGTAGAACGTGACGGCCTTGACGATGGCCGCTGCGCGTTGCTCAGGGTTACCCGACTTGAAGATGCCGGAGCCGACGAAAACGCCGTCAGCGCCGAGTTGCATCATCATGGCAGCGTCGGCCGGGGTGGCCACGCCTCCGGCGGTGAACAACACGACGGGCAGCTTACCGGTCGAGGCGATCTCGGCGACGAGCTCGTAGGGTGCCTGCAGCTCCTTGGCGGCGACGTACAGTTCGTCGCGACTGAGTGAGGTGAGACGCTTGATCTCGCCGTTGATGGTGCGGATGTGCTTGGTGGCTTCGGAGACGTCGCCGGTGCCGGCCTCTCCCTTGGAACGAATCATGGCCGCGCCTTCATTGATGCGGCGAAGCGCCTCCCCGAGGTTGGTAGCACCGCAGACGAAGGGAATGGTGAAATTCCATTTGTCGATGTGGTTCATGTAATCGGCCGGGCTGAGCACCTCGGACTCATCGATGTAGTCAACGCCGAGCACTTCAAGAATCTGCGCCTCGACGAAGTGGCCGATACGAGCCTTGGCCATGACCGGAATGTTGACCTCCGCGATGATGCTGTCGATGAGGTCGGGGTCGCTCATCCGGGCTACGCCACCCTGTGAGCGAATGTCGGCGGGCACGCGTTCAAGAGCCATGACGGCGACAGCGCCGGCGTCTTCAGCAATACGAGCCTGGGCAGCGGTGACGACGTCCATAATGACGCCGCCCTTGAGCATCTCGGCGAGTCCACGCTTGACGCGGCTCGAGCCGAACTGCTCGGCGGAGGTTGATTTAGTCATAACACGATTGTATTCCTTGCACGGTAGTGGTCTCGTCGGTGGCTGGTGCACTGACAGGGGAAGAACGGACGCGCCGACACGCGTCCGGTGTGAATCGAGTTAGCGGGTCGCCGCAGCGGGCTTTGCGACGCTTGGCCAGCCGTCAGCGATTTCGCGCCGCACATCGCCGAGCAGGCGCGGAATGGCCTTGGTGCCGGCGATGATCGGAAAGAAATTCGAGTCGAGGGCCCAGCGGGGCACGATGTGCTGGTGCAGATGCTCGGCGATGCCCGCCCCGGCGATGCGTCCCTGATTCATGCCGATATTGAATCCGTCACAATTGGACACCTGCTTCAGAACCCGCATGGCGATCTGCGTCAGTTCGCCGATCTCGGCGACCTCCTCTGGTGTGGCCTGGTCGTAGGTGGCAACGTGCCGATACGGGCAGACCAGCAGGTGACCGCTGTTGTACGGAAATAGGTTGAGCAGCACATAAGCGTGGGTGCCGCGCGCCACGATCAGCGCCTTCTCATCGTCCAGACCCGGAGCGATGCAGAACGGGCAGTCATCCGGGTGCGGTTGTTGCCCATCCTGGATATAGACCATCCGATGCGGTGTCCAGAGCCGTTGGAAGGCATCCGGAACCGCCGCGAACTCGGCAGCGGTTTCGCTCGCACCCGCGTCGCCAGTGTCCGAGCCGCGCAGCCGATCGTCCGGAATTTCCGTCATGCTACGCCTGTACTTCGGCCGCGATCGGGGTAACTGGGCTCGTGGTGACCTGCGCGCGGTTCTCGATCGATTCCACGATGAGGCGCACGGCCTCGGCGATCGGTACGCCATTTCGCTGCGTACCGTCACGAAAACGAAAACTCAGCGCTCCGTTGGCCTGGTCGTCCTCGCCCACAATGAGCTGGTACGGCACCTTGGCTTTGGTGTGGGTGCGAATCTTCTTCTGCATGCGGTCGTCGGAATGGTCGACTTCTGCGCGCACTCCAGCCTTCTTCAGTGTGGCGATCACGTCGTCGAGGTATGGGCCGTACTGCTCGGAGACGGGGATGCCGACGACCTGCACCGGCGCCAGCCAGACCGGGAACGCCCCGGCATAGTGCTCGGTGAGCACGGCGAAGAAGCGCTCGATCGAGCCGAACAGGGCGCGGTGGATCATGACCGGGCGCTGGCGGCTGCCATCGTTCGCCGTGTATTCGAGGTCGAACCGTTCGGGCAGGTTGAAGTCGAGCTGAATGGTCGACATCTGCCAGGTGCGGCCGATGGCATCGCGGGCCTGCACCGAGATCTTGGGGCCGTAGAACGCCGCCCCGCCCGGGTCGGCGACCAGATCGAGACCGGATGCCTCCGCGACTTCCCGCAGTGTCTCGGTCGCTTCATTCCAGGCGTCGTCGCTGCCGACGAACTTTTTCGGGTCTTTGGTGGACAGTTCGAGATAGTAGTCCTCGAGGCCATAGTCGGCGAGCAGCTGCAGCACGAAGTTAAGCGTGCTGGTGAGCTCCTCTTTCATGCCTTCTTTGGTCGTGTAGATATGGGCGTCGTCCTGGGTCATGCCGCGCACCCGGGTGAGCCCGTTGAGCACGCCGGACTTCTCGTAGCGGTAGACCGACCCGAATTCGAACAGGCGCATCGGCAGCTCGCGGTAGCTGCGGCCGCTGGACTTGAAGATGAGGTTGTGGAACGGGCAGTTCATCGGCTTCAGGTAGTAGTCGACGCCCTGGCGGGTGACATGGCCGGTCTCGTCACGTTCCTCGTCGAGGTGCATCGGCGGGAACATGCCGTCGCGGTACCAGTCGAGGTGGCCCGAGGTCTCGAACAGGGTCGACTTGGTGATGTGCGGCGAGTAGACGAAGTCGTAGCCGGCTTCAACGTGGCGCTTGCGGGAGTAGCTTTCCATCTCCTGACGGATGATGCCGCCCTTGGGGTGGAACACGGCCAGACCCGAGCCGATCTCCTCAGGAAAGCTGAACAGGTCGAGTTCGGCGCCGAGCTTGCGATGATCGCGCTTGGCGGCCTCTTCCTGGCGGGTTTGGTAGGCGCGCAGTTCGTCCTTGGTGGGCCAGGCGGTGCCGTAGATGCGCTGCAGCTGCGGGTTCTTCTCGGAGCCACGCCAGTAGGCGGCGGCCAGCCGGGTGAGCGAGTAGCCGTTGCCGATCATGCGGGTGTTGGGCAGGTGCGGGCCGCGGCAGAGGTCTTTCCAGACCGTCTCCCCCGTCTTAGGGTCAACGTTGTCGTAGATGGTGAGTTCGGCGCCGCCGACCTCGACGGACTCGTTGTCTTCGGTGGTGGAGCCGCCCTTCAGCCCGATGAGTTCGAGTTTGTACGGTTCGGCAGCCAGTTCGGCTCGGGCTTCGTCATCGGTCACGACTCGGCGCACGAAGCGCTGACCCTGACGAATAATGCGATCCATCGCTTTTTCCAGTGATTTCACGTCGTCCGGGGTGAACGGAACCTCGACGTCGAAGTCGTAGTAGAACCCGTCGGTGATGGGCGGGCCGATGCCAAGCTTGGCGGTCGGGTTGACCGTTTGCACTGCCTGGGCGAGCACGTGAGCGGCTGAGTGGCGCAGAATGCTGAGGCCGTCGGGAGAATTTATGCTGACCGGCTCGACGGCATCCGTTGGCAACACCGTGGCGGCCAGGTCTTTCAACTCGCCGTTGACGCGCATGGCGACAATGGATCGATCGGTGAAAAGCGCAAAGCCGTCAGCCACGTGTATAACTCCCTGTTGTTTGCCTACCCGTCAACTTTAGCGGCGTGCGCGGGTGCGCTCGTCGGTTGCCAGAGCGCGCGGCCGCGAAAACGCACGCCCGCACTTCTAGCCCCGCCGATATCGGAGTATCTTGTCCGTAATTTGGGGGGCCGATCACTACCGACCGCAAAGAAGCGAAAGATGATACTTGCACCGCACCCATCCCATTCCAGCCATGCGGGCGCGAGGCGCTCGTGGCGTTTTCCTGCGCTGATATTACCGGCCGCCGTGATGCTCGGCGCCCTCATCGCCGCGCCGGCAGCATCAGCGGTAACGGATGCCACGGCCCTTTCCACGGGGCGGGCCACGGTCAATATCGTGGCCGGCACTTTCGATATCTATTTCGCCGGGCAGGCCGCGTCCGTTTATGGCGAGATCACGCCCACCGCCCCCGCCACACGCGTCCCGACGGGGACTGTTCGGGTCGTCTCCCTCGAGCCGGGCAACCCCACCGAAACGCCGACGCTCCTGCCGAGCGACACGGCCGGTGTGTTCTACTCCGACGCTCATCCCAGCGTGGCCGGAACGCGCCAGTTTCGAGTGGACTACCTCGGGGATAAGAACTTTGCCCCGGCCTCGAAAACCTTCAACTACTTCGTGCCGACCGGTCCTGATACGAAAACGACGCTGACCGCGGCGCCCTCCGGCACCGTAACGGCCGGGCAGCGCATCACTTTCACGGCGAACGTCACGGACAGTCAGGGGCGCGCCCTAAACGGTGACCGATCAGGCGAAGAGATCACTTTCTACGACAACGGCCAGCCACTCGTTGGCAACCAGGTGTTCGGCGAATGGCACTCCACCCTGACCACGACGAGTCTGTCCGTGGGGGTGCACCGCATCACCGCCCAAAGTTTCGCCGTGTTCTACGAGTCGTCGACGTCGCCGGCGGTGACGGTCACGGTTCTGGCAAAGACCGCCGGGGCCAGCAAAGTAGCTGGAACGCTGACCCTCTCGCCGAGAGGTGAGGTCAATGTCGGTACCGCCGTCACGGCTGTGGCGAAATTCGCTCCGCGCTCCGGCACCGCCGTGGTGACCGGTTTCGTGCAGTTCTACGACGTGACAACGAAGGTCGGCACCCCGGTGGCGCTCAAGAACGGTTCAGCCACGTTTCGGTACGCGTCGCTCAAGGTCGGCGCTCACGTGCTGGTCGCCCGCTACCTGGGCACGTCGAACTTCGCTCAGGCGTTGACCGTGCCGAAAATCGTGCGGGTAGTTCGGTAGCAGGGGGTGTGAGGGCGCAGCCCGGTCATGTCCGGGCTCCGACCTCACACCGATTCCGATTCCGATTCCGATTCCGATTCCGTCGAGCGTTCAATCACGAAATTGGTGCCGAGAACCCCGCTGCTCCCGGCCGGTCGGCGACGTGCGCCGAGGCTTCGGGCAGAAAAAAACCCCGGATGACCGGGGTTCTCATTCAGCTGGAAAAGCTCTGTGGGCGATACTGGGATCGAACCAGTGACCTCTTCCGTGTCAGGGAAGCGCGCTACCGCTGCGCCAATCGCCCAAGATTCTGGGAACTATCTATTCTTCAGGACGTGCACAAAGAATGGAGGTGGATACGGGATTCGAACCCGTGTTAACGGCTTTGCAGGCCGCTGCCTCGCCTCTCGGCCAATCCACCATGTGGGTTTACACCATATGGGTTCATACCAAACGAATAGGAACCGGCCTTTCGACCGATTCCAGTTCATTCGAGCGGATGACGAGATTCGAACTCGCGACCCTCACCTTGGCAAGGTGATGCGCTACCACTGCGCCACATCCGCAACTGTCCGCATTTCTGCGTACTTGAAGACTCTAGCCGAATAGCAAGACGGAAACCAAACCGAGCCGTTTACGGCGTGTTGCGTCGGTCGGCGCGACGGCCTGCCGTGACCTGACTGCTGGCCGCGCACGGCACCCGCGCCACTCCCAAAGCGGTCTCGATGTGCGACGGCGCGCCAGTCTGGGCTAGTATCAAAAGTCGCAAGATAAGCCTTGGCTGTTGTGCGAAAAGTAATTGGGCGATTGGCGCAGCTGGTAGCGCGCTTCCTTCACACGGAAGAGGTCGTGGGTTCAAGTCCCGCATCGCCCACAAAGAGAAACCCCCGGTCAGCGGGGGTTTTTTTATGAATAAATGCGGATTTCGAAGACTCTATTCTGATCAGAAAAACCCCGAAAAAACACAAAACGTCATGAATACTGGTGAACGCGTCGTTCTCTGAGCCCACGCGGTTCGGTTGAAAAGACACAAAAGACACGCAGTTCTTCACCTCGCTCAATGCGGTGAACCTTCGACATTCACGCGTGTGTCGACTATCTGCGGACCCGAGGCTGCAACTCAGGCTGCAGAACGCCGTTCGAAGCCCTCAGCACCCACAAGAAACGGAGGATGGAGCGCGTACCCAATTACTTCACAGATCGCTCTCACGGCGCTCTGAGGCGTTGCTCTGGGAGCTATCTACTCAACTCGAGAGATGATGCAGTTTCCCAAGCGCCCGTCCCCACGCGTTTTGTCGCCTGGGCGTTCAACGCTTTGGCAACATTTTCCTCATCCTCGCTGAACAGGTCCGCATAAACGTCCAAGGTCATCGATGCTGAGGAGTGACCGAGCATCACTTGGAGCGCCTTGATGTTGGCGCCGGCCGAAACGCTGAGAGAAACGGCCGTGTGTCGCAGGTCGTGCGGCGTGATATCAGGAAACGGCTCGAAGCTGAAGCCCACTAGTTCCGCTGCCTCAAGGCGTGCGGCGTTTATCTTCGCCTTGGCGTCCGCGAACGTTCTCGGACGCCAGTCGTCAAGCCGGACCAAGCCGCCCCGCGGCGCGCTAAACACGAGCTCTGACTGCGCCTTCCCTTCAATCTGCTCGCGAATCATGGCATCGAACATTTCCGGATAGTGGACGGTTCGAACCTTGCCGAACTTCGGTGGACCCTCCTCCATACGTCCATTTACCGAAGTGACAGAACGAGTAATGCGAAGTCGTCGCGTCCCGAGGTCCACGCGTTCAACCCGGAGAGCACTCAACTCCCCGAATCGCAGGCCGCAGTATGCCAAGACCCCGATAAGCGTCTTCGACCGTGGGTCGATAGCATTTGCCAGTTCAAGAACCTGCTCATGTGTCAGGTAACGATGTTCCCTCCCTTCGATCCGCGGCAGAGTGGCGCCCGCTGCAGGGTTGACTGCGATGGCCCCGCTGTCTACAGCCCTCTGCAACGATGCGAGGAGGATCCCATGGGCTTTCTGAACGGTGGAGGGTTTGGCGTTTTCCACCGTGATCCTCTCTATCCACGTATTGACGTCCGCCCGAGTGATGGTGCCGAGTTTCTTCTCAGACCAGTCGTGGAACACCCACGTCTTGGCGATGGCCCGCCGGTTTGCGATTGTTGACGGACTGAGGCGGATTGTGCGTGCCACGTGGGCCTCGATGAACGGACCGAGAGGTAGTTTCAGGTCTGATGGGAGCGTAGCGGTGCCGTCCGCCTTGGCTTGACTCTGTTTCCGTTCCCAGGCCTCTGCTGCGGTCTTGGTCTCAAACGAACCCTTGGAAGCGGATCTTCCGTCCTTCGTCCGGTACCGTACCCGCCAACGCTTGACTTTCTTGAGCTCAAGAGTCTTCTTATCAACCTTATTCACTGAGTATTCGACGATTGTTGCCACATCCTGAGATTAGAGGATCGGCCGACCCCCTACGTGCCAGGGTTGGGTGAGGCCAGTAGCTAATAGCAAGTCCGCCGTGTGACGTAGGGCGAGAATCAGGAATCATC
>NZ_PJJN01000030.1 GCF_002929825.1 Cryobacterium sp. Y29
TCGGGCGGGTCGGGTGCTTCGGCATTCGACCCGCCCGTTTTTCGTTGTGGGCTGGGCCTAGCTGAGTCGAGCTACATGGCCACAATTATCGAACTGCTCGGCTTGTGGTGAGGCCGTCACCGCGTTGTCGATTGACTGAACTAATCTGCATCACTTGTTTTAGAGCGCATGCCCGAGCTGGCCCCGGAATGGAGGCGTCCTGTCACAACAGGATGAGGTCCAGGACCGTACGGCACTGTGCGTGCTCGTGCGGCGCCTGGACCTCGGCCTTGGTCGGACGCTTGCAGCTAGCGCAGAACTCCGCAGGCGGCTGGGTCGGTGGCCTCGGCGGGGAGGGTGGGGTCAAGCTCGCTTGCACCCTCGGGGTCGCTGAGGTTATACGTTCCGTTGCCGTCGTAGTCGATTCCGTGGATCACGACGACGCCTTCACCGTCGCGGATCGCCTCGGAGATCTGCGCGGCGGTGCCAAGTCCTTCGGCTCCCGGGTATCCGGTCCCCGCGACGTCCGTGAAGTTGATGTTGGTGCGAAGGTAGTTATAGGAGCCGTTTTTCGCGACGGGGAACCGGGTAACGTCGAGGAAACTGGCCGGCGTGGTGTCTCCGCTGGTGTTCAGGGACACCACAACGGGGCCGTAGGCCGGAACACCCTCCACGGTGTTCAGTCGTCCGTCGCCGTTGCTGTCCAACTTCAGCGTGGGGCACTCGTTCATGGCCTGTTCGCCGTAGTGGATGTGCTGGGCGTGGGGAGCGTCGGGCGTTAAACCCCTCGCGCGGATTCCGATCGCCTGGATTGTCTCGCCGCGAACGACGGCGATCGCCTTACCCGACGCTCCTGAGCCGTTCAGCTCCGTGAGGTGGGCGGTCAGTACCACGTTACCGCGCACCGATTTCGGGACCTCCGCTGACGCCGGCGCAGCGCTCAACGTCAGGGCGATGAGCGCAGCTGCACTCGCGCCGAGCACGAGTTTGATGTTCTTTTTCACGTTTCACTCCTATGTGATCTCGCCCGTCGGGACGATCCCGACGGGTAGATGCGACAGCATTAATTCGTAGCCCTGTGCCAAATGGATTGGCACTATTCGTATGCACGTACGAATGACTGCGGCGAGGGTGTCCGCGAAGCGAGCTCCCTGATAGTGGTGGTTGCCGACTTTGTCCGCTGCTCGCGCATGCCCTCTGCCGTTCATAGCCGCGCGCGGTCTTGCCCCACCCTGCCCCGTGTCGGCCGGGGTGTCTCATAACCCATGGCGAGCACCGGACAGATTCAAGTGGTGTGTGCAACACTGTCGGCGGACATGAGAAGCGGGGTGTTTTCTAGCCAACGTCGCAACACCTGAGTGTTAGGAGTAGCGATGACGGACAGTTCCCGAAGCCGCAAGAAGGTCACCGGCGCGCTGCCGATGGCCGAGACGCGCGTTGAATATGCTCGGCTGATGAGGCAAGGAATCAGCAACGCCGAGGCATGCCGAATGTTGAAGATCAACCGGCGAACGGGGATGCGCTGGCGTCACGGCCGCACGATAAAAAACGCCCACGGACGTGAGACGATTTACGCCCCGATTTCCAAGATCGCACCACCCGTCATTTCCCCGCGGTATCTGTCCGAGGACGAGCGTGTTCAGATCGCCGATGCACTCCAGTTCGGGACGTCTCTGCGGGGAATCGCCGTGGCGTTAGGTCGAAGTCCTTCCACGATCAGCCGCGAGGTGCGTCGCAATCGGTCCCCGCGATCAAAACGATACGCTCCTCGGGCTGCCCAAACCTTCGCTAACGCTGCCCGGAAACGTCCTCGCCCGGGCAAGATCGCCACGAGCACGCCTCTTCGTGAGGCGATCCAGAAGCTGCTGACGGAGCAGTGGAGCCCGCGTCAGATCAGCTACCAGCTGAGCAAAGATTTTCCGGGCCGGCCGGAGATGCAGGTCGTGCACGAGAGTATCTACCAGGCCCTGTATTCGCCGCAGAAACACGGTCTGACGCGGGAGATGACCCGGCACCTGCGCACGGGCCGACGCGGACGGCTCCCTCGGCGCAGTAGCACTGCGAGGCGCTCGAGGTTCTCCGGACCGCTTCTGGACCAGCGGCCCGCCGAGGTTGACAACCGGGTCGTCCCTGGTCATTGGGAAGGCGATTTGGTCTGCGGGGCGTTCAACCGATCGGCTATCGCCACACTCGTCGAACGCACCACCGGGTTTCTCCTGCTCGTGCACCTCGGCGGCAAGCACGATGCTGTCACCGTACGCGAACGCGTCGGTACGGCGCTGGCCGCTCTGCCGGCGCACCTCCGGAAATCGCTGACGTGGGACCAAGGATCGGAAATGGCCGAGTACCTTCAGTTCAAGGAAGACACGACGATCCCGGTCTACTTCTGCGACCCACATTCGCCATGGCAGCGAGGCTCGAACGAGAACACTAACGGGCTGATTCGCCAGTTCTTCCCCAAGGGCACCAACCTGAACCTCCACAGCCCGGAACAACTGGCTGAAGTCGCCGCCAAGATCAACGCTCGACCCCGCGAATCACGCAATTGGGAACCATCCCAAACGCACTTCGATAGGCGCAAGGAAATAGCCCACATTTGATCGAGTGTTGCTACGTTGGCGAGAAAACACCCCGTTCCTCATGGCCCTTGACACAGTAGCGCGAGACCGGCCCAGCGAACCTCAGGCAGGCGGCCTCCCGTGCGGAAGATCGATAGGGGTGTCGCGAGGACGCGACCTCCGGTGCGGATTGGCGTGTCTGACAGTGTATTCGTCATGCGCTGGCAGCCTCCGCGCTTGTCGATGCAAGGTCAGCGTGGTGGTGGTGGTGGCGAGGCGTGCCGCCCAGGCTGTGCTCGGCTTGGAAGATCGCGTCACGCACGAGCTGCGAGGCATGCTCGTTCTCGAGGCGGTAGAAAATGCGCGTGCCCTCTTGTCGTGTTGCCACGATCCGTGCCAGGCGCATCTTCGCCAGATGCTGCGACACCGACGCAGGGGTCTTGTCGACGATTTCGGCCAAATGGCTCACCGACAGCTCTCCCGCGTCTCGCAGCGCGACAATCAAACGCACCCGGGTAGCATCCGCCAGCATCGAGAAGATTTCTACGGCGAGTTCGACAAAGTCACCCTCAGGAAGACGACCACATATCCGCTTATCTGCATCCATACGCAAATAATAGCAGAGCATCCTCAGGCTCCCTCGTTCAGCGGGCTTCGATGATCCCCATCATGCCGGCGTCTTCATGGTCGAGGACATGGCAGTGATAGACGCTTCGCCCGCTGAAGTCATTGAACTTGACCCGAACGCGTGCAGTGCTGCGTGCCGGTATGTTCACGACGTCCTGCCAGATCACCGACTCGACTGGTCGGCCATCCTGTTCAATAATCTGCATCGGCCAGACGTGCAGGTGTACAGGGTGATCGAAAGTGCTGGTGTTGGTGAGGGTCCATTCTTCGACGCTTCCAAATTGCACGGTCGTGTTGACGTGGGTGGCATCAAAGGTGCGGTCGTTGATCGTGGCTGACATCATGCCGCCGCTCATGCCGCCCCCCATTCCCATGGCGAACACCAATTCGCGTCGGGCGGTGACGGTAGAAGAACGCAAGTCCGTTGGTGAGAGTTGGTCGGGCACAGCGGGGAAAGCGGCGGTGTCGGCGCCGGCGACTGTGAACGTGGCCAGTGCGACATCAGCGGAACTGAACGTGCCGCCGCCCATCATCCCGCCCGACTTACCACGGTCATAACGGAGCGCGCGCAGGGTGGATGTGCCAGCGCGTGCCGTCACGAGCAGGTCTGCGCGATTGCCCGGAGCCAGGACGACTTCGTCAACGTTGCGGGCGGATTCAAACCGGCCGGAGTCGATACCGAGGAGGGTGAGTTGCTGTCCGTCGAGTCGAAGCCGCAGATAGCGGGAGGTGCAGGCGTTGATGACTCGCCAGCGTTCCCGCTCGCCGGGGCTGGCACTCAGCAGCGGATCACGCTGCCCGTTCACCAGAACAAGCTCGCCCTCCCGGCCCGACATTTTATCCATCTCGGTGGCAGCTGCAATGGTGCCGGATGAATCGAAGGTGATGTCGGAGATGACAAGGACGCGCTCCCGGGTGGCGGGAATCTCCTCAGGGTCCTCCACGATGATGGCGCCATAGAGACCCCCGAACACTTGGTCGGCGACAAAGCCGTGGTGGTGCGGGTGATACCAGTACACGCCCGGCGCGTGATTGTCGGGCAGTTCATACTGGTAGTCGAAGGAGTCGCCGGCTTCGATCGTGACGAACATGTTGTCGCTGTTGTTCTGTGGAGAGACGTGGAGGCCGTGCACGTGCAGGTTGCTCGGATCGGTCAGACCATTACGTAGGTTGACATTGAGCATATCGCCGGCTCGAACGCGCAGGGTGGGGCCCGGAACGCCCCCGTTGTAACTGAGCGCGCGCACGTCTTTTCCGGCAATGCGCACGTTCTGAGACGACGGCTCCAAGGCCACCGACAGCACGCCGTTAGAGCTGCGCAATTCGGTGGGCTGAACGAAAGTGGCCCCGGAGGCAGCTTCTGAGGCCTGCGGCCTGACTGATTGTTGATTCACGAGCAAGCCAGTCCCTCCGATGGCCACCCCGCCAATTCCTACCCCGCCCAGGATGAGAGCGTTTCGGCGGCTCAGGTCAACCATCATCGGCCTTCGGCGAGCACCCGTATGTGCTCGCGGTACTGCTCTGGCGTTAGCTCCCCGCGAGCGAAACGCTCGTCGAGGATCTTCCGCGCGCTGGTGAGATCAGGCGACGCGGGGACAGTCGGCGACGGGGGGCCAGTCGGCCCGCTTTTGGTAGATAAGCGAATGACGAGATACACGAGAATGGCGACGCCAACCAAAGCCAGCAATCCGAACCCCCAGGACCACCCCATACTTCCATTGCCCCACATCATGATGTGATTCCTTTCGTGATTCGTCTTAAAAATCATACCTCTGGGGGTATCTTTTCTTGCTGGAAGTCAGCCGAACAGATTCAGATCGGATAGAGGGCCGGTGCCTGGGCCGGTGCAGTAGCGCACGTGGGACAACAAGCCAATCACGTCGCCTGGGCGTGCCACGCGACGTGGCAGTGAAGTATCCCGGTGTCGTTCGTCGCTGTGACTGCTAGCTGGACAGCGATACCAGTGTGGTCCAGGTGTTTCCGTAGTCACTGCTGGCGGTGATGCCGGCGGCGTCCGCGACGAGGATCCAGGGTGAGGATCCGCCGACGACGGTGAACGCTTCGGGGGTGCGGCCGGTCGTTCCGGTTTGCGTCCACGTCTCGGCTTCCTGGCGCCAGACTCCACCGTCGGGATCCAAACCGACCAATCCTCCGCCGGCAAAATCCAGAAGCAGCAGCCCCGGTGCTCCAGCCAACGCGGTGAACGTGCGCCCCGCATCGGTGCTCACTAGAACGCCCGCGGCGGTCGTTGCGTAGAGCCGATCGGCCTGGGCTGGATCCGCGCTCAGGTCGCGGAGTGCGAGCTGTGCTCCCGCTGACCACGTGAGGCCGGAGTCGTCACTGACGGAAATGGTCCCAGCTCCCGCGTCGTAACCGTAGACACGGAGGGTACCGTCGTCGAGGGGAACAGCATCCAAATCGTGAAAATCGGTCTCGCCGGCCAGCGACAGCGGCGTCCAGGAAGACGCGCCGTCTGTGCTGGAGATAAGTCCCAAATTGGGAAGCGCCAGATCGCTGGGTTCGGTCGGATCGGGGTGGCCCGATGCCATCAACTGGCCGGGCGCGGCCACGGTGAAGCCCATCGTGTCCTGCGCCAAGCCGGCGAGCTGCACCGGTTGGGTCAGGTCTGCTCGTGGCGCTCCGGCCAGATAGGTGTCCGGCAGCATTCCGGTCGGGATGAGCCACACCCCCTGGTGCGTGGCCGCGTAGGTGTCTCCCGTGAGAGGATCGGCGCCGATGCCATGCACGTGTTCGAAAGCGTTCGCCATGGCGGCAGTGCTGGGCGCTACCGCTGTCGAATCTAAATCGTTGGCCGAACACCCCGTCAGAACCATGAGGCCAACGAGCGGTACGGACAACGCACTGATCCGGCGTGTTGATCGGTTGATGTCAACCAAGAGTGACTCCTCGGGCGCTCATGAATGTTTCTGCATCGATGCCGTCACCGTCGACGCGCGTTTCAAAGTGCACGTGGCAGCCGCTGGACGCACCCGTTGATCCCACTACGGCAATAATTTCACCGGCTACAACCATCTGACCAGAATCAACGAGGAGCTGACTGTTGTGGGCATAACCCGTCTCGATGCCTTTGCCGTGGTCGATGAGAACCCAGTTACCATAGGAGCCCTGATAGCCCGCGGTGACAACTTTTCCTCCGGTCGCCGCGAAGACGGGCTGGCCGCAGGGAGCGGCAATGTCGGTGCCGTTGTGAAAATCGCCGACACCATCAACTGGTTTGTTCGGGCGAGAACCGAACGGGCTCGATATTCGGCCCAGAACAGGTAGAGCCCAGCTTTGATCACTGAGCTGGCCCGGACTCAGGCTGGCGTATTCTCCATTACTGGCAACTTTGGTGTACGAGGCCGGTTCAGGTGCTTCCGTGATGGTGTACCCGTCGCGGTGAATGGGAACGGATGTTGTACCCGCGGCGGTGACGCTTTGTAGATCGGCCGTCTTCGCGGCGCTCGCAGCTGCGGCCTGCTGCGGTTCTGTGTTCACCGCGAGTGCGGGGAGGGACGTGCCGATCGCAAAGAGCGCGATCATCGCCATGGCGCTGGCGGCTGCAGCACGCTGGCGCAGCGGGATGGGCCGAGAGGTGACTTTGACCGGTGGCGCAGTTTTCGATGAGCCGGATCGGCCCGCACGCACCATGTTCTCCATCGCGCGGATATCGCGGCGTGACATCGGTGGAATGACACCGAGGATGGGTGGCGCCGTGGCGACGTGACCGGTGTTATCCACGGAGCACCGTCCCGGGGCTACGCATCAGGTGAAAAAATTGACGGCGATACATGAATATGTCCTTGCAGGTGATTCAGAAAACGAAGGGTGGTGTCGTGGGGCCGGCCTTCCAGAGAAGAACTTGCCCCGAATGTGCCGCTCTAGAGCGAGGTGAGAAGCTCGGCCATGACGGCGATTTCAGCCGACTGCGTCTTGACGATATTGGCGGCCATCGCCTGGGCATCCGCATTCTCCCCATTATCAATTTCGAGCTGCGCCATCGCGACGGCACCCTCGTGGTGCGCAGTCATCTGTTTCAGGAACAAGGAACTGGCGTCTGCTCCCGAGGCGTGCTGTAACGCCATCATGTCGTCGTCGGACGTCATCCCGGCAGGACTGCCGCCCATGCTGGACATGTGAGACATGCTGTTCTCATCTTCGCCCCACGCCGTCAACCAGTCTTTCAACTGGGTGATCTCCGGTTTCTGCGCAGCCTTGATCTCGGTCGCGAGGTCGACCACGCTTTGATCGAGGCCGTCCTTGGCGAGTAGGTCGTCGCTCATTTGAACGGCCTGTTCATGATGGGGGATCATCATCTGGGCAAAGGTCACGTCGGCGGAGTCAAACGCCGCTGTGCTTTGGCTGGCAGAAGGGGGCGCTGATTCGGCGACGGGGCCACCTCCAGAGCATGAGCTGAGAGTGAGAGCTGCTGCCAAGGTCACGGCAGCATACAAGAAAGTTCGTGGGTTGAGCATCGTTCATCCATTCGTCTTTTAGCGGTAGAAACCGGTGGCCGCGGGCACGGCAAGGTTCCGATGCCACGTGCTGGCTCGGAACTGCATCTCGGTCTAAACGCGACAGATGGAGAGGAGGGTGAGACTGGGCCGCTGACGCGGTTGGGCGCTGATGCGCCATGAGCGCGACATCACGCAGGTATCGAGCAGGCTTCGATACCTGGCCGGTAGCCGGGTCAGAAATACCATGGCGACGAGAGTAAGTAGCAGAACGCACATCATCGCCAGCAGAGCGCACTCAAGCATTCCGTGGAGGCTTCCGGACGAGATCGCCGCGACGACGGGAGCTGCCATGACTGCAGCCATACCCGTCACCGACGTCTGGTGCTCGGCAAAAGTCGATGATGCAGCAGCAGCAGCAGCAGATGATGCGGGGACCAGCGCGGGCATGGTGTGCCCGGTGGTCTCGGAATGAACGGCCAGAACTGCACACAATAGCGCGGCGAGGGCGAGCAGGGAGACGAAAGGAGACACAGAGGCGGGCGCACGTAGTCGTCGCACCGCACGATCCAGCGTCATTTCACCTACTTCTCTGCCAGCAGCCCACGACCGAACTGCCCAATGTCTTCTCTTGAAGAATACCGCACGGCCAGCGGCGAATCCTGAATGCCGGTTTTACCCGAGCCAAAACCGCGATTTCGACAGCACATTCCGCCGCCATCGCGATCGATCAAGACCATCATCTCTCAGATGACGATCGTTGATTCAACCTGTGCCAGAGGTGTCGTCTGCGTCGTCCAGGCCCGAAACGCAATGATCCCAGAGAGCATCCCGATGCCGGCCAGTACGGTCGCAGTTGGCGCCAACCCGAGCCGGGCGCCGAGTATCCCGGCCAGTGGGTAGGTGACGATGAAACAGGCATGGGACAGAGAAAACTGGGCGGCGAAAACGGCCGGTCGGCTGGTCTCGTCGGAGGAGCGGCGCAACAGTCGCGCCGACGGGCAACACCGCACAGCCGAGCAGCATGACGTTTCGGTCGTGAAAGCGCTCGAGCACCCGGGGCAGCGCAAGAGCGACGGGCATGGAGCCGAATCCGTAGCAGGCGAGGGCGAGAGCAAAGTCGGACTGAGCGCGGCCGAAATGGCTTTGCACACGCACGACGGTGTTGACGATGACCGTACTGGTCGACGTTGCGACGACCATGTTCATGGCCAGCAGGGCGCGCAATTGCGGTGTGCGCGAGAAGACGCGAACGTCGCGGGTGAGGCGCTCCACGAATGGTGTTGTCACGGCCACCTGATGAGTCGGCAGGGTGGCGGTGAACACGAGCAGGGCGGAGCCAGCGAACCCGATAATCGTCCCCACAAAAAGGGAGTGGTAGCTGATAACGGTGAGGAGTCCGAGGGCCACAGTGAGCATTCCGGTGCCGATCAGCGCGACAATTTGCGCGCTGAACAATCGGCGATACGTTCGGTTGCGTAGGACTTCAAACATGAGCGCCCGCACAGTGTGTCAATGGCTCGCTCGAGCGGATGCCGGTGGTGCGCCGGTGTGCCCCCGACGGCATGCCCAGTCTGGAAAATAACATTCGCATCCAGCGTGCACATGTCCTTATCTGCATTTATACGCAGATTGTTGCACAACGACCCGCAGTTCGGCCGCAAGCCATTGTTTGGCAGGGGCTCTTAGGAGCCGGCCTCATGCTCGAGGGTGCGTTCACCGGTCAGCGCGGATGCCGGTGTGGCGCACGTGTCGCCTTTCCATGCTTCACTGCCCTCCCGGATTGCGAAACCCGCAATAACCAGCGCGGCGACCGCATCAGCCCAGGCCCAGCCGAGTAGGGCGTTCAGCGCGAGCCCGATGAGCACCGCGGCCGAGAGATACGCGCACAGTAGGGTCTGCTTCGAATCGGCGACCGCCGATACGGAACCCAGCTCGCGGCCGATGCGGCGTTCGAACCAGCTCAGAACCGGCATGATCACCAGGCTGATGGCCGTGAGCACAATACCGACCGGACTGTATAAGGGTGTACGTAACCCCATGATCGACAGCACAGCGTCGATGCTGACGTACGCGGCGAGAGCGAAGAAGGAAAACGCGATCACGCGCAACGCGAGCTTCTCCCGTTGCTCTGGTTCTGGCGCAGCGAACTGCCAGGCAATCGCGGCAGCGGAGATTACCTCCACGATTGAGTCAAGACCGGACCCGATCAGCGCAGCCGACGATGCGATGGATCCGGCCGCGAGGGCGATGACGGCCTCGATGAGGTTGTAGCAAATTGTGATCGCGACGATCCAGCGGATCCGGCGCTGGAGGAGGCGTTTGCGAATCGGGCCGAGCGCCGGAAGGTGAAGGGGCGAGGGCGCGCTCACGTTTCGGCTCCGCAACACAGGAGCACGTCACAGGTGTCATCTGCGCAGGCGTCACCGTCATCGACGGCGAGGACCACGTCGACCAGCGCGATCAGCGCACGCGTCAGATGCGGGTCGGCAATCTCGTATCGCGTCGACCGACCTTCCGGCGTGGCCACCACGATGCCGCAACCGCGCAGGCAACTCAGGTGGTTCGACACATTCGAGCGCGTCAGCCGCAGCCTCTCTGCGAGCTGCCCGGGATACCCAGGGGCGTCCAGCAGGTTCAGTAAAATCCGCGATCGGGTCGGATCCGCCAAGGCCCGCCCCAGCCGATTCAGTACAGCCAGACGTGAGGTACTAGTCAGCATGCACTGACATTACAGTGGTTGCTGACGTATTCGCAAGCACATGCGCTGTCATCTCTGGCTGTGGCGATCCCGCTTTCTGGCTCCGGATGGCTGCTCGTGGGGACCAGCCGCTCCATGGAAAAAAGCGCCCAGGACTAGACGCTGGGTTTGACCGCTTTCACGATACTCCCGTGCATTTCGGGGGCGACTTCGTGGGTATATTCCACAGTCGCGTCGACAAATCCTGCTGCGGCGAGCGCGTTTAGGTACTCCTGGTTCGAGAGAGCCCCGGCGATGCAACCGGTGTAACTGCCGCGCTCGATGCGGTCCTGTGCGCTCAGGTGGTTTTCGGCCACCACGTCGGAGATTCCGAGGCGCCCGCCGGGCTTCAAGACCCGGAACATCTCGGTTATTACCGCATTCTTGTCAGTGGACAGGTTGATCACGCAGTTGGAGATGATCACGTCGACGGTTGCACCGGGCAGGGGGATGGCTTCCATCTGACCCTTGATGAACTCCACGTTGGTGGCTTGGGCCTTCGCCGCATTAGTTCGGGCGAGCCTGAGCATCTCGTCGGTCATATCAAGCCCGTAGGCGAAGCCCGTTGGGCCCACACGGCGTGCGGAGAGCAGCACGTCGATGCCGCCGCCGGAGCCGAGGTCGAGCACCGTTTCTCCCGGGTGCAGGTCGGCGACAGCTGTCGGATTGCCACAGCCCAGACTGGCCAGAAACGCTTCCTCGGGTATCTCTAAATTTTCGTTGCCGGTGTAGAGCGCGGAGCCGAACACGTCGCCGTTGCCCAAATCGGTCGGCACGCAGCACGACGTGCTCGAGACGTCGCTCAATTGCACTGCGGCCGTCGCGTACCGTTCGCGAACACGTTCCGTGATCTCAGATTTCTCGGTCATGAATTGATCCTTTCCGATAGGTGCGGCACCAGCTTACTGCTACATTGATTCTTATCGATATAACGAGTGAAGGCTCAACTTTTGAGGGAGATCCACATGGCTGCCATCCGAATCTACGAACCGGCACTGTGCTGCGACACCGGAGTCTGTGGCGTCGATGTCGACCAGTCCCTGGTCGAGGTGACCGCGACCGTGCGCAGTCTGCAGGACCTTGGCGCTGACATCCAGCGCCATAACCTGGCCACCGACCCGCTCGCTTTCACCACGGATGAGACCGTGCGCGCCTTCATGCACGTCGTCGGTTCGACCGGGCTGCCGCTCACCATCGTCGATGGTGTCACCGTCGCGACCGGTGCCTATCCCTCGAAAACCCAACTGCTCGCCTTCGCCGGCCTCGCTCCCGTCACGAGCGAACCAGCCGAGCGAGTCCAGCTCGGCTTGACCGAGAAATCTGAAAGCGGATGCTGCGGCGGCGCCACCGGCTGCTGCTAGCACCATGAAGTTTTTGAAAGACCCGCCCCGCTTTCTGTTTTTCACCGGTAAGGGTGGCGTCGGCAAGACATCCGTTGCCTGCGCTTCGGCCATTGCGCTGGCTACCCGGGGCCGCCGAGTGTTGCTGGTGAGTACCGACCCGGCGTCCAACATCGGGCAGGTATTCGGCGTCACGATCGGCAACACGGTCACTCCGATTGGGGCCATTGCCGGTCTCAGTGCCCTCGAAATCGACCCGGAGCAGGCCGCGGATGCCTATCGCGAGCGCATCATCGCGCCGGTTCGGGGACTTTTGCCGGAGCGCGAGTTGGCCAGCATTGCTGAGGGCTTGTCCGGTTCATGTACTACCGAGGTTGCCTCGTTTGACGAGTTCACGAACCTGCTGACCGATGACAGCCTGCTCCAGACCTACGACCACATCGTGTTCGACACCGCGCCGACCGGACACACCATCCGCCTGCTGCAGTTGCCCGGCTCCTGGACGGAGTTTCTCAATGCGGGCAAGGGCGATCCGTCGTGCCTCGGCCCGCTATCCGGGCTGGAGAAGCATAAGACGGTGTATGCGGCTGCGGTCGCTGCCCTGGCCGACCCGCGGCGTACGCGGCTGGTGCTCGTGGCGCGCGCGCAGGCATCCGCTTTGAGCGAGATCGATCGCACCCACGCTGAGCTGGCGCAGATCGGAATTCTTGGCGGCTATGTCGTCATCAATGGTCTGCTGCCAGTTGGCGCGGGAACAGAGCCGATAGCCGCAGCGGTGCGCGAACGCGAGTCGGCCGCGCTGGACGGTATTCCGCCGACCATCGCTAGCCTGCCGCGTGATCTGCTCGAGCTTAAGACCGGCAACATGACGGGTATCAGAGCGCTGCGCGACCTGTTTCAAGCCGGCAACGATGGTGGAGTGTCGCCGCAGACCCCGGTCGAAGTGCCGAATGCCCCGCTCGGCCAGTTCGTCGACGAACTGGAACAGACCGGTCACGGCCTGATTCTATGTATGGGAAAAGGCGGCGTCGGCAAAACCACGATCGCTGCGGCAATCGCGGTTTCCCTCGCTCAGCGCGGCCATGCGGTGCACCTGACCACGACGGACCCGGCGGCCCACCTGGTGGACACCCTGCACGGAACCCTGCCGGGGCTGCGCGTCTCGCGCATCGACCCGGACGAGGCGATTCGGGAGTATCGAAATCACGTCATGGCTACCACGGGCAAGAATCTCGACGACGACGGCCGGGCCGCCCTGGCCGAAGACCTGCTCTCGCCGTGCACCGATGAGGTCGCGGTGTTTCGGCAATTCTCGAAGGCCGTACATGAATCGCGGCACGAATTCGTTGTCGTTGATACCGCTCCGACCGGCCATACCCTGCTGTTGCTCGATGCCACGGGGTCGTACCATCGTGAAATCGCGCGTCAGATGGGGGAGGGTATGGCGTTCGTGACCCCGTTGATGCGGCTGCAGGATTCCGCGCTGACCAAGGTGCTGGTCGTCACCCTGGCCGAGACGACGCCGGTGCTCGAGGCCGAGGAGCTTCAGCAGGATCTTCAGCGAGCCGGAATCCAGCCGTGGGGCTGGGTAGTCAACAATTCCATTGCCGCCGCGCGCCCCGAGTCGCCGTTTTTGCTGGCGCGAGCCGCCAACGAAGTCACCCAGATCGACAAGGTGTTCGACCACGCCGATCGGGTTGCGATCGTGCCGTTACTGGCCGATGAACCGATCGGCGTTGACAGGCTGACTGCGCTGACTGCGCCCGGTCGCGGCTAGCGGGCCATTTCGGGGTGCACCTTGACGACGGTAATGGTCTTCGTGGGATGCACGGTTTTCGCCGGCGCCCGGGAAAAACCTTTTGCTCCCTCGAGGCGGTTCTGCCCGCGAAACTCGGCCAGGGCGTCGTCAAAGATGGCGTTCAACTGGGCCCCGGTGAATTCTCCCACCGCCCCCTCTGTGAAGCTGATGCTGATGAGCGTGGTGTCGGGAAAGTGCCGGTTCATGCGGATGAAGCCATCGGCATCCTGCTGCAGGGTGATCATTGGTCTAGTCTGACCTATATGGCACGCCGCGGCAGCACGTGGGGTTCATTCACGTCATGACCCGTTCACCGACCGATTCCCCACGGCTTGTTCTGGTGGTTGCCGTGCTGGCCTCGTTCATCGCCTTTCTCGACGGCACCGTCATCAATGTGGCCCTCCCCGCGATCACCCGTGAACTGGGCGGAGGAATCTCGACCCAGCAATGGGTCGTCGACGCCTACCTCATCACCCTCGGCGGCATTATTCTGCTGGCCGGTTCGCTCTCCGACGCGTTCGGGCGCAAGCGGGTGCTGTTGTGGGGTCTGGTGGGGTTCGCCTCGGCATCCGTTCTCTGTGCGGTGGCTCCAAACGCTCCCTTTCTGATCGGCGCACGTGCCATCCAGGGCGTCGCTGGTGCACTGCTGGTGCCGAGCTCGCTCGCCCTCATCTTCAGCACCTTTAAGGGTGCCAGCCAGGCCCGCGCGATCGGAACCTGGACCGCCTGGACCAGCACCGCCTTCATCGCCGGCCCGCTCATCGGTGGTCTGCTGGTCGACCTGGCGTCGTGGCGGCTGGTGTTCGCCATCAACATCGTGCCGATCGCGCTCACCCTGGTTCTGTTGGCGCGGTTGCCGGGCGACCGGGCAGCGGATGCCGCGCCCCGCGTCGACGTCAGCGGAGCGGTTCTCGGTGTGCTCGGCGTGGCACTGCCCGTCTTCGCGCTGATCGAACAGGCCAACTTCGGCTGGGGAAGCCCGGTCATTCTGGTGCCGCTCATCGTCGGACTGCTGAGTTTTGCGGCGTTTATCTGGCACGAGAACCGTGCGAAAGCGCCGATGATGCCGCTCAGCCTGTTTCGGGTGCGCAACTTTTGGGTGGGAAACGTGGCGACGACTCTGATCTACGCCGCCCTGTCGCTCGGCACGTTCCTGCTCGCTGTCTTCTTGCAGCAGGTTGGCGGATACAGCGCGACGCGCGCCGGGTTGGCCCTGCTGCCAGTGAGCATTTTGAGCATCGCCCTGTCCACCGTCATCGGCCGTCTGGCTGGCCGATTTGGCCCGCGTCTGTTCATGTGCGTCGGGCCGATCATCGCCGGTATCGGGTTTTTCGTCATGCTCCGCATCGATTCGAGCGTCGCCTATTCCAGCCAGGTCCTGCCCGGGGTCATCATCTTCGGCCTGGGCCTGACGATCACGGTCGCGCCGCTGACCTCCGCCATCCTGGGCGCGATAGAACCCGGCCGGGCGGGCATTGCCTCCGCGGTCAATAACGCGCTCTCCCGGGTCGCCGGACTGGTGGCCATCGCCGCGGCGAGCATTATCGTGGGCCCGGTGCTCGACGTCGATGGGTTCCATCGCGCCGCAATCGTCACCGGAATTCTGCTGGTCGGAGGCGGAATCATCTCAGGCATCGGTATCCAGAACCCCGGGTCGGTGCCGGCCGATAAGCTCCAGGCATGACAGATTCGATTCGCTGGGGAATCCTGGCCACCGGCGGTATCGCCCACCTGTTCGCGAGCGACCTCGTACAGAACGGGCACACGGTGCAGGCCGTCGGGTCGCGCAGCCAGGCGTCAGGGGATGCCTTCGCCGCCGAATTCGGCATTCCCACGGCACATGCCAGCTACGAAGCGCTGGTCAACGATCCCGAGGTCGACGTCATCTACGTGTCGACACCGCACCCGTTTCATGCCGAACACGCTGCCCTCGCGTTGA
Source organism: Cryobacterium sp. Y29 (assembly GCF_002929825.1). Classification (GTDB taxonomy): domain Bacteria; phylum Actinomycetota; class Actinomycetes; order Actinomycetales; family Microbacteriaceae; genus Cryobacterium. The sequence continues at coordinate 15,436 of NZ_PJJN01000030.1, forward strand.
ATGCTGGCAAACACGTGCTGATCGAGAAGCCGATCGCGCTCAACGCCCGGGAAGCCCGACAGATCGTCGACCTGGCCGTGAGCAAGCATCTGCTCGTGCTCGAAGCCATGTGGACCCGGTTTCTGCCGCACATGGTTCGCATCCCGGAGATTCTGGCGGCCGGCACGCTCGGCGACGTGCGCAGCCTGCTCGCCGACCATACCCAGGACCTTCCCGACGACCCGGAACACAGGATCAATTCCCTGGCCCTCGGCGGCGGCGCCCTGCTCGATTTGGGGGTCTATCCGGTGAATTTCGCGCACGCTGTCTTCGGGGCGCCCGAAACGATACTGGCCAGTGCCTCGTTCAAGGCGACCGGAGCGGATGCTCAGGTCGCGACGATTTTTCGCTATGTGGGTGGACAGATCGCCACGACTTTCTCGGCAAGCGACACCCGCGGCCCCACCTCGGCGTCGATCATCGGCACTGAAGGGCGCATCGACATCGACGCCGTCTGGTACGCACCGACCGGTTTTCGGGTACTGGACACGGTCGGCACCGTGCTCGAAACGTTTGTATCGGCCGAGTTCATCGGCCGCGGGATGCACTTCGAAGCGGTCGAAGCCGAGGCCCTGATTCGGGCCGGAAAGCTCTCGAGCGACATCATGCCGGCCGAAGAATCGGTCGCCATCATGCACACCCTCGACGCGGTTCGGGCCAGGATCGGCCTGCGCTACCCGGGTGAATAGCCGGCCCGAAGGCGCGTCGGCTACCATACGGAGGTGGATGAACCCGTGCAGACACCCGTAGCCCAAGAGGCCAACCCTGCCCCGCGCAGCGGAATCGGTGCAGTCTTCGCCCGGTGCCGCCGGGCCTGGCTGATCGCCGCCGGTGCTCTCGTCTTCGTGCTGCTGGGTAGTGGAGCCGTCTTCGCCGGAACCCAGACCGGAGCCGCCGAGCCGGCAGCGGCATCCGGTACGCCGTCGCCTGCGGCCACGCCGAGCCCCACTCCCACCATCGATCCGGCTCGACCGGTGCCCGCCGAAGCGACAGCGGCCAGCCGGTTGCGTACCTGCTCGGTCGCCGCGCTCGCCGCCGACGCCCGCCTCGCCGATTTTCAGGCGCAGGTCGTCAATGCCAACACCGGTGAGGTATTGTTCGACCGCGGCGGCACGACGTCGTCGCGCACCGCGAGCGTCATGAAGGTGCTCACCTCGGCCGCTGCCCTCAACGTGCTCGGCAGCGACTACCGGGCTACGACCCGCGTAGTGAAGGGCGCGGAACCCGGTCAGGTCGTGCTCGTCGGCGGGGGAGACCTCACCCTGTCGCGGCTGCCCACCGGTCAGGAGCCGTTCTACACCGGCGCCGCCCACCTCGACGACCTCGCCACCCAGACCAGGGTCGCATGGGCCGCCGACCCGACCAATCCGCCGATCACTTCGCTCGTACTCGACACCTCGTATTTTTCCGGCCCTGACTGGGACGAGGGCTGGGCCCGCACCGAGCTCGGCCTCGGCGCCATGCCCGAGATCACCGCGCTGATGGTCGACGGTGACCGCGACGACCCGACCCGCAGCACATCGGCGCGCAGCGAAGACCCGATTGCCCGGGCCGGCCAGGCCTTCGCTGACGCGCTCGGCGGCGGCCTCAGCATCAGTCAAGCCACCGCCCCGCCCGGAACCGCCCAACTCGGTGCCGTACAGTCCGCACCGGTGTCTACGCTTATTCAGCAGTCCCTGATCGTGAGTGACAACACCATCGCCGAGATGCTCGCCCGCCTCGTGGCCATCGAAAACAATGCCGGCAACTCATTCTCCGCGCTGCAACAGGGCATCGTCGGTGGCCTCGCCGCCTACGGCATCGACACCACCGGCATGATCATCAAGGACGGCTCGGGCCTCAGCCCCCACAATGCTGTCTCGCCGGCGTACCTGACGGCCCTGTTCCTCAAAGTCAACGCCCGCGAGGGCAACCTCGGCGTGCTCTTCGACGGCCTACCGATCGCCGGCGGACCGCGCGGGTCCCTCTCGTACAGCGACCGTTTCTCCGGTGCGAATTCCGCCGCCGACGGCGCAGTGTTCGCCAAGACCGGCTGGATCGACACCGGCTACACGCTCGCCGGGGTCATTCGCGCCGCCGACGGCACCCCGCTCACCTTCGCCATCTACGCCATCGGCAACGTGAGCTCAAACGCTAAAATCGCCATCGACACTTTGACCACCGGCTTCTTTCACTGCGGTGACAATTTGACGAACAACTAACCCTTCGCAAGGAGACCTCGTGACCCGCGCACTGTTCATCATCGACGTTCAGAATGATTTCACCGAGGGCGGAGTGCTCGGCGTTGACGGTGGGGCGGCGGTCGCGGCGGGTGTGAGTGTGCTGCTGGCCGAGCATCCGCTTGCCTATAAATATGTCTTCGCCTCGCGTGACTGGCACGATATCGGCAACGACAACGGTGGCCACTTCGCGCGCGATACGGCACCCGACTTTGTCACGACCTGGCCGGTGCACTGCGTGGCCGGCACGACGGGCGCCGAGTACCACAAGGCCCTGACAACGGATGCCGTGACCTTCCACATTCGCAAGGGCCAGGGCCGGCCCGCATATTCCCTCTTCGAGGGCGCCACCGAGGCTGGGCAGACGGTGACGGAGTTGCTGAGCGAGCACGGCGTGACCGAGGTCGACATCGTCGGCCTTGCAACGGACCACTGCGTGCGAGCCTCCGTTCTCGACGCGCTCGAACACGGCCAGCGCGTGCGGGTGCTGACCGATCTCGTTGCCGGTGTCGCCGCGGAATCTACGTTGAACGCCCTCGCTGAGATGGCGCACGCGGGCGCGGTGTTTGCCGTGAGCGACGCCGTCGAGTGACCTTATTCGCAAAAAGGCTCGACGGCGTACGTATTGCCTTTGATGCCGCTCCCGGGGAGCGACCGGTTCTGCTCGTGCACGGTTTCGCGTCGACCGCGGCGGTCACCTGGATTGGCTCGGGGTGGGTGCGGGCGCTCGGAGAAGTCGGGCGGGGCGCGATCACGCCCGACCTGCGCGGGCACGGACGCAGTGACAGGCCGCATCACTGTGCCGACTACCTACCGAGGCAGCTCGCCGCTGACCTCGTGGCGGTGCTCGACACACTGGAACTTGAGCGGGTCGACGTAATCGGTTATTCCTTGGGGTCGCGGGTCGTGGCCGCTCTGGCCAGGCTTGCGCCCGAACGCGTGCGCAGCCTCGTGATCGGCGGGGCAGGGCCGCTCGAACTATTCGATACCTGGGATCAGGGCGACGTCAACCGGTTCCTGCTGTCTGGCGATCTTGCTTCCGACCCGACCATTGCCGCCGTACTCGGGCCGGCGATCATCGCCGGTGCCGACCGGGAGGCACTATGGGCGTGCGTGCAGGGGATGGCGGGATGCACCCTGGACGTGCCAGCGGGTATCCCGCAATTGTTTGTGGCGGGCGGCGCCGACCAGATTCCGGCGGGGGTAGCCGTGCTCGCGGCCGAACGCGGTGCCGGGTACGTCGAACTGCCCGGCCGCACCCACCTCAGCGCGCTGACCGCCCGCGAGTTCAAGCAAGCCGCCCTGGAGTTCTTGAACTGAGCCGCTGGCTCGTAGCCCGAGCGCAGGGAGCATAAAGTAACCGTGCCGCCGGAGTGTTGTTCCGAGCGGCACGGTTGTGATCTACGAGAGTTACTCGTGCGTGCTGATGCCCAGCGGAACCCCGCGGGTCTCTTTCACAAGGGTCACCGCGACGAAGGATATCGCGGCGAGCACCATAAGGTAAATGCCGATCGAGATGGACTGTCCGGTCTGATCGAGCAACAGTTGCGCGATGAGCGGGGCGAACGCGCCACCGAGAATCGCGCCGAGCGCGTAGCCGATCGAAACGCCGGAGTAGCGCACCTGGGCCGGGAACATTTCGGCGTAGAGCGCGGCTTGCGGGCCATAGGAGAAGCCGAGTCCGCTCGCCAGGATGATGAGCGAGAGCGCGAACCAGACGATGTCGCCGGTGTCGATGAGCAGGAACATCGGGATCGCCCAGATGAAGAGGAACGCGTAGCCGAGCTGGAAGGTGCGCACCCGGCCGATTTTGTCGGAGAGGATTCCACCGAGCATGGTCGACGCGAGCCAGAACACGGCGGCGACGGTGCTGGCGACGAGCACCGGAGTGCGCTCCATGCCGAGTCCGCCAGCTTCAGCGGGCTTGGTGGCGTACGAGCCGAAGAAAGCGATGAGCATATAACCGGCCGCGTTGTTGGCGATGAAGATCAGTGCGGTGAGGATGACCTGACGCGAGTGGTTCTGGAAGAGCTGCTTGAGCGGGGCGGCAGATTCCCTCTTGCGGGTCTGCATCTCTTTGAAGACCGGGCTTTCGGCGACCGCGCGGCGAATGACCCAACCGACGACGATGAGCAGCACAGAGATGAGGAACGGAATGCGCCAACCCCAGCTGAGGAACGCTTCGTCGCTCATCGAGGTGGTCACGATGATCATGACACCGGTGGCGAGAATGAGGCCGACCGGAACTCCGATCTGCGGATAGGCACCGAAGAATCCGCGCTTGTTGATCGGTGCGTGCTCGACGCTCATGAGCGCCGCGCCGCCCCATTCGCCGCCGGCCGAGAAGCCTTGCAGGATGCGAAGCACGATCAGCAGGATCGGTGCCGAGACGCCGATCTGGTCGAAGGTCGGCAACAGGCCGATGAGGGCAGTGGCCGCGCCCATCATGACGAGTGTGAACACCAGCATCGCCTTGCGACCGATGCGGTCGCCGAGGTGGCCAGCGACGATGGCGCCGAGCGGGCGGAAGAGGAAGCTGATGCCGAGTGACGCCCAGGCGATCAGCTGGGCGAGCGGCTCGTTTTCGCCGGCGAGCGGGGCGAAGAACAGGCCGGCCAGCACGAGGCCGGCGGCCTGGGCGTAGATGAAAAAGTCGTACCACTCGATTGTGGTGCCCACCATCGTGCCGGCGAGGACCCGCCGTTCTTCATGACGTTTGGCGCTGGAGCCTGTGCGCTCGGTCGTTAAGGCCATGGAATACTCCCTTGTATCTCATTGCGTGCTGGGTCGGGTACTGCTGCAAAGTGTGGGGATCGTGCGGAGAAAACCGGCACGGGGGCAGTATGGCAGCAAAACCAAAGATTACCTACCTATTGGTCAGTATTGTGCGGGATCGTTACTTGTGCGGGATGTGAAGCATAATCACACCGTGCACGCACGATTGACGCGCAGTGGCGCGGGTCAACTGAGCTCGGCGACGATCGTGCGCGCAGCCTTGGTGAGGGCTGCGCCGATGTCGGTGGGGGAGTGCAGGCTCGAGATATAGACGACGGCGATGGCGGCAGGAGGATCCCCGGGCACGAGCAGCGGCACGGCGATCGACGACAGGCCGGGAATGACCTCGTCGTGGCTGGAGGCATAGCCGACAGTAGCGGCCTCACCGGCCTCGCTCCGGCGAGTTTCGGCAAGACCGAGCGCGGCCCACTGAGCAGCGTTCAGCGCGGACTGGATGGCGATCCCTGGTGCCCCCACGTGCAGCGGATGCCGTGTGCCGGGCCGCTGCACCACCGTCGCGTGGGGTTGGCGCGATTCGATGCTCACGAGCGTGACCACCTCGCCCTGGTCAAGCACGGCGACGAACGCGGTCATGCCGAGCTCGTGGGCAATTCCGGTGAGCACGGGCAGTGCCGCGGCCTGCAGGTCGCGGGACACCCCGCGGGCCAGGGCGGCCAGGCGGGGGCCGAGCCGCACCAGTCCGGCCGGGTCCCGCACGACGAGGCCGTGATCTTCCAGGGTGCGGAGAATGCGATAGGCGATCGAACGGTGCACGTCGAGGGCGGTGGCGATGTGGAGAATACTCATCGGTTCGTCGGATTCAGCGAGAATCTCCAGCACGCGAATGCCGCGCGACAGGGTTTGCGAGTGCGCGGCGGGCGCCGAGGCGGGGCTGCCGGAGGTCTCGGCAAATTCGGGGATCGACACCCTCTCATTCTCGCATTCGGCCTGGGCGCTCAGTAACTCGGCCGCGGGACGGCATTGCCGGCAGGGCCCGTGGCGCCGGGCCTGATGAACGCCGCTGCGAGCTTCTCCGAGGCTCGGGCGAGAACGGCCACGTCGGCACCGACGAGCACGAAGCGGGCGCCCGCCGCCAGGTAACGCTCGGCGGTCGCTGGTGCGAAGGCATTGACGCCGACGGGTTTGCCGAGCGCCGTGACGGTGCGAATACAGTGTTCGACGGAGGAGACGACGTCGGGGTGGTCCTGCTGGCCGAGCAGGCCCATCGACGCGGCGAGGTCGGAGGGGCCGATGAACAAGCCGTCGATGCCGCCGACGGCGGCGATCTGGGCAATGTTGGCCACGGCATCCGTCGTCTCGATCTGCACAAAAAGTGAGATCGTGTCGTCGGCTCGCGTGAGGTAATCGTCGATACGGTTCCACCGGGACGCCCGGGCGAGGGCGCTGCCGACGCCGCGAACGCCGAGCGGCGGATAACGCACCGCGGCCACCATGTCACGAGCTTGCTCGGCAGTGTCAACCATCGGAATGAGCAGGTTCTGCGCGCCGAGGTCGAGCAGCTGCTTCACGATAATCTGATCTCCGATCGGAGCGCGCACCAGCGGCACGATCGGGTAGCCGTGTACGGCCTGCAGCTGGCTCAAAGTGGACTCGAGGCCGTTCGGGCTGTGTTCAGTGTCAATCAAAAGCCAGTCGAGACCGCTGCCGGCACAGATTTCCGCGACCAGCGCGCTGCCGGAGCACACCCACATTCCTATCTGGGCACGTGAGACGCCCGCGAGAACGTCTCGGAAGGTCGGCTCTGCTGCTACTCGAATCGGCATGTGATTGCTCCCAACGGTCCGTAGTCGGCGTGCACGGTGTCGCCCTGTTCCACCCACATCGGACGGGTGAACGAGCCGGCCAAAATGATCTCGCCGGCCTCGAGCCTGGTTTCGTGCTGGGCGAGCTTGTTCGCCAGCCAGTAGACGCCGGCAGCGGGGTGGCCCAGCACGGCCGCGGCCACACCGGATTCCTCGATGGTCTGGTTGCGGTAGAGCAGCGCCGACACCCAGCGCAGGTCGATGTCGCCGACCTTCACCGGCGTACCGCCGAGCACCATTCCGCCCATCGCCGCGTTGTCGGAGATGGTGTCGACGATGGTACGGCCGGCCATCTCGATGCGTGAGCTGAGGATTTCCAGCGCCGGAACGACGTAGTCCGTGGCATCGAGAACGTCGAACAGGGTGCAGTTCGGACCGGTCAGTGACGTGCCGAGCACGAACGCAAGCTCGACTTCGATTCGCACGTTCGAGAAGCTGTCGAAACGGATGCTCGCGCCATTCTCGTAGACCTCGTCAGCGAAGATCACACCGTAATCGGGTTCGGTGATGCCGGTGGCGATCTGCATGACCTTGGAGGTCAGGCCGATCTTGCGGCCGACGAGACGGCGGCCGGCCGCGATGCCGCGCTCCCTCCACAGGCTCTGCACGGCGTAGGCATCGTCGACGGTCATGCCGGGGTAGCGGGCGGTGAGGAGGGGAACCGTCGACCGGGTTTGGCCGGCCGCGACGAGTTCGTCGGCGATCTCTGCGATGACTGACTGGTCAAGCATGCGCACGCTTCTTTCTACAGGGTGGTGCCGAGTTTGAAGCCGGCCAGCTCGTCGTCCCTGCGGGTGTACGAGAAACCGTCAGCACCGACGGTCACGGCCATTTCGCTCGACTCGGTGCGCTCGACTACCGGCTGGGGGTTACCGTCGAGGTCGAGCACGAGGGAGGCATCCGTGTACCAGCTGGGTACAACGGGGTTGCCCCACCAGTCGCGGCGCTGGTTGTCGTGTACATTCCAAGTGACAACAGGGTTGTCGGGGTCGCCGGTGTAGTAATCCTGCGTGTAGATCTCGACGCGGTGGCCGTCGGGGTCACGCAGATACAGGTAGAACGCGTTCGAGACGCCGTGGCGGCCCGGCCCGCGCTCGATCAGATCGCTCTTGCGCAACGCGCCGAGCTTGTCGCAGATGTAGATGATGTTGTGCTTCTCGTGCGTCGAGAAGGCGAGGTGGTGCATACGCGGCCCGGTACCGCCGGTGAGGGCTGTGTCGTGCACGGTGTCCTTGCGGCGCATCCACGCCGCGTAGGTGACGCCGTCTTCGTCTTGGATGTCTTCGGTGACGCGAAAGCCCAGGTCTTCAAGGTATTTACGGCCGCGGCCGACGTCGGGCGTGACCTGGTTGAAGTGGTCGAGGCGCACGAGCGCGCCCGGACCCTGCAGGTCGTAGCGCCAGGCGAGTCGTTCTACGTGGGTGGTTGCATAGAAGAACTCATACGGAAAGCCAAGCGGGTCTTCGACGCGTACGCTGTCACCGATGCCCTTCACGAAGCCCTCGGTGCGGCGTTCGGTGCGGCAGCCGAGCTCCTGATAATAGGCCTCGGCGAGGTCGACGTCTTCGGGGCTGCGCACTCGAAAGGCCATCGCGGCGACGGCGGCGATGGGCCCCTGGCGCAAAACCAGGTTGTGGTGGATGAATTCCTCGAAGCTGCGCAGGTAGATCTCGGTGTCGCTCTCCTCGGTGACGACGAGGCCGAGAATATCGACGTAGAACTCGCGCGACTTGGCGAGGTCGGTCACGACGATGTCCATGTAGGCGCAGCGGAGGATGTCGGGTGGCGTGGCAGTGGGGGTGGGGATCGGGCTGAGTGTCATGGGGTTCTCCTCGTTGAGATTACGGATGCGTGGGGCGGAGTATCGAGACAGCCAGCGTTGGTCGAATGGCTGGTGCCGATCCCTCCCGGCGGAGCGGGGCTAGTTGCCGCCGAAGCGGGGCGTGTGCACCGGGGCGAGCGTGATGTGCACGGCCTGCGAGTCGGTGTAGAAGTCGATCGATCGGTAGCCGCCCTCGTGGCCGAGGCCGGAGGCCTTGACTCCGCCGAACGGGGTGCGGAGATCCCGCACGTTGTGCGAGTTCAACCAGACCATCCCGGCATCAACGGACTGGGCGAAGTTGTGCGCGCGACTGAGATCGGTGGTCCAGATGTAGGCCGCCAACCCGTACTTCACACCATTAGCCAGGGCGAGGGCTTCGGCATCCGTATCGAAGGGGGTGATGGCCACGACCGGACCGAAGATCTCCTCCTGAAAGATGCGGGCAGTCGGGGCGACGTCGGCAAACACCGTGGGGGAGACGTAGTTGCCCTGTGCCAACCATTCGGGAAGCCCGGCCGGGCGACCGCCGCCGGCGAGCAGACGTCCCTCGGTCTTGCCGATCTCGACGTAGCTCAGGACCTTGGCGTAGTGCTCGGGGTGCACGAGCGCGCCGACTTCGGTCTTGGGGTCGTGCGGGTCGCCGACGACGATGTTCGCTGCGCGGGCCGCGTAGCGGGTGCAGAAGTCATCGTAGATGGAGCGCTCCACCAGGATGCGACTCGACGCGGTGCACCGCTCGCCATTCAGCGAGAACACGCCGAACAGGGTCGAGTCGATCGCGGCGTCGAGGTCGGCGTCGGCGAAGACGACCGCGGGTGACTTACCGCCGAGCTCCATGGACATGCCCTTGAGGTTCGCGGCGCAGTTGCGGTAAATGGTCTGGCCCGTGGTGGTTTCGCCGGTGAAGGAGATGAGCGGCACGTCGGGATGCTTGACCAGCGCGTCGCCGGCCTCCTCGCCGATGCCGTTGACCAGGTTGAACACGCCGTCGGGAACGCCCGCCGTGCGAAAGATCTCGGCCCAGAGGCTTGCTGACAGCGGCGTGAATTCGGCCGGTTTCAGCACGACGGTGCAGCCGGAGGCGAGCGCGGGCGCAAGTTTCCAGCTTTCGAGCATGAACGGGGTGTTCCACGGGGTGATCAGCCCGGCGACACCGACCGGCTTGCGGTTGACGTAGTTGATCTGCTTGCCGGGTACCTTGTAGGTGTCGTCGGCCTGCGCCACGATCAGGTCGGCGAAGAAGCGAAAGTTCTCGGCCGCCCGTTGCGCCTGGCCGAGCGCCTGTGTGATCGGCAGCCCGGTGTCGAAGGTTTCCAACTCGGCGAGCCGGGCATCCTGCGCCTCGACGGCGTCGGCGACGCGGTGCAGCACCCGGGCGCGGGCGCGGGGCAGCATGCGTGGCCACGGTCCGTTGTCGAAGGCGTCCTTCGCGGCCGCGACGGCCAGATCGATGTCTGCCTGCTGGCCGGCGGCCGCGGTGGCATAGGTCTGGTTGGACACCGGGTCGAGCACGTCAAACGTTTCGCCGCCGACGCTGTCGACGAATTCGCCACCGATGAAATGACGGATGCTGGTGGGCAGGTCGGCCGGTACGTAGTGTGCGCTCTGGACAGACGTCTGTGTCATCGCTCAGGCTTTCTTTCTCGGGGACGGGTCGGATACCGGCTGGGGGTGGTGCGACTTCTGGTACGCGAGGAAGGCATCCAGTGTGCCGGTGCGGTGGGCACGGGCGGTCAGCTCGAGCGTGAGCGCGTCGGCGCCCGACTCGATCAGCTGCAGCAGGTTGTCGTGCTCCGCTACGGAGTCGCGGGCGCGGCCGGGCACGAAGCTGAAGGTGGAGTCGCGCAGTACCTTCATGCGGTTCCAGCCGCGGTGCACCAGGTCAAGGATGTGCGGGTTTGGGCAGTTCTCGAACAGGATCGAGTGAAATTCGAGGTTGAGTGCGGTGAACCGGTGCGGGTTGAGGTCTTCGAGGGAGGCGGTCATGGCCTGGTTGACCGTGCGGGCGCGTTCGATGTCGGCGGTGGTGATGAACGGCGCCGACAGTGCCGTCGCGACGCCCTCGACGACGCTCAGCGTTTGCATCGTATAGAGATATTCGGTCTCTTCGAGCATGGCGACCTGCGCCCCGACGTTGCGTTCGAAGGTGATTAGCCCCTCCGCTTCGAGGCGACGGATCGCCTCGCGCACCGGTACGACGCTCACGCCCAGATCCTTACCGATCGCGCCCAGTACTAAACGGTAGCCCGGCGTGAAGGTTCCGTCGGAGATGCGCGACTTGATCCATTGGTAGGCGAGTTGGGACTTGCTCACGCCGATGGGCGGGAGTGTCACTGGGGCAACCATTTTTGGTACCGCCCTTTCCACGTGGCGTTCATCGGGTACAGCCCGTCGACGCCCTCGCCTGCGGCAACCATCTCGGCGATGAAGGTCTCCTCACGCTCCTGCTCGATCGCGTCGGTGACGACCTCCTCGATCACGTGCGGCGGAATCACGAGGACGCCGTCGGCGTCTCCCACGATCACATCGCCGGGTTGCACGGCCGCACCACCGCAGGCGATGGTGAGGTCCGTATCCCACGGCACGTGACGACGGCCGAGAACGGCCGGATGCGCGTTGGCGAAGTAGGTGGGCATCTCGAGGGCGGCCACAGCGGTCACGTCGCGCACCCCGCCATCCGTCACCAGACCAGCTGCGCCGTTGACCTGGGCGCGAAGGGCGAGGATGTCCCCGACCGTGCCGGTGCCGGTCTCTCCGCGGGCCTCGATCACGAGCACTTCATCGGGGCGGAGCGAATCGAAGGCGCGCTTTTGTGCGTTGTAGCCGCCGCCGTGAGCGATGAAGAGGTCCTCCCGGTTGGGAATGAATCTTAGGGTTCGGGCGAGCCCCACCAGGCGTTTGGTGGGGCGAGTGGACTGGAGTCCGTCGATCGAGACGTTGTTCAGGCCGCGTTTGCGCAGTTGAGAGCTGAGCGTGGCCGTTCCGACCGAGTTGATCTTCGCTTTGAGTTCGTCGGTCAGAACGCTGGCTGAGCTGGCCGAAGCTGGCAGCCCGGCCGCTTGGGATGAACCCCACGCCGCGGCCCGCTGCAGATCGTCGATCTTCGGGCTGGCGCCGTATTCGGCCATCGCGACCGTGCCGGCGACGACCGGGGTGACCAGCCGCCCGCTGCTCGGCGCGCCCGGCGCAGTCGGGGCATCCACTTCGACCTCGACCACGTCGCCGGGCTGCACCACGGAGGACCCAGCGGGGGTTCCGGTGAGAATCACGTCGCCCGGCTCGAGCGTCATCAGCTGGGAGAGATCGGCGACCAGGCGGCCGAACGGGAAAACCAGGTGCGCAGTGGTGTCTTCCTGCACCAACTCGCCGTTGACCCAGGTGCGCACCCGCAGGGCATCGGGTTCAACACCTCCGGCGTTGATCACGTTCGGACCGAGAGGGGTGAAGCCGTCTCCGCCCTTGGACTTTAGATTCGACCCCTTGTCGGCGTAGCGCAGATCGTAGACGCCGAAGTCGTTTGCGGCGGTGATGCCCGAGACGGCCGCCCAGCCCTGTTCCGGGCTCACTCGACGGACCCTGTGGCCAATGATCAGGGCGATCTCGCCCTCGAAGGCGAGCAATTCGGTGCCGGCCGGGCGTTCAATCGGGGTGCCGGACGCGCTCACCGAGGTGCCGGGCTTCAGAAAGTAGGAGGGCTGCTCCGGTACGCGGCCGCGCTGGGCAATGCGCGAGGGATAGTTGAGGTGCAGGGCGATCACCTTGCCGGGGGTGCCGGTGAATGAGGTGGGCTTCTGCATCGGACGTCCTCTCGCAGCGCTGCGTGTGTATTTGAAATAATATACGATCACGCGAAAGACGCAACCCCTCAGAAACACGAGCGCCCGCCGACGCTGACGGTGGGCGCCGTTAGGCTACTACCGTCAGATCGACGGGCAGACACAAGCAATGGGAGACGCAATGACAGTTGTTACCGACGCGCCAACGAACGAATCGGAGCTGCTCGCTCGAGTGCCGGGCCAGCTCTACATTAACGGGCAGTGGGTCGCTGCGACCGGCGGGCGCACCCTCGATGTCACCGACCCGGCCACCGGTCGTGTCATCAAGACCATCGCTGACGCGAGCGTGGCCGATGGTGCCGCCGCCCTCGACGCCGCCGACGCCGCCCAGGCCGGCTGGGCCGCGACTCCCGCCCGAGTGAGGGGCGAAATTCTGCGCCGCGCCTTCGACCTACTGCAGGAACGCAAACACGAGTTCGCGCTGCTCATGACCATCGAAATGGGCAAGCCGCTGCCCGAGGCGCTCGGCGAGGTCGCCTACGGCGGCGAGTTTTTGCGCTGGTTCAGCGAAGAAGCCGGGCGCATCAGTGGCCGTTACGGCGCCAACCCCGAGGGCACCGGTCGCATGATCGTCACCCAGCACCCGGTCGGTCCCTGCTTCTTGATCACCCCATGGAACTTTCCGCTGGCCATGGCGACGCGCAAGATCGCCCCGGCACTTGCCGCCGGCTGCACCGTTGTCGTCAAGCCGGCCGCGCTCACTCCGCTGACCACCCTGCACTTCGTGGCCCTGCTCGAAGAGGTCGGCCTGCCCGCCGGGGTTGTCAACGTCATCACGACATCAGAGTCCGGCGCGGTCTCCGAGCCGATCATCACCGATCCGCGCCTCCGCAAACTCAGTTTCACCGGGTCGACCGCGGTCGGCAAATCCCTTATCAAACTGTCCGCCGAGAATGTGCTGCGCACGTCGATGGAACTCGGTGGCAACGCCCCCTTCATCGTCTTCGCCGATGCCGACCTCGATCAGGCTGTTGATGGGGCCATCATCGCAAAGTTCCGCAACATCGGCCAGGCCTGCACTGCAGCTAACCGCTTCATCGTGCACGAGTCCGTCGCCGCCGAATTCACCCGCCGGATCACCGAAAAAGTCGAGGCGTTCCAGATCGGGCGTGGTACCGAGACCGGCATCACCATCGGCCCGCTCATCGACGGCACAGCCGTCGCCAAGGCCGATTCCCTCGTGAAGGACGCCCTCACCCGCGGTGCAACCCTGATAACCGGCGGCGCTGCAATTGAGCGCGAGGGCTCCTTCTACGCGCCCACCGTACTCAGCGATATCCAGCCGGGCAGCGACATTCTGCGCGATGAAATCTTCGGTCCGGTGCTCGCGATCAGCACCTTCACCGACGAAGCGGATGCTGTGCGCCTCGCCAACGACACCGAGTTCGGTCTGATCAGCTACGTGTACACGACCGACCTCGCCCGCGGCCAGCGCATGATCGACACGTTGCAGACCGGCATGATGGGCCTGAACACCGGCGTCGTCTCGAACGCGGCCGCACCGTTCGGCGGCGTGAAACAGTCCGGTCTGGGCCGCGAGGGAGGGCTCGAGGGTATCCAGGAATACCTATCGACAAAGTACACGCTCACGCCTGTTCCGTAACAAGGTGTTTTTAAGTGGCCGGTCAATCTGCGGCAGGGTGCATCCGTTTTGCTGTCCATAAGAGAAGTTAGGGAGTAACTAGTTCCCACCCCGGGAGGGTCACAGTACGCGGCGTCGGGCATGCTGCTGTGGCCCTCTTTTTGTGGCTGCGAAGTCCCGCCTGAGTTGAAGAAAACTCACTAAGCTGATGCGCGCGGGGGTTGATGCCCGAAGGGTTCGCCTCTCGCGCCCCTGCCCAGTTCGTGTTTTGACCCCAAGGACCCACCCCGACGTGAGTGCACCCACCGACGATGACGAGGCCGTGGCCCGTGCGTTTTGCGACGGCGACGAGCGCGCGTTGGCCGCAGCATACGCACGCTGGTCACCGCTGGTGTTCACGATCGCCGTACGTTCGCTCGCCAATGCGACCGATGCCGAAGACGTCACCCAGAAGGTGTTCATCGCGGCCTGGCGCGGGCGCGTGGGGTTCGACCCGGCCCGCTCCCGGCTGCCGGCCTGGCTGATCGGCATCGCCCGGCACATGATCGCGGACGCCCACGAGGTGCGCAGGCGACAGCGGCGGCTCGAGGAATCCCTTGCCGCAACCATCCCGCTGCAGCATTCCGATGACAGTGTTAGCGTCGTCAACCGGGTGCTGGTCGGCGACGAAATCAACCGCCTGGAGCCTGTGCCCCGCCAGGTGATGCGGCTGGCCTTTTTTCACGATCTCACCCAGGTGCAGATCGCCCGCATCCTCGGGCTGCCGCTCGGCACGGTCAAGAGCCACATGCGCCGCAGCCTGACGCGCTTACGCACCCGGTTGGAGGTGTCTGATGACTCTTATTGATGCCAGGCACATTACTGCGGACGACCTGCGCCTCCTGGCTCTCGCCGAACTCGATACGCGCGTGGCGGACCGCGCGCACCTCGCGGTGAGTTGCACGTGCGCGAGGGTCGGAAAACTTTCGGACTGCATCCAAAACCCGGTGGGGCAGAGAAGGTGTTAGCAGGGAGGCGAAGCCGCCTGCCGTAACGACCCAATGGAGGTAGCAATGCGCAAGTCCATCGCCGTCGGAATATCCGCCGGCCTCCTCGTCGCCCTCGCCGGGTTCGCGCCGGCACAGGCGGCCGTGCCCGCGGCGTCCGCGGCACCGGGCACCGCCTCGGTGTCGGTACTACACGCCATTCCCGGGCTGATCCTCGACATTTCGGTGGACGGCCGTGTCGTCGTCGACGACTTCACGCCGGGAACACTGCTCGGCCCGTTGAAACTTGCAGCCGGCACGCACACCGTCAAGATTTCTGCCATGGACCCCCTCGTGCTCGGTGGCAGCGCCAACGGTAAGCCGACGGTCGACATCGCACTCAGCGGCTCGACCACCGTGACCCTGACGGCTGGCCGCAGCTTCACGGCCGTCGCCCACCTGGGCGACACCGGTATTCCCACCGCCACCCTGTTCAACGATGACACCACGCCGCTGGCTGCCGGGCAGGGCCGTCTCACGGTGCGCCACGTTGCGGCTGCTCCCGCCGTCGACGTGCTCGCGAACGGTGCGGTGGCCGTCGCCAGCTTGACCAACCCGTCGGAGGCCATGCTCGACCTGCCGGTCGGCACGATCAGTGCCGTGGTCGCCGCCGCCGGAACCACGGCGCCGCTGCTCGGCCCGGCCGATGTCACGATCGCCCCGCGTACCAACACCATCGTGTACGCTTGGGGTAGCCTCGCCAAGGGAAACCTCGCCCTGTTCGTACAGACGGTACGCACTCGGGCCGCCGCGCCGGCATCCGTTTCGGTGCTGCACGCGATCCCCGGCGTCGTGGTTGACGTGTATGTCGACAATAAGCTGGTCATCGACGACTTCGAACCGGGCACCCTCACGAAGACGTTCCGTATTGCAGCCGGCAGCTACACCCTCGCCATCACCGCAGCGGATGCCGCCGACGCGAGTGCTCCTGTGATTGGACCGGTCGACCTCACGGTCGCATCCGGCCTGAACTACACGGCCGTAGCCCACCTCAGCGAGACCGGGGCTCCGACCGCCGCCTTGTTCACGAACGACACTTCCGCGCCCGGCGACGGCCAGGGCCGCCTGACCGTGCGCCACGTTGCTGCCGCCCCCGCCGTCGACGTGCTCGCCAACGGAACCCCGGCCATTTCTGGCCTGACCAACCCGAACGAGTCCGTGCTCGTGCTACCGGTCGGCACCATTTCAGCAGCGGTTGCCGCTGCCGGAACCACCGCGGCCCTCATCGGTCCCGCTGACGTCGACATCGCCTCGAGCACGAACACCATCGTGTACGCCTGGGGCAGCTTGGTCGACGGCACGCTCGCCCTGGCCGTGCAGTCGGTGCGCACGAAGTAGCTCCGTCTCCGCTGCGCCAGCTCGAGCCACCGTGGCGCATAACTCCTGCAATCCGCGGCGGGTGGCCGTTCGACCCCCGAAAATTCCGGGGGTCGAACGGCCTCGGCTGGCAAATTGCAGGAGTTATGCGCAGAATGGCGCGGGCCGATAGGGGCACGCGCCCGGGCGCGGGCCGGAGCCCGCTCGGGCCGCTCGGGCCGCTCGTTAGACTTTGCGGATGCCCCTGATCGCTATCGATGACCTGAGCGACCCACGACTGGTCGACTACGCCCACCTCACCGACGTGGCCTTGAAGAAAGCCCGCGGCACCGAACACGGGCTGTACATCGCCGAGTCAGCCCTCGTGCTCGAGCGGGCCCTGCGCGCGGGGCATGCTCCGCGATCGGTGCTCGCCCTCGGCAACACGGCCGACGAAGCACTCGCGGTGCTTGGCGACTACGCAGCCGAAATCCCGGTGTTCGTCGGTCCGGGCGAGCTGCTCGCCGATCTCACCGGTTATATTCTGCACCGCGGTGTAATTGCAGCGATGAACCGGCCAGAGCTGCCGCACGCCGATGCCTTGCTAGCCAGTGCGCGCCGCATCGTCATCCTCGAAAATGTGTCGGACCCGACCAACGTCGGCGCCATCTTTCGCTCGGCCGGCGCCATCGGGGCGGATGCGATTCTGGTCACGCCCCGCTGCTCCGACCCGTTCTACCGCCGGGCCATTCGCGTGTCGATGGGTACCGTGCTGCAGGTGCCGTGGACCCGGGTCGGCGACTGGACGGAGACCCGCGCGCTGCTCACCCGGCACGGGTTTCACGTGGCCGCCCTCGCCCTCACCCCCGACGCGGTCAGCCTGCGCGATTTCGATGGGACCGGGCAGGAGCACCTGGCCCTGCTGCTCGGCGCCGAGGGAGAGGGGCTCACGCCCGAGGCGCTCGCCGCATCGGACAGCGTCGTGCAGATTCCGATGAAGCACGGCATCGACTCGCTCAACGTGGCCGCGGCGAGTGCCGTCGCGATGTGGGCGCTGTCCCAGTAGCCGAACATCGCCTGCCCGCTGTTGTCGCCCCGGCGGGCCTAGGCTGGGGTCATGAGCAATGAAGCTGTCATCGTGGACGTTCTGCGCACCCCGTCGGGCCGGGGCAAACCCGGGGGAGCTCTCGATGGCATTCATCCGGCCGACCTTTTGGCCACCGTGCTGCGCGAACTAGTCAGCCGAAACAACCTCGATCCGGCGCTTGTTGACGACGTGATCGGCGGCTGCGTCAGCCAGGTCGGCGAGCAGAGCAACAACATCACCCGCACCGCTCTACTGAGCGCCGGGTTTCCCGACACCGTTCCCGGCACCACGATCGACCGTCAGTGCGGATCCAGCCAGCAAGCTACCGCCTTCGCCGCCCAGGCCGTCATGAGCGGCAGCGCTGACGTCGTCATCGCGTGCGGTGTCGAGTCGATGAGTCGCGTTCCGCTCGGGTCATCGGCCAGCTCCCAAGACCCATTTGGCACGCTCATGCATGAGCGCTTTCCCGACGGCCTGGTCAACCAGGGCGTCTCCGCCGAGCTCATCAACCAAAAATGGAACCTCGGCCGCGACGCCCTCGACAACTACGCGGCCCGCTCGCACCGCCGCGCAGCGGCGACGGCCGAACGGGGAGATTTCTCCGGCGAAATCGTGACCATCACCCGGCCGGACGGCAGCGTGGTCAGCGAGGACGAGACCATTCGCGCGGGCACGTCGCATGCCTCGCTGGTGGGCCTGCTGCCCGCCTTTCGCACCGATGCCCTCGCCGCCCGGTTTCCGAAGCTTGGCTGGCATGTCACGGCCGGCAACTCCTCGCCGCTGACCGACGGAGCCTCGGCGACCCTGATCATGAGCGCCAAGCGGGCCGACCAGCTCGGCCTCAACGCCCGCGCCCGCTTTCACAGTTTCACCGTGGTGGGAAGTGACCCGCTGCTCATGCTGACCGGCGTGATTCCGGCGACCCAGCGCATCCTCTCGCGGGCCGGCCTGAGTATCGACGACATTGACGCGTATGAGATCAACGAGGCCTTCGCGAGCGTGCCGCTGGCGTGGCTGCACGAGCTCCACGCCGACCCCGATTGCCTCAACCCGCGTGGCGGCGCCATCGCCCTGGGCCACGCGCTCGGTTCCTCGGGCACCCGCCTGCTGGGGACCCTGCTCAACCACCTCGAAATGACCGGTGGTCGGTGGGGCCTGCAGGCCATGTGCGAGGGCGGCGGCATGGCCAACGCCACCCTGATCGAGAGGCTCTGATGCGCGCCGTCAATGTGCTCAGTAGCGGATGCTCCGCCCTCATCACCGGAGGCGCCTCCGGCCTCGGCCTGGCCTGCGTTCGCACCCTGCACGAAGCCGGGGCATCCGTGGTGTTGCTGGATCTGCCCGGCGCTCCCGGCGAGGAGATCGCCGCCTCCCTTGGCGACCGGGCCCGGTTCGTCGCCGGCGATGTGACGAGCGCCGGCGATGTGCAGACCGCCGTCGACGCCGCGGTGGCCCAGGGGCCACTGCGCATCGTGGTCAATTGCGCCGGCATCGCGCCCGGCGCTCGCACGGTCGGCCGCGATGGGCCGCTGCCGCTCGAAGACTTTGAACGCGCCATTCGCATCAACCTCGTGGGTACGTTCAACGTCGTGCGACTGGCCGCCGCGGCGATGCAGCGCACCGAACCCGTCGGTGACCCGGACTGCCAGGGCGGCGCCGAACGCGGCGTCATCGTCAACACGGCATCGGTCGCCGCGTTCGACGGGCAGATCGGGCAGGCGGCCTACGCTGCCTCCAAGGGGGGCGTCGCCGCGATGACCCTTCCGCTGGCCCGCGAGTTCGCGCAAAGCCTGATTCGGGTCATGTCGATTGCGCCCGGAATCTTCGACACTCCCATGCTGCAGGGGCTGCCGCAGCCGGTGCGGGACTCCCTGGGCGCCCAGGTGCCGCATCCGTCCCGACTCGGGGACCCCGACGAATTTGCATTCCTAGTGCGGCATATCATCGAAAATCCCATGCTCAACGGAGAAACCATCCGTCTCGACGGGGCGATTCGGATGCAGCCGAAGTAGTCATTGGCTGCCTGGCCGCCCTCGGTCGCCCGCAGCCAGATAGTCGCGACCGGGACTACTGAGCGTTGAGAGTCGTAGTATCGACACACTGGGGGGGTACCAATCGGTCTGGTCGAAGCCGCGAGGATATCCGGGTCGAACCGGGGCTCGCAAACCGTCGTGGAACCTACGGTTCGCCAAAAATTGCCGATGGTGGGCTGGAGAATGCTCTACATCGGCCTGCTGGTTTTCGGCGTCCAGCTCGTGCACAACGAGTTGGGTGATTCGGCTTATCTGATTGTCGGGATCGTTCCCGTTCTGCCGCTCATCTTCGCCCTGTGGCGCAACGGGCGTCGGCCGTCTGACGCCTGATCAGGCCGGCAGCGGCGCAGACGGCTGCTGCTGGGTGATGCAATGGATGCCACCGCCGCGCGCGAACAACGTCCGCGCGTCGACCGACACCACTCGCCGCCCCGGGTAGGCCGCTGCGAGCACATCGCGGGCGGCGGCATCGGCTCGCTCCTCGCCGAAACTGCAGGCAAGGACGCCGCCGTTGATCGCGAGATGGTTCACATAGTTGTAGTCCACGAACCCGTCATCGTCGCGCAGAACGGCGGGTGCCGGCAGATCGATGATCGTGAAGGGCCGCCCGGCCGCGTCGTGCTCGTCAGCCAGCAGCGTGCGGAATTCGCGGGTAAGCGCGTAGTCCGGATGCCCCGGATCATTCTGCGCGTGCAGCAGAATCGTTCCTGGCGACGGGATCGTTGCGACCATGTCGATGTGCCCGCGGGTGCCGAACCGCGCCTGGTCGCGGGTAAGACCACGCGGCAGCCAAACCACGTGCTCGGCACCGATCGTGCGCCGCAATTCCGCCTCGACCGAGGCGCGTGTGGCGCCCGGGTTGCGTGCGGGGTCGAGCTGCACGCTCTTCGTCGCCAGCACGGTCCCCGCGCCGTCGGTGTGGATTCCGCCGCCCTCGTTCACGAGGGGGGACGAGACGACCGTCGCCCCGGCGGCATCCGCTACGAAACGGCCGATCGAGGCATCTTTGTTCCAGCTGGCCCAGTCCTGGGCGCCCCAGCCGTTGAAGACCCAGTCGATGGCGCCGAGGTGTCCTGCGTCATCGTGCACGAAGCTCGGGCCGATATCGCGCATCCAGCTGTCGTTCAGGTCGGCTTCGACAACGTCGATGCCGCTACCCAGATAGCGGGCGGCGTCGGCGCGGGTCGTTGGGTCGACGACCATCGTCACCGGCTCAAAGTCAGCCACGGCATGCGCGACGGCGGCCCAGGCGCTTCGCGCCTCGTGGGCCGATTTTGCGCTGTCGCCGAGGGTGTAGCCGGCCGCCGGAAACGCCATCCAGACCCGGTCCTGCTGCGCGGTTTCGGCCGGCATCCGCCAGGTCATACGACCGGCCCGCCAAACGGATGCGCTGGGTCGACGGCCGCCGTCAGCCGCGCATAACTGTCGGGGCGGCGGGTGGCCAGAAACGGGAACAGGGAGAGCCACTCCGCGCGCTGTGCCAGGTCGAGATCTGCCACGAGTGCCACGGACTCGCCGCGCGGCGCCTCGACGAGCACCCGTCCGAACGGGTCGGAGATGAACGACGAACCGTAGAAGGTGAGGTCGCCCTCGGTGCCGTGCCGGTTCGGCACGACCATGAAAAGTCCGCTCGTGATGCCGTTCGCCACGATGACCTGCTGCCAGATCGGCTGGGTGTCGAAGTTCGGAAAGAGGGGTTCGGATCCGATCGCGGTGGGATAGGCCAGAATCTCGGCTCCGCCGAGCCCGTACAGGCGGGAGACCTCGGGAAACCACTCGTCCCAGCAGGTCGGCAGGCCGAGGCGTGCGCCCGCCACGGAGTAGACCGGGTAGGCGTCCTCGGCGGGCCCCGGCCGAAAGTAGGTGTCTTCGTAGTACCCGGCGGTGACCGGAATGTGGGTTTTACGGGTTCGGCCGAGCAGTTCGCCGGTCGGCGACACCAGGATGGCCGTGTTGTAGCTGCGCGGATCGTCGGGGGCATCGGTGGAAGACGGCTGTTCACAGAGTGACGCGTGCACGATGACGTTGTGCAGCCGGGCCTGGTCGGCCGCGAAGGCGAAGGTCGGGCCGTCCCGGAGCGGCTCGGCATCTGCTTTGGGAATTCCGGTGGCACGCACGTTTCCGGGGTACTTGCTGAGGGTGAGTTCGGGCAGAAAGACGATGCGGGCACCGGCCTCGGCGGCCAGGCGGATGCCGGTGGCCAGCTCCGTCTGCAGCGTCGCCTCGTCGGCGTGCCAGCGATGCTGCACGAGGCCGACGCGCAGAGGGAGGCGGTCGGGCGCCTGCACCCGCGTGGGCGAGGATGGGTTCGACGGGGCCGCAATCAGACGCATGCTGTTCTCCAGAGATTCTGAGCGATCAACTACCGGCCTCATACTATAGAGTGCCGCTACTTTGCCGCGTGTGCCTCGAGGAACGCATACACCTCGGAGTCGTCAACGCCCGGAAAAGTTCCAGACGGCAACGGCGACAACACGTGCGCGTGCAGCCGGGCGCTCGGCCAGGCCCGCCCAGCCCAGCGGGCGGCGGCATCCGAATCAGGCCGACGGCAGCACGACTCGTCCGGGCAACGCGATACCGTACGCTGCGTGGTCTCCCGCCCACGAAACCACTTGGCCTGCGCAAACGGAACGCCGACGCTGATGGAGAACTCACCGGCATCCGTTGACCCGGTCTGCGTCGCCGACCAGTACGTACCGGCCGGGGTGTCGGTGTATTGATAGAACTCGGTGGTGCGGTTGGTGTGCGTGAAGGCGCTGCGGGCGCTCCACTGCTTGCAGACGTACTGGCCCTCGATCGACCCGGTGACGTCCACCGGAAACGGCAGGTCGTCGTTCTCGTACCCCTTTTGCAGGGCGCCGTCGCCGTTGACCCGCAGAAAATGCAGCGTCATGTCGAGGTGCGACGTGGCGAGGTTGGTCAACCGCAACGCCGCTGCCTCATGGGTCACGCCGAAGGCGTCGCGAAAGTCTTCCACGGCCAACTCCCGCTCCTGCTTGGCATGTGCAAGAAAGGCAACGGACGCCTCGCGCGGCATCAAACACGCCGCCGCGAAGTAGTTGATCTCGAGTCGCTGCCAGAGGAACTCGGCGTAGCTGACGGGTCGTTCGTGCCCGAGCAGCCGATGGCCCATCGCCTGCAACGCCATCGAACGCAGGCCGTGCCCGCCGGGAATCGAGGCCGGCGGCAGGTAGATGCGACCATTGGCGAGGTCGGTGACCGACCGGGTGGAGCCCGGCAGGTCATTCACATAGATCAGGCTGAAGCCGAGCTGATCGGCCATGACGCTGACCTCGCGGTGGGTGAGGGCACCCGAGATATGCCCGCTGGCGCGCACCCGCTCCTCCACGAGTTTTTCGATCTCGGGCATGTAATTGCCCTGCTCGCGCATCCGTTCGCGCAATTCGGTATTGGCACGCCGCGCTTCCTCCGGTGTCGCGATCGCTTCGCTGGCCCGGCGCGACAGCTCGCGGTGCAGGCCGAGAAGCGACTCGATAGCCGGTAACGGCATCCCCTTCGTGACTTTGACCATTGGCAGTCCCAGCGCCTTGTAGAGCGGATTTTTCTGGGCCCGATCCAGTTCGATCTCCAGCGCCGCACGGTTATTGGGCGCTTCCCGGCGCAGCAGCTCGGCCAGGTCGACCGACAACGCGGTCGCGAGGTCCTGCAGGGTCGACAGTTTCGGTTCGCGGCGGCCATTCTCGATCAGGGACAGCTGGCTGCCAGCGAGGCGCACCCGCTCACCGAGTTGGTCGAGGGTCAGACCGCGCTCGCCGCGAAAATGGCGGATGCGATGGCCGAGGGTGATCAGATCGGAAGCTTGAGGCGACATTCCTTAACGATATCTAAAGAATGATGATTCTTAACTTGCAATATCGCGGTTTCTCATCTGGAAAGGGTCCATTCTAAAGTTATAGCCAAAAAATTCTGGCCGTACGCAACGTCAGGCACGCAACGCAGCCCGGCGTTCCACAACTTTGCACCTACCCGAGCAGTACAGAAAGGCCAGACGATGACCCTCACCAACTCTTCCCGCCAGAGCACCGGGGACGCCGACCCGAGTCGCACGGGTAGCACCGACCCCAACCTGCAGGCCTGGGTCGACGAGATTGCGCGCCTGACCGAACCCGACGCGATCGTCTGGTGCGACGGCTCCAAGCGCGAGGCCAATGACCTGTCCAAACTGCTCGTCGCCTCCGGCCAGCTCATCCGGCTGAACCCGGAATGGCGCCCCAACAGCTTTCTTGCTCGCACCAATCCGAAGGACGTCGCCCGCGTCGAGAACCGCACCTTCATCTGCTCCAACGATGAAGCGGATGCTGGCCCCACCAACAACTGGGCCGAACCGTCCGCCATGCGCGCCGAACTGCGCGGAGTCTTCGCCGGCTGCATGCGCGGTCGCACCATGTACATTGTGCCGTTCTCGATGGGCCCGCTTGGCGGTCCTATTTCGCAGCTCGGCGTCGAGATCACCGACTCTCCCTACGTCGTCCTCAACATGGGCATCATGACGCGCATGGGTGAGACCGTGCTGACCATGATCGAAGCCGGCGAACCGTGGGTGCACACCGTGCACAGCGTCGGCTACCCGCTCGTCGACCAGTCGGGCATCACTCGCCCCGAGGTGGAGTGGCCCTGCAACGACGACAAGTACATCGTGCAGTTTCCCGACACCCGCGAGGTCTGGTCTTACGGTTCCGGCTACGGTGGAAACGCTTTGCTGTCGAAGAAGTCCTTCGCTCTGCGCATCGCATCGGTCATGGGCCGTGACGAGGGCTGGCTCGCCGAGCACATGCTGCTCATCAAGCTGATCTCACCCGAGGGTGGCGTGTTCCACATGGCGGCCGCTTTCCCGTCGGCCTGCGGCAAGACGAACCTGTCGATGCTGCGTCCGACCATCCCCGGTTGGACGGTCGAGACCATCGGCGACGACATCGCCTGGCTGCGCCAGGGCGAAGATGGTCGCTTGTGGGCGATCAATCCAGAGGCCGGTTTCTTCGGTGTCGCCCCCGGCACCGGTGAAACCACCAATCCGACCGCCGTCTCCACCATGTGGGGCAACACCATCTTCACCAACGTCGCACTGCGCGACGATGGCGACGTCTGGTGGGAAGGCCTCACCGATAAAGCTCCCGACCACCTGATCGACTGGCAGGGCAAGGACTGGACCCCCGACTCCGGCCGCACCGCCGCCCACCCGAACTCGCGCTTCACCGTTGCGGCCGCCCAGTGCCCATCGATCGCTGACGACTGGGAAGCCGCCGGTGGTGTACCGATCGACGCCATCGTGTTCGGCGGCCGCCGGGCGACCAACGTTCCGCTGGTCGCGCAGGCTCGCAGCTGGAAACACGGCGTCTTCATGGGAGCCACCATTTCGTCCGAGAAGACCGCAGCTGCTGACGGCATCGTTGGCGAGCTGCGCCGCGACCCGTTCGCGATGCTCCCGTTCTGTGGCTACAACATGGCCGACTACTGGGGCCACTGGCTCAAGGTCGGCAAGGAACTCGGCACTAACGCCCCGGCGATCTTTCAGGTCAACTGGTTCCGCAAGGGCCCGGACGGCGCTTTCATCTGGCCCGGTTTCGGCGAGAACTCGCGGGTTCTCGAATGGATGATTCGCCGCATCCAGGGCACCGCCGACGCCGTTGATACCCCGATCGGTCTGCTTCCGGCCGAGGACGGCCTGAATCTCGACGGTCTCGACCTGTCGAAGGAAGCCGTCGACCAGTTGTTCGCGATCGACCAGAACAGCTGGCTCGCCGAGTGTGACCTCACCGAGGAATACTTCGATAAGTTCGGTGACAAGGTCCCGCCGGCGCTCCGGGCCGAGCTCGCGAGCGTGCGGTACCACCTGAAGGACTAGTTTCTGCAGCAGCAATGGCCCTGTCGCCTCACGCGGCGGGGCCATTCGCGTGCTTTCAGTCCGACTCCGGTGGCTGAGACGAGCCGATGTCGGTTTGAGGCACCCGGCCGGCGAGGAGGGGCTGGCTAGACCAGAAGCTGGTGCTTGGCGAGATCCCGGTACAGGGGTGTTGAGACGACGAGTTCGGAGTGGGTGCCGACGCCGACGACCTGGCCATGGTCGAGCACCACGATCTGGTCGCTGTCGACGACGGTCGACAAACGGTGCGCGATGACGATGAGCGTGCGGTCGGCCGCAACGGCATCGATGGCTTCGCGCATCATCTGCTCATTTTTGCCGTCGAGGCTCGACGTCGACTCGTCGAGCAGCAGAATCGGTGGCGCCGCCAGCAATGCCCGCGCAATCGCGAGTCGCTGGCGTTCGCCACCGGAGAGCTTGACTCCCGATTCCCCGACCGCAGCGCCGAGCCCTGCAGGATCGCGCTCGAGCACCTCGCCGAGATTGACGGCATGAAGCACGGCGATGCACTCGTCATCGGTGGCGTCGGGAGTCGCCAAAGTGAGGTTGTCCCGCAGCGATCCGGCCAGTACCGGGGCGTCCTGTTCTACATAGCCGATCTGGGCGCGCAGCGCGGTGCGGTCCAGTGAGCGGATGTCCAGCCCGCCGAGTCGCACGGTGCCATCCGTGACGTCGTAGAACCGCTCGATCAGGGCGAGAATCGTGCTCTTGCCGGCGCCGCTGGGCCCGACGAGCGCCGTGCGCAGGCCGCGCGGTGCGTTGAACGAGACTCCCTTGAGCACGGGACGGGGTTTTGTGGAGGCGGAAGTATCGGTCGGGGACGCCGGGACTGCATCATCGGGGGCAGCGGCAGGGCCACCCAGACCGGCGGCATCCGTGGCCTCGGTGCTGCCCGGGTTGGACTCGACCGGGGCGACCGAGTAGCCGAAGTGCACATTCTCGAAGCTGATTGCAGCGGCATCGGGACGAACCTTTTCGTTCGCGGCACCAACGGTCATGGCGAGCGGGGCGATGTCGCGATCGAACTGGTCCTCAGCGGGCAGATCGATGATTTCCTGGATGCGGCCCAGAGCGCCGAGCGCGGAATTGACCGAGGTGATCGCGCCGAAGAACTGCCCGAGCGGCATGATCATCATGAAAAGAAA
Organism: Cryobacterium sp. Y29; assembly: GCF_002929825.1. Taxonomy (GTDB): domain Bacteria; phylum Actinomycetota; class Actinomycetes; order Actinomycetales; family Microbacteriaceae; genus Cryobacterium. The sequence goes on from NZ_PJJN01000030.1 coordinate 41,999, forward strand.
GAGAATGAACGCGACCAGATCAGCAATGGTGATGGCGTCGCTCGCGACGCGAAAACCGCCGACGCCGAGCACGACGAGGAACGACACCTGCAGGGCAATCCCGGCGATCGGTACGACGAGGGCGCTGATCTTGGCGACTTTGATACCCATCCGCCAGGCACCGCGGGCGTCCTCGTCGATCACGGCGACTTCACGTTCGGTGGCATTGGCGGCACGAACGGTGCGGATGGCGCTGATCGCCCGTTCGACGCTGGCCGCAAGGTCGCCGACCTTGACCTGGGCTGCCGTGCTCGCAGTGCGGATGCGACGCGACAGCAGGATGACGGTGACCACCGACACCGCGATGACGAGCACGGTCAGTCCGAGCAGCACCGGGTCGATGATGAGCATGGCCACGAGAGCGCCGATGAAAGTGAGTGATCCGCCGATAGCTTCGACCAGGCCCTGGGTGAGCACCGCGCGCAGCAGGGTGGTGTCGCTGCCGACGCGGGAGACGAGGTCTCCGGTGCGACGCGCGTCGAACTCGCTGATCGGCAGGCGCAGCAGACGCCCGACCAGTTTGCGGCGGCTCGAGAGCACAACCCCCTCACCGGTGCGCTGCAACAGGTAGTGCTGGTAGCCGCTGATCAGGCCCGAAATGACTACGAGGGCGATCAGTACGCCGACGAGGGATCCGAGCGGATCGTTAGCCTGCACGATCGTGATGACCTGGCTGACGAGCAGAGGCTGGGCCAGGCTTGCGGCAGCGCCGAGCACGCTCAGTACGATGACGACGCTGAGCACCTTTTTGTGCTCGAACAGGTAGGGCAGCAACTGGCTGAACGTCGCCCTCGGCCCGGTGGGGGCGGGACGGCCGCGACGGCCGCGCGACGGCTTGGCTGCGTTTGGTAAAGGGGGGTCAGCGGAGGTTTCGGGCGCACGGCTAGCGGTAGTCACTCGTAAATCTTAACCGTCCCAGATGCGAACCATCCCCACTGGAGTGGGGGCGGTCTAGGTTAGAACTGTGCCAGCGCCTGTCATTGCTACCCAGAATCTCGTCAAGAGTTATCCGGTCAAAAACTCCAAGGATTTCGTCGCCGTCGACGGCATCAGTTTTGAGGTCGCGCCGGGGGAGTCCTTCGGGCTGCTCGGCCCCAATGGCGCGGGCAAGTCCACGACGATGCGCATGATCGGTGCGGTCTCCACCCGCACGAGCGGTGACCTTGACGTGCTCGGCCTCGACCCGAACCGGTATGGTCCCGAGATTCGCTCGCAGCTCGGCGTCGTGCCGCAGGAGAACAACCTCGACCTGGAACTGAAGGTGCGCGAGAACCTGCTGGTCTACGGCCGCTACTTCGGGCTGCCACGCGCCCGTGTCGCCCGCCGCGCCGATGAACTGCTCGAATTCGCCCAGCTCGCCGACAAGGCCGGTGCCAAGGTCGATGATCTCTCTGGCGGCATGAAACGCCGCCTCACCATCGCCAGGGCCCTCATCAACGACCCGCGCATCCTGCTGCTCGACGAACCGACGACCGGCCTCGACCCGCAGGCGCGTCACATTCTGTGGGACCGTCTATTTCGCCTCAAGGAGCAGGGCACGACGCTGCTTCTCACCACCCATTACATGGACGAGGCTGAACAACTCTGCGACCGCCTCGTCGTGGTCGATAAGGGTCGCATCATGGCCGAGGGTTCCCCGGCTGATCTCATTCGACGCTATTCCTCCCGTGAAGTACTCGAAGTGCGCTTCGGTTCCACCCAGAATGCTGAGGTCGCCGACCGCATCCAAAGCTTTGGCGGCAGTGGTTTCGGCGAGCGTGTCGATGTGCTGCCCGACCGCATTCTGGTCTACAGCGAGAGCGGCGAAAACGAATTAGAGCGGATGACCGCTGCCGGCCTCCACCCGATCACCAGCCTTGTGCGTCGCTCCAGCCTGGAAGACGTGTTCCTGCGGCTCACCGGCCGAAACCTGATCGAGTGAGCGGCCCCACGAACGACATCAGCGACGACATGCGCTCTCAGACGCTGGCGGCGGCCGTCGCAGCCGCAGCGCGCACCCGGCGTTACGGCTCCTGGTACGTGGCCGAGCACCGGTTTCGGGTCATGCGGTCGTACGCCCAGACCGTGCTCTTCACCGCGGTCGGCAGCCCGCTCGTCTACCTCTACGCGATGGGCGTGGGCCTGGCCAGCCTCGTGGACAACAATCTTGGGGATGACGCCGTCACCGGGGTGAGTTACCTCGCTTTTTTGGCGCCGGCGCTGCTTGCGAGCAGCGCGATTGCCGTAGCCTCTGAGGAGTTCACCTACCCGATCATGCTCGGCTTCAAGTGGAACCCTACCTTTTTCGGTATGAATGCGAGCTCCATCCAGCCCGGCCAGATCATCAACGGCATCATCATCTCGGTCGCGGTACGCATGCTCGTCACCTGCACTATTTTCTACGTCTTCATGCTAGTCTTCGGGGCGGTGCCCGGCCGGCTTGGGTTTGTCGCCGTGCCGGTGGCGCTTGTGACCGGGCTGGCCTTCGGGGCGCTGGTGATGGCCTACACGGCCACCCTGAAGGACGACACCGGGCAGCTGGCCATGGTGCAACGCTTCGTGATTTTGCCGATGACCCTGTTTTCGGGCACGTTCTTTCCGCTGGACGTGCTGCCGCCGTATCTGCAGTGGATTGGCTGGATCTCCCCGCTCTGGCACGGCACGGAGCTTTCTCGCGTCTTTGCGTACGGCCTGTCGGAGCCGATCTGGCTCAGCCTGGTGCACGTGCTCTACCTGGCCGCCCTGCTGGCCATCGGCTGGGTCTGGGCCCGCCGCCTCGCGACCAGACGGCTGAACACATGACCGGGCCGCAGCTGTCTCCATCGACCGTAGCGGTATCCGCTGCCCCGCCGCGCCGGCTTGGCAGTCTGTATGCCGGCAACGCGCGCAGTGTGATGGCGCGCGGCTGGCGGGCCACGCGCAGCACCAACTCGCTCGTGGTGCTCAGCGGGTTCGTCGAGCCCATCTTCTACCTGCTATCGATGGGCCTCGGCCTCGGAGCCCTGGTCGGCCAGGTGCAGACCGCTGACGGCACTCAGATGCCCTACGCGGCGTTCATCGCCCCGGCCCTGCTCGCCGTCGCCGCGATGAACGGCGCGATCTACGACTCGACCTGGAACGTGTTCTTCAAGATGCAGTTCGCCAAACTCTACGAGGGCATGCTGTCCACGTCGCTCGGCCCGCTCGACGTTGCCCTTGGTGAGATCTCGCTCGCCCTGCTCCGCGGGATGCTCTACGCCACCGGATTCTTGCTCGTCATGCAGGCGCTGGGGCTCAATCTGTCGTGGTGGGCACTGCTCGCGTTGCCCGCGGTGCTCCTGATCGCGTTCGGTTTCGCGAGCGTGGGCATGGCGGTCACGAGCTACATGAAGACGTTCCAGCAGATGGACTGGATCAACCTGGTGTTGCTGCCGATGTTTCTGTTCTCGGCCACGTTCTACCCCCTCAGCGTCTATCCGCAGGGCATCCAATACGTGATCCAGGCACTTCCGCTCTGGCACGGTGTCGAGCTCGTACGTGGCCTGACTACCGGGCAGATCGACCCCGGAATGCTCTGGCATGTGCTGTACTACGCCGTGATGATCGTGATCGGCCTGGTCGTCACCACTCGCCGCCTCAAGGCCCTCTTCTTGAACTGAAGCCCCCCCCCCCTCGCAATCGCGAGAGGGGGGATGCTGTGCGGCGACAACCTAGCGGTGCAGGTCGAGATCCTTCGTTTCGCGGCTGAGGACCAGCGCGATCAGGGTGATGACAGCCATGACCGAGAGATAGATGCCGACCCAGAACGGGCTTCCCGCACCGAGGGTCCACAGCCAGATAGCGATGAATGGGGCGACGGCTGCGCCGAGAATTGAACTCATGTTGTAGGCGAAGGCTGAGCCGGTATAGCGCACGCTGGTCGGGAACAGCTCGGGCAGGAGCGCGCCCATCGGGCCGAAGGTCATGCCCATCAGCGAGAAGCCGACGATGAGGAACAGCATCACGCCGGGAAAGCCCGCGCCGAGCAGTGGTACGAACAATAGGCCGAACACGATGATGAACAACGTCACGATGATGAGCGTCTTACGTCGTCCGTGCTTGTCCGCCCAGGGTCCAGAGGCCAGCGTGAAGATTCCGAAGAACACCACACCGAGAATCATCATGAGAATGAAGTTGTTATAGCTGAAGCCAAGGCCGGGAACCGGGGCATCCGTTGCGGCCCGGCCGTAGCCGAGCGTGAACGTAGTCATGAGGTAGAACAGCACGTAGGTCGCGAGCATGATGAACGTTCCGAGGATCAGTTCGCGCCAGTTGGACTTGAATACCGCCGCGAGCGGCAGCTTCTCGACCCGGTCTGCCTTGACGACCTTGGTGAAGACTTCACTCTCCACCAGTCGCAGACGCACCCAGAGTCCGATGATGACCATAACGGCCGAGAATAGGAACGGGATGCGCCAGGCCCACTCGAGGAACGCCTCGGACGGACGGGTCGGGTCGGTCGACGGCAGGGCGAGGGCAAGGCCGAGGAACAGGCCGTTGGCGATGATGAAGCCGAGCGGCGCGCCGACCTGCGGGAAGGTACCGTACCAGGCGCGCTTGCCTGCGGGTGCGTTCTCGGTCGCGACGAGTGCTGCGCCGCTCCACTCGCCGCCGAGAGCGAAGCCCTGGGCGAGGCGCAGGAGGACGAGCATGAACGGCGCCCACCAGCCGATCATGTCGTAGGTCGGCAGCAGGCCGATCAGAAAGGTCGCGATGCCCATCGTGAGCAACGCGCCGACCAGGGTAGCCTTGCGTCCTTTACGGTCACCGAAGTGACCGAAGAACAGCGCCCCAATCGGGCGGGCGACCATGGCGGCGCCGAACACGGCGAAAGAGGCGAGCAGGGCGGTGGTCTCGTTGCCCGTCGGAAAGAACAGGTGCGGAAAAACGAGCACGGCCGCGGTCGCGTAGACGTAGAAATCGTAGAACTCGATGGTCGTGCCGATGAGGCTCGCCATGATGACGCGGCTCTTCGGGTTGAGAGGCGTGGTCGGCGTCGAAACTGACGCTGTGGATGTTGACATGGGGGTGGAACGCTCCGGAAGGTGGCTGGGCGCCGACGAAACCCGCAAGTCGATCTGACTTCCCGCGGAAGCGTTTACGCACGAATAGTGGTGTGGCCTCGTGTAGGGGTCACACCGCAGTTTACCCGGGGGCAATCGGCTCGGAGACCGGTTACTTCCAGAGCACCGCGATCACGACGTTGGCGAAGGTTAGGGCGCCGATGGCCCACAGTACGAGGGACGACACGGTCGGCTTCGTGCGATTCACGATCACGAGCACGGTGATAACGATGAGCACCAGCAGCTTGATGCCGATTTTGGTGTTGTCGATGTGGCCGAGCGAGCCCATCTCGATGACGCCGACGAGCAGCAAACCGGTGACCAGTTGAGTCAATGCGCCGTGGAACATCGCGGTGACAATCGTGCCCTTGCCGGCAATGATCGGCTTGATCTGCACGAGGAAGCCACCAAGCAGCGAGGCCAAACCGACGAAGTGCAGAATGAGCAGAATGTTGCGTAGAAGGTCCATGCGTTCAGCCTAGGCACTCACACGCGGCCCCAATTACCCGATGTGCCCGCGTAGCTCCCGCAGCACCAGCGCGGTGGCCAGAGCGGCGGATGCCGCCTCCGCGCCCTTGTCTTCCTTCGAACCGGGTAGTCCGGCCCGGTCGAGGCCCTGTTGCTCATCGTCCAGGGTCAGCACCCCAAAGCCAACCGGTTTGCCGGCGTCGAGCGCGACGCGGGTGAGGCCATCCGTTGCCGCATTCGACACGAAGTCGAAGTGGGGAGTGCCGCCGCGAATAATCACACCGAGGGCGATGACAGCATCGGCACCGCTGTCCAGGGCGACCTTGCAGGTGACGGGCAGTTCGAAGCTGCCCGGTACCCGCACGAGCGAGAACTCGGCGTTGCTCGCTTCGAGTACCCGGATCGCACCGGCGATGAGACCGTCGGTGATCGCGTCGTGCCAAAGACCTGCCACGATGACCACTCGCAGGCCTGCGGCGTCAACCGAGATTGTGGGTCCTGTTCCAGCCATTAGGCGATTCCATTCATGATTTCGATGTTGGAGATATGGTGCCCCATGCGGTCACGTTTGGTAGCAACATACTTTTCATTGAACTCCCCGATGCCGACGATAAGCGGTACGCGCTCAGTTACGGTGATGCCGTGCAGCTCGAGCTGGCGCACTTTTTCGGGATTGTTGGTCAGCAGCCGTACCTCGCGCAGTCCCAGATCGTGCAGAATGCCCGTGGCCGCGCCATAGTCGCGGCTGTCACCGGGCAGACCCAGCGCCAGGTTGGCATCAAGGGTGTCCAGGCCGTCTTCCTGCAGCGCATAGGCCCGCAGCTTGTTGATAAGGCCGATTCCGCGCCCTTCCTGGCCGCGCAGGTAGACGACCACGCCGCCCTCCGCCTGGATGATGTCGAGCGAAGCGCTCAGCTGCGGTCCGCACTCACACTTGAGCGAGCCGAACGCTTCGCCGGTGAGGCACTCGGAGTGCACCCGCACGATGGCGCCGTCGACCGGCGTGCCCGCCACGAGAGCGACGTGGTCGGCACCGGTCGAGCGGTCCCGGTAGGCGCGTATCCGGAAAGTGCCGTGCCGGGTGGGCACCGTGGTCTCCACCTCGAAGTCGACCCGTGGCGCCTCGGTGAGCGGGGCGATTGTCGGTAGTGGTTCATTCGGATGGAACTCATTGAGGTAGCTGATCAGGTCTTTGATTGTGATGACGAGCAGGCCTTCGCGCTCGCCGAGTTCGAGCAGGCCGGGGAGGCGCATCATCTCACCGTCTTCGCCGACGATCTCGGCGATGGCTGCGACTGGAACCAGACCGGCCAGTTTCATCAGATCGACACCGGCTTCGGTATGGCCGCCACGCTCCCTCACACCGCCGTCTCTGGCGCGCAGGGGCAGGATGTGGCCGGGGCGGTGCAGGCTCGCCGGTGCCGACGCGGGGTCGGCGAGCACACGCAGGGTGTGGGCTCGGTCGGCAGCGCTGATCCCGGTCGACAGTCGGTCGGCGGCGTCGACGCTTACCGTGTAATTGGTGCCGAGCGGATCTTCGTTGTTCACGACCATCACCGGCAGATCGAGCTGGTCGGCGAGCTCATTGGTCATCGGAGCACAGATGAACCCGGAGGAGTAACGCACGGTCCAGGCGATCCATTCCTGGGTGGCGAGCTGGGCCGAGATGATGACGTCGCCCTCGTTTTCGCGGCCCTCGTCGTCGGCGACGATGACCGGTCGGCCGAGGCGTAGGGCGTCCAGTGCGGCAGGAATATCGGCGAGGTTCATGATGCGCTCCTTGGTGCGGTTGCGTGCTGGGGTTCCGGGGTTTTTGCGGCGGCGCTGAGGGCCAACATTCGCTCAACGTGGCGGGCCAGAATGTCGGTCTCGATGTTGACGAGGTCGCCGACCCGGCGCTCGCCGAGCGTTGTGGCGGCGAGGGTCTCGGGGATGAGGGACACCTCGAACCACTGGGTCGCGTCGGTGGCCGGGCTGATGTTGCTCACCGTCAGTGAGACGCCGTCGATTGCGATCGAGCCCTTATCGACGACGAGCTTGGCAAGCTGGGGGTAGAGGCTGAATCGCAGCACCCGCCAGGCTTCGCCCGGCGTGACGGCGAGCACGGTGCTTGTGCCGTCGATGTGGCCCTGCACGATGTGACCGCCGAGGCGCCCGCCGACGAGCGCTGCGCGTTCGAGGTTGACCGGGAAACCGACGCGGGCCTCGGACAGTGTCGACATGTGCAGGGTCTGTGCCATCACGTCGGCGGTGAAAGTCGAGGCGGTGCGCTCGACCACGGTAAGACAGACTCCCGAGACGGCGATCGAGTCGCCGTGACCGGCGCCTTCGATCACGAGCGGGCCGCGGATGGTGAAGCGAGCAGCATCCACTGTGGTCTCGATGCGCTCGATCTGGCCGAGTTCCTCGATTATTCCGGTGAACATGGGGTTCCTTAGGTAGTGAGGGGTCTAGCGACGATAAGAACATCGTCGCCAATCCGGTTGAGGGAATGGATGGAGAGGCGGCGCTGCTCGCCGATGGTGGTCACGCCGAAGTCGTCGAGCGCCAGCCGGGGGCCACCGAGGAGCGTTGGTGCGAGGTAGACGAGGTACTCGTCGACCAGTCCGGCGGCAACGAAGGCGCTCGCCACGGTGGGCCCGCCCTCGATGAACACGGTGCGCACCGCCCGCTTGTATAGGTCGGTCAGCAGGCCAGGCAGGTCGAGGCCGTCGAAAAATAGTGGCGGGTGCGGGTGTGCGTAGACCGCAGCGGATGCCGGCAGCGCTCGTCGGCCGACGACCACGGGAATGGGCTGCCGGGCGAGGAGGTCGCCAGCGAGGTCGCGGGCGGTCAGCGCCGGGTCATCGGCGAGCACGGTGCCGGTGCCGACCAGGATCGTGTCGCTGGCGGCGCGACGCTGGTGCACGTCGAGCCGCGCTGCCGCTCCCGTGATCCAACGGCTGGAGCCGTCGGCAGCGGCCGCGCGACCGTCGAGGCTGGAGGCCCACTTGAGCGTGATGAACGGCCGGCCGAGGCGGGCGGCGACAAGCCAGTCGCCGAGAAGGGCCTCCCCGTCAGTGGCGAGCAGGCCGCCCTCCACCTCGATGCCGGCCATGCGCAGCCGCGTGGCACCGCCGCAGGAGTGCTCGCCCGGGTCGGTTACGGAATAGACGACGCGGTCGACGCCGGCGTCGATCAGAGCAACCGCGCACGGACCGGTTCGGCCGACATGATTGCACGGTTCGAGTGTGACGACGACGGTGCTGCCGCGGGACAGGCCGGGGGCGAGATGGGAGAGCGCGTCGACCTCGGCGTGTTGGCTGCCGGCACCGCGATGCCACCCCTCGGCGAGGGTCTCGCCGTTGGCGTTCAGGATGACGCAGCCGACCCGTGGGTTCACGCCGGTGGCCGGACCGCGGGCGGCGAGTTCGAGGGCGCGGCGCAGTGCGCTGGCCAGGGCAGCGCTGTCCAGGCCGACTGCCGCGTTGTTGGTCATCCCGCCCTCATCCGTATCGGACGAGCTCCGGGGGGTATGGGGTGTGCAGCATGCACAAACCCGTCGGTCGACCATAGGGGCCGACCAACTCGTGCGCCTCCCGTCCGGACTTTGACCGTCGGTGCTGGAGTTTCACCAGCTCAACCGCTGGTCCCTCGATGGTGCTGGGGGACTAACGGGTCGCGGACTTTAACCGCCGGTTCGGAATTACACCGACCCCGGAGCACGTGTACTGCAAGTTCTTCTTCTAGTTATAGTGCAACAGCCTGCGTGACGTGTTATTCCCGGCGACAAGCGCTGTCATGCTCATGACGTCACGGGGCCTCGACCAGCGCGCGGGCGGTGCTCTCATCGACGAACAGGTCGGTGATGAGCGACGCGGCGAGGGCCCCGCGCAGACTGGCGAGCTTGGAGCGGCCCGCCACGACGCAGATGCGGCGTGGCGTGCGGCGCAGCACGGTGAAGTCCGGGCCGGTGGACCGCTCGTTCAGGGCGATACCGTCGGCCGAGCCGTCGGCGCGGTAGAACACTGTCGCCACGTCGCCGACCACGCCGGCTGCGCCGAGCGCATCGAATTCGGCCTGTTCGAGGTAGCCGCCCGCGTAGACGCGGCTGACCACTCCAGAGAAGGGAGAACCGAGGCCGAATAATGCGATGTCCATGATGGCCTGCATCTCGAGCAGGCGACTGACGCTGCGCTCCCGCCACAATGCGTGCTTGGTCGCCGGGTCGTCGAAGAAGGCGGGCACCGGAAACTGCTGTACATGCGCGCCGAACGCCGTGCCGAAACGGCCGAGAATTTCGCTCGCGTACCCCAAGCCGGTGGTGCGCATGTTTCCGGCACCGTTCAACTGCACGATCTGGGAGTTGTGGGTCTGCTTCGGAGTGATGTGCCGGCTGATCACGTTCATGGTGGAACCCCAGGCGATGCCCATAGTCATGTTCGAGTCGAAGTATTGACCGAGAATCCGTGCAACCGAGAGGGCGACACGCTCGAGCCGATCGACGTCACTCGCACTGTCCGGCACCGGAACGACGTGCGCGGTGATCTGGAATCGAGCCTCGATCTGCTGCTCGAGGTGACTCGGGGCATCCAGGGGAGACTTGATCTGAATATCGACCAGGCCGGTCTCGCGCGCGTGGCTGAGCAGGCGCGAGACCGAGGAACGGGAGGTGTGCAGCTCTTGAGCGATGGCATCCATGGTGAGGTCCTGGATGTAGTACAGGTGCGCGGCGGTGAGGGCGTCGCGGCTGCGATCAGACTGTGCGGAATCGGTATCGAAGATCACGGGGCTCCTTGCACGTATGTTCAATCCAGTTGAGAAATTGTGTCGGACTGTCAGACTACATCTATTCATAGGATTTCCCCGAGCAAACTATCGGGCGATCCCCGAGACAAAGGTGACAACAATGTCGTTCCTCAACTCACAGACCTCGACCGCAATCGCCGATCGCCCGAGCGCCCAGGTGCTCATCATCGGTGCCGGTATCAACGGCATCGCCACCTTTCGTGATCTAGCCCTGCAGGGCGTCGACGTGGTCATCGTTGAGAAGAACGATTACGTCTCCGGAGCCTCGTCGGCCAGCTCGCACATGATTCACGGAGGCGTGCGCTATCTCGAAAATGGCGAATTTCGCCTGGTCAAGGAGTCGGTCGAGGAACGCAACGGCCTGCTCAAGATCGCGCCGCACTATGTCAAGCCATTGCAGACGACCATCCCCATTTTCTCGACCTTTTCGGGAGTGATGGCCGCGCCGCTGCGTTTCCTCACCCACAAGCAGGGCGCCAAGCACGTCGAGCGCGGCGCGATGCTCATCAAAATCGGCATGATGATCTACGACGCATTCTCCCGTGACGGCGGAACGGTACCCCGCCATGAATTCAGGGGCCGCACCAAGGCACTCGCCGCCCTGCCGCTGCTGAACCCGGGCCTGAAATACACGGCCACCTACTACGACGCCGCCATGCACGACCCCGAACGCCTCGCCCTCGATGTGCTGCGCGACGGCCTCGACGCCGGCCCGCACGCTCGCGCCGCCAACTATGTCGAAGCGGCTGGCATAACGGAAAACGGCGTGCTGCTTCGCAACAGCATCACCGGCGCAGAATTCTCCTTTCGAGCAGATATCATCGTCAACACGAGCGGGCCGTGGACCGACCTGACCAATGACGCTCTCGGCCAGCCGAGCACTTTCATGGGCGGCACCAAGGGGTCCCACGTCGTACTCGACAATCCGGAACTGCTCGCGGCAACGGGAGGCCGAGAGATCTTCTTCGAACACGAAGACGGCCGCATCGTGTTGATCTACCCGCTCAAGGGCCGCGTTCTGGTCGGCACCACCGACCTCGAGCACGACATCACCCAGCCCATTCGCTGCACCGAAGACGAAATCGATTACTTCTTCGATCTGGTCGCGCACGTTTTTCCAACGGTACCGGTTGATCGTTCGCACATCGTGTTCCGCTTCGCTGGCGTGCGTCCGCTACCGCGACACGACGATGAAACACCGGGTTTCGTCTCCCGTGACTACCGTATCGAGTCCCGTCCGCTGCCCCGCACCGACGCCGCTGACGGCACCCTGCTCAGCCTGGTCGGCGGCAAGTGGACCACCTTCCGCGCCCTCGCTGAGAACCTGAGCACGGACATCCTGAAACTGCTCGGCCTGCCGCGCACTGTGTCTACCGAGGGGCTCGCTATCGGTGGCGGCCGCGACTGGCCGGCCTCGGACGCCGCCCGCCTGGTTTGGGTCACAGCCCACGGCGACGAGGTGGGCACCGATCGCGCCGCAGCCCTGCTCGCCCGCTACGGTACCAGGGCGAGCGAGGTCATCGACTTTCTCATCGATCCGGCTGGTCCAGCGGATGCTCCCCTCGCGCACAACACCGATTACACTCGGCGTGAAATCGAGTTCATGGCCGGCTTCGAGGGCGTCGTGCGGCTGAGTGACGTGCTGTTGCGCCGCACCAGCATGGCCTTCGTCGGCGCCGTGACCACTCCTCTGATCGAGGAGATCGCCCGCGTTGTCGCTCCTGTTCTCGGCTGGGATGCCGCACGCCGCGCTGAAGAGATCGTCTTGGCCCGCGCCACCCTGATGGACGTGCACGGGGTCGACCTTGCCCCGGTCGCCGAAGCCGGTGTTCTGATCGACTAACCCGCTCGGACTGACGATTATTGACAATCTGCACGAACGTGCACGAGAAACCTGCTCACTCCGGCCCGGTCGCCGCTACGTTTTAGACAACACGCACGACAACCGGACTCAACAACACTGTTGGGTGCGGTGAACAGCACTCCATCTGAAAGGTCAATGTGGACAATCTCGGTGTCGTCTTTATGTCAGAGGTCGTGGGAACGGCCATCCTCGTATTACTCGGCTGTGGCGTGGTGGCCAACGTCGCGCTCGCCAAGAACAAGGGCTTCGGCGGTGGCTTTCTCATGGTCACGATCGGCTGGGGCCTCGCGGTCTATGCCGGTGTGATCGCCGCCTACAACTCCGGTGCCCACCTGAACCCGGCCGTCACTCTCGGTCTCATCGCGAGTGGGACCGACACATTCGGCTCGGGTGTTCCGGTCAACGTCGTATCGACGTTGACTTACATAGGAGCGCAGATGCTCGGCGCTATTCTCGGTGCCGTCGTGGTCTGGCTCGCCTACAAGCCGCACTTCGACCAGGAGCCGGACGCGGCAAACAAGCTCGGCGTCTTCTCGACCGGGCCGGCCATCCGCTCTTACGGGTGGAACCTCGTCACCGAGATCATCGGCACCTTCGTGCTCGTCTTCGTCGTCATCGGATTCGGCCGCAACGGCGATGCTGGCGGGCTCGCCGCGCTCGGCGCGCTGCCGGTGGCGCTGCTCGTGATCGCCATCGGTGCCTCGCTCGGTGGGCCGACCGGGTACGCCATCAACCCCGCACGTGACCTCGGTCCCCGCATCGCGCACTTCCTGCTGCCGATCAAGGGCAAGGGCGGCAGCGACTGGTCGTACTCCTGGGTTCCGGTTCTCGGTCCTATCATCGGCGGTGTGCTCGCCGGAGCATCATCGGGTGTGCTGCTGCCGGTTTTGGGCTAATCCTTACAACGCAGTCTGCGGCATCCGCTTTCGTTATCGTTTCAACACCGTATTTCTTACCTGGAACAACAAAGGAGTTACACATGGCCAAGTACGTTCTCGCCATCGACCAGGGGACCACGAGCTCCCGCGCGATCATCTTCGACAAGGCCGGGTCGATTATTTCGATCGGTCAGCTTGAGCACGAACAGATCCTGCCGCAGGCCGGCTGGGTTGAGCATGACCCGAAGGAAATCTGGGACAACACCCGTGAGGCCATCGGGCAGGCGCTGTCGAAGGCGAATATCACCCGCCACGATATCGAAGCCGTCGGCATCACCAACCAGCGCGAAACCGCCGTCGTCTGGGACAAGACCACCGGCGTGCCCGTCTATAACGCCATCGTCTGGCAGGACACCCGTACCCAGCCGATCGTCGACCGGTTGGCAGCGGATGGCGGCGTCGATCGGTTTAAGTCGACCGTCGGCCTGCCGCTGGCCACCTACTTCTCCGGGACCAAGATCGTCTGGATCCTGGAAAACGTCGAGGGAGCACGCGCTAAAGCGGATGCCGGCGACCTCTTGTTCGGCACCACCGATTCCTGGGTGCTGTGGAACCTGACCGGCGGTACCGAGGGCGGCGTGCACGCGACCGACGTCACCAACGCGAGCCGCACCATGTTCATGGACCTCAAAACTCTGCAGTGGGATGACGAGATTCTCGGCATTTTCGATGTGCCGAAGTCGATGTTGCCCGAGATCAAATCGTCCTCAGAGGTGTACGGCACTGCAAGTGGACACAGCCTGCTGCGCGAGGTGCCGATATCCGGCATCCTCGGCGACCAGCAGGCCGCGACCTTCGGCCAGGCTGCCTTCGACCAGGGCGAAGCGAAGAACACCTACGGCACCGGAAACTTTTTGATCTTCAACACCGGCACCGAGATCATCCACTCGAAGAACGGCCTGCTCACCACCGTGGGCTACAAGCTCGGCGATGCCCCGGTGCACTACGCGCTCGAGGGTTCGATCGCGGTGACCGGCTCGCTCGTGCAGTGGATGCGCGACCAGCTCGGGATCATCAAGGATGCCTCCGAGATCGAAGACCTCGCCAAGACGGTCAGCGACAATGGCGGAGCCTACTTCGTGCCGGCCTTCTCCGGCCTGTTCGCGCCGTACTGGCGGTCGGATGCGCGCGGCGCGCTCGTGGGACTCACCCGCTACGTGAACAAGGGTCACATCGCCCGGGCGGCGCTCGAGGCCATCGCGTACCAGACGCGAGAGGTGCTCGACGCGGTCAACGCGGACTCCGGGGTGCCGCTGACCGAGCTCAAGGTCGACGGTGGTGCCACGGTCAACGACCTGCTCATGCAGTTCCAGGCCGACATCATCGGCGTGCCCGTCGTGCGCCCGGTCGTCGCCGAGACCACGGCGCTCGGCGCCGCCTATGCGGCCGGCCTCGCTGTGGGCTTCTGGAGCGGCCTCGACGACCTACGCTCCAACTGGCAGGAAGACGCCCGCTGGGAGCCATCCATGGACCCAGAGGAAGCTGCTCGTCTCCTGCGCAACTGGAAGAAGGCCGTCACGAAGACCCTCGATTGGGTCGATGAGGACGTGAAGTAGTTCACACCTCTCTCCCCGCCCGGCCGCTTCCCCTCTCCTGGGGCGCATAACTCCTGCAATTTGCCGTGTGAAGTTTTCGGAGGTCCGTGTTTTCGCGGTCCGCAGACACAGCATGTGCAAACTGCAGGAGTTATGCCTCGGTGATTGCGGGTGATTGCCGGTGACTGCCGGTGATCTGTGATCTGTTACTCGGCTGGATCGCCCGTCTGGGGGATCGTTGTCATTCCGGGCGGCCCAATCGCGTAACTCCTGCAATTTGGTCTCTCGGTCCGGCCGACCCGAGTGCTTCCGGGTGAGATTGCGGACGAGTGCGGAGACTGCAGGAGTTATGCGCTTCGGCGAGAGGCGTGTTTCGAAAGAGTAAGCACGGAAGAGTTATGCACAGGCGGCTGGAAGCGCTGTCCCCAGATTGGTTGCGGGGAGGTCCTGGTAACTGGAAAATGACGACGATCGTCTGCATGAATCCATTTTTGACCTCCCCTGCTGGCCAGCGTCGCATCGTCAGCCGACAAGACTTAGTGAACAGCGGCATGCGAGCCAAACACATCACGGCGGCAGTGCGCAGCAATACGCTCATCCGAGTCCGCCGCGATCACTACGCTCTGCCGGGAACCGATCGCCACACCCTTGAGGCGGTTCGCATCGGCGGGCGCGAAGCCTGCGTTTCGGCGGCCCGGGAGATCGGTTTCTTTGCCTTCGACTCGCAATTCACCCATGTGCATATCCCGCGGGAGGGCTCCCGTCTGCGCAGTCCCCAAAGTCGTCACGTTCCGCTGGCGGCCGCCCCGCGGGACGGCGTCGAGCTGCACTGGTGGCCGCTCATCGACAAAACTGATGGCACCGAGTACTGCGTCGGGCCCCGCGACGCCCTCGCCCAGATTATCCAGTGTCAGGAACCTCGCTTCGCTCTCGCCGCGCTCGACACCGCCCTGCACGAGCATAAGATTCGGGCAGCTGATCTCGATGAGATCTTCGCCCATGTCCCTGATAAGCATGGCGGGCTGCGGTCCCGCATCGATGCGCGAGTGGATGCCGGCCAGGAGTCTGTCGTGCGGGACCTGTTTCGGTCCGCCGGGTACCGCTGTGACATTCAGGTGTACATCGACCGGGTCGGCCGCGTCGATGTCCTGGTCGAGGGCTGTGTAGTCGTTGAGGCGGACAGCCAGAGTCATCACAAAGCCTGGGAGGAGCACATTCGCGACCGCACCCGAGATCGTTTACTGGCAACCCTCGGTTATGTGACGCTCCGCGTGCTGTATCAGGACATCATGTTCGATCCGGAGGGGGTGCTTCGGGCAATTCAGAAGCTCGTAGACATTTGCCGGTATGGAAGCCCCCGAGTCTTCACTGCCGCCCAGACAAGTGGCATCCGCGGCGCATAACTCCTGCAAATTTCGAATGACCCAAAGTAGAAGGCCCGCAATTTGGGGCCTTATCTTGCACAGGCTGCAATTTGCAGGAGTTATGCCCCAGGGAGGGCGGCAAACAGTCCCGGCAGGCTGGCCAGAGTGTCGATGCGGAGAACTCCGAGGCGTGCGGCAGCGTCTGCGTCGCCAACGCCAACGCCAACGCCACCGCCAACGCCAGCGCCAACGCCAACGCCGACGGCGGATGCGCCGGCGCGGTCGAGCCAGACCCCCGTCAGCCCCGCAGCGGCCGCGCCCAGGGCATCCGTGCGCAGCCGATCTCCCACGTAAACCGCCTCCTCGACGGGCACGCCAAACAGCGCGCAGGCGTGCTCGAAGATGCGAATGTCGGGCTTGGCAAAGCCGAGCGCGCCCGAGGCGATGACATGCTCGAAGTGGTCAGCCAGGCCGACGCGACGAATCTTCTCGCCCTGAAAAACCGGGTCACCATTCGTGATGAGGCCAAAGCGTACCGCGGGAATCACCTCGGCCAGCTCATCGAAGCAGGGGAGCGCGTCGTCGTGCAGCCGCCACCGGGACCGGTAGCTGTCGAAATATTCGTCAAACCACGCATCTGCTTCGGCGTCGGACAGCGCTATGTGGAACGACGCCGCGAAATCCTGGGCCCGGGCACGACGCTGACCGGCAAAGTCCAGATCGCCGGCGAGGTAGGAGTGATAGTGCTCCTCTTCGAGCGCGTCCCAGAGCACGGTCGCCGCTTTCCGGTCGGCGGTTGCGAAGGCACCTCCGACCCGGTCGAGGTGCAGCAGAATACCGGCAGCGACCGCGGCCCGGTGAGCGAACAGGGTGTCGTCGAGGTCGAATAAGACGACGCGCGGCACGGTCATCGAGCGAGGGCCGCTGCTGGCCAGCCGGGCTGCTGGCTCCGGTCATCGCCGGCTGTGAGGTGGCCGTGCCAGGAGTCGGGGAAGGCTCCGTCCCGGTAGGCGGTGACGGATGGCCCCGTGCCGGAATATCGAAATCCCGACTTCCATGCCGCGCGGGCCGACGCGACGTTTCCGACCAAGCATTCCCAGTGCAGCACGTCGATGATTCCTGCCGCGAACGCCCAATCGGCGACGAGCCGCTGCGCTTCGAGTATGAGGCCGCGGCCCCGGTACGGGGCGCCCAGCCAGAAGCCGATGGAGCCCACCCGGTGAACGGATGCGTCCGCCGCGACGGATTCGCCCGTCAAGCGCAGACAGATCACGCCCAGCAAGTCCGGCCCGGCAGGGTCCCGCAATGCCCAGGTATATTCCCGATCGGACATCCATCCGGACGGGACATACTCAGCGAGGAATCCTTCGGCGTGCTCCAGGCGGTAAGGCCACGGAACGGTCAGGTAACGCTCAAAAAGCGGGTCCTGGCAGTATTCGAAGACCCTGTCGGTGTCTCCGACGACAGGCGCATCAAGCAGTACCAGCGGTGAGGAGAGCGAGAACGGCTGCATCAGCGAGGGGGCAGAAAGCCGACGCGGTCGTAGACGGTGGCCAGGGTTTCATTTGCGACATCCGAGGCCCGGGCCGCGTTGGATGCGAGAACCCGGTCGAGCTCGGCCGGGTCATCCAGCAGCTCGGCCACGCGCTGGCGGATGGGATCGAACGTGCCTAGAACCACCTCGACCAGACCCTTTTTCAGGTCGCCATACCCGCGGCCAGCGTATTCGTTCTCGAGCGATTCGATCGACTCGTCGGCCAGTACGGAGTAGATCGTGAGCAGGTTGGCCACACCCGGCTTGTTCTCGCGGTCGAAGACCACGCCGCCGTCGGCATCCGTCACGGCCCGCATGATCTTCTTCTTGGTGATGCCGGGCTCATCGAGCAGCCAGATGATGCCGGCATGCGACTCGGCCGACTTGCTCATCTTCGACGTGGGATTCTGCAGGTCGTAGATCTTCGCGGTCTCCTTCACGATCGCCACTTCGGGAATCGTGAAGGTGTCGCCGAAGCGTGAGTTGAAGCGCAGGGCGAGGTCGCGGGTGAGTTCCACGTGCTGGCGCTGGTCTTCCCCGACCGGCACCATCTCGGTTTGGTACAGCAGAATATCCGCCGCCATCAGTGTCGGGTAGGCGAACAGGCCAACGGATGTCGCGTCGGCGCCGTGCCGCACGGACTTGTCCTTGAACTGCGTCATGCGACTCGCCTCACCGAACCCGGTGATGGTGTTGAGCACCCAGGCCAGCTGGGCGTGCGCGGCGACGTGCGACTGCACGTACAGCGTTGACGCCGACGGGTCGATCCCGGCCGCAATATACTGCGCCGCCGTGCCACGCGTGTTCTCGCGGAGCTTGGCGGGCTCCTGGGCGACGGTGATGGCGTGCAGGTCGACGATGGAGAAGAACGCGTCGTGCGTCTGCTGCAGCGACTTCCAGTTCAAAAGCGCGCCGATGTAGTTGCCGATCTGCAGGGACTCGGCGGAGGGCTGCATACCCGAATACAGGCGGGGTTTGGTCATGAGTGTGCTTCTTTCGCGAGGTCATAGTCGACCACGACGGGGGAGTGGTCGCTCCAGCGCTGGTCGTACGCAGCGGCCCGGTCGACCGCATAGTTCAGAACGGATGCCGCCAGCTTGGGGCTGGCCAGATGGTAATCCAGGCGCCACCCAGTATCGGTGTCGAAGGCCTTGCCGCGCTGCGACCACCAGGTGTACGGTCCTTCGACCTCGCCGGCCCACTTACGGCCGACGTCCACCCAGCCGAGTCCCGCCCCCGCGTTGTACTCCGGCTCGCCTTCGCCGCCGAGGATACGGTCGAAGTACTCCCGTTCCTCCGGCAGAAAACCCGCGTGCTTCTTGTTGCCGCGCCAGTTCTTGATGTCGAGCGTGCGATGGCCCACGTTGAGATCGCCGAGCACGAGCGCGAGCGGGCTGTGCTCGGTCAGCTCAGGCAACCGGGCAATCATGGCATCGAGAAATTTGTACTTCTCGATCTGCTTCGGGGTGTCGGTCTCGCCGGAGTGCACGTAGGTGCTCACGACAGTGACGATCTGGCCGTTGACCTCGTAGTCCGCTTCGAGCCAGCGGCCGGCGCTGTCGAATTCTTCAGCGCCGAGGGCAACCCGGTGAATGGATGCCGTGGCCCGGCTCGCCAGGGCAACGCCGGCCCGGCCCTTGGCGGTGGCCGCGTCGTGCAGAATATTCCAGTCCGGCCCCAGCAGACCCTCGAGGTCTTCGGTCGAGGCGCGCACCTCTTGGATGGCCAGAATGTCCACGTCGCGCTGGTTCAGCCAGTCGCCCATTCCCTTGCGGTACGCGGCTCGTACCCCGTTCGTGTTGATGCTGGCGATACGGAGCGGTTTGGCAGAAGACATGAGTCAAGTCTAGTTAGCGCGCGTCTGCCGCATCGGCCAGGGCGTACTCGGCCACCCGTGCTTCCGCCGCCTTCAGCCGGCGGCTGGCGGCCCATCGGGCATACCACGGCGACGCATCGAGGTCGGTCCTGGCCGCCGTGAGCTCGGCCTGCGCGGTCAGCCGAAGGGCGTCGTTCATCCGTTTCTCCTGCCGGTCGGCGGCCTCATCGGCGCTGAGCATGTGCGGCGGAATGCCCGCGTCGGCCATGCCGACTGCGATCCACGAGGCGGCGATGAGTGTCACGGAACTCACGAGGTTGAACCAGACCAGCAGACCGATGATCACGGCGAAGGTCGCCAGCAGCGGGTTGCGGCTGGCGCCACCGAGGAGCACTCCACCGAGAATTTTCAGCACTCCGAGGGCGACACCGCCGAGCAGTGCCCCGGCGAACAGACGGCGCACCGGAATACGCACCCGCGACAGCACCCGGAACAGGCCGGCGAGGGTGAGCGTGTCGATGACGAGCACGACGGCCAGGCCGATGCCGCGAGCAGACGCCTCGTAGAAGAACGAGTCCTGGGCAATCTGAAAGAGGCGAAACAGAGCGCCGAGCAGCGCGGTGCTCGCGAGGGAGACGAGGGCCGACACGACCAGGGCGAGCCCGAAGATTAACCCGAGACCGAGCTCGCGCAGCTTGACCCAGATAAAGAATCTGGTCTGTGGTGGCATGCCGAAGACGGTCCGCACGGCCTGCGCGGTGGTCGACAGCCAGCCCAGAACGGTCAGGAGAAGTCCGGCCAGGGCGATGGCGCCGGTCCAGGTGAGTATGCCGGCGGTGGCAAGTACCTCCGGATCGATGATGGCGTCGGTGCCGATCAGGCCCGGAACCGACTGGTTGATGATGGCGTAGAGGGCGTTGAGCAGCCCCTGGTTCGCGGTCAGAACAAGCCCAGCGATGGAGAAAGCCACCCAGACGGCGGCGAAAATGGCGAAGATGGCTTGAAAGGACATTCCGGCGGCCAGGATGCCACCACCGGCGGTGTTGAAATGGGTCAGCACCCGCACGGGACGCCAGGCCAGAACGCGCTCTACCAGCTCTTTCACGGTGTCAGCTTAACCGCAGTACCGGGTGTACCGGTGAGGCCAACCGCACGCGGCATCCGCTGCCCACGCAATGACAGATACCCCCGTCGAATCGACGGGGGTATCTGTCACAAAATCAATCAGCTACGCCTTGCCGCGCATAATGGCCTGCTTGACCTCGGAGATGGCCTGGGTCACTTGGATGCCGCGGGGGCAGGCTTCCGTGCAGTTGAAGGTCGTGCGGCAACGCCACACGCCCTCCTTGTCGTTGAGAATGTCGAGGCGCACGGCTGCATTCTCATCGCGGGAGTCGAAGATGAACCGGTGCGCGTTGACGATCGCGGCCGGGCCGAAGTACTGGCCGTCGGTCCAAAAGACCGGGCAGCTCGACGTGCACGCTGCGCACAGAATGCACTTCGTGGTGTCGTCGAAGCGAGCGCGCTGGGCGACCGTCTGAATGCGCTCCTTGCCCTTGGCCGGCGTGACGCTGTTCATGAGGAACGGCTGCACCGCCTTGAACGAGTCGAAGAACGGCTCCATGTCAACGATGAGGTCCTTCTCCAACGGCAGGCCTTTGATGGCCTCCACGTAGATGGGCTTCGTGATATCGAGGTCCTTCATGAGCGTCTTGCAGGCCAGACGGTTGCGGCCGTTGATGCGCATGGCATCCGAGCCGCAGACGCCGTGCGCGCACGAGCGGCGGAAGGTCAACGAGCCGTCCTGCTCCCATTTGATCTTATGCAGGGCATCGAGCACGCGGTCGGTCGGGTACATCTGCACGTCGAAGTCCTGCCAGTGCGGCTCGTCGTCGACCTCCGGGTTGAACCGACGAATAATGAGCGTCACCGTGAAGGACTTGATCTCCTCGGGAACGACGGGCTTCTGATCAATCGTGGCGGAACTCACTAGTACTTCCTCTCCATCGGCTGGTAACGGGTGATGACAACCGGTTTCCAGTCGAGTTTGATGTGGTCGGCGGCATCCGCGCTCATGGCGTCACCTTTGAGGTAGGCCATGGTGTGCTTGAGGTAGTTCTCGTCGTCGCGCACGAGGTAATCCTCACGCTGGTGTCCGCCCCGGCTTTCCTTGCGGTTGCGGGCGGAGTAGACGACAACCTCAGCGAGGTCGAGCAAGAAACCCAGTTCGACCGCCTCGAGCAGGTCGGTATTGAACCGACGGCCCTTGTCTTGCACACCGATGTTCTTGTAACGCTGGCGCAGCAGGTGGATGGTCTCGGTGACTTCGGCGAGGGACTCGTCGGTGCGGAACACCTGAGCCTTCTTATCCATTTCTTCCTGCAGAATCTTGCGGAGCACGGCGATGCGTTCGGTTCCCGTCGATGAGCGGATACCTTCCAGCAGTTCGCGCACCTCCTTGGCCGGGTCTTCCGGCAGCGGAACGAACTCGGCCGTCTTGACGTACTCGACCGCGTTGATGCCGGCGCGCTTGCCGAACACGTTGATGTCCAGCAGCGAGTTGGT
Organism: Cryobacterium sp. Y29; assembly: GCF_002929825.1. Classification (GTDB taxonomy): domain Bacteria; phylum Actinomycetota; class Actinomycetes; order Actinomycetales; family Microbacteriaceae; genus Cryobacterium. The sequence goes on from NZ_PJJN01000030.1 coordinate 63,970, forward strand.
GCCGAGACGGTTGGAGCCGTGCACCGAGACGCAGGCACATTCACCGGCGGCGTACAGGCCGGGAACGACCTGCTCGTTGTTGCGCCAGACTTCGGCCTTCACGTTGGTGGGGATGCCGCCCATCGCGTAGTGCGCGGTCGGCATGACCGGTACCGGCTCGGTGACCGGGTCGACGCCGAGATAGGTGCGGGCGAACTCGGTGATGTCGGGCAGCTTCGTCTCGAGCAGTTCCTTGCCAAGGTGCGTGCAGTCGAGGTACAGGTAGTCCTTCTCCGGCCCGGCGCCGCGACCCTCCGCGACCTCCTTGAGCATGCAGCGCGAGACGATGTCGCGCGGGGCGAGGTCCTTGATGGTCGGCGCATAGCGTTCCATGAAGCGCTCACCGGAGGCGTTCCGCAAAATGGCGCCCTCACCGCGGGCGCCCTCGGTCAAGAGGATGCCCAGCCCGGCCAGGCCGGTCGGGTGAAACTGGAAGAACTCCATGTCCTCGAGTGGAAGCCCCTTGCGCCAGACGATACCGACACCGTCACCGGTGAGGGTGTGCGCGTTCGACGTGGTCTTGTAGATCTTGCCGAAACCGCCGGTGGCGAAAATGAACGCCTTGCCCTGGAAGACGTGCAACTCGCCGGTCGACAGGTCGAGGGCAACCACGGCCGACGGCTGGTCGACACCATCGACGTTGGTCATGACGAGGTCGAGCACGTAGTACTCGTTGAAGAAGTTGATGCCGCGCTTGACGCAGTTCTGGTAAAGCGTCTGCAAAATCATGTGGCCGGTGCGGTCAGCGGCGTAGCAGGAGCGGCGAACCGGGCTCTTGCCGTGGTCGCGGGTGTGGCCGCCGAAACGACGCTGGTCGATCTTGCCCTCCGGGGTGCGGTTGAACGGCAAGCCCATGTTCTCGAGGTCGATGACGGCGTCGATGGCTTCCTTGGCCAGGATCTCGGCGGCGTCCTGGTCGACCAGGTAGTCGCCGCCCTTGATCGTGTCGAAGGTGTGCCATTCCCAGTTGTCTTCCTCGACGTTGGCCAGGGCCGCAGCCATGCCGCCCTGTGCCGCACCGGTGTGCGAGCGCGTTGGGTAGAGCTTGGAGATGACCGCTGTGCTGGCGTTGGGGCCGGCTTCGATGGCGGCGCGCATGCCAGCTCCCCCCGCTCCCACAATGACGATGTCGTGCTGGTGGTAGTGCACGCCGTCTACGACGGTGGACTCCGGAGCCGGATTGGGAACGGCGGGTGAAGTGGAAGAAGTCATATGTGTGTGTGCAGCTCCTAGAGGGACGTACAGAACGAGGCCACGAGGTCGGCGGGCGCACCGGCGGGGCAGGGATCGAAGGTGAACACCACGAGGGTGCCCAAGACGATCAGCGAGACAACACTGACCAGAATCGCAACCTTGAGGATGCCGCGGCTGGTTCGCGTGGTCGCGTAGTCATTGACGAGGGTGCGCATGCCGTTGCCGCCGTGAATCAGGGCGAGCCAGAGCATGATGACGTCCCAGACCATCCAGAACGGATTGGTCAGCTTGCCGGCGACGAACGCGAAGTTCAGGGCACTGACGCCCTCGCCGATCATGAGGTTGACGAACAGGTGGCCGAAAATGAGTACGACCAGCACGACGCCGGAGACACGCATGTAGATCCAGCCCCACTTTTCCCAGTTGACACCGCTCTTCTTTGTGGAGCGGCTGTATGGGCTGCGGGGAGCTTCGATTGTTGTAGTCATATGATCGCCCCCTAGTGGCTGAACACGTTGATGAGGTGGCGCGGCACGAAGCCCAGCATGGTGACGACCCACAGGCCGATGACGACGTAGAACAGCACCCGCTGGTACTTGGCGTTCCAGAAGTCGATCAGAATGATCCGCAGCCCGTTGAACGCGTGGAACACGATGGCTCCGACGAGTGCGACCTCACCGAGACCCATGATCGGCGTCTGGTACTGCGCGATAACCGCGTTGTACGCCTCGGGACTGACCCGCACGAGCGCCGTGTCGAGAATATGAACAAGCAGAAAGAAGAAAATCGCGACGCCCGTGATGCGGTGCAATACCCACGACCACATCCCCGTGTTACCCCGATACAGGGTGCCGGCGGGGCGACGTGACGTCGTCTTCTGCTGAGAATCTAGGGTTCCTGCCGTCTGTGGCATGAACAACCCTCCCTGGCTGAATAATGGCTCTCAAATGAGACCGAGAATGCGCTATAAGCACATGACATTATTCTACAAGCGCACCGCCCGCTCGTGTCAGTTAGGTTGCCCTAACGTTGCATCGAAGGTGGTATGTGCGTGCCGGCGCGCACGGCCAGACGTTCGTCGACGGCTTGCTCGTAGTACTCGACCAGTTCGGCGCAGACCGTCGGCCAGGAGCGCCCCAGCACTGCGCGACGCCCGGCTTCGCCCATGCGTGCCCGCAACATCGGATCACGTGCGAGCTGGTGCACCCAGTGCCGCAGGTCGTGATCGTCGTCCGGTCGAAACAGATAGCCGTTCACGCCGTGCGTCACGAGGTCGATCGGTCCGCCAGCGTGCGGGGCCACCACGGGCAGGCCGGCGGCGTGCGCCTCCTGCAGCGTCTGTCCAAAGGTTTCCTCGGTGCCCGCGTGCACGAACACGTCAAAGCTCGCGTAGGCAATGGCAAGTTCGCGGCCCGACAGGCGTCCCAGCCAGGTGACGGGCATACCCGAGAGAGCGCGCCGAATGGACGGGACGCTCGGCCCGTCCCCGACGAGTGCTAAACGGATGCCCGGCACCCCGCGCAGAGCACGCAGTCGCTCCACCTGCTTCTCCGGGGCCATGCGGCCGACATACCCGACAATCACGTCAGGCTCAGAGCCGTAGCCCGTGGGTGCGACGTGCTGCGGCGCAATTCGTTCCCGCAGGGCGGCGACCGCTGGGTCATTCTTCAGATTCGGGTGGAACCCGGCGAGATCGACTCCGCGAGTCCACATCGCCAGGCCGGGAACGCCGAGGCGCAGCAGGGCAGCCATCGACGAAGATGACGGAACGAGAGTGCGGGTGGCGCCCTCGTGCACCCACTTCACAAACCGCCAGGCCAGGGCCGTGGCGGGACCGAGGTGGTTTCGGTGCGCGTAGCCGGCGACATCCGTCTGAAAGATCGCGACCGAGGGAATGTCGAGACGGTTGGCGGCGCTGATGCCCTGGGCGCCGAGCAGAAACGGCGAGGCTGCGTGCAGTACATCGGGGCGAAAGTCAGCGAGTAACTTCTGCACCTGCGGGCTCGGCATGCCGACCGGAAACTCACGGTAGTTGACCGCCGAGACGGTATGCACCGGAAAACCGGCGTACTCGACGGGGGCGCCGTGGGGGGCGATGACCATGGCCTCGTGACCGGCGGCGGCCAGGTGCTCGAGTACCCGGCAGACGCTCGTGGTCACACCGCTCACGGTGGGGAGAAAACTTTCGCTGATTACTGCGATCCGCATGGTTTGAGAGTAAACAACAAGCATTGCCGCCGAGTAACGGGCGCATGAACAGCGCTCTCGCGCCGTCGTAGTGCGGGCGCCGGATAGTCTGGGCGCATGATTACGTCCACTGAGCCCATCGACCGCCTGTACAGCGTGATTCCCGCCGGCGGCATCGGTTCCAGGCTGTGGCCGCTATCGCGAGCGGATGCCCCCAAATTTCTGCACGACCTCACCGGGTCTGGACACACCCTGCTGCGCGACACCTGGGATCGCCTCGTTCCGCTTTCGAGCGAGCAGCGCATCATGGTGGTCACCGGTCGGGCGCACCGTGCTGCCGTTGAACAGCAGTTGCCCGAACTGACCGACCCGAACGTCGTTCTCGAGAGCGAACCGCGCGACTCGACCGCCGCGATCGGCCTCGCTGCAGCCATTTTGGAGCTGCGTGAACCCGGCGTGATCATCGGGTCGTTCCCCGCCGACCATGTCATCAAGGGCGACGCGCTGTTTCGTTCGGCGGTGCTGGAGGCGGTTGTCGCAGCGGACGCCGGTTACATCGTCACGATCGGCATTCAGCCGACCGAGCCCGCGATCGGCTTCGGTTACATCAAAAGCGCCGCTTCTCTGGCAATCGATGGGGCACCGAGCGCCCTGGCCGTTGACTCCTTCGTCGAAAAGCCCAGCCCCGATGTTGCGGAGCGCTACCTCGCCGACGGCCATCACTTGTGGAACGCTGGCATTTTCATTGCCCGTGCCGACCGCCTGCTGGCCGAGATTGAGGCGGCCGAGCCCGAGCTGCACGCCGGGCTTCTCGAACTGGCCGCCGCCTGGGATACCCCGGCCCGCGGCGCCGTCGTCGACCAAGTCTGGCCGCGCCTGAAGAAGATCGCCATCGACTACTCGGTCGCTGAACCGGCTGCCGCCGCCGGCAAGCTCGTGGTGATCCCCGGCCAATTCGACTGGGACGACGTGGGCGATTTCGCGTCGATCGCCAAGCTGCACTCGGGCGGACGCAAGGCCAACCTGGCCATCCTCGGCGAGGGAGCACGCGTGCTCGCCGACTCGTCGAGCGGCATCGTGGTCAGCCACACCGGTCGTATGATCGCGCTCATCGGTGTCGAAGATATCGTCGTGATCGACACGCCTGACGCGTTGCTGGTCACGACGAGCGCGAACGCGCAGAAGGTCAAGGCGGTCGTCGACGCGCTGAAGCTCTCGGGTTCGAGCGACGTGCTCTAAACCGGTATCGGTGTTCGGCTCGCACTGACTAGAATTCCAGATCATGCTTAAGGGAGTCTTTATGCGTCACTTGATTGCTGTTTCTGCCCTCGCGGCATCCGCTCTGCTGTTGGCCGGGTGCGCGCAGGCGCCGACACCGACCGCGACAACGGATGCAACAGCGCCCGACTACTGCGCCCGCATGGTCACGAACTCGGGCGGTCTCGACGACCGGTCCTTCAACCAGTCCAGCTGGGAAGGGCTGCAGGAGGCGGCGACGAAGTACAGCATCGACACCGAGGCGATCGTGTCGACGTCGGAGACCGATCTGGCACCCAACGTGAGTCAAGCCGTCGCGACCGGATGCCAGTTCGTCCTCACCGTCGGCTTTGAACTCGCCGATGCCACGCTCGCCGAGGCAACGGCCAACCCCGACGTGCACTTCGCGATCGTCGACGAGGTCGTCGATGCGCCCAACGTGAAACCGATCGTCTTCGACACCGCGCAGGCGTCCTTTCTGGCCGGCTACCTAGCGGCCGGCGTGAGCAAGACCGGGATTGTAGCCACCTTCGGCGGCGGCAACCAGCCGCCCGTCACCCTGTTCATGGACGGTTTCGTCGACGGCGTCGCCATGTACAACGACAAGCACACAGCTGCCGTGCAGGTGCTCGGCTGGAACAAGGACACCCAGGACGGCAGCTTCACCGGCGATTTCGAAGACGTCAACAAGGGCAAGGCATTCGCCCAGGCGTTCATCGACCAGGGTGCTGACGTCATTTTGCCGGTGGCCGGCCAGGTCGGGCAGGGCGCCGCCGCCGCCGCCGTCGAGACACCGGGAATTTCTATTATTTGGGTCGATAACGATGGCTATGTCACCCTGCCTGCACAATTCCAGTCTGTCGTTCTCACGAGTGTGCTGAAGAACACCTCGGCCGCTGTTGTGGAAACCATCGGATCCGACCTGGACGGCACCTTCGACAACACGGCTTTCGTGGGCACGTTGAAGAACGGCGGCGTCGAGATCGCCGACTTCCACGACCTGGCTTCGCTGGTCACGCCTGAACTGAGTGCCGAGCTCGACCAGATCAGAGCCGCGATTGTAGCCGGGATCATCGCCGTAGAGGGCCCCAGTACACCCCAATAGGGAAAGAATCGTCTCGGCAATGTCGCGGCTTGGTAACGACTCGCGCGCGCACCCATAATGCTCATCCGCGCACCAAGACATTGGGTAACGTGGATCGCACCACGCCCGTGCGATCTCGCTGGGCAGCACCCAGGAGGTCCTCTTGACAATTTCGACCCGTAAGACCGCACTTGCCGGTCTTGCAATGTTCGGTACCGTGGCGATGCTGGCCGCCTGTGCTCAGGCGCCCGCTACGACCGACAACAATTCCGCTGCGGCCAGCGACTTTCTGCCCTGCATCGTGTCCGACTTCGGCGGCTTCGACGACAAGTCGTTCAACCAGTCGAGCTTCGAGGGCATAAGCCAGGCCGCCGACGAAATCAGCGGGGAGTTCAAGCAGGCGGAGTCCAAGTCGGCCGACCAGTACGTGAGCAACGTGAGCAGCATGGTCGATCAGGGCTGCAACTTCATTCTTAACGTGGGGTTTGCGCTCGCCAACGCCACCCGCGATGCGGCCAAAGCCAACCCCGACGTGCAGTTTGCCCTGATCGACTCGGCGATCTCCAACGATGACTTCAGTCCGCTCGTGCTCGACAACGTGAAGCCGGTGCTCTATGACACCGCCCAGGCTGCCTACCTCGCGGGCTACCTCGCCGCCGGCACCACCACGACCGGGACCGTCGGTACCTATGGCGGACAGCAGTTCCCCTCCGTCACCATCTTCATGGACGGCTTCGTCGACGGCGTCGCGCACTACAACGAGGTCAAGGGCGCAGACGTCAAGGTTCTCGGCTGGGACAAGGCCGCACAAGCAGGCTTGTTTGCGGGCAGCTTCGACGACATCGCCAAGGGCAAGACCATCAGCCAGGGCCTCATCGACGCGGGCGCCGACATCATCCTGCCCGTCGCCGGACCGCTCTTCCAGGGCACCGCGCAGGCCATCCAAGACTCCGGCAAGGACGTCGCCATCATCGGCGTCGACTCCGACCTCTTCGAGACCTCGCCCGAGTTCGCCTCCATGTATCTCACCTCGGTCATGAAGCAGATGACGGATGCCACCAAGAAGATCACCGTGGACGCCTCCAAGGGTGACTACACCTCGGAGGCCTACGTCGGCACCCTGGAGAACAAGGGAGTGCTCCTCGCGCCCCTTCATGAGTGGGAGTCCAAGGTCGACCCGGCAATCATGACCGAGATCGACGCCATTACCGCCGACATCATCAGCGGCACGATCGTCATCGAGTCACCCGCCACACCGAAGTAAAACACCGACGACGCCGGGGAGGACAGCTCACGCTGGCCTCCCCGGCGTCGTTCCGCGTTCCCGACAGCGGGCGCCGGTGCGACAGAGCCTCCTCGTCACCCGGCCCCCGCTGAACTGAGTCGCCGCGTCGCTGGCGGCGTCCGCTCAATAGAATTGGACTCATGAAGCTCGAACTCCGCGGCATCACCAAGAGGTTCGGCGCCCTGGTTGCCAATGACCGAATCAGCCTTACCGTCGAGGCTGGTGAAATTCACGCGCTGCTCGGCGAGAACGGCGCCGGCAAATCCACCCTGATGAACGTGCTCTACGGCCTGTATCGGGCCGAAGAGGGCGAGATTCTGCTCGACGGCATAGCCCAGCATTTCAGTGGGCCCGGCGACGCCATGAACGCGGGCATCGGGATGGTGCACCAGCATTTCATGCTCATCCCCGTGTTTACCGTCGCCGAGAACGTGATGCTCGGACACGAGGAAACGCGCTCCGGCGGCCGCCTCGATCTTCCCGCCGCCCGAAAGCGCGTGCGTGAGATCTCGGACCGGTTCGGATTCGACGTCGATCCCGACGCGCTCGTGGAAGACCTGCCCGTTGGCGTGCAGCAGCGGGTAGAGATCATCAAGGCGCTCTCCCGGGACGCGAAGGTGCTCGTTTTCGACGAGCCCACTGCCGTGCTCACCCCGCAGGAGACCGACGAGCTCATGGCCATCATGCGCCAGCTGAAGAGCACGGGCACCTCCATCGTCTTTATCACGCACAAACTGCGGGAAGTGCGCGAAGTCGCCGACCGTATCACGGTCATCCGCCTCGGCGCGGTCGTGGGCGAAGCCAGCCCTACCGCGACCAACGAAGAACTGGCCACGCTGATGGTGGGCCGCGCGGTCGATCTCACCGTGGAGAAGACCGAGGCCGCGCCCGGTGAGGCGGCCTTGGTCGTGACCAACCTCACGGTGCACGATGCGTCGGGCCACGTCGTCGTCGACGATGTGAGTTTCACGGTCGCCGTCGGCGAGATCCTCGCCATTGCCGGGGTGCAGGGAAACGGTCAGACTGAACTGACCGAGGCCCTGATGGGGCTCCAGCCGCGGGTCACCGGCGGGGTCACCCTCGACGGCGTGAGCCTGCGCGGCCGCACGGTACGCCAAGTGCTCGATGCCGGCGTCGGCTTCGTGCCGGAGGACCGGACCGAAGATGGCCTGGTCGGCCAGTTCACCATCGCCGAGAACCTCATGCTCGACCGTTCGTACACCGAGCCGTTCGTCAAACGTTTCAACGTGCAGCTCGAGTACCTCTCCCGCTTCGCCACCGAGAAAGTCGCCGAGTTCGACGTGCGGTCGCAGGGAATCGACACCCCCGTCGCTCGACTCTCTGGCGGCAACCAGCAGAAGGTCGTACTCGCCCGCGAGCTCAGCCGCTCCCTGCGCCTGTTCATCGCCGCCCAGCCCACCCGGGGGCTTGACGTGGGTTCCATCGAGTTCGTGCACGATCGCATCGTTGCCACCCGGGATGCGGGCACGCCGGTCATCGTGATCTCTACCGAGCTCGACGAGGTGGCGGCACTCGCCGACCGCATCATGGTCATGTACCGCGGCCGCATCGTCGGTATCGTGCCCGGCCTGACCCCTCGCTCCGTGCTGGGGCTCATGATGGCCGGCGAAGTGCCCGACCCGGCCGGTCCCACGAATACGCCCGACACCGATACGCCACGTACAGAAGGAGCTGCCGCATGAGCGACAGTCAGACTCCCGCCCCGAGCACCCCAGCAGCAGGCACTCCCGACTCCGCGACGCGCGGCTCGGCTCCCCACACGCCGGAACAGTCGCGCTGGCACAGCGTATTCCGGGAAATCACGACGGGGAGCGCTCTCATCTCGGTGCTCGCCGTCCTGCTTGCACTCGTGGTGGGCGCGGTGATGATCGCGTTCACCAATAAAGACGTGCAGGCCGCGTCCGGCTACTTTTTCTCGCGCCCCGCCGATACCGTCTCCGCCATTTGGCAGGCCGTGAGCGGTGCGTACTCTGCCCTGTTCCAAGGGTCGATTTACAACTTCCGCCGCCCCGATTTCGCCGACGGCATCAAGCCCCTCACGGAGACGCTCACCTTCGCCACGCCGCTGATCGCGGCGGGGCTCGGTGTGGCCCTCGGCTTCCGGGTGGGCTTGTTCAACATTGGGGGGCGTGGGCAGATGCTCATCGCTGCGGCCATTGGCGGCTGGGTAGCCTTCGCCGTCGACCTGCCCTATGGCATCCACCTCGTTGCCGCGCTTGTGGCTGGCATCCTCGGCGGCGCGCTCTGGGGCGGTCTGGTGGGCCTCTTGAAGGCCCGTACCGGCGCCCACGAAGTGATCACGACCATCATGCTCAACTACGTTGCTTTCTACCTCGTCAGCTACCTCCTGCGCGACGGGTTTCTCAAGACACCCGGCTCGAACAACCCGCAGAGCCCCGCCACTCAGCCGACCGCTATCTTTCCCGACCTGCTCGGACCAAACTACAATCTGCACTTCGGCTTCGTGCTGGTGATCGGTGCGACGGTGTTCACCTGGTGGCTGCTCAGCCGCTCCAACATTGGCTTCCAGTTTCGCGCCGTGGGTGAGAACCCCAACGCCGCGCGGGTCGCGGGCATCAGCGTGCAGCGCATGTACGTCTACGCCATGTTGTTCTCCGGTGGCCTCGTGGGGCTGGCCGGAATCAACCAGGTGCTCGGTACCACGACGAGCGGTTTCGGCGCCGGAATCGACTCCGGAATCGGCTTCGACGCGATCACGGTCGCCCTGCTTGGTCGTTCCAAACCGTGGGGTGTCTTCGCCGCCGGCATCCTCTTCGGTGCCTTCAAGGCCGGTGGATTCTCGATGCAGGCCGCCGAGGGCGTGCCGATTGACATTGTGCTCGTGGTGCAGTCCCTCATCGTGCTCTTCATCGCCGCGCCGCCGCTCGTGCGCACTATCTTCCGTCTGCCCACACCCGGCGCTCTTCCCCGCCGCCAACGGCCCATCATCACCAAAGAGGCGGCAGCTAAATGAGCGTCATTGCCCCCAGCGTTCCACGCACCCCGTCAGCCCTGAGCGGTAACACGGCGCTGGTGAGCTGGAAAGCACCGATCGCCCTCGCGATCTTCACGGCCCTCGGCATCCTGCTGCTCGTCGTTTTCGCGAGGGACGGGATAAGCACCATGCGTCTGTCGACCTCGACCGACCTCCTCCAGCTGCCCGAGGTCGAGCTGCCGACCCGGGCCACCGGCATCGTCGTCACCCTCATCCTCGCCCTGATCACCGGCTGGAGCTCGTGGCTCGTGCGCTCGTCGAAGAAGACGCCGATCTGGTTGATCAGTGTGTTCGCGTTCCTCTTCCTGGTCGGCTTTTTGGCCTGGGCATCAGCGGGAAACACCATCCCGGTTCCCGGCCTCTTGTTCGGCTCGCTCAGCCTCGCCGTTCCGCTGATCTTCGGCGCCCTCGGTGGAGTTATTTCTGAGCGCGTCGGCGTGGTCAATGTCGCTATCGAGGGCCAGCTGCTCGCCGGTGCTTTCACGTCAGCACTCGTGGCCTCGCTCACCGGTTCGGCCATCGCCGGCCTGTTCGCCGCCATGGCCGCCGGTGTGCTCGTTTCATTCGTGCTCGCTGCGTTCTCCATCAAGTATTTCGTCGATCAGGTTATCGTCGGTGTCGTGCTCAATGTGCTCGTCACGGGCTTCACCGGGTTTCTGTTCTCGCAGCTTCTGGCCCCGAACGCGGACCGGCTCAACCAGCCTCCGCGCTTCGACCGCATCGACATCCCGCTGCTGAGTGAAATCCCTGTTATCGGACCGGTGTTCTTTCGCCAGACGCTCATCGTGTACATCATGTACGTGGCCGTTGCGGCGGTGTATTACGGCATTTTCCACACCAAGTGGGGCCTGCGCCTTCGCGCCGTGGGGGAGCATCCGCAGGCCGCCGATACCGTCGGCATCAACGTGGCGGCCACCCGCTTCTGGAACGTGTCGCTGGCCGGCGCCATCGCGGGTCTCGGTGGCGCCTACTTCACCCTGGGCTCGGTGGGAGCGTTTGGCAAGGAGATGACGGCCGGAGCCGGGTTCATCGCCCTCGCCGCGGTGATCTTCGGCCGCTGGGATCCCATTCGCGCCACCCTCGCCGCTTTGTTGTTCGGCTTCGCGAGCAATCTGCAGAACGTGCTCAGTATTATCGGCTCGCCCGTGCCGAGCGAGTTCATGCTCATGCTGCCCTACCTCGTGACGATATTTGCCGTGGCTGGCCTCGTAGGCAAATCGCGGGGCCCGGCAGCATCCGGCAAACCGTATATAAAATCATGACCCGGGCCGACGTGGTCAACTGGGCCGCCCTGCGTGAGGTCGCCCTCGCCGCCATGAAGACGGCCTACGTGCCGTACTCGAAGTTTCCGGTCGGTGTTGCCGCGCTCGTCACAGACGGGCGAGTCATCAGCGGATGCAACGTGGAGAATGCCTCCTACGGCCTCACCCTCTGCGCCGAGTGCGGTCTGGTGTCGGCGCTGCATCGCAGCGGCGGTGGCCAGCTCGTCGCGTTCACCTGCGTCGACGGCAACGGCAACATTCTCATGCCGTGCGGTCGCTGCCGGCAGCTGCTCTACGAACACTCCGCGCCGGGCATGCTGCTCGAAACGGTGTCGGGGGTCAAAACCATCGACGAGGTGCTCCCCGACGCCTTCGGACCTCGCCAACTCGCCGACTACCGCGCTGCCAAGGATTTTACGCCATGACCACCATCGAAGCGTTTGACGCCGTCGACCTCATTCACACCAAGCGCGATCGCGGCGAGCTCAGTGAGCCGCAGATCAACTGGCTGATCGACGCCTACACGCGTGGTTTTGTCGGTGATGAGCAGATGGCCGCCATGACCATGGCCATCTTTCTGAACGGCATGAGCCGTCACGAGATTCGCGCCCTCACCATGGCCATGCTCGCGAGCGGTGAACGCATGAGCTTCGATGGCCTCGGCAAGCCGACCACCGACAAGCACTCCACCGGCGGTGTCGGCGACAAGATCACCCTGCCACTGATGCCGCTCGTCGCGGTGTTCGGCGCGGCCGTTCCGCAACTCTCCGGCCGTGGCCTCGGCCACACCGGCGGCACCCTCGACAAGCTCGAGTCCATTCCGGGCTGGCGTGCCAACCTCACCAACACCGAGATGCTCACGCAGTTGCAGGAGATCGGCGGTGTGGTGTGCGCGGCCGGCAGCGGATTGGCCCCGGCCGACGGCAAGCTCTACGCCCTGCGCGACATCACCGGCACGGTCGAGTCGATTCCGCTGATCGCATCGTCGATCATGTCGAAGAAGATCGCCGAGGGCACCCGTGCACTCGTGCTCGACGTGAAGTTCGGCTCCGGCGCCTTTCTCAAAGACATCGAGCGGTCGCGGGAACTGGCCCGCACGATGGTCGAGCTCGGCGAAGATGCCGGGGTGGCGACATCCGCTTTGCTGACCAACATGAACGTGCCGCTGGGACGTGCGATCGGTAACGCCAACGAGGTGCGCGAGTCGGTCGAGGTGCTCGCCGGCGGCGGACCTTCCGACGTGGTCGAGCTCACGGTGGCTCTCGCCGAGGAGATGCTGTCCCTGGCCGGAATCACCGACGTCGACGTGGGCGCGGCCCTCACGGATGGCCGGGCCATGGATAAGTGGCGCGCGGTGATTCGGGCGCAGGGCGGCGACCCGGATGCCGCGTTGCCGGTCGCCCGCGAAACCCACGTCGTGCTCGCCGAGAGGAGCGGCGTGCTGGTCGAACAGCAGGCACTGCCCTTCGGCATCGGCGCCTGGCGGCTCGGGGCTGGCCGGGCCCGCAAGCAGGATCCCGTGCAGCATGCCGCCGGAATCGACCTGCACGCCAAGCCCGGTGATACCGTCGTCGAAGGCCAGCCGCTCTTCACGCTCAGTGCCGACGAGCCGGCGCGGTTCGCCCGGGCGCTCGAGGCCGTTGCTGGTGCCTGGCGCATCGATGATCCGGGGGAGCCCGTGCACACCGGCGGTCCGCTGATCGCGGAGCGCATCGGGAGTCGCTAGCGACGTCACCCGCGTGCCCAGCGCCCTGTCGTGCACCAGTGGTAGCGCAAGGTGCCATCTCTGGCCCCTTGATCTTGGTGAGGTGCCACTTTCGACCCCTTGGTGAGCTTTCATGGGGCTAAAGGTGGTATCTCGGTCGGGTCGGGCAGAGCTCTTCGGGCTAAAGGTGGCATCTCGCTCGGGTCGGGCAGTGCTCTTCGGGATAAAGGTGGCATCTCGCCTGGGTCACGCGAGGTTGCTGGGCGAGATCGCATACGACTGCCTGCAACCCTGTGGATAACTGCCGGGCCGATCGCCGACCGTGGCACTCTCAGGCCATGCATATCCAAACTTCCCTCCCTCCCGGCTTCGAGTCGGGAGCGTTCACCTGTGCCGAGGCGCTGGCAGCGGGTATCTCGGCCAAGCGCCTGCGCTCGCGCGATGTTGATCATCCGTTCTGGGGGATCTGCGTTGCGGCTGGCAGCGTTCAGAACCTGCAAGACCGTTGCCGGGCATTTCAACAACGGATGCCTGCAGGCGCCTTTTCAGCCATGCCACTGCTGCCCGCCTGTACGGGGTACCTCTGCCAGCAGGACTCGAAGCTGACCTGCGTATCCACGTGACAGTGGTGGACCCGGATCGGGCTCCGCGAGCAGCGGGGGTCATCGGACATCATGTGGCGAATCTTCCTGGAGTGGGCACCGTCGCCGGGATTCCGGTGCTCGCGCCGATTTCGGCGTGGTGCCAGTTGGCATCCGTTCTGGAATTGAACGATCTGGTGGCCGCTGGAGATCATCTACTGCGCGCCGAGCTTGGACTTGCGACGGCCGTGGAGATTGCCGCGCGGGTTGTCCAGTACGCAGGGCATCGGGGCGCCCTGCGATTGTGCGCGGCTGAGGCACTGATTCGGCCTCGCGTTGAATCCAGGCGGGAAACTTTCCTGCGCCTGTTTCTTCTGATGTGTGAGTTTCCTGAACCGGAAACAAACATGGATGTTCCATTGCCGCTCGGTAAGCGACGCGTGCGTGGCGATCTCGTCTACTTTCGCTATAAGGTCTTGGTGGAATACGACGGGGAGCAGCACCGCACCGACGACGTGCAGTACAACCGCGATGCCGAACGCCTGCACGATCTGCGTGTGGCGGGCTGGCTGGTGATCACGGTGCGGAAGGGGTCGTCGAAGGAATGGGTGCGTGATGCCGTTGATGCGGCGCTGCGGTCGCGAGGGTGGCGCCCGTAGCTTCGCCGCCATCACAAAACGGGGCGCCTGTGCCTAAGCTCGGGGTATGCAAAAACGAATCCTCGGAAGAACCGGCCGCACTGTTTCCGTGATCGGTCTCGGAACCTGGCAGCTCGGGGGCGATTGGGGCGCCGTGACTGATGCCGATGGAGCTGCTGTGCTGGCGGCATCCGCTGATGCCGGCGTCACGTTCTTCGACACAGCGGACGTCTATGGTGACGGCCGCAGCGAGCGTTTGATCGGGCAGTTTCTTGCGAACGACGCTTCAGGTGCTGAAATCACCGTCGCCACCAAAATGGGCCGCCGGGCCGAACAGCTGCCGGAGAATTTCGTGCTGGCCAATTTTCGCGAGTGGACCGACCGGTCGCGGACCAACCTCGGCATGGACACCCTCGACCTCGTGCAACTGCACTGCCCGCCAGGCGCGGTCTTTGAATCCGGCGAGGTGTACGACGCGCTCGACACCCTCGTCAGCGAGGGCGTCATCAAAAATTATGGTGTGAGCGTGGAGACCTGCGACCAGGCGCTCGCCGCGATCAGCCGCCCGGGCGTCGCCACGGTGCAGATCATCCTGAACGCTTTTCGGCTCAAGCCGCTCGACGAGGTGCTGCCGACTGCGCGCGCCGCCGGAGTTGGTATCATCGCCCGGGTTCCGCTGGCCAGCGGGCTGCTGACCGGCAAATATTCCCACGAGACCGTATTCGCCGAAAGTGACCACCGCAACTTCAACCGCGACGGCAGCCACTTCGACGTCGGTGAGACCTTCTCCGGCGTCGACTTCGAGGTCGGCCTGCAGGCCGCCACCGAATTCGCTGCCCTGGCTCCGGCCGGCCTCACCCCGACCCAGGCCGCACTGGCCTGGGTCGCCCAGATCGATGGTGTGAGCGCCGTCATTCCGGGAGCCCGCTCGGTCGCGCAAGCGCAGGCCAATGCCGCGGCCGGCCTGGCCGAGCCGCTCGGCGTCGCCTTCAACGAGGGCGTTCAGGACATCTACGACCGGCTCCTGCGGGAGCAGATCCACCCGCGCTGGTGAATGCGACCGGCCCCGGTTGAGCCCGGGATCAGCCGGTCACTCCAATGCGTCAGAGTCGCGGCGGCTGTCAACAGACCGGCTTCGGATCGATCGCGCCTGCAGGCACGCAGCTCGCAGCTCGCAGTCCGCGGAGTCAGCTGGTGGGCCACCGGCAGGATCATGGCTGCAGTCGCCGCGCATGACGTGATTCGGCAGAGCGGCGGGAGAACCACTGGCCGTGATGACCAAACCTTGCAATTCACTATGAACGGAGTACGGTTCGTCTACGGGTTTTGGTCCATTGAGTATCTCGTGTGGCTGGGGTCCGTTGTGCAGACTGGGAACCCTGTCACTGGTTCGATGCCGGTTGCAACATGGATTGATGAGCGTTCGGGCCTGCGACCAGCTTCCGCGGTTCCGGGCTCGGCCCGCGGCCGCTCAGTCGAGGTCGTCGGGGTCCTTTCCGGTGCGCTCGCCGCTGTCGAGTGCCGCAATCGCCGCAAGATCCTGCGGGTCGAGCACAATGTCGAACACGTCGATGTTGGCGCGAATGCGCGCCGGTGTGACCGACTTGGGAATGACAATGTTGCCGAGCGACAGGTGCCAGGCGATCACGATCTGCGCCGCCGACTTGCCGTGCCTGGCGCCGATCGCGTCGAGGATCGGGTTGCCGATCGCGCGCCCTCGGGCCAGGGGTGACCACGCTTCGGTACGGATGCCGTGGGCCGCGTCATACACGCGCACCTTGGTTTGCGGCAACCACGGGTGCAACTCCACTTGGTTGAGCACGGGCACGACCTCGGTCTCGGCCAGGAGCCGGTCGAGGTGGTGCGGGTGAAAATTGGAAACGCCGATCGAGCGGGCCCGGCCCGTGGCGCGGATCGCTTCGAGGGCGCGATAGGTGTCGACATAGCGGTTCTGCTTCGGGGCCGGCCAGTGGATCAGGTACAGGTCGACGTAGTCCAGGCCCAGCTTGGCGAGGCTCTCGTCGAAGGCTTTTACAGTTTCGGCGTAGCCGTGGCGGTCATTCCAGACCTTGGTCGTCACGAACACGTCTTCCCGAGGCACGCCGGAACGCGTGAGTCCCTGCCCGACGCCGACCTCGTTCTCGTAGAGCGCGGCGGTGTCGACGTGACGGTACCCGGCGTCGAGCGCGACCTGCACGGTCTCGGCGGCGAGGTCATCCGCTACCTTGTACACCCCGAGACCGAGCTGGGGAATCAGGTGGCCGTCGTTGAGGGTGAGTGAGTTCATCCCCTCATGCTAGGAGAACTGAGCTAGGAAACCTGCACCTGAATGGGCTCGGTATCGGGGATGGGGCTGATGTCCCGGCCACGCAGGTCGGGGTGCCAGCGACGACCGAGTGCGGGAATGATGCAGCCGAGGGCGGCAAAGGCCGCCGCGACATAGATCGCGGAGACCGGCCCGGAGTGGTCGATGGAAAAGCCCGCGATGGCGGATCCCATGGCGGCGCCGATCAACTGGCCGGTACCGACCCAGCCGTAGGCCTCGGCGGTGTCGCTGAACTTCACGCTCGCCGAGACGATGCCGAACAAGACGGCGAAGGCGGGAGCGATGCCGACCCCGGCCACGAGCAAGGCCAGGGACAGCCACCAGAAGGTGAGCCAGAGGCTCGCCAGGGCAAGTCCGATCGTGACGATCAGCATGCGGGCGGCTAGTGCCCACGGTCCGATCGGGGCGTGGCCGAGCGCGAGGCCACCGATGAGGGAGCCGATCGCGAAGATGCCCAGCACCCAGCCAGCGTCGGCGCTGCCGTGCCCGAACACCGCGACCACTCCGGCTTCGACGGCGGCGCAGGCGGCTACGAGGGTGAACCCGACGATGGTGCTGAGCAGCACTGCGGGTTTTTTCAGCACCACACCGAGCTTGCGGCGGCTGCGCGGAATGCGCACCCGTCCCACCTCCGGCAGGGAGACGAACCAGATTCCGCCGGCGACCAGAAAGAATGCGGCGAGCAGGATGCCCGCGGTCGTCGAAACCTGCAGCGCCACGAAGGTCGCGATGACGGGGCCGAGTACCCAGATGATCTCCTGCGCCGAGGCGTCGAGTGAGAACAGCGGGGTGAGCTGGCGAGAGTTGACGATTTTGGGATAAATGGTGCGCACGGCCGGCTGAATCGGCGGCGTTGACAGGCCGGCCACGAATCCGATGAGCATGAGGCTCAGCACCGACAGCGGAACCAGCGCCATAACGACGATCGACACCGCGCAGATGAACATGGTCGCGATGATTACCGGGCGCATGCCGAGCTGTCCCATCAGACGGCTGGTGAGGGGCCCCGCGATGGCCTGGCCGATGCTCATTGCGCCGAGAACCAGCCCGGCAGCGCCATAGGAATCAAAGATCTGCTCAATGTGAATGAGAAAGGCGAGTGAGAGCATGCCGAACGGAAAACGGGCCGTCAGCTGCGCGCCAATCAGGCGGGACACGCCGGGTGTGCGCAGGAGCGTCCAGTAACTTTTCACAATGATTTCAGTCTACGGTCGTGCGCTTCGAAAACCGGGGCGTCGCAACTGGGACGCTAAGACTGGAGCAAACCGGGGGAGACGGGTGGCCATGCTGGGGTCCTATGCGAGAGAGCCGCCCACTGTGAGGCAAGGCATGCCATACTTAGGTAATGCTTACCTTACCGATTCGGACCGGCTTGGGGGCAGCGGCGGTCACTGACCGCCCGGCTTACCGGCCCTACCGGGTCACCGTGGCCGGCATCCGCTCGCTGAGTGAGCATTTCACCCGGGTGACGTTTTTCGGTGCGCAGTTCGATACCTTCGGCACTGCGGGGCTCGATCAGCGCGTCAAAATAGTGTTGCCGCTGCCCGGCCGCGGCCTCTGTGATTTCGGCGAAGATGATGATCGCGCCGGCGCCGACGGCACCTGGTACGACCGCTGGCGTGCGTTGCCCGACGCCGACCGTAACCCCCTTCGCACCTACACGATTCGAGCAGTGCGCCCCGAACAGCGCGAGATCGATGTGGATTTCGTGACCCACTCCGGCCACGGCGCCCTCGGGCCGGCCGCGCGCTGGCTGCAGGCTGCGTCCATCGGGAGTGACGTTGTCATCGTCGGCCCCGACGAACGCAGCCCGGATCGTGCGATCGGCCTCGACTGGCACCCGGCCCACGCGACCGACCTGCTGCTGGCCGGTGATGAAACCGCAGCCCCCGCTATCTGTAGCATCCTCGAGAGCCTGCCCGCTGGCCGCCGTGCCCGCGCCTTCATCGAAGTGCCTGTCGAAGCGGATGCTCTGCCCCTCGTGTTACCGACCGGTTGCGAGATCACGTGGCTGGGTCGCAACACAGCGCCGCACGGAGAACGCCTGGATGAAGCCGTGCGCGACTGGGTCGCCGACAACGGCGCGCTCATCAATCTGGCGGTCGCCGCACACGCGCAGCCGCTCGTCGAGGTCGACGTGGACTGCGACCGGCTCTGGGAATCACCGGACGACGAAAGCGGCACCGGTTTCTACGCCTGGCTTGCAGGCGAATCCGGCATGATCAAACTGCTGCGACGTTTTCTGGTGAGCGAGACCGGCATCGACCGTTCACGGGTGGCTTTCATGGGCTACTGGCGGCGGGGCCGGTCCGAAGCTCAATGACCCGGGCTCTCGAACGACCTGCACCCGCTGCGCCGGCGCCGGCCAGCGTTCACCCGCGCCGCGTCGTCATCGGCTTCATCATGGCCCTCGTGCTGCTGGGGCTCAGCATCGCCGCGTCGCTCCTTGTCGGCACCCGCGAGATCTCCCCGGTCACCCTGTGGAGCGCGCTGGTCAACCCGCACCGCGCCCTGACCGACCACACCGTCATTCTCGACCTGCGCGTGCCGCGCACGGTCGTGGGTCTACTGGCCGGCCTCGCCCTCGGCCTGGCCGGCGCCCTCATGCAGGGCGTCACCCGCAACCCGCTCGCCGACCCCGGCCTACTCGGCGTCAATGCCGGAGCCTCCCTGTTCGTCGTTGCCGGCATCGCCTGGTTCGGCGTGACTTCCTCGCTCGGCTACGTCTGGTTCGCCTTCGCCGGCGCCGCCGTTGCGGCAACGATCGTCTACCTGATCGGATCGCTCGGCCATGAAGGCGCAACGCCGGTGAAGCTCGCCCTCGCCGGAACCGCGCTGACGGCAGCGTTCACCTCGCTCATCACGATCGTGCTGCTGGCCGACTCCGAAGCTTTCGACCGCTACCGATTCTGGGCGGCCGGCTCTCTCGTCGCCCGCGGCCTCGACGCCGCACTGCCGCTGGCCCCGTTCATCCTGGTCGGGACGGTTCTCGCCATCGTGGCGGCCCGCATGCTCAATGCCCTCGCCCTCGGCGACGATCTCGCCCGTGGTCTCGGCCAGAATCTGGTCACCGCTCGCATCGTCTGCGCCGTCGCGATCGTGCTGCTGTGTGGCTCGGCGACCGCGATGGCCGGTCCGATCGTGTTCGTCGGCCTCGCCGTGCCGCACGTGGCCCGCTGGATCACCGGCCCCGACTACCGGCTCATCATCGTGTTCTCCGCTTTCTTCGGGCCCACCCTGCTCGTCACGGCGGACGTACTCGGCCGCATCGTCGCCCAGCCGGGGGAGATCGAGGCCGGCCTCGTCGTCGCGTTCCTCGGGGCACCGGTACTCATTGCCCTTGTGCGCCGTGTGAAGCTGGCCGGTCTGTGATGACCACCCGCAGCGAGATGAAAACGGATGTCGCGTCCCTCAGCCACGCGCGCGCCCGGCAGAGCAGGCGCGAGGGGCGGCTCGTGCTCGCGCTGCTCGGTGCCCTCGTTCTCGTGGCCGCCCTCAGCCTGGCGGTCGGCGCGTACTCGCTGAGCGTGCCCGACCTGCTGCGCACCCTCACCGGTCAGGGCACCCAGAGCGAGAACTTCATCGTGCTCTCGCTGCGCCTACCCCGGCTGACCCTCGCCGTGCTGGTCGGGGTAGCGTTCGCGATCTCCGGCGCGCTGTTCCAGACCGTACTGCGCAATCCGCTCGCGAGCCCCGACATCATCGGGGTCACCGGGGGAGCGAGCGCCGCCGCGGTGTTCGGCATGCTCATCCTCGGTTTCGGAAGCGTCGCCACCTCCCTCGCTGCGTGTGCCGGCGCCAGCATCGTTGCCTGCGCCATCTACCTGCTGGCTTGGCGCGGCGGCGTGGTCGGCTACCGCTTCGTGCTCATCGGCGTTGGCGTCGCGTTCATGGTTCAAGGACTGCTCGGCTATTTATTGTCCCGCGCCGATCTCAACGACGCCCAGGGCGCCCTGCTCTGGCTGGTCGGCAGCGTCAGCGGCGCCGGATGGCGAGACATCGCCCTCGTGGCCGTCGTGCTGCTCGCGCTGCTGCCCGTCATTCGTGTGCTGAGCGGGCGCCTACGCGTACTGCAACTCGGCGATGACCTCGCCACGAGCCTCGGCGTCGGTGCCGAACGCACCAGGCTCGCGCTGCTCGTGGTCGCTGTCGCGCTCGCCGCGTCGGCGACCGCCGCCGTCGGCCCGCTTGCCTTCGTGGCGTTCGTGGCGGCACCGATCGCCCGGCGCCTGCTCGGCACCGGCGGTCTGGCCCTGATTCCCGCGGCGCTTATCGGAGCGCTTATCACGACCGTCGCCGACTTCACCGCCCAGCACCTGCTGCCCGGGCAGCTCGAGCTGCCCGCCGGAATCATCACGGGAGCCATCGGCGCCCCCTACCTGCTCTGGCTGCTCGCCACCAGCAACACAACCGGAAAGGGCGCCTGATGACTCACCTACTGCGTGCCGAGAATGTCAGTCTCGGCTATGACCACACTCCCATCATTGAAAACCTCGACCTTGAGATCGTTCCCGGTAAAGTCACGGTCATCGTCGGAGCCAACGCCTCGGGCAAGTCCACCCTGCTCAAAGGCCTCGCGCGCCTGCTGAAACCGGATACCGGCCAGGTCACCCTGGACGGGCGCAACATCGCCGCGCTCCCCGCAAAAAAGGTCGCGACCATCGTGGGCCTGCTGCCGCAACAGCCCATCGCACCCGACGGCATCACCGTGGCAGACCTCATCAGCCGCGGTCGCTACCCGCACCACGGGTGGTTTCGGCAGTGGTCGAGCACCGACGACGCGATCGTCGCCGCAGCAATGGCCGCCACCAACACCCACGAACTCGCCGCGCGCCGCCTCGAAGACCTCTCCGGCGGACAGCGCCAGCGCGTCTGGATCGCCATGGCGCTCGCGCAGGACCCCGAGATTCTGCTGCTCGACGAACCGACCACGTTTCTCGACGTGACCCACCAGATCGAGGTGCTCGACCTTCTGCTCGAGCGCAATCGCGAGCGCGGCACGACCGTCGTGATGGTGCTGCACGACCTCAACCTGGCCGCCCGCTACGCCGACCACCTCGTCGTCATGTGCGCCGGACGGATCGTGGCCAACGGAACGCCCGCCGAGACGCTCAACGCTGACACCGTGCGCACCGCCTTCGACCTCGACGCCACGATTGTGTCCGACCCGGTCTGCGGCGCGCCCATGGTCGTGCCGATCGGCCGGTTCCACGGACGTGTTCCGCCGGTGCTCACCGAGGCTGAACCGCCGCTGCTCTTCAGCGTCAGCACGTCATAAATTAGGGTAGGCTAACCTTATATTTGCGGGCTGCCTCGTCGCCCGCGCCCGACGACTGGAGAAATTCGTGTCCCGACGCCTGATCCTCACGCGTGTTGCCGCAGCGAGCATCCTCGCCCTGGGCCTGAGTGGTTGCACGGCCGCCAACGATGCGGCTGACCCTGCCGCCGACGCCGCGGCATCCGGCAGCTTTCCCGTCACCATCGAGCATGCCTTCGGTGAAACCACGATCGACTCGCAGCCCGCCCGCGTGGTGGCCTGGGGGTGGGGCAGCGCCGACGACGCGATCGCGCTCGGCGTGATCCCGGTGGCTATCCCGTTCCAGAGCTACGGTGGCGACGAGAACGGCGTGCTGCCGTGGATCGCCGAGGCCCTCACGGGTGAAAAGATGCCCGTCGTGCTGCCCGATACCCAGGAGCCGCCCTACGAAGACATCGCAGCAGCAGCCCCCGACGTGATTCTCGCCGCCTACTCCGGCATCACCGAGCAGGAATACGACCTGCTCAGCAAGATCGCCCCCGTTGTCGCCTACCCGGGCGAAGCCTGGGCCACTCCGTGGCGCGATCTGATCGAGATCACCGGAACTGCGCTCGGCAAGACCGACGAAGCGAGTGCCCTGCTCACGTCGATCGACACCGAAATCGCTGACCAGGCCGCCGCGCATCCCGAATTCGCCGGCAAGACCATCGCCCTCACGAGTGATAGCGCCGGCAGCTTCTACGTCTACAAGAAGCACGACCCGCGCGTCGATTTCACCCTCGACCTCGGCTTCGTCAGCGCGCCCGCCGTCGATGAGCTCGCAACCGACGAGGCGAGCTTCTACTACACGCTCAGCTACGAACAGCTCGACCAGCTCGGCAGCGACCTGCTGGTGAACTTCGGTTCCACCCAGGAGGAGTCTGACGCGTTCCTTGCCGCGAGCTACGCGCAGGCCATGCCGCAGGTGCAGGCCGGAACGGTCGCATCCCCGGTCGGCGCGGCCTTCATCACCTCGGTCTCCCCGCCCACGGGACTGTCGTTGTCCTGGGGCCTGGAAGACTACGTCGCCCTGCTCGCTGCCGCGGTCAAGTAAGGCTGTTTGTGAAACGGATGCCGCAGCGCCGGCTCGCTGCGGCATCCGTTGGCGTCTGCACCGAACGGCGACTCGGCGGCGTGTACAAAATGTTCGGTCTGAGGTCGGGGCCGTTTCGACGATAGATCCGGCGCAATCCGCTCGTCAAAATTTACGCCCTGGGGTAAACGCTCGAATTTGCCGCGCCGCGCTTGCACTAGGCTCGATAGGTCTTACCCGCGTGTAGGTTCATCGGCGAACCTGCGCATTTTCGACCATCCAGAGAAGGAAGTGCCATGCGCGCACGTTACATTGTTCCAGCATTCGCTGCCGTCGGCGTATTGCTGCTGACCGGCTGTGTCGACAACTCCACTCCGACCGCAACGACGCCGGCCGATGCTGCGAGCACCATCGAAGCGGATGCCGCCGCGGTCGCACTGCTGCCCGAGGACATCAAAAGCGCAGGGGTGCTCATCGTTGGAACGGACGCGGCCTACCCGCCGAACGAGTTCAAGGACCAGTCCGGTGCACCGATCGGCTGGGGCATCGAACTCGCTGACGGCATCGCCGCCAAGCTCGGCCTCACCACCGAGTACCAAATCGCGTCCTTCGACAACATCATTCCGAGCATCACCGGCGGCACCGTCGACATCGGTGAGTCCTCATTCACCGACAATCTGGAGCGCGAGAAGCAGGTTGACTTCGTCAACTACTACAACGCAGGAATTCTCTGGGCCGCGCCGACCGGATCAACCGTTGACCCCGACAATGCCTGCGGCATGACCGTAGCCGTGCAGGACAACACTGTGCAAGACACCGACGAGCTTCCCGCCAAGAGCGCGGCCTGCGTCGCGGCCGGTTTGGAGAAGATCGAGGTTCTGCCCTACGGTTCACAGGACGAGGCGACCAACGCGGTCATTCTCGGCAAGGCCGACGCGCTCAGTGCCGACTCCCCGGTCACCCTGTACGCCATCTCCAAGACTGACGGCAAGCTAGCGCCCGCCGGCGAAAGCTTCGACACGGCGCCATACGGCATCACGGTCGACAAGGGTTCCGAACTAACCAAGGCCGTGCAGGCTGCCCTTCAGTCGATGGTTGACGACGGCTCCTACGGCAAGATCCTCGATGCCTGGGGCGTCACCGACGGTGGCATCGACACCATCACCATCAACGCCGCGTCCAACGGCTAGAGCGTAAGCGACTCAGATTATGACTGACACGACCGCGACGGGCGTCAAGACGGAGCCCGGAATCAAGGCGATTCGCCTGCGCCACCCGTGGCGCAACACCTTCGCGGTCGTGTTGTTGCTTATCGTTGCGCTGTTCGTCGCGGATGCGGCGATGCGCCCGGCCTACGACTGGCCGGCGGTCGGAAAATACCTGTTCGATCAGCGCATCTCTCAGGCGGCGTTCGTCACCCTGCAACTCACGGTGTACTCGATGGTCATCGCGATCATTCTCGGGGTGACCCTGGCGATTATGCGGCTCTCGCCGAATCCGGTGGTCAACAGCATCGCCTGGGTCTACCTGTGGGTGTTCCGTGGCACGCCGGTCTACGTTCAGCTGGTGTTCTGGGGCCTGATCGGCACGATCTACCAGTCCGTCGACATTGGGCTGCCGTTCACCGAGCCCTGGGTGTCCTTCCCCACCCGGGTGGCGCTGAGCGCGTTCGTTCTGGCGATCGTCGGGCTGGCACTCAACGAGGCCGCCTACATGGCCGAAATCGTGCGTGCCGGGCTGCTCTCGGTGGACAGCGGGCAGGAAGAGGCAGCGACCGCGCTCGGCATGAGCTGGTTCCAGACGATGGTGCGCGTCGTCGTTCCCCAGTCGATGCGAGTGATCATTCCGCCGGCCGGCAACGAGGTCATCTCGATGCTCAAGACCACCTCGCTGGTGACGGCCATTCCGTTTACCCTCGAGCTGTACACGCGCTCCCGCGACATCGCTGCCGTGACCTTTGACACGGTGCCGATGCTCATCGTCGCGTCGATCTGGTACCTGTTCTTCACCTCCATTCTGATGGTCGGCCAGTACTTTCTCGAGAAACGGTTTGCCCGCGGCATCGGTGACCGTCGCCCGGACAAGAAAGCGGATGACGCGAGCGCGTCGCTCACGGGGGTCACCCCGGTCGTCAGCAGCGGCCAACCCACCGTTGTCTCGCCCGCCACCGACCCGCCGAAGGATGGCCGCTGATGGTTGCTGTAATCGACACCCCCATGGTGGTCGCCGACCGCGTCTCCAAGAGTTTCGGCTCCAACGAGGTGCTCAAGAGCATCTCGCTCGAGGTCAAGCGGGGCGAGGTCATGTGCCTCGTCGGGCCCAGCGGATCCGGTAAGTCCACATTTCTGCGCTGCATAAACCACCTTGAGGTCGTCTCGGCGGGCCGCCTCAGCGTTGACGGTGAGCTCATCGGCTACCGCGAAGTCAACGACAAGCTCTACGAGATGCGCCCGAAGGAAGCCGCCCGGCAACGCCGGGACATCGGCATGGTGTTCCAGCGGTTCAACCTGTTTCCACACATGACCGCGATGCAGAATGTGATGGAAGCGCCCATCCGGGTCAAGGGCTTGTCTAAGGCGGGCGTCGAGGCCAATGCTCGCGCCCTGCTGGCCCGGGTCGGTCTGGCCGAACGCGCCGATTACTACCCGGCGCACCTCTCCGGCGGCCAGCAGCAGCGGGTCGCGATTGCGCGCGCCCTGGCGATGGAGCCCAAGCTCATGCTGTTCGACGAGCCCACCAGCGCGCTCGACCCCGAGCTCGTCGGCGAGGTGCTCGACGTCATGCAGGGCCTGGCCCGCGACGGCATGACCATGATCGTGGTCACCCACGAGATGGGTTTCGCGCGCGAGGTCGCCGATTCCCTGGTCTTCATGGACGGCGGAGTGGTCGTCGAGAGCGGCGTGCCCACCGAGGTGCTCGCCAACCCGCAGCACCACCGCACCCAGGCCTTCCTCTCCAAGGTGCTCTAGCCTCGCACCCGCACCCGCACCAACGGACGGGGCCCGGGCCCCGTCCCCGGGCCCAGTTTATAGACTGGGCCCGGGGTCATAAGGTGGGCCTGGAGCGCGCACTATCCGGCGAGCGCCTTCTGAATGCGTTGCAGCGAGACGGGCTCCGCCGCCCTGAGCTCCTGCGCGAACAGGCTGATGCGCAGCTCTTCGATCATCCAGCGGGCGCGCAGAACGGATGCCGCGGCATCCGCTTGGAGCGGCATGGTACCGCCAGCGTTCTCGAACCGGGCGGTGGCCGCCTGGGTTTCGTTCATCCAGACCCGGTCGCGGCTCGGATTGTCGACGAGTTTGGGTACCCGGGCGCTGATGCCACCGAGGTAGCGCGGCAGGTGGCGCAGCTGGGCGAGACCGGTTGCGCTGACGAAGCCGGGGTAGACCAGGGCGGTGAGCTGCTGGCGGGCATCGCTGATTCCCGGCAGCAGCGCCATGCTGGTTGCGGCCTTGAGCGCCTTATCAGCCAGGCGCTGAGCGGTGAGGATGCGGGCGACCAATCCGACCGTTTCGAACATGGAATCCATCACCACCCCGGACACCCGATCACGGATGGTGTCGAACTCCGCCTTCATGAACACCTGGCCGCCCGGGCGCACCCGAAACAATACGTCGTCGACCGCGGCGGCAAGGCAATCCGCAAACAGGGCCTGCGTGGTTGTGTATGGGCTGGTCGCGAGGCTGAGCTTTTCGGCGGCGGTGAGGTGCTGCTGTACGTACGCGGCGGGTGACGGCGTCGCGAGCAGCAGCAGCCGGCGCACGCCACGGGGCAGAGCGCGGGCCTGCTCCAGCTCGGTGCTCATCATGCGAATAGAAACGGATGCCCCATCATCGACGAGGGTCGGATACCCGCGAATCGTGTTGTCACCCTGCTTGGTGTCCAGGAAGCGGGGGAGTTCACCGAGGTCCCAGGTCGTGAGGCCGCCGCGCTCGATCGCGTTGATCGGTGCAGCGGCGCTCGTCGCCTTCGCGACACTGTCGCGCACCCGGGTGCCGAGCCGGCGTTGCAGGTCGGCGAGGTCCTTGTCGGCGGCGACCGTGCGACCGCGCTCGTCGGTGACGACGAAGGTCATGCGCAGGTGCGCGGGAATTCGGTCGAGCTCGAAATCGCGCATGCTGACCGGCACGTAGGTGAGCTTCTGAATCAGTGCCGCGAGCGTCTCGGCGAACGATGCTTCGGGCACCGCTGTCGGCAAGGCCTCGACGATGCCGGGCTCGCCGGGCAGTTCGCCCAGCAAGCGAGCGGCCCAGTCGGCAGCGGGGACGACATTACGCCGGATACTTTTCGGCAGCGACTTGATCATGGCAGTGACGAGTTCGGCGCGAAGGCCGGGCACCTGCCAGTCGAAACCGTTCGGTGACAGGCGGGCCAGTAACGCGAGCGGAATACGCACGGTCACTCCGTCATCCTCTTCGCCGGGCTCGAAGCGGTAACCCAGGTTCAGGCGCTGGTCACCCTGCTGCCAGCTCGGCGGAAAGAGTCCCTCGTCGATCTCGGGGGAGTCCTCGGCCACGAGGGCCTCGGCGGTCATCGTGAGCAGGTCGGGGGTGTCGAACCTGGCCGTACGCCACCAGCCCTCGAAGCTCTTGGTCGACGACACCTCGGCTGGAATACGACGCTGGTAGAAGTCGAAGACGGCTTCGTCATCAAAGAGGATGTCCCGGCGCCGGGTGCGTTCCTCCAGCTCGGCCAGTTCCTCCCGCAGCCGTGCATTGGCGCGTTCAAACGCCCACATGCCGGGGTCTCCCGTTTGGCCGGGCCGTCCGCCACGGCTCGCGCTCGAGCCGATGGCGGGCGCGCCATCGGATCGGCCGGAACCGCGCCCACTCGACGCTGTGCCGCCATCGACCGCGATGCCGACGCGTTCGTTGCGCGACGGCCCGCGACCGCCGCGATCCGCTTCCTTCTCCGCCGCAGGCGATTGCGGCCCCGAGGCCCGGTCCCACTCCCCGGCGACCAGCGCGTGCCGAATGAACAGCTCGCGGGCGTAGGCCGCGTCGATCCGCGAGAACTGCACCCGACGGCGCGCCACGATCGGCACGCCGTACAGCGTCACTCGTTCGTAGACCACGGCGGCGCCCTGCTTCATCTCCCAGTGCGGTTCGGAGTAGCTGCGCTTGCACAGGTTGCCGGCAAGCGGTTCCGCCCAGGCTGGATCGACGACCGCGTTCATGCGGGCGAACAGCCGGCTGGTCTCGACCAGTTCGGCGCTCATGACCGCGTTCGGCTGTTTCTTGGCCAGGGTCGATCCGGGAAAGAGCACAAAGCGCTGCGCTCGAGCGCCGACGTAGTCCTTCTTCGCGACGTCTTTCAGGCCGATGTGCGAGAGCAGCCCAGCGAGCAGCGAACGGTGGACGCCGTCGGGGTTCGCGCTCGGCTCACCGAGGTGCAGGCCGAGCGGCTTGGCCAGCTGGCGCAACTGCCGCAGCACGTCCTGCCACTCGCGCACCCGCAGGTAGTTGAGGTATTCGTTCTTGCACAGGCGTCGAAAGGCACTCGAACCGAGTTCGGACTGCTGCTTCTCGAGGTAGTTCCAGAGGTTGAGCAGGCTGAGAAAGTCGCTCGTGGGGTCGGCGAACCGGGCATGGAACTGGTCGGCCTGGGCGCGACGCTCGAGCGGGCGCTCCCGCGGGTCCTGGATGGTGAGTCCGGCCACGATCGCCATGACCTCCCGGCTGGTGCCCTGCGTCTTCGATTCGATCACCATGCGGCCAAAGCGCGGGTCGATCGGCAGTTGCGCGAGTTGCTGGCCGATACGGGTGAGGCGCGGGGTGGCCGGGCCGGTGGTGACGGCCGGCGCCGCGGCATCCGTTTCACCGCGGGCAGCGCCGCGACCGCTCTTGGTACGCCCGGCGCCCCCGGCCTCGATGGCGCCGAGTTCAGCGAGCAGGTCAAGGCCGTCCTTGATGTTGCGGCTGTCCGGCGGGGTCAGAAAGGGGAACGAGGCGATGTCGCCGAGGCCGAGCGAGATCATCTGCAAAATGACGGCGGCGAGGTTCGTGCGCAAAATCTCGGGCTCGGTATATTCCGGGCGGCGCATATAGTCTTCTTCGGAGTACAGCCGAATCGCGATACCGTCGCTGGTGCGCCCGCTACGGCCGCTGCGTTGGTTGCCGGAGGCTTGTGAGATCGCCTCGATCGGCAGTCGTTGCACCTTGGAGCGCACGCTGTAGCGGCTGATGCGCGCGGTTCCCGCGTCGATGACATAGCGGATGCCCGGCACGGTCAGGCTGGTTTCGGCCACGTTGGTCGCGAGCACGATGCGTCGTTTCACCCCCGCCACGGTCGACGGCTGGAACACCCGGTGCTGGTCGGCCGACGACAGTCGGCCGTAGAGCGGCAACACCTCGGTCGGGTTACGGCTGGCTGAGGAGGCGTACTTGCCCTGCAGCGCGTCGGCGGCGTCGCGAATCTCGGTCTCGCCGGAGAGAAAGACGAGTACGTCGCCGTTGGACTCCCGTTCGAGCTCGTCAAGAGCCGCGGTGATGCCCTCGATGTAGTCACGGTCAACCGGGGGAGCGGAGTCGGTCGTGTCGTCATCGTCGTCGAGTCCCGGCTCGGCGACGAGTGGTCGGTAACGAATCTCGACCGGAAAGGTGCGGCCAGACACTTCAACGACCGGCGCCGGGGTGCCGTCGGCGGCGGCGAAGTGTTTCGCGAAACTGGCCGGGTCGATGGTGGCCGAGGTGATGATGAGCTTGAGATCGGGGCGTTTGGGCAGCAGCTGCCGCAGGTAGCCGAGTAGAAAGTCGATGTTGAGGCTGCGTTCGTGCGCCTCGTCAATGATGATCGTGTCGTACTTGCGTAACATGCGGTCGCGGTGAATCTCATTCAAGAGGATGCCGTCGGTCATCAACTTGATGCGGGTGTCGGCGCCGACCTTGTCGGTGAACCGCACCTGGTAGCCGACCAGTTGCCCGACTTCCTGCCCGAGCTCCTCGGCGATCCGTTCGGCGATGGTGCGCGCGGCGAGCCGGCGCGGCTGGGTGTGGCCGATGTTCTTGCGGCCGAGCTCCAGACAGATCTTGGGCAACTGGGTGGTCTTGCCCGACCCGGTCGACCCGGCGACGATCACGACCTGGTTATCGCGAATCGCGCGGGCGATGTCGTCCCGACGCTGGCTGACCGGCAGTTCGGGTGGGAAGGTGATATTCAGCGTTTCCATGAAGACTTAATATTACGTCGACTGCATCGCTGCTTTCGCGGCGAGTGAACATTAGGTGTTCACGGGGGTTGATGCAGAACACAAGCCAATAGGCTGACGGGATGACGAAATCTGTTCCCACCATCACCCTCAACGACGGCCACACGATTCCGCAGCTCGGTTTCGGCGTGTTCAAGGTCGAACCCGACGAAACCACCCGCATTGTGGCCGACGCGCTCTCGGTCGGCTACCGCCACATCGACACCGCCGCCATCTACGGCAACGAAGAGGGCGTGGGCAAGGCCCTTGCTTCCTCCGGCATCGACCGCTCCGAACTGTTCATCACCACCAAACTCTGGAACGACCGGCAGGGCACCCAGTCGGCCTTCGATGCGTTCGAGGAGAGTCTCGAGAAGCTTGGCCTCGATTACGTCGACCTCTACCTGATCCACTGGCCGGCCCCGGCCAACGACAAATTCGTCGAGAGCTGGAGAGCTCTCGAGAAGATTCAGGAGTCCGGCCGGGCCCGCTCCATCGGCGTCTCGAACTTTCTGGTGCCCCACCTTGACCGCCTGCTGCATGAGACGAGCATCGTGCCGGCCATCAACCAGATCGAGCTGCACCCGGCGCACCAGCAGCCAGAAGTCACTGCTTTCGCCCGCGAGAATGGCATCAAAATCGAAGCCTGGGGCCCGCTCGGCCAGGGCAAGTACCCTCTGTTCGAGGAGCAAGTGATAGCGGATGCTGCCGATGCGCACGGCAAGTCGCCCGCACAGGTCGTCATTCGTTGGCACCTGCAGGTCGGCAACATCCTGTTCCCCAAGTCGAACCGGGTGGAGCGCATGACCGAGAACTTCAACGTCTTCGACTTCGAACTCACCCACACCGAGGTCGCCATGATCTCCGCCCTGGAGCGCGCCGGCCGCGTCTCGGCGCACCCCAACGAGGTGAACTAGCCCGCAGCATGCATGTGAGGCCGTGGCCCCGCCGACTCATGGTCGGTGGGGCCACGGGCGTGTGCCCGGCCGGATTCGACCCGCCAGCGGCGTACATTGGGATGCGTTGCGTTTTTTGAGGCGCGGGCGCGCTCGTCTGCGCCGATAGGCAGAAAGATCCCATGAATCCGATTGAATGGCTGTTCGACGCCCAGTTGCAGATCGGTACCCAGACCATTCTCTGGCGCGAGGTCGTCGGCAATGCGTTCGGAATCGCGAGCGCGGTCGGCGGCATGCGTCGCAAGATCTGGGCCTGGCCGGTGGGCATTATCGGCAATGCGCTGCTGTTCACCGTGTTCCTCGGCGCCGTTTTCGGTACACCCAACCCGGTGAACCTGCTCGGGCAGGCTGGCCGCCAGATCATGTTCATCGTTGTGTCGATCTTTGGTTGGGTGCAGTGGCGCCGCAGCCGCGACTCCGCGGTTCAAGTGGCCGTCGTGCCGCACTGGGCCAGCAATCGCACGCGTGTTCTGCTGGGTCTCGGCCTCGTCGCTGGCACGCTGGTGCTCACCCCGATCTTTCGCGCGCTCGGCTCCTTCGAGCCGGTCTGGGCGGATGCCTGGATCTTCACCGGCTCCCTGCTTGCGACCTACGGCATGGCCAAGGGCTGGACCGAATTCTGGCTCATCTGGGTGGCCGTCGACATCGTCGGGGTGCCGCTATTGATCAGCGCCGGCTACTACGCCTCCGCCGTGCTGTACCTGTTCTACGGGGCCTTCACCGTCATCGGGTTCATCGTCTGGGTGCGGGTGCATCGCCGCGCCCAAGCGCTTACGCTACGTCGTTGAGCGTCTTCTCCATCGCCGTGAGCCGGCTCTCAATCAGTCGCAACTGTTCTGTAACGTCGCGTTGGGCGGTAATACCCTCCCGCATCAATTGCAGGGTCTCCTGGGTCCTTGCCACGCTCGCGCCATTTCGTCCCTCTGTCTCCAATCCACACGAGAACCACGAAGCATCCGGGGATAGCCCGCCCGAACAAAGTTTTGATTGTCAAACAAACATTTGATGTCGACTTTTTCTAGATGAAATCGTCCGACGGTTTATTTTGCGAGCACATGAGTGGATTTCTGATTCATCACCAGAACATTTTTCGCTACAGTGTGCCAATTTATTATCACGTTTGCTGAGGTAGCGACCGAGCGCGGGTACCCTAATGTGCGCGGTCGGAGCACAATGGAAGAATGCCCAACCATCTCGTTGATGCCATCAGTCCGTACCTGCGTTCCCACGCAGAAAACCCGGTGCACTGGCACAGCTGGGGCATCGAAGCCTTTGTCGAGGCAAAAAAACGTGATCTGCCCGTTCTCGTATCGATTGGATACTCGACCTGCCACTGGTGCCACGTGATGGCCAGGGAAAGCTTCAGCGATCCAGACATCGCCGACTATCTCAACGAGCACTTCGTGAGCATCAAGGTGGACCGCGAGGAACACCCCGATGTCGACGCGAGCTACCTCGCGGCCGCGAGCGCCTTCGTGCAGGGCCTCGGCTGGCCACTCAACGTGTTCGTCACGCCCGACGGGCAGGCCTTCCATGCCGGAACGTATTTTCCCCCGGTCGGTCAGCCGGGACATCCATCATTTCGCGACGTACTGTCCGCGGTGACGGATGCCTGGCTCACCCGCCGTGAGGAGGTGACGGCGGGCGCAGCTCGCGTAGCGGAAGTGCTCGCCGAGTCTGCTCGGCAGCTTGCCGCGGGGTCGGAGTCGGTTGGAGGGGACGGTTCCGCGGATGACGCCCGGCCCAGCGCGGAAGAACTCGACCACGCCGTTGCGGAGCTCGTCGGCTTCGAAGACACCCTTTTCGGCGGCTTCGGCGGCGCGCCGAAGTTTCCGGCGTCGCCGACGCTCTCCTTTCTGCTCGGACACGGCAGGGTGTCGAGGCGCGATACCGAGGACGCCCCCGAGCCCGACACCGCGCCGAGTAGTGCGGCCCCAAGCGACGGCACCGACCTTGCGCTGCGCACGCTCAAGATCATGGGTGCATCCCCGCTGCGGGACCCGATCGAGGGTGGCTTCTTTCGCTACGCGGTCAACCGGGATTGGAGCGATCCGCACTACGAACGTATGCTCTACGACAACGCTCAACTGCTTGGCCTCTATACGCGCGCCTGGATGCTCACCGGCGGGACGTGGGCGCGCCACGTAGCCGAGGGCGTCGCGGGTTTTCTCACTGATGTGATGCAGCTCCCGAGCGGCGGGTTCGCCAGCGCGCAAGACTCTGAAAGTACGGTTGATGGCGTGCGGGTCGAGGGTGGCTACTACGCGCTCGAGGCGAGTGAGCGCCAGAAGCAAATTCCTCCCGCACTAGACGAAAAGGTGCTGACCGGCTGGAACGGCCTCGCCATCCAGGCCCTGGCCCGGGCCGGTTTCGTCTTCGACCGCCCCGACCTCATCAGCGCCGCCCGTCGTGCCGCTGAGTACCTGCACGAGCAACACGAGCGCGCCGACGGTACCCTCGTGCGCGCCTCTGTTGCCGGTGTAGACGCAGCCCGGGTCCAAGCGCACCGCACCGCCCGCGACGGTGCTGCTGCCGATGATATCGCTGCCGACGCCACTGCTGCCGGTCGGGCCACCTTCGGCCGCACGTCAGCGGCCAAAGCCACGCTGGAGGACTACGGCATGTACTCACGGGGGCTCCTCGAACTCGCACTCGTCACCGGTGACGTGACCTACGCCAGCCGGGCTCGCCGCCTGCTCGACAGCACGATATCAAACGCCCCTTCCGCCGCCGAGTCGTCGCAATCAGCGACTCGGGCCGGAGCCAGTGGCACACACCAATCTGTCATTTTCCGCCCGCCGCACGGCGCGGATCCGGTGCTCAGGGCGCAAGGGCTGGTCAGCGCCGTCGATCCCTCCGAAGGCGCCTACCCGTCGGGACTGTCCTCGAGCGCCGACGCCGCCGTGTTGCTGTACCGCCTCACCGGCGACGATCGCTATCGCCGGGCCGCGCAGGCTGGCCTCAGTCTGGTGGCCTCACTCGCACCAAAGCAACCGCTCGCCTTCGGCGCCGCACTGCACCTGTTCGACGAACTGAGCACCGCGATCGAGCAACTCGTTATCGTCTCGCCCGACCGAAGTGACGAAAACCAGCAGACCGTCACATTGCAGACCGTCACACCGCACCCCGTCACACTCTCCGATCTTGCGCGGCGGCATCCCGCGCATGTCGTCGCATCCGTTTCAGAGACCCAGGCCCGGGCCTTCGCCGCCGCCGGCTTCGCCCTGTTCGACCACCGCGCCGCGCCGAGCGGCCTGCCCACCGCGTATCTCTGCCGCGATTTCGTCTGCCAGCTGCCGGTGACCGGCCCGGGCGAGCTGCCGTTGCCGGCTGCGATGACCGACCTGATCGCTCGCATTGTGGCCGAACGGCAACACCCCGATTCGGCGCCCACGCACTGACGGCGGGCAACCCGTCCCATATCCGGAAAGCCCGCCGAAAGAACCGTCATGGTTTTTGAAATCAACATCTGGGCCGGATTCACCGCAGCCCGCGCGGTCACGCACGACGCGTTCGACCGCCGCCCGGCCGGCCTCACCGGCTCCCCCTCGCCCCAGAACGGGTGGCGAGTTTGTTGATGGCACTGATCATGGGCCTCGTCGGTATCGCCGCGCGCTGACCCCGCTCAACCGGCTGAACGGGTGCCACAGCATCCGTCCATGCGCGGTCGGTCGCGGCAACGAATTGCCGACGTCAAGACGTACACTAAGTACACAAACCACCGCGTTTCACAAAACGCCAGTCGCTCATCGAGAACCTCGTCGCTTCTCGAGAAGATCGTCGCTGCGAAACACCCTGATTCATTCACGCCGGCAATTTCGATGCATTCTTCGGTGTTAGCCCTGGCTGGCCCACGATCGAGTGCACCACTTTCTCAAGGAGGACCATGGCGACACGCGATATCCCCGAGGCACAACCCGAGACTTCCAACCAGGGCTATGCCGATACTTTCGACGGTGACATTTTTGACACCGACGCCTTTCGCCCCGACTCCGTCGGATTCGACTCGAGCGACCCTGAACCCCCCACCAATACCGGGCTGATTCCGACCCTGTCCCTCAGCAGTGAACCCGAGTTGGTGTTGATAACACCGGATGCCCGCACCCGTCGCTTCGACCGTGACGATCTCGTCGTGCGCAAGGGCGAGATAGCCCTCATCAACGGCCACTACACGCCGCACGAGTCCATGGTGAAGGACCTCGTGGCCGTGTACGACGCCCTCACCGCTGCTGGCATCGACTTTCTGCTCGTGCGCGGCGACCACAACCGGCCGGTCATCGCCGTCGACCGCAAACGACGCAAGGAAATCACCAAGGTATTGAGCCGGGCGTTCGCCAACGAGCCCTTTTATGCCAAGCCGCTCGACGGCAACGTCAGCCAGCAATTTCTGCTCGCCGACGGCGCTCTCATTACGCTGCGCAAATCCTCCGTGTTTCGCGTCTACCGGCCGCGCATCGAACCGATCGGCCGCCTGCGCTACGGCGCCCAGACCGCGTTCCAGCTGGAACTGTGGCGCTTCGGCGAAGACGAAATAATCGCCCCCGTGGAAAACGCCCTCATGCGCACCCGGTTGCCGCGCTCTGAAGCCCGTGAAACGACGATCGACCTGTACGGGCGCTCCTGGCTGACCCTGCAGAACATGTTCGACGACCTGGCAAGCGACGTTTCTTTCGACATCGACCTTGTGTTCAGCTGGGTCGACGGGTCGAGCGACGAATTTCAGCGGGAACGTGCCAAGCGTATGAAGGCCTACGTCATCGGCGAGGGTGACGATTCCGACGCCCGTTTTCGCCAGATCGACGAGCTCAAGTACGCGCTGCGAAGCGTGTATATGTTCGCCCCGTGGATTCGACGTATCTTCATCGCGACCGATTCGCCCGCGCCGGAGTGGCTAGCCGAGCATCCGCGGGTCACGATCATGCGCAGTGAAGACTTCTTCGTTGACACGAGCGTGCTGCCCATTCATAATTCGCACGCCGTGGAAAGCCAACTGCACCACATTCCGGGCCTGGCCGAGCACTTTCTATACTCGAACGACGACATGTTCTTCGGTCGCCCGGTCGGTCCAGAGCTGTTCTTCTCGCCGGGCGGGGTAACCAAGTTCGTCGAGGCAGCCACTCGTATCGGTCTGGGCGAGAACGACCCGACCCGCAGTGGATTCGAGAACGCCGCTCGGGTGAATCGGGCGCTGTTGCACGGGCGCTTTGGCAAGGTCACCACTCGGCACCTCGAACACACGCCGGCGCCCATGCGCAAGAGCGTGCTGCTTGAGCTGGAACAGGAGTTTCCCGAGGACTTCAGCCGCACTGCCGCCAGCCGGTTCCGCTCGGCGACCGACATCTCGGTGACTAACTCGCTCTATCACTACTACGCCTTGATGACTGGTCGCGCGGTCGCCCAGACGCAGGTGCGCTCGCTGTATATCGAGACCACGCTGCGCATCGCCCTGCGACAGATGAATCATTTGCGCAAGCATCGCGATCAGGACATGTTCTGCCTGAACGACGGCAGTCGCCCGGAAATCTCCACCGAGGTGCGCCGCGCCGCGGTGACGGAATTTCTGGAACTGTACTTTCCGATCGTGGCACCGTGGGAACGGGCCAGCCCGGCGACTAGCGCAGAACCGGGATCGGCCTGGTCATCGGGGGCTCGCGCAGTGCGGGCAGAGTTGCCGACGGCGTAGTCTCGACGCCGGAAGCGTGCAGGCGACGCGCGCTTTCGGCGGCATCGACGTATTCCAGCGTTGGATGCTGGCCGAGTGGCACCACGGAGTGCAGCACGGTGCTAGGGAAGACGTGCACCAGGTTGAATGCGCGAGCGCCGTCTCGACCGAGGGTGCCGCCGACGGGAACGTTGAGGTCCTGGGTGTAGCAGGTCGCTGACGAAACCGACACGGGGATGCCCGCGAACATCGCCATCGACGAGTAATGCAGGTGACCGGCGATGATACTGCGCACGTCGGAACCGCGCAGCACCTCGGCCAGACGCTCCTGATCGCGCAACTCAACGGCGGTGGCCAGGTCGAGCACGCTCGGAATCGGCGGGTGGTGCATGGCCAGAATGGTGCCGTCGGGCGCGGGCACGCGCAGTTCTTCGGCGAGCCAGAGCAGCTGCTGGTCGGTCACTGCGCCGTGGTGATGGCCCGGAACGGACGTATCGAGGGTGATAATTCGCAAACCATTGAGGTCATAGGACCGGTCGATGGGCGATTCACTGGGCAGTTGGTCGAGCAGTTCAGCGCGAAACGCCGAGCGATTGTCGTGGTTGCCCATCACCCAGATAACGCGGGCGCCGAGACGTTCAGCGGCTGGCTCGACGATTGCCCGCAGCAGTTCGTAGGCACCCGGTTCGCCCTTGTCGGCTAGATCGCCGGTGAAGACGATGGCCTCGGGGCGGGCGCCAGAGGCCTCGACCTCGGCGAAAAGGTCGGCCAGATGGATTTCAGCGTTGACGCTGCCATAAAGCTTCGAGCCTCCCGCCAGCAGGTGGGTGTCGCTCAGGTGTAACAGAAAGTGGTCCGGCCGGGGGAATTCAGCCGTTCGAATGCTCACAGAGCGTCCATTCGTTTGTCGCGGGCGTGCTCAAGCTGGCGCGTCGTCACGATTATTCTCACTATTCGATCAGAAGTTCTTGAACAACGGGTGTACGCCACACATCAATCGGACATTGCAGGGGTAAATGGGCAAAAAGTTTGTTCGATCAGTGATGGCGCTGCACTGGCGGCCCGGCTACACCGCGCTACGAGGCGGTTTCGCCCGGCGGCAACGGCGACGGTAACGTTTTCTCCGGTGTCATCAACGGTTCAGTGAGGGTGTCCCGGGTTTTGTGATCAGTGACGTCGTGTTCGACGGCAAGCGGATGCATGCTCAGACAGACGTCGTCGTCGACGACGCGACGCGCATCCTCACGAAGTCGGCTGCGATCACCGTCGAGCAGGCAGGGGGCTCGACATTGCGGGACGTATAGCCGGGGCTGGTGTTGCGGCCCCGGCCCGATCACAGGCGACACTGTGCCTTCCCGAAACACGTGGCATGCTTGACCGTGCGCAATTGGTTACCTCGAAGCTCCCTCCGGCAGGGACCGCTGATGTACCTCGTCGGGGCATCGTTGACCGCGTTCGCCTTCTTTAGCCTCTATCTTTTCTTCGTGCGCAGCCACGCCGGCCAGGAGGCCGACCAGCTCGCGTATGACGGCGCCGAATTCGGTCGCCTCAGCATCACGCCGTTCACCGGCCGGGTGCTCGACTCTGTGCCGGATATCGCCGTGGTATTCGGGGTGGTCCTGACCGCGATCATCGCGCGGGTGCGCCGCAACTGGCGCACCCTGATCGTTGCGCTGGTCGCGGCCGCGGCGGCCACGGCGTCGGCCCAACTGCTGAAATACGGGATCCTGGCCCGGCCCGACCTTGCGGTCGAGGGGTATGCCGGAAATTCATTCCCGTCGGGGCATACGACGGTGGCGGCGGCATCCGCTCTCGTGGTGTTTCTGGTCGCGAGCCCGCGCCTACGCCCGATGGTCGCCGGCTGGGGCACAGCCTTCGCCGTGCTGGCCGGTGTGGCAACGCTCGCCAACCAATGGCATCGACCGAGTGACGTCATCGCAGCCCTGCTCTGGGTCGCCCTGTGGGGGTGCCTCGCCGGGGCGGTTCTGGCCTGGCCGCGCCCGGGCATCGTGACGCGAGCCGGTACTGCGACCCCGGCCCCGACAACCCGGCGCCGGGAATTCACCGGGCTGCGCCACTCGACGGTTCGCATTGTTCGGTGGGTATCGATTGGCTGTGGGGCGTTCTCTGCCGTGGCGTTCATCGCGACTCTCGTGTTGGACAGCAGCCTGTTCGAGCGCGTCGGCACGCTGGGAACCGTCGTCGCCTACCTGGGTGGAGTGGCGGCCATCGTGACGGCCGGTCTGCTGCTCGCGCTCAGCGGAACCCGGCTGTTTGCCCGCCTGCACTAGATTCATCGCCGAGGGGTGTACTCAATCAGAGCCACGTGCGAGACTGACTCATGGCCGTCACGCTAAGAGCGATCCAGACTGTAGTTCCCCCGACGATTCTGATTCAAGAGCAGGTGCGCGATATCTTCGCTGCCCAGCCGGGGCTGAGCCGACTAGCTCAACGGCTGGTCAGCACGAGTTTCAACGTGTCGGGCATCGAGACCCGACACACCGTCATCGACGAACTCACCATCGACAACGATGCGGCCGAACCACGTTTCTTCGATGCGCGCCAGCAGCTTCTGCTGGTGCCGAGCACCAAAGTGCGCAACGAGCTCTACATCACCGAGGCCACCAAACTCTTCGTCGAGGCTGGCCGCCGGGCGCTCGCCGCCTGCCCCGACATCCGGCCCGACGAGGTGACCCACGTCGTCACCGTCTCCTGTACCGGGTTTTACGCGCCCGGCCCCGACTACATGCTGGTGCGGGAGCTCGGGCTGAAGGCCAGTACCCAGCGTTACCACCTGGGATTCATGGGCTGCTACGCAGCAATGCCGGCCCTTCGCACCGCAAAGCAGTTCGTCGAGGCTGACCCGAACGCGGTCGTGCTCGTGGTGAGCGCGGAACTCTGCTCGCTGCACCTGCGCACCTCGAACGACCCGGACACCATCGTTGCCTCCTCGCTATTTTCTGACGGTGCCGCCGCCGGCATCGTTAGCGCCAGAGCCCCGCTGCCCGGCGAGAAGGCCCTCGGCCTCGACCTGTTCGAGACGGTGATCACCCCGGTCGGCGAAGGCGACATGGCGTGGAAGATCGGCGATGAGGGCTTCGAGATGATTTTGAGCACGTATGTGCCGCACATCATCGACGAGCACATCGAGGGAGCCCTCGCCCCACTGTTCGCCCGCGATGCGTCAATTACCGAGCAGCTCGCCGCTGGGCTCCACGAGGAAACGAGCGAATCAGCTGCGGGAGGTAGTGAGGCCGCCCATGTTCTCACCCTCGCGCCCCCGGCCTCGCTCAGCTCGGTGATCGAGCACTGGGCCATCCACCCGGGCGGCCGAAGCATTCTCGACAAGACCGAAGCAAAGCTCGAACTGCGCGCCGACCAGCTGAATCCATCGCGAGAGACTCTGCGCACCAACGGCAATATGAGCAGCGCGACCATTCTGTTCGTGATGAAATCCATTCTCGACGGCGCGGCCACCGCCGATGGCGAACGGGTCTGCGCCATGGCGTTCGGGCCCGGCCTCACCGTGGAGTCCGGCCTGATGACTGTGATCGAGGGCTGAATGGCCCTTCCCTCGCTCCGCGTGCGAGCGCACAGGGCCGTGGAACTCATGGATTCTCCGCTGTGCGACCCGGCCATGCTCACCCGCACCTATCAGGATTTTCGCGTGGTCAACGCAGTCGTGTCTGGCTGGTGGAAGATCTATCGCCGCAGTATCCGCCCCGCTCTGTCAACGACGACCGAGATGACGCTGCTCGACGTTGGCTCCGGCGGCGGCGATGTGTCGCGGGCGCTGGCTCGCTGGGCCGTGCGCGACGGCCTGCGGCTCAAGGTGACCGGCATCGATCCGGATGCCCGCGCGCACGTGTTCGCGACCAGTCAGCCGAAAATCGTCGGGTTGTCATTTCAGCGGGCGCTGAGTTCTGACCTCGTAGCGGACGGCGAGCGCTTCGACTTCGTGGTCTCGAATCACGTGCTGCACCATTTGAGCGTCGACGAGCTGAAAGGGTTGCTCTTGGATTCGGAGGCGCTCGCCCGTCGCCGGGTGCTGCACGCCGACCTCGAGCGGTCGAATTTCGCCTACCTCGGGTTCGCGGCAGCGACGTCGCCGTTCTTTCGGCACTCCTACATACGCCCCGACGGGCTCACCTCGATTCAACGCAGCTATACCGCCGAAGAATTGCGGGCGGTTGTGCCCGCCGAGTGGACCGTGTCGCGCGGCCTCCCCTCGCGGTTGGAGCTGCGCTGGGAAGCTCCGACGCGGCCGGCAACGACCGCGGCTGAGTCCGCGCTGCATGTCGCGCCAGATGCTCCAGAGGCGCCAGAGGCGACAGAGGCGACAGAGGCGACAGAGGCGCCAGGGCCTGTGGGCAAACGATCAGGGTCTGATTCGGTGTCAGAGGCAGAAAGAACATCGGATGCGTGACGTGGTTATCGTCGGTGGGGGACCGGTGGGCACGATGCTCGCCTGCGTCCTCGCCGTCGGCGGGCTCGACGTCGAGGTGCTCGAGCAGCGTGCGCAGCCGTCGCTGCGCTCGCGGGCAATCGGCATCCACCCGCCGTCGCTGCGGGCACTCGCCGCAATCGGTGTTGCTGACGCCCTCCTGGAGCGAGCCGTGCGCATTCGCGCGGGGGAGGTGCGCTCCGACGGCCGTAAGCTCGGGCAGCTGTCGTTTGAACGGGCAGCGCCGGGATATCCGTTCGTGGTCGCCCTGCCGCAGTACGAGACGGAGGCCCTGCTGCGCGCGCGGTTCGACGAACTCCGGCCCGGACGATATCGCAGCGGCGTGACGATGACCGGGGTGCGCGACCGCGGTGACGCCGTCGCGGTGTCCACCGATTCCGGCCCGATCGAGGCTCGCTATGTGATCGGGGCCGACGGAGGGCGCAGCCGAGTACGCGAGGCGGCGGGCATCGCGTGGCGGCAGCTCGGGCGCAGCGAAACCTATCTCATGGGCGACTTCGTCGACACTGCCCCGACGAGCACCCATCCCGGCGCGGTGCTCTATTTCGAGCGCGGTGGCGTGGTCGAGTCGTTTCCGCTGCCCGATGGTCGTCGCCGCTGGGTGGCCATGACCGATTTTCTCGCAACGGATGCCGACAGCGCCGACCTGGCCGCGCTTATTCGTCATCGAACGGGGGTGCGTGTGGTCGAACCCCTCGGGGCCGCCAGCGCGTTTGCCGTACAGCAGAGGCTGGCCCGGCGCATGCATTCGAAATCGCTGCGCGTTCCGGGCAGGCCGATGTCCGGTCCCCGGGATGCGGGCCGCATCGTGCTGGTTGGCGACGCGGCGCACGAGATCAGTCCGATCGGCGGGCAGGGCATGAATCTCGGCTGGCTCGATGCCGTTGCACTCGCGCCGGCGCTGCAGCGGGCGTTGCTCGATCCGGCGGCGGCGGCATCCGTTTTGGCAACGTACGACCGCACCCGTCGCAGTGCAGGGCGTCGCGCTGCCCTGCAGGCCGGATTCAACATGAATATGGGCCGCCCCGCCCACGGTGCGCGGCTCCGCGCCCGCAATGCGGTCGTGCGCTCACTCACGTTGCCGCCGGCCAACGAGGTCGTTGCCCGCGCGTTCACCATGCGCTGGCTGTGACTGGTGCGGGCACCGGCCGCGCATCGAGTTGAATAGATGGGTGACTTCTGCAACTCTGATACCTCGCCTGCGCACCGACCTCGCTGCCGCCCACTTCTCGGTTCCCGGCCTGACCGGCCTGTGGGGGATCGAAGCGGATGCCGCGCTGCACCGCAACCAGAGGGTTCCGGCCCGGCGGGCGCTCGCCGCCCTCGCTGTCAAACTCGGCCGGAACGAGCCCGCCGCGACCCTGGCCCGGCTGTTCCTGCTCGGTGACCCGGTTTCAAGCGCGGACCTCGACGCCGCGCTGCCGTCGCTCGGGGCTGCCGGAGCCCTGGAGCTGAGTCTTGTGGCCGCCGACGATGACTCGCGCGTGCGCCCGCTCGTCGACTTGCGCCCGTATACCTTCATCGACGCCCACGGCGCCGACAGCTGGTGGATCGTGAGCGATCTCGGGGAGCTGGCGCTGGGGCATGCGCTCGGTGAAACCCATGTTCTCGGCATCGGCGGGGCGTCCCGCACCCTGAGCGGACTCATGATGCCAAACCCGGTGGAGCGCGCGCTCGACATCGGCACCGGCTGCGGAATCCAGGCCATGCACGCCTCCCGGAACGCCGAGCATGTCGTTGCGACTGATATCTCGGTGCGGGCGC
This sequence comes from Cryobacterium sp. Y29, assembly GCF_002929825.1. Taxonomy (GTDB): domain Bacteria; phylum Actinomycetota; class Actinomycetes; order Actinomycetales; family Microbacteriaceae; genus Cryobacterium. The sequence continues at coordinate 106,906 of NZ_PJJN01000030.1, forward strand.
TCGAGCTCGCGGCGCTGAACGCGACGCTCAACGAGATCGACAATATCGAGTTTCGGTTCGGCAGCTTGTTCGAGCCGGTGGTGGGGGAGAAGTTCGATCACATCATCTCGAATCCGCCGTTCGTGATCACACCGCGGGCTGAGGGTGTGCCGAGCTACGAGTATCGTGACGGCGGAATGGTCGGCGACGCGCTGGTCGAGGCCGTCGTGCGCGGGGCCGCCGACCATCTCACGCCCGGCGGCGTCGTGCAGCTGCTCGGTAATTGGGAATACCACGGCGAAATGGATGCCTTCGAGCGGCTCGAGCGCTGGCTCACGCCCGCGAGGCTCCCGGGGGCCGGCACGCCCGCGACATTCCCGGCGGCCGCACCGGCCGCATCCTCGCCGGCACTCGACGCGTGGATCATCGAACGTGAAGTGCAATCGCCGGGCCAATACGCCGAAACCTGGATTCGCGACGGCGGCACCCAGCCCGGCCCCGACTTCGACCGGCTGTACGACGCCTGGTTACAGGACTTCGACGCGCGCGGCGTGCGCCGGGTCGGGTTCGGCTACCTACTGCTGCGGCTGCCTCACGCGGGGCTTGCCGCCCCCACCCTGCGTCGCCTCGAACGGATGCCCGACGCCCTCGGCCACAACCCGGCCGGCCTCGGCGCGCACCTCGCCGAGTGCCTCGCCGCCCACGACTGGCAGGCTCAAACGGAGGACGCACGCCTGTTGCGCACGCAGCTCACCGTGGCTACTGACGTCACCGAGGAACGCCACTACTGGCCCGGTCAGCAGGATCCGACGCTCATGACCCTGCATCAGGGCAGTGGATTCGGCCGTTCGGTTCCCCTCGACACGGCACTGGCCGGGCTGGTCGGCGCCTGCGACGGCGAGCTCGCCGTCGGCGCCATCATCGGCGCTCTCGCCCAGCTGCTCGCGGCAGACGAGGCAGCGCTGACCGCCGAACTCCTGCCGAAGGTGCGTGGGCTGCTCGTCGACGGCTTCCTGTTGTTGCCCCAGCCCGCCTAGCACCGCGGCCCCGCCCCGCGCATAACTCCTGCAAAGTGCCCACGCCCCAGAAAATTCGGCCGGAATTCCGGGCATCCGCTTGGCACCGGTCACAAATTGCAGGAGTTATGCGCCGACACCGGGCGCCGACACCGGGCGCGGGCACAGGAAACGGGAACGGGGGCGCCGACACCGGGGCGCGGGAACGGGGCGCGGGCGCCGGGGGCGCAGGCGCTAACCTGACGCCATGACTTCTGCACACCCGCTTCCGGTTGCCTTCGACCTCGGCGGGCGCACCGCGCTTGTCACCGGGGCGGGGAGTGCCACCGGCATCGGCTTCGCTGCAGCACGGATGCTCGGTGAACTCGGCGCCCGGGTGATTCTCACCGGAACGACGGCGCGGGTATTCGACCGCGCGGAAGAACTCACCGCCGACGGCCTCGATGCCGTCGGAATCGTCTGCACCCTCGACTCGGCCGCCGACGCTGCGGGGCTGGAGGCGGCCCTCAGCGCGGGCGGGCACAAGCCGACGATTCTCGTGAACAACGCTGGCATGGTCGCCGTCGGCGACGCTGAGATGGGCCACGGCGACATTCTGACCAGCCCTGCCGAGTGGGATCGGGGCCTTGCCATCAACCTGTCCACGGCCTTTCACGCCACGCGCGCCGTGATCAGTTTCATGCGCGCGGCCGGCTGGGGCCGCATTGTGACGGTGTCGAGCGTGAGCGGATCGATCATGGCGAGTCGCGGCGATGTCGCCTACGCCGCGGCGAAGGCCGGCTTGGTGGGGCTGACCCGAGCCCTCGCCGTCGACGAAGCCGGTGCCGGCATCACCTCCAACGCCGTCGCTCCTGGCTGGATCGCGACCGGCTCCCAACTCACGAGCGAGGCCCTGGAAGGTGCGCTCGTACCGGCTGGTCGCAGCGGTACACCGGGAGAGGTCGCATCCGTCATTGCATTTCTCGCCTCGCCCGGAGCCGCCTACGTCACCGGGCAGGTGATCGTCGTCGACGGCGGAAACTCCGTGGCTGAGCAACGTCGCCCGGCCTGACCTCCAGGTCTTCGGGGTGGCCCGGCGCTGGGCCAGGAAACCGCCAAAGCCCGCGTCGTTCTCGATCTGCACCAAGATCGGCTTGCCCGCTTCGACCAAGCACTGCCGTTATTGAGTGGATGCTGCCCCGTGACCCCAGCCGGTTCACCGGTTAGTTGGTCAGATAACTAACTAACGACCTTCAGGATAAAGTGCCAGCCCGCACGGTCTGCGGTAGTTTGGACTCATGACTGGCGCCGTACTGAACAACCACGGGCGCGCGCCCGAGATCAGCCGTTCTGAAACAGACCGATCGTGAATCGACGCACTTTTCTGCTCGGCACGGCGTCGGGATTTTCGGTCTTGGCGCTCGCCGCGTGCGTGACGCCGCAGCCGGTGCCGTCACCGTCCGTTGTGCCATCCACGCTGACACCGTCGATCGTGCCCCAGCCGCTCACGGTCTCCCGGACCAACTGGTCGAGCGACCCCTTCTCCCGCGGATCCTTCAGCTACGCCGCCGTCGGAGCTACCCCTGAGCACCGAATGGACCTCGGTCAGTCCGTCGACGCCCGCGTGTTCTTCGCCGGTGAAGCTACCGCGGCTGAGGAGCCCGGAACCGTGCAGGGCGCGCGTGCCTCTGGCCTGCTGGCGGCCAGCGAGGTGCGTGACGTCGCGGCCCCGGGGGAACGCATCACCATTATTGGTGCCGGAATTGCCGGCATCACGGCGGCTCGCCAACTCGTCGACGACGGCTTCAACGTGGTCGTCATCGAGGCGCGGGATCGCATCGGCGGGCGTATCGACACCGTCAGTGGCGACTGGCCGTTTCCGATCGAACGGGGCCCCTCGTTCGTGCATCGAACGTCGGTGGATTTTCTGGACGACGAACTGACCGCCCTCGGGGTGAAGCTCTTACCGTTCGCGCACACGCCAGAGGTGCGCACCCGGGCCGGGGCTGTCGTGGACGTGTCGCCGCTGGGTACTCAAGCCGTAGCCGGCGCGCTCAGCTGGGCGGCCAGTCAGCAGCAGGATGTCTCGGTCGAACGCGCCCTGATTGATTCGGGCGAGGCAAGCCTGTCGAAGACCCCGAACGCCGAAGGCCTCTCGGATGCCGACTGGCTCGAGTACGAAATCGCTACGAAACTCAAGGTCGAATCCGGGGCCACCCCGAGCCAGCAATCGGCCTGGTACACAACCGACATCGCGAGTAGCGACGACGATCAAATCGTGATCGGTGGATACTCGACCCTGCTCACCAGCGATGCGGAAGGCCTCGAACTGTTGCTCTCCCAGGTGGTCAACCGTGTGGCCCACGACAACAACGGCGTGAGCCTGCGCCTCGGCACCGGAGAGTCGTTGTCCGCCGATCGAGTCATCGTGACCGTGCCGCTTGGTGTGCTGAAGGATGCGGCGATCGAATTCTCGCCGGCGCTGCCGTTTTCTCACCGAGGTGCGATCGCCGCCCTCGGCATGGGCGTGGTCGATAAGATCTGGCTGCGCTTCGACGTGCCGTTCTGGGACACGTCGGCCAGGCTCTGGACCATCGTCGGCGAAGACGCCGACTTTCCGGTTTGGATCAACATGATGCCGCTCACCGGCGAACCCGTTCTGATGGGCCTGGTCGCCGCCGAAAACGCGACCAGGCTATCCGAGCTCGATGATGACGCCTTTCTCGCAGCAGCGCTCACCGGCCTCGAGCCGTTCCTCGCGGTGCCTGACGCGAAGTAGCCCAACGTCAAGTAGCCGAAGCGGAAGGCTCAGGCGGAGTTGCGCCACGGCGGAAGGAGGTGCCGCGGCATCCGCTTCAGCCGGGTGATCCCGGTGAGCAGCGCCGCAATTCCGGTGATGATCATCACGATGATCAGGCAGTACAACACGGTCTCGCCGGGGCCGCTCACCTGCCGGGCATCGAGAAAAAAGTAGGGGTACCAGCCCACGACTGGCCCACGAATGAGCGTGAAGACCAGCCAGAACACAGGAAAAACGATGGCCCAGCCAAGATATTTCCACGACAGGCAGGCCTTATACGGGTCGACGATCCAGTCGATGAGGGCGAATGCCGGAATCACGAAGTGCAGAAACTGGCTCGACCACGGCACCTCGATGGAGTAGTTCGCGCTGGAGGACTGCCAGACGATGATGCCGTAGACCACGCCCGAAACCAGAATATAGGTCGTGACCATGGCCCGAAGCATGTCGAGCCAGGCCGGATCGGTAGGCCGTCGCAGCGCGACAACGGCGGCCGACATAAAGACGAGAATCGACACGATGGCGCTCTGCACCGTGAAATAGCTGAAGAAATTCGCGATCGCGAACGTGGACACGCCGAGTGTGTACTGAAAATATCCGACGAGGGCAACGAGTCCCGTCGCGGTCAATCCCAGGCGCGCCACACCGAACGCGGTCCGCGCTCTCATTCCCGTACCCCGGACGGGCTCGTGCGCGCGGTCATAGACTAACGCTACGCCAGCGCCGGGGAGCCCCCATCCGCAGGAGATGATCTCAAACCCGCCCTCGACGGTGGCATCGGCATCACTCACCTCGACGGCGGTCACGACGGCGCAGCACGGTGCGGTTTTCAGCCAGAGCAGCAGGCTCGTAACGGATGCTTCCCACCCCTCGATCTCGACACTGCCTGCGGGCTGGTTACGAGCGCAGGGTTACGGCAGACACGAGGCCGGGCCCTACTCTGGAAGCACCGAAACCCTGGAGGAACAATGACCGTGTTGACCGCCGATTTGTATGATGAGCGTGGCGACGAGCTGCAATCAGTACCCCTGCAGTTTCAGACGATCGGCGGACGGGCCCGGTTCAACGGCCCGATCCGCACTGTCACCTGTTTTGAAGACAACGCGCTGCTCAAATCGATCCTGTCCACTCCTGGTAATGGGGCGGTGCTCGTCATCGATGGCGGCGGCTCACTCAACACGGCGCTCATGGGCGATATGATCGCCGACCTCGCCGTGGCGAACGGCTGGTCCGGCGCGATCATCAATGGTGCCGTGCGTGACCGCATCGCTATTGGAGCCCTCGACCTCGGGGTGAAAGCCCTCGGTAGCAACCCGCGTAAGAGTTCCAAGACCGGGGCCGGTATAGCGGATGCCATCGTCGAGATCGCTGGAGTCGTCTTCACGCCCGGACGCACCGTCTACTGCGACGAAGACGGCATCCTGGTCGAGCGCTAACGACGTTGAACCGTGTGGCGCTGAGCGAATTCGCTCAGCGCCACACGCGAAAACGGGTCTTACTGCTGCACGTCGTCGATGCTGACGACGACGAAGTTGGCGTCGAGGTCGACAACGCGGTCGCTGCCGTCATCGACCCCGGAAGCTCGCTCGGGGTCGGAAAATTCATGTAGGCGTCGCGCATGAATCGGTCGAGGCGCTCACCCACCTTGGGATCCTGGGTCCACGTCCGCGGAAGTCGGGCCGGCTGGCTGAGCGGATCGAACCCGAGCAGGGCTACCCGCGCAACGGATAACGCAGTTGTGTCTGAGTCGTCCAGGGGCAGGGGGCGAGCCACGCGCACACCGGCGAAGACCACTCCGGTGCCGAGCAGCAGCCACGCGATGGGAAGGATCGCCTGCATGCTGACTTCACCGCCGGTGACCAGTACAAAAAAGTAGGCGAAGACCCAGACCGCCGGGGACAGCAACATGAGAGCGATACCGCCTCGACGAATGGATCGCGAGCGCTGTGATCGAGACGCGGTCGTGCCCAGCTGGCTAGCGGTGAAGGATTCGCGACGTGCCGCCGAGATGACCTGGCTGGCATCGACCGCTTGGCGGTGACGATGGCCCGGGCGTTCGTCGTGAACGAGGTTTGCTGGCCCTCCGGTAGCTCCGGTGACGTGCTCGCGTTGAACGCGACCACGGCGGCCACGGCGGCCGTCGCTGCGGCCTGCGTGTTTGTGACAGCGCGCGACAGATCACTGTCGATCATGGACTTCCCCTGGACATTTTTACGACTGGCGGCAACATGACGTGCTGGTCGTGCCGTGGGGTTGCGGTCGAACAACCGGGCTTTGTCATCGTGGCACAATGCGTGGGCTGGCACGCTTTCCGGGCGATGCCTCCCCCCGTACTGGGATGTACGAAGTTCTCTGACCGCGGTAGTTCAGGCACCTGATGCGCGCACCGCCCGATCGGGGGCTGCTCCAACTGGCTGCCGGGCGGATATATTCAAGCACCGAACAGGAGAACCGTGACAATCGATGCGCCCATAATGCGACTGCGGTGCCCCGCGCAGTCGATCATAGAAGTGCTCCTGCTGGAGCAACGGCTGGTTGCCCCCCGCCGGAAGCTGGAGCGCCTGGTCGGTCGGTCGCCACTCGGCGCCGACAGCGTACGCTGCCTCGATGCCGCCCGAGCGGAAATCTCCGTGGGGCTCGCGTTGGCCGAGCTGCCTCGGGAATGGATCGTCTTCCATTCCCTGCCGGTAGGCGACAGCGGCGCCGACGTCGACCACCTCGTGATCGGACCTGGCGGCGTATTCGCCCTCCATTCTGACCGTCAAGCGCGCAAATCTGTATTGGTCGCCGGTCGCAGTGTGCTCGTCGGCGCCCGAAAGATTCCGTATATAAGGGAGGCCGAATTCGAGGCGGTCAGCCTCACCACCCTGCTTTCCAAGCGGATGCCGAGCGCAGTGTCGGTACGGGGTGTCGTCGTACTCGTCGATACCAAACGTGTGACCGTGCAGACGCAGCCGTCACGGGTGAAAATCATCGAGGCCACCGACCTGTGTACCTGGTTGCAGGGACTCCCTTCCGTGCTGGCTCCCCTCGACCGGTTGGAAATTACCCGATTCGTCGAGAACCCCGCGCTCTGGCAGGCGCTCACAGCACTGACGCCGGCTGAGATTCTGCAGCGCTTTAGCGTGCTCGAGGCAGAAGTGGCGCGCGCGAGATACACCCGCCTGCGATGGATGACGCTCGGAATAGTTCTCGCCACACTCGGTGCCCTGCACGTGGTGCTGCTGCTTCCGCAGATTGCCAGCGCGCGGTAGCCGCACCGGAACCGCGCCGGAACCGCGCCGGAACCGCGCCGGAACCGCAGTGTCGAGCCCTGCAGAAGTGGCGCGACACTATGCGGGTGCACGGCGCAAAGCGGCTTCTGCGCGGGACTATTCGCAGCCGGTGCCGTCGCCGTCGCGATCGAGATGGCCGCCGTAGCCGGGGTCACCGACGTGAACCGGGGCCGCACCAGACTCACGGGCCGCGGTGCAGTTGTGAAAATAGACGTCGTTCGGCGTCTCGGCGATCGGCGCCGCCCCGGGCGCGACGACGGCGTCCGTGGTCGTGGTCGTGGTCGTGGCGAGTTCGTTGGGGCAGTTGGACAGGATGCGCGTCATCGCATCGTGTTCGGCCGCGGTCACCCACAGCGCATAGGTCGCCTTCACCGAAACCTGCCGCGCTACGTAGGCGCAACGGAATGTTTTCAGCGGCGGCAACCAGGTGGCCGTGTCGCCGTCACCCTTGCGTGAATTGGTCACGCCGTCAACGGCGAGCAGATTGAGTGGATCATTGGCGAGCGCCACCCGCTGTTCCTGCGACAGCTGCTGCGCTCCGGTCTGCCAGGCATTGGACAGTGCCACGAGGTGGTCGATCTGCACGAGCGATGAGGTCGCCTGCCCGCGCACGAAGGTGATGGTCTGGCCGGTGTACGGTCCGAGCAGGGTGCCGCCCTGCACCTCGCAGCCGCCGTCGACTACGAGGGCGCTCAGGTCGCGGGCCAGGATGTCGTTGCGGGTGTCGCATCCGTTCTGGTCCACGTCTTGCCAAGCCGATCCGAAGCTTTCCTCGCGGTCGTAGCCGGTCTGGGGGGCGCGCCCCTTCACCGGCAGGGTCTCCAGCACGGACAGGGCGGCGGTGTCGGTCGTGGCCGTCGCTTCGGCGGTCGAATCGGGCGTCGAATCGCGCGTCGGCGCGGGTTCGGCTGTCGCTGTTGGCAGCGCGCTGTTTGTCGGGACGGCCAGGTTCGACGAAACGGATGATCCCGCCACCGCGGTTCCCACCAGGATCGACCCGAGCACAGCCGCGACCAGCCCCATCACCAGAAAGGATCGGGTCGAGCGTCGAACGGTCATGATGCTCCTTCTGGCCGCACGGCACGACCCTCCGAATATACGTGGTGCGGCGTGGTCGCCTCGCACCAGGGCAGCATCCGTTTCGTAAAACGTCCCCCATTCTGGGGGTCTTGTGGCAGGGGCGGCACTGGCAAGATATAAAACCCGGCGAGGAGCACTGATGATCCACATACTCTCCACGTGGCGGCGTCGTTCGATGCCCCCGGAATCACTCGAATCGAATCGCACCGCACCGCCGCAATTATTGGTCGGGCCAGCCTGGCTGCCCGGCTATGCGCCCCGCCCTGCGGTCACGCCGATCGACCTGGCGTTGGCCAGAGCTCGCAGTGAATCCGCCATCGATACGCTCCTCGCGACGCTTCCCGAAAACTGGGCCGCATTCACGTTGCCCAGGTTCGGCGGTGATGGCGCGGGCGTGGTGCGCCTGCTGGTGGGCCCCGGCGGGGTTCTTGCCCTGCATGCACGGCTGTTCGACGGCCAGATCGCCTGGGTGCACCGACAGACTGTGTTCGTTGCCGGGCAGCGCTCGCCGGATTTCACGGTGGCCACAGCCGGCGCGAACCGCCTCACGGTGCGCCTGCGCGGTCGACTGCCGCTGCGCACCGCGGTGCAGCCCGCACTCGTTCTGCTGGGCACCCGCGCGCTATGGATCACCGGGCGTTCCGGGTTGGTCAAGTCGGGTTTGGGGAAGGCGGGGCCGGCCAAAATGGTTTCTGTCAGGACACCATTGGTGCCGGTGCTCGGTGCTGCAGCGCTCGGCGACTGGTTGGTCGCACGCCCACAGGTGCTCCGCCCGATCGAACGAATGGAACTCGCCGCCGTGATCGACAACCCGCTGACCTGGGGTATTCGTCCGACGATCCTGCCCCAGCCCGGTAGCGTGGGGGTTTAGCGCACGCGCTTCGCCGGGCCGTTACCCTTGGCCGACAGCAGTCGCGCGCGCACCGAGAACGCGCCACCGACGACGAGCGAGACCACGGCGGCCGGTAGAATCACGTCGACGAACTGGTTACCCGAGAGCAGGTTGGCCAGCAGCAGAAGCACTGCCAGGCCGCTGAAGGCGAGTCCCGCGATCGCGCAAACATTGAAAGTCAGGTGTTTCACGAGTGAATCCAATCGGTGGGGTGATTTCAGGCTAGCCGACGTTGCCCTACTTAGTGGGGGAGGCCCCGGCAGGGGGCCCCACCTTATATTGACAGCGGATGCTTTGCACCAGCCTCGGGGGTCGCCTCGGAGCGTGAATGAGAATTACTTAACATTTGCTAACTAAAGCTGTGATGCAGCCGATTGTTAGGACGGGATCGGCAGGTGTCGGTGGCACGATAATACGGGGTTCGAACCCGTGGTAAGGCAAGTGAACGTGGCTATGACAACTCTTGGTGCTGGACTGCAGGCTCATGATCACGAGCCGGCAGTCTCTGTGGCGCGCAGCATGCCCACGGTGTCCATCGCCCCCGGTCGGTTCGCCGGTCAATCCGTTGTCGAGGAACTGCTGCGCCAGCACGAAGACCGGCCGCCGCAGTCCTGGTTCGCACGCACCCTGGGCGTCGCGCCGCTCGATGCGAATGGACTGGGCTGGCTCCGCGCTGCGCAGGCCGAGATGATTGTCGGCGACATTCTCACACGGCTGCCCGATGGCTACAGTGTCTACCATTCTCTGCCCATTCGCAGTACGGCGTTCTGGGTCGACCACCTCGTCGTGGGTCCGGGAGGAGTCTTCTCGATCAATGCGAAAACTCACTGGGACCGCGACCTGACCGGGTCGCCGCGCTCGATTCCGATCGGCGACCACGCCATGCCGTACCTGCGTGATGCGCGGTTTGAATCGGCCCAGATCACCGCGTTGCTGGCAGCGGTGATGCCGGCAGCGAGCGTTGTTGAACCCATGATTGTGCTGGTCAACCCGCACAAAATTCTGCTTGCCCGCAAACCCAATGCCGTCACGGTCATCGATTCGCCTCGCCTGCGCCGGTGGCTCGTGGCGCGCCCGCGAACGTTCACCCCGGAGCAGCAGGCCGCGGTCACCGCGGTCATCGACGACCCCGCGACCTGGCGAGCAGCTCCCCAGCCGCTTGCGCCAGCGCACCTGCACGCCCGGTTCACCGCGCTCGAACAGCAGGTCGCGGCCGCCCGAACGCGACGTACCACGTTCACGGTACTGGCCGCCGCGGCGGCCGCGGCCCTGCTTGCCGCCCTGACATCGCCCCTCATCGTCGCTGCCGTCGAGTACCTCGCCGTGCGCTGAGCCAATGGGTCAGGCGAGGCGCTCGAGAACCGTGCCCTCGCGCATCCGCTCGACGCGTACGACGTGGTCGCGCAGGTCACGCACCCCGCGCACGATGGCCAGTTCGGCGATGTCCTGTCCCTTGGTCACCGCGTGAGAACGGGTGGGGTGCCGGTAGTCCTCGATCGATTCGAAGGTGCCCCGCCCGCGCGGCTCCTTGCTGTGCCGCTGCGCGAAGCCGGAGTTGATCCCGCTCAGCTCGATCTCGTCTTCGTGGGCAGCGACCAGGCTCCTGGTGTTCACGGTGATCACCGTGTGGGCATCGTCGCGATAGGAGCGGGCGTTCAACAGGTCGCGCAGCAGCCGTGGCTGCAGGTGAAAGAAGACGCGGTCGTTCAGCGCCGCGTACCATTCGGCCAGTGTCAGGTCTTCGAGGGCATCTTCGAGCGACGGCTCATGGATGGCCTTCTGATGACGGATGACCGCGGTGCCGAATTGGGAATGCTCCAGCACGCGCGACTCGCCTCGGCGCTTGCCCAGAATGGCAGCCTGAGGGGTACCCTGCTTGACGCCCCATCGGGTGACGAGCGCGGCTGGACTGAGCAGCCCGTGCCGCCAGATGGCGGGCCAGCTTCCATCGGCGGCCACGTGATAGAGCTCGGGGTATAGACGAATCAGCTCGCGAGACAACACATTTCGAGCGTACTCGCCGCCGGAGCGGCCCCGAGCCAGCCCGAAAGTTCACCGTCAGTGCTGTCAGCGCAGGCGGCGCAGTCAGTCGGGGCAGTCGGGGCAGGTCGAGCGTTGCGAGCGCCGTCGTCAGGGCACCATCCAGCCGAGCACGGGGGTCGATTGCAGCCAGATCACGAGGGTCATCAGCACGAGGAGGCCCAGACTCCAACCGATCAGCTTGCGGAGGAGCGTGCTCTCCGCCCCAGCGAGCCCGACAGCGATGGTCCAGCGCAGCTGCATCAGGGTTTCCCGGTAGACCCGCAGTCCCTGGCGGGGCGTGATCTTGTATAAGGCCATCAGGACCGCACCGGAGATCAGCACGGATGTGCCCGCTGCCTTGAGATGGTCCAGTTTGAAGAGCTGAGCGACAACGGGATTGCCAGCCGGGTCGATCACATTCTGCCCCGGCCACCGGAACGTCACGCTGCCGAAAGCGGTCAGCCAGGCCTTGACTATCGGCACTTGGGCAATCGAGAAGATCACGATGATGATCAGGTAGGGGGCAATAGCCGTCCAGACCTGGCGCGCGGCAGGCCGCGTCTCTGGTGCACCGAACATCGTGATGCGCTGGCTCTAGACCGTGGGTGCGGCCTTGTCAGTCATCCCCTGAGCCTAAAGACGGCACATCCGTTGACCCTGAATGAAGCGACGCTCTAGGATGACATCCACAACACAATATTAAAATTTCACCATACGAAAATTGGTCAGAGAGGACCTAATCGTGGACAATCTCGCTGTGCTGAGCCTTCTGGCGCTGGCACCAATTCTGGTGGTGGGCATTTTGCTCGCCGGATTTCGATGGCCCGCCAAGTACGCCATGCCAGTGGGCTACATCGCGACCGTGATCGTAGCCCTCGTGGTGTGGAAGATGGACTCTCGCGGAGTCATCGCCGCTTCGCTCGAGGGAGTGATCATCGCGGCAACCCTGCTGTACATCGTGTTCGGTGCCCTCCTGCTGCTGTCGACGCTGACGGTCGGAGGGGCGATGTCCAGGATCCGTGCCGGGTTCAACAACATCTCGCCCGACCGGCGCATCCAGGCGGTCATCATCGGGTGGCTGTTCGGAAGTTTCATCGAGGGCGCTTCGGGCTTCGGTACTCCCGCCGCGGTCGTCGCGCCGCTGCTGCTGGCGATGGGCTTCCCGGCGATGGCCGCCGTTATGGTGGGCCTCATCATCCAGAGCACGCCGGTGAGCTTCGGTGCGGTCGGCACCCCCATCATTGTGGGCGTCGGCGGCGGACTCGGCGGCGATCCCGCGGTGGCCGAACGCCTCTCCGTACTTGGTGTCACGATGCCTGAGTTCGTGGTCTCGATTGGATTCCAGGTGGCGTTGATCCACGCGATCGTGGGACTGCTCATTCCGCTGATTCTCGTCTGCATGCTCACGGGCTTCTTCGGCCCCGAGCGCCGTTTCCGTGACGGGCTCGCGATCTGGCCGTTCGCGCTATACGCCTCGGTCGCCATGACCATCCCCTCGGTTCTCGTGGCCCGTTTCCTCGGCCCGGAATTCCCCTCGCTTTTCGGCGGCCTCTTCGGACTCATCCTGGTGATGTTCACCTCAAGCAAGGGCTTCTTGATGCCGAAGAAGACCTTTGACTTCGGTCCGCGCGCCACGTGGAGCCCGCGCTGGATGGGCACTATGGAGCCGGCGGCGGCACCCGCCGCATCCGCTCGCCCCATAAGTATCGTGAGTGCCTGGGCGCCCTACGTGCTGATGGCTGTGCTCCTCGTGGGCAGCCGAATAATCGTCCCGGCCAAGGAATTTCTCACCGGCATCACCATCCCCTTCAACAACATTCTGGGCACCGACATCTCCACCGCCGTGCAGCCGTTCTACTCGCCAGCCTTCCTGCTCATTCTGGCGTCACTGTCCGCCTATGCACTTCACCGCATGAACGGCAGACAGATTCGCGAGACCTGGGCTGTCTCCGGCAAGCAACTCGCTGGAACCGCCGTGGCCCTGCTGTTCGCCGTGCCGCTCGTGCGCGTGCTGATCCAATCTGGGCCGGACCTCAACGCGTCCGGTCTCTCGAGCATGCCTGTGACTCTTGCCGAAGGTGCCGCGGCCGTCTCGGGCAGTTCCTGGCCGTTCATCGCCCCGTTCATCGGAGCGCTCGGAGCGTTTGTCGCCGGTTCCAATACCGTGTCGAATCTCACGTTCTCCCAGTTCCAGTTCTCCACCGGTAACGCCATCGGAGTGAACCCCGAGCAGGTAGTGGTCGCACAGGCTGTAGGAGGCGCCGGCGGAAATCCGATCGCCATCCACAACATCGTGGCAGCCTCGGCGACGGTGGGACTGCTCGGCCGAGAGGGAGACCTGCTGCGCAAGACGATCCTGGTCACGCTGTACTACTGCATAGCAGCCGGCTCGATCTCGTTCATTTTCATCTACGGCCTCGGCTTCAACCTCGGCTCAATCATGCTCGTGCTGCTCATGACGACGCTCGGGCTGATCGTGCGCTGGATGTTGCGCCAGAAGGCAGCCGTGCTGGCCCCCGAACCAACACACGTTTAGTACCGTCACCCGAAGAGCGGGCGGCAGCGGAGGCATCCGTTGTCGCCCGCTGTGTTGTTCCGGGCACGCACAAAAAACCGGAGAATGTGAGACACACGAAGCGGGTTGGTTCACCGCGGTATGTCTCACAAACCCCGGTTTCAGGGACGTGGGCCTACGGCCGGGTGACCTCTTCCAGGATCTCGAGTACATGACGATACGGTTTGCCGGTGGCACGCGTCATTCCGAGTTCGCAGGTGCGGTTGCAGGAGGCGTGGGCGGTGGCGCCCATGGCGACGACGTCCGCGGCCTGAGCGCGGGTTGCGGATGCGGTGAGTTCAGGATGGAGCATTCCTCGGTCGCCGGCGAACGCGCAACACCCCCAATTCTCCGGGATCTCAACACGTTCGGCGATGGCGTCGGCGATGGTGTCGAGGGCCGGGTTGATGCCCAGTCGGGTCGAGGAGCAGGTGGGGTGCAGCGCCAGAGACTCGATTTTGTGATACCCCGGCAGGCTCGGCAGGATGTGGGTGGCTGCGAACTCCACCGCGTCGATGACGGTCAGGGGCCGCGCGCTGGTATCGCCCTCGATGATGTGGCGAAGGCCCTCGGTGCAGGAGGAGGCATCACAGACGACGGGCAGGGCGCCCTCATTGGTGGCGGCACGCAGTACGGCAAGGGTTTTGTGGCTCATGGTGGCGAGCCCGTCAGCCATGCCCTTGGACGACCATGGTGTGCCGCAGCACAGCGCGTCGATTCCGGCCGGAACGAGAAGGGTGATGCCGGCGCGTTCGCACAACTGCTCGAAGCCGACCTGCACGCCGCAAGTTCCCGTGGTGGCCGGACCGAACATTGTTTGCACGCAAGCGGGAAAATAGACGGCCTGCGGCGCATTTGTTGGCTGGGTACGCTGCCGGGTGGTTTCCGACGGTGGATTACGCATGTCTGGTTTCGCTTTCTTCGACTGTGATGGACGGGCGTGCCTTGGGCGCAGTCGTCACCGCCCGATGTTTGCGGCTGGCGCCGCCACCGGGCAGTTCGGGGGAATAGAGGGGGACGGCGTCTGTGCCGAGCACGGCGCGGGCCAGCTTGTTGGGCGCGAGGATGACGCCGACGGGTACCGTGCGAACCACATTCAAGGCCACGCCGGCAACCCGGGTCACAGCGCCCCAATTCTTCGCGGCAACATTCCAGATGGCCTTCTCGACCGGATTGGCGTCATCTCGGCGCAGGCGCTTCATGAGGTCGCCGGTGTTGATCGTCACCGGGCAGGCTGTCTGGCACATGCCGTCGGCGGCGCAGGTCTGCACGGCGTCGTACTCGTAGTCCTTCTCCAGCTCGGCCACCAGGGCGAGATTGCCATCGAGCCGGGCCTGTTCGATTGCACGCAGCGACACGATGCGCTGCCGGGGGGTGAGCGTCACATTGCGGCTCGGGCACACCGGTTCACACCAGCCACACTCGGTGCAGCGATCTACTTCACTTGCCACGGCAGGGATGGCCTTGAGATCTTTGAGGTGCGCGTTCGGGTCGTCATTGATGAGCACACCCGGGTTGAGCAGGCCGGCCGGGTCGAACAACACCTTGATGCGCCGCATGACGTCATAGAGCTCGTCGCCGTATTGGCGTTGCACGTAGGGTGCCATGACGCGCCCGGTGCCGTGCTCGGCTTTGAGCGAACCACCCTCGCCGAGTACGAGGTCGACGAGGTCTTCGGTGAACTGGCTGAACCGTTCCAGCCCGGTCGGGCTGCCGAAATCGTCGGTGAGCATGAAGTGCACGTTGCCGTCTTTGGCATGACCGAAAATCATCGAGTTCTCGTACTCGTACTTGGCGAATAGTCGCATGAGCTCCATGCAGGTGCGGGCGAGCGCCGGCACCGGAACCACGATGTCTTCGAGCAGGGCGCTCGTACCCTGCGGCCGGGTGCCGCCCACGGCTGGGATGATCCCCTTGCGCAGGTACCACAGTTGGCCGCGAATGCCCGCATCGGTCGTGAAATCGGCCGGCAGGGTGAGATCCAGCGTGTTGACGGTCTGCATGCCGGTCTCGAGCAGCTGCGCCAGCTTCTCGGACGACTCGGCGTGGTATTCCACGAGGAGGGCAGCGTGCTCCTGAACAACGAGGTCGAGCACGATGGCCGGGGCACCGGGCATCTGCTGCCCCACAGTCAGCGATAACGCGTCCATCAGTTCCAGGGTGGCCGCGCCGGTCGCCACAAGGGCCGGCAGCGCGGCTGTGGCGGCCTCGAGCCCGGGAAACACGAGCAGCGCCGTCGTCACGTGCGGCAGTTTGGGCACGGTACGAAAAACCGTCTCGGCCACGAACCCCAGCGTGCCCTCGCTGCCCACAATCAGGTGCGCGAGCATGTCCACCGGCCGGTCGAAGTCCAGAAGAGAGTTCACGCCATAACCCATGGTGTTCTTCATCGAGAACTGCTGCCGAATGGTGGCGACGGAGGCCGGATTGCTCCGGGTGCGCCGTGCCAGTTCGAGCAGGCCGTTATATAAAACCGGCTCCCGCCGGAGGAGCTGATCGTCGGCATCCGCTGCACCGGTGTCGACGACGGTGCCGCTAGGCAGCACCACGACGACCGATTCGAGGGTCTGGTAGGTGTTATCGACGGTGCCGCACGCCATTCCGGAGGAATTGTTGGCCACGACGCCGCCGATGGTAGCGGCGGACTCGCTGGCCGGGTCTGGCCCGAACTTGCGGCCGTACTTGGCCAGCCGGGTATTCACGGCCCGCACGGTGGCGCCCGGCTGCACCCGCACCCGGAGCCCCCCGTCGAGCACCTCGATGTTTTTGAAGTTGCGACGCACATCGACCAGTACCCCGTCGGTGATGGCCTGCCCGCTCAGGCTGGTGCCTCCCGACCGGAACGTGAGGTGTACGCCCTGCGCGGCAGCAACGCGCAGGAGCGCGCCGACCTCCGCAGCGTCCGTGGCTACCACGACCGCCTGCGGGATCAGCAGGAAGTGCGAGGCATCGTGGGCATTGGCGTAGAGGTCGATGGCCCGGGTTTTCACCCGGGCCGGATCGGTCACGGCCGCGCGGAGGGCTCCGAATACGGTACTGCCGGTCTGGGCACTAACGGTTGTTGTACTCACAAGAACTCCTTTGTTCGTGAATTGCACGTGCACTCAGTCAATGGGGCGAGTCAGGCCATAAAGGAGAGCGCGGTGGGCACATCGGCCGCTGTCTCAGCCAGGGCTTCGAACTCGGTCACGGCGTCGATCTCGGCGGCGGCCATGGAGATATTCGTGACTCGCTCGAGGATGACCTCGACGACCACGGGTACCCGGAACTCGGCCATCCATTCCCGAGCCTGGGCGAACGCTGCCTGCAGATCATCGGCTTCGCGCACCCGGATGGCCTTGCAGCCGAGGCCCTCGGCCACCTTGACGTGGTCGACGCCGTACCCCTCGAGCTCGGGCGAATTGATGTTCTCGAACGCGAGCGACACCTGATAATCCATGTCGAACCGGCGCTGCGCCTGCCGGATCAGGCCGAGATAGGAGTTATTCACGACGACATGGATGTACGGGATGTGGAATTGGGCCCCCACCGCCAGTTCTTCGATCATGAACTGAAAGTCGTAGTCGCCGCTGAGTCCCACGACCGTTTTCGTCGGATCGGCCACCGCTACGCCGAGGGCGGCGGGCAGCGTCCAGCCAAGGGGACCGGCCTGGCCGCAATTGATCCAGTGCCGCGGGTGGAACACGTTCAGAAACTGTGCCCCGGCAATCTGAGAGAGCCCGATCGTGGTCACATAGCGGGTCTCGGTGCCGAACGCCCGATTCATCTCCTCATACACGCGCTGCGGCTTCATCGGTAGGTTGTCGAAGTGGGTCTTGCGCTGCATCGTGTTCTTGCGGTGCACGCAGCTCTCGACCCAGCTCTCCCAATCGGGCAATCCGCCTTGGGCCTTGCATTCCCGTGCCAGCTCAACCAGACCGCGAAGGGCAGCCCCGGCATCGGAGACGATGCCGAAGTCGGGGGAGAAGATGCGCCCGATCTGGGTGGGCTCGATGTCGATATGAATGAAGGTGCGACCCTTCGTGTACGTGTCGAGGCCGCCAGTGTGCCGGTTGGCCCACCGGTTGCCGATGCCGAGTACGAAATCCGATTCGAGCATGGTCGCGTTGCCGTAGCGGTGCGAGGTCATCAGTCCCACCATGCCGGCTGCGAGCCGGTGGTCGTCGGGAATGCTGCCCCAGCCCATCAGTGTGGGAATCACCGGAATATTCAACACCTCGGCGAGCTGCACCAGCTCCTCCGAGGCATCCGCGTTGATCACGCCGCCGCCGGCGATGATCACTGGGCGCTTGGCCAGCAGCAGCATCGCCAGTGCCTTCTTCAACTGGGCAGCCGATGCCGCGGGCCTGACCACCGCCAGTGGCTCATAGGTGTCGATGTCGAACTCGATTTCCGTAAGCTGCACATCGATGGGCAAGTCGATCAGCACCGGGCCCGGGCGGCCGGAGCGCATCAGATAGAACGCTTTCTGGAAGACGCCGGGAACCTGCCCGGCCTCGAGCACGGTGACGGCCATTTTGGTGACGGGGGCCGCAATAGAGGCGATGTCGACGCCCTGGAAGTCTTCCTTGTGCAGCTTGCTCACCGGCGCCTGGCCGGTGATGCAGAGGATGGCCGTGGAGTCGGCCCACGCGGAGTAGAGCCCGGTCATCATGTCGGTGCCTGCCGGTCCGGAGGTGCCGATGCACACGCCGATGTTGCCGGCTTTGGTGCGGGTGAATCCCTCGGCCATGTGCGAAGCGCCCTCGACGTGGCGGGCCAGGATGTGGTCGATGCCGCCATGGGCGCGCATGGCGGAGTAGAACGGGTTGATGGCGGCGCCCGGAACGCCGAAGGTTTGGGTGGCTCCCTCTTTCTCGAGGATGGCGACGGCAACGTCGACTGCACGCATTTTAGACATGTGGTTCTCCTTGGAGCTAAATAGTTGGTGTGTCGACGGGTGAGCGGCCGGACATCTGCTCGACCAGCAACAGCAGAGCCGAGTGATCGAGCGAACCGTGGCCTTCGGCGCGCAGGGCGCCCATCAGCTGGGCCACCACCGCACCCAGCGGAATGGCGACACCGGCGGCGCGGGCGGCGGCGGTGACGATGCCGAGGTCCTTGTGGTGCAGGTCGACCCGGAAACCCGGTTCGAAGCGGCGTTCCAGCATCGAGGCGGCCTTGCGGTCCAGGATGCGATTGCCGGCCAGCCCGCCGGCTAGAACCGTGACAGCGGCCTGGGTGTCAACCGAGTGTGCCTCCAGAAAAACGAGCGCTTCGGCGACGAGCTGGATGGTACCGGCGACGATGAGCTGGTTGGCGGCCTTGACCGTCTGGCCGGACCCGGCCGGACCGACGTGTACGACGGTGCTGCCCATCGAGTCGAGCACGCCGCGAATGGCCTCGACGTCGGCGGCATCCCCGCCGACCATGATCGACAGGGTGCCCTCGATCGCACCGGCCTCACCGCCGGAGACGGGGGCGTCGACGGCTCTGAGGCCGGCCTCCCGTGCGGCGGTGGCGAGGCGAACGGTGACGTCGGGACGGATGGTGCTGGTGTCAATCCAGGTGGCGTCGGCGGGGGTGTTGGCGAAGACGCCGTCCGGGCCGCCGACGACGTCCTCGACATCGGGCGAGTCGGGCAGCATCGTGATCACCACATCGGCTTCCCGCACGGCTGCGATGATGTTGGCCGCGCCGCGGCCGCCCGCGGCCACCAATTGATCGATCCGTGCCGGACTGCGGTTGAAGCCGATGACGTTATGGCCGGCCTTGACGAGATTGATCGCCATGGGAAGGCCCATGATTCCCAGGCCGATGACGGCAACATTGGTCATTTTCGTTGTCCTTTTCTCACTGGTGGTGGATGCTTGTGGCCGGTTGGACAGCGTCGAGCCAGGCAAACGGATTCGCTGCGGCCGTCTTGTACTCCAGCCCGATGACGCCCTGGTAGCCGAGCCCCTGACTGTGCGCGAGCCACTCCTGAATCGGCAACGTGCCCGTTCCTGGTTCGCCGCGGCCCGGTGCATCGGCAATCTGGATATGGCCGAATTCGTGGGCGTGCTCGATGATCACAGCGTCGACGTCGTCGCCGTTGACGGCCAGGTGGTAGAAGTCGGCGAGCAATTTGATGTTCGTGTCGCCGGTCTCGGCGCGTACCCGGTCGATGACGGCCAGCACGTCGGCCGCCGTTCGCAGGGGATACCTCGGTGCACCGCTCACCGGCTCCAGCAGCACGGTGCCACCGATCGGGGCGACGGATCGCGCGGCGAGGGAGAGGTTTTCGACAGCCAGCTCGTCTTGTTCCTCGGCGGTGACGCCGTCGATGCGGTTTCCGTAGAGGGCATTGAAGGACGTGCAGCCGAGGCGCCCGCCGATACCGGCCGCGACCGCCAGGTTGTCGCGGAACTCGTGGGAACGGGCGGGCCAGGAGACCAGGCCCCGGTCTCCGGCCGGCATGTCCCCGGCCGCGAAATTCAAACCGGTCAGCCGAACATCGGCATCCGTGATCGCGTTTTCAAAGTCGGCAATGTCCGATTCGGTGGGAACCGCGGCGGCAAAGGGCCACCAGAACTCGACCGCGTCGAAGCCGGCGGCCTTGGCGGCGGCCGGGCGCTGGAGCAACGGCAGCTCGGTCAGCAGGATGGAGCAGTTTACGGTGTACGGCATGGGCGTCCTTGCTCGAGTCGACAAATCAGCGACTTCGTTCCAGATGATTTCGTATTATGGAAGTTAGTTTCTGTTATACGAAAAGAATAGGGTCGGTGCGGCCCCGCGTCAACTGCTGTGTACTCTGAAGAACCCGGCGACGATTTTCGCAGTGCAGAAATCTGTTGTCACACACGGTCTGGAGAATGGCAGATGGCGGAACGCGGCGCTGGTAGCGGTGTGCAGTCGGTGGAACGGGTTTTCGAGCTCCTGGAGCTGATCACGGCTGCCGGTGGAGAGGTGATGCTGAGTGAGCTCGCGGCCTCTACCGACCTGCCGCTGCCCACCATCCATCGGCTGCTGCGCACGCTGATGGCCAAGGGGTACATCCGCCAGCTCGCCAATCGGCGGTACGCCCTGGGCCCCGGACTCATTCGTCTTGGAACGGCAGCAAGCCAGCAGCTTGGTGTCCTCGCCGGCCTGCAACTTCGTTCGCTGGTCGATCAGCTCGGGGAGACGGCGAACATGGCCGTTCTCGATGCCGACATGGCGCTATACATCGCCCAGGCTCCGTCCAAACACTCCATGCGCATGTTCACGGAGGTCGGCCGACGCGCGCACACTCACGCCACCGGGGTCGGCAAGGCGATCCTGGCGCAGCTGGGCGATGACGCCGTGCGCGCCATTATGGCCAGGACAGGCATGCCGAGGCCCACGGCCATGAGCATCGGAACGGTGGATGATCTGCTGGTGGACCTGGCCCGAATCCGGGAACGCGGTTACTCCATCGACGATGGCGAGCAGGAACTCGGTGTGCGCTGCTTCGCGATGGGGGTTCCGAATGCGCCGACGCCCACCGCCATCAGCGTGTCCGGGCCGGTATCGCGGGTCGATGATGCGTTTGCGCAGCGTGCCATTCCCGCGCTGCGCGCCGCTGCGGACTCCATTTCTCTGGACCTGAACCCCGCAGCCTAAGTGGCTTCGGGTGCGGTGTCGCACCGCACCTCCGCTCGGACGCACCCATTCCTGTCGCTCTAGCCCGCCGAACCCCGCCGATGGTGGCGGTCACGGCAACGAAGGTGGGGCGACCGGTGCGCTCGGCGGCGAGCCGCAGCATCTGGCTGGGTACGAGAGCGAATGCTCGTGCCTGCAGGTGAGTGTCAGTCCGGCAGCACCGTGACCGTTACGAGCACCTGGGGCGCGGATTGCTGGGACCAGATGCCGGTGACGGTGGCGGTGTCCTTCCTGCGTGGCGCCGTTGACGTGCCGTCGAGTACCCGCACGACGGTTACGCGCAGGGCGCCGGCCGTTGCGATCGTGGTGCCCGCCGTCGAGGTGGTCTCGATGGTCGCAGAAAGTTCCGGAACTGGTGTTTCGGGGATGCCGTTGCCGCGAACGGCGGCGCTCGACGCGACCGGAATAAGGTCACCGTCGAGCTGCTCGAATTGGTCGGCCTCGTGCCCGCCGTTCAGGGCTACGGTCGCAACCGTCGCCAGATAGATCGGGTCGCCGGTGGCATCGTAGATCCAGCGGTCACCGAGCACGGAGTGCGTCATGGTGCCGATGAGCCAGTTCTCGCCGCCATCTATCGGTGCGCCGCGGTAGGTCAGGGGAATCTGCAGAAGGGGCCCGGTGCCAAATCGCAGCAGGAGCGTTTCGACGCCGACCTCGCCGTCGGGGTCGTCGAAGCGAAACGATGCGACTCGCTCGACGGTGGCCGCCGCGTCGCCGACGAACCACGTCTGCGTCGGTGCCCACGCGGCGATGAGCTCAGACTTGGAGGGCCGCAGAACGGCGTCGTAAAGAAGTGCCATAGCTTCGATCGTAGGTGTTGTGCGGCATCCGTCTCAGAAACATCAACGTCTCTTGACATCAAGTGAAACGTCAATCCATGCCGACGGAGTGGGTGAAACAACAAGCGACACGATCGGCCATCTCGTGGCCCTGCGCGCAGTCGCCGCAGCCGGCCGCGACATCGACGACAGTGAGTATTTTTACGTGCTGCACGCCCACGCACTGGGCGCAAGCCGGGAGGAGATCGCATCGGCTCGTGGAGTCACGCACCAGGTCGTGCGTCGAAGTGCCGGTATTTTTCCCTGGTTTGCTTTGTGACGTCGATGCAATCGGTCACGAACACGGTAGGCGGGGTGGGGCTTCGAATTATTCGCTACACGCTGAGGGGAATGGTCCAGCACGGTGGCATGCACGAGCGCTAAGGAGCTCTATTTCAATTGTCGAGACAGAGCGTGCCGGCCAGGCTCGAAGCCTCGGCCGAGACGCCCTCCTGCAGGCAGCCGGCGCCAGCGACGGCCCAGACGGTGTGGTCGAGCAGGCTCGATGCGGGGGTAAACGTGGCAGCCTCTTTGCGCGCGGCGATCGCCATTTCCACAGCGGCGGCCACTGCCCGAGCTTCAGCGGCACGATCAACATCGACATCGATGGTGACACGGCGAGGTTTCCCAGTCATACTTCACACATTGGTATATAAATATACTTAAGTCAATCAGAGGAGTTCCGGTGGCGCACGCCATGTCGACCGGGTCGGGCGTTGTGCTCGACTTCATTCGCGCGGGCACGGCCACAACCCGGCCGGCACTGATCGACGAGCTGGGCTGGTCACGCATCACGCTGGCTCGCCGGCTCGACGAACTGCTCGCGGCCGGCATCATCATCGTGGCCGGCCAGAGTGACTCGCGCGGCGGCCGACCGGCCGAAAGCTTCGCGATCAACAAAGACGCCGGCCTGCTCCTCAGCGTCGATATCGGCGGCTCGCACACCCGCGTCGCCGTCACCGATCTGGTTTCGACGATCCTCATTGAAGACGAAGCCGACATCGGTCTCTGTGAAGGCCCGGACACCGTTTTTACCTGGGCCAACCAGGTCTTCGACTATCTGCTGCGCCAGCTCGGCAAGACTCGCGCCGAGGTGCGGGGGATCGGCATTGGCGTACCCGGTCCAGTGGATGCCGCCACGGGCCGGCTCGCTGCCCCCCAGATCGACGAGCAGTGGAACGACGTCCTCGTGCAGAACTATTTTCCGGCCGACTTCACTGCAATTTTCGCCGTCGACCGTGACGTGAACATCATGGCGGTCGCGGAATCCCGGCTCGGCTGGCCCGAGCACCAGGACCTCACCGTGCTCAAGATGGGGCTCGGAATCGGCTGCGCCTTCGTGCTTGACGGCCGGGTTTACCGCGGTGCCCGCGGCGGTGCCGGCGACTTCTCACACAGCTATCGCTTTGGCGCCGAGCAGTGCAGCTGCGGGCAGAACGGCTGCCTCGAGGCTGTCGCGAGCGGCTATGCCATTCGCCGCGAGCTCAATGCCCTCGGGTATCGCGTTCGCACCACCGGCGACATCGTGGCGCTGTCGCGCATGGGTTCACCCGACGCTGAACGACTGCTCGCGGCGGCCGGCGCCGAGATCGGGCAGGCCCTCGTCGACGTCGCCGGGCTTCTGAACCCCGCCATGATCGTCCTCGGTGGCCAGCTGGCCGAGGCCGGTGACCCCTACCTGTCGTCGCTGCGCGAGGCGCTACTGGCGCAGGCGCGCGCGTTTTCCGGCTCCGGCCTCACGGTGGAGCCGAGTCGCCTCGGGAACAAGGCGGGTGTGCTGGGCGCCTCGCTCATTGCCCAGGATGCTCTTTTCGACGCCGACCGCATCAGCCGTCTCACCCGTTAGAGTCTGTCGCCTCGACTTTGGATCACTTGTAGACAAAAGTTTCGAATTCGCATTAGGCTCGGGGCACGGCACCAAGTATTTTGGCGCAGACGATGTGGTCTTGCAGTGTGAAGGCCGGAATCAGGAGTCACCGCATGGCAGCCAATCTCGCTTCCAACCTCGACCAAGCGTCCGTTCGCACGCACGTCGTCGCTGCTGATTGGCAGGCTGCGATCACCCTGGCCGGCGATGCGCTCGTGGCTGGTGGCGTCACTACCGACGAGTACACGGCAGAAATGATCGCCGCCGTCGATAAGCTCGGCCCGTACATCGTCATCGCGCCCGGCCTGGCCATCGCCCACTCGCGGCCTTCGCCCTCCGTGCTGCGCGCCGGGCTCAGCTGGGTCACCCTCAAAGAACCGGTGAGCTTCGGTCACAAGAAGAACGACCCGGTGTCGCTCGTCATCGGGCTGGCCGCCCCAGACCATGAAGGCCACCTCGAGATGATGCAGGCCCTCGCCGGGGTACTCATGAACTCCGACCTGCTCGTCGCGCTCAAAGCTGCCGGCTCGCCCGCCGAGGTGCTCGCTCTCCTGTCCAACCCCGAACTGCTCACAGAAAAGGCACAGTCATGAAGATCATCGCGGTCTGCGGAATGGGGATCGGCACATCCGTTCTCCTGAAAATGAACACCGAAAAGGTACTGCGCACTCTCGGCATCGACGCCGACGTTGAGGCCGCTGATATCGGCGTGGCCCGCGGCATGGCCCGCGACGCAGAGATCGTGCTCACGAGCGAAGAGCTCGCCGAGGAAATCGGCGACGTCGAGGCCCAGGTCATCGTCATCGACAACTTCTTCGACCTCGACGAGATCACCGAAAAGCTCACCAGCGCACTCGAATAATCCGTTCTTCAACCGCACGACTGAGTAAGAGAGGAAGCGCCCCGACATGGAGTGGTTCTTAGTCATTCTGGATTTCATCGGCCAGCAGATTTTGAATGTGCCGGCCTATCTCGTGGGCATCATCACCGCCGTCGGGCTCATCGCCTTGCGCCGGCCGGCGGGCGCCATCATTGGCGGCAGCCTCAAGGCAGCCCTCGGCTTTCTCATTCTCGGCGCCGGTGCCGGCGTGGTTGTTGCCTCGCTGACCCCCCTCGGGGACCTTATTCTGAAGGTCACCGGCGCGCAGGGCGTGATCCCCACCAACGAGGTCATCACCGCTCTAGCGGCCGAAGAATTCGGAGCGACGAGCGCCTACGTGCTCGTGGTGGGATTCATCGTGATGCTTCTGCTCGCCCGGTTCACACCGCTCAAGTACGTGTTCCTCACCGGACACCACATGGTCTTCATGGCCATGATGCTCGCGGTCGTGCTCTCGGTTGGCTTCGGTTCCGAGCTCAGCTGGCTCGTCGTCGTCATCGGCGGTGGCCTGCTCGGCGTGATCATGGTGGTCATGCCGGCCTTCGCCCAGCCGTGGACCAAGCGCATCACCGGCGACGACACCATCGCCATTGGCCACTTCGGCACCCTCGGCTACATCGCCGCCGGTGCCGTCGGCCAGGCTGTCGGCAAGCGCAGCAAAAGCACCGAGCACATCGACTTTCCGCAGAACCTGCGGTTCCTGCGTGACTCCATGGTGGCCACCTCGGTCTCGATGGTTGCCATCTACATGGTCTTCGCCATCTGGGGCCTTATCGCCCTTCCTCGAGCGGATGCCCTCGGCACCTTCGGTTCCATCGATGCCGGCGCGTTCATCATGGCTGCCTTCGCCCAGGCATTGCAGTTCGGTGTGGGTGTGGCCATCATTCTCTATGGTGTGCGTACCATTCTCGGCGAGCTCGTGCCCGCCTTCCAAGGTATTGCCGAGAAGGTTGTTCCCGGCGCGCGCCCGGCGCTCGACATTCCGATCGTCTTCCCCTTCGCGGCAAACGCCGTGCTCATCGGGTTCCTCGCGTCTTTCGCCGGCGGCCTGCTCAGCCTCGGTGTGCTGGCCATTTGGCTTGGGCCGGTGTTCGGTCTCGCGCTGATCCTGCCCGGCATGGTGCCCCACTTCTTCACGGGTGGTGGAGCCGGTGTCTACGGCAACGCCACCGGTGGTCGCGTCGGTGCCATGGTCGGTGGTTTCGTCAATGGAATTCTCATCACCATCCTGCCCGCCATCCTGCTGCTGGTACTGGGTAGCTTCGGCTTCGCCAACAGCACCTTCGGCGACACCGACTTCGGCTGGTTCGGTGCGCTCATCGGTGTGAGCCTGTCTGGTGACAACACCGCCATCGGTGTGCTTCTCACCGTGTTGATCGGTGTGGTGCTGGTGCTCACAGCTTGCCTGTTCCAGGTGAAGGTCGTCAACAAGGGTTGGCTGCCCGGTGGGAGGCACACTGCGTTCGTCGACGCGATCGACGCCGACCTCAAGGCAACCGCGGCCGCAGCCAAGGCCGAGGCTAAAGCTGCACGTGCGGCCGCGGCGGCCGAGCTGGCCGACAAGCCGGCGTAGTCGTCGAGGCTGGCCAAAGAGGGGTTGCGCCAATTGGTGCGGCCCCTCTTCGGGTACAGCCTCGTCGAGGTCAGGGCACCAGCACAATCTTGCCCACGTGAGCGGATGCTTCCAGCCGGCGGTGCGCATCCGCTGCATTCGCGAATGAGAATCGATCGTCGATCACCGGTCGAAACTCGCCCGAGGCGATCCACGGCCAGACCGCCGACTCGAGCGAACGCATGATGGCGACCTTTTCGGCGTGCGACCGCGCGCGCAGGGTGGTGCCCCAGTAGCGGGCGCGTTTTTGCATGAGGCGAAACGGGTCGAACGTGGCCGGTTCACCGCTCTGGTTGGCGAGCACCATGATGCGCCCGTTCACCGCGACCGCCTCGATGTTGCGCGCCGCATAAGAGCCACCCATGATGTCGAGGATCACGTCGGCGCCCCGCCCGTCGGTCGCGGCGGTGGTCTCGGCGACGAAGTCCTGCTCCCGATAGTTGATCAGGACTTCTGCCCCGAGGCTCTCACACACGGCGAGTTTCTCGGCTGACCCGGCCGTCACGGCCACGCGCGCATCCAGGAGCCGGGCGATCTGAATGGCGGTCGTACCGATTCCGCTTCCGCCGCCGTGCACGAGCAACGTTTCCCCGGGCTGGAGCTCAGCGGCCATGAACACGTTCGACCACACGGTGGCCAGGGCTTCCGGCAGGGCTGCGGCGTCGATGAGGTCCATCGACAGTGGCACCAGCAACGCCAGGTCTTCGTGCACCACAGCTTCGGTGGCGTAGCCGCCGCCGGCGAGCAGCGCGCAGACGCGATCGCCGATGCCGAACCGAGTCACGTCGTCGCCCACCTCGGTCACCACGCCAGACACCTCCAGCCCCGGCCACTGGGGTGCGCCGGCGGGCGAGGGGTAGCGGCCCCGCCGTTGCATGATATCCGCTCGGTTCACGCCCGCCGCAGCGACCTCCACCCGAATGTCATGGGCCCCGACTTCCAGGTCGGGCAGGGTCGAGAGGGTGAGGGCATCCGGCCCGCCGGGGGAGCTTACGATGATTGCGCGCATATGCGCAGCCTACGCGCAGGGTGAGACAGGGCTGCCGGGGGCCGAGTACCCCAACTGCGCTCGTGCACACCCCGTAATCGTCAACGTTGGTTCCCCGCCCAGCCCCTAGCGAGGCGCCGTAAAACTGAACCGTACCGGCCTGCGCCTCGGCCGCCCGCTCCCAGGTGGCCTCGTACGGCAGCGTGCGATCCACGAAGTTGCCGGCGTCGCTCATCCGTTTATTCGGCCCCGCGCAGCGTGCCAGGGCTGCGCTTGGATTATTCATCGGATGCCCCGACCTCGCCGGTCGTGTGGCCCGGACGATACTGTCCTCCGGCCTACGATGGAAGAATGTGGCTAGATGTGGTGCCCGCCGACGCGGTCGATTCAGCGAATGGCACCCCGCTGCACAGTCAGGTGGGGGCGAGCATCCGTTCTCCCAGCGCCGACACGCGAGCGCTCGTGCGCAAGTGATGCTCCGGCGCCAGTCGGGCACTCGCGCGGTGGTTCTCGCAATGGGCGCCACCATCACGGGCGGCCTGCCGGTGTTTTTGCTCGGCGCCCTGTTCGTGCGGATCCAGCTCGATATTCCGGCGCCGCAGTGGGTGCTGGGCGCGGCCGTGGCCAGTTACTGGGCCGCCGCCGCGATGATGTCAGTGCTCGCCGGGCGCGTAGTGTCTTGGTTGGGAATTCGTTCCACAACGTTGTTCGGGGTGGCGGTGGGCGCCCTGAGCCTGGTTGGATCGGCTTTTCTGGTGCCGTCCTGGGCCTGGCTGCTGGTGTGGGCCGCGGTTGGTGGTGTGTGCAACGGCATCAGCCATCCCGCCGCGAATCAGCTGATCAACCTACGGGTACAACGCGGAATGCTCGCGACCGCGTTCGGCATCAAGCAGTCGGCGATTCCGTTTGCCGCGTTCCTGGCCGGGCTGGCGGTGCCGGCGCTCGCGCTCACCTTGGGCTGGCACTGGGGGTTCGGTCTCGCCGGCCTCTTCGCGCTCGCCGTAGGGGGCCTGTTCTGGTGGTCTGTGCCGCGGGGGGAGCTCGCGCGTCCCCGGCTCGGCGGTTCGCACGTGCCGCTGACCCCGCCGCTGATGAAATACCTGCTGCTGATGGCCAGCGTCACCACGCTCTCGGCGGCTGCCACCGGCGCCGTGACTGCGTATGCGGTGATCACAGGCATCGAGCGCGGGCTGCCGTTGGCCGGGGCCGGCATTTTGTTGAGCGTCGCCGGGCTGCTCAGCGTCGTCGTGCGCGTTGTCGTCGGCCGAATCGCCGACCGGGCCAACAGCACGTTCGCGCTCGCCACCGTGGCCGCCATGATGTTCATCGGCGGTGCCGGAGTATTGCTCATGGCGGTGGACACCCAGTGGACGTTCGTGGCGGGCATGCTGCTGGCCCTCGGTATCGGCTGGGGGTGGCCGGGGCTCACGCACTTCGTGGTGTCCCGGGTGGCGGGTCCGGCCACCCCGAGCGCGACCGGCGTCGTGCAGATCGGTACCTATGTCGGCAGCGGCGCCGGCCCGCTCGCCTTCGGACTGCTCTACGCGGCTCTACCGCAGACGACGTTGTGGATCATCGTCGGCGCGGTGCAGATCGTAGCCGGGTACATCGCGTTCGTGCTCGCCCGAAAGACGCCGCCCGCTGTGCCCGTCAGCTAGGGACGATTCGCAGCCTCAGTAAAACCCATCCAGACCCTGCTGTTCCGGGGCTTTCTCGATGATCTCGGCGCACCTCAACTCCGATGAGGAGTTTTCCTTGGTGTTGGCAGTCACGCGCGAGCGATTTTCGTGTTGACGCCGTGGGCCGCGCGGCGCAGCCACGGGTCACCGTCGCCGGCCCAGCGCGCCAGGGACGCATTTGCTCGGGCACGATTCGCGCCGGTCAGCGCCTGCACCAGGGGCAGCACCACGGTGAAGGTGAGCGGATCCGCGAGCTCTGGCAGCCCCGCTCCGCGCAGAAACCCTTCAATGCGGGTGAGATCGGTGTTGTCGAGCCGGGTCACGTTCGATTGCAGCAGCACGATGGCGGCGAGGCGGCGCTCGAACACCGGCACGTTCCAGAGCTCGGAACTCAGTGCGGTCACCTCGTCGTGGCTCATGTTCTTATGCCGGCGGGCCAGGTCGCGGATGGTTCCCCGCACGGCGCCCACCGAGGCGCCGTAGAACTCGAGATCGTTCCCGTACCGGGCCTCTGCCTCAGCCGCCCGCTCCCAGGTTGCTTCGTACTGAAGCGTGCGGTCCACGAAGTCGCCGGCATCGCTCATCCATCTATTCTGCCTCGGTCAGTGTCTCGGGCGGCAGCCGTGCGTGCGGCGCGAATAATCAGCACGATCAAGGCGAGCAGGGCGGCGGCACTGATCAGGTACAGCACGATACCCCACGGGGCGTGATCCCCGCCCGAAATCATGAACGTGTCGGCGATCGACATGCCGGGCCCGAAAGCCACAAAGAAGTGCCCGGGAGCCGCAAACACGAGCAGTACGAGATAGGCCGCCACAACCAGCCCGACCGCACTCATGTTTCGCACGATCGTCACCACGAGAACCGCGGCGGCGAGCGCCATTCCTATCGCCGCCCAGATGACGACGCCGTTCGCGACAAGCGGTTCATTCGCGAGGGTCATATCCGCGCGAATTTGCGCGAGCGTCGCGCCCGGCACGGCCGCCAGCGGATTCCACACCAGTATCTGCAGAACCCCGACGAGCGCGTACAGCGCAACGGCCCCGAAGCCCACGGCTGCCGCCCTGATGGCGCGGCGCGGTTGTCGTGTGTCGGTGTTCGTCATCTTGCCAGCGTACCGACCGGCCGCGCCTACTCCGAAGCGGATCCCGCCCAGCGGCTCGACGCCGCGACCGTACTGCTGTCTGATCGAGCACATGCGGGCCGACGTCGTAGACGTCATTACAGAACTGCGCGATAAGACCACGCGCAACCGTTACACGGTGCACGCTCGCCAGCCCGGCCGGTCAGACGATCTGTTCGCCGCGCGTGAAGCGGCAAGTATGGCCGCGATTCCTGAAACCGAATGGTGCGGCCGATGGGCGCTCAGTGCACCAGCGCCAGCAGCAGGGCAACGGTCACGAAGAGTCCGCCGAAGGTGCGGTTGAGAATGAGTTGCCCGCGGGCGGTGTTGGTGAAGCGCTGGAACGATTTGGCCGCCACCGCGAAGAAGAACCACATCACGACGATGTCGATCAGTACCACGGTGACGGTGAGCACCACGTATTGGGGGAGCAGCGGCTGTTCCGGCCGAATGAATTGCGGCATGAACGCGAGAAAGAACACGAGTGCCTTGGGGTTGAGCAGGTTCACCCAGAAGCCGCGGCGAAACATCGACCTGGCTGGCTCCCTGATCAGCGGCATGGTCGGGTCCCGTTGGGAGCCGGGCTTCTGCAGAATCAAGCGGATGCCCAGATAGACCAGGTAGGCGGCGCCGGCATAGCGAATGACGTTGAACAGCACGGGGGAACCCGCGACGAGTACCCCGACACCGAGCGCGACAACGATGATGTGCACGATGAGCGCAGCCTGCTGCCCGAGGATTCCCCAGATCGAGCGCCGAAATCCGCTGGTCAACGAGTTGTTCATGGTGTTGATCGCGCCGGCGCCCGGGGTGAAGCTGATCAGTACGCCGGCACCTGCAAGGGCCAGCCAGAGGGAAAGTTGCACACGTCAGCGTAGCGCGGGCGGGTCGTGCCGATGGCACAACGGCACCGGCCTCCGCCTTCGTACGTCGCCCGGTGAGGACGCTGCCATCGGTGGTGCTGTTTATTCGCGGTTAAAGAAATTGCCGAGTGCCGAGAGACCGGGGATCTCAAAGTTCGACCCTAGATCGGACACCTGCTCGCCGAGGCCGGTCGCATACTCGCCCGCTCCGTCGGCGACGCCCTGGGTGACTCCTTCGAGACCACCGGTGACGCCCGCGAGTCCGCCGGCAAGGCCTTCGAAATCGACGCCCAATCCCGCCGCTTGTTCCAGAAGGGGGCCAGCCACATTGCTGAGCACCGCTCCACCGGCGACGGCGGCGAGTAACCCGCCAGCACCGAGCCCGAGGGCGGCGACCCCCGCTCCGGCAAGGGCGCCGCCGGCTCCTCGGCCGGACGGCTTGGCGAACAGTTTCTTCAGTAGGCCGGGCTTCTGAGCTTCGCCGCGGGTGGCCGACCGGGCCAGGTCCTCGGGGCTGGTCGATGCCGGGTATTCGTTGGCGGGCAGCTCGGTGCGCAGCTGGGCGTCGACCTCGTCGCGTTGCGCCGGGGTGAGCCGCGCGAACGCATCGCGGTGCACCTGTTCAAGCTGCCGGGGCTCTGCGGTCTGCAGCAGGTAGTCGTAGCGGGCGATGGCCGCGCGGTCTTCGGCGCTCACCGCCGGCGACGCGTGCGACCCAGAACGTGGAACGGCACTCCGCTGCACATTGCTCGCCGGGGGCCGGGTGTCTCCGGTGACCTTGTCGGCGGCGGTGCGCGCCATCTCGCGCCAATCCGTCTTGCCTGACCCGACGGAAGACGGCTGCCCCTTCTGCTCGAGGGCCTTCGATGCCATGCGCAGAATGCGTTGGAGGTTGCTCATTGGGGGCCTTTCTGTTTGATTGGGTCCTCAAGTGTGCCTAGCGCGCCTGAGTAAAGGCTCCCAGCCATCCCGACGTGCGGTACCGAGCGCCGCGGTGCAGAGCGGGCAGCCAGAGTGACACGTGCACACGGCAGCGAATCGCAGGTGCGCGTCGATGCACGGATGGTCCCGCTCGCGCTGCATTCCACACGGTGGCCACCATATCGACGCAGCTGCGACGCGAGTGCGCTTACTCTTACCCACGCCTGCACGACAGACCGTAGCCATATTGACTTACGTGTCATAAACTGTAAGACATGAAGACCGTCGTAACGTTGAGCAGCAAGGGGCAGCTAACGCTTCCCGCGGCCGTGCGTAAGGCCCTGCGACTCGAACAGGGTGATCGATTTGAAATCTCGATCGACGAAAAGACCGGCACGATGAATATCGCACCGGTTGCCGGCATCGAAGCGCTCAGCGCGCTAATCTCCAGCTACGCGACCATCATCGAGCCCGTGACAGACGTTGACGCCTATTACCAAGAACATCGGAACGGCGAGCGCGCAAATTGAGCGCATCCTTGGATGCAAATGTCGTTCTCCGATTGCTACTCAACGATGTGCCCGAGCAACATGACGCCGCTGTGGTCCTGCTTCAGACGGGCGGCACGTTTTTCGTATCGGACATCACACTCGTCGAGACAATCTTCGTGTTGGGCCGCGCCTACGGGCTGAATCGAGAGCAGCAGCAAGAAGCTATTCATGGCGTCGTGAATCTCCCCCAGATCGTCGCCAACGCGTCACTGTTTGATCGCGCGTTGACCCTGTATGTCGGGCACCCCAAATTGTCCTTCGAAGACTGCTATCTCGTTACGGCGGCAGACGTGACGTCGAACCAGCCGCTGTATACATTTGACCGCAAACTGGCCAGCCAAACAAGAGCTCGCCTGCTGGCGACGGGCTAAAGTCTCCGAAACAGGCTGGCTCAGGACGGCCCCTACCCATCTGAACCGCCCGTTTCCCGCGTCGACGCCGCTGCTTGTCGCCGACAGGCCTACGCGCCCCACCAATCCCGGTCATCATCCCGCTCCTGACCAACCGCTGCGGCCGTGACCGCCGCTTTCAGATCATCCCAGGCGGTCGCGCCGCCTGACAATGATTTCACGCGCGCGATTCCGAGGCTGTTCTGATCGGTCAAGGCCAAATCGATGCGTGGCACCACGTAGAAATCCCATTGGGCCACATTCAGCTGGTCGTAGACATCGTGTGAGGTCGCGGTCTGAACGCAGAACACGTAGACCATGGCGTTCAGCCGCCGGTCGAGAATCACCCAGGCCTGCAAGCGCTCTGGCACAAAGAGCCCGCCGAGCGCATCCGCCGTACCGACCACCAAGCGGATGCATACTAGCAAGTCGCCGCGGCACTCGCGTGAGCGGTTCTGCCGGGCTAAAGTCCTTGAGTGCACCAGCGCTAGCAGTAGGGCGACGGTCACGAAGAGCGCGCCGAAACCCGCTCTTCAGCGAATTGTTCATGGTGCTGATCGCGCCGGCGCGCGGGGCGATGCTGATCAGCACACCGGCCCCTGTAAGGGCCAGCCAGAGGGAAAAGTGCGGGCGGTAGCGTAGGGCGGGCACAGTCGTGTCCATGGCGACACAAGCTCCGGCATAATCAGGATCACTGCAGGGTTCGATACCGCACGGCGATCGTTCTTGTCTGCAGTCGTATTGGGGGCGCAGTGTCATTCGTATCGTCGAGTTCAAATCGTCACCGTTGGTTGTCTGCCAAGGCCTCAGCCGCCGCAACCGTGTTGATGGTAATCGCTGGAATCACGTTCACTGCTGCGCCGGCCAAGGCCGCCAAAGACGATCGTGCGGTCGTGGTCCGTGTGATCGATGGCGACACCGTGGTGCTAAAAATAGATTCAAAAGAGACGCGAGTGCGCCTGCTCAACATCGACACCCCCGAAACAAAAGACCCGACCGAGCCCGTGGAATGCGGAGGCTTAGTAGCCTCGGCTTACCTCACTGCATTACTCCCTGTCGGGGCCAAGGTCACCCTGAAATACGACCGGGAGCGACTCGATCGCTACGGGCGCACGCTGGCCGCTGTCTACACCGCCGACGACAAGTTCATCAGTGAGGAAATCGCTCGACAAGGCTATGGAATGGCGGTCACCTTCGGTGCCAATGACAAGAATTTCAAAACCGTGCAGGCCGCCCAGAAAATAGCTCAGACGAAGTTCCGGGGCCTCTATTCAAAGACAACGGACTGCACCGTTCGCACCCAGGTCAAGGCCTTGAAAGCCGAGACGCAGCAACTCGCGGCGGTCGACAGCGGGACCGCTCCATCCGGCGAGGTGACAGCGCTGGTCGCGCGGGCCGCTGCACTCATCGCCGGCATCGCGGCACTGCAACGTCTTGCCGATCTGGATCAGCCGTCTATCGCCATGTCCATCCTGCTGGCCACGCCCAAGATCGGCTACGGCAAGGGCTTGAGAAACATGGACACCAAGGCGCGTTCGATACACAAGAAGCTCGTGACGGCTGAGACCGGCGCAGTGGCACGCGAGGCGGCGGCCGCAGAACAGGCTGCCGCAGCGAAGGCCGCCGCAGACGCCGCGGCCGCAGCGAAAGCCGCTGCTGACGCACGGGCCGCTGCCGACGCACAAGCTGCCGCTGACGCACGGTCTGCTGCCGACGCGAGAGCTCTTGCCGCCCAGCGTGCTGCCGAGCAACCGTATGTCGCTCCTTACGTTGAACCGTACGTTGCGCCCGCGGTTCCCAGCGTCGACACGTACACCGGATGCCGCGCCTACGGCAACAACGGAACCTCCGTCGACGACAAGGGTCGCCGGTACACCAAGATCCCCTGCCCGTAGGGTTAGGCGGCGGCCGACTCCAGTCTTGGTAGCGACGCTATGCCCGCTAGATTGGCTCTAAACCATCGGGGGCTGCATGACAACACAGGCACCGGGTATGCGCGATCAGATCGCCGCCCAATCGGTCATCGAAGAGTTGCTCCGCCAGCAACAAGCTGTGCCGCCACGCTCGCGTTTCGCTCGGTTCTGGGGATACTCCCCGCTGGCCGCCGACAGCGTCGCCTGGTACCTCGGCGCTCAGGGTGAGATTGAGGTTGGCAGGATTCTCGACCGCCTCCCGCCCGAATGGAGAGTTTTCCACGCTCTTCCGATCGGCAACGCCGGCGCCGACATCGATCATCTCGTGCTCGGCCCGGGCGGAATCTTCACGATCAACACCAAACACCACCGCGGCAAGAAGATCTGGATCGCCGAACGGTCGTTCCTGGTCAACGGCCAAAAGCAGCCCTACCTCCGCAACTCGAAATTCGAGGCCACTCGCGTCACGAAAATGCTTCGAGAGCGGATGCCGCAGCTTCCGCCGGCGCAGGCTGTGATCGCGCTGGTCCGCCCGGGGCAGATCACGATCAGGAAGACGCCCGACGCGGTCACTGTTCTGGATGCGGTCAGTTTGCGCCGTTGGCTGCTAAAACAACCAGTTTCTCTCGTCGAAGTCGATCTGGTCGAACTTGAAGCGATAGTTGACGCGCCAGGGACCTGGACTGCACTCGCATCGCTACCGAATCCGAGTTTGATGGCGAAATTCGCTGTGATCGACAGCGATGTAAAAACAGCGCGCGTGCGGCGAGTCTCGTGGACCCTGCTCAGTTTCGCGACAGTTGCGACACTCGGAGTGTTCGGGGGCTTGCCTCTCTACAACAAGTTGGTCCTCGGAATCATCGGCGGTCTTTAAAGCCCCTGCGGCTGCTTTGATCACCAGCGCACCGCGCTGGCTAAGCTGGCGTTACGGATTGACGGCTAGGCATCGGAGTTCACCTGTGAAAAAGAGAATCAATGTCGTCGGCGCCGTCCTCACGCGGGGCCAGACAATTCTCGCGGCACGTCGTAGTTCGACAATGTCCCTGCCCGATATGTGGGAGTTTCCCGGGGGCAAGATAGAGATGAACGAATCACCCGAGCAGGCTTTGCTCCGCGAACTCGAAGAAGAGTTGCTCTGTACAGCGGAGATCGGCGCGCGCATCGAAACCACCGAGCACGAGTACGACTTCGGGATCGTTATCCTGACGACTTATTACTGCTCCCTAACCGGCGAAGAGCCCCGACTTACCGAGCACTCAGAAATTCGGTGGGTTCAGGCTGCAGAGCTTGACCAGCTCGATTGGGCACCTGCTGACATTCCCGCAGTGGTTCAGGTCATGAAAGACTTTCACGAGTGAGTGCGACTCGCCGCCAGCTGACCTTCGACAACAACTTCGGATTTCTCAACTCGCAAGTCAAGGCCGATCAAGTCTTTAACCCGACACTCGTATCAAATACTGACGGCAACACCATGCTCCGAGCGATTCGTGAAGAGCTAAAGCGCTCGCGTCGCTTCGTGTTCTCTGTCGCCTTCGTTACACCGAGCGCGATAGCCCTGCTAAAGCAGGCAATTATTGACTTTCAAGGGTCGGGCACAATAATCACATCCACGTACTTGGGATTCAACTCGCCCGCGGCCTTTCGGGAACTCTTCAATCTCGATGGAATCAACGTTTATGTGCATCCAGATTCCGCCGCTGGGTTTCATGCAAAGGGATACGTTTTCGAGCAGGAAGCGAGTACAACCGCGATAGTAGGAAGCTCAAACCTGACGGATCGTGCGCTTCTAAACAACCACGAGTGGAATCTACGCTTTTCGGCTCTCCCGGATGGGGACATAGTCCAGCAGCTTAATCGCGCTGCGCAGGCTCATATTGATGCTTCGATTCCCCTTACCAAAGACTGGATCGACGCCTACGCGCTGACGTGGATCGCACCCTCATCTTCACCCGCAATCGACCCGATCGACCCGGTGACTGATCTGCCGGTCAATGGAGTCATTCGGCCCAACGAGATGCAGGTCGAGGCGCTCGCTGAGATTGCGGCATTGCGCGACATTGGGGAGAAACGCGCGGTCGTTATTTCTGCGACAGGAACTGGAAAGACCATCCTCTCGGCGCTCGACGTGCGGGCATGTGCACCGAAACGGATGTTGTTCGTGGTGCATCGTGAGCAGATCTTGGACCGTGCCATATTTGAATTCAAGCGTGTCTTAGGAGCCCCAGACAGCGACTTTGGCAAATTTGTGGGAACGAAAAGGGAGCTTGATCGTCGTTATGTGTTCGCCTCGATTCAATCACTATCAAGACCGGCGAATCTCGCTGGGATCGAGCCTGATGCATTTGACTACGTTCTGATCGACGAGGTGCACCGGGCGGGCGCCGAGAGCTACCGGAGTGTGATCGAACACCTCCAGCCGAAATTTCTGCTCGGAATGACAGCGACGCCCGAGCGAACCGACGATTTCAACGTCTTCGAGCTGTTCGATTTTAATGTGCCATACGAAATCCGATTGCAAAAGGCCCTAGAGGCAGACATGCTGGCACCCTTTCACTACTACGGCGTGACCGATTACGTCAAAGACGGTGAGGTAATAGACAAGCTCTCGGACCTTAAGCACCTTGTTGCCTCTGAACG
The DNA here is from genome assembly GCF_002929825.1 of Cryobacterium sp. Y29. Lineage (GTDB taxonomy): Bacteria > Actinomycetota > Actinomycetes > Actinomycetales > Microbacteriaceae > Cryobacterium. The sequence continues at coordinate 144,385 of NZ_PJJN01000030.1, forward strand.
CGTTGACTACCTCGTAGCCACAATCAAAAAGTATGGACACGCCGGCGCACCGGTACGTGGGCTAATCTTCTGCAGCAGGAACGATGAGGCGATGGACCTTTCGGCACTTCTCAACCTGCGCGAGGTTCATGGGAAGCATCTTCGAACGCGCGCGCTGAGCGGGTCCGACTCGGTGGACGAACGAGAGGCGGTCGTGCAGATGCTCGAGCGGGGCGAGCTTGACTATATAGCCACTGTCGACATTTTCAATGAGGGGATCGACATTCCCTCAGTCAATCAAGTCGTTATGCTGCGTCAGACACAATCGAGTATCGTGTTTACCCAGCAGCTCGGACGGGGACTTCGTAAGGCCGCGGGCAAAGAGCACCTAGTAGTTATCGACTTCATCGGCAACTACGAGAATAACTATTTGATTCCCATAGCGCTCTTCGGAGACAGCAGCCTTAACAAGGATTCGATCCGCAAGAAAATCATCGACGCACAAGAGGCTGGTGCCATAGCCGGCCTTTCCAGCGTCAACTTTGATGCTATTGCAAGAGAGCGAATTTTTGCATCCCTTGCAACGACGACTCTCGACAGCATGTCGAACCTTAAGAAGTCTTTCCTCGAGTTGCAGAACCGCCTAGGCCGAGCCCCTATACTCGTCGACTTTGCGCGCTTCGACTTAGTGGATCCCACAGTCATTGCAACAAAGGCAAAGAATTATTGGCGATTTCTCCAAAAAGTCGGTGCCTTTAACGTTCCGGCCGGAGAATACGCAGACAGAGTTTTGACCTTTCTTTCCGGCGAATTACTGAATGGGAAGCGGCCTCATGAGCTACTGCTGCTCAAAGAGCTTTTGTCCAGCGCGAACGGTCTAGAGGTCCAAGACTTCACGCGACTGCTTGATAAAAGTGCTCTGGCAACCGATCCGGCGACACTTGCCTCCGTACTGGGCGTCTTGAGTTTAGAATTCTTTACCTCAGCAGAAGCCACAAAGTACGGCGGCGCACCGGTCGTCACTTTTAGTGACGGCGTGTACAACCTCAACGTAAAGTTCGTCGTGGCTTGGAACAGCGATCTTATGTTCCAAGAGCACGTCAACGACGTTGTAGAGACCGGGCTGTACCTCGCGCGCCATCGACACAATTGGACCGGACGTCTTGAGGTGGGCCAGCGCTATTCCCGCAAGGACGCTTGCCGTCTTCTGAATTGGAAATCGAACGAACAAAGCACGATATACGGCTATAAGGTCGATTTTGTCTCAAACACCTGCCCGATATTCGTCACGTACCACAAGGGGTCTGAGGTGTCCGAAAGCACCAATTATGGAGACGAGTTTATCAACCCTTCGACATTGACCTGGTTCACCCGAAGCAGGCGCACCCTTGCGAGCGGTGAGGTGAAAGCGATTGTTGAGAACAGTCTTCCCCTTCATGTTTTCGCAAAGAAAGATGACGCAGAAGGAACCGATTTCTACTATCTCGGACGGGCGACATCGCAGGATGCCCGTCAGACAAAGATGTCGGGAGACGGTGGCCATGATGTGGTGTCAATGACGCTGGGTCTCGCGACTCCTATTGAATCAAGTCTTTACGAGTACTTCGCGACACGCGCACTGGAGTCCTAGCGCGCGATCGGACCATCACAACTCACTGCTGGCGTCTCGGTGGAGCGGTCGATCATGCCTCGCGTTCCCGTCTCTCAATTATTGCCGGATCGTCTTTTACAATCGGTATATCGGCCCACTGTCCAAGCGAACGCCCCGTCTGAGGGCCGCGTGCGTAGCTGGTGTATCGCTACAATGCGATGTATATATTTGGCTTCGCGCGAACGAGGTTTGCTTTATGGGAACGCGAATCCGATGAGGCGACTTCATAGCTACGCATCTATCGGCTTTTACGGGACGACACAACTGGGGGACCAACCATGAGTGCAAGAAGCTCTTTTTGATGACGAAACACGCACTCCCGACTTGGCAGCCCTCCGCCTGGGGCAAAGCCCTCACCGGCTCCGGCGACTGGAAACTGGCCCTCCACGACGACATCGTCACGGTCACCATTGACGGCGCCGGTATCGCGACCGCGGTCGTGGATGTCGGGACGGTGATCGTCACCCGCGGCTTGTTCTGGAGTCAGATCGAGCTACAGGTGCGCGAGCAGGCGAGCCTGCTCCGCGGCATCCGCTCGAAAGACGCTGCCGCCTTTGAGCACGCCTTTACTGCTTCGCGGCAATCGTTGGAGCTGCGGCAGCTCACTGCGGAGTTTGATGCGGCAGCCCGCCAGGCCACGCTTTGGCTGAATAGCTTCACAGCCGCGCTCACCGAACACCTGCAAGTTAAGGGGTGGCTTACCACCGAGTTTGGCACAGATTGGGCCGTCCGCAAGGCCGCCGTGGGCTTCAGCTACCTGCTCGACGACGGAGCCTTGCGCTCCTATATCGCCGCTCAGCCAGCAGACATCGCGGATACGATTGCCCACTGGTCGGAAGACGTGCACGTCGTTATTGCACGTGAAAACCAGAACCACCTCGGGCGCGAAACCGATGAGTGCCGCGAATTCTTGGACAACGTGGAATCCTCTCCGCTGACCCCAGAGCAGACCCGCGCCGTGATTTGCTTCGACAACCGCATGCTCGTCGTCGCATCAGCCGGCTCTGGTAAGACCTCCACGATGGTGGCCAAGGCCGGCTACGCGCTACAGCGCAACCTCATTCCCGCCGACAAGATACTCATGCTCGCCTTCAACTCGGCGGCGGCCAAACAATTACAGCAGCGCACCCGCGACCGTCTGACCCCTCTCGGCCTCAACGCCGACCAAGTCGTTGCCCGCACCTTTCACGCCTTCGGTCTCGAAATAATTGGTAAGGCCACCGGCAAGAAGCCGTCGTTGGCACCATGGCTCGAGGGTGGTAAAGATATTGAACAACTCGGCCTGATCGTCGACCGGCTGCGCGCCACCGATGTCATGTTCCGCTCGGAATGGGACTTCTTCCGCGCTGTGCTGGCCCGTGACTACCCTGACGACAACGGCGAGAAATCCGAAGTTAGCGAGGGGTTTCAGACTTCCCGCGGCGAAACCGTCAAGAGCGCTGGCGAGCGGATGATCGCTGACTGGCTGTTCTTCAACGGTGTCGATTACATCTACGAGAAGCGCTACGAAATTGAGACCGTTGACGCCGAGCATGGACAGTATCACCCGGATTTCTACTACCCAGCCATCAACGCTTACCACGAGCACTGGGCTATCGATGCTGATGGATCGTCGCCCTTTGAAGGCTATTTAGATGGCGTGGCGTGGAAGCGCAAAATCCATCGGACCAACGGCACCACTCTGCTGGAAACCACTCGATCCGAGCTCTGGAGCGGAAGAGACCTCACTCGCCTGGGTACTGAACTGACCCAGCGCGGCATCTCACTCCAGCCTGACGCCGACCGGCTCGCCGTCGGCCAGAAACCGGTCGAGAATGCACTCTTGCTGGGCACCTTTCGCACGTTTCTTATCCACGCGAAGAGCAATTGCCTCACCGATGAGCAGCTGAGCGTTCGCCTCGCAGAATTCGCTCACGGTCCGGTGCGCTATCGCGACGCATCGTTTCTGAGACTGTTTGGGGCCATTCGTCGGGAATGGGACGAGAAACTGGCAGCGGATGACTGCATCGACTTCGAGGACATGCTCACGCTCTCGGCGCAACATCTTGAAGACGGAGACTGGGTCAGCCCATATGACCTCGTGATGGTCGACGAATTTCAGGACGCCAGCTTCGCCCGCGCCCGCCTCGCGCGGGCGCTCGTAGCCGCACCCGGGCGCTACCTATTCGCGGTCGGCGACGACTGGCAGAGCATCAACCGCTTCGCCGGTGCCGATGTGTCGGTCATGACGGGCTTTGAAGACTGGTTCGGCCCGAGCGACATCATGCGGCTCGAACGAACATTTCGTTTTCCGCAATCAATAGCGGATGTCTCCAGCACCTTCGTTATGCAAAACCCCGTGCAGATCGCCAAAAACGTAGTCTCTTCGACGGCCGAGTATGCGCCGACAGTGGGGATCATGACGGTTGCAGCCGATAATGCCGTGGCAGCAGCCATCCGTCATCGTTTGACCACTTTGCACAGCTACGTCGCGAGCGGCGCGATTCCCAGTGTGCCTGGCCGTAAGTTGTCAGTGCTCGTGCTCGGTCGGTATCGGCACCAGAGTAGCTATCTGGACGGCTGCACTCAGCTTCGGGATCTGCTTGACATCTCGTTCATGACCATTCACGCATCGAAAGGCGGCGAGGCCGACTACATTGTCATTCCTGGCTTGGTGTCGGGAAAAGGGGGGTTCCCGAGCACCATCCCGAACGACCCTGTGTTGCGCCTCGCCATGCCAGCAGCTGAAGAATTTCCGAAGGCCGAAGAGCGTCGCCTGTTTTATGTCGCGCTGACCCGCGCGCGGCGCAGCGTGCTGCTGGTCACTATCGACAAGCGCGAATCACGCTTCGTCATGGAACTCATTCGCGACCATGGCGTGGTGCGTACCAACGCCATCGGCGAAGAATTGAAGTCCATCGTCTGCGCGCGCTGTGGTCGTGGGTTCATGGTCGAGCGCACCGGCAAGAGCGGCCCCTTTCTTGGCTGCGCCCGCTATCCGCGCTGCAAGACGACGCTGGCGCTCGACGGCAGCGAATCGGTGCCGGTCGTGAAGCAGGTCGGCGGGTACCGCAAGCCGTTCACGCCGCACCGTCGCAACCGTTGACACCCGGTTATCCGGTGACATTGTCTTTCGCGAACGGTTATGACCAAGTTCGTGCGCCCGGCTGCAGACCGACACTGCACATGTACATCGCAATCACGCTGATGTACATTTGAGGCATGTCGAAGTCAAGCGTCACCGACGCCAGGGCGCGCCTTCCCGAGTTGATTGCCCAGGCCAGCTCAGAGGCCGTCTTCTTGGAGCGTCGCGGAAAAGTCGCTGCTGTGCTGGTCAGCCCCGAGCAGTATGCACGCATGCAAGAAGCGCTTGAGGATGCTGAGGATGTCGCGGCGTTTGATGTGGCGATGGCCGACGAGGGCGACAACATTCCCTGGGAGCAGGTCAAAGCGGATCTCGGCTGGATGTGAGCAAATACCGGATCGAATTGCGCCCGGCAGCGGTCAAAGCGTTGCGTCGCATTGATCCGCAGGACCGCGGTCGGGTACAAGGCGCCATCGCCCTGCTGGGCGAAGACCCTCGCCCGCCGGGGGCGAGAGCGTTGCAAGGACGGGACGGCTATCGGGTGCGGGTGGGCAACTATCGGATTATCTACACCATCCGCAACGACATCCTTGTGGTGGTCGTGGTCACCGTCGGCCATCGCCGGGACGTGTACGAGTAGCGCGTGGTGCTGCTCGACGGCCGCGTTATCGTGGCCCACAACGCCGCCTTTGACGTTTGCTTTCTCCTCGCCGAACTTGGCCGCGCCGGCTACCTGATTACCGTTCCGGTGATCAGCCTCTGCACCTGGCCCGCGACTTTCTCCCGGCACCGTGCGCTCGCTCGCCGACTGCTGCGCCGCCTACGACATCGATCTCATCGGAGCTCACCGAGCCTCCGTCGACGCCTACGCCACCGCCTACCGCTGGCCGATTCTGCCGTCATCGGCGCGTCCATGGTACGCGCGGCCGGATTTCGCGATGGAGCAGACGGCATCCGCTTTTCTGGAACGTATCAGCGTGAGGCTGCCCGAAATTACGGGACCGGCCGAACAGCAGGACTACCTCGCGCTGCTCGACCGCTGCCTGCTCGACCGGCAGCTCTCCACCCACAAAGCCGTGACGCTCTGATTCGCGAGAACCTCCCTAAATCAGCCCTGTCCGAGGGCCGCGGGCCGGCTACGTCTTCACTAGAGTGCGAAGTGCGGGCTGAAACCCGCCTCGCGTACTCAGGACGGTTGCTGGAATGCACGGCCATTCGGCCGTGGGCCCTGCAACCGGATCGAACTCGCCGAGCTAGCGAGAGGACAGCCAGCATGCCGCCGACTTGGCAGCCATCCGCCTGGGGCAAGGCCCTCACCAGCTCCGGCGACTGGAAGCTCGCACTCCACGGCGACGCCGTCACGGTCACCCTGGCTGGCGTCGCTATTGTGACCGCCATTGAGGACGTTGAGGCTGTCGTCGTCACCCGCGGCCTGTTCTGGAGTCAGATCCGGATCGAGGTGGGGGAGTGGGTGAGTCGGCTCTACGGCATCCGCTCGAAGGACGCTGCCGCGTTTGAACGAGCCTTCACCGCGTCCCTCAAGGCGCTGCAACTTCGGCAGCGCAGCGCGGAGTTCGATGCGGCGGCCCACCGAGCGGGCCTTGACTGAACGGCTTTACTGTCGCGCTCGCGAAACACCTGCAGATCAAAGGCCGGATCACCGCCGGATTCAGCACCGAATAGGCGGCCCGCAAGGCTGCTGTCGGGTTCAGCCAACTGCTCGACGACGAGGTTGTGCGCCCGTATATTGACGCCCAGTCTGCCGACATTGCCGAGACGCCAATGGGAGACGCTCATCGACCTCGGGCGTCAGGACATCCATCGCGTGCGCGCCGCCGAAGTGATGCACGCTCCCACCTTCGCCGAGGTGGCCCCGCTGCTCGACGGCCGTGGTCCTTGCTCGCGTGGTTCAGTTGCTCCGGCCAGTAACGGGAGTTCGTGTCGCCTGTCTTCAATGGGCTGAAGGTCTGCTCCCAGAAGAGCGCTACGTGAGTCTCAGGAGTATGCTGCCTGCGTCGATTCGGATGGGAGCTGTGGCGATGCATAAAGTGGGCGCACACGAACCGAGCAACACTGTCCTCTCCGTCACGGGCGGTGTGCTCACTGGTGTCCTGGGCGCTCTGACGGTTCTAGCCGCACAAGACCTACAGGCAAACGCCCAGCTGACCCGTGCGGAGATCGAATCAGAGCAGAAGAAAATGCAGACGACACCGGTGCCAGAACCGCGTTCCGGATTCGTTTCGGACGGTCTAGCCAAAGAACGAGCACCGGCGTCGCCGGAGAAACCAGTGAATAGGGTGGGATCGACATGACACATAAGAGCATCCGCTTACCATCGGCCAAGCGGCCGCACGCCTCAGCCCGCACGTTCTTGGTGCTCGTACTTGCTGGGTTTCTCCTCACGGGCTCCAGTTGCGCTCGGAGTGGCACGAGCAGCTTGGATGACCTGGGTCGCATTCTCGGCCGATCTGCAAACGAGACCGAACGTATTGTAGGAGGCGGTTCTGCTGGCGCGGAGAAGAATGCCGCGCGTTGGCTCGAGGAGATCGAGGCCTATGGTGACAGCGACATGCGTGCCGCCTGCAACCTTGCCCTGGCCATGTCGGGCTTTGGAACACCGAAGACTCAGGCCGATCTTGAGCAGCTACTGCAACTTACATCTGCCATCACGAATCCCACGGCTGAAGTGACAAACCTGCGGGACACGACGGCGTCTGCATTGATCGAGGATTACCAATCAGCCTCCCTGGCCGCGGCAATAACGGTGTTCGACGAGACCCTCTGCTGACCAGACGTGCGTGGTCAGGTGAACGTTGACCAGCGTGATGAGTAGACGCAACTAAAGCAGAAACCGCGGCCGGATATTCTCCCACTCGAAGGCTGGAGGAGAGTTGCCGATGCGCATTTCGGTCGTCCACGTAAGATTCGCTGTTCTGGTCACCACCTGTGGTGGGCGCGCGCCGTTGCTCGGCACTCTGAGGGGCGTTGGTGAGCACCACCGCCGCAGCTGCATACTCAGGATCAGTGGTGCGCGCCATAACCGGCCAGGTGCTGCTTACCGATATGGTTCGAGGAGGGGCTTGACGCGGCGATCTGTTGTGGGCATTCCACACCGCGGAATTGCGAGGGCGTTTCGAAAAGAAGGCACCGGTCTGCTCTGGCACCGCGCACCAAGAAGCAGGCCTGGCAGGGTGCCGTGTTGTCGCGCAAGATAGAAGGTATGGCACACCGTCAACCAAAGCCCGCCGATGCTGACCCCGCAGCTGCCCGGGCGGAGAAGACGTGCGCCTCGTGTGGGCGGCGCATCGAGTGGCGCGCGAAGTGGGCCAAAAACTGGGATTCGGTGAAGTACTGCTCGGCAGCGTGCCGGTCACGCGGCGTCAATGCGACCGACCTGCAACTTGAAGCGACCATCGTGACGCTGCTCCAGGCGCGCGCGCACGATTCCACGATCTGCCCTTCTGACGCGGCGCGAGCCATCGGCGGCGAGGACTGGCGCGAGTTGATGGAGCCGGCCCGCCGAGCCGCACGCCGCATGGTCGCCCGCGACGAATTGCAGATCACGCAGGGCGGAGTCGTGGTCGATCCGTCGACTGCGAAGGGAGCGATCCGGTTGCGAACGCCGCGGTAGAGCGTTACGGAAGGTGCGGGTCGGGTGATTGCCCCCGTGCTACCGGTGAATCCTACGGCGTGTCGACGATCTGCTTGCCGAGCGGCATGAGCGCGACCGGGATCAACTTGAAATTGGCGATGCCAAATGGGATGCCGATGATGGTGATGCAGAGAGCGATGCCTGAGAGCAGATGCTCTAGGGCGATCCACCAGCCGGCCAGAATGACCCAGACGACGTTGCCGAGGAGCGACGCGACCCCGGCGTTCGGCGTCTCAACCACGGTCTTGCCGAACGGCCAGAGGGCGTAGACGCCGATGCGTGCCGCCGCGATCCCCCAGGGGATGGTCACGATGAGAATGCACATGATGAGAGCCGCGAACATGTAGCCGAGGAACAGCCAGAAGCCTGAGAGCACAAGCCAGATGATGTTGAGGAGGGTCTTCATGGTGGTTTCCTAGCCGATCGAGGTGAGCATCAGTCGTGATTCCTCGATCGCTTCGACCTCGTGCTCCAGGCTGGCATCGAGTCGAAGCAGGGCGCCGGGAACGAGGTCGGTGACCTGCCCGCCAGCCGTGACTCGCAGGCATCCGTCGAGGGCTTGCATGAGCAGAATTTTGGGCGCTGAGTGCTTCTTGAGTGTGAAACCGGCTTCGAAGGTGAGCACGACCACGCGCACCCCAGGGGAGAAGAGAACCGTGCTGTGACCGAGTCGACCGGGTTCAACCGCGGCGTCAGCCCGAATATCTGCGATGTGCGTGAGGGGCAGCGTTGTGTGTTCCATGATTCAACGCTAGACCCGTGCACGCCTTTCTCGTGATCCACGGTGATAGCTAAAATGAGACTGACTGGGAGCCGGCCCTGAGCATCGGTGTGAGTGTGTCGCTCGAAGGCGTCGCTGGGTATCGTTAACCTATCGCTGTATATCGTTCGCAATACTTACAGGAGGAAATCATGGGCAATTCATTTCCAACAAGCGGGTTCAACGCTGGCAACATGGATGGCATCTGGCAGGCGATGGAGCAGTTTCGTTCGCGGTTCGAAAAGCAGAGCGGTACCCGCGCCGGCCGTGGTGAGGTGCGCACGGCGGTGCTCGCGCTGCTCGCTGAGCAGTCGATGCACGGCTACCAGATCATTCACGAAATCGAGGAGCGCAGTGGTGGCAGCTGGAAACCCAGCGCCGGCTCGGTCTACCCGACCCTGCAACTGTTGGCCGACGAGGGCCTCATTAGCGCCGAGGAGTCCAATGGTCGCAAGATCTACTCCCTGACCGATGAGGGCCGCGCCGCTGTCGCTGACTCCGACATGAGCGCGCCGTGGGAGACTACGGCGTCGACTTCCGGCCACGGGCATGGCCATGCGGCATTGCCGAAAGCGGGGATCGAGCTCGCCCAGGCAGCGGCGCAGGTTGGTCGCACCGGTTCGCCGGAGCAGATCAAGCAGGCCGTCATGGTGCTCGACGACGCACGTCGCAAGCTCTACTCGATCCTCGCTCAGGACTGACGGGGTGCCACTGGTTCGTCGAGGTAGCTACGATTCGAACTCGGGCGCGGGAAACTTGCGCGCCCGCTACCGCCGCATTCTGCGTTTCGCCAGCTGGTATCTGGCCATAACGTGGTGGTTCGAGTTGTTCCTGCCCCGCATCGGGCTGGTGAAAATCGCCGAGCGCACTCGCTCTAAGCGGATGCAACGCTTCGCCAAGGGCTTTTACGTGCTCGCGTCCGACCTCGGTGGCCTGATGATCAAGGTCGGGCAATTCATGTCATCGCGCCTCGACGTGTTGCCGCCCGAGATCACCAGAGAACTCGAGGGCCTGCAAGACGAGGTCGCGCCGGTATCGTTCGCGGCTATTCGCGCGGCCGTCGAGGCAGAGCTGGGCATGCCGCTCGAGCGGGCTTTTACGTCGGTCGACGAGACGCCGGTGGCTGCTGCATCCCTCGGTCAGGCGCATCGGGCGCGATTGACCGCGCTCGATGCTGCCGACACGGGGCTCGACGGGGTCATCATCAAAGTGCAGCGGCCGGGTATCGACGAGATCATCGACGTCGACCTGGCCGCCCTGCGCAAAGTGGGCGGGTGGCTCAGCCATGTGAAACTCGTCTCCAACCGCGTCGATATGCCGGCGTTGGTCGAGGAATTCGCCCAGACCAGCCTCGAAGAAATCGACTACCTGCACGAGGCAGCCAGCTCTGAACGCTTCGCGGCGGCCTTTCCCGACGACGACCGAGTGAGCGTACCCGTCGTTGCCTGGGAGCGCACCACCCGCCGCGTACTCACCCTCGAAGACGTCACGGCGATCAAGATCACTGACGTCGACGCCCTGGTCAAGGCCGGCATCGACCCCGTCCAGGTGGCGCCCATCTTCGCTGAAGTCATGTTCGACCAGATGTTCACCATGGGGTTCTTCCACGCTGACCCGCACCCCGGCAACATCTTCGTCACCCCGCACGCCGACACCGAGCGTGGCTGGAAGCTGACATTCATCGATTTCGGCATGATGGGTGAGGTTCCTAAAAGCACGCGCACCGGGCTGCGCAAAATGCTGATCGCCGCCGCCTCACGGGACGGACGCGGACTGGTCAACGCCATGAACGACGTGGGAGTGCTGCTGCCCTCGGCCGAAACGACCGAACTCGAGCGCGCAATGACGCAGCTGTTCGCCCGATTCGGCGGAATGGGATTCGCCGAACTGCGCGAGGTCGACCCCCGTGAGTTCCGCGAGTTCGCCGTGCAATTCGGTGACGTCGTGCGCTCGTTGCCGTTTCAGCTGCCCGAGAATTTTTTGCTCATCATTCGGGCCATGTCCCTCACCTCCGGAGTCTCAAGCGCGCTCAACCCCGCATTCAACCTGTGGGACTCGGTCGAGCCCTACGCGGCGCAGCTGCTGCGCGATGAGGGCGGCAACCTGGTGCAGGACTTCGCCAAACAGGCGTTGGAGACCGCCGGTCTCGCGTTTCGCCTGCCAAAGCGGCTCGACGGGTTGATCACCCGCATCGGAGACGGCACCGTAGCGGTCGCTAGCCCGGTCCTCGAAAAAAGAGTCGCGCGCCTCGAACGCACCGTGCGGCAGGCGATCTCGGCGCTCGTCTTCGGCGCACTGCTCATCGCTGGGGTCCTTCTGCGAGCGGATGACGCGGTGCTCGGCACCGTACTGATGGTCGCGTCGATCGCCCCCCTACTGCACGCCCTGTTCGCGGGGCGCCGCGGGTTCTAGACGAGGGGCGTGACAGCCGTCGCCGCGAACGCGACCCGATCGAAGAAACTTCTGATCTGGCATCACTTTTATGCTGAGATTTACTCGCTTACATGGTTGATTCGGGCTAGACTTGGGGGTGAAGGAGGCACTGACGCCATGACCCTCACCGCTCCGCCCGCTGCAACCGGCTCTGTGCCGGAACCTGAGGGTTCTCGGGTTTGGGGCATCGGTCAGGCTGGTGCATTGCTGGGCTCTGTTCTGGATGAAACACGGTTTGGTCACCTGGATGATGCTGAAGCCATCGCGGTACTGGCAGCGTTGGAAGAGCTTGGTCGCAAGGTTGATGGTGCGAGGCTACGAGCCACCACCGACATCGGCGTGCGCGCTGAGACCGACCGTGGCAACGGGTCCCTCGCCTTCCAAAACGGATGCCGTAACCGGGTTGAATTCATCACCCAACTCGCCGGTATCTCCAGCCGCGAAGCGAAACGTCGTCTGAAGCTGGGCGAAACCGTCGTGGAACGCACGCCCATGGGCCTGCCCGTACCCGCGCGGTACCCCGTCATCGCCGCAGCACTGGTCAGCGGCAACCTCGGCCTGGAAGCGGCAGAAATCATCGCCAGTACGTTGACCGCGCTGCACGGAAAAGTGCTGCAGGATGACCTCGACCATGTGGAACGTGCCCTGGTCGCCTCCGCGACCGGCGCGATCACCCCGGAAACTGCCGGACTGCCCGGGGCCGGCATCCGCTTCGCCCCTGACCTGTTGCGGGCACAGGCCTTGGAGTGGCAGGGCCGGCTCGATCCCGACGGTACCGCCCCCAACGACGACACCGTCGAAGCGAAGAGCACGTTGACGTTCGGGCTGCTGCACCACGGGCTCTACCCGCTGCGCGCCGACGTCACTCCTGAGCTGCGCGGCATCATGGACACCCTCTTCGACACCTACCTGTCAGCCCGGTCTCGCACGCCCCGGTTCGAACCCACCGAACCCCTCGACCCCCTCGACGGCACCGAACCCGGTGCCGGTACCGCGTTAGACGGTCTTCATATCGGCGACACGAGCGTGGACGGTGAGCGATTCAGCGCCGACCACTTCAGTGCCGACCCGTTCACCGGCGACGCCCGCTACGACGGCGACTGCCGCACCGCCGGCGAGAAACGCGCCGACATCCTCCGCTGTGTGTTCGAAGCGGCCGCGCGCGATCCGAAGACCCCCACCATGGGCGGCGCCGCCCCCACCGTCATGATCCACATCAACGCCACCGACCTTCAACACGGTCGCGGCGTCGGCTGGATCGACGGCGTCGACGCCCCCATCTCGTTTCGCCGGGTGAACGAAGCCATCTGCGCCGGCGGCGCCCAACACGTCATCTTCGGCACCACCGGCAACATCCTCTACCTCGGCGACACCGTCCGCTGCTTCACCGCCAAACAACGCGCCGCGATCGCCGCCCGCGACGACGGCTGCATCATCCCCGGCTGCACCACCCCCGCCCGCTGGAGCGAAATCCACCACGTCATCCCCTGGCACCAACACGGCCCCACCAACATCGACAACGGCGTCCTCCTCTGCTGGTTCCACCACCACACCATCAACACCAACGGATGGACAATCCGCATGATCAGTGGCAGACCCCAGGTGCGCGGCCCACTGCTCTGGGACCCCACCCAAACCTGGCGCCCCACCCACAGCCACCGCGCCAACATCCCCAGCCCAGAACCACCCTGGCGCAGCTAGCTGAACCTGGCCGCAGCTGCTAGCCGAACCTGGCCGCAGCTGCTAGCCGAACCTGGCCGCAGTGGGTCCAGTCGTGGCGCGCGGGGCAAGACGAGTGCTCAGACTGAACTAGGGCAGTTGCTCGAGCCAGACGCGCATCAGGGCGATGTCGTCGACGGTGATGCCTACCTCGGAGCGCGGCGGAATTAGCAGCGACGGTGTCTCCAGCGTGGCGTTGCGTACCTTTTCCCCGTGCAGCTGCACGTCGGCATCGTCGATCCAGATGAACGGTGCCGGCACGTTCTGGTCTTCTTCGATGCGCTCGGACTTCCAGAGTCCCGTCTCGCCATCGGTGCGGCCGGGGCGTTTCGGCGGAGTCGTCACGTCGAGCATGCGCCCGCCGGCCAGTCCGTGCAGCTCGGGCACGAGCAGCTGCCGGGTGGCATCGAACTCGTTCCAGGAGGTCAGCCAGACCAGCTCGACTCCGTACTGCATCAGCAGGGAGTCGAGTGCCGTGATCAGGCGGGGAGCCCAGCGCACGTCACGCGTTGCACCGTGACCGTCACCGTACTCGATGTTGATCGATGCCTGGGCTACATCTCCCCAGGCCGGGTCTGGCTCGGAACGGGGGCACAGGCATCCGTTGACAGAGAGGTAAAGTCGTGGAACGCTCATTTTGCCTGCCCATCGTGATGAGTGGCGCGGTCGGCATCAACGATGCGTACTCGGTCTGCCGTATCGGCCATGGTGGTATCGCTGTTCAGCGTGAAATCGTAAATTGTCGGACTCCCAAATATATGCTTCTGCATATAGCTAAGCACGCACGAGCGACGTACGCCTCCCCGCGAACTGGGTGAACTTCAGGGCCGCGTCAGGCGGCTTTTCCGTGACGTTTGCGCATGACGAGCATCCGCTTTCGTGCGCGCACCGACTATTTGCGCGAACCCGACGACACGGTAAGCGCGTCGGGTGTGACACCGGCCAGAAGGCGGAGGCCGAGGCCCGCCGCTCCAGCCCTCCCGCCGCCCAGGCCCAGGTCCGCCCAGGCCCAGGTCCGCCCGCCGCTCCGGCCCTCCGCCGCCCAGCGCTCCCGCCGCCCAGGCCCAGGCCCGCGCCGAAGATGGCTCGGGCTTAGCCCGCCAGTTCGGCCATACGCGACAGTGCCAACTGCGTGTACAGGGCCGTGCCGTCGGCCAGGACATCGTCGTCAAAGGTTGCTGCGGGGGAGTGATTGAAGGCGGGGGTGGGGGCATCCGCTTGTCGCGACATGGCCGAGAGAAATACAAAGGTTCCCGGTACCTGTTGCAACACTCGCGAAAAGTCCTCGGAGCCGCTCAGGGGGTTGACCATGCGGGTGAACCGCTTTTCACCGAAGAGTTCACCGACGACGCGCTCGGCGCGGCTGGTTTCGCCCTCGTCTGTGACGGTCGATGGATATTCGGTGGCGTAGTCCACCGCTACTTCAACGCCGTGCGCTGCCGCGATTCCCTCCAGCAGCCGGGGGACCACGCGCGCCAGCTTGGCACGCGACTGGGGTGTGTATGACCGAACGGTCGCTTCCAGTCGCGCGGAGTCGGGGATGATATTGCGCTTGGTGCCGGCCTGCAGCACCCCGACCGAGAGCACCACCGGGTCGAACATGTCGAATTGGCGGGTGACCATCACCTGCAGGGCGGTGACCATCTCAGCAATCACCGTCACCGGATCCTGCGCTTGGTGCGGGGCCGAACCGTGCCCGCCGGCCCCGTGCACCGTCACCGTGAGGCTATCGCTGGCCGACATCAGGGTTCCGGCGCGACTGGCGAATTGCCCGTTGGGTGCGCCGGCCGACATGACGTGCAGGCCGTAGGCGGCGTTCGCCCGGCGGCCGGCGGCGTCGAGTACGCCCTCGCGAATCATCACTCCCGCCCCGTCGTACCCTTCCTCACCCGGCTGGAACATGAGCACGACGTCTCCGGCGAGTTGGTCACGGTGGTGGGCGAGCAGCGTCGCCGCGCCCACAAGCATGGACGTGTGCAGGTCGTGACCGCAGGCGTGCATGGCGCCGTCAATGCGCGAGCTGAACTCCAATCCGGTACGTTCCTGAACTGGAAGCGCGTCCATGTCGCCGCGCAGTAACACCACGGGCCGTGAAGCGGATGCCCCGGCGCCGGTTCCGCGCAACACCGCCGTCACCGAGGTGGTGTCGGTACCCAGACTGATCTCGTACGGAAGGCCCTGGAGGGCCTGGAGTACCTTCTCCTGCGTGCGTGGCAGCTGCAGCCCGATTTCAGGTTCCTGGTGCAAACGGTGGCGCAGGTCGGTGATGTCTCCGGCAAGTTCACGGGCATCTGAGAGTACGGTCATGGTTTCTCCTTTGAAGGCCACTGGTGGTTCCAGTGTGAGCCGCAGCGGGAGGGTTGTCGAGTCACACCAGCGTCTGGCGCAAGAACTCCCGGGTGCGCGGTTGCTGCGAGTGGTCGAACACCTCGGCCGGCGAACCCTGCTCGAGAATGACGCCGTCGTCCATGAAAACGACCCGATCGGCCGCTGCCCGAGCGAAGCCCAGCTCGTGGGTGACCACGAGCATGGTGGCGCCGCTGGCGGCCAACGCGGCCATGACATCGGTGACTTCGCTGACGTTTTCCGGATCGAGGGCCGACGTCGGTTCGTCAAACAGAAGCAGGGCGGGTTCAAGGGCCAGTGCCCGGGCGATGGCGACGCGTTGCTGCTGCCCGCCGGAGAGCTGGCGAGGGTAAGCGTTGGCACGATCAGCCAATCCCACCCGGGTCAGCAGTGTCATGCTGCGCTCGATTGCGTCGGCCTTGCTCAGTTTGAGAATTGAGCGCGGTCCGTCGGCAATGTTCTGCAGCACGGTCCAGTGTGGAAACAGGTTGAAGTTCTGAAAAACCATTCCCACTTGGCGACGCTGCACGGCGATCTGGCTTTCGGTGAGCCGGCGCACGGTCCCTTTAGACTCTTGCCGATAGCCCATGAGCTCGTCGCCTACCCAGATCGACCCGCCGCTGGCAACCTCGAGGCAGTTCACGCAGCGCAGCAGGGTGGATTTTCCCGACCCTGACGAACCGAGGATCGCGACAGTTTCGCCGACGTGCACCTCAAGGTCTATGCCCTTGAGTACCTCGACCCCGGAGAAATGTTTGCGCAATCCGCTAATGCGCAGAATGGGCAGAGTCACGATTCCATACCTCGATTCAGGTTGCGCATGGCGGCTCGTCGATCGAAAAACCTGGCAATAATGGAGGAGCTGCCAGTGCGGCTGGAACCCCGGCCATAGTGACGCTCAATGAAGAACTGCACGCCGTTGAGCACGGTCGTGATGAAGAGGTACCAAATGCTCGCGACGATCAGCAGTGGCACGGTTTGATAGGTCTGGCTGTAGATCTCCTTGACCGAGAACAACAACTCGGCTCCGCCGATCACGCTCACCAGCGAAGTCCCTTTCACCAGCGCGATGATGGAGTTGAAAGTGGGCGGAACGATGAAGCGCATGGCCTGGGGTAGCTGGATTCGAAAGAAGACGCGAACCGGCTTCATGCCCAGGGCTTGTGCCGCCTCGAGCTGCCCCTCGTCAACCGAAATCAGCCCGGCGCGATAGATCTCGGCCTGATAGGCGGCATCGTGCAGTCCAAGACCGACGATGGCCGCCAACAGTGGCGTCACCAGGGTGTTGGACTCGATGGAGGCAAATGTCGGACCAAACGGAATCCCGATACTCAAAACCGGCACGAGCAGGCCGATGTTGAACCAGAAGATCAGTTGCACGAGCTGTGGTGTACCCCGGAAGAACCAGATGTACGACGAGGCGAGCGCGCGCAGCAGGGCGTTGTCTGACAGCCGGCACACTGCCAGAACGCCGCCGAGAACCAGACCGATCGTCATCGCCGTCACCGTGAGGAAGAGAGTCATGACAACGCCCCGGAGCACGGTTTCACTGTTGAGGTATTGCCCGACGACGTCCCAGTCAAAGTTGGGGTTCGTCAGCAACAGATTCACGATTTGTGCGGCGACGACCACGGTAATGATGGAGAGCACCCAGGTAGCGGGCCGCCGGGGAGCCAGCGCCCGTGCTACGTCCACAGGGTGTTGCGGGTGAGGCAATTCGATGTCGGTCTGGTTACTCGGCAGGTTTGCCATGACTATTGCGGGTTTGCGACGAGCCAGTCGGCGTACAGGTTGATGCCGGGCTGTTCGATAATCTCTCGATCGAGACCGTACTTGGTCATGATCTTCTCGTAGTCACCATTGTCAAAGAGCACTTGAAAGCTCGCGAGTAGCGGGTCGGAGAGCTCGGAATCTTTCGGGAGCAGAGCCCCCATGAACTGACCGGCGAACCCGTTGGCAAACTCGTCGCCGACGACTTCCAACTCGCCGTTGGATTCTTTGGCCGCGTAGAACAGTGAGGCTCCGCCGGTGAAGAATGCATCCGTTCGCCCTGATCGCAAGGCCAGCACGCCGTCGGGAACGCTCGTGACACTCAGCACGGTGAGGTCCTTACCCTGCTCCTGGCACTTCACTGCCTGCGCCTCGGCGACTTTGTAAGTGGCGGCGTTGGCGAGTGCTGCCACGGTGACATCACACAATTCGTCCATGTTGGTGACGTTCTTGGGGTTGCCCTTCTCGACGAGAAAAGGCACGACCTCCTGGAGAACGTCAACGAATTCGGCGCCGGGGCGCTCCCTCGGTCCGCCGACCGAGTCGGCGTAGGGAAAGAAACCGAAGGCGTAACGTTCGGCGCTGATCGCGGCGAACGCGCCGGAAATGTCCGGCACGGTGGCGACCTCGACATCCACGCCCATGACCTCGGCGATGGCCTCCATGAGCTCGGCGCCGGCGCCGGTGTACGCGCCGGTTTTTCCGGGCGTCGTGACCCACCATGGCGGGTTTGCACCGCTCGTGACGACAGTGAGTTCGCCGGCGTCCTGAATGTTTTGGGGTAGGGCGTCGTGAATGGCTTGGTCCATGCCAGAGGACACTGTGGGTTCCGCCGGTTCGACCGCTGCGCTGCAACCGGCTAAGAGCGAGACCGAGAGGGCCATGCAGAGGGTTTTTGCGACCTGGATACGATTCATTGACAGTGTTCCATTGCTGTAGTTGATTAGGTGAACTCAACACGCCTGCGTACAGGCCTGCGCCGATCTAGTGAAAAAGACGACGGAGCGCTGGAATTGCGCGGGAGAAGCGCCGCTATTTTCGGGGGTAGCCGAGCGTTGCAGAGATACGGTGGGCGGCGCTGACGACCGAATCTCTCCACGCACCCTCGACATTGCCCGACACCCGCGACATGGCACCCCCAATTACCAGGGCCGCGATCATGTCTCCAGAATAGTCGTAGACAGGCGCCGCAACGGCCCCTGCCCCAGAATCGACCTCGCCGAGACTGAGGCTGTAACCGCGTTGGCGAATCTCCTCCAATTGTCGGCGCAACTCGGCCTCGTCGGTGATGGTGTGTTCGGTGAACGCCGGCCCCCGGTGCTTGAGCACCTGGGTCAGGCGTTGCTCGTCCTGGCCCGAGAGCAGCATCTTCTGCCCAGCCCCCGCATTAAGTGGCCGTTTTTTTCCGACATCAACTGAGATACGCAGGGAATGGGTGCTCTCAATGCGGGAGATGCAGATCGCTTCCATGCCCACCGGAGTCAGCAGATAGACCGTCTCATTGGTCTGCGCCTGCAACGCCTCCAGTTCGGGCTGCGCGGCGGCCCGCAGTGCCTCGATCGGTTGAATCGCTACTTCGCTGAGCGTGAGTAATCGACTGCCCACCCGGTAGCGGTCGCCGATACGCTGCAGAAAACCGCGCGATTCGAGGGTTTTGATCAGGCGGAACGCCTTGTTTCGGGTCACTCCAATGCGCCGGGCGATGTCGGCGACGCGCAGTTCCCGCTGCCCGTTCTCGAACTCGAGCAGGATGTCGAGGGCTGCGGCGACCGGCCCGATCGTATAGTCGGTGGCCGGGCCCGTTGCGACGGTCGGTGCCGTCGAAGCCTCCAAGGCGTCCAAGGTGTCCGAGGTGTCAGGCGCGTCCGGGGTGTCAGCGGTGTCAGTTGTCATGCAGTCACCGCGGTCGTTCGGCGACTGTGCGCATCCGCTATAGAAAGAAGTGAACCGCTCATGAACTGGCCGCCTTTCAGCACGGCAGTGCGACGGCTCGCATCCTGCAACAAGCGGATGTCCCGGTGCGGGTCGCCGTCCACGATGAGCAGGTCGGCGAACTTGCCCGCCGCGACGGTACCGACATCGGCTGACATACCCAGGCACTGGCTGGAGTGGTCGGTGGCCACCGTGACCGCTTCAGCTTCGGTCAGGCCGGCCTCGACCAGCAGTTCTAATTCCATCCCGGTGCGCCCGAATCCGTGGAACGGATTGGTATCTGTGCCCGCAGCGATGCGCACGCCGAGTCGTACGGCCCGAGCAATGCTCTCTCGATGGCGCGCAGGCATGTCGGCGGTGTGGGCGCGCACGCTGGCCTGAGACAGGGTGCTGTGCCATTCAGAGATGCACATTGTTGGAACGTACCATGTGCCGCGATCAGCCATTTCGCGCGCGCACTCTTCAGTGAGATAAGTCCCGTGCTCAATGGTATCGACCCCGGCCCGGACGGCCAGGATCGCGCCGGGGTCGCCGTGGGCATGTGCGCACACCGGGATCCCCTCGATGTGCGCCTCGTCCACGATGGCGGCGAGTTCCTCCGAGGTGAACAACGGGCGGTGCGGTCGTCGTGCGGCAAACGTCATGCTCCCCGTCATCGCAACCTTGATGACATCCGCGCCCATGCGAATAACCTCTCGAACCTTGGCCCGAGCAGCCACCGGGCCGTCGCACCAGGGTTCGGGCAGACCGGGCCAGATCTCGTACCGCCCGCGGGAGTTGATTGCGCCGCCCGACACCGGATGGTGATCCATTAGCGAGTTGGTCGGCGACACAATGATCAGCGAGGTCTGCAAACGCGGACCGGGAATGACTCCGCGGTCAATGGCGTCGACGAAGCCGCGTTCCAGACCCCCGAGGTCGCGGGCCGTAGTGATTCCAGCCTCCACCGTCACTTTCAGGGCCGCCACGGTCTGGGACACCAACAGTCCGAGCGGTTCCGGGTGCGTGACAAGGCTCTGCGCCCACGCTGCATGGTGCGTGTGGCAGTCGATCAGGCCAGGCATCAGGGTGGCGCCGCCCAGATCGACGACCTCGACGGTGACGGGAAGGGGGCGATCGTCGGTCACCTCGACGATACGTTCGCCGTCGATAATCACGGTCGACCGCTCGCGGGCCGGGCTGCCAGTGCCATCGATCAGACGAGCGTTGACAAGGGCACGCAGCTGGGTGGTCATGAAATGGGCTCGTTTCGGGAGGGTGAAAGAAGAGTGGATGCGCGGGCCTGGTTTCGCGCACTCGCCAGCGTCGACCGCCGCATCGTGCCTGGTGTAGATGGCGGAGTTTCGTAGGACAAAGGGATTGTCTAAATTGTATCGCTGCATAGACAGTTGATCTATATGATAAACACGAGTGGCCATTAATGCTCGCCGTGAGGGGTTGCGCAAATGTTGATGACAGAACATGAACGGGAGATTTTCCTCTCGGGGGTGGCTGAAGAGCCATTGGGGGAGGTGCGGGACATGAAGACAACAACTCCCCAGTTTGAGCAGCCATACGGTCTACCGGAACCGATCGGGCCCGTGACATCATGACCATCGAGGATGTCTACGCCCACATTGATGCGGGATTTGCCGCAGCGCTCGACGAACTCGCCCGTCTTGTCCGCATCGCCGGCGTGAGTGCTCAGCCCACGGATGACCTTGTCGTGTGCGCCCAGGTCGTGCTGAACAGTGTCTGTGCAAGTGGTCTGCGCGCCCACCTGATCGAGGGCTATGGACCGCCGGCGGTGTACGGCGAACGCATCGTCGACCCCGGTTTGCCGACCGTGCTCATTTACGGGCACTACGACGTGCAACCGGCAGATTTTGACGCGCACTGGCAGCATGATCCGTTCGAGTCAACCATTCGAGACGGCCGCATGTACGGGCGTGGTACCAGCGACAACAAGGGCCAGCACCTCGCACAGCTCTGCGCGCTCCGTGCTGTACTTGCCGCCCACGGCGAGCTGCCGGTGAATGTGAAGGTGCTCATTGAGGGCGAGGAAGAGATCGGAAGCCCGCATCTGGCCGAACTCGTGCGCGATAATCGAGACCTGTTGGCGGCCAATCTCGTCATCACCTCGGATGGTCCCGTTCATCGCAGCGGCACTCCGCAGCTCGTTCTCGGCACTCGCGGACAGCTCGGCGTTGAGCTGCGCACCCGTGGTGCGAACCGGGAGGCGCACTCTGGCAGCCTCGGCGGGCTGCTGCCCGACGCCGCCCAGCATCTCGTACAGGCGCTGGCGACGCTGTGGCAACCCAGTGGTGAGATCGCCGTTGCAGGCTTTTTCGATGACGCGCTGCCCCCGACGCGAACCGAAAGCGCGAATCTGGCAGGGTTGCCCCTCGACCTGAACGATCACTTGACGGACTTCGGCATTTTCGAGCTTCCCGAACCGGCGGGAATCGGCTATTACGAACGGTTGATGCTGCAGCCGACCATGACCATCACCGGTCTGGCTAGCGGCTATACCGGACCAGGGATGAAAACAGTCATTGCCAACGGCGCCCGAGCGCACCTTGATATGCGGCTGGTACCCGGGCAGAAACCCAATGAAATATATCGGTTGCTCGAGGCGCATCTGGCGGTGCATGCTCCGGATGTCGAGCTGACCCGGCTCAGCTCGGTTCCACCATCGCGCACGGCGCATGGCAATCGCTACGTCGCGATCGTGGCTGGTGCAGTAGAGCGTGCGACCGGCGTGGCTCCCTTCATCGTGCCGAGCCTGGGCGGCTCGCTGCCGAACTTCGTCTTCACGGATATCCTGGGCATTCCCTCAATTCTCGTGCCCTATGCCAATCCGGACCAGAACAATCACGCCGCGAACGAGAATTTCGAGCTGTCGCGGTTCAAAGACGGGATGAGAATTTTTGCCACCATACTCGACCACGTCGCCCGCGCGAACTAGTCGAGTTGCAGCGCGAGGCGCAAAGCATCGTCGATCTGGTCGAGTTCTGTTCGGCTGAAGTGGCCCACCAGTATGCCGAGGCGCTCGGGCGCGACGGCCGAAGTCTGCTCGAACGGAAACGTGCGCCTGAAACAGGAACGCATCCAATGGAATCTCGCGTTGGAGCGCTTGCTCGCTAAAATTCGTGCAAAATAATTTTCGGTTTTTTTCAGCCTGAAGATCGCGCTCCACTCGGTCATTATATCGACCGATACGACGATGATCAGGCTAAACGTTCCGTCGTAACTATGAATGAACCCACCAGCAGTCGCAAAGTATGCCATGACGGAACGCGCGTGACCGAAAATCAGGGGTTTCGGAGAATATCGTGAGGTTTTGTTCAAAAAGGCCGGGCATGCTGGCGGCCTTGTCCGTGCCACCCCGAAGTGCACGGACCAAAAACCCAGCGAACGGGCGTACCTAGCGCCCATCATTCGCGCCAGATGAAGGATATGCGCCCAAAAAACACGGAAATGCCTCATGCCCACGTTGCCCTCAAAAACACTCATATTCACCGTAAGCGCCGCAAACCGCGAACCCGCCGACACGAGATCGTCGCGGCGACCGGTACCCTACTCGTTATTGCCGGTCTGGTCGCCAGCAGCGGATTCGTCGCCCAATCGGCCGATGCCAGGCAAGACAGCGTCGCCGCCACGACCATACTCACCGAAAGTACGGGACTGCAGAGCGATCAACTCGACTTCTACGTGCAGCGCGGTGAGACGATCACTCGCGATAACGCATCCGTTGCCCTGAGCGCGGCCCACGTCGTCATCGCTGCCAGTCAAAGCAAAGTGGATGCCACCACTCTCACCTCGGTGGCCAGCTCCCTTGCCAGCTACGCGGTCCTGCCGATCGAGCGGGTGGAATCGCTCACGGCCGAGGCGAAGGCGGAGACCGCGTCGGTCGCTGCCGCCACGGCTGAAGTAGACCGCGTCGCCGCCGAGGCTGCTGCGGTGGCTGCTGCGGCCGCGGCTGCTGAAGCAGCAGCGCAAGCCGCGGCGCAGGCAGCGGCCGAAGCCGCTCGCGTGCAATCCCTCGCCGGCGGTAACTCCGTTGACGGTGCGCGCGCCACAGCGCGTTCGATGGCCGCCTCGCAGTACGGCTGGGGTGAGGACCAGTTCAGCTGCCTCGATCGGTTGTGGCAGAAGGAATCGGGCTGGAACTACGCGGCCATGAATTCCAGCAGTGGTGCGACCGGAATTCCTCAGGCACTTCCCGGTAGCAAGATGGCGTCGGCCGGCAACGACTGGGCTACCAACGCCACCACGCAGATCACCTGGGGTCTCGGCTACATCAAGGCCTCGTCCTACGGAACGCCGTGTGCGGCCTGGTCGCACTCGCAGTCTGTCGGCTGGTACTGAAGCGCTAGTGGTCGGAGGTTTACGCCCCGGTCACGACCGAATCGACGAGCAGCAGGTTCTTTCTAAGTGGCCGGCCGCAGGTTCTGCGGCGACCAGACAGGGTGCAGGGCCCGGCGCTACGATGGGCATATAAGGACTCCATGATTGAGTTCGGCGAGGCACACCGATGTGCCCGTCGCAGGAGCCCGCACTCAGAGTTCGTCTGTGTTCACAGTGCGCTGATTGTTGTTCGTAGGCTGCCCGGTCATTGCCGTGCCGGATTCCCACCCGGGAATGCCGGCAGTGGCCGGTAGCCCGTGAGCGTGAACAAGCCGCACCAGCACGGCGATGAATTTGATGGAGGCGTTTTTTCAATGTCGTCTGGTTTCACCCGAACGGGTCCGTCGCCGTCGGATCTATCCCCATCAGGCCCAACGCTCGAAACGTTCATCGTTGATTACTATGAGCATCTGACAGACGAAGATGCGGCGGTCTATGCCCCTGAGCTTCTGGGAGCTCGGGCGCGTACCCATTGGCGAGTCGCGCAGCGACGGGTACCCAAGACCGCGGCCGTCGAGATCCACAATGAATCCGGTCGGAGTGTCGTCTATATCGTCACCGACGACATGCCTTTTCTCGTCGACTCGGTCACGGCTGAGCTGGTGCGCCAGCACTCCGCCATTCACCTGGTCGTGCACCCCCTCCTCATCGTCGCGCGCAGCAAGGCCACGAACGACCTCGTCGATATCAACCGCATCCCGGCCAGCGTCGGCGTCTCCAGTGCCGGCGTCTCCAGTGGTGACACCTCGGCCATGCCCAATATCGCCCACCTGATCGCGACCGGTGATGATGCCTCACACCTCGAGTCCTGGATCGCCATCGAGATCGACAGCGCGAGCGACGATGAGCAGGCCAGCCTCATCGCCGGGCTGGCTGCTGTGCTCAGCGACGTGCGGGCCGCGGTCGAAGACTGGCCGCTCATGCGCACCAAGGCCATGCAGATCGCACTAGCGCTCGACACAATCGTTGATGGCGAGCACATCAAAGACCTTCACCAGACCCAGCAGCTTTTGCAGTGGCTCGACGAGGGCAATTTCGCTTTTCTCGGTTACCGCGAATACAACCTCGAAACGCAGGGCGGTGAGGACGTGCTCACTCTCGTCGAGGGCAGCGGCCTCGGCCTGCTGCGTTCCGCCGACGACCGTCACCAGATCCAGCACCTGACAGATGCCGGCCGTCACAAGGCGCGCGAGCGTACCGCCCTGGTGATAACCAAGGCCAACTCGCGGTCCACCGTGCACCGTCCCGCCTACTTCGACTACATCGGAATCAAGAGTTTCGATGCCGCCGGCGAGGTCGACGGTGAGCAGCGGTTTATCGGCCTGTTCGCTGCGAGTGCGTACACCAGCTCGGTCACCGCAGTTCCGGTGCTGCGCGAGAAGGTCGAGGCTGTCATGACCGAGGTCGGTTTTCCGCCCGAGTCGCACAGCGGAAAAGACTTGCTCGGCATCATGGAAACGTATCCTCGTGACGAGCTCTTCCAGATCGAGGTGCCCGCCCTCGTCACAGCGTCGCTCGCGATTCAGCGTTTGCAGGAGCGTCGTCGTACCCGTCTGTTTCTGCGACCCGATATTTACGGCCGGTTCATGTCGGCGCTGGTCTATCTTCCGCGTGACCGCTACAACACCGGCGTGCGACTGCGCATCGAGAAAGAACTACAAGAGACGTTCAACTCGGAGTCGCTCGATTTTGAAGCGCGAATGACCGAATCTGCGCTGGCGCGATTGTTTTATCGCATCCGCCTACCCAAAGATGTCCTGGCGGACTCCGTCGATATCGCGGCGCTGGAACAACGCCTGGCCAGAGCCGTTCGATCCTGGCCCGAGGGGATCAGTGACGAACTGTGCAAGACACACTCGGTCGACGATGCGGAGCGGTTGGCCGACATGTGGGCCAACGCATTTCCCGCCAGTTACCGGGTCGACTACGAAATTACTGACGCGCTGCAAGATATCGGGCGATTCGAGGCCTGTGCCGCGAAAATCAGCCGCCCCGGGCTGTACGTGTACCTGCCCAGGACGGCTGGTGACCCGGGCGAAGACGCCCGCATCAAGCTCTACATGACCGAACCGAAAAGCCTCAGCCAGATTCTGCCTTTTCTGCAGAACCTCGGCATCGAGGTGCTCGATGAGGTGCCGTTTGAAATTCAGGCCACCGATGAGCGCCGCTTCTACCTCTACGACCTCGGCCTGCACTACCCGGCCGGAGTCGACCCGGTCGCGACCGGCGCGCTGCTGGCAGACTCCTTCGGCGCGGCCATCAGCGGCGCCATCGAATCCGACAGCCTCGACCGCCTGGTCTTACAAGACGGATTGCCCTGGCACCGCGTGGTCATTCTTCGCAGCTACGCCAAGTACCTGCGCCAGATCGGCAACACCAACTCCTACGGTTTCGTCGCGAACGCCCTGCTGGCTAACCCGGCCGTCACGCGCGGCCTCGTTGCCCTGTTCGAGGCCCGATTCGATCCGGACCTGGCCGACGACGAGCGGATGCTTCGCGTCGCTGACGTACGCGAACAGCTGCGGGTGGCAATGGAGCAGGTCGCCACCCTTGACGCCGACCGGGTGCTGCGCACGCTCATCACCCTGATCGAAGCGTCGCTGCGCACGAATTTCTTTCAGCACAAGCCTTATCTCAGCATCAAACTCGACCCGTCACAGATCGCGCAAATGCCCTCACCCAGGCCCATGTACGAAATCTGGGTGTACTCGCCGCGCGTGGAAGGTGTGCACCTGCGCTTTGGCAAGGTAGCCCGCGGCGGGCTGCGCTGGTCCGACCGCCGTGAGGACTTCCGTACCGAGGTGCTCGGCCTGGTCAAGGCCCAAACGGTCAAGAACGCCGTCATCGTCCCTACCGGCGCCAAGGGCGGATTCTTCGCCAAGAAGCTACCCGACCCCGGTCGTGACCGTGCGGCCTGGATGGCCGAGGGTATTGATAGCTACAAGACCTTCATTCGTGGACTGCTCGACCTGACCGACAACCTGGTGGCCGACGTCGATGGCGAACACGTCGTTGCACCGCACCGGGTGGTGCGGCATGACGACGACGACAGCTATCTTGTCGTCGCCGCTGACAAGGGCACGGCATCCTTCTCCGACATCGCCAATGGGCTGGCCGCCGAGTATGGTTTCTGGCTCGGCGACGCTTTCGCCTCCGGTGGTTCGGTCGGCTACGACCACAAGGAGATGGGCATCACCGCCAAGGGAGCGTGGGAGTCGGTCAAGCGCCACTTCAGCGAACTCGGTGTTGACACTCAAACCGAAGACTTCACCGTCGTCGGTGTCGGCGATATGTCCGGTGACGTGTTCGGCAATGGCATGCTGCTGTCCAAGCACACCAAACTCGTCGCGGCTTTCGATCACCGGCACATTTTTCTCGACCCCAACCCCGATCCGGCGCTCTCTTTCACAGAACGCACCCGGTTGTTCGAGCTGCCGCGCTCATCCTGGGCCGACTACGGGACCGATCTGATCAGCGCCGGTGGTGGCGTCTTCCCTCGCCAGGCCAAGGTCGTTCCCATCTCGGCTGAGGTGCAGGTCGTGCTCGGGCTGCCAGAGGGGACCAGCCAGCTGAGCCCGCCGGAATTGCTGCGGGCGATTTTGCTGGCGCCCGCTGACCTGCTCTACAACGGCGGCATCGGCACCTACGTCAAAGCGAGCAATGAATCGGCTGCGCAGGTTGGCGATAAAGCCAACGACGGCATTCGGGTCGACGGCAGGGACCTGCGGGTCAAGGTCGTCGGGGAGGGCGGCAACCTCGGGTTCACTCAACTCGGCCGCATCGAAGCCGCGCTTGCCGGAGTCATCCTCAACACCGACGCGATCGACAACTCGGCCGGGGTGGACTGCTCCGACCACGAAGTCAACATCAAGATCTTCGTGGACCGAATGGTCGCAGCCGGCAAACTCGACCCGGCCGAGCGGGCCGGGTTCCTCGCCGAGATGACCGACGAGGTCGGGCGGCTGGTGCTGGTGGACAACGTCGACCAGAATATTCTGCTGCTCAACGACCGCATGCTCGTGAACAACTGGAGCCCGAGCTACGAGCGCCTCATGAACTGGCTTGAAGAATCGGGAGATCTGCAGCGCGAGCTGGAGGCTTTACCGACGACAGCAACGCTGCGGGAGCGTCTGGACCGCGGGCAGGGACTGACCAGCCCCGAGCTGAGCGTGCTGGCCGCCTACGCCAAGATCGAGCTGGCTACCGCGCTGCGGGGCAGCGACCTGGCTGATGACCCGTGGTTCGGTCGTACGCTGCGCGGATACTTCCCGAAGCACCTGTCCGAACGTTTCGATGCTGAGCTGGACACGCATCCGCTTCGCCGGGAGATTATCGCGACGATCGTCGCGAACGACATGATCAATCTCGGCGGCATCACCTTTGCTTTCCGTGCGATGGAGGAGACCTCGGCTAACTCGGCGACGATCGCGCGTGCTTTCGTGGCTCTGCGCGAGGTTTTCGACCTCGACTCGATGGTCGACGAACTCAACGCGTTGCCATCGTCGTTCCCGACCAAGAAATGGACGTCGATCCACCTGGACATTCGCCGTCTGCTCGACCGTGCCGTGCGTTGGCAGGTCAATCAGGGCACCAGCATGCCCGTCGGCGCGGTCATTGTCGCGTACAAGCCGCAGATCGCGCTCGTGCGCGCGCACCTCGGCGACTACCTGCAGGGTGCCGATCGCGGGCGCCTCGAAACGCAGGAACAGAAGGCCAGGGAGTGGGGTCTGCCGGACGACCTCGGTCGCCGCTGGTCGGAATTGTTCGAAGCGTACGCTCTGCTTGATGTGGCCATGATCGCGGCCAGGGCGAACGTGCAGGTCACCCGGGTCGCCGAAATCTATTACACGATCTACAACCGTTTCGGCGTCGACAATCTGCTCGAGCGCATCACCAAGCTGCCGCGCAAGGACCGCTGGCAGGCCCTCGCCCGCGCAGCTCTCCGCGACGACCTCTACTCGACCGTCGCAGACATGACGCGGTCCGTGCTCGACGAAACACATGCCGGAACTGCCGACGAGCGCCTCCTCGCTTGGGAAGAACTGAACGCCGAACAGCTCGGCCGGGCCCGTAGCGTGTTTGACGAGGTCAATTCGCTCGCGCAAGACGACATGGCGTCGCTTTCGGTCGCCGTACGCCTGCTGCGTTCCATCGTGCGCCGCTGAGCATCCGGTGACGGCGGGTGCGACTCAGCGTGGCTAACGCTGCTGGTTGGCGCCCCGGCGGTCCTGACACCGGCGCTCAGGCATCCCAGCCGCGCGCCGGGAGATTGTCGAGCCAGTCCTCGAGCGGGGTCGAGGTAATCGTGCCGCTGCCGAGTGGGGGGCCGTGCGCTGGCGGCACGCGAGACGATGATTGCTGATCGAATTCGACGACCGGAGTGATGGTCACAGTCATCGGCGGAAGAGCTATTCCAACGGAGGTCCATGCCTCGCCGGACAACCTGCTGATCGGATGTAGGTACGTGTGAAACATCAAAACCCCTGACTCGATGCGGTCAAAACCGCTACCGGGGTCTGGGGTAACACTCAAACGCTACGCGTAAAGGTGTCAAAACATCAAGAGTTCTGCATTAACGGTAGGAGAACTCGCCGCCAAAAATGCCAGTAACCTCTGCCCGAGAGAGCGCCGGGTACGGCTAGGGCAGGGAGGCAATCACAATGGCGGCGGCCATCCAAAGTGGCATCGCTAAGACCATGAGTCCGAGGCCGACCCATTGCAGCCGCGCGTACGGTCGATTGATGCCGCCGCGATTACGAGTGCGCACAATATCGACCACCGAGATGACCATGCCGACGAACATGAGTGGAGAAACCGAAAGCAGCACAAGAACGTTGAGCGGGTCATCGCGCACAGACGAGCACACTGCGACGCCTGGCACGCAGTAGATGACGAACAGTGCCGCGCTGATCCAGAGCGAAATGGGAATGTGCCGCGTCGAAGTCGTGATAGTTGCGTGCATGATGCGACCCCCGTTAGTGCCTGCGATTTCTGACAGTAGCACGGGGTGAGGCTGGGTCAGACTGTGTAGCCGAGTTGGGTGAGCCTGGTGCGCACCTCGGCGTCGCTCGGCTCGACCAGGTGCGTGTCGTCGGGAAACACGATAACGGGAATGTTGGTGCGCCCGCTAATGGCGCGGGCGCGGTCGGCGCCGTCCTCGACGAGGAGCAGATCGACGTAGTCGTAGTCCACCTCGAGGCGGTCGAGCAGCGACTTGGAACGACGGCAATCGCTGCACCACTGCGCTCCATACATCGTGATGCGCGACGCGGTGGCAGTCGATTCAGTCATATCTCCGAGTGTAAGCGGCGCACCTGAGCGTCGTGGATGGGCGTGTACTTTAGTCGTGCAGGTGGTCGACCTGCCAGCCGGTGGATTGCTCGAGCAGATCCAGAATGTTCTGAGCGGATGCCCGCGCTTCGGCCTGGCCGCGCACGTCCACCACGTCGATGGTCAGGGGCAGGCTTTCGCCGAACTTGGGAATCTCCACGTCAATCCGGCCGCCGTCGGGCAGCGCGATGAAAGCGTGCGCTCCAGCCGGGTTCTCGACGTTCGTACCGAGGGCGGTAGCGATGGCCGCGAGGGCATCGGGCTTGGTGCGCTGAACCTGGGCGATGATCGTGGCAGTGAACGTCATGGGGCTCCGAATGTGAGGGGTTGAGGACTCGTTCAGTAAAGCAGTACCCGTACCCTGAATCCATGCCTTCTTATCGCGTCACCATGAGTATCGAATCCCTGCACCCGGGAACCATGCCTGCTTCGGTCGTGCCCCGGGCGGCGGCTGCGGCCGCCGAATTCACCACGGTGGAAGCATCCGATCTGACGATCGTCGCCGGTGCAGCCCGGGTCATCGTGCGTTTCACGGCGGATGACTCGGCGTCGGCACTGCAGATCGGCGCCCACGTCGTGGCAGATTTGCGGGTCGTCGCCGAGTTGCGGGCGTCGCTGATCACCGAGCGAGTCAAAGGAACCTGGGTGCCGGTGCACTGACCTCGACGTTCGTGCGGTGTCGCACGCGGGCGCGGGCGACACGAAGTCGGCCGCGCCCGTGTGCATATTTTGCGAAGCTACTCGACGGGCGCGGTGACCGTGTTGCTCTGCAGCGTGACGGCCGTCTGGGCCAGGAGGCGTCCGTTGATGGTCGCTCCAGTCTTCATGGCGATCATCGTCTGGCTGAGGATGGTGCCTTCGAAGTGCGCGGTCGTGCCGATGGCGACGGATCCGGCAACCTGCCAGAACACGTTCTTCGCCTGCACGCCGCCGGCGAGAATGACGTTCTGAGCTGAAGCCTGTTCCAGGTCCTGGGAGATCTGAAAGATGAAGACGTCATCCGCGGTGCCGGTGAGGGTGACGTCGGTGGAGATGTTCACGTTGGTGCCCCACTTGTAGAGGCCCTGGGTGAGGGTCAGGCCACCGATTTCGCCGGCGCCCAGGTTGATGAAGTCCGGAGTGGTGCGCCCGGCGGCATCGGTGTAGGCGATCTCGAGGTCGCTGACGGCCTCGGTGAGGTACGTGGCATCGGTCACGATGCAGGAGGGGCCCTCGGCGTCCACGCTGTAAATCGTGCCATTGGTCACCTCCGGGCAGGTGACGTGAATAGCGGCTCCCGTGATGGGGCTCGCTCCGACGTTTCCGCTGATCGCGGATGTGTAGACATCCGTGATGCCGGACTTCGAGAGGATAGCAAAGGTGCCGGCCTCTCCAAGGTCGACCACGGCGCGCGGTGCGGGCTCGGATGCGACGGCTCCGCCGACTCCGATGCTGCCCACTCCGATGATGCCGACGACCAGGAGGGCGCCGAGAAGTCGCTTGCGCGACGATGAAAGCTGTGTGAACGAACTCATATTTTTTTCCCTCTCCAAAGACCCGCACGATGCGGGTCGAGGCAGGGCCACGTGCTGATATGGCCGCCGGTGCTGCACACCGGGCTTCTCCCGTTGACCGGGCTCGCGAGTAGGTGACGCCCCCAAGCCCCAACTGTCGTGCCCTCCGGGCGCAATACGCACATACGTTCGTGCGCCCCCACGACAATGATTCCAACGAATAGAATCTGTCTAACCCCAGACTAGGGGTAGTACGGCCGTTTGCCGTGCTTCGTTCGCCGTACGACTAGACGATAGGGTCCATCGAGCTCAGGTGCGAGGAGTCGTTCCACATCTGCAACACGCGGTTCTCGCGCTCCCAACCGAGCGTTGACACGGTTGCGGTGCCGAGGCTCAGGCTCTTGCCCGCGACGGCGGGCAGGCCCATCCAGCGCGCGGTCATAATGCGCAGAAAGTGTCCATGGGCGAAAATGGCCACCCGGCCCTCGGCTGCGAGGCAGGCGTCGATGGCGAGATCGGCCCGTGCGCCCACTTCCTCCACGGATTCACCACCCACAATAGGATCACCCCACACGGTCCAGCCCGGAATTTCCGAGCGGATGTCCGCGGTTCGGCGTCCCTCGTACACCCCGTAATCCCATTCCAGTACGTCGTCGGTGGCCACGCCCTGCGCGCCGTAACCGGCCCGTTCCATGGTTTCCCAGGCACGCACCAGCGGGCTCGAGTAGACCCGATCGAAGTGTCGACCGTCCAGCATCTCGCCGAGAGCATCCCCTTGACGGCGCCCGAAGTCGGTCAGTGGAATGTCGGTGCGCCCGGTGTGCTGACCGGAGATGCTCCACTCGGTCTGCCCGTGGCGAATAAGAACGATGTCGTTCTGGGTCATGCGGCTCCCTCGCGTGTGCCGCAGGAACGCGGCCGACCAAGTCTATGTTTCGTGCGCCGGGCAGCCCCGACCGGGAACGCCTCGGCGTCGACCCTTCGGTCCGAAAAAGTCGGCAGGCTGGATGCCACCTGCGCATGTGTGAACTGACCCCGGATGTTCAATTTCGACCCCGGTGAGAGTCGTAGGCTGGAGGTCTAGCCATTGAGTCTGAGACGGGTGCCATGAGGGTCATTAGTTACAACCTCCGCAAGAACCGTGCCAGCGGCGAACTCGTCGCCCTGGCCGAACGGTACAGTCCCAACATTCTCTGCCTGCAGGAATGCAACACCATCGATCTGCCGGCCGAGGTCGGAAACCTCCATCTAGCCGATTCGACTCATCGCAATCGCCTCGGCCTGGCCATCTACTATCGCAGGGACCGCTTCACGGCGATCAGGACGCAGACCTTCGCGCTCAAGAAGTCGCTGCACGACCGTGTCGCCGCGCCCGCGCACGAGCGCCTGATCGCCACTCGCCTGATTGATAATGTCGCGCAGCGGGAGTTCGTCGTGGCATCGTTTCACGCAGCGCCGCTGACCGCGCTCAATTCTCTGCGCCGCAACCAGATTCGCAGCGCCCACGAAGAGTTGAGCGTTCTGGGCCCCGGCCTGCCGACCCTCATGGTCGGCGACTATAACTATCCCATCTTCCAGGGCAAGCTCGGTAATAAGGTGAACCAGTCCGGCTACGATCTCACGCTCAGCGATACGCGCACGTACACCCGTTATAAGTTCTTTCGCGGACACTTCGACCTGGCGACCTCGATGGGCTTGATAATTTCCAATGTCGAGACCCTCCCGCAGGGCACCTCAGATCACATGCCCATTCTGGTAACGGCTACCTATTCCGACGAACCTAGGATGCAGACGGATGCCGCACATCACCTTGCCAACCCGGCCGCCTCCGAGTCGGTGTCCATCGAGCGCGCCGACTTCACCATCTGAGGTAGTGGCCAAACCGCCGCACGCCTTAGACGAGCAGCTCGATTATTCCGCGCGCGATGGTTGCGAACGACCCGAGATAGGCAACGATTACGAGCAGGCGGCGGGCTACGTGCGGCTCGACCACAATGGCCAGCCGGTCACCGATGATGAGTCCCACGATGCAGGCGCATCCGATGAGCACCCAGACCGGCACGGGCAACTGGGGCAGGTCGGCCGATCCCAGGGCGAATTTTGAGGCCAGGGACGCCAGCCCGATCGTGAGAAAGTACGGTTGCATGGTCGCGGCGAAGGACCGCTGCGGCCATGCAGTGGCAATCGCGTAAATGCTCACCGCCGGACCGCCGACGCCGGCCGTCGTGTTCATGAACCCGCTGGTCATGCCGGCCATCACGCGAAAACCGAGTCGGTCGCGCACAACGACCCGGCCGAGATTCACCGATATGGTCAGACCGGCTGCCACGAGTACGCCGATCGAAATTTCGAGCCAGGATAACGGAATGAACTGCAAAACGTAGGAGCCGGGCACGATGCCGACGACGGCGCAGAGCGCCAGAACTATGTAGCGCCGCCAGTCCACCTGCCGAAATACTCGCGTCAAGATGATGCTCGCCGTGAGCACCCCGCACACGTTGACCACGATGACGCCGTCAACCGGCCCGAGCAATAAAACCAGAAAAGGCGCCGCTACCAGGGCGAAGCCCATGCCCGTGATGCGCTGCATGCTCGACCCCACCAGCACGGCCACAATCACCAGAACGGTCGTCCACACGTCAAGGTCTCCCAGTTCGGTTGTTGCTATCCACGATACCGGCCCGGGCCGCACCGAATGGCGTCGGTGATGCTGGGTGGCCTACCGTTGACACATCGGCAGGTAGCCGGCGCGACGAAAGGACAACGGATGCCCGACCTCAGTTTTGCCACCGAGAACGTTTTGCAGGGGCGCACCTTCGACGCCGTACTGTTCGACATGGACGGCACCCTCATCGATTCCACGCCGGCGGTCGACCGTTCGTGGGCCGTGTGGAGCCGGGAATGGGGCGTGGCCAAGGACGAAACCGCCCACGGTCGCCCGGCGCGCGACATCATCGCAGAACTCGTGCCGGCCGCCCGCGTCGACGAGGCAATCGACCGCATTCTCGCCCTCGAAACCGCTGACACCCAGGACATCACCGTGTTGCCCGGCGCCGCAGCACTCCTGAACAGCCTGCCGGAGAGTCGACGGGCGATCGTCACGTCCTGCGCGCGGCCACTGGCGGTCGCACGGCTGGCGGCATCCGCTTTGGTGGCACCGAGCGTGATCGTGACCATCGATGACACCCCGCGCGGCAAACCGTTCCCTGAACCGTTTCTGGAGGGAGCCGCGCGGCTCGGCGTCGACCCACGCCGGTGTCTGGTGATCGAGGATGCGCCCGCCGGGTTGCAGGCCGGCCGCGCCGCTGGCTGCACCACGATCGGAGTCGCCGGAACCTATCCAGCGGGCGAACTCGAGGCCGACCTCGTCGTGCCCGGGCTCGATCATCTGCGCATTGACTGCACTGACGACGGTCTCATTGTTCGGTTCGAGTTGCCGAAAAACTAAAGAACGGTCAGCGCTGCCACCCAAATGAACGTAACGTTAATGGGCGGTATGTGCGTTCGGCTTTTCCGAGTGGCGCGAGCCGCGTAACGAAAGGTTTTTCCCTCTTGGACGACGAATGCATCCATGGACTCGAGGGCCAATTGTGCGCTCTGTGCTTTCCCAAAGTTGTTACTGAACCCCTCACTCCGGTGAAAAAGACCCGCGCACCGAAGCTGTCCTCGCTGCGCGACCCACTTCCGACGGCAGCTATGCCCGCCACACGCACGGCTCGCCCGGTTCGCGTCGCTGGCGCACCTCGCCCGGTGCGAGCTGAGAAGGTCTCGACCGACAACGTCGACGAGCAGCGTGTGTACCACCTCACGCACATCAGCAATCTCGGCGCCATTCTGCAGGACGGACGCCTACTCGCCAACGACGCCCTCACCGCGCGGCCCACCGTCGACATCTCCGCACCGGCCACTCGCGACCTGCGCCGGGCTGCCCGCGTCTCCGGCGACGGTCGCAGTGTAGCTGAGTACGTTCCCTTCTTTCTGTCGCCGAACGCGAGCGTCTGGGAGAGCGTGCGCGCCGAAGCCGCTGACCCGCGCCTGGCGCGCGATGCCCACGGCTCTGAGGCCTTCGACTTCGTCATGCTCGTGAGCACGGTCAAGAAGATCAACGAGGGGATGGCGGCGCGTGCCGCAGCTGAAATTATCTCGGCCAAGGCCCCGGTAGCCAAGGCCCAGGTAGACTCCGCCCAGGATCTGACCGCCCAGGATGCTGACGCCGCCGAGGAGGCGGTTCCGTTCGTTGCGAGCGTGATCGCCGTCACCAACGGTGATGCCGCCGGCGCGCTGACCCGGTTCGGCGCCACGCCGGCCACTGCCGAACGTATGCTGCAGACCCTTCGCGCCGAAGCAGACGGCGCGATGATTCTCGAAGCCGAGCTACTCGTTCCCGACGCCGTGCCGATGGACCTGATCACGCTCATCGGCGTCTGCAACGACAATGTGCGCGAAACTGTGCGCGGAATCCTGAAGGCCAGCTCGTATAAGCCCAAGGTCGCGGTCTACCCGCCGTGGTTCCACACCTCCGCTGATCCCCAGTAAGGCTTGGTCGTCGGGCCGGATCCGGAGAGTAGTCCCCTGATCTGGCCTGATCGTGAATCCAGACCTAGACGACCCCGAGCGGGAGATGCTCCCCGATGGGCAGCTCCACCCGGATCCGGTCGCCCGGGTGCACGATGCCGCCGGTCACCACGACGCCCATGATTCCGCCGCGGCGTTGAACTGAGCCGGCGGCATCCGTTTTGATGAGCTGCTTCATCAGGCCTTTCTGGTAGCCGTTGATGAGCGAGCAGGGGCTGCGCACGCCGGTGATCGAGACCACGGCCTCGCTGCCGAGGTGCAGTCGGGTTCCGAGCGGCAGCGTCATCAGATCAATTCCGATGGTCGTCACGTTTTCGCCCAGCTCGCCCGGTGCGACCGTATACCCGGTGGGTACGAGGTCGTCGAACAACTCTGCGGCCATGAAGTGCACCTGGCAGAGGTTGGGCGCCGTGGGATTACGTTTTTTGGCGTAGCGGTGCTGCACCGTGGCGCCCGCGTGAGAATCGCCGTCGACCCCGATTCCAGCCAGCAAACGGATGCTTGTGACCACCGGCTTGCTGAAGCGGTGCGCGTCATCGCGGCTGACGGAAACGACCGCGCCGGGACGTCCCTCGAGTGCCATGCCCCCGATTCTGCCATAGCGCACGCACGTTCGAGGGAACGCATACAAGACCGACTGCGCAGACGTCAAAATGTTTGCGGTAAATGGTTGACGCACCATCACGCTGGGCCTACATTTCATCAGTGGAAAGGTTGCCGATGACTAGTGTTGCCCCCGACAGTCACGACCAGGCCGATGAGGGTACGGCTGAACCACCGCCACTACCGACAGACGAAACCGCCCCGCATATTGCCCGGCCCTACCGAGCCCTGGAGCGAGAGTTGGAACGCGCGGTGCGCGATCGCGTCGACGTCAACCTGCGAGTCACCGCGGCGGTCAACGCCATGCGCGACGGCGGCTGTTCCTGGGCCGATATCGCACGCCTCCTTGGTACCGCCCCGCAGACCGCGCACAAGAAATACAGCAAGCCGCGCCCGCCACGCGCCCCCAAGGACACCTGACGAGATCAGAGCGTGCCCAACGCCGCGCCCGCGATAATCCCGCGTGCCGGGGGCTGCACGTCGGGTTTGCGGCCCTCGGTCGGGTGATTGCATTGCGGCCCAGATCACACGGTCGTGATATAGCCTTGAGGCGAATTCTCCCTGATTGAAAGGACACCATGCACGCCTCCGAGACACTCAGCAACAACCTGCAGTCCGTTCTGGTCGACCTGATCGAATTGCACGTGCAGGGCAAACAAGCGCACTGGAGCGTCGTTGGAAAGAACTTCCGCGACCTGCACCTGCAACTCGATGAGATCATCGTCGATGTGCGTGAATTCTCCGACCAGGTCGCCGAACGCATGCGCGCACTCGACGCGATGCCTGACGGTCGCAGCGAGACGGTCACCAAGGCCACCAACCTGCCGAAGTTTCCCGACGGCGAAGTCGACACGGCCGAGACGGTCAACCTCATCACCGAACGGCTCGACGCCACGGTCGCCAACATGCGCAAGGTGCACAATGAGGTCGACGAGGAAGATCCCACCAGTGCCGATCTTCTTCACGCTTTCATCGAGAAGCTCGAGCAGTATTCCTGGATGGTCAGCGCGGAGAACCGCAAACCGCGCAAGCGTTCCGAGGTGAAATCCGCGCACTGAGCTTGCTGACGCATACTCCAGGTTTCTCCTGGGGTAGCGTCGGTGTGGAAGAGAAAAGTGCCATCATGATCAAATGACCTTTCTCGCGAATGAATCCCGTTATGAGTCCATGCCCTACCGTCGTGTCGGGCGCAGCGGCCTCAAGCTTCCCGCCATTTCGCTCGGTCTGTGGCAGAATTTCGGCGATGACAAGCCGCTTGCCACACAACGAGCTATTCTTCGCCGGGCCTTCGACCTGGGCATCACCCACTTCGACCTGGCCAACAACTACGGTCCGCCCCCTGGGTCGGCCGAAACGAACTTCGGCCGGCTGTACCGCGAAGATTTCAGCGCCCACCGCGACGAACTCGTGCTCTCGACCAAGGCCGGCTACGACATGTGGCCGGGCCCGTATGGCAACTTCGGCAGCCGTAAATACTTACTGTCGAGCCTCGACCAGTCGCTCTCGCGCATGGGCGTTGACTACGTCGATATCTTCTACTCGCACCGTGCCGACCCCGATACCCCGCTCGAAGAGACCATGGGCGCACTGCACACCGCCGTCACGAGTGGCCGCGCCCTCTACGCCGGAATCTCGTCGTACTCGCCCGCACGCACCCGAGAAGCAGCCGCGATTCTGGCCGACCTCGGCACCCCGCTGTTGATTCATCAGCCTTCCTACTCGATGTTCAATCGCTGGGTCGAGGACGACCTGCTCGATACGTTCGACGACATCGGCGTCGGCTGTATCGCGTTTTCGCCGCTGGCCCAAGGGCTGCTCACCGACCGTTACCTCAGTGGTATTCCGGCAGACTCCCGGGTCGCCCGGGACGGCTCGGCGAACAAGTCCATGGTGAGCGCGGAGGCGCTGACCCGTATCCGCGCCCTGACCGAGATCGCCTCCGGACGTGGTCAGTCACTCGCCCAGCTGGCATTGGCCTGGGTGCTGCGCAATTCAGAGGTGACCAGCGCGCTTATCGGGGCATCGTCGGTCGCCCAGCTCGAGGCCAACGTGGGGGCGCTGCACAACCTCGACTTCAGCGCCGAGGAACTGGCAGCCATCGACGAGCACGCCGTCGATAACGGCATCAACCTGTGGGCGGCGTCGAGCGCGGTCTGATCACGGCTCGAGGAGACCGCGAATGTCATCGGCGGTCAGCGCGGTGCTGAACATGGCATCATCGTCGAGCACAGCGTTGAACAGCTGCGATTTTTGCTTCTGGAGTGCCACGACCTTCTCCTCGATAGTGCCGGTCGCGACGAGGCGGTAGACCATCACGTTGCGGGTCTGGCCGATGCGGTGGGTGCGGTCGATGGCCTGCGCCTCGGTTTGCGGGTTCCACCACGGGTCGAGCAGGAAGACGTAGTCGGCTTCGGTGAGGTTGAGACCGAAGCCGCCGGCCTTGAGACTGATCAGGAACACCGGCGCCGCACCGCTTTTAAACCGGTCGATCACCTCGCTGCGCCGCAACGTCGACCCGTCGAGGTAGCAATACGGAACACCCTGCGCGTCGAGCCGGGCGGCGGCGAGCTTCAAAAATAACGTGAACTGGCTGAAGACAAGAGCCCGGTGTCCCTCGCTGATGACATCGTCGAGCTGTTCGAACAGGGCATCCAGCTTACTCGAACGCACGCCCGCATACTTCTTGTCGACGAGGGAGGCGTCGAGGCTCAGCAGGCGCAGCAGGGTGAGCGAGCGAAAAATGATGAACCGGTTCTTGTCGAGTTCCTCGATCAAACCGTAGAGCTTCTGCCGTTCGCGCTGCAGAAACGTGTCGTAGAGCTTCTGGTGCGCCGGGTTCAGCGCGATCTGCAGCTCCTGCTCCTGCTTGGGCGGCAGGTCACGGGCAACGACGTCCTTGGTCCGGCGCAAAATCAGCGGGCGGATGCGCCGCCGCAGCTTCGCGAGTCGCTCGGGGTTCTCACCCCGGGTTACCGGCCGTACGTAGTCCTCGATGAATTTGCGCGATGAGGCAAACAGGCCCGGCGCGACAATACTGAACAGCGACCACAGATCCATCAGGTTGTTCTCCAGCGGAGTTCCCGTGATGGCCAGTTTGAACGGCGTGTTCAGCTCCTTAGCGCAGGCATAGGCACGGCTCGTGCGGTTCTTCACGAATTGCGCCTCATCGAGAATGAGGCCAGCCCAGGCCACCGCCTGGTACGCGTCGAAATCGAGACGGAACAACGCGTACGACGTGATGAGTACGTCGACGTCGGTGGCGGCATCCGCTATGAGCGTGCGGCTTTTTACCTCCGTCGCCGTGAGAGTGCGCACCCGCAGCCCGGGCGTGAACCGAGTCGCCTCGTTCTGCCAGTTCGCCACAACGGATGTCGGTGCCACGACCAGGAACGGCCCCGGCCCAGAGGCGCTCGCGTGCACCAGCAGCGCCAGGGTCTGAAGTGTTTTACCGAGGCCCATGTCATCGGCGAGTACCCCGCCCAGCCGGTGCTTCCAGAGAAATGCGAGCCAGGCGAACCCCTCCTGCTGGTAGGGGCGCAGGGTGGCGCGTACGCCGCTCGGAAGCGAAGTCGGGTCGATGCCGGCCAGATTTTTGAGCCCGGCGGCGGCTGCCCGCCACGAGATTGCCGGCACTGTCTCGTCGGCGAGATCCTCGAAATCGCTCCATAAACTGGTCTGGTAGCGGCTGATGCGCAGGCCGGTCTCCCACTCCTGCAGTGCGCGGGCTTCGTTGATGAGTTCGTGCAGCTGCTCGAACTCGGGGCTCTGCAGGGAGAGATAGCTGTTGTCGACCAGTTTCAGGCGCGTCTGGCCCTTCGCAAGCGCCGTGAACAGTGGGCCGAATGGCACCGTGATCGCGCCGACGGTGACGATCACGCCGAGGTCGAACCAGTCGCGCTGGTCGGTCTCCACCGTCGTGATCACCAAGTGCGGCACTTCGGTGCGCTCAAAGTCGTCGGGCAGCACCTCGGGAAAGCGCACCGAGGCGTCCGTGCTGGTGACCAGGACCGTGCGTTGCAGCGCCGGATAGACGGAGCCCAGAAACTCGGCCGTATCCTCTGCGGGGACCATCGCCGCCTCGACGCGCCCGACCAGGTGACGCTGCTCGCGATTCAGCGGGCCAGCGGTCGGTGCAAGCGTGAACACGGTCGGTATGCCGAACCGCACACTGTAGATGCCATGGCCGGCGATGATTCCGGCAGCCTCGAGGGGGTGGTTCTCCCCGTCGATGTGCAGGCGGGCTTGCAGAACCAGGGGGCCGACAGCATCCGTTCGGGAGGCGTCGAGGCTGATCTCGGCGAGCGAACCGACCCGCACACCGACGCCTTTCTTGGCGCCGACGAAGCCGATGCCGAGCTGTTCGGCCTCACGCAGCAACGGCCAGAGCAGCGGGCTGGTGAAATTGTCGAGGTAGATCCAGTCGGTCTCCTGGCTCGTGTACACCTCGCGCACGGCCCTGTAGAGGGCGGCGAACTGCGAGATCCAGCGGTGATGTTCGGGGTCGAGGTTGAACCGGTTCAGCTGAAAGGTGAGGTGGCTCCAGGTGACATTGCTGCGCACCCAGTTACCCTTCGCATTCGAGATAACCGGCCGCACGCCGAGCCGAAACTCGCCGTGGCCGGGCTCGAGCGTTTTCACCGGCTTGGCCGTCGGCCCACGCCACCGGTCATTCGTGCGCGGAGTCTGCTCGCGCAGCTCGAACTGCAGCCCCATCGCCACTTTCGGTCCGGTAGCCAGTGCACGCGGTTGCCCGAAATTACCGATTCGCGGCAGAGCGGATGCCGGCGGCTCGGGCGCCTGCACCAGCCGCTTCCACGCGGGGGTCAGGTCTGGGCCGTTCGACATTCCCCTAGCTGTCGCTCTCTGACGGATTCAGACCGGCGGTGCCCAGCACCCAGGCGTAGTTGAACGCGCGCTCACGCCACGCGCTGTAGCGACCGGAAACGCCGCCGTGGCCGGCCGACATTTCGGTCTTGAGGAGGGCATCCGCTCCGACTTCCCGGAGCTTAGCCACCCATTTTGCCGGCTCGACGTAGAGAACGCGGGTATCGTTCAGGCTGGTCACGGCGAGGATATGCGGGTAGGCGACGGCGCGCACGTTCTCGACCGGAGAGTACGACTTCATGTAGGCGTACACCTCGGCATCGTGCAGGGGATCGCCCCACTCGTCCCACTCGATCACGGTAAGCGGCAGTGAGGGGTCGAGAATCGAGGTGAGGGCGTCGACGAATGGAACCTCGGCGAGGATGCCGGCGAACAGCTCGGGCGCGAGGTTCGCCACGGCGCCCATGAGCAGCCCGCCGGCGCTGCCGCCCTCGGCGACCAGTTGGTCGGGAGTCGTGAAGCCCGAGTCGATGATGTGCCGGGCGCAACTCACGAAGTCGGTGAAGGTGTTGCGCTTGGTCAGGGTCTTGCCGGTTTCGTACCAGGTTCGGCCGAGTTCGCCGCCGCCGCGCACGTGCGCGATGGCGAAGATCATGCCGCGGTCGAGCAGGCTGAGCCGGGCAATACCGAATCCGGGGTCGATGCTGTGCTCGTACGATCCATAGCCGTAGAGCAGTGTCGGCGCCGGGGTGCCGGGCAGGACGAGGTCGCGGCGGTAGACCAGCGAAATGGGTACCCGGGTGCCGTCTTCGGCGGTCGCCCACTCACGGCGCTGTTCGTACAGCGTGGGGTCA
The DNA here is from genome assembly GCF_002929825.1 of Cryobacterium sp. Y29. GTDB lineage: Bacteria > Actinomycetota > Actinomycetes > Actinomycetales > Microbacteriaceae > Cryobacterium. Next base: position 186,759 of record NZ_PJJN01000030.1, read on the forward strand.
TAACCGCCGAGCACCGGCTGCTGCTTGAGCAAGCGGCGCTCGCCGGTAGCCACGACGAGGTCGTACACCGTTGACGGGGTGACGAAGCTCGTGAAGCCGAATCGAATGGTCGGCTGCGTCCACTCCGGGTTGCCGGCCGCGCCGACGGCGAACAACGGCTCGTCGAAGTCGAGCTCGGTCAGTCCGCTCTCGTCGTGCCGATCGATGGCGATCCGGGTGAGGCCGTCCCGGCGGTACTCCACGACCAGAAAGTCAGCGAACGCGTCGACGCTTTCGAGGCGGATCTGTGGGTCATGCGGCAGCAGCATCCGCTGGGTGCCCCGCGGATCTTCTACTGCGACGCTGACCAGCTCGAAATTGACCGCGCCGCCGCCGTTATGCACGATCAGCAGGCGGTCTTCACCGTTGACGATGGCGTGCTCAACATCGTATTCGGTGTGGTCGTGGCGGGGCCAGACCACGGTGAAGTCACCGGTGGGGTCGCTCGCATCGAGCAACCAGGATTCGGTGGTGACGCTCGAGCCGGCCTCGATCATGAGGAATTTGCGGCTGCGAGTGATGCCGACGCCGACCCAGAACCGTTCATCGGGTTCGTGAAAGATGCTGGTGTCAGTGGTTCGTGCGGCGCCGATTTCGTGCCGCCAGACGGTGTCGGGGCGCCAGGCGTCGTCGACGGTGGTGTAAAAGAGGTAGCGTCCACTCGGGTCGAACAGGGCGCCGGCGCTCGTGTTCGGGATAGTGTCTGGCAGGTTCTCGCCGGTCGCGATGACGCGTACCCGGATCGTATAGCGTTCGTCGCCCTCGACATCGACGGCGTAGAGCAGTTGGGTGCCGTCGTCGCTGAGGTCGAAGCTACCGAGGGAAAAGAACTCGTGGCCTTCGGCTTCGACGTTGTCATCGAGCAGGATCTGCTCGCCGGTCAGGCCAGTCTGGTCGCTGCCGCTGATGAGGGGAGCGGCCCAGTCGCTCGGGCTGCTGATCGGCGCGCGACAGTGAATGCCGTACTCCTGGCCCTCGACCGTGCGGGTGTAGTACCAGTAGTTTCCCCGGCGCACCGGAACACTCAGGTCGGTCTCCTGGGTGCGGTTTTTGATCTCGTTGAAAATCTGCTGCCGGAGCGGTTCCTGGTGGGCGGTGCGGGCATTTGTGTAGCTGTTCTCCGCTTCGAGGTGGGCGATGACCTCGGGGCTGGCCTTGTTACGCAACCACTCGTAGTCGTCGATATAGACGTCGCCGTGGTGTTCGCGATTCTGCGGCTTCTTGTGTGCCAGGGGAGGTGTGCTCGGGCCAGAGGTCATCCCCCCAGCGTAGTTTGCGCGCGGGCGCGCGAGGGATGCCGTGCTCAGGAACCACGGCGTAGCCCGTGCCTCCAGACGGCGCCGGTCAGGGGAACCCCGGGGCGGTAGGCCAGGTGCGAAATCGAGGGAGCGTTCAGAACCTGCAGGTCGGCGCGGCCGCCGACCTGCAGGGAGCCGACGGTATCCGCTCCCTGGTCTTGGCTGAGCGACCGGGCCGCACCGCGAGTCGCCGCCCAGACGGCCTCGCCCACGGTCAGGCCCATTTGCAGCACGGCCGTCGCCACGCAAAACGGCATCGACGTTGTGTAGGAGGTCCCCGGATTGCAGTTGGTCGCCAAGGCGATGGTCACGCCGGCGTCGAGCAGTCGGCGGGCCGGCGGAAACGGCTGCCGCGTTGACAGGTCGCAGGCCGGCAGCAGGGTGGCCACCGTCGTTCCCGCGGCCAACGCGTCGATGTCGGCCGGCTCCAGGTAGTTGCAGTGGTCGACGCTCGCCGCGCCCAGCTCGGCGGCGAGTTGCACGCCACCGCTGGAGCCGAGCTGATTGCCGTGCACACGGATTCCCAGGCCGGCGGCCCGGCCGGCCAGCAGCACCTCTCGGGTTTCCTCCACGTCGAACGCGCCCTGCTCGCAGAACGCGTCGATGAACTGCACATAAGGTCGCACGGCAGTGAGCATCGGCCCGGTCACGAGGTCGAGGTAATTGCGACGGTCTATCCCGACGGGCACGATGTGGGCGCCGAGAAAGGTTACGACATCGGCCACCTGGGCGGCAGCGCGCGCCGAACGTGTTTCGCTGTCGACATCGAGCCCGTATCCGGTCTTTGTTTCGAGAAAGGTGGTGCCCTGCACTTCGGCCTCGTGGCGCAAACGCTGTGCCGTTGCCACGAGCTGTTCCTCGGTCGCGGCCCGTGTGGCGGCGACGGTTGTGTTGATGCCGCCCGCGGCATAGGGGTGGCCGGCCATGCGGGCCTCGAACTCCGCCGAACGGTCCCCACCGAACACGAGATGGGTGTGCGTGTCGACCCAGCCAGGCAGAACCGCGCGTCCGTCGACATCCGTTCGACGATCGGCCGCGGGAGCCTTCGCCGCGGCGCCGATCCAGAGAATGCGACCCGCACCGATCACGAGGGCGGCGTCGCGGCGGCGTTCGCCCGATTCGTCGTGGGTGGTCAGCTCACCGATTCCCGTCACTAGCTCGGTACCGTCAGGCTCGGCCACAGACATCTTTCGACCCTAAGGGCTCGTAAGTACATAACCTAGACGTATGCCGTTTTGGGCGCCACGGTTGTGCTCTGTCGGTTTCCGTGGAGGTCGAAGAGTTGTTGGCGGCGAAGTTCGCCGCGTTGTCTTCTGGGTGCGTGGGATGCGGCGCGCTCTCTGAGGACACGAGGTTCAGGATATCCGGCCCACGGGCCCCACTCGGCGGCACTGCTGGGTCCAGCGCGCCCAGCAACGCGCGTGAGCCGGTGGCACTGCTGGGTCCAGCGCGCCCAGCAACGCGCGTGAGCCGGTGGCACCCGAGGTGCCGCCGGCTCACGTTCTCACGCTGTTCTCACAATGGATGGACTACTGGAGAGGCTTCAGGTCTGCCTTGGGCGAGCCCTCCACCCTGAAGATGCCCCACAGGCCCTGGTTGACCTGGTTCTCCAGACCGCCGTCCCGGTAGAGGTAGTCCCCGGGAAGCTTCTGGCGTCCACCGGCCCCACCGAGCAGGTTGAAGTTGAAGGCGTTGCCTGTGAGCAGACCGCCTTCAGCTGTCTTGATCATCGCGTTCGGGTCGCTTGGCTGGTAGCGCCAGCCGTGCCCGTTCAGGCTGAAGGTGTGTGGCCGGTCGCGGTCACCACCCGATACGAGCCGCAGGTGCGTCTCGTCTCCGACATAGGCCCGCACGAGCGGTGTGGCCGGGTCGCCGTGCACCACCGACGACATGACGTTGGCCACCTCTGGGTCCTTCGCCAGGCGAGGGGCGAAACGCTCGGTCGTGTAGTTGATACCCCGGTGCCCCTGGTCGCTGGGTTCGCCCTCCGCTGGGTAGGGGAGGATGGCCCCGGCCTTGTCTCGCAGGATCAGACCGTCGACCCAGTTGAGCACAGCCTCGCGGAAGCTGCGTTTGACGCCGGCGGCGTCGGTGTAGGTGACGTTGGCCTGTGCGCCCGAGGTGATCGCAACCCCGGAGTTGGGGTTGACGTATGTCGAGCCCTTTGGCTCGATCAACAGCGCCCCGTAGGACCCGTGGTGGCGACTCCCACGCCGGTCAGCGAAGTCGAGCAGGTTCGCTGCGCCGTCCTCGACCGCGGCATGGACGTACCACGTGTACTTTGTCGTAATTCCTGGCGCCACGGTCTGGTCGTAGTTGTACCCGACCGTCGCCCCGTCGGAGTCAATGACATTGTAGGTCAACAGGTTCGGGTGCATGGACACCCGGTTGGAACGTGGGAAGTTCGTCACGTCCGCAGGCAACGGTAGGTCACCGGTGTGCGCTGCGGGCGTCCGCGGCAGCTCGTTCTTGAGCGTCACCGTGACGCAGTCACCCACATTCGCTCGGATCACCAGGGGCTCGGTCTTCATGGCACCCGAGCGAACCTTAGTCACGTCCTCGCTCCGCACGAACATCGTGCCGTACGGGTCGTGGTCACCTGACTTCGCGTTGTACACGATGTCCTTGGCGATGGCCGACACGTTGACGGCGACCGCCCTTGACCCTGTCGGGCACGGGGTGACCGAACCCAGCGATCCTGTTGGGGCAACCTTGAGCGCGTCACCGGGTTTAAGGGCTGGCCACGCGTCGCCACTTCCAGGAGCTGGCCGGTCGGGCAGCGGCTGGAGATCGGAGACCGCGTTCTTGGGAACCCGGAACAGACCCCACATCCCCATCCACTGGTCCTCAAGCAACGGGGAGCCATACAGGTAGTCACCGGGGGAACCGGCGCCGTCCTGCAGGATCGACGGGGTGCCGTTGGCGACGCTGTTCGAGGCTCTGGCGACTGTTGCTGCAGCACCGGGGTTGGTCTTGACTACCTGCGAGCCCTGCAGCTCGTAGTTGAAGTACTCCGCGAGCGAGAGGGTCTGGGTGTCAACCGTCCGAGACAGGGGATTGTCCGGCTCATTCAGCCAACGGTGACCGTGAAGGTTGAACTCGTGCATCTCCTCGTGGGAGCCAGCCACGTTGCGGATGACCACAGGGTCCTTCGAGTACGCCCTCAGGAGCGGCGTATCGGGATCGCCGTTGACCGCGGATGAGTAGGTGTACGCGGGGTCGCCCTTAGCGCCGTGAACCCCAGGTTTCGTCCGGATCTGGAACGGGGCGTTCTTGTAGTTGATCGAGTAGCCGCCCTGGTCCTGGCCGTAGTTGTCCGGTGCCGAAGGTGGGTTGATCGGTGGACCAGTGCCGTTGTCCTTCCACATGGGCGTTCGGTCGGAGTAGAAGATGGTCATCTCCCGGAAGTCCGGGCCGCTGGCTGAGCGGATATCGGCCATGGGGCCGACCCCGTTCGTCGCAGCACCAGTCTTCGGATCGTGCCACGTGGCGTCAGCGGGCTCGACGTTCATCGCGGCATAGAGGCCCTTCTGCTGGTGCAGGTTGGCGTACTGGTGGTCGTGGAAGAAGGTCGTCCGCAAGGCTGTGTCCACGAACCACCGATAGCCGTAGGTCTGGCCAGGCATCGCCGAGGAGCTGTAGTTCCAACCCACGCTGGTGCCGTCGGAGGCAACCTGGTCGAACTTGACCAGGTGCACGTGTGTCGAGACCTCGGATGTCTCCTCGGCGGACATATAGTCACCGTCGAGGCGGTTCACGTGGTCGAGGGGGACGTTGGGATTCTCGTCGAGGTGCAGGTCATTGGTGGTGAACAGCTGAACGCACTCACCAACCCTGGACCGGATGGTGTACGGCTCGGGTGCCTTCTGTCCTGTCCGCACAGCGACCGCATCGGATTCCTCCGCGTAGACCCTTCCCTGCCTGTCCTTCCAACCCGCGGAGTTGTAGGTGATCGGGGTGTCGATCACGTGTGGCCGGTAGACCCGTGTTGGTGCAGTTGCCGGGCACGGGTCGATGTAGCCGTTGCCGGGCTTGTCCGGGTCAAGAGCAGGCATCCCTGCGGCCTCAAGTGCCGTCGGGCCACGGGGGGCGTCGCCGGGGCGACGGATAGCAGCGAAGGTGTCTTTGACCACCGCGTTCGGCGGACGGTAGGCACGCTGGCCGACGTCACCCTTGACGAACAGTGGGAAACCGGGCTGTGCTGCGGTCGGGGCCGCCGTGGCGCCTGCCCGGTTCGGCAGCTCCTGCAGTGCCTCCAAAGGTGTGCCGTCGGCATACTGTGCCGTGCCGTCGCGCAACTTGTCGAAGATCCGCAGGTGGCCCCAGAAACCCTGGGCGAAGTGCGGGTAGAGGTGGCAGTGGAAGATCGTGTCACCGACCGTGCCCTGGGTGCCGCCGGCACCTCCCTCGATCTTCAGCTCCCGAGCCTCATGTGGGCCAAACGACTGGACGTCGTTGAGCGGTGACTTCGGGTTATTCGGGTCGGCGTTCCAGCGCTGGGTGTGCTGGTGCCAGGGGTGGGTTTCCTTGGCGCCCGGGTGGACGACGTGGAACTTCAGCGGGTCACCGACGTACCCCTTCGGGATCAGGTTGTCCGAATCGGTCACCTTCACGCCGTCGACGGTTCGGGTCAGCTTGCCCTCGTCGCCGAAGACCCACGACTGCAGGTGGGACTCCTCGCCCATGCACTTGGCGCCGGGGTCGTCGACGACCTTGCCGAGCTCGGGTACGTAGCCGTTGCAGAAGTTGTCACTTGGGGCATAGGTCTTGCCGTTGGGGAGCGTGATGGTCTTGGCGACGCCACCCGGGTTCTCCGGAGTGACGGTCCCACGGTGCTCGAGGATGGCCCGCAGCCGGTTGCGCAGCGGCTCCGAGCGGTAGTTGATGCCGAAGCTCGAGTCCTTCAGCCCGGTCGTCGGGAAGGTCGGTTGCTTCCCGTCCCGGTCCAGGACGTCCTCGTTCTCGTCGAGGAAGATCATGACGGCCGAACGGGTCGAGGCCGCGCCTGCCCGGATGTCGGCGAACAGCTGGGACTCGACGGCGCGCCCGCCCATGAGCAGGTTGGCCCCGGTGATCTGATTGTGCCAGGTCGAGTCCTTCGGGTGCACGACGACCGCGCCGTACAGGCCGTTCTGCACGGAGGTGTGCTTCGGGTCGTTCGGGTCGAGGTTGGCGTTGTCGTACAGCGGCGCCTCGCCCTCCCGGTCGGCGTACCAGGTGTAGGTGCGCTCGGTGCCCGTGGAGATGGTCGTGTCCGGGTTTAGGCCCACCCGCGCGCCGTCGGAAGTCTTCACGTCCGCTTGAACGAGGCCCTGGGTGGACAGGCCGATTCGCCGGCCCGCGATGTCGTTGCGTACCTTGACGGACACGCAGTCACCGACGTTGGCGCGCACGACGAGCGGCTGGGTGAGGTTGGGGTTGGCAAGGATTTTTTCCTTGTTCACCCGTGCGTCGGCGTTCTTGAGGGCATACATCAGGCCGTTGGGCAGCTTGTCGCCCCAGCCGTTGAGAGGGATGGTCACCTGGAAGGCGGCCAGGTCGTACTCAACAGCGCGGGCACCGGCCGGGCAGACCCCGTTGGCCGAAGTGATCGGATCGCCAATGATAGCTGTCGCCGAAGAGGAACCCAGCAGAGCGGAAGTCGTCATCACGACGACACCGCCCGCCGCCACGGCGATAACCAGGCGAGAGCGGCGTGGCGTCGGGGCCACGACAGACCGGGCACGCCGTGCCGGCGTCGGGGTCACGACAGACCGGGTACGCCGTACCGGCTTCGGGGCATACCCACCGGTCACGTCATCGCTTCGGCGCATGCCCAGGACGAGGCCTGCCAGGGCGAGGAGCAGAAGCACCGGGAACACGCGAGCGGCCTCGATGGCTCCGTGCTCGAAGAGTGCAGCACCCGAGGTCGCCTCCATGTGGCCGCCCGTGGCCGATTCGGCTACCGCTGCGCCAGGAGTACCAGCGGAAGAGGCTGCGCCGTTGTGCGCATCGTGCGGGTCGGCAGCGGCGGCGGCGGCGGCAGCGGTCGGGGCCTCAGCAGCGCCGTTGTGCGCAGTGTGCGGGTCGGCAGCGACTTTGGCGGAGCCATTGGCTTGTCCCGTCTTGGCCAACCACGCCGCCGAGGGCTGGTGCGGGTGGAACCCGGGCTTGGTCGCGGCAGCGACTGGGGCACCTGGCGCGCCAGGGGGCGGGACAGCACCAAGTGCGACACTAGCGCCAGGAGCTGCCTGGGCAGCCGGTGCGACAGCTGAGGCAACCGCCTGGGCGGTGGAGGCATGCTCGGAGGGGAAGATCAGCGTGTGGCCGATCGCACCTGACATGAACACAGCCGTGCTGACACCGACGACCGCGACCGTGGCGCGAGCCAAGGAGATCATCCGAGATGCCGGCCGCAGGCGAGCGATCATCGCGAACACGACCAGGACGGCCGGGACCACTAGCAAAAGCGACAATGTCCCGTCCCGAAGAAAGTGCAACGCTGAGGTGCCCCAACTCCAATCTTGCTGGGCAGAGGCTGCGTGAAGCCCGTGGAGCCAGGCCGTGCCGCCATAAGCGAGCACCACCCCCATGCCGACGCGAGCTCTCATAGAAATGTTCATCGGTCTCCCTGTAACGGCATTGATGGTGTGCTGAGGTCAAGCCGAACCTCTGAGCTGGAACAAATCAGGGCGGAGTGGCTTGGTCACGGGTGTGGAGATCCACGGGACAACTTTGCTCGGCCGACCTTGAGAAAACCTTGAGTTAGAAATCGTCATCAGGGAGTCGAGACCCTGCTCCCGGGTGGTGTGGCAGTAGTGCTCGATCGAGCTCCCCGCTGTCGCACGTCAACAAGCCACCAAGGTCGACAGGCGCACAATGCGCAAGGCCGCCACGGGACTGCCCTAGGGCGCTGGTGGCGTCGACTCTTGAGATCTCCTGACGGTTCCTCCTTCGCGGCGTGAATCCGGTTGCCGTGGAGATCGAAGAGTCTGCGCCACCTGGCCGACGAGCTGGCCGAGCAGGGTCACCGGGTGTCCGCGCCGACCGTGGCGGGCCTGCTGCGGGAGGAGAGTTTCAGCCTGCAGGGCAACGCCAAGACCATCGAGCGTGGCCGTCACCCGGGGCGGGAGGCCCAGTTCGCCCACATCAACGCCGCGGCCGAAGAGCACCTAGCAGCCGGCCAGCCGCTAACCAGCCACGAAGTCATCGTCAACCTCATTGCCGGTACCACTACCCGTACAGGCCTAACCGTCACAGCCAGTGTCGACGACACGATCTACCCCAAAGGCATCACGATCACCGTCTGCCGCTTCCCACCGGGCACCTCCAAGTGGAACAAGATTGAACACCGCCGGTTCAGTCAGATCAACCCTGAACTACGCGTGTTGTCGATTTACAGGCCCTAACGAGCGCGTCGGTCATCAGTGCTGCCGGCCGCTCACCGCCGATCAGTTGGCCACACTCGGCTACCAGTCGTCCGCCCACGAAAACGCGCAGAACATCGGAGGCCGTGGCGGTCAGCGGCAGCTGCCCGGCGAGGGAGCCGACCGTGCGCACCCCGGTCGTGCTGATCTCGACGAGATCGCATAGATCACCCGGTTGCAACCGGTGGCGTCCGAGTCCGAGGGCGGCATAGCCAGCGGTCGATGCGGCTGCCAACAAAGCGGCGGGGGTGAAACGTCCGCGCTGCTGCGAGACGAGTCTTTCACCCATTTCCAAACCGCGCATCTCCAGGAACGGGTCGATGACCGCGTTCTGATCAGAGCCGAGCGCAATCGGCGAACCGGCCGTGGCCAGAGCGTGCGCCGGGCCGACGCCGTCGCCGAGGTCGGCCTCGGTGGTCGGGCACATCACCACGGTCACCCCGGCGTCACCGAGCAGGACCCGGTCGGTGTCGCTGAGGTGCGTAGCGTGCACGACACTCAGGCGCGGCGCGAGTGCCCCGACCGACTCGAGCAGGCCGGTCGGGGTCAGGCCGTAGGCGGCCAGGCAGTCCTTGTTCTCCTGCGGCTGCTCCGAGAGATGGATATGCAGGGCTACCTCTCGTGGCAGCCCTGCGAGCACCTCCCGCATCGCGTCGGGCGTGACGGCCCGCACCGAGTGCAGAGCCGCCCCGAGAGTCACCAGGCCGTCGCCCCCGAGCTGCGCGCGCAGGGACTGCCAGCGGGCCAGCCACCCGGCGGCACTTCCGTCGCTGAACGCGCGTTGCTCCGGCGCCAGCTCCCGACCGATGCCGCCCGTCAAATAGAGCGTGTCGAGTAGCACCAAACGGATGCCCACGGCCCGCGCCGCCGCCGCAAGCGCCAGTTCCATAGCGTGCGCTGGTTCGTACGGTGCCCCGTCCGCGCGGTGATGCACGTAGTGGAACTCCCCGACGGTCGTGTAACCGCTCACGAGCATCTCCGCGAACACAGCGGTAGCCAGCGCCTGGTAGTTCGACGGGTCGAGCTGGGCGGCGACCCGGTACATCCGCTCGCGCCAGAGCCAGAAATCACCGCCATCCCCGTGGGTCTGGCCCCGCAAGGCCCGATGAAATGCGTGCGAGTGGGCATTGCCGAACCCCGGCAGAACCGTTCGCAAGCGGATATCCGCCGCCTTCGCAGGCTCAGCCTGAACGCGCGTGATGCGACCGGCCGGGTCGATTTCGAGCCGCACCCCTGCGACGTGGACCCCGTCGATCAGCAACGATTCGCACCAGAACGCGGTCACCGCAGATCCCGCACGCGTTGTTCGAGGGCGTCGATTCCGGCCACGCGGTCCGCGGCTGCGGCGAATTCCTCGGTGAAGCTGGTGGAGCATCCGTTTTGTTCAGCAGGTTGCTGGGGCATTTTTACTCTTCCCACATGGGCACGCGCAGGCCGCGCTCGCGGGCCACCTCTTCGGCCCGCTGATAGCCAGCATCGACGTGACGCATGACCCCGGTACCCGGGTCGTTGGTGAGCACCCGCTCGATCTTCTCGGCGGCCAGCGCGGTGCCGTCGGCGACGATGACCTGCCCGGCATGGATGCTGCGGCCCATTCCCACGCCACCGCCGTGGTGAATGGATACCCAGGTCGCGCCGGAAGCGGTGTTCAGCAGTGCGTTCAACAGCGGCCAGTCGGCGATCGCGTCGGAGCCGTCCTGCATATCTTCCGTTTCGCGATAGGGCGAGGCGACCGAGCCGGAGTCGAGGTGGTCGCGGCCGATCACGATCGGCGCGCTGAGTTCACCGGAGGCGACCATCTCGTTGAACTTCAGCCCAGCGCGATGTCGTTCCTGGTAACCGAGCCAGCAAATGCGCGCCGGCAGGCCTTCGAACGCCACCTTCTCCTGGGCTTTGGTGATCCAGCGGTGCAGGCCGGCGTTGTTGGGAAACAGTTTGAGAATGGCTCTGTCGGTGGCCAGGATATCGGCCGGGTCGCCCGAGAGCGCCACCCAGCGGAACGGACCTTTACCCTCGGCGAACAGCGGACGAATGTAGGCGGGCACAAACCCGGGAAACTCGAAAGCTCGCTCGCAGCCGCCGAGCTGCGCCTCGGCGCGAATGGAGTTGCCGTAGTCGAAGACCTCAGCGCCGGCATCCTGAAATTCGACCATGGCCTGCACCTGCTTGGCCATCGTGGCGCGAGCACGCGTGGTGAACTCGTCCGGTTTCTCGTCCGCGTAGCTGTGCCATTGGTCGACCGTGACGCCCTCGGGCAGATAGGAGAGCGGGTCGTGCGCGCTGGTCTGGTCGGTGACGATGTCAATGGGTACCCGGCGGGCCAGCAGCTCCGTGAATACGGTCGCGGCATTGCCGACCAGGCCCACCGACAGCGCCCGGCGTTCGGTCCTGGCTGCGAGCACCCGGGCGATTGCCTCGTCGATATCGTTGGTCATCTCGTCGAGATAGCCGTGGTCGACGCGGCGTTGCAGTCGGGCCGGGTCGACGTCGACGATGAGCACGACACCGTCATTCATGGTGACGGCGAGCGGCTGTGCGCCGCCCATGCCTCCGGCCCCGCCGGTCAGGGTCAGTGTGCCGGCCAGGGTGCCGTTGAATTTTTTGGTAGCGACGGCACCAAAGGTCTCGTAGGTGCCCTGCAGGATGCCCTGGGTGCCGATATAGATCCAGGATCCGGCGGTCATCTGCCCGTACATGGTCAGCCCGAGGTGCTCGAGGCGGCGAAACTCGGGCCAGGTAGCCCAGTCGCCGACGAGATTGGAGTTGGCGATGAGTACGCGCGGCGCCCACTCGTGGGTGCGAAAGACGCCGACCGGTTTGCCCGACTGGACGAGCAGGGTTTCGTCTTTTTCCAGCGTTTTGAGGGTGCGCACGATCGCGTCGAAGCATTCCCAATTGCGGGCGGCCTTGCCCGTGCCGCCGTAGACCACGAGGTCGTCGGGGCGCTCGGCAACGTCCGGGTCGAGGTTGTTCATGAGCATGCGCAGCGGTCCCTCGGTCTGCCAACTTTTCGCGGTCAATTCAGTGCCGCGGGCGGCGCGAATGGGGCGTGCGGTGTGGGGGACTGTCATGGGTATCTCCTTTGATAACAAATCCGGCGACGCGATGGTCGACCATGGCGTTGAACTCGGCCGACGACGGCTCGACCGAGAGCAGCAGCTGGGCCTCCTCCTCGGCGAAGACACAACCGGCATCGCGCAGCCGCGCGATCAGGTCGACCAAGGTTGCTGGCATGGACGTTTCCTGTCGAAGCCTGCGAAGCAGGGGCATCTTACGCCCGGGTCTTGAAGGGTGCGCACGCCGTGATTACCCTGAAGGCATGTGCCGAAACATTCACGTCTTGAGTAACTTTGAACCCGCCGCGACCGACGATGAAGTTCACGCGGCCGCGCTGCAATACGTGCGCAAGATCAGCGGGTCGGCGCACCCGTCGAAGGCCAATGAAGAAGCCTTCGACCGCGCGGTGCACGAGATCACTCATATCTCCCAGCACCTGCTCGAAGACCTCGTGAGCGCCGCACCGCCCAAAAACCGGGAGATCGAGGCGAAAAAGGCCAAGGCGCGTTCCCAGAAGCGGTTTGCTGCGGCTTAGCGGCTTAGCCTTTCCGCATAGAGCACCATGACGGCCGCCACGACGCTGGCCGCCGCACCGAACGCCAGGCCGAACGCAATGGTGATGCCGGCATACAGTCCGTCGTCCATCACCGATAGCACAGCCGCGATGGTCACGGACAGCAACACCACACCGCCCATCGCGCCGAATGCGGCCACTGTGACGCGCAGGCGCCGCGATTTCGTCAGGTGCCGATCGGCAATCGCTATTGCGGCGAGCCCGCCCAACAGTGCGACCGCCCCGATAACGAAGCCAATCACGCCGTAGTTCGCCATGGAACGCACGACGAACCAGAACCGAAATTCGGTTTCTCCACTACCGGCGTCGGTCATAACGACCGCCACGCCGGCCGCGAGCAGAAACCCCACGAACGGTGCAAACACCGCGATGCGCCAATAGCGCCGAATAACCATGTGCCCACCCTACGGTCTAGAAGTCCACCCAGGCACTGGGTAGCGGATGCGCGACGCGATCTGGCCGGGTGCGCTCGCGTCGCTCGGCCCAGTGAACCAGAATCGCGGCGACGCTGCCCGCCACGCTGGCGACGACCAGGCTGATAATGACCAGCAGGTAGGACCAACCGCTGTTTCCAACCGTCTCCGGCACGATCGCCAACACGATCTCCAGAATCAGCACGCCGCCGGCCGCACCGAGAGCGGCCAGTGCCGTGCGAGTGCCCGATGATTTCGTGAGGTGCCGGTCGAGGCAGCCGACCAGAACGAAGCCGCCGATCAGCGCGGCGCCGCTCACCACCAGACCGACGGCGCCGTAGTTCAGAATCGCCCGCACGACATCTCCGGCGCTCTGGCCGGTTCGCGTGAAGGGATTACCGCCCAGGGCTATCACCCCGAACACACCTGCCCCCAGCAGAAACCCGATTACCGGCGCGACAAGCAGGATGCGCCAGTATCGGTGAATCATCATGGTTCTCACCCTAGGGCGTCTAGCATGGCGTCAAATTGTTTAGTTCTGGTAGCTCTTAATCGTTTCGCGAATGTCCTGCGCGAAGAGGTATATCTCGTCAAGGGTGTCGATAGGGTGGCGAGTCTCGACCTTGTCGGCGTCGAAGACTCCAAGGTACTTCTGCTTCCGCCCATTAAAATGAAGTCGCGCCACCGGCTTGCGATTGTTGTCATCGAGAAGCACTGCGAAATAGGATTTTGAATCTCTATGCATCACTCGCTGTGGCTTTACTTCGCTGCAGGCAATCGCTTTGACGATTTGATACCCCTCTAGTTCTTCAAGAGTCGTCTCGATCTCGGTGTCTCGGGCGAGATCGATCTCAACTATGTCGTGGCTGTTAATGACTTCGCCGCGCACTTCTGGCGCTGCACCCGAAAAATTCGAACCGCCCAGCGCTGTTTTCAATCGGTCGTTAACCTGATCGTTCAGGAACTGCTTTGTCGATTTTGCCACCAAGGACGTAAATTGCTCACGGATCTTTTGCGTAAAAGCACCGTCGTAAACTCGTGTCGTGAAAAATCGAATCCAGTCGTCTTCAGGCTCCGTAAACTGAGCCGCGATAGTGCGCTTTATCTGACCGATGTACTTGAGCTCTTCTGCTGAGTTAATGATGGAGTCGAGGTCAAAGACGTCCTTGGTCAGTTTCCTCAGTTCCGGAATCAGCGTTTCGTCGATGTCCATCAAATCCAGAACCAAAAACGGCTTTTCATCCATACGGTTGGGCGCGTCTAAGTCCGTGTAAAACTGGTAAATCTCGCCATTTGTGAGAACGGCGATACGCGCATTGGTGACTGCGAAGTAGCGGAACAATTGTGAGGCGTGTTCAATCTTCAACGCTTCCGTGGACTTCTTACATTCGACGAGGATCTGGACTTCGCCGTCGCGCATAATCGCGTAGTCGACCTTTTCCCCCTTTTTCACGCCGACATCGGCGGTGAATTCGGGGACGACTTCCAACGGATTGAAAACGTCATAGCCCAAGATGGTCGAGATGAACGGCATGATAAAAGCGTTTTTGGTAGCTTCTTCAGTCTGAATTGCTCCGCGCTGGTTTCGTACTTTGAGAGCCAATGCCCCTATTAGTTCTGCAAATTCCATAGTTCCCCCGATTCGTGATTTTCTACCTCCGACCTTATCGGCTCGACCTAAATCGGACGAGCTTCGGTTTGATTTGGTGCAGCGGGGCGCGATCCTCTCCTTCCTGAATCGTGGTTAAGTTGCCCGTGGAATACGAATGCGGTGCCCGAGTGTCCTAATCTGGTCACACAATTCTTTCGCACGTTCTGATCGACGGACTCAGGCTGGGAGAGCCCGACAGCTTCGACGCTCACACTCCAGCGTATGATCGACTCGTTCTGGGCGGGTGCGGTCGAGCCATGGCGGCGACCGCCGTACGGGGCATCCGTCTGTTGGCTTCCGGGAGGGCAAGTTGCGGCGGATCGACCGAAAGTGATGTCGGCCTCGCTTCTTCCGCCGGAGCGGAGGGCCTCGTCGATGACGACCTGGCCTTCGTTCTGCCGTGGGGTTTCAGCGTTGCGGACATCGTGACCCCGTTCTCTACCCGCAGGTGGTCGGAATCAGTGCGATGCCGCCTACCCGCGCGCGCTACCTGGCTGCTGCAAAACACACCAGAGGCGGAAGGTGTGGCGGCGGCCTTAGACGTGCGCATCGCCATTCTGGGCGCCTGCGCGGTCGTGTTGGATTGGCTGCACTCCTTACTGTGACAGGGCGCGCCGGGGCCTTGTCGGGTCGGCTGAACCGCATTACTGTGACGAACTCGTCGTGGTCAGCACGGAAGGACCTGAGAATGAGGTTCGTTCGTGCTCCAAAGCTATCCCGCATCATTCGCCGAGCACTCGGCGCGCTCGCCGTGCTCGTTACTATCGCCGCCTCGTTTACGCTGTTGCCGACCGATGGCGCTGATGCTTCCAGCGTTCCCGCCTCAACCGCGCGCATCGTGCGGACCACCCCCGACCTGGCCTAACTCTGCGCCCGCCTGAAGATCACGGTTGCCAAAACCACCCTGTGCAGCTACGGGCCGAGCGGGGCCTGGGCCCGGTGAATTACCTCGCGAACGACCGCTTGTACATCACCTACATCGACCAGATTCAGGATGTCTACCCGTACGGCGGTCAGGGCGAGCTGACGGGCGACGATCAGCCGAGTGCCGCCGCCAACGCCAATAACGATTCACGGCCGCGCTATTCCATGTCGGCCTACCTGGACATGCCCGTGATCGCCCACGAGATTGGTCACAATATTGGTGCCGTGCAAGATTCGGCGCCGCACTCCACCAAGGGCGGCCACTGCTACGACGAGATCAACCTCATGTGTTACGACGACGGAGGGCCCTATTTTGCCCTCGGCGGCCGGCTGACCTTCACCTGTGCGGGGCTCGCCTCGGCCGTCGACTGTCATAGCGAGGACTACTGCTACCCGGGCACGCCGCCCGCGTCGAACTATCTCGCCACCCACTGGAACACCGCTAACAGCGGATTTTTGAGCCCGATCGTGTCAGTGATCAAACCCACCCCGCCGACCGCCGTCACGGCGATAGCCGGCGATGCCCGACTGTTTGTCGGATGGGCCGGGGCTGCTGCCAGGGCACCGGTGGTGGATCTCTACCACGTGGTTGTCACTGCGCCTTCCGGTGACCAATGGCTGTGGGCCGGCGATGGAAGCGAACGAACTGCAACCATCAACGGTCTCACTAACGGGACGCCCTACAGAGTGTCCGTATCCGCAGAGAATTCGTCCGGATCCAGTGCCGAGGTTTCAGCCCCCACCACCGTGGTCCCGAAAGTCGCGGCCATTCGCGAAACATTTACCTCGTCGGCCGCGAACTTCACGGAGATTCGCGGCGGCACGTGGGCTGTGGCGTCGGGCCGGTATTCGCTCACAGCCCCGTCGACAGCTGCCGTGCCAAACGCTAACCTCGCTCTGCAGAAAACAGTGATGTCCAGGGATTTATCGGTCATGGCCGCCGGCCTGACCGTGGCCTCAACGTCACCGTGGAACGATTTCTCGATCGTCTTCGATTACCGCGATGCGCTCAACTGTTACTTCGCGAACTTCAGTGAGGGACAAGATACCGCCAGCGACGGTCTGTTTCGCGTTTCGCGCGGTGTTGCCGCCCAGATCGCTGACTTCACCCCCACGATCACGGCAAACACCTTCTACTCGATTCGCATCGAACGGCAGGGTGCGGCCATTCGCGTCGTTCGTGGCACCACCCTCCTCGCGGCAACTGCCGACGCGACCTTCTCTTCCGGCCGAGTCGGCTTCGGCAGCAAGAACGACGCCGCCAAATTCGACGATCTCATCGTGACCGGAACAATCGGAGGAACCGATACGATGCCTCCCCTGGTCGCGGTGAAATCGCCGGTGAGCCTGGCCACCCGGGTCGCGCAGACCGCCAATGTGACGGAAACATACAGCGAAGCCGTGCAGGGGGTCTCGCCGACCACGATGCGGCTGAAAAACGCTGCCGGTTCGACTGTCTCTGCCGCGGTCAGCTATGACGCGGCGACGCGAATTGCCACTCTCAACCCGAGCGCGAGTCTCGCCCCCGACACGAAATACGTTGTCAGCCTCACCGGGGGAGCTACCGCGATCCGCGACGGGGCGGGCAATCCGCTGGTGTCGACGGGGTGGAGCTTCACGACCCGGCCGGCGCCCACGATCACCACCCGTACCCCCTCCAGCGGGGCCACGGGCGTTAGTCGTACCGCGAGCGTCTCGGCGACGTTCAGTGCGGGGATGGCCGGAGTTGCCGCATCCACTTTCACGCTGAAGAATACCGTGACCGGCGTACAGATCGCCGGCGTTGTCTCACGCGGCGGTACGACCAACAAGTGGATCCTGAACCCTAGTTCCACGCTCGCAGCCAGGACCAGTTTCACCGTCACGGTTACTGGCGGCACCACGATGGTGCGTGACCTGGCTGGCAACCCCGTCTCGATGAGCACCTGGAAGTTCACCACGGGTAGTTGATGGCGGGGCCAGTTAGTCTGAAGCGATGCCCGCTTTACCTGACCTTGTCTGCTCCGAGTGCGCCGCAATCTATCCGGTGGCGAGCCTGGTCTGGAGGTGCAGCTGCGGCGGTCTCCTCGACGTGGTCGATTTCGTGCTGACGATGGATGCCGCGGCTCTGCCCGGCCGCAGCCCCTCACTCTGGCGCTACACCGAAGTCCTACCCATCGCGGTGGATCCCACGGTTACCCTGGGGGAGGGGTTCTCGCCCCTTGTGCCCTCCCGCGCGTTCCCTCACGTGCAGTTCAAGCTTGACTTTTTGTTGCCGACGCTGTCGTTCAAAGACCGCGGCGCGGTCGTGCTCGCAACCCTCGCCAAACGGTTGGGCGTCACACGGGCCATGGTCGACAGCAGCGGAAACGCCGGCACGGCGATGGCCGCCTATTTCGGGCGGGCCGGGATCGGCTGCACGGTATACGTTCCCGAATCCACCTCGCCTGGCAAACTCGCGCAAATGCGCGCGCACGGCGCGACGGTTGAGCTGGTGCCCGGTTCGCGAGCAGACACCTCCGCGGCGGCGCTGCTGGCGGCGGGGCAAGACGGCGTGCTGTACGCGAGCCACGTCTACCACCCGTACTTTCTGCACGGCGTGAAAACCTATGGCTACGAGATCTGGGAGCAGCGCGCGCGCTCGCTGCCCGAGACGGTGGTGGTTCCGGTGGGCAACGGAACGATGGTTCTCGGCTGTTACCTCGCCTTCAGCGAGCTGGTTGCCGCTGGGCTTGCCGAGCGGATGCCGCGCATCGTCGCGGTGCAGGCATCCGCGTGTTCACCGCTGGAACAGGCCATGGCGCAGGGACTCGACGCCCCCCTGGCCGTTCAGAACGGCGCCACGATCGCGGAGGGCATCGCCATCACGTCGCCGCCCCGGGGGAAACAGCTTCTCCGGGCCGTGCGCGCCACCGGCGGCACCATAATCTCTGTCACCGACCAGCAGATCGCGGCCGCACGCCAGGAGCTGGCAGACGAGGGGCTCTTCGTCGAGCCGACCTCAGCGGTCTCGTTCGCCGCCGTGCGCGCCGCCGTCGACCAGACGTATGTCTCCGACAGTCCCACCTGGGCGGTGGCCGCGAGCCTGCTCGCCGCCCAATCGGTGGTCGTGCCGTTGTGCGGTGCCGGCCTGAAATCGCTGACCCGGTGAACGAGAACCCCCTGTGTCCCGCCTGCGGCACCGAGATGATGGCGGACGGCGTAGACACCGCTGAAGGTCTCGAATCCTGCCATCGGTGCCCACGATGCCGGTTGGTCATCCTCGTACCCGGCCTGTGGCCGGAATAGGTGAATTCCTGACGCATAACTTTTTATTTGCAGAAGAAATCTATTTCTTCTGCGCGCTTTTCCTGAGAAGACCGGTTGTTCTTGCGCCAATCTGGATTTAGCAGCCGATACCGGCCAGTTGAGTCAGTTGTCCCGGCTCAGCCCAACTCAGACGTCGAAGGAAATAACATGACTGTGTACCAGAAAGACATCGAGGACGTTGAAGCCCTCAAGCAGCAGGTCGGAAGCAGCTGGGACGCTATCAACCCTGAATCCGTTGCCCGTATGCGTGCCCAGAACCGGTTCAAAACCGGCCTGGAGATCGCTCAGTACACCGCAGACATCATGCGCAAGGACATGGGGGAGTACGACGCTGACTCCTCGATCTACACCCAGTCGCTCGGCGTCTGGCACGGGTTCATCGGCCAACAGAAGATGATCTCGATCAAGAAGCACCTCAAGACCACCAACAAGCGCTACCTGTACCTGTCCGGTTGGATGGTTGCCGCGCTGCGTAGCGAGTTCGGTCCTCTCCCCGACCAGTCCATGCACGAGAAGACGGCCGTTCCGGCCCTCGTTGAAGAGCTCTACACGTTCCTCCGCCAGGCCGACGCCCGCGAGCTCGACCTGCTCTTCACCGCCCTGGACAATGCTCGCATCGTTGGCGACGACGCCAAGATCGCCACGCTCACCGATCAGATCGACGCCTTCGAGACGCACGTCGTGCCGATCATCGCTGACATCGACGCCGGTTTCGGAAACCCCGAAGCGACCTACCTCCTGGCCAAGAAAATGATCGAGGCTGGCGCCTGCGCGATCCAGATCGAAAACCAGGTCTCGGACGAGAAGCAGTGCGGTCACCAGGACGGCAAAGTCACCGTTCCCCACGAAGACTTCATCGCCAAGATCAACGCCGTTCGATATGCGTTCCTCGAGCTCGGCATTGAAAACGGCATCATCGTGTCCCGCACCGACTCGCTCGGTGCCGGCCTCACGCAGAAGCTCGCCGTGACCAACCAGCCCGGCGACCTCGGAGACCAGTACAACTCGTTCCTCGATGTCGACGAGATCACCGAGGCCGACCTGGGCAACGGCGACGTCGTCATCAAGCGGGGCGGCAAGCTTCTGCGCCCGAAGCGCCTGGCCAGCAACCTCTTCCAGTTCCGTTCCGGAACCGGCGAGGCGCGCTGCGTGCTGGACAGCATCACGTCACTGCAGAACGGCGCCGACCTGCTCTGGATCGAGACCGAGAAGCCGCACATCGGCCAGATCGCGGCCATGATGAACGAGGTTCGCAAGGCCATCCCGAATGCCAAGCTGGTCTACAACAACAGCCCGTCGTTCAACTGGACCTTGAACTTCCGCCAGCAGGCATACGACGCACTCCTCGCCGAGGGCAGGGACGTCTCCGCTTACGACCGCGCCAAGCTCATGAGCGTCGACTATGACGAGACCGAACTGGCCCTCAACGCCGACGAGAAGATTCGTACCTTCCAGCGCGACAGCTCGGAGGAGGCTGGTATCTTCCACCACCTCATCACTCTGCCGACCTATCACACGGCCGCGCTCTCGACGGATGATCTGGCCAAGGGCTATTTCGCTGACCAGGGCATGCTCGCCTACGTCAAGGGCGTGCAGCGACGCGAAATTCGTGAGGGAATCGCCACGGTCAAGCACCAGAACATGTCCGGTTCCGACCTGGGTGACAACCACAAGGAGTACTTCGCCGGCGACGCAGCATTGAAGGCTGGCGGCGTAAACAACACGAGCAACCAGTTCGAGGAACCGGCTCTGAGCAGCCACTGACTCCCACGGAGTGCATAACGAAGAAGCCCCAGTCAATCGACTGGGGCTTCTTCGTTGACAGACCGAGGGAGATGCGGGAATAGCTGTGGAGTTGTAACGTCGCGACTGACCGCCGCCGCAATCGGCGCGTGTCAGACCAGTCCGGGCACATTGCCGTCTGGTCGGTTCTGCTTGAGAAGGCGCGATATTCCCAGAACGATCACGACAATGATTAGACCAAGAATGAGGCCGAACACGGCCGACATGGCGGTGTCGATGACCCAGACGACGACGGGTCCGGCTGTTTCGACGGTTTGGGTTGCCGCGTGCAGCACGTCGTAGGGTGCTTGCCAGAACGTGTCGGCCAGGTTTGAGATAACCAGGTGGCCGCCAACCCACAACATAGCGACGGTCCCGATGATGCCGATCACCCGAAACACACCGGGCATTGACCGCACGATGCGCGCACCGGTGCGTCGCAGCCATCGGGCTGAGTTCTCCATCAACGTCAGTCCGACGTCGTCGATTTTCACCAGCAAAGCGACTGCGCCGTAGACGAGCACCGTCATGCCGAGGCCGATCACCACCAAAGCACCGAGCGTCATCCAGATCTCGAAATCAGGATCCAGGCCTGCCAGCGAGATGAGCATGATCTCTGTGCTGAGGATGAGATCGGTGCGAATGGCGCCGAAGATGAGCTTGCGCTCATCCCTCGCTTCCGTCTCGCCAGCGTCATGATGAAAGCCGAACCATTCAGTCACTTTCTCGGCACCCTCGAAGCACAGATAGGTGCCGCCAAGGATCAGCAACCACGGCAACACCCATGGCGCGAACGCAGACAGGAGTAGTGCCAGCGGGATGATGATGATGAACTTATTGAACAGGCTGCCCAGTGCGATCCGCCAGACCACGTGAAGCTCGCGCGCCGGCGACAGCCCCTGAACGTACTGCGGGGTAACGGCAGCATCGTCGATGACGACGCCTGCCGTCTTCACACTCGCCTTGAGGGCGGCGGTGAGTATGTCATCCACTACGGCAAGCAGGCCGACCGACATCTGGTTCTCCTCGGATCGGGCATCGCCCTGGTGCAGGGCGACGGCATTGGTGTCCACAATACTGCGTGGCGGAGGCGGGGGCTTTCCGTGCTGAGGCACGATCAAATAAGCAACGCCGCCGGGTGTCTCAAGCTCGGGTGGTGAGACCGTGTGTGAGATGCTCTTTCTGTACCCGGATGAATTGTTGGGTCTAGAACTGTCTAGCCGCGCGTGGGTCGGAACAGCGCTTCACAAACGAAATGAGCAGAACTATCGGTACTCAGCGAGAAGATTCCGTGCTGTTGACCGATGGGGCTGCGGCAGAGCCACGTAAAGCTGCGCAACGGGGTGGTGAAAGAGTCAGGGACCAACGTCGCGGACTGAAGGGCTTGCTCTTTGGGTTAGCCGTGTTAGCTCTCCTTGCTGTACTGCGCATGTCGGCACCTCAGTCTGTGGCTGCAGGGATGTCGGACTCGGCCAAGGACTTCGTCACACTTGCCGTGAGCGTACTTATCGAGTCGCTGCCGTTTGTTTTCTTGGGCATATTTTTGTCTGTCGTCGTACAGGTTTGGCTTCCGGATGGCTTTTTGCTTCGTCACTTGCCGCGACGGGGAGTATTGCGGCGGTTTGCGGTTTCGCTGATCGGCGTTCTGGTGCCTGTTTGCGAATGCGGAAACGTACCGCTCACCCGCGGCCTCATCATGAAGGGGCTCACGGTAGCCGAGGCGATGACGTTCCTTCTTGCCGCGCCAATTCTCAACCCGATCACAATCATCACGACGTATCAAGCGTTCGGCTGGGAGAACGGAATCCTGGTCAGTCGTATCGCTGGCGGGTTTTTAATTGCAAACCTCATCGGTTGGATATACAGCCGTCACCCCCGTCAGGAGGCCCTTCTCACGTCGCAGTTCCAAGCGGCCTGCGCCAGCAAAGGGGAGCATCACGCTGCCGCTGGCAAGCTCCAGCGCAGTGTTCGTCTCTTCACGAAAGAGACCAGCGCGATGATGCCGGCGTTGTTCATTGGTTGCGCTATTGCCGGAGCGATCCAAGTGGGGATACCCCGTGACGTGTTAGTTACCCTGGGCACCAATCCGGTGTGGTCCGTCCTGGCGCTTATGGCGCTGGCCTTCGTCGTATCGATTTGTTCGAACGTGGACGCGTTCTTCGTGTTGTCGTTTGGAGCGACGTTCCTTCCGGGTGCGATCGTCGCTTTCCTGGTCTTCGGCCCGATGATCGACATCAAAATGCTCGTTCTGATGCGAACCACGTTCACGGCGCGAACATTAGTCCAAATTACGAGCGTTGTGGCTCTCTGTTCGGCCGCGCTGGGGCTGGCGGTGAACTATGTCGCTTAGCCATCTGATCACTCGATGGCGGGGAGCCCTGTTGAGCTTGATCGGAATTGTCGCGACAGTGTGGCTGGGCATCACCGGTCAATTGGGCCTCTACATTCATCCCCGGTATTTTGCTTTTTCGATCATCATGGCGGTCGTAGCCGCCGCTGTCGTTATCGTGTCATTCGCGCTGTCCCCAGGTGACGAACACGCAGGGCACGAACACGAAACCGGGCACAAGCGTTTCTGGGCTGGCGCAAGCAGCGTAGTGATCGCCGCCTCTGCGGTAGCTCTGTTGGTTTTGCCACCCACGACCCTAACGACAACCACCCTGGAGCAACGCGACTTGAATGGTTCCGCCGCAGCGCTGACCGAGGAAGCTTCGGCAAAGTTGACAGGAGGGGACGCATCAAAATTCTCTGTGAAAGACTGGGCCTCACTGCTGCGACAAGGCGCCGGGGTCGAATTTTACGCGGGAAAAAAAGCCCAGCTCACCGGATTCGTGACGCCCGACCAGGATGATCCAGAGAACGTGTTCTACGTGGCACGATTCGTCGTGAGCCATTGCGTGGTCGATGCCCAACCGGTGGGAGTGCCGGTGTACCGGCCGGGATGGCAGGACGAATTTCCGCTCGACAGTTGGGTGGGCGTTTCTGGCGGCCTGACCGCGAATCCCAGCGTCGCCAGCAGTGAGGGAATAGTCATCATTCCTGAAGCTGTAGCCGCCGTCGACCAACCCCAACAGCCGTATGTCTACTGACTTCACCCGATCCGGCCGAGACTTCACCCGGATGTTGCTCACGACCGTCATCGTCCTCGCCGTGCTGGCGGGCGCACTGGCACTGCTCAACACCACACGAGGACCCAGATTGGAATCGGCGGCCATCAACCTCGGAAGTGTCATCGATCACTCGGGGCAACGATTGTTGCTCAACACCGACCAGCCGATATCCAGCATCGATCGGGATCAGATCACGGTGACCCCGGAGGTCCCGGTATCCGTTGCCGTCGACGGCACAGTCGTAACCATCACCTTCGAAGAGGCCCTCAACTACAACACCGATTACCGGGTCAACATCGACCCGGTAATCGGATTGTTCCAAGGTGCCCAGTCGTCCATTGAGTATGACTTCACCACCGACGATGTGGACCTGTACACCCTGCATCGCGACTCAAGAATCACCGATGATGGCACGAAGCGACCGGACAAAATACGGCGCGACACACTTCTTGGTACCGACGTGGGGCGAGCACTATTCACAGCGGAGCGGATACAGGAATTCGCGGTGCTTCCCGGGTATCTCGCCGTGGTCACGCTAGATCAGGAAAATAGAAATCACCTCACACTGTTTTCTCTTACAGAGGAGACCGAGCTTGAGATTGTGCTGCCCTCCGATACGGTCCTGAAAGATCTTCAAACATCACGCACGACAAATCTGATCGGCTTCACGCTAACTAGCGGGCTAGATAGTGGGGACCACGATCTGGTTGACATTCTCTATACCTACGATGTCAACGCGCAGACAGCAGTGCCACAACCAGTTTTTGGGGTTGACCAGCGGCCCCTATCGGTAACGGACTACGTTTTCGTTCCCAACACCACATCGCTGGTGGCGCACGGTCCAGACCAGGTCATATATCTGATCGATGTGACTGTGGAGGGTGACATAGTTCCCCTCGGCCAGCACGTCGAGATGCGGGGCCTTATCCCGGGAACAAACTCTCTGGTCGTTGCTGACCCGACCCAAGGCGCATCGATAGATCTGCGCGACAGTACCGTGACCCCTTTGGACTTACCTGCCGATGATGAGCTCGGTGATGCCATCCCCGCAAAACTTGAAGTCCTCAACCGGGAGGGCAAGTACGTTCGTCTGTATTACGCGTGGGGCACCGATGGAACGTCCCGCCCGCTCCTGGCTCTCACCGACCGCGACGGCAGCTCGTTCGTCTACGTGCCAGCCTCACCGGACACCGACATTCGTGATTTTTGCGTCTCCCCGAACGGTCAATATGTGGCCGTGGAAACCTTCCCTCGTGACGGAGATAGTGATCAATACCCGACTCTGCCTGGCTCTTCCACAATGATGACCACGTTCGTAGACCTGAGCACCGGTGTCAGTAACCGCAGCATCAACGGATTCCAACCGCACTGGTGTAAATAATTCGACTCGCTGGCAAACAAAATTCACCATCCCCCAACTGCCAGGACCCTGACAGGATGCCCCTGGACGGCTACGGAAGCGCCCTCCGACACGCTCGATTCTTCACCTTCCACTCGGGCTAAGGCTGATCTCAGGCGACCCGTTACCAACCGGCTCCCTGCTACTCGTGCACCGGCCCCTACAGATCAAAGTCCAACAGGTCGGCCTCGGTTCCCGGGCCTTCCCGGCTGGGCAACTCACGACGCAGCGGACGGTATCGTGCCGTGCACGGTGTCGCGCGGGTACACGGTGGGGTGGGAGCTATCCGGGTGGCTTGGTGGCCCCGACGCGTACCGGCTCGGTCCAGGGAGTCACCGTGCCGTCGTCAAGCACGGCACGGACGCGGTAGGCCAGTGTGGAGGCCTCGGCCAGCTGGATGTCGCGTCCGAGCATCCCGGCAGCCGCGTCGTTGACGCCCCTGGCGATGTCGAGTTCCAGACATTGCCCGTCCAGCTCCCGGAGGCTGGTTCCGGACCCTTCTGTCGTCACCGCCTGCGCCTCGAACCGTGTCGTGTCGCCCCCGTCCTGCTCGAAGCAGGCCCGCCAGGTGGTGGTCCAGGATATCCGGCCGTTCTGCTCGGTGGTCATCTCGTCGTTGAGGAGGGCCTCGACCACCTCAACCGGTACGCCGGCCTCCACGGGTTCAACCGGTGATGTCTCCGGCTGCGCGGTGCCCGCCGGGGTCGAGCATCCGACCAGGAGCAAGGCGAACAGACCCAGACCGGTCAGCAGCGCGACCGAGCGCGGGTGCACGTGATGAGGCGGCAGGCGCCGCCCCATCACGTGGCGTTTCCTCAAGGTGTCGTCACCACTCGACGTCGCCGAACTTGACGCCGTTGATGATGACCGTTCGCGGCGGGACCTCGGTGCCGGGCGCCAGCTCGCTGCCGACGACCACGCTGCGCTGACCGATCACGCTGCCGGCCCCGATGGTGCTGCGGAACACGATGGACTCGTCCTCCAGCATCACGTCGTCGCCCACCAATGTGGGCTCCTCGGGCTCACCGGCAATGACCACCCTGCCGCCACCGTGCACGACGACCTTGTCGCCGTACTCCACGCGATCACCGACGACCAGGTCAGCTTCTTCCAGCGCATGGAAGATTACGTCATCGCCCATCCGGTCAACCGACCCGACTCCGAAGGGCTCACCTTCGTCGGCCCGTAGCGAGATCCGTGCGCCACTGACGCTGGAGAAACGACTGAAGGTGTCGATCAGGTTCAGGTCACCGATCAGCCGATTCCGGAACCCGGGCACCCGCTTCTCCTGTCCGGCGAAGCTCGGCAGGTCGCGGTCGTGGTTGAACTCGGTGTGCCCCGGGTCGAAGTTCACGCCGCGCACGTTGCTCGGGTTGTCCCGGTACAACCGGGTGTACTCTCGCGCAAAAGCGATGTTCACTTCGATGACGGCCTCGTTGAAGGCCACATCGGCCTCGTTGATGAGGCGCACCTTGCCCAGCGCAGGGTCGTCAGCCTCCGTCTGGGTGGTGACGTTCTTGCCGGGCAGCACGATGAAGCCGCTGCGCAGCCGCACGCCGGGGCCGACCCGTCCCAGCGCGCCGACACCGGTGTTGCGTTCCAGGACAGCACCGTCCACCTGGCTCGAGAACGACAGGAAGACCTCCTGGTCGCCGGCGGGGTCGGCCGGAATGTCATTGCCCTCGACACCGATCTGGGCCGGTCCGATCACCGAGACGCCGTGCGCCAGGATGACGCGATCGCCGATCTCGACGCCGGGCTCCGCGTGCCCTTCGCCGCGGACGGTTTGGCGCCCACCGTCACCGTCGGAGTCGGAGTCAGAGTCGGAGTCGGAGTCGGAGTCGGAGTCGGAGTCATCGTCGTCGTCTCGTGCGCCGAGGATCAGGACGTTGTCCTGGACGTTGCTCTCGTCGCCGATGCTGATGGGGGCATCGTCATCGGCAACCAGCTCGGCGAACGGGCCGACGTACACGTGTTCGGCCAAGCTGATGTGCTCCGGCGCCTCGACCTTTGCTGTGGCGTCCAGGAAGGTCGCGGTCTCGGCCGGAGATCCAGCCTGGCAGACCGGACGGTTTTCCTTGGTCGGGTGGCAGCCTTCGGGCTCGGCGGCCGTGGCGCTCAAAGACACCAGCCCCGTCAGCAACAGTGCCGACGCGGCGCCGCCCGCCACGAGTGTACGTCTCATGATTCTCCCTCTCATGGGTCTTCCTCTCATGGTTCTTCCTCTCATGGTTCTTCCTCTCACATCCCTGGCGCTCAACCCCGTGATAGCGGATGTGGCGCGACGTCAATTCGTCAGTGAGCGTGGTGTGCGCCAGTGTGGCACAAGGGCTTTCCCGTTAGCTACCCCGATTTATGGGCTTGTTTTTTGAGAAATGGGGATGTCCTGGGCTGCTTGGCCGTATCGGCGGGGGCCAACGTGAAAGCACTTCAACGAATGCTTGGGCACGCCTCAGTGAAAGAGACGTTCGACACCGACGCCGACCTCTGTGAGGTTGACTTAGACAGCGTTGCAGCGTATCTGAATCAGGTCATGACAAAAATGAACACGGCCAAGATGTGGGCAAATGATGAATTGCCGACGTCTGCAACAACAGCTGATGGGGCATAGATCGGCGTAATCACGCGGATCTGGCGAGTGTTGTCACGTGACACGCTAGTTCGGACAAATCGCCACGGCCGGACATTGGAGTTCTAGTGGATGTGGCAGGCAGTACTGACGCAATTTTTGCCAAACTACCTCGGACAGGCGCGTGGGTTCGCGCCCCGCAATGGGGCACTCGGGCTCACGCCGCATGTAGCCGAACGACATAGGATCGAAAAGATTAGTCAGGGTCGGGCATTGGACGAAATGGAACTGCTGTGGGTTGTCGGGAACGAATACTTCGGATCGTCGTTCGCTAAGTGTGGGTTGGGCGGGACCACAGTTCCAGCTCGGCTAGCGCGAGAGCCGCAGAACCGCGCCGACAAGAATGCTGTCGGCGCGCACATCGGTAGGGCTCAGGTCGGCTACTTGTCAGCTGCCAGAGCAGAGAAGATCGTCAGATGGATCGACTCAGTAGGCGGGTCGTTCGACACGACAGTGACATACCGCGACGGCGGTGCTGACGTCTTTGTCCTCGCTGATTGGGTGGCGACACCTCGAGCCGAGAAGGTCAATGTCCAGCAGACCAAGAAGTACCAGAGCGAACTCGTTGCGTTGGGCGTGGGCGACCACCAATGCAAGGTAGTCGCCGATGGTGAGCAGGTGAACGTTGTTGTCGGCGAGGTCGTCGTCGGAAGACTGCACCCGAAGCAACTCGGCCTAAGCTGGCGCGAGTATTGCCCTTTTTGAAAGGGATCTTCTCCCGTTAGTCGAGCGTGTCCTCGAGCCCATAGCTGCGCCGACCGGGGCTCGCTCCGGGCTTACGATTCCGGTGAAATGGCCAGCTTCAAGCCGTGAATCACCGCGAAAAAGGGAGATCGATTGTCATACACAGACACAAAAGCGCCGTGGCATTCAGGGCGACGGGTGATTGAGGGCGCTCTCGTTTTGTGCCTGATCCTCCCTCTTTCGGCGTGCTCAGGCTCGCGCCCGGATATCCGAGAGGAGGCCATGTTCGAGGCTCGGATCACCATAGAGAAGGTTTCCGCCCTCGCCGTCGAAAGCGCTATTGGTCACAACCTCGACAGCTACTTGGATGCGGTGTCCACAGGAGACGTCTGGCCCAAGCCGGCATTCGCCACAATCCGC
Source organism: Cryobacterium sp. Y29 (assembly GCF_002929825.1). GTDB lineage: Bacteria > Actinomycetota > Actinomycetes > Actinomycetales > Microbacteriaceae > Cryobacterium. The sequence continues at coordinate 215,433 of NZ_PJJN01000030.1, forward strand.
GAGGACACAGATGAACAGACCCCCAGCTGGGCTCGCGGTGCGGCATTCGGGGCGGTAGTCGATCGATCAAAGTCCTATCCGAAGGTGCTGGTTAGCTACGCCGCCTCGGGGCAGAGCTCCACTGGAAGCGGATTCAATACGTGGGTTGCCGACGTGTTGGTTTGCGTCAGCATCGAGGTCGAGTTCGTGGGCGACCGGGTTGATTCATACATGCCACCGTCTATCGTTGCCGTGGAATGCCCCGCCGACGTACAAAAATACTTTGGCGGAAACGAATTGGTCACGCTTGAGGAAGTGTTCGCAGCATCTCCATGACGTTGGCGATCTCACCGGAATCGTAGGGCTGGCTCGCTCGTCCGGGAAGAAATTCGTCGCATTCTCCTCAGAGAAAGGAGGAGATTCAATGGCTGGCCGGGCAATCGCAGTTTCGCTTATCTCGATCGCACTTGCTTCAGCTTTGACGGGCTGCTCATCTCCATCCGAGCCGGCGCCGTCTGCCGAGACCATCGTCGACACCTTCGTCTCGGATGGGCTCGCGATAACGGAGCCTCGTGACAACACCGATGTGTGGTGCCGACTCAGGGTGCATGTAGGTGATTGCGTCCAATTCTTCACTACGGAGGAAATGCAGATAGTGACGTACTCGTCAGCAGACGACGTGGCCGAATTCCGCTACGGAGTTGTCGGCCATACGGTTGCAACGTCAGAGGCAGCAGCGGAATACTATTTCGCCAGCAACGGCAACGTTGTCCTCTCCTCTGCGGGCAGGGAATTGACCCCGGAGCAAGCCGCCGGGTACCTCAACTCTCTGGAAGCATTTCTCGCGTCGACGGAAATTTCGCAATAGGCAAGCTTCTCTCCGAGCGACAAATGTCGCCGGTCCAACCCGCAAGCGACGCCGCCGCGTAATTGCGCTGGTCGCCGGACTGTCCGCACTTCGTGGCAGGAGTCCGAGCTGGACTGTCACGTGACAGGTGTGCCCCCAGGCAGATTCGAACTGCCGCCTCTGCCTCCGGAGGGCGAACCACGCTGCAGACGTGGTCAGTGACCAAGAACAAAATACCCGATTCGAGGCCATTTATGGATCACACAAATGTCCACCACTACTCATGCACTGCCTGCCAGTTGTGGGCAGAATGTGGGCAGAATTCGAGTCGTCCGCCTGAGCGTCAGAACACGCGGGGTTGCGTCGTTCGCCCGCCGCGTTGCGGGCGAACTTACGGCGGTGTGCGAAGCTCGACAGGGGAAGGGGAAGGGGAAGGGGGAGCATTGAATGGGTGGTGACCGTCTGGAGGTGATGCACTTGGCCGAAAATGGCGTTGCTGCCTGGCCTGATCGGCTGTATGTCGGCCTGGAGCTCGTCGACGGCCCGCACTGAGTCGTCAGGCCGTCGAACCGTCAGCGCCGGTGCGCGGTAACGATGCAGCTGACCCGGCTAGTGCTCGCCGCCGAGGTTGCCGGCGAGGCGGGAATGTAGTTCGTGGCTCGCCTCGTTCAATCCCTCGATGACGACGCGCTTGTCGTGCCGCTCATACTTGTGGGTGATGGCGTCGAGGGTGGCGACGGTGGAGGCATCCCAGATGTGTGATGCCGATAGATCGATAATGATGCGGTCGGGGTCGTCGGCGTATTCGAACTGGGTCATGAGGTCGTTGCTTGAGGCGAAGAACAGCGCTCCGGTCACGGTGTAGTACGCGGTCGGCACGGGTTGGTCGAGTTCAACTGTGCGTTCCACCCGGGCTAGGTGGGCGACTCGGCGCGCGAAGGCGACCATCGCCACGATCACGCCGGCGACGACGCCGATGGCCAGGTTGTGGGTGAGAACGATGATGACGACCGTGGTGATCATGACGGTGGTCTCGCTCCCCGGCATCCGCTTGAGAGTTGACAAGCGGATGCTGTGCCAGTCAAAGGTCAGATACGACACGATGATCATCACCGCGACTAGGGCGGCCATGGGCACGACGGCGAGTATGTCGCCGAGGCCGAGT
>NZ_PJJN01000034.1 GCF_002929825.1 Cryobacterium sp. Y29
GCCGGGCTGGGCTGGGCTGCGATGGGCGGGGCTGCGATGGGCGGGGCTGGGCTGGGCCGCGCATAACTCCTGCAATTTCACGGTGGCCACGACGAACACCCCGAAATTATGCGGATGCTACTGCACTCGTCCCAAAATTGCAGGAGTTATGCGCAGGGGCAGGGGCCGCCCAGCGGCCAGCGGTCAGACGGCGACGTAGCGGGGAATCAGGTCCGTGAGCAGGGCCGCGGTATCGGGCCAGCCCTCGACGGCGATGCATTCGACGCCGAGAACCTTGACCGGGTAGTCATTGCCATTTTCGTCGAGGCGGTCGCCGACGAACAGCATGTCCTCGAGGTCGACACCGGTCAGGGTGGCCAGGCGTTTCATCCCGTAGGCCTTGTCGATGCCCTGCCGGGTGATGTCAACGGAGGTCGACCCGCCCGAGCGCACCTCGAGGTCAGGCAACAGGGCCTGCACGGCGCTCCGAAGGACATTCTTCTTCTCACCGGACGGGTCCCAGGCGATTTTGGCGGCGATCGGGGCTGCCTGGCCGAGCGCGGAGAAAGTGATCTGCGAGCCGCGATCTTCGAGAATAGGGCCCCAGGGGTCGCTTTCCCAGAAACCGAGGTCGCGAGCGGTCTGCTCAACGGCTTCGAGTGCGCGAGTTTTCTGGTCCTCACTGAGGTTCTCTGCGTACACCTGGCTCCAGCCCTGCGAGTCACTGCGGTAGTACTGGGTGCCGCAGGTCGGCATGAGGTGCAGCCGGGCGAGTTTCTCCGGACTGATCTCGGGCAGATTGTCGATGATCTGTGTCTGAAATTGCCCGAACTGGCCGCCGGAGATGACGCAGACCTCGGTGACGCCGAGCAGCTTGACGAGCAGGTCGATCATGATCGGGTCAAGCGCGGACTTGGACGGCGCGAGCGTATCGTCGAGGTCGAAGGCCACCAGGCGGGGAAGAATAGGCATCAGACCATTCTATCGGCGCGGGCAGCCGGAACTTTGCGCCTGGCGTATGGATGGCGAATTCGGTTTAGTCGCGTCGGCGGAGGCGCGCTCGTCGCGATAGCGGCTGCGCTGCTGGCCCGAAGGGCGACGCGAATTGTTAGTCTGATCGGGTGCGTACTGACTTTGACCCCGGGAATCTGCCGCGTCTTGATTTCTACCGCCTGTTGAACTCGCTCGTCGTGCCGCGGCCAATCGCATGGGTGTCGAGCCGGTCGGCGGCGGGTGTCGACAACCTCGCGCCACATTCATTCTTCACCGTGGCATCCGTTTCGCCGGCCATCGTTCAGTTCACCTCGGTGGGCGTCAAGGACACCGTGCGCAATATTTTGGCGACCGGAGATTTCGTGGTGAATTTTACGCCGGAGTCGCTGTTCGAAGAGGTCAACGCGACCGGCACTGATTTTGGGCCGGCGGAGAGCGAATTCGACCGCGCCGGACTCACCCGGGAGCCGAGTGTGACCGTGGCCTCCATGCGGGTGGCCGAGTCCCCGGCGGCGATCGAGTGCCGCCTGCATTCCACGCTGGAGCTGGGCGATTGCACGCTCGTGTTTGGCGAGGTCACGCACATCGCGGTGTCGTCAACGGTGCTGGACGGAGAGCATCCACTCATTGAGAAGCTGCGCCCGTTGTCACGGCTCGGGCTCGACGAGTGGGGAACCATCGGCGAGGTCAAGGCGATCCGGCGGATTCGCGCGAGTGACTGGCCGCGCGAATTTCGGCCGAGAGAGCGCTGATCATTCCGCCCGAGCGGATGATCGCGCCCGGCAACTGGCCGTTCCGCCGGTTATCGGATTCGACTCCCCAACCGGGCGCGGCCATGGCCAGCGCCGCGGCAAGCGGATGCGCCGTTCGCGCCTTCTAGGCGGCCGGCGGAAACAGTGCCTCGGCGAGCAGCGGACCGAGCTGGGCGCTCGCCTCACGCACGAAGTGCTGGCCGTCGAAGAACACCGGCGTGTCGGCGATGAAGGCCGGGCAAGAGTCGCCGACGCAGAGCCACGGTACAACGTTCACGTACTGGGCGAAGTCACCGAATTGCTCGATCGCGCCCTGCTCGCTGGCCACGACCTTCTGGTAGAGGTTCGACGGGCTGTAGGCGCAGTCGGCGGGGGCGCTCGTGAGGGTTTTGCACTCGGCGAACGGGGTGCTGGCCGGCGGCGGTGAGAGCACAGCGACGCGGTCGGTCGACCCCTGCAACGCCGTGAGCGTGTCGGCGGTCGCGGTCTGCCATTCGGCGAGAGCTGCGGCGCCTTCGTTGCCGCTGGCGAGGCGCACGATGGATCCAGCCAGGCTCGACATGATGACGAGGTCGGGTGAGAGTCGGGCGACCTCGGCGTAGACCCAGGCGTGATGGTCGTCGCAGGTGGCGGCCGAGGCGTCGGAGGCGTTCTTAGGTGCCACCGAGATGTTCACGCCCGGGCAGGAGAACATGGTCAGAGACCGCACGTTGTAGCCGAGCGGTTCGAGGGCGGAACGAATGGCGGGCATGTAGCTGATCGCCATGGAATCGCCGAGCAGTACCGCGGTTTTGGCCGCCGCCGGGTCGCCGTAGATACAGTCGGCGGCGTTCTTCTCGCTGACCGAGAGACAGTTGTCGTCGACCCATTCCGGGGCGCCGGAGTTGTCGCCGAGCAAATCGAACGCCGGGGTGGTCTCGGGCCAGGCAGTTGCGGCGAGGGCCGCGGCGATGGTGGCCTGCCGGGTGGCCAGGAGGGTGGCTGGTTCGGTGGTCGTCTCCACTCCCAGGTCAGCTGCCGCTCCGACCGGGGCTGGGTTCACGGACGGGCCGGACGGCGTGCCTCCCCGCAGCGCGATGAACGAAACCGAGACGAGAACGAGAGCAACAACCACGAGGGCACCGATCCAGGCCTGAACCGGGGTGATCCCGGTGCGGTTCTGGGGGATCGGACGGCGCATCCGTTCTCGCTTTCGGGTGACGGAGTTTTCGAGCCAGAGTGAGTGACGTATGGGGTTTTCAACGTAGTGAAAGGAGAACACCGAGAGGGCGACCATGAGCAGCGCGGCGAGCGGCAGGTAGAGCGGGGAATCGGTAGCCAGGACAGTGGCGAGCAGAATCACGACCGGAAAGTGCCACAGATAGAGGGAGTAAGAGATCTTGCCGACGTAGCGACTCACTGGGTTGGTCAGGGGGAACAACAGCTGCTGCTCGGGCTGCCCGATGCCTGCGGCGATCACAAGGGCAGCTCCCGCAACGGGCAGCAGGCCCCACGGCGCTGGAAAAGGTGAATCGCGGCTGATCAGCACGAGGCTGGCGACGATAAGGGCGAGGCCGAACCAGGCGATCGCAGGGCGCATCCGAAGGGGTAGCTTCGCTAAGCCGGGCGCGGCAGCGGCCACGAATGCGCCGATTCCGAGCTCCCAGGCGCGTGCTCCAGTAGAGAAGTAGGCGATGGCGGGGCTAGTCGAGGTTTCGAAAAAACTCCAGGCCAGAAAGGCGAGGGTGATGGCGCCGGTGGTCGCAGCGACGAGCGTGATGAGGGCCCGGGCGCTCAGCGTTCGACGGCCGGCGAGGGCGAAGGTGACGATGAGCAGGAACGGCCAGACGAAGTAGAACTGTTCTTCCACCGCGAGCGACCAGTAGTGCTGCAGGGGGGAGACGGCGTTGGTGGCCTGCAGGTAGTCGGTGCCGACTGCGGCGAAGTGCCAATTGGCCACAAACAGTGCCGAGTAGATTCCATCCCACAGGGTGCTGAGGGCGCGGGCACTCGGAAGCAGCAGGAATCCGACCGCCACGGTGACGACCAGCACGAGTACTGAGATCGGCAGGATGCGCCGGATGCGCCGGCGATAGAAATCGACCAGGGAGATGCGGCCGGTGCGTGCATGTTCTTTGAGCAGGAGGCTCGTGATCAGAAAGCCGGAAATCACGAAAAAGATGTCGACGCCGATGAATCCGCCGGATGGCCAGCCGAGCAGGTGGTCGAAGATGACCACGACCACGGCGACCGCGCGCAGGCCTTCGATGTCGCCGCGGAAGGTGCGGGTGGCGGATTTGCCGCCAGAGGGGCGGTCGGGTGCGCGCTCGCGCCGCCCCACGGTGGACTGAACGGACATGTATAGCCTCCGACTCGGGTTTCGGAACTGGTACGTGTTCGGCCCGGCCTTCGGGCACGCTCTGAGATTATGACGTAATCTCAGCTACGGAGGCAAACCCGCCGACGTAGTTGTACTCAACCGTTACGCGCTCCCGCACTCCCCTCGGCTCTCAGCAACAGCCGGTGTTCACTGTTTAGGGTTGAGGACCGACGACGTTTTGGAGGACTCCCATGAAGTGCCCAACCGATTCCGCCACCCTCGTGATGAGCGAACGTAGCGGTGTAGAAATTGACTACTGCCCCGAATGCCGCGGAGTCTGGCTCGACCGCGGTGAGCTTGACAAGATCATTGATCGTGCTGAAAAAGAATTCGCGGCTGCAGCGCCAACTCCGGCTGCCAACGCGGCACCGGTGATTGTCGCTGTACCCCCGCACCAGCAGTATCCGGATGCTCGCACGCGGGCTCCACAGTATGGCGAGCGCGACAACGACCGTGACCGCGGGTATGACCGGGATCGTGATCGCGACCGCGACCATCGGGATGGTTATCGCCCGAAGAAGAAGGAAAGCTGGCTCGGAGACCTTTTCGGCTAAACCATGAAGACTCGGAGTTAGTCATGACATGGAGTGATGTTCGAGCCAGTGCTCAACCATATGCTCACTGCTCGGCGACCGTGGTTGGCGCGGCATGACCTCAGCATTTGCGTTCACGCTTGCCGGGGCATCCGCTCTCATTCTTTTGGCGCGGCTAGTGGTGCCCCAGCTCCCGCTGGCCAGGCTCGCGGTCAGACTGTCGGTGGTCGACACCGTTCTGCTCGTGTGCGGCGTTGTCGGTCTGGCTTTCCATTGTGCGGCCATGTTCTATCGCACCATTTTCGACGGGGTGCCCCTTGGGCCCCTGGTGGATATGGTCAACGCCATGAATGTTGCGAGCATCATGCTGTACGTTGTTCCGGCGGCGCTGGTTCTGATAGGCATGCGTAGGCAGAATTGGGTGTCGCTGGCGGTTCTGGCCCTGGCCTTGCTCTTCGTCGGAGTCACCATGTACGCGGGAAGCCCGCTGAACGTGCATCTTGGCGCCATCTTTGCCGCTGTCGTCGCTCTCGTGAGCCAGATTGCGCTCTTTGCCATACCGCCGTGGCGACGGGCCGCAAAACCATAGCGGGCGCGAGTACCCGGGCTCCCAGCAGCGGCCGTAAATAAGGGCGGCCTCCGCTTGAGGGCCGCGAGGAGCATTCCCCGAAATCCATTGGGACGAGCCTGGGCGGGGCGCCCCACGAGCCGGGCGCAGAACCGCGATCGGCACCGTGGCGTGCCTGGGCCCACGTGCATAACGTGAGCCCAGAACGCATCACATCGAGGACGGAACTTCAGGCTACGGGCGACCGAGGCCGTGGTAGGTCCAGCCGGCAGCACGCCAGGCCGCAGGGTCGAGGGCGTTGCGGCCGTCGATCACCGTCTTCGTTTTCACGAGCGCACCGGCCCACACCGGGTCAAGATGCCTAAACTCGGGCCACTCGGTGACGAGCACGACGGCGTCGGCTCCCCGCAGGGTGTCTTCGAGAGACTCGGAATACTGCAACTGCGGATGCCGCGCCCTCGAGTTATCGATGGCCTGCGGGTCGGTCGCCACGACGTCGGCCCCGAGGCCGCGCAATTGCACGGCCACGTCGAGCGCCGGTGAGTCTCGCACGTCGTCGGAGTGTGGCTTGAAACTCAGGCCGAGCACCGCGACCTTGGCGTTGTAAACGGAGTCGCCGAGCGCCCCAACGGTGAGATCGACCACACGTTGACGGCGGCGCAGGTTGATCTTATCGATCTCCTTGAGGAAGGCCACGGACTCACCGCGTCCTAACTCTTCCGCGCGCGCGGTGAAGGCGCGAATATCTTTCGGCAGGCAGCCGCCGCCGAAACCAACGCCGGCGCCCAAAAAGCGACGACCGATGCGTCCGTCGTAGCCGATGGCATCTGCCAGCTGCGTCACATCGGCGCCGGTGACCTCGGCGATCTCGGCCATGGCATTGATGAAGCTGATCTTGGTCGCGAGAAACGCGTTTGCGGCGACCTTGACGAGCTCGGCGGTGGCGTAGTCGGTTATGACGAGGGGAGTGTCGGCGGCGAGCGCCGTGGCGTAGATCTCGTTGAGTAGCTCCGTGGCGTGCTCGCCCAGTGAACCGGGGGCGACCCCGTAGACCAGCCGGTCAGGGCTGATGGTGTCCTGCACGGCGAATCCCTCGCGCAGAAACTCGGGGTTCCACGCCAGCGACGCGCCGCTGCCAGCTTCGATGAGCTCGGCGAGGCGCGCGGCGGTTCCCACCGGCACCGTGCTCTTGCCCACGACGAGATCGCCGTCGGACAGGTGCGGAAGGAGCGATTCGATCGAGGCATCCACATAGCGCAGGTCGGCACTGTAACCGCCGGGTTTCTGCGGAGTACCCACGGCAATGAAGTGCACCTGCGAGCCAGCGGCATCCGCTATGTCGGTGCTGAAACGCAGCCGGCCACTGTTCATAGCCGACGTGAGAACCTCGGGAAGTCCGGGTTCGAAGAAGGGGGGCTTGCCGATGGCAAGTTGGGCGATCTTAGCGGCGTCGACGTCGATTCCGACGACATCGTGCCCCAGTTCGGCCATGGCCGACGCGTGCACGGCGCCCAGGTACCCACATCCAATGACAGAAATTCTCATGTATTCCTCTCGGTCATCCCAGAGCATACTGGGCGCGACACGTCGGCCCAATTCGAGGGCGTCAACAAACGGATACCGCACCCCTTCCTGCCACTCCCCCACCAGCGGAAGCTGCGATCGCCGCTAAGACGTGCGTGCCAACAGGTACGCGTTCAGGGCATCCGTGAACGCCTGATCGGCCGGAAACGGGTCGCCGTCGAGGGCGACAACGGATACGGCCAGGCGCACGCTGGAGACGAGCCAGGCGGCATCCGCTTGGCGAAGTTCCTCGACGGTGACATCGCGATACCGTACCGAAGCACCCTGCGCGCGCAGGTAGTCGAACATGCTTTGCTGCGTGGTGCCGTGCAGAATGGCGCCGCTCGGCGCGGGCGTGACGTACTCGCCGCCTAAGCGCAGCACGACGCTCGAGGTGGGGCCCTCCATGACGAAGCCGTCGGTGGTGAGAAAAATGGTGTCGTCGGCGCCGCGACGGCGCGCTTCGCGAATAGCCGCCATATTGACCGCATAACTGAGCGTTTTCGCGCCCATCAGCAGCCAGGGGGCTCGCTCGGCGACGCCACGCGGATAGCCGCGGTCGAGGGTGATGACGCGCACGCCGTTCGCACGCACGATGCTGAAGTCCGCCGCGGCGACCGCGTGCAGCCAGGCTGTCGGTGCTGGACCGTGCTCGACGCCGCGGCTGAGCACGAACTTGAGCGCGATTTCACCCCGCTGCGGAACGCGCGAGACCGCGTATGCGATCGCAGCGCGCCACTGTTGCACGTTCGGCATCGGCAGCTCGCAGATGCGGGCGGAGTTACGCAACCGGGTGATGTGCGGCTCAACCTCTTGCGGGTGCCCATTGACGACGGCGAGGGTTTCGAAGATTCCGTCGCCGCGCTGGGTACTGAGCTCCCCCACGCGCAGCGCCGGGGCGGACGAATCCATTTCATGGAACGTGACGTTGAAGTCCTGCTGCAGGGAGTCAGCGGGCACGGGGTCGATCAAAAGAGTGAAAGGCAGTCTCATGTCACGAGCCTACTTCGCCACGCAGCCCCAGCACGCTCGGCATTACGCACTCTGCTGAGCGGATGCCGAGCCCGCTAGCTCTGGAGGGCCACGATCGGGTCGCCGGTGGGTTGGTCCGAGCCACCGGTGGGTTCGACGGTGACGCCCACCTGATCGCCAGTGTGCATCGTGCCATCGAGCACGCGCCAGACAGTGCCGTCGCCGCTGGAATCGAAGGTTCCCGCCGCGGTCGCAGCGCCATTGTTCATGTACCACAGCTGGTAGTCCTGGTCGCCGGGCAGCACGGGCAGGTTGTCGACCAACAGTGCGGAGATTCCGAGTGTGTTGGACCAAACCAGAGTGACTTCCTGACCGTCGACGGTGGTGGTCGCAGCGCGCTGAGAGTCATTGGCCGCGTTGATCTGCGCGAGACTGGCCGCCTGCTGCGACTCGAACTGGTTGCTGTTGAGCGACTGGCCGAGGGATATTCCACCGACGAACAGGGCGACCGCAGCCGCGATGGACAGAATGAACTGCGCCGGACGCTTGAACCAGCGCGTTTGGGCCCGCTCGCTAGCCGTCGCTGGGCGCGGCGTGCTGGAAGCGTCGCCAGAATGGACGTCAGGGACTGGTCGCGGCGCGCCGGTGGTCGTAGCACCAGTTGAGGCCGCACCTTCGGTCCCCGGGGTTGCCGTCGCGGCCGGCGAACCGGCGGGAGTTGCCCCCGGATCGGTGGCGGCAGCATCCATTGCGGCGAGACTAGTGGCACGCGATGCGGGCAGCGGTGGAAGCTGCGGCGTTGACGAGAGCATCGCCATGAGGTTGGCCTTGACGGCGGCCGAAGGCTGCACGGGTGCGACGGCGAGGCCGAGGGCTACAGCAATGTCCTTCAACTCGGCAGCCTCGATGCGCGCCTCCTCGGATTCGGCGAGATGCGCTTCGAAAATTACCATGTCGTCGGCGTCGAGGGCATGCAGGGCGTAAGCGCCGGCAAGATCGGCGGGGTGCTGCTCGCTGCTGCGGCTCATGATGCCACGCCCAATTCGTCGCGCAGGCGGATCAGCCCGTCGCGAAGCCGTGTTTTCACAGTGCCCAAAGGAATCTGGAGCATGTCGGCGACCTCGCTGTGACTAAACCCGCCGTAGTACGCGAGGCTGACAGCCTGACGCTGTAGCTGTGTCAATCGATTCATCGCCTTCTCCACCCTCTCATGTTCGATTCGTACTTCAACGGTTTCGGCTACGTGATCGTAGGCAACGGCCAGGTCACGGATTCCAATTTTGGTATCGCGGTCACGTCCGGCCTGTGACGACCGAATTCGGTCGACCGCGCGGCGGTGTGCCATGGTGAGAATCCAGGTGCTCGCACCACCACGCGTTGATTCGTACCGTGTGGCCGACTGCCAGATCTCCAGAAAAATCTCCTGAGTCACTTCTTCCGACTGTGCGTGGTCGACCAGCAGACGCTTGACCAAGCCCAGCACCCGCGGGGCAATCTGGTCATATAGTTCTCCGAAGGCCGATCGATCGCCTCGGGCTACTCGAACGAGCAGCTCCTCCTTGCTGGCAGGGGCTGGCGGCGCGAGGTCTCCGGCGGAATCAACAGTCATAAGACCTAGCATGTCAGGTCTCGTCCCGTTCCATGACTAAGGTTCGGTACGAAGTCGGGAACGGATTGGTCGATCTGGCAAGTATTCAGCGAAACGGAATGGTCGCAGCTGGGCCCGAGCGTCGCCCACAAGGTAGACAAAAATGAGAAGGTCGGGCCGCAGAGCACCTCTCGGCGCGAGGCCGCTCGAAGCGGCGAATAATGGAACCCGGGATTACTGCGGCCCGGCCAGCTTCCAGTGTATTCGAACGGGGCGGTCGGCGTCGAATGTTCGCCGCGGGCGCACACGGAAAATGCCCTCGCCGTGGTGACGCTCGCCCGGCTTACCTGATGAAGCCCAGGCCCGGGCCGTGCGGGACTACTCGAGCAAGTCGCGGCGCCAGAGGCGCGCACAGGCCGCGAACTCGGCGGCAGTCTTGGAAAAGCGCAGCGCGCGGGTGGTCAGCTCCGAGGAGCGGTGCGGCTCAGTCAGCTCGAGATCGTCGGCGATGGTCGTGGCCCCGACCGCCGTGACCCGGCAATACGCGGCCCCGCGATCCAGCGCGACCGCGAAGTCTCCGGTGAATAGTCCGCGCAGAATCTCGTCCGCGAGAGTCATGATCTCGGCGGGACCCGTGGGCAGGGCAGCGCCCGCGACCAGCGGATCGATCGTGGCGACAGCATCCGTTCCTCGTTGGTAGAGGTAGGCACAGCCTTCGGGGTCCTGTCGAATCAGCATGCGGATGAGGTAGATGCGCCAAAGCGCGCCCGGCAGGCTGCGCGGAGCGGCCCGCGACCACAGCTCCGCGACCGCGTCGATGCCGTTTTCGTCGGTGTAGGCGACGAGGCGCTCGACCGTCTCGGGGTCGGGGTCGCTGCGCACACGATTGAGCAGGGCCTGCGCGGTCTCGTGAGCGACCCGGCTGATAGCGGCGGGATCGTCGCCACCCTGGAAGGCCTCGAATTTATTTGCGGAGAACAGGGTGGGCTTGTGGAAGTTGTCGGCCATGGCGGTTCTCCTCGTTTCAATGCGTGCTCGGGTGGCGTTTTTTGTCGCCCCTGACGCTACCGAGAAAAGCTGAGTGTGAATCCACGGTAGATTAGAGCCTACGGGCCTCTAGCTCAGTTGGTAGAGCAAAGGACTTTTAATCCTTGGGTCGTCGGTTCGAGCCCGACGGGGCCCACAATAATCGCGCAGGTTGCGCAGAAGATGCGCACCGAATCCCTCGGATTCTGTGCGCATCTTCGTCAGCCACCACGATTACGCCTGATCGGGCGAACGAATGTCGTGAGCCCGGCTCTACAGCACGTATCGGTGGCGAATGTGGTGGCGATCACTGCTCGCCTGCCAAAACTCCACCTCCGTGGGATGCAGGGCAAAAAGCTGCCAATCGGGGTTGTCACGGCCGTCGGCGCCGGGACGCTCATCCCAGTCGCGAGCGGATGCCTCGGCCGAAAGCAGGGTGACCGCGCCACTAACGCGCACCTGCCGACCAAATTTCGCCCAGTAGAAATTCATGGCGGCTTGCGGGTTCGCGGTAAGTTCCCGGCCTTTGCGGGAACCGACCGTGCTGGCAAAGTGCCAGGCTCCCTCGTCGATGTTCTTCAAAATCATCATGCGCGACGATACCTGACCGGTTGTGGTCGTCGTCGCGAGACTGAAAGCGTGCGGCTGCGCTACCCCATCCGCGAGCGCGGTTTCGAGCCACTCGAGGAACAGGTCAACGGAATCGGCCGGTGCAGTGGCTGGATCGAATTTCGGGAGATCGCTCGGAAAATCCGGGAGGGCCCGGAGGCGTTGGCTGAAGGATTCGCTCACGCCGCGAGCTTACCCGCCGCTGCCAAAAATAACCGTTAGAGCGCTGCGAGTGATCTACCTGGCTGGCACCATCTCGAGCACCACCACCACTTACGCCGGAGGGTATGCCGGACCCCCGCTCGGCGGCACCCGCAACTCGCGCTGCACCAGCAGCGCAAGTTCGCGTAACAGCACCTGGTCAACCTCGGCGAGCGAACGCGGGGCCGGATCGAAGACGCACAGCGATCCGATGCGCTCCCCCGACGGCGATTCGATCGGAAATCCGGCATAGAAGCGCATAAGCGAATCACCGAGCACGAGCGGGTTCTGGCTGAACCTCTGGTCCTTTTGAGCGTCTTCCACCACGAAGGGCCCGTCTCCGGCAATCGTGTAGGCACAGAGCGAGTCGGCGCGCGGAATCTCCGGTGCTGCCACTCCGACCCTCGCCTTGTGCCACTGCCGATCGTGGTCGATGACGCTGATCACCGCCGACTCGGTTTCAAACAGTCGCTGTGCCAGAGCGACGAGTTCATCGAACCGGGCCTCCGGTGGGGTGTCGACAATCCCGAGGCTATCGACGGCCGCCTGCCGGGTGCGTTCCACACTGGCAGCATCCGCTACCCGTTGACCGCCGGGTTCCTCATTGATGCCGAGGCGTGCTGCGTCGAGGGTGTCGGCCATGGCACCGGCCAGCAGCAGGGCCCAGTCCCGGTAGTCGGCTGGGCTGCGATGGCGGTCGGGCGTGAGCGTGGCGGCGGGTGAAAAGGGCAGAAAGGTGGTGCGCGGTGCCTCAGCAGCCAGCTGCGCGCTGACCCGGTTGAGGTCTGCTGCGGAATGATCGGCGATGAATCCGAGCGGGAGGTTGAAGATCTCGATGCTCCGAATCGGTGCGATCCCAAGAATGTAGAAGTGGGTACTCTGCGAGGCCTCTCGTTGGAGCACCCTAAGTAGTTTTCCGAGTCGGGTGCGCCATTCGCGACGACTCATCAGTGTCAAAGCCTCATTGACGCCCATTGTCAGCACGACGGCGTCGAAGCGACTGAGCCTTTGCACGTTCAATGCGGGGAGCGCGTTCGCCGCCGTCATGGTGCGACTGGCCACGAGGTCGATGTCTACTCCGCGGCCGGTGAGCGCCGACAGCTCCCGGGCAAGCGATCCGGGCAGCGCGAGTTGGTGGCTGAGCACACCCCAACCGACGGCCGGTCCGCAGCCCAGAATGAGTACCCGATCGCTGTCGATTCCGGGAGCATGCGCCTGCGGGACATCGCTCGGCCGGGGCAGGTGGCGATCTTGACTCTCGGCGAATGCCGCCCACACGCGCATCAGCGGTCGGACGGCCCACCTAGTCAGGTCGTGCATTTGGCGCCTTTCGGAAATAGCAGAAAGACTTATTCTGCCCCGAATGGGGGAAAGCCCAAATACCCATAGAGTTTTTTTCAGCTATTTGCCGGGCTGCCGACTCAAATCAGCGTGGCCACCGCGTGCGCGAACGTGAAAATGGCCAGGCCGGCGAGAGCGCCCACCACGGTTCCATTGATGCGAATGAACTGCAGATCGCGGCCCACCTGCAGCTCGATCTTCTCGGCCGTTTCTCGGGCCGGCCAGCGCTCCACGGTTTCGGTGATCACCCCGGCGATCTCGTGGCGATAGGCGGAGATGACGTGACTGGCGGTGTCGGCGAGCCAGCGGTCGATGCGGGAGCCGAGCGCGGCATCCGCTGTGAGACGGTTACCGATATCGTGCAGAGTGGAGCGGATGCCCACCAGCAGCGCGCTCGTCGGGTCGTCGAGCGCCCGCGTGAGGGAGGCCTTGATGGCCTGCCAGGTGTCGCCGGCAAATTCGCGCAACTTGGCATTGTCGAGAACCTCGACCTTGAGGTTTTCGACGCGCTTGATCATGGCCGGCTCATATTGCAGGTCATGCATGACCTCGCCCAGGTAGTCATCCAGTGCTTTTCGCATCGGATGCTGCCGGTCTTGGCGGGCGGACGCCACAAAAGCTAATACTTCACGGTAGGCCTTGTCGTCGACGAGCTTGTCGACGAATCCGGGCAGCCAGGTGGGCAATCGTTGCGACACGACGCGACCGAACGCTTCGGGGTGGTCGCGCAGCCAGCCGTCGGCGCGGTCGAGCAGCAGGTCGACGGCCGCGTGCTGCTGCCCGCTGGTGACCAGCCGTTCCCCCACCCGGCCGAGGCTCGGGCCCCACTCTGGTTGGATCAGGTGTTCGCGCGCGACGGATTCGATGAGGTTCTTGATGGCGTTGTCACCGAGCAGGTTGAGTACGCCCTGGCCGGCAATAGCGAGCTCGTCGGTGAGCCTTGCAGCGTTCTTGTCGTCGCTGAGCCAGGCGCCGATGCGGCGGGCTGGTCCTACCGATTCGAGTTTGCCTCGGATGACGGCCTCGGAGAGAAAGTTGGTCTCGACGAACTCGCCGAGGCTCGCGCCGATCTCGTCCTTGCGGTTGGCGATGATGTTGGTATGCGGAATACGCAGGCCCATCGGGTAGCGAAACAGGGCGGTCACGGCGAACCAGTCGGCGATGGCGCCGACCATGCCGCCTTCGGCGGCGGCGCGCACGTATTCGAGCCAGGGGTAGCGCTCTTGCAGGGCGAACGAGACGGTGAAGATGATGGCCATCAGGGCGAGCAGGCCGGTCGCGAGTCGCTTCATGCGGGTGAGCGCGGCGCGGCGGGCGGTGTCGTTCGGGGATTCGGCGGGGGGTGCCGTATGTATGCTCTGCGCCATGACTTAAGCCTGCCCGATTGCGCGGCAGAGTGGTGCTCATTCATGCGTGTTCCGCCCGGACGCGTGCGAATGCGATACGAGGGGGCACGTGTTCACTGGCATCACGCCCACGCCCACGGCCACGGCCACAGCCACAGCCACAGCCACAGCGACAGCGACTAGCGCCGCAGTGCCAACGGTGCTCATCGGTACCGAAACTGAGAATGCTATACCCTAAGGGGGTATACTTCGCGAGTATCTGCAGATTCGAAAATCGAGGAACGTTATGACACAGCCCAACTCGAACCACGACACGCACGGCAGCACGGCTCACCTGAAGCCGGATCACGCGGCCATGAACCACGACGCGATGGACCACGACGTCATGGACCACGACGCGATGAACCATGGCGCTATGAACCACAGCGGGCACGGCGATCACGCCGAGCAGTTCCGGCGCCTGTTCTGGACCATGCTCGTCATCGCGGTGCCCGTGGTGGCGTTCAGCCACATGTTCGGGACGCTCGTCGGGTACGCCCTGCCGGACAAAGCCGGCGTGACTTGGATCTCCCCCATTCTCGGAACCGTCATGTATGTCTGGGGCGGACGACCGTTCCTGACCGGAGCGGTGTCTGAGCTGAAGGCCCGCAAGCCCGGAATGATGCTGCTGATCGCCTTGGCGATCACGGTCGCGTTTCTCGCCTCCTGGGGCGCGAGCCTCGACCTCATCGACGCTGAGCTCGATTTCTGGTGGGAACTCGCGCTGCTGATCGTGATCATGCTGCTCGGCCACTGGATCGAAATGCGCTCGTTGGCGCAGACATCCACCGCGCTGGAATCGCTCGCTGCGCTGCTGCCCGATGAGGCCGAGCGAGTGGAGGGTGATGGCCTCGTTAGCGAGCACAGTGTCATGGTCTCACCGGGCGACCTGGTGCTGGGCGACCTCGTCGTGGTGCGGCCGGGCGGGCGTGTGCCGGCCGACGGGCAAGTCACCGAGGGCACGGCCGATGTCGACGAATCCATGATCACCGGCGAATCGCGGCCGGTGCAGCGGTCGCCCGGCGACCAGGTCGTGGCGGGGACGGTCGCGACCGATTCCGCCCTGCGGGTGCGCGTGAGCGCTGTCGGCGATGACACCGCGCTGGCTGGAATCCAGCGACTCGTCACCGAGGCACAGACCTCATCGTCACGAGCGCAGCGCATCGCCGACCGGGCCGCCGGCTGGCTGTTCTGGTTCGCGCTCGGCTCCGGTATCGTGACCGCGATCGTCTGGACACTGCTCGGCCAGCCACAGGATGCCGTCGTGCGCACGATCACCGTGCTCGTGATCGCCTGCCCGCATGCGCTCGGGCTGGCGATCCCGCTCGTGGTGTCGATCGCGACGGAGCGCGCAGCGAAGGGCGGCGTGCTCATCAAGGATCGCCTCGCCCTGGAGAGCATGCGCCAGGTGACCTCGGTATTGTTCGACAAGACCGGCACGCTCACCAAGGGCGAGCCGACGGTCAGTCATGTAGCCGTCGCAAGCAGCCAGGCGGATGCCGCGACGCGCGTCCCTGAGGCCGGCGCGGCTTCGGCGGGCGCCTCGACGGGTGCTGACCTGTTTTCGAGCGACGATGTGCTCGCGTGGGCGGCTTCTGTGGAAGGTGACAGTGAACATCCGCTGGCTCGCGCCATCGTAACGGCTGCCCGCGGGCATGGTCTGACCGTGCCACGGGCAAGCGAGTTTCAGACTGCGGCGGCGATCGGCGTCACCGGCCTGGTCGACGGGCACAGCGTGAGCGTTGGCGGGCCGAGCATGCTCGACGAGCACGCGGCGACGCCGCTGTCCGAGACCGTGGCGTGGCAGAGCCAGGGCGCAATCATTTTGCACGTGCTGCGCGACGGCATGGTCGTCGGCGCGATCGGCCTCGCCGATGAGATTCGCGAGGAGTCGCGGCAAGCCGTCGATGCCCTGCACCGACGAGGCATCGAGGTCGTCATGATCACCGGCGACGCCCAGGCTGTGGCCCAGTCGGTCGCAGCCGAGCTCGGTATCGACCGGGTGTTCGCGGGCGTGCATCCGGAGGACAAGGCGCGCAAAGTGGCCGATCTGCAGCGCGAGGGCCGCCGCGTGGCAATGGTCGGCGATGGAGTGAACGACGCCCCGGCGCTCGCGCAGGCCGACGTCGGCATCGCGATCGGCGCCGGGACCGACGTGGCGATCGCGTCGGCGGGAGTCATTCTCGCCAGTGACGATCCGCGGTCGGTGCTCTCGGTGATCGAATTGTCGCGGGCGAGCTATCGCAAGATGAAGCAGAACCTCTGGTGGGCGGCCGGGTACAACCTGCTGTCGGTTCCCCTCGCCGCGGGTGTGCTCGCGCCGATCGGCTTCATACTGCCGATGGAGATCGGTGCCCTGCTCATGTCGGCATCGACCGTGGTCGTCGCCCTGAACGCGCAGCTACTGCGCCGCCTCGATCTGCGCCCGGGGGCGAGTGTGCGCGAGCCGTAGGGACGCGAGCCTCGAACCATGCGTTCGTGCGCCGAGGTGTGGGTTTCATAAACCGACCCGTAGGTCTTGCGCGCCTACAAACGATTCAGCGCCGTGAAATGCACGGCTCGGTCAAGGAGCGCGCTGACCGGATCACCCCAACGGGTACTCACCCCACGTTCAGACGGTGGCTCGCTTCGATGCGCTGGCCCCAGAACGTTCCCACGATGATGAGCACGGCACCGAGTGCCCCGATGAGGCCGAGGGCTTCGCTGCCAAGCGACACCCCCACGAGCACCGCCCAGATCGGTTCGGTGCCCATGAGGAGGCTGGCCCTGGCCGCCGACGTGCGGCGGATCGCCCACATCTGCGCCAGAAACGCGAACACGCTGCAGGCCAAGCCCAGGTAGAGCACGCCGATCCACGCGGCCAGGTTGAAAGTCAGGACGGCCGCGACGAGGCCGGGAACATCGAATGCGGTGAAGACGACCGCCCCGACGACCGCCTGCACCAGGGTGAGCGTTATGGTGCTGTCACTGCGCCCGCGAATCAGGTGGCCCATCATCGTCACGTGGAGGGAGCGCACGAGTGCCGCCGCAAGAATAAGCAGGTCGCCCACATTGGGCTGCGCAAACCCGTTGCCCGAGACGAGCAGGGCAACCCCGACGACGGCGAGCACGGCGGCCACGAAGAATGGGCGCGGCAGCCACCGACGGGCCGCGAACGACTCCAGCACCGGAGTGACAATGATGGTGAGGCTGATGATGAGGCCCGCGTTCGTGGCCGACGTGAATGCCACGCCCTGGGTCTCAAGCCAGAGGATGCTCGCCTGGGTCACCCCGAGCAACACGCCGACCCCGAACGCACGCCGCGACGGCAACCGTTCGCGCCGCATCACCCAGACGATCAGCAGGGCGAGCGCCGCGACCAGAAAGCGCAGCGCGAGCACGGCCGACACACTCGCCTGCTCGGTGAGCACCTTCGCGCTCAGGTAGCTTCCGCCCCAGACCAAGGCCACGAGCAGCAGCACGAGGTCGACCCGGTAGCGCCCGAGGTGCGGCAGCATGCGGTGCGTCAGGGTTGTGGTCATCCTACGGTTGACTCGGCGAGTCGAACCCGGCATGATAGATGCCCCAGCGCACGATCCACTCCTCCCCCGGTTGCAGCCAGTGCAGACCAGCGCCGGTGTTGAAGGCATCGGCGGGTGCCGTCATCGGTTCGATGGCGATCGCCTGGCCGCGTAATGGCTCGGTGGCTCCGGTACGAACCGGAAAAACACGGGGCGTGAAGACCTGCACGTAGCGCATATTCTCATCGCCCCAGAGGGTGACGCTGCGGCCATCCGCCGCCGTGAGGGAGTGTTCGCCGGGCGTGCCCGAGCTGAGACGGGCCAGGCCGACCCCGCCGAAGCCATCATCGAGGTCGAGGTCGCCGACCACAACGCCCCCGCGCAGGTCGAACCGGGTGCCGTCGACGGGGGTTTCGCCGGTCGGGTTGAGGCGGTCATCTACGTCGATATGGGTTGCGGCATCCACTCGCACCATGAGATCGCCGGTCGGTACGTCACCGATTTTCAGATACGGATGCGCCCCCACCGCCACCGGCGCCGCGTCGGTACCGACGTTGGTCAGTCGGTGTGTCACGTTCAGACCGTTGGGAGTGAGCGCATAGCTCACCTCGGTGTCGAGGTGAAACGGGTAGCCGGACTGCGGAAAGACCGTCGCGGCGAGCGTGACCGAATCACTCTGCCTCGACACCTCGCGGTAGGAGGTGAAGCGGAGCAGCCCGTGGATGGCATTGTGGCGGGCCGGTTCGGTGAGCGCGAGTTGGCGGGTGACGTCGTTCTGGGTCCACTTACCATCGCGAATGCGATTGGGCCACGGCACGAGGACGATGCCGGCAGCCATGGGAGGTTGCGATGCTTCGGGAAAGTTCTCAACCAGGTCTATGCCGTTCACGGAATATGCCCGGAGCCCAGCTGCCACCTCGGTCACGACGGCGTGGGCTGTTCCCCTCGCTGTCTGCACGGTCAGATCGTATTGAATTCCAGTCGGTGCGCGCATCCGCTTAGCCTAGGGCCGGTCCGGCGCCTGCGGCGCAGTTTCGGTTAGCTCGACGGGGAGCAAGACTCTCAGCCCGACCTCGCGCAGCGAATCCAGCATCGCCGGATCTGCAGCGGCATCGGTGATGAGCGTGTGGAAGTCGCTCAGCGGGCCCACCCGGCCGAGATGCACCTGACCCAGCTTGGAGCGGTCGGCCACGACGACCACTCGCTCCGCCGCGGTGAGCATGAGCGCTTTGATTCCGGCCTCCGGCAGGTTGATGTTGGTGACACCGCCGGCGATGTCGACGCCATTACAACCGATGAAGACCAGGTCGGCATGAACCTGGCTGAGCATCAGCCCGGCGAGCGGCTCGACCAACGAGTGCTGCAGCGGGCGCAGTGACCCTCCGGTGACGATCACGGTGAACCGTGGGATAGCCTGTTCCAGTTCGAGGGCGATGCTGAGCCCATTAGTGATGATGACAACGTCATGCAGGTCGTCCCGCGCAACCAGCGCGCGGGCCACAGCGTGGGTCGTGGTTCCCACGTCCAGAATCACGCTCTGCCCACTGCGCACGAGCCCGGCCGCGATCTGCGCAATTTGTTGTTTGGGAACGATCGAGGCTTCCAGAGCTTCCTCGAACGAGTGCTCGCGTTCAGCGCGAAAACTTTCGCCCTCGCCGAGGGAATGTGCCGGTACCGCTCCGCCGTGCACGCGCCGAACAGCACCCTGAAGCTCTAGGGCGTCAAGATCAGCCCTGGCCGTCACTCCGGAGATGTTGAAGGCGCTCCGCAATTCGCTCACGCGCACGAACCCGCGTTCGTCCACCAGGCGCTGTGCTTGCTCGCGGCGAACGTGAGCAGGAAGCGGATTGGGTATCGGGCTGCGCGTTGGTTCGGTCGCGATCATCAAACCAGTATCACTTGATTTCTTTTGCTTTTCAATACGCAATTGCATGGTTTCGCTTGCGCAAAATTTGCTAATATGACAGTGCCATGACGAATCCACACACCCACCGCCCGCACTTTGTCGCCGATGAGACAATCGGGCGGCAGTCCAGCACCCTCGCCGACGGTCGCGACCTCGTGTATTTTGACGACCCTGACACCGCGCTGTCGCCGGATCGGGCGCTCGACCTGCGTGAACCCACCGAACGTGCGACCACCGCGACCATGCGCCAAGACCCACTGACCGGGGAATGGGTCTCCATTGCCGCCAATCGCCAGAACCGGGTGTTCTTGCCGCCCGCCCACCTCGACCCGCTCGCACCACAATCCCCCGGCAATGCCTCGGAGATTCCGAGCAACTACGACGTGGCCGTCTTCGAAAATAAGTCCCCGTCATTTGGTCCTCTTTTGGCGGATGCCGCCACCCCGGTCGATCTGGCCGATCTCGACCGCATCGGCATCGGCCGTACCCGCCGGTCCGTTGGCCGCTGCGAGGTGGTGTGCTTCAGTCCCGAGAACGAGGGATCCTTTGCCAGCCTGTCGGTGATTCGAGCCCGAACCGTTATTGAGGCCTGGGCAGAACGCACCCACGCGCTGTCGCAGTTGCCGGGCGTTGAGCAAGTATTCCCGTTTGAGAATAAAGGTGAGCAGATCGGGGTGACCCTGCGGCATCCGCACGGTCAAATCTATTCGTACCCCTATGTGACCCCAAGAACCCAGCGCTTGGTCGACTCGCTCGAACGCTATGGACCAACCCTCTTCGCCGATATTCTGGCGAGCGAACAAGCCAGCGACCGGGTGATTCTTCGCGGCGAACACTGGACCGCCTTTGTTCCTTTCGCGGCGCGCTGGCCGATCGAAGTGCACATGCTGCCGCACCGCCAGACACCCGACTTCGCCGAAACCACCCTCGCCGAACGCGATGAGCTGGCCGTGTTGTATCGTCGGCTGCTGCGCGGCATCGACGCGATCTACTCGACCCCGACTCCCTATATCGCCGCGTGGCACCAGGCGCCGGTACGGACGCACCGGGCGGACATCCGCTTGATGCTGCAACTGACCAGCCCGCGACGCGCCGAGGAGAAGCTCAAGTTTCTCGCCGGGTCGGAGGCCGCCATGGGCGCTTGGATCGGCGATGTCACTCCAGAGGATGCTGCCGCCACGATTCGCGCGGCCGTCGCCCGCGCCGCCGAGGCGGACTCCGTCACCGTCACGTCGAGGACACACCCGTGACGGGCCAAAATGCTCACGGCCCCGGCATCGTCAATGCGTTGGACCGCGCGGCCCAGGCGGGCTTTCAGAGTCGCTTTCATCGATTGGCGACAGGCCTGTGGTCGGCGCCCGGCCGGGTCAACCTGATCGGTGAGCACACCGACTACAACGATGGGTTCGTGCTGCCGCTCGCCATCGACCGGCGCACGGTCGTTGCGCTCGCGACCAGGACCGACCGAGTCGTTCGCGTCGCGAGTTCCTTCGCGTCCGAGACCGTCGAGGTCTCCCTCGACGAGTTGATTCCCGAGAAGCTCGACGGCTGGTCAGCGTACCCGCTGGGTGTGGCCTGGGCGCTCGGGCAGTTCGGAGCCGACCTCACCGCCGTGCCGGGATTCGACGTCTATATCGACTCCGACGTGCCGGTAGGCGCCGGGCTGTCGTCGTCAGCAGCGCTTGAAAGCGCCATTGCGGTAGCCCTCAACGACGTGTGGCACCTGAGCCTCGACCGTGCGACGCTGGCCCGTGTCGGCCAGCTCGCCGAGAACCGGGTCGTCGGCGCCCCGACCGGCATCATGGACCAATCGGCATCACTGCTCGGCCAAGCCGACGCTGCGGTATTTCTGGACTGCCGCAGCCTCGCGGCCGAGGTCATCCCGCTCGGACTCGACCCGGCAGGCCTCGAATTGCTCATCATCGATACCCGGGTGAGCCACTCGCACGCGACGGGTGGGTACGCCGCCCGCCGAAAGTCGTGTGAGGCCGGCGCCCGCGCTTTAGGCGTACCGGCCCTGCGCGATCTCAGCCTGCACGATCTCCCCCGAGCGCAGACGTTGCTCGACGACGAGACTTTTCGCCGAGTGCGTCACATCGTGACCGAGAACCAACGTGTGCTCGACACCGTGCAGGCACTGCGATCGAGCGGATGCACCGCGATCGGGCCGCTCTTGGATGCGTCACACCGCTCGATGCGGGACGACTTCGAGATTTCAGCGCCCGAACTGGACCTGGCCGTGGACACCGCCCGCCGCGCGGGTGCCATCGGCTCGCGCATGACCGGCGGCGGCTTCGGTGGCGCGGCCATCGCCCTGACCCCGACCGAGCTCGTGCCGGCGGTGACGGCCGCCGTGATGGTGGCTTTTACCGAACGAGGCTTTGCCACCCCCGACGTGTTCGTGGTGCACGCCGCCGATGGGGCAGCCCGCGACAGTGGCGTGCGCCCCTGAGCCGTCAAACCCCCGACCCGCCTAGGTGGACGCGCGAATAACAAGGTCGGTCGGAAGGATGATCGTGGCTGGTCATTCCTCACCAACGTCGTTCATGATCGCCTGACAGCACGCTCTAACAGAACCCCGGGGTCCGGCAACGCATGGCCCCGGGAAGCGGCTCAGCTAGGCTGACGCGTATGACTGCCGATAGCGCTGCCCGAATCATCGTTTTGCCGCACACGCCCGCTCCGAGCATCGCCGACACGGCGTTCGTCGCCCCCGGGGCCGTCATCGTCGGCAATGTCATCCTCGCGGACCGGGCCAGCGTCTGGTACAACTCTGTGCTGCGCGCCGAGCTCGAGCCGATCACGATCGGGGCCGGCTCGAACCTGCAGGACAACGTCTCCTGCCACGTCGACACCGACTTTCCACTCACTCTCGGCACCGGAGTCTCGGTCGGGCACGGCGCAGTGCTGCACGGGTGCACGATTGAAGACAACGTGCTCGTCGGCATGGCCGCGACCATTCTGAACGGCGCCGTCATCGGCACCGGATCCCTCGTGGCTGCCGGAGCCGTCGTGCTTGGTGGCACCGTCGTGCCACCCGGATCGCTCGTAGCCGGTGTCCCCGCCAAGGTTCGACGCCCCCTGACCGACGACGAGATCGCCAGCATCCGTCATAACGCAAAGAACTATCTCGAGCACACCGAGCTGCATCGCGCAGCCCTCGCCCAGCAGTAGTTTTTCGGCACTAGTGGATGCCCCGGCGCTCACGCCGGTCAATCTGCGACGCGCCGGGTCAGAAGTGCTGAGGTAACGGCGTGCCGCGAAATTTACCGGCGTGAACTACGGCCGACTGAACCCCGGGCCGAGCCGCTACGCCAGCAGGGACTGCTCGGCGGCCTTGACCACGTTGGAGAGCAGCATGGCGCGGGTCATCGGACCCACGCCGCGCGGGTTCGGCGAGAGGTGCCCGGCGACCGAGGCCACGTCGGGGTGCACGTCGCCGGTCAGCCGGCCCTTGCCGGTCTCTTCGTTGTGCACACGGGTGATACCCACGTCGAGCACGGCGGCGCCCGGCTTGATCCAGTCGGCTTGAATCAGGTGCGGCACGCCAACGGCGGCTACGACGATGTCGGCGCGGCGCACCTCGCCGGCGAGGTCGACCGTGCGCGAATGGGTGAGGGTGACGGTCGCGTCGAGGCCTTTGCGGGTGAACAGCAAGCCGAGCGGGCGACCGACGGTGAGGCCGCGGCCGACCACAACGACCTTCTTGCCGACGATCGGCACATCGTAGCGGCGCAGCAGCTCGACGATTCCGGCCGGGGTGCACGGCAGCGGTGAACGCAGTTCACCCTCGATCCCGAGTACGAGGCGCCCGAGGTTGGTCGGGTGCAGGCCGTCGGCGTCTTTGGACGGATCGATGAGTTCGAGCATCGCGTTCTCGTTGTGGCCGACCGGCAGCGGCAGCTGGATGATGTACCCGGTCACCTCGCGGCTGTCGTTGAGATCCTTGATGGCCGCGCGGACATCCGCCGAGGTCGCCGAACCGGGGAGGTCGATGCGCAGCGATTCGATGCCGACTTCGGCGCAGTCACGGTGCTTGCCCGCGACGTAGATTTCGGAGCCCGGGTCGTTGCCAACGAGCAGGGTGGCCAGGCCGGGCACCACGCCGTGCGAGCGCAGGGCAGCGATACGGCCCCGCAGCTCGGCCTTGATGTCGGACGCGGTCTTGACCCCGTCGAGTGTGATTGCCGTCATCATGGTTCCCTACTGTTGTCGATCGATGCACTTCGCTCGGACGGGGCCCGGGCCCCGTCCACGGGCCCAGGTTATAACCTGGGCCCAGGGTCGGGGCCCAGGGCCCGTCCAGTGGTGATGAGTGGGTACGTGCGCGCGCGGATGCCGCCGGCCCGGCCGGCGGCATCCGCTCTCGGGAAAGTTACTGCTGCAGGCCGGAGTACAGCGGGAACGCCTGCGTCAGGGCGCCGACACGGGCGCGGAGCGCGGCGATGTCGGCGCCGGGCTTGAGGGCCTCGGCGATGACGTCGGCGACCTCGGTGAATTCCACGTCGCCGAAGCCGCGGGTGGCCAGGGCTGGCGTGCCGATGCGGAGGCCCGAGGTGACCATCGGCGGGCGCGGGTCGAAGGGAACGGAGTTGCGGTTCACCGTGATGCCGACCTCGTGCAGGGCATCTTCGGCCTCTTGGCCATTGATCTCGGAGTGGCGTAGATCGGCGAGCACGAGGTGCACGTCGGTGCCACCGGTGAGCACGTCGATGCCGTGTGCGCGCGAGTCGTCGGCGGTGAGGCGGTCGGCGAGGATGCTGGCACCGCGCAGGGTGCGCTCCTGGCGTTCCTTGAACTCGGGCTCGGCGGCGAGCTTGAACGCGGTGGCCTTGGCGGCGATCACGTGCATGAGCGGCCCGCCCTGCTGGCCGGGGAACACGTTGGAGTTGAGCTTCTTGGCCAGGGCCATGTCGCGCGAGATGATCAAGCCAGAGCGCGGGCCGGCGAGGGTCTTGTGCACGGTGGTCGACACGACGTCGGCATAGGGCACGGGCGAGGGATGCAGCCCGGCGGCGACGAGACCGGCGAAGTGAGCCATGTCGACCCAGAGCAGCGCGCCAACCTCGTCGGCAATAGCGCGGAAGGCTTCGAAGTCGAGGTGGCGCGGGTAGGCAGACCAGCCGGCGATGATGACCTTCGGCTTGCTCTCAAGCGCCTTGTCGCGCACGACGTTCATATCGACGCGGAAGGTTTCCGGGTCGACACCATAGGCGACCGGGTTGTACAGCTTGCCCGAGAAATTGAGCTTCATGCCGTGGGTGAGGTGGCCGCCGTGGGCCAGCTCGAGGCCGAGGATGGTGTCGCCGGGCGTGGCAATGGCAGAAAGTACCGCGGCGTTGGCGGTGGCGCCGGAGTGCGGCTGCACGTTCGCGTAGGCGGCACCGAACAGGCTCTTGGCCCGGTCGATGGCTAGCTGCTCAGCGACATCGACGTACTCGCAGCCGCCGTAGTAGCGGCGACCGGGGTAACCCTCGGCGTACTTGTTGGTGAGCACCGAGCCCTGCGACTGCAGTACGGCGCGCGGAACAAAGTTCTCGCTCGCGATCATCTCGAGGTAGTCGCGCTGGCGACCAAGCTCCAGCTCGAGCACGGCGGCGATCTCGGGGTCGACGATCGAGAGTGGTTCATTGAAGGTTGACTTCACAGCAATGGCGGAATCAGGCACGGAGTTCTCCTTATATATGGATGTTGCGGCCCAGGCGTGCGGCCACTAACCGTGTCAGTCGCTCCCCGATGGTGACCCATCTTCGTGCTACGCCAGTTGCGACTCCACCAGCATATCAGCGGATGCTGCCGGCCGCGATCTCGGCATCCGTTTGCGCGTCGGCACCGAGCGACCCACCGAGGGAATCGCCCGGGGCGATCCACCGTTATCCTAGATATACCTGCATACGCATTGAATTTTGGAGGATGGCATGCAGCTCGGAATCTTCACGGTCGGGGACAGGACCACCGATCCCACCACGGGCGACACCCCCACCGAGAACGCCCGGATCAAGGCCATGCTCACCATTGCGCAGAAGGTCGAGGAGGTGGGCCTCGACGTCTTCGCGACCGTCGAGCACCACAATCCGCCGTTCGTGCCGTCGTCGCCGACGACCCTGCGCGGCTACGTTGCAGCGCAGACCCAGCGCATCATCCTGTCGACCGCAACGACACTGAGCACTCGCGGCACTCGTTGAGGAAGCGGGCACTCCGACCTCGGAGTGCCCGCTTCCCGGGTCAGTGCCGCGAGCGATGCCGCCGGTCAGCGGCCTTTCAGTTCGTCGACGATGAGCAGGTCGGGCCGCAGGTGCTCGGTCTCGTAGGCGGCCCGGCCCACCAGGTGCGCGGCCATCGGCGCTGTCAGGGCCTGGAAGACGACGATCGCGACAACGAGGGTCACGGTGCCGACCGAGAAATTGTTGATGGCAACATCCGTTGTCACGGCCATGAGACCGAAGATCTGCGGCTTGGTCGCCGCGTGCAGGCGCGATAGTACGTCGGGAAAGCGGATGAGCCCGATTCCGGCGGCGAGGCACATGGTTGCGCTGGCGAGCACGAGAAGCCCCGTGAACACATCGTGCAGCATCGCGCTCATACACTCACCGCCAGCCGGCACAACAGTGGGGCGCTCATGCGCTGTCCCGGCCGGGCAGAAAGCGGGCGACGCTCAGCGACCCGAGTACCGCGAACAGGGCCAGTACGAGCAACACCGGCAGATTGTCGGTGTGCCGGTTCAGGGCCATCTCCGCGCCGAGGGCGCAGATGACCGTCGCGACCAGCACGTCGGAGGCGATGACCCGGTCAAGCACGCTCGGGCCGACGACGATGCGATACGCCGAGAAAAGCGCCGCGATCCCGAACATGATCGAAGCGACCACGGCCACAATCTGCAGAATCATGATGGTCCCTGTCCATTTTGGTCGGCGCCGCGAGCGGTGCGACGGTTGGCAGGCGGCACCCCGCGCATCCGCTCGACGTCTTCGCGTGAGCCGAACCCGCGCACAATACGCTGTTCGGTGTCGAGTACCTGCCGACGAAAACTCTCGATGTCAGCGGCGCTGTGCATATCGAGCACGTGCAGATACAAAATAGAAGATTCCCGGTCGATGTCCACCACGATCGAGCCGGGCACGATCGACGTGGCGACGGCGGTCCAGGTGAGAATGAGGTCACTGCGGGTGTGCAGGCGAATCGCCAGGATTGCGTTGCTCGTGACCAGCTTCGGCTGGATCGCCAGCCAGGCCACGTCGATCGACGCCCGTACGATATCCAGAATGAGGCGCACGAAGAACACGACGGCGTGCAGCGGATGCACCCGACCGCTCAGTTGCACCGGCACCAGGTAGAACGCCACGGTCACCACGATGCCCACGACGAAAGCGACCAGCAGGTTGAGCCAGGAGAGCTCGCCCCACAGCAGCATCCACAGCACGATCAGGGCGATCAGCGGCGGAATCTGGTTGCCCACCGCCTCGAGGCGTTCACGCGGTGTGGTCACTTCGCGCCCCCCTCGAAGTTGGTGCCCACGTTACTCTCGGCAATAGAACCGGTGCCGTTCGGAAACACGGCGTCGATGTACGTCGACGGTGAGCGGATATTGGCGGCTGCTCGAGTGGTGAAGTCGAAGATGGGCCCGGCGAACACAGTGAGGGCCAGAGTCAACACGAGCATAGAGGTGGTCGCGCCGATCATGAGCGGGGAGATCGTCTTCTTCACCACGATTCCCTCGTCGTGTGGGTCTTCCACGAGTGACGCCGACATTGACGAGGTGTAATCCGTGACCTGCTGCTTCGGCCGCCAGAACGCCATGTTCCAGGCCCGAGCCAGGGCATACAGGGTGAGCAGCGAGGTGAGCGCCCCGACTCCGATCAGCAGGTAGATGATCGGGTCACCCACGATTGTGCCGGCTTGAAACAAGGCGATCTTGCCGAGAAAGCCTGAGAACGGTGGGATCCCTCCGAGGTTGAGGGCACCCAGGAAGAACAGGATGGCCACGAGCGGCGACGACCGCAGCAGCCCGCCGAGGCGCGAGAGCGACGTGGTGCCACCGACACGGTCGATCAGCCCCGTGGTGAGAAACAACGTCGTCTGCACAACGATGTGGTGCACGACGTAGAAGATGGTCGCGGCAATAGCCAGCGGGGTGCCAATCGCGATGCCGAACAGCATGTAGCCGATGTGGCTGACCAGGGTGAATGAGAGTAGTCGTTTGATGTCGGCCTGGGCGAGCGCACCAAGAATGCCCACGAGCAGAGTCAGTGCGGCGACGATCATGAGCGGTAACGAGAACTGGTTGTCGGGAAAAAACAAGGTCTGGGTGCGCAGGATCGCGTAGACACCGACCTTGGTGAGCAGCCCGGCGAACACCGCGGTGACCGGCGCCGGCGCCGTCGGGTAGGAGTCCGGCAGCCAGAATGACATCGGAAATACGGCCGCCTTCACCCCGAAAGCGATCAGCAACAACAGCCCGAGAATCAGCTGGATGTCGGCGGGGAGGTTGGGCATCCGCTCGGCGATCAAGGCGAGGGTGACAGTGCCGGTGGCGCCGTAGATCAGGGCGATCGCGCTGAGGAAGAGCATGGACGACACCAGGCTCACGACGATATAGGTGATGCCCACCCGAATGCGCGCGCCGGTGCCGCCGAGGGTCAGCAGCACATAACTGGCCGAGAGCAGCATTTCAAAGCCAACGTACATCGAGAACAGGTCGCCGGCGACAAAGGCGTTGAACAATCCGGCGGCGAGCACCAGATAGGTGGGATGAAAGATCGAGACCGGAGTCTCGGTGTCACCGTCGATGATGCCCTGGCCCACCGCAAACAGCAGCACGCCGAGCAGCATGAGCGCCGAAATGAGCAGCATGATCGCCGAGAGCCGATCGACGACGAGCACGATGCCCCACGGTGCTTCCCAGCCGCCGACCTGCACCACGGCCGGGCCAGACCGGTCGACGAGTACCAGCAGCACGGCGCTCATCACCGTGGCGGCGGTGAGGCTCAGCACGCTGACCAGCACCTGTAGGCGGCGGCGCCGGCCGAGCATCAGGGCTACGGCCGCTCCGAGCAGCGGCAGGCAGACGATGAGGGGAATGAGGGTGGTCACCGCGCGTCCCCCGGGTTGGAACCGGATGCGGCGGCCCCGCCGGCAGTATGCGTTTTGGTGGAGACGGTGTCTTCGTCGCTCGTCGCGCCGTCACCGCGCTCGAACTCGTCGATCGATTCGGCAACCGCGTCGTCGTCGTCAGAGGAAGAACGAAAAGTGGCGTCGGCATCGTCGCCACTCTCGGTGGCGTGTTCATCGGTGAGGGTATCGCCCTCGTCGCCGAGCTGGGCCAGCCACCACGACCGGTAGATGAGGGCGAGCAGCAGTGCGGAGATGCCGAAGTTGATCACGATCGCGGTGAGCATGAGCACCTGCGGAATCGGGTCGACCATATCTTCGACGCTCGAACCGGTGACAATCGGCGCGCTGCCCGGCCGGCCGCTCATGATGAAGATGAGCAGGTTGGTGGCATTGCCGACCAATAGAAAGCCGATCAGAACCCGGGTGAGGCTGCGTTCAAGCATCACGTAGACGCCGGCCGCGTACATGACGGCCATCACGATGACGAGGGTCAGGGAGGCGCTCATCGGGTGACCTGCTCGGGAGTTGTCGTGGATGCGCCCTCGGGAGCGGTGTCCGGCGGTGGCCCGATCTCGTCATTGTCACTCTGCCGATCAATCTCGCTGCCGAGGCTGCGCAGAATGTCGTAGGTCAGGCCGATGACGACGAGGTAGACACCGATGTCAAAGATGGTCGAGGTGCCAAACGACAGGTCGCCGAGCACGGGCACGGTCGCCGTGAAGTAAGCCGATTCAAGCGGCAGGCCGTCGAAGAACAGCGAGACGACGGCCATACCCACGGCGAGGATGACGCCGAAGCCGAGAAGCTTGCCCGGGTCGATCGGGGCCGCTTCGCTGAGCTCGTAGCGTCCGCCGGCGAGATACCGGGCCACGAGCGCCAGGCCCGCCAGCAGTCCCCCGGCGAATCCACCGCCGGGCAGGTTGTGGCCGGCGAAGAGCAGGTAGATCGACACGATCATTGCGGGGTGGAAGAGCAGCCGCACGAGCACTTCGATGAGAATCGACCGGCTGCGCGGATCATTTTTGCGCCCGGCGAGCAGGAAAGCCTGCCGGGTGACGGCGTGGCCCTCGCTCGAGAGTTCGGGGTCGGCGACGACTCGACGGCGGTTGGCCGCCGAGCGCAGGCTGCGGGATTCCTTCAGGCGCGGCACGACCGCATTGCGACCGGAGACGAACAGCAGGCTCGCGACGCCGGTCGCCACGACGATGAGCACCGATACCTCGCCCATGGTGTCCCAGGCGCGTATGTCGACGAGCATCACGTTGACGATGTTGTCGCCGTGACCGTCTTCGACCGACAATCGGGGCAGGGCGCCGGCGATGCTGTCGAACTGGCGGGCGCCGAGCGCGATGAAGCCGATTGTTCCCATGACCAGGCCCACGAGGCTGCCGATCAGCAGGCGGCGTTTGGGACGCACCGGTTTGTTGTGCTGGGCGATGTTGGCGGGCAGGCGGCGCAGTACCAGCACGAAAATCACGAGGGTGATCGATTCCACCAGCGCCTGGGTGAGGGCGAGGTCGGGCGCGCCGTGGAAAGCGAACAGGGTGACGAGGCCGTAACCGGTGACACCGGCAAGAATGACCGCGGTCATCCGCTGCTCGACCCGCGCCGCCATGACCGCGCAGATGGCCATGATCAGTGCGATGAGCACCTGGCCGGGGTAGTCCCACCACACGATTGTGTCGGGCCAGGTGCGGTTGACGAAGGCTGCAAAGCCGAGGGTGAGCACGAAAACGGTGAGGATGGTGCCGAGGTATTGCGGGAGCCCGCCTCGCTGGGCGAAATGGGTGACCCGGGCCGCAAGACGGTCGACACCGCGAATGGCCTTGCCGTAGCCGCGGCCGGCATCGATAACGTCGGGCACCTTGGCCTGCAGCCGCAATACTTGGCGGCGAGCGCGGAACATGAGCGCTCCGAGCAGCAGGACAACCGCGCTCAGGTACAGGGCCGGTTCCAGCCCATGCCAGAGCGCCAGGTGATACGGCGGTTCGGTCAGGCTGCCGACGCCCGGCACCGTGTCAGCGTAGGGCGTGAGCAACGGGTCGAGTACCGAGGCGAACAGACCAAGGCCGATGGTCGCCACCGTGAGCACACCGGGGGCGAGAAGCGTGTCCCACGGACTCGCGCGCAGCACTGTGGCCGGCTGCTTCTTGCGCGTTTTGAAAGCGCCCCAGAAGAAGCGGATGCTGTAGGCCACGGTGAGAACGGATCCAACGGCCGTGCCGATCAGCGCTGCATAACCCCAGCCGGAACCGCCGACACCGGCGTCGAGTAGTGAGGTGAACACGGCTTCCTTGGCGACGAAACCAAAGAACGGCGGCAGGCCTGCCATCGACGCGACCGCCACGAACGCGATGACGGCCAGCGCCGGGGCGCTGCGACCGACGCCGCTGAGTTTGCGCCAGTCGCGGGTGCCTGCCCGGTGGTCGATGACCCCGACCACGAGAAAGAGTGTGGCTTTGTACAAGGCGTGCGCCAGCAGCAGAGCGGCGCCGGCGAGCGCGGTGTCGCGGGTGTTGAATCCGATCGCGATCATGAGAAAGCCGAGCTGGCTGACCGTGCCGTAGGCCAGCAGCAGCTTGAGGTCATATTGGCGCAGCGCCCGCCAGGCCCCGACGATCATGGTCCAGACGCCGAAGGTGACGAGCACCGGCAGCCAGCCGTCGCTGTCGGCGTAGCCGGGGGCGAGACGGGCGACGATGTAGATGCCGGCCTTGACCATGGCGGCGGCGTGCAGGTAGGCACTGACCGGGGTCGGCGCGGCCATCGCGGCGGGCAGCCAGAAGTGGAACGGCACGAGGGCACTCTTGGAAAGCGCCCCGACCAAAATGAGCAGAATCGCCCAGGTGCCCATCTGGGTGGTCACCGGGTTCGCCACGATGTAGGCGAGGCTTGTCGTGCCGGAAGCGACCGAGATCATCACAACGCCGACCAACATCACCAGGCCGCCGAAGGTCGTCACGATCAGGGCCTGCAGGGCGGCGCCGCGGCTCTCGCGTTTGTGCGTGTAATGCCCGATCAGCAGGTAGGAGAGCACGCTCGTGATCTCCCAGAACATGAACATGATCACCAGGTCGTCGGCGGTGACCAGCCCGTACATGGTGCCCGCGAAGGCGAGCAACAGTGCGGCGAAACGACCGAGGCTGGGTTCTTGATCGGTGAAGTAGCGGGCGCAATAGACCAATACGAGGGCGCCAATGCCCGTGACGACGAGGGCGAGCAACCAGGCCAGGGTGTCGACCCGAAAAGAGAGGCTGATGCCGAGCTGCGGAACCCACGGAATCGACTGGGTTACGGCCCCGCCCGCGGTGACCGTGGCCGTCTGGGTGAGCGTGTAGGCAAAGGCGCCGGCGGGCAGCAGGGCGATCAGGTAGAAGACGCGGGTACCCAGATACCGGGTGAGCCAGGGCGTCAGTACCGACAAGACGATGAACGCGAGGAGCAATGGAACCATGCGTCCTCCAGGCTTGTCAGGTCGGGCTGGTCAGGGCGGGCTTGTCAGGTCGGGTCGTGAAGCCCAATTCTACCCGCCGACCGGCGCCCCGGACGGAGAAGTGCACTTCCGGCGCATCTCCCAGCCGAGCACATCGGACCGCGGGGTAGGGTTACGTTATCCACCCGGCCGACGTCGCCCGCCGCCATGAGCGTGCGAGCTTACAGTTTCCGGCCACTTTCCGCGCCACTTTCGACCGTTTCTTCGAACGCACTGTTTTCGTTCTGAAGAAGTTGCTCGTGAGGGTCCGGCCAACGAAATCGAGCACCGTTGTGAGCCCCACCCGCGGCCAGAAGCCCTCTTCCACCCCGGCACCGGGTGCCTCGCCTTCTGAGCCGCACGGACACCACGACCACGCGAATCCGCCCGGAGAGACCCCCTTCGAGCACATCGAAGACGCCCTGAGCGTGCACGAAGATGATGCGCTGCATAAGGGACTGAAGTCTCGCCACGTGCAGATGATTGCGATCGGTGGAGCGATCGGCACCGGGTTGTTCCTCGGTGCCGGCGGACGCCTGGCCAGCGCCGGTCCCGCCCTGGTAGTCATCTATGCAATCTGCGGCTTCTTCGCCTTTCTCATTCTGCGGGCGCTCGGTGAACTGGTGCTGCACCGTCCGAGTTCCGGCTCCTTCGTGTCATACGCACGCGAGTTCTTCGGCGAGAAGACGGCTTTCGTGACCGGCTGGCTGTACTGGCTGAACTGGGCTATGACAGCCATCGTCGATGTGACAGCGGTTGCGCTGTATATGAACTTCTTCGCCACCTACTGGGCACCGTTCGGTTCGGTGCCGCAGTGGCTGTATGCCCTCGCGGCTCTCAGCCTGGTCATGTTCCTGAACCTCCTCTCGGTCAAGGTGTTCGGGGAGATGGAATTCTGGTTCGCGCTGATCAAGGTGCTCGCGATCGTGGCGTTCCTGATCGTAGGAACCTGGATGGTGATTTTCGGCACGCCACTGGACGGCGCCACGGCTGGGTTTGCGCTGATCGGTGAAAACGGGGGCTGGCTGCCCAACGGACTGATCGCATCCGTTTTGGTCGTTCAGGGCGTCGTCTTTGCCTACGCTTCGATCGAGCTGGTCGGCACGACAGCGGGCGAGACGAAGAACCCCGAAAAGGTGATGCCCAAGGCGATCAATACGGTCATCATTCGCATCGCGGTGTTCTACGTAGGCTCGATCCTGCTGCTCTCGCTGCTGTTGCCGTACACGGCCTACAAAGCTGGCGAGAGCCCGTTCGTCACTTTTTTTGCCACGATCGGGGTCGATGGCGTCGACGTGATCATGAACCTCGTCGTGCTCACAGCGGCGTTGTCCTCGCTCAATGCCGGTTTATATTCCACTGGACGCATACTCCGGTCGATGTCGCTCGCCGGTTCGGCGCCGCGCTTCGCGGGCAAGATCAGCCGCAACGGCGTGCCGTTCGGCGGCATACTGCTGACCGGTGCCGTAACGCTGCTCGGCGTCGGACTCAACGCCATCGTGCCCGACAATGCCTTCGAGATCGTGCTCAATATGGCTGCGATCGGCATCGTGAGCGCGTGGGGCATGATCGTGCTGTGCCAGCTTCGACTGCAGGCCTGGGCCAAACGGGGCATTCTGGTGCGCCCGGTGTTCCGCATGCCGTGGGCGCCATACTCCGGCTACGTGACGCTCGTGTTCCTGGTCGGGGTGCTCGTATTGATGGCATTCGACTGGCCGGTGGGCACGCTCACGATCAGCTCACTCGTGCTCATCATTCCGGGACTCATGATCGGCTGGTATGCCTGCCGCGGCCGCATTCTCGAGATCGCCGCGGCCCGCGAGGGCTTCACCGGCCACGTGCCGGTCGTCGCCAACCGTCCGTTGTCCGACCGACCCCGCCCCTAGCCATCCGCCTTCTCTGAGCAACGCGCTGCTCGGCGTTTGGTCGCTGCGGCGTTCAGCTGCTGCGGCATTCAGCTGCTGCGGCGGGTCGCCATGCGGTCGGTAATGATCACGAGCACCAGCGCCACGACCAGCACCCCCACGTAGACGATCGGCACCGTTTCGAGCCCGACGCTGTCAATCAGCACAGCGCCGAGCAGTGCGCCGCCGCCGATACCAGCGTTGAACGCGGTGGTGTAGAAGGCACTTGCGGTATCGCGCATGTGCGGCGACGCGGCGTGCAGCATCCGCGTTTGCATGAGCGGGGGCAGCATGCCGAACACCATGCCCCAGAGCACGAACGCGGCGATCGCGACGGGCAGGGTCGCCGTGAACAGGGCGAGCAGACTCACGCTGACGGCGCTCGCGGCGAGGCCGAGAACCAGGCCGAGGCTCGGTCGGGAACCGAAAACCGTGCCGACGAGCAGCAATCCGACAGCACCGGCCACGCCATAGGCGAAGAGCAGCGGGGCCAGGAGAACGGGGTCGACGCCGAGCCCATCGAGCAGGAATGGCGTGATGTACGTGTAGAAACTGTAGTGACCGATCATCGTGATGCCGGTGATGCTGCAGATCAGCACCACCGCCGGCACAGTCGCGTCCCGACGGTTTTTCGTTGCCGATTTGGTCGGGTCAGCGAATGTCGATGCGCCCGTAGAGTGCCGCGCCACCGGCGGCAGAAATTTCCAGACCAGTACCGCGCCGACGAGCATCAGGGCGGCGAGCACGACGAAAGAGAGCCGCCAGCCGAGCAGATGCCCGCCCGCAGTGCCGAGCGGAACCCCGAAGACGAAGGCGAGCGTGCCACCCGCGACCGTGATGGAAACCGCGCGACCGATCTGCGCCTTCGGCACGAGGTGGGCAGCGTAGGCGCCGACAACCGACCAGAACAAGCCGTGCGCGACGCCGCCGAGCACTCGGGCGGCAACGACGAACTCGTAGGTCGGAGCGATGGCGGTGAGGATATTGCTCACCGCGAAGATGATGAGCACGACGATGATCAGGCCGTGGCGCGGAAAACGGCGGGTCCAAATTGCGACCGGGGCGCTCGTGAGCACGACCGTGAAAGCGAACCACGAGACGAGAAGCCCGATTTGCGACTGGGCGACGCCCAGACTGCCGCTCATTTCGGGGAGCAGGCCCGTCGGCAACATTTCGCTCGTGACTGAAAGAAATACGGCGGCCGACAGTGTGATCAATCCGACCCAGGGAAACGGAGGTTCACTCGCGCGGATGCGGGCGGGACGCACGACGGGGATCGACCCGGTGGGCAGAAAAATATTGGCTGTATTGGTCATGTCTGCATTCATGCTGAGAGTCGAAGCCGACCGGTGGGACCATGCACACCGAGGTCAAATCCACTCGACTGCGCGCCGACGTGCGCGCCCGGGGCCGCCTTGTTCAGTACGACCAACGGGTAGTCTACTCAAACGAGGTGAGGCGGCAGACTCGTCGGACCACGGCATCCGCTCGACCGCCCGGTATTCTGAGGTAATGACTTCTTCCACCCCACATCACTGGGTTATCACGCTGGTCTGTGCCGACCAGCCCGGAATCGTTCACGCGGTCAGCGGCGCGATCGTTCAGGCGCAGGGCAATATCTCCGAGAGCCAGCAGTTCTCCAGTGATGACACCGGGCGGTTTTTCATGCGGCTGCAGGTGCAGTCGCCGGCAACCCGGCCCGAGCTCGAAGCGGCCCTCGCGCCCGTGATCGAACGCTACGCGATGGCGTCGATCATCGATGTCGTCGGGCGTCCGCTGCGCACGCTCGTGCTCGCCTCGTCGGCCGGCCACTGCGTGAACGACCTGCTGTTTCGCCAGCGTGGCGGGCAGTTGCCGGTCGAGATTCCGCTCGTGCTGAGCAATCACGGCACGCTGCGCGACCTGGTCGGGTTTTATGGCGTTCCGTTCGAGTCGTTGCCGATAACGGATGCCGCCAGCAAGGCCGCTTTCGAGGCCCGCGTCATCGACGCTGTCGACGAGCTCGATATCGAACTCGTCGTGCTCGCCCGCTATATGCAGATTCTCTCGCCCGAACTGTGCGCTCGGCTCAACGGTCGGGCGATCAATATTCACCACTCGTTCCTGCCGGGGTTCAAGGGTGCCAACCCGTACCGCCAGGCGCATGCCCGCGGCGTGAAGCTGATTGGGGCGACGGCGCACTTCGTGACCGGCGATCTCGATGAGGGACCGATCATCGAGCAGAACGTGGTGCGGGTCGATCATTCGCGCACCCCGACGGAGCTGGTGTCGATCGGACAAGACGAGGAGAGCCGCACGCTGACCCAGGCGGTGAAGTGGTTTGCCGAGAACCGGGTACTGCTCGACGGGGCGCGCACGATCATCTTCAAGTAGCCGCGCCCGTTCGCGGGCCCACCTTCTGGCCTTGGGCCCAGTTTCTATCCTGGGCCCAGGGTTCGGGCCCAGGCCCGGGCCGCGGGGGCGGAGCGCATCGCTAAGATTGATAGGTGACAGATACGCGCGGCCTTCCGAAAATCGGCCCCAACGACATGCTTCGGTTCGTGCTCGAACTCTTCGCCTTCATCAGCCTCGGATTCTGGGGCTTCATCGCCTGGCCACTCCCCTGGCCCGGTATCTTGTTCGGCCTCGCCACCCCGGCTTTCGCGATTCTGGTCTGGGCCCTGTTCCGGTCCCCGAAGGCCGTGTTCCGCCTCGATCCGTTCGGTAAGGCCTTCATCGAGATCGCCATCTTCGGCGCAGCCGCGATCGCCTGGTGGGACCTCGGCTTCCCCATCATCACCGTGGTCTTCGCCGTCGTCGCCACGGTGAGCGGCGTCATCTCGGGTCGAAAAGAACTCCGCTAGCCCGCTCGAGAGCGAAAAGTACCCGTGGGAACGGGCACTTCGCACACTCGCGGCAGGCTACGAGACGGCGCCCAGCCAGGCCACCGCGGCGGCAACATCCGTTTCGGCAATGCCGTGGCCGCCCGCGCGCAGCTCCTGCTGCACCTGCGCGCCGCGCGCTTCGAGCAACGTCACGAGTTTCTGAACGCTCGGCAGCGGTGCCATCGGATCGCTGCGCCCGTTCAGTAGCAGCAGAGCGGATGCCGCCAGCTCTCTCCCGGCGACCCGCGCGTCAGGTTTTGCATTCGATGCAGCCCGGTCGAGCGGATGCATGCCCGAAAACGCGATCACGCGCGGCACCACCTCGGGGTGTAATAACGCCGTCGCAAGCGCGATGTTGGCGCCGTTCGAGAATCCGACGGCGACCAGCGAGCGGTCACCCAATTCATAGTGGTCACGCGCCCAGACCAAAAATCCGGCCAGCTCATCGGCTCGTCGCACCACGTCGTCGGTGTCGAAGACACCCTCTGACAGGCGCCGGAACCAGCGGTTCATACCGTTCTCCTGCACGCGACCGCGCGGGGCGAGCACGGCGGCGTTTCGGTCGAGCGCCGCGGCCAGACCACTGACCTGTTGTTCATCACCGCCGGTACCGTGGAGCATAAGCAGCACGGGCGCGTCGATAGAACCGGGCCGGAACAGGTGCGGCCACTGGGCATTCTCGTTCACGGCGCTCATTCGGCCGGTCCGCTCGACGTGTGCGCGGCGACGCTCATTCGGTGACCGAGGCGGCAACCGAAACCGGTGCCGCAGCATCCGCTGCCCCGGGGTTGTTCGCGGGCGGCAGAGTGATCGGCACGACCGCATTCTCAATGGCCTCACGGCTCGGCTCGAGCCACGGCGGAAGCTTGAGCGACCGGCCGAGCTCGAGGAGCGGCTCGTCAATGTCGAATCCGGGAGTATCGGTGGCGATTTCGAACAGTACGCCGCCGGGTTCGCGAAAATAGATCGAGGTGAAGTACTGGCGGTCGAGAATGGCGGTCACGCCGTAGCCGCGGTCCGCGAGCTGCTCACGCCATTCGACCTGGGTGGCCCGGTCAGGCGCTCGGAAGGCCACGTGGTGCACGCTGCCACCGGCGGTCAAACCGGGCTCATTCGTGGGGTCGGCCAGCACGTCGACGAGGTTGCCCGGCGCGCCGTCGCCGGCGCCCACGCGAATGCGGCCCGCCGTTTCGGAAATGACGTGCATGCCCAGGTCGGCCGTGAGCACCTGCACGGTCTTCGCCGGGTCGGCCACGGTGAGCACGGAGGAGTGCTGCCCGCGAACCGCGAACTCGGCGGGAACGGATGCGGAATCCCAGGGATTACGCGGATCCACCGTCGACGACGCCACCAGATCCAGCTGCAGCCCGTCCGGGTCGCGCAGTGAGAGCCGCTCCTCGTGGGAGGAACGCCCGGTCACGTCAGACTCCACGCCAAGCTTCGCGAAATGGTCCTTCCACCAGCCGATGCTGCCGGCCGGAACCGAGAACGCGGTCGTCGTCGATTGGCCGGCGCCGATGCGACCGCTGCGAATGCCGGTCCAGGGAAAGAAGGTGAGCAATGAGCCGGGTCGGCCGGAATCGTCGCCGTAGTAGAGGTGATAGGTTCCTGGGTCGTCGAAGTTCACGGTTTTCTTGACGAGGCGCAGGCCGAGCCCGGTCACGTAGAAGTCGATGTTGCGCTGTGGGGCGCCCGCGATCGCGGTGACATGGTGCAGTCCGGTGGTCTGGGCGGTCATGAGGTCCTCTCCTGGGCAAATTAAACGTTCAATATTTATGCAAACGCATGTATATCGGGTTTTATTCCCAAATTCTCAGACACGCCGTTCGGTCGGCATCCGTACTGCATAGATGGCCGCGATGACGAGGAAAATCCCGCCGACCGCGAACCCGGCCGAGAACGAGAAGGTGTCAACGAGCAGGCCCGCGACGAGCGGACCGACGATCGCACCGGCATCCGCGCACATGGAGAACACCGACACCGGGCGGCCCCCGTGTGCACCGGCAGCATCGCCTACGGCTGCGGCCGGCGCCGTGCCCATGAACGCGGCGGCGACTCCGTAGACGCAGAGCAGGGCGCCGAGAACCCAGATATTCGGTGAGAACGAGATCGCCACAATCGCGAGTCCGGCGACAGTGAACGCCCCGATGATGGCCGGTCTACGCCCAACGGTGTCGACAAAGCGAGCGGCCGGAGCGAGGGCGAGGGCCTGGGCCACGGCGGCGGCGGCGAGGGCGATGCCGGTCCATGAGCTCGTTCCGCCGAGAACCACGACGACGAACAGGGGAATGAGTGTCGTGCGCACCCCGAGCGAGGTCCAGCCCTGGGCGAAGTTGGCGATACAGGCCGCGCGAAACCGCTCATCGCGCAGCACGGTGCGAAACGGCGTGCGCACGGCGGATGCGTCGCCTCCGGCCAGCGCGCCGCTTCGCCCGCCCGAGCGCAATAGAAACAGCCCGACCAGGCCAGCCACGGTGAGGGTACCAGCGTAGAAGAAGAAGGGCGCCGTCAGGGAGATCGTGGCGAGCAGGCTGCCGATCGCCGGGCCGGCCATGCCGCCGATGAGAAATCCGCCCTGATAGAAGCCGATCGCGCGGGCCCGTCGGCCCGGTTCCGCCGTGCGCAGCAACAGCGTCATCGCCGACACCGAGAACATGGCTGAGCCGATACCGCCCGCGCCGCGCAGCAGCAGCAGTTGCAGGTAGCTGTCTGCGGCGCCGACCAGGCCACTGGACAGGGCGACGATACCGATGCCGATTGCCAGCACGGCGCGCTCCCCCGCCCAGTCGATCAGGCGCCCGCAGACCGGACTGAACACGAAACGCATGAGCGCGAACGCCGAGACGACTGCCCCGACCTCGAGGTTACCCACCCCGAAACTCTGCACATAGACCGGAAGCACCGGAACGACAACGCCGAACCCCACCATCACGAAGAAGGCGATGACGCCGAGCACGATCACGTCGCGATTCAAACGGGGCTTCTGGCTCGTGCTGCCCGGGTCTGATTCGGGTACAGCGGATGCCCGGCGTCGCCCCCGCATCCATTCCGCCACTCGCATCCCTCCAGTTTAAGCCGCCCCGCACCTCGCCCCC
Source organism: Cryobacterium sp. Y29 (assembly GCF_002929825.1). Taxonomy (GTDB): domain Bacteria; phylum Actinomycetota; class Actinomycetes; order Actinomycetales; family Microbacteriaceae; genus Cryobacterium. The sequence continues at coordinate 39,722 of NZ_PJJN01000034.1, forward strand.
GCACCTCGCCCCCGCACCTCGCCCGTCGCCCGTCGCCCGTCGCCCGGGCCGAGTCCGGGCCCACCTTTTGACCATGGGCCCAGTTTCTAACCTGGGCCCACGGACGGGGCCCGGGCCCCGTCCAGAGAGAGACGGGGCCCGGGGTGCGGGCGAGCGGCGGGACTACCGCACGATCAGCAGGGAACGCGCCGGGCTCGTCGCGGCGGCGACCGCGTCGTTGCCGGCGTAGTGGCCGACGACCTTGTACAGGCCACGACCGAGCTTCGGCAGCGTGATGGTGCCGCGCCCGTTCGCGTCGAGCGCCACGGTGAACCGGCGCTTATCGACTGTCACGGTCGCCATGTCGCCGACCGCACCCTTGCTGGTGACCGTAACGGACACCGTGACCCGGCTGGAGAAGAAGACGGCGCGGTGGTTGATACTCAGGGCAACCTTCGCGGCATACTTCACGACGACCCCGACCGACGTCGCCGTGGCACTCGGCCCGCCGGGTACCGTGGCGGTCACCACCACGGTCAATGTGGTTCCGGCGAGCGCCTTGGTCGGTGTGAAGCTCGCCGACGTAGCACCGGCGATGTCGACGCCGTTGCTCTGCCACTGGTAGCCGAAGGCGAGGCCCTCGGTGTTCCACTGGCCGGGGTCAGCGGTCAGTACCGACCCGATCTCTGCCGGACCCGACACGATGGGCGCCACCGTGTTCACCGGGGCATCCGTTTGGCCGCCCTGGCTGGCAGCCACGGTGAGGATCGTCGACGCAGCACTGTCGCCATAGTCGACCACACCGAGGTACGGCGTGTTCGGCACGAGGCCGGCCCAGCTCAGCGTGTATGTAATCGGAACGCCCTGCGGTCCCTGAATCGCGGGCGGGGTCGCTGTGAACCCATTGCTGGGCTCCCCCGACGAGACCGAGAAAGTGTTCACATCGAACGCGGTCGAACCGGAGAACACGTCAACGACCACCTGGTAGAAACCGGCCTCGGGGTCGTTCAGGTCGACGTGCTCGTCAGCCGACCCGGTGGCCGACTGCCAGCCGGCCACCGGGTCGCCACCGGGGCCGTCGAGCAACAGCACGAACAGGTCGAGGTCGGTTGAATCATCAACGGCGTTCAGATCGAACCGGGCCAGCCGACCTTCCTGAATCTCCACCTCGTAGGTGAACTGATCGCCCGTCGTGCCCGCATTGGTATGCGGGCTGGACGGGTCGTCGGCGTTGTTCTGATGTACCCCGTTGGCGAGGCCGGCGAGGTTCAGCGCCACTGGCTCTGAACCGCCTGGGGCCACGGTCACGTCGACCGTGCCGTCCACTCCGGCGCCAGCCACCTCGGTCGGAGCGACGACAGTGACCGGGCGAATGGCGATTGGGCTGTGCACGACGTCGAAGAAGTCGCCCGGGTCACCCGAGCCACCGTTTCCGAAGCCCCAGTCCAGCGCGCCGGTCGTGTACACGTCGAGCGGAGCATCCGTTCGAGTGAACGTCACCGTGTAACTCTGCTTCTCACCGACCGCACCGAACGTCATCTCGGCCGGCGAAACGACAGCGTTGATGCCGGGAATCACGATCGGCAGGGCCGTGTAGGTGCCGACCCGCACCGCGGTGACCGTGCGGGTGACCGTCTCGGGCGCGGTCAACGCTCCGATCTGAATCGACGGCAGGTTCAGGTTGCTCGCATCGATCGGCTCTACGCCGGCATCGAATCCGATTCCCTGCAGGTAGGCCAGCCAGTCGGCCGGGCCGCTCTGGTAGACCAGGCCCGGATAGTCGAAGGACGAGGGATTGACCTGTCCAGCACCCTGCGCGAACGGGTCGGTCACCCGGTCACCATTGGCGTCGACCGTGTCTTTTGCGGTCGTCATCATGACTGATTTGATCTCGGACGGAGTCGCGAGCGGCCGAAAGCCCAGAATGAGCGCGGCGAGACCGGCGATATGCGGGCTGGCCATGGAGGTGCCCGACAGAAACTCGAACGTCGGGTCGGCCCCGGCCGCGTTGGCGCCGTCGGCCAGGATGCTGACACCGGGCGCGGCGATATCGGGCTTGAGCAGGTCGCCGCCGTCGGCAGTAACCGGTCCACGAGAGGAGAACCCGGCCACCTGGGGCACCGGAGTCTGCGTGGCGGTGCTGTTGTCGGGAGTGAACGTGACCGTTGCGCCATCCGTTGCCGAGTACGCGAAGACCGGATCGAAGGCGTTCGCGTCCAGGTGGACGCTCGGCACCGAGTGCTCATCGGTGTCAACGTCAGCCGGTGTGCGGTTGACCAGCAGCATTCCGCTGCCGCCGGCCCGAAGTACCTCGGCCGACTTGGCCACTCGGTCGTAGACGCCGCGCTGGCAAAACACAATTGCGCCGGCCACCTTGATCGGGTCGAGTGAATCCGGCGCGCACAGCAGCGCGTCGGCCGGGTCGAAGCCGTTCACCGATACGAGGTCGGCTCGCACGAGATCACCGGAGAGCGGGGTGGCTCCCGGCGTACGGTCAACGGTGATCGAGGCACCGACGTATTGCGAGCCGTCACCCAGAGCGGCCGTCGCCTCATAGGACGGGATCGTGCTCGCAGCGACCGTGGTGATCCACGGTGATGCGTTGTCGAGGGTCGACGGCGTGGGTCCGGCATTGCCGGCAGAAGCGGCCACGAAGATGCCAGCTGCCGCCGCCCCGAGGAAGGCCTGGCCGGTGGGTGAGAACGTAGTCTGGGCCGGGCCGCCGCCGATCGAGTAGTTGATCACGTCGACGCCGTCGGAGATGGCCTGGTCGATGGCACGCAGAATATCGGTGTCCGTGCATCCGTCATCGGTCGTGACCGAGTTGTCGGGGCCGGACCAGCACACCTTGTAGGCGGCGATTTTGGCGGCCGGAGCCACACCGGAAATGGTACCGAAGTCGACACCGTTCAGATTCGCGGCAACGTCGACGTTTCCGCCGGCGGTGCTCGCGGTGTGCGAACCGTGGCCGTCACCATCGCGCGGGGAGACATATTCACCCGTTGACGCGTCGCCGATTTGGCCGGCGCCGAAGCCGTCGAGAAAGTAACGCGCACCGATCACCTTGGTGCTGCACGCATCCGCTGTGAACTGTTCACCCGTCTGACAGGTGCCGGTAAAGGTGGTCCCGTCGGCTTTGTTCATGGTGATCGTGTCGCCATCGAGCCACGGCTCATCGCCGGGTGTCGTGCCGAGCGATGAGCCGGCAAAGGAGGGGTTTTCCGGGGCGATGCCGGTGTCGAGCACGCCGATCACCACGCCCTTGCCGGCCTCACTCGATCCGCCCAGCTTGGACCACAGTCCGGTCGGCCCGCTCAGGCGCAAAAAGTCGGTCGATGACTCGGCGGTCACGTGACGGAGGGCGTCGGGGACAACCGACACAACGTTCTTCTTGATAGCGAGGGCCGCCGCCTGTTTGCCGGTCAGCTGAGCGGCGAATCCGTTCACCGCGAGCGTGTAGGAATACGCCACCGTGGCGTCAACGGATGCTGCTGCCTCACTCTGCAGTCGGGTGAGATAGTCCTTGTAGGTCTCGGCCGAGCGGCTTTGCGCGTCGAGCTTAGCTCCGGCATCCGGCATGGTCGCCGAGAAACCGTTGACCCCACCCTGGTACAGCGCGACAGCCTGGTTGCTGAGGGTCACGATGTAGCGTCCGGCGGTGAAGTCCATCCGTTGTCCGCCGGGAGCGGCGATGCTGCCGTACAGGCCGGTCGCAGCGGGGGCAGCACCGGCGGGCAGGGTGCCGCCGACGAGTACTGAAGCGCCCACCAGGGCGACGGTGACGGTGGCCGCAATCGTGGCGCGGCGACGTATGCGGGATGTCGGCGCCGGGTTCAGCGCTGAATCCGGCGCCGACATCGTGCGCCTAAAGAAAGAACTCACGTTGGTGTCCAATCCGATAAGGGTGCGAGGTGGTCTCGTTCCACAGCGGGAACGGTTCGCTGTTCCGATGCGCGGGACAGTTCGCTGGTGACCGTAGCGCGCTGACCGTCCTGCGGATAGGGGTATTCCGCAGGTACGTCGGGCAGCGGCGCGCCGACGCGCACCGAGGTTTTCAGCGCGGTCAGTGATCCGATCGCGATGGACGCCCAGTCGAGGTTGCTCGAGTCCGACGATCGTCGCCGCCACGATGCGATACCTCCAAACGAGGGCCGGGATGCGGGTCATGGCCCGATTCTGGCCCCTGCGCGCCGCCACTCCGTCCGCCGCTCCTTCCGCCACCCGGGTACACCCACGACCGGCATCGACTCGCAGATGCACACAGGCCCCGACCAGAACTGGTCGGGGCCTGTGTGCTACTGCTACCAGCGCTTACGCCAGGCGGGTCTGCAGGTTCTCGGCGAGCGAGGCGAGGAACTCTTCGGTGGTTTGGTAGCCCTGGTCGGGGCCGACCAGAAGCGCGAGGTCCTTGGTCATCTTGCCGCTTTCGACGGTCTTGATCACGACGTCTTCAAGGGTCAACGCGAACTCGGCCAGGGCCGGGTTGTTGTCGAGCTTCGCGCGGTGCGACAGCCCGCGGGTCCAGGCGTAGATCGACGCGATCGGGTTGGTCGACGTGGGCTTGCCGAGCTGGTGCTGGCGATAGTGACGTGTCACGGTGCCATGGGCGGCCTCCGCTTCGACGATCTTGCCGTCGGGGGTGGAGAGCACGCTGGTCATGAGGCCGAGCGAGCCGAAGCCCTGGGCGACGGTGTCGGACTGAACGTCGCCGTCGTAGTTCTTGCAGGCCCAGAGGTAACCGCCCTCCCACTTCATGGCCGAGGCGACCATGTCGTCGATCAAGCGGTGCTCGTAGCCGAGGCCGGCCGCTTCATAGGCGGTTTTGAACTCGGCGTCGAAGATGTCCTGGAAGATGTCTTTGAACCGACCGTCGTAGGCCTTGAGGATGGTGTTCTTGGTCGAGAGAAAGACCGGCACGTTGCGCTCGAGGCCGTAGGCCAGGGTGGCGCGAGCGAAGTCGGTGATCGACGAGTCGAGGTTGTACATGCCCATGGCGACGCCGTCGCCAGGGGCCTCGAACACCTCGAACGTCGACGGCTCGCTGCCGTCCTGCGGCGTGAAGGTCATGCTGAGCGTGCCCTTGCCCTTGAAACGAAAGTTGGTGGCCTTGTACTGGTCGCCGTAGGCGTGCCGGCTGATGATAATCGGCTTGTTCCAGCCCGGAACCAGGCGCGGGATGTTGGAAATGACGATCGGCTCACGAAAGATGGTGCCGCCGAGGATGTTGCGGATGGTGCCGTTCGGCGAGAGCCACATCTTCTTGAGGCCGAACTCTTCCACCCGAGCTTCGTCGGGGGTGATGGTCGCGCACTTCACTCCGACGCCGTGCTTCTGAATGGCGTGGGCGGCGTCGATCGTGACCTGGTCGTTGGTTTCATCGCGCTTCTGAATCGAGAGATCGTAGTACTCGAGGTCAATATCGAGGTACGGGTGAATGAGCGTTTCTTTGATGGCGTGCCAGATGATGCGGGTCATCTCGTCGCCATCGAGTTCGACGACTGTTCCCTCAACCTTGATCTTCGACAAAAATTTCTCCTCTTTGTTCAGTGTGGCCGTCACGACCATCGTCGAGCTTACTAGAAACTCACAACTATCTTGACATCGAGATAAATTTGCGAGTGAATTGCGGGTGTCGAAGCGTGGATCGACTATCGGCGGCCCCGGGCGCACGTTAGCCTGAGCACATGGGTGAGCTGACGCTGGAAGAACTATCCGCACGCAATATCGTTGCGGCCAACAACCTGAGCCTGAAGCCGGGCCAGGAGCAATTCATTGCACCGGTCTCGTATTCGGTTGCCGCTTCGGTGATCAACCCGGCCACATCGTGGCAGCGCGTGGTACTTCTCGGCGGCGTCGTCGCGGGGTTCATTCACGGCAACTTCGACCCTCACTCCGAGCACGAAGAGTTTCGCGCCTGCATCTGGCGCATCAACGTCAACGCTGAGACCCAGGGTCAGGGCGTTGGCAAGTTCGCCGCCGAAGCGCTGGCCGCTGAAGCCCGCGATCGTGGTTTCGATCACGTCAACGTCATCTGGGAGCCCGGCGCCGACGGCCCGGAGGCCTTCTTTCACCGTCTGGGCTTCGTCGACGTCGGCGAGACCCAGTACGGCGAGGTCATCGGTTCGCTGAAGCTCTGAGCTGCGTTCAATCTGCGCATGACCACGCCGGAGCCCGATGACTTCGTCTCGCGGGTGCTCGGCGTGGTTGAGTCCATCCCGGCGGGTCGTGTGATGACGTATGGTGCAGTGGCGGCCCAGCTCGGCTCCCGCGCCGCCCGCGCTGTCGGCCAAGTCATGGCTCGCTATGGCTCTGATGTGGCGTGGTGGCGGGTGATTCGCGCCGGCGGGCATCCGCCCATCGGGCACGAGGCCCAGGCGCTGCCGCACTACGAGGCCGAGCACACGCCGCTGCTGTGTGCGGTCAAGGATAAAACGACAACGGATGCCACCTACCGCGTCGACTACACTGCTGCCCGCTGGGCGCCGCGCACGTGAGACCAGAGCGCAGTGGACTAGACCCCAGCCCGCCGAACAGCTGCGGTGAAGGTGCAATCGTGGGCAGGTTACACCGCCGGACGTGCCGTGCTGCCCCGCACGATGAGTTCGAACGGCATGTTGATATTGAGCCCAGTGCGCGACTCCGGGTGCGGTCGGAGTTCTTCCATGAGTACCTCGACAGCCTTCTCGCCCTGCCGTTGCGGAAACTGTGCCACGGTGCTGAGCCCGAAAAAAGTCGCCAGTTCATGGTCGTCGACACCGATCACCGATACGTCCCCTGGCACGACGAGCCCAAGGTCGCGCGCGGCCAGAATGCTGCCGATGGCCATTTCGTCGGAGGCGGCAAAGATGGCAGTCGGGCGTTCGTGCGGCCGCCCCAGCAACTGCTTGGCCGCCTGATAGCCCCCGGCAGTGGTGAAATCGGCCGGACGAAAATCATCGCGGCGCGCTTCAATTCCCGCGGCCACGAGGGCGGCCTCATAGCCGAAGCGCCGGTTGGTCGGCAGGTTGAAGTCCAGATCGAATGCCTTGTCACCGCCGATGTGCGCGATGCGGGTATGGCCGAGTGCAATGAGGTGCTCCGTCGCGAGACGGGCAACGGCGAGATCGTCGACGGTGAGCGTGCGAACGCCGGCCAGCGGACCGCCGACGCCCACGAGGGGCTTGTTTAAAGCGTGCAACCGGGCCACCTCGTTTTCGGTGAGCTCGAGCGAAACCGCGATGACAGCATCCACTCGCTGACGCAGCAGAAAGTGTTCGAAGACGCTGCGGCGAGCTTCGAGTCCGCCGGTGAGGTTGTAGAGAGTGAGGTCGTACCCGTGGCGTTGCAGCGCTTGTTGGGCGCCTTCGACGACACTCGCGAAAAACCAGTGATTCAAGAACGGCACGACCACGCCGATATTCTTCATGCGCCCGGACGCCAGGCTGGACGCGTTCGACGACACGACATACCCCAGGTGCGCAGCGGATGCCTCGACGCGCAGGCGGGTGGCTGGCGACACGTGATGACCGCCGCTGAGCGCCCGTGACACGGTGGCCGTGGATACTCCGGCGTGACGCGCGACGTCGGCAATATTGATCATGAAGTCCTCAAACGTGCCGCCCTCGTTGGTGGCGCAGTTGATATGTTACACATCTTTCAGACACTGCAAGCGATTGCAGAATGATTCGCTCCCGACTCGAGCGACGCTGAGTTTGTTGTCATTTTGTGACCTAATTGTCGTGATTTTAGACTAGCCTCAGTGCAGGCGCGTTGTGCAATCGCTTGCAAAACGAGCCGGTCATAGCCGGCCTGCACCGCTGCAGGCACTATTTTGCGAAAGGCTCCACACCAATGACGGTGAATACCAAGAACCTGCTCCGAGTCGGCGCTCTCGCGGTCGTCGCATCTCTGGCCCTGGCCGGATGCTCCCCCGCATCGTCCGATAACACCAACAGTGACAACTCGTCCGCCAACACCTTGACCGTGTGGGTTGATGCCGAACGAGTCGAGGCCCTGAAACCCGCCGCGGCCGCTTACACCGAAAAAACCGGTGTCGAGGTCGATCTCGTTTCGAAAGACAACGCCACTCTCAAGGACGACTTCATTCAGCAGGTACCCACTGGCAAGGGTCCCGACATCACCATGGGCGCCCACGACTGGCTTGGCGAACTGGTCACCAATGGGGTCGTGAGCCCGATCGAACTCGGCGACAAGGTCGACGATTTTCTCCCCGTCGCCATCACAGCGTCCACCTACGACGGCCAGGTGTATGAGCTGCCCTATGCCGTCGAGAACCTCGCCCTGTTGCGCAACGCGGATCTCGTCCCCGAGGCGGCCAGCTCCTACGAGGACATGATCACCAAGGGCACGGCCGCCGGGGTGACCTACCCGTTCCTGGTCGAGCAGGGTGTTGACGGTAACCCGTACCACCTGTACCCATTTGAAACCTCCTTCGGTGCTCCGGTCTTCGGCACCGACGCTTCCGGCGGTTACGACGCCACAAAGCTTGAGATCGGCAATGCCGGCGGCGAGGCGTTCGCGAGCTGGCTCGGCAGCCAAGGCAAAAACGGCACCGGGGTGTTCAACACCGAGATCACCGGGGACATCGCCAAGACCGCGTTCACTTCCGGCGACGCGGCCTTCTGGCTGACTGGACCATGGAACGTCGGCGCTGCGCTCGAGGCCGGCATCAATCTCGCCGTCGACCCGATCGCCGCTCCGTCAACGGGTACTGCGGCTCCCTTCGCCGGCGTCAAGGGGTTCTTCATCAGCGAGCAGAGCGCGAACAAGGTCGCCGCCAACGACTTTCTGGTCAACTACATGGCTACCGAAGAGGTACAGACCGCATTGTTCGAGTCAGGACAGGTGCTTCCCGCGCTGAAGGCATCCGTTGAAGCTGCCTCGAGCGATCCCGTGGTTGCCGGCTTCGCTGCCGTAGGCGCACAAGCCGTGCCGATGCCCGCCATCCCTGCCATGGGCCAGGTCTGGCAGTTCTGGGGAATCGCCCAGGCCGCCGTCATCAACGGTGAAGATCCGACCGTCACGTGGCAGAAGCTGGCCGCCGACGTGCAGGGCGCCATCGGCTAGAAAACGTACGTTCCCGCGCCACCCCAATGGCCTGTGGCCGCCCGTCCGGCAGCCACAGGCCAGATACCCGTTCACCGTTTGAAAGCAGAACTATGCGCACCGATGACACCGATGCCAGCACAACGAAACCGTCGAAGCGTCACCAACGCGCCGCGATGATCGCCGAGGCGGCGTCCGGTGGCCTCAAAACCATCCTGATCAAAATCACGCTCCTCGGCATCGTAGACGCGATCGCCCTCTACGGATTGTTCACCCTGTTCCTTCAGCAGCAGTGGATCATCTTCGGGCTCGTCGCCGCGGTCACTCTGGTCGTCAACTGGATCTATTTCACGCCCGGCAAGCTACCGGCCAAGTACCTCACCCCCGGCGTCATCTTTCTTGTCGTGTTCCAAATCTTCGTGGTTGGTTACACGGCCTACATCGGCTTCACCAACTACAGCACCGGGCACAACAGCGACAAGGCGCAGGCCATCTCGGCGCTGATGAGCAGCGCCCAGGAGCGTGTGCCCGCTTCCCCGACCTACGCGGTGACGGTGCTCGATCAATTCGGCACGCTGAGCTTTCTGGTCACCGACCCCAACGGTGAGGTCAGCCTCGGTTCGGCCGACAGCCCACTGTCCCCCGTCAACAACGCCACCATCGACGGCGGCGAGGGCGTCGGCCTCTCCGGCTACACGACCCTCAGCTTTCAGGACATCCTGTCCCGCACCACCGAAATCACGGCCCTGGCGGTGCCGTTCTCCGATGATCCGAACGACGGCGCCCTGCGCACCAACGACGGGAGTAGCGCGTACCTGTATCTCTCCTCCCTCGTCTACGACGAGCAGGCCGACACGATGACGGATGCCAAAACCGGCACCATCTTCACCGACACCGGTGACGGCGCGTTTGTTTCCGCAACTGGCGCGGAGATGCTGCCGGGCTGGCGCATCAACGTGGGATTCGACAACTTCGCCCGCGCGTTCACCGAGGAAGGCATCCGTACCCCGCTGATCAGCGTGACCCTGTGGACCATCACCTTCGCCACGCTGTCGGTCGCGACCACGTTCTTCCTCGGGCTTTTCCTCGCGATCGTATTCAACGACATGCGCATGAAGGGCCGTAAGTTTTATCGTGTCGCCATGATCTTGCCGTACGCTTTTCCTGCGTTCCTGTCCGCGCTGGTCTGGGCTGGAATGCTCAGCGAAAGCTTCGGCTTTGTCAACCAGGTTCTGCTCGGCGGCGCTGAGATTCCGTGGCTGACCAATGCGTGGTTGGCCAAGATCAGCGTTCTCGTGGTGAATCTGTGGCTTGGCTTCCCGTACATGTTCCTGGTCTGCACCGGAGCTCTGCAATCCATTCCGGCAGAGCTGGAAGAAGCGGCCACGGTCGACGGCGCCAAGCCCTGGGCGGTGTTCCGGCTGATCAAGCTGCCACTGCTCCTCGTCTCCGTTGCCCCCCTGCTCATCGCATCGTTCGCCTTCAACTTCAACAATTTCAATCTCATTTACATGCTCACCGGCGGCGGGCCGCGCGATGCCGCGGCCGATGTGAACGTCGGGGCCACCGACATCCTGATCTCGATGGTGTACAAGGTCGCGTTCACCGGTCAAGCGCGCGATTACGGACTCGCCAGCGCATTTTCGATCATCATCTTCATTCTGGTTGCGGTCATCTCCGTGGTCGCGTTCCGCAAGACCAAGGCACTCGAGGAGTTGAACCGATGATGTCTGTCGACGGGGCCACGCGGGTAATCCCGCTCAAACGTCCGTTCACACTTCGGCGCTGGTTTGCTCGCACCGGCTGGCGTCACCTGGTGGGCATCGTCATGGTCGTGTTCTCCGGCTTTCCGCTGCTGTACGTGCTGTCGGCGTCGCTCAATCCGCAAGGCACTCTCACCGGATCGAACCAGTTGTTCTCGCGCATCGGCTTCGATGCCTACGCTCGCATTCTCAGCACGCCCGAAGCCCCCTTTGCGTTGTGGTTCGGCAACACCATCGTCGTCGCCGCGACGACGGCTATCCTCACCGTGTTCCTCGGCGCCCTCGCGGCATATTCTTTTTCGCGCATGCGCTTCACCGGTCGCCGCGTGGGGCTGCTCACCCTCGTCCTCGTGCAGATGTTTCCGCAGCTGCTCGCCGTCGTTGCGATCTTTCTGGTGATGAGTACGATCAGCGATCTGTTCCCGGCAATCGGCCTGAATACGCAGATCGGGCTGATCATGGTGTACCTGGGCGGAGCTCTCAGCGTGAACACGTACCTTATGTACGGGTTCTTCAACACCATTCCCGCATCAATCGATGAGGCCGCCAAGATCGACGGGGCCAGTCACGCTCGTATCTTTTTCACGATCATTCTGCGGCTCGTCGCCCCGATTCTGGCCGTGGTGGGGCTGCTCTCGTTCATCGCGACGACGAACGATTTCGTGGTCGCCAGCGTGCTGCTGATCGACCCGGACAAGCAGACCCTCGCCGTTGGACTGTACCGGCTGGTGTCCAACCCGAACTACGCCGACTGGAGTGCCTTCTCGGCCGGGGCAGTGCTCGCCGCCCTGCCGGTGATGGCGTTGTTCCTCTACCTGCAGAAGTACATCGTGGGCGGCCTCACCGCTGGGTCGGACAAGTAGCGGACGGCTGGCCCGACCGCGGCAAGTCGAACGGCCCGGCACGGTCTACAGCGTCGACCCGGCGGGCGTTTTAGCGGCGGTTTCGGTGGCAGGCTCGGTCGGGCCCTGATCCAGTCGGAACGGCGGGTATTCGTCGCGCAGCAGTGCCGTGTACGTCACGACGCGAAACACCCAGCGGTTGACCCCCATGATGACGTTGAACAGCGGCCGCTGATACCGGCCGGTGAACAGCAGGATAACCCCGGCGACCACGACGAGAATGCCGAGGAGCGATACTCCGTCGGTTCCGCCGGCACCCGCGCCGCCGTCGCCTCGCCAGGGGTAGGCTCCGGCCGACCCGCCGCCGACGAGTACCGTGAGCAACACCAGGTGCGGAATGGCGAGCAGCCAACTCTTCACGAGCACGAGGCCGCGCGACAGTCGCTCGGGGTACTCGACGTCGAAGTCGGCGGGGTAGTCGGTGCGCGCGAGGGTGAATGGCGGGTATCGGTCGGTACCGAGGGCCGAATAGGCGTAGAACAACACGCGCCAGCTCCACCGCAGCACGCCCACGTTGAAGTGAAAGATCGAACGCGGGTAGCGACCGGTGAACAGAATCGAAAACGCCGCCACCACCGTCGTGACCAGGAACGCGAACCACAGGCCGGCGAGCAGTACGAAGTGCGGAACGGCCAACAGCCATTTGATCAGCCACAGCCCACGGGACAACACGGGGTCGAGGTGCCCGGTCAGTGCTGACGGATACACGGGTTTGACCGAGTCAGAAGCGACCAGAACGGATGCCTGCGGCGCGGTCGCCGCCCGGGCGACCCGCTGCGGGGTGACCGGGCCTGTCGCATCCACTCGGCCGAAGGCGGGCGCCTGCACTGGCGCGCCAGCATCACCGAGAGCACCGGGCTCGACCGTCGTCGGCGTGAGCCTTCTCCCGAGGCCGATGGCACCGAACACGACGAGAAGAACACCGAGCAGAAAAAAGATGCCACCGCCCAGGACGAGCCCCATGCTGATCGGCCCCAGCAGATCGGTGTGGACGCCGGCTGCGAGGTTCACCGCGATTCCGGGCCTGGCGTCGGCATTCATCACCACGACCGACCAGTCGCCCGCAGCGGGTTTCCAGATGATCTCCTGAGGGCCCGAGCCCGCTGCAGATTCGGTCCAGAAAGTCTGGTCGGCGGGAGCGGGGGGCGTTTGGGTGCCGGGAACGTCGAGGTAATCGACTCGAAACGGTGACGTCTGCACGTCACGCAGCTCGCTGTGATTCACGTCGGCGAGGTACGCATCGACGTCGGCGCGTGGCGCAATGCCGATGAACACGTCCCGGTCGGTCGCGACATTGCTGGCTTGCAGGCGCAGCGTGGCCAGGTCGAATCCGACTCCGGTCGGCACGTCGAAGTCTCTGCCAATGTCAAAATTCGGCGATGTGATCGCGGACGAATCGGTCGTGAAGATCTCGGCCTGTGATGTGAAGTATCCATCATTTCCCTGGGCCGCCGTGGCGACGGCGAGCGCCGTTCCCCCGGACAGCATGCCAGCACCGACCAGGCCCAGCACCGTGCCCAGAGCGAGCATGATGATCGCACCCGGTCGTCTCCCTGACCGTACGCGACCGGGAGTTGTGGGCGCTGAATCGGAAGGGGGCAGCGCGGGTCGAGTAGGTGAATTCAGGTTACTCATCGTCTGGCAGCCTTTCTGAAAACGTTTATGCCCAGGGAATGAACTTCCGAGTCCAGCATGCCCCACCTCCGCACGCCTGACCAGTGACCAAAGACCCGACTGTGGTTTGCTGTGCAGGCCTCCGGCGCGGTGCTACCGTGCTGCCATGCAGAGCGATCCGGTCGTTACCAACCCGCAGTTCTATCGGGTGATCTTTGAAAACGAGCGGGTGCGGGTGCTCGAGTACCTCGACCGGCCCGGCGACGAAACAACGCCGCATCGGCACCCGGATAGCGTCATGTTCACCCTCACGGCCTTCACCCGGCGGCTGACCACCGGCGGTCGATCCGTCGACCTCGAGCTGCCGGAGGGCGTGGCTCGGTGGCTCCCCGCCCAGGAGCATTCCGGTGCGAACATCGGAGAAACGGCCACGCATACCATTTTCGTGGAACTCAAGGAACCTGCCCCGGACCCGCTCACCCCCGGCTCCCCCGAGCCCCTCGGTCCCGATGGTTCCCTCAGTCCCGTGCCCGATTGAGCTGACCGACTCGACTGGAGAAGCCATTGGCCAGCGAGGGCGTCTGGATCTTCGGCACGAGTGGCGCGGAAGTCAACACCGGCGGCCTCCGCATGAACAAACATGCCCGGGCAGAATCAAATCCAAGGCTTCCGTTGCATCAGCCTTGCAAGCCCAGCTATGAAGAGTTCTTGCCGAACAAGATCTGGCCGGCTGCACGAGACCGGTCTATGGGCGTGGATACGCATCACTGCACGCATGATCTTTGCCGGTCACACGTTCCAGATGCTGATGCGGGCGGTATCGTGATACAGAAGCTCACCAAACTCATAAATCCAATGAAACTCACAAAACACACAGAGACTCACAAGGAATCCACTAGATGGAGAACCCATTCCGCCCCTCGGCGGGCGCCACACCGCCGGAAATCCTTGGCCGGGCAGGCCTTCTCGACGAATTTGACTACGGTCTGCGCCTGGGCTCAGGGGCACCGGGACTCCTGACCATCTTCACCGGTGCCCGTGGCATCGGCAAGACCGTCATGCTCGGTGCCGCCCACGACACCTCACCCAAAGACATGGAATTCCTTCACGCAATGGCCAAAGACGACAAACCATCGGTCGCCGGCGACATCGGGAGACGGCTGGGCGCCAAGACAAATCTTGTCGCCAACTACCGGACACGGCTTCTGGCCGCCGGACTCATTGAATCGGTCGGGCACGGCAAAATCGACTTTGCCATCCCCGGCCTACGCCGATATCTCAGTTCGAAGCCCGCTGGCTGAGGTGCCCACCGGGCCACCTTCCTGGCCCAGGCTCAGCTAACGCTCATGGTCATCGTCGCGGGTACTCGGGTCACTACAAGAGTCTTCTCCGTGGGTGAGGGGCCAGGCGTACTGAAACGATGCTGCGACGCTGCAACTGGCAGCGCGGCATGCCAGAGGCCGATGCCTCTACACGCGCTCCCGTAGGTCATACGCCATCGCCGTGAACTCACGAAACGGCGGTCTCGAGCAGCTCGCCGGGGACAACCCGCAACCAGGTCACCTGCACGGCGACTACCGAAGCTGGCGTGCACTGTGCACGACCGTCATGGTCCGAGACTGGTCTTTTTCCGGGAGCCACGAAGACGCTCGCCGTCTCCTGGGAGTGGCTATACGAGGGACTCGCGCCAGGCGGCGTGCATGGTCGCGAAGCGGCCGGTTCCCGAGATGAGGTCATTCGGGGTTCCGTCCTCCACGATGCGACCGTGTTCCATTACGAGCACCCGGTCGGCGATCGCGACCGTCGACAAGCGGTGGGCGATGATCACGGCCGTGCGATCAGCGAGCAGGGTTTGCAACGCCTCCTGCACGAGCCGTTCGCTCGGGATGTCGAGCGACGATGTAGCTTCATCGAGGATGAGCACCGCCGGATTGGCGAGAAAAGCGCGCGCAAACGAGATCAACTGGCGTTGTCCGGCTGACACGCGGCCGCCACGCTTGTTCACATCGGTGTCATAGCCATTCGGTAGATTCTCGATGAATTCGTGAGCACCGACGGCAGCCGCGGCGGCGCGAATTTGCTGCGCCGAAGCATCCGGTTTGCCGATTGCGATGTTCTCGGCGACCGAACCGCTGAACAAGTAGGCCTCCTGGGTGACCATGACGATTGCGCGCCGCAGGTCCTTGGGATGCAGGTCGCGCAGGTCTATGTCGTCGAGCCGAACCCGGCCATCCGTCGGGTCGTAGAACCGGCTCATCAGCTTGGCGAGCGTCGATTTACCGGCTCCGGTCGACCCGACCAAAGCGATGGTCTGCCCGGCCGGAATGTCGAGGTCGAAGTGCGGCAGGATCTCCCGATCCGCCTGATACGCGAACTGCACGTTGTCGAACCGCACCCGACCGCGAGCCTCCCAGAGGTCAACCGGGGCGACTGGATCGGGCACGCCGGGGCGTTCCTCGAGCACGCCTGAGATCTTCTCGAGCGCCGCAGCGGCCGACTGGTAGGAGTTGTAGAACATCGCCATCTCCTCCATCGGGTCGAAGAACCGGCGAGTGTAGAGCAACGTCGCGAGCAGTGCTCCGATGGCCAGCTGGCCGTCAGCCACCCGAAAACCACCAACGAGCAGCACGGCAGCGACCGTGACATTGCCAATGAGAACGAGCCCCGGGTCGAAGACCCCGAACAGCTGGATGACGCGCGCGTTGACCATGCGGTAGCTTTCGACGAGCGTGCCGAACACCGTCTCGTTGTGCTTTTCGGTGCGAAAAGCCTTCACGGCACGAATACCGGTCATCGTCTCGACGAATCGCACGATCAGGCTCGCCGATGCGACCCGCGACTGCCGGAACAGGCTCTGCGAGCGCACTTGGAACCAGCGGGTGAGAATGACGAGCGGCAGCAGTGCACCGAGGAGCACGAGTCCACTGGTAGCGTCAAGCAGCACCAGGGCGATCGCGGTGAATGACATATAAAGGATGCCTTGCACCAGCTGGTTGATGCCGGAATCGAGCAGTTCTCGAATGGCATCGAGGTCACTGGTCTGGCGCGAGATGATGCGGCCGGAAGTATACGACTCGTGAAATTCGAGGCTGAGTTTCTGCGTGTGCAAGAATACCCGCTTGCGCAGGTCGATCAAGACGCCCTGGCTCACCCGGGCGCTCAACACGGTGTACCAGGCGATGAGGAGCGCGCCGAGCACCCCGGCGATCAGGTAGATCGCGCCGGTCGCGGCAAGCGGCACCCAGTTTTGCTTGAGCAATGCGGGTAGCCCGCGGTCGATGCCGAAGGCGATGAGCGCGGGGCCGGCGACCTGGGCTGCGGTCGAGACGAGGACCACGAGCATGGCGAGCACGACCTTGCCGCGCACCGGCAACAGCAATGAACCGAGCAGGCGCAGCGAACGCGCGCGGATCTGCTTGCTTTCGGCCTTGGTGAAGTCGTGGCGTTCTTCCCCGCTGACGCCGCGGACACTCCCCTTGGCGGTCACAGCTTTTCCTCCGCTCGGTTCGATTCTCTGCGTTCTTCGTCTTCGAGGCTGGAGATGACGAAGGTATAGTGCGCGCTGGTGCGCAGTAGCTCGGAGTGCGTTCCGATGGCGGTGATGCGGCCGTCTTCGAGCAGCGCCACGCGGTCGGCAAGCATGACCGTTGACGGTCGGTGCGCCACGATGAGCGCGGTGGTGTCGACGAGCACCTCTCGCAGCGCGTTCTCCACGAGCGATTCGGTGTTCACATCGAGCGCCGACAGCGGATCGTCGAGAATAAGAACGGATGGCCGCGCCGCGACCGCGCGAGCAAGCGCCAGACGCTGACGCTGCCCGCCGGACAGGCTCATTCCCTCTTCGCCAACGAGGGTGTCGACGCCGAGGGGCAAATCGTGCACGAAATCGGCCTGCGCGATCTGTAGGGCCTGCGCGAGCGCGGCGTCCGCTTCGAGGCTGCTGTCGGCCAGGTCAGCGCGACCGAGTAGAACGTTGTCACGAACGGATGCCGAGAACAGGGTGGCATCCTCGAATGCCATCGCGAGGTGGCCGCGCAGTTCCTCGCGACGCAGCGCCCGCACGTCGACACCGTCGAGCGTCACGGCGCCCGCAGTCACGTCATACAGCCGGGTGGTGAGGGCCGTGAGTGTGGACTTGCCGCTTCCAGTGAGGCCGACGAGCGCCATGGTCTCCCCCGGCTCGAGAACGAGGTCGATGCCGTTGAGCAGGTCAGGAAAGCGCTCGGGCGAATCCGGGTAGCGAAAGTGCACGTTATCGAACGCGAGTCGGCCGAGCGGTGCCGCCACTGTGGCCGGGTCCTTCGGGTCGGTGATCTCGTTCGGGGTGTCGAGAATGTCAAAGAAGCGATCGGTCGCAGTGCGCGCGTCGAAGGTCATCGAGAGCAGGAACCCGATCGATTCCACCGGAAACCGCAGCACGGTGGCGGTGGCGAAGAAGGCCAGCAGCTCGCCGCTGCTCAGGTCATCCTGGCTGGTGAGCCAGACGCCGACCACGAGGCAGAACGCGAATGCAACGTCGGGCACGAGCAGCAACCAGAGCCAGATGCCCGCAATGGCGCGGGCCTTCTCGATCTCGGTGCCGCGCAGGCTTTCCGCCTGTGAGGCGAAGTTCTTGAGGGCGAAAGACCCGCGGCCGAATGCTTTGAGCACGCGAATTCCGTGCACGGACTCTTCGACGGCGGTTGCGAGGTCACCGGCCTGGTCCTGGCTGCGCCGGGCGATCACGGAGTACTTCTCCTCGAAGACGTAGCCGTAGATCCAGATCGGAATCGAGCAGACCACGAAGATCACGCCGAGCAGCCAATGCATCCAGAGCAGAATCACAACGCCGACGACGATGGTGAGGAAGTTGACCACGAGCAGCATGAGCCCGAACGACACCCAGCGGCGAATGAGGTTGAGGTCGCTCACGGCGCGCGAGAGCAGCTGCCCGCTCGGCCAGCGGTCGTGAAAGCTCACCGGCAGGTCCTGCAGCCGGGCATAGAGGTGGTTGCGCATGCGCGCCTCGATGTGGGTGCCCGGGGTGAGTACGAACCAGCGGCGCAGGGCGATCATGATCGCCTCGAGCAGACCGAGTCCGAGAACCATCCACACGGCCGGCCAGATCTGCACGGCGCTGTCGCCGTTCCCCACCGCGCTGAGCGGGCCGTCGACGAGCCAGGCCAGCACCTGCGGTATGGCCAGGGCCACGAGACCGGCGAGAAGCGCCGCGACCACGCCGCAGTAGATGCGCGGCAGGGCCGGTTTGGCATAGGGGTAGAGCCGTTGCAGGCTGCGAAAGGTGTTGTTGCGTACCGGGGCGTCATTGGTAGGCGGCGGCGGTGCCTTCGATGCGGTGGTGGTCATGGTCCAGTCCTGATTGTGGTGCGGCCGCGCCTCGGGTCGCACCGGGCAGCGGATGATTCTGGTCGCCGATAGCCTGCCGGCAATGGGCTGGCAGTGTTGACGAGAACGTGTCGCATGAGGCGTTACGCACGGCGGTCAGGCGCGGCTGAGTTGGCGCACGGGCACACATGCTGAGTGCCCGCCCTAATGAGCAACGACGAAACTAGCCGGCGCAGGTCACCACGGCGGCGGCGCGGGTGGTGGGGCGGGCAGGGAACGAAGCGCCAAAGGAAGCGCCGTGGTTCGCAGCCGTTGCGAGCGTGATCGGTGCTGTCTTTGTCATGTCTGCCTCCTGGGCGCCTCAAGTATGTCTGTCACATGCCCCCGGATCAGGCAGCCTTTCAGAATATTGGGAAACGGGGGCAGAACACAAGTATTTTCTGAACCAGGAGCATCCGCTTGCCGGGCGGGCAGGCCTGCGCCGAGCCCGGACAACGCGGCACATCCCAGCATCACGTCCCGTAGTCTGGAGCCTGCGCCTCTCGTTGGCATGGCCATGCCCCGCGCTCGCTTGTTGGAAGGATTTTTCATGCTGCCCACCCTGTTCGGAATCGATTTTCTCGACTCTGAGTGGCTGATCCACTCGTTTGGATCATTCGTGCTGCTGGGCGTCGCCGTTATCGTGTTCGTCGAGACCGGTTTCATCGTGTTGTCGTTCCTACCGGGCGATTCACTGCTGTTCACCGTCGGTCTGCTGACCGCGACCGGCGTCGTGCCGCTGCCAATCTGGGTGACCTGCCTGGTCGTATTCGCAGCCGCATTCGCCGGTGACCAGCTCGCCTACGTCATCGGCCGAAAGGCCGGCCCCGCAGTGTTCTCGCGCGAGAAGAACCGGTTCTTCAACCCGCAGAATGTCGAGCGCACCAACGCCTTTTTCGCCAAGCACGGCGGTAAGTCCATCATCCTGGCCCGTTTTCTGCCGGTCTTCCGTGCCTTCGTACCGGTTGCCGCGGGCGTCGGCAAAATGCGTTACCGCAGCTTTGTGACCTACAACGCGATTGGCGCCTTCGCCTGGGGCGTCGGCCTCACCCTGGTTGGTTTCTTCCTCGGTCAGATCGCGTTTGTCGAGGCGTACTCCGAGTTCTTTATCATCGGCATCATTCTGCTTTCCGGAATTCCGATCCTCACCGAGCTGGCCAAGGCCGGTCGCACCACGCTGAAGGAGCGTCGTGTGGCCGCCCGAGTTGTGCCCACCATCCCGGTCGACCTGCGCGAATAAGCCGGCTCCTGCCGTGACCGCGCAGGATCTCGGTGGCCGCTACGGTAATCGTGCGTAGCGGCCACCAAGATAGGGCGCGCTCATGACATGGGCGGGCTAGCTGGCGGCGTTCAGGCGGGTCGCGGCGAGCAGTTCGGCGGCCGCGAGGGTCGTGATCTCGGTCGCGCCGGCATCCGTGAAGATCTGCGTGAGCACGGACCCGATGCCCGCAACGCGCTCGGTGATCTTGGCGCGATCGGCGTTCGGTTCGCTCGCCAAGTCAAGGTAAACGACGCCGCCGGCGTTGACGACGAAATCGGGTGCCCAGAGGATGCCGCGCGCATCCAACTGGGCGGCACCGGCCGGATTCTCAAGCTGGTTGTTGGCGGCGCCGCAGATGCCGAGCACGTTCAACTCCGCAATCACAGCGGACGTCAGTACACCACCGAGGCCGCAGGGCACGAACAGATCGGCATGCACCCGGTGTGCATCAGCGACCGACACCCAACGGGCGCCGAGTTCGTCGGCGAGCACACGCTTGTCAGGGTTGATGTCGGTGACGGTGAGGGAGGCGCCAGCGGCAGCGGCGGCCGCTGCGACGCGGCCACCAACCTGGCCGAGGCCCGAGATCACCAGGTGGCGGCCGCGCACGTCGCGGCTGCCGAACAGTGCCTCCAGGGTGGATTCGATGCCCGCGTACACGCCGGCCGCTGTGGCATCCGCTGGCTCGCCGACGCCGCCGCTCGCGGCAGGCAGCCCGCAGACATGACTCGTGCGTTCGGCCACGATGGCCATGAGCTCGGCGCTCGTTCCAACATCTTCGGCCGTCATGTACGCGCCCTTCACGCTCTCGATGGCATCGCCGAGGTCGAGCATCGCCAGCCGCTTCTCGGCGTCCGTCAGCACCGTGCCGAGCGGCAGATAGATGACGGACTTACCACCGCCGCGGTTGAGGCCGGCGGCCGCGTTTTTCAGGGTCATGGCCGCGGAGAGGCGCAGGGCGTCGGCGACCGCGTCGGTCCAGCTTGCGTACTGCCAGAGGCGCGCGCCGCCGAGGGCCTGGCCGAGACGGGTCGAGTGGATGGCCACCGTGATCATCAGCCCCGATCGTTTCCCCGTTTCGATCAGCACTTTTTCATGGGAAAGTGGAATCTGCGCGAGGGAATCGAGGGCTGCGGCAGGGTGCGTGAGGGTCATGGAAACTCCGTTGTTTCGGGCTTTGTGGGCCGAGTGTGGCGGCGCCGGTGTGTGGCACCGCCGCCCTCAGGATACCGGTGGGCGTGCGGACTACCCAAAAAGCACCTTCGATTCAACGTCGAAGGTGCTTTTCTTGGGTGGAAACCTAGTGGAAGAAGTGGCGCTCTCCCGTGAAGTACATCGAGACACCCGCCGCGGTGGCTGCGGCGATGACCTCGGGGTCGCGCACCGATCCGCCGGGCTGCACGACGGCGGCGATGCCAGCGTCGAGCAGTACTTCGAGGCCGTCGGCGAAGGGGAAGAACGCATCCGACGCGGCGACCGAACCCGCGGCCCGTTCGCCGGCGCGGCTCACGGCGAGGTGACAGGAGTCCACCCGGTTGACCTGGCCCATACCTACCCCGACGGATGCCCCGGCGTGCGCGAGCAGAACAGCGTTCGACTTCACGGAGCGGCAGGACTTCCACGCGAATTCCAGATCGGCGCGGATGGCGGCATCCACTTCGGGACCGGCTACGAGAGTCCAACCGTTTGAGCTGAAGTCTTCGAAGCTGTCGGTCTCCTGCACGAGCAGGCCGCCGGAGATCTGGTGCAGTTCGAGCGAAGAACGCTCATAGTCGGCGGGCAGCTCAAGCAGGCGGATGTTCTTCTTCTTGGTGAGCAATTCCACCGCTGACGGCTCAAAGCCGGGGGCGACGAGCACTTCGGTGAAGATCTCGCTGATGGTTTCGGCCATTCCCAGAGTGACGACGCGGTTCGCAGCGATCACGCCGCCGAACGCGGAGACTGGGTCGCAGGCGTGCGCGCGCAGGTGGGCGGATGCGATGGCATCCGGTGCATTGGGCTTGGCGATGGCGATGCCGCAAGGGTTGGCGTGCTTGACAATCGCAACGGCCGGCTCGCTGAAGTCGAAGGCGGCGCGCACCGCGGCATCCGCATCGACGTAGTTGTTGTACGACATTTCTTTGCCGTGCAGCTGCCGGGCTTGCGCGATGCCGCGGCCGCCGTCCCCGACGTAGAGCGCGGCTGCCTGGTGCGAGTTCTCGCCGTAGCGCAAGATCGCGTCGCGAGTGACCTCGATGCCGAGCCCCTCGGGGAACGGCGACTCGTCATCATCGTCATCGTCGTCGTCGTCAAAGGTGGCGTCTTCATCGAGCGCCTCCGTGTCGTCCTGCCACTGGTCGTAGACGTTCTCGGTGAACCAGGCCGAGACGCTCAGGTCGTAGTCGGCGGTGTGCTCGAAGGCGAGCGAGGCGAGCTTCTGACGCAGCTTGAGCGTTGAGCCACCCGCGGCCATGGCTTCGATGATCTCACCGTAGTTGACCGGCTCGACGACGATGGCCACGTTGGCGTGGTTTTTAGCGGATGCCCGCACGAGCGCCGGTCCGCCGATGTCGATCTGCTCGATCACGTCGGCCGGTTCGGCGCCGCTCAGGGCGGTTTCGACGAAGGGGTACAGGTTGACGACGACAAGCTGGAAGGCCTTGATGCCGAGCTCGGTCAGCTGCGCTTCGTGCGTTTCGAGGCGCAGGTCGGCGAGGATGCCGGCGTGCACCCCGGGGTGCAGGGTCTTGACCCGGCCGTCGAGCGATTCCGGAAAGCCCGTGACCGAAAAAACGTCGGTGACGTCGTAGCCGGCGGCGCGAATGGCGGCCGCGGTGGAGCCGGTGGAAACAATTTCGACGCCTCCGGTTGTCAGGGCAGCGGCGAGTTCGAGCAGCCCGGTCTTGTCGCTAACGGAGATGAGCGCACGCTCGATCACGATCTGGTCCCGGTTGCGGTACGAGCTGGGCGCGCTGGTGTGAGCGATCATGCGTTGCTGTTCTCCTTGAGGTTCATGTGTCCGTTGGCGATGTCGAGCACAGCCTGGATGAGTAGGCGCCTCTCGACGATCTTGATGCGATTCTGCAGGGAAGCTTCGGTGTCACCGGTCAGAATGTCCACGCGCTCCTGAACCAGGATGGGGCCTGCGTCGACACCGTTGTCGACCACGATGATGCTCGCTCCGGTTCGAACCGCGCCAGCGGCCAGGGCGTCGCGCACGGCGTGCGCCCCCGGAAATTCGGGCAAGTAAGCGGGATGGGTGTTGATCAGGTTCGGCGACAGGGCGGCGACCACGCGCGGCGGCAGCAGCCGCATCAGGCCGCTGAGCACGACCAGGTCGGGCTGCCACTGCTGAATCTGCGCGAGCAGTTCGTCGCCCCAGGCCGCCCGGTCAGCGAAAGAGGAGAACGGAACAGAGAAGGCGGGGACACCGAATTCGACGCCGAGCTCAAGTCCGTCGGCGTCGCGATCAGCTCCGATTGCCACGATGCGTGCCGGAAACTCGGCGTCTTCTGACGCTTCCAGCAGGGCCCGCAGGTTGGATCCTCCGCCGGAGATCAGCACGACAATAGACAGCACGATCTTCAGCCTACCGTTTGGCGGAGCGCCGAGACGGGAGCCGTACCCGGCCGGCGAGCATGCCGAGTGCCGCAGCGACGCCGATTTCGGCGGCGGCGAGCGCGCCGACCAGCAGCGGATTCGGCCCGACCTGAACCAGTCGACCCGGGCCCATCGCGCCGGCCGACCACCAGGCGAGCAGGCCGAGGAGTGCGCCGGCGACGACGCCCATGCCGAGACCGGTGAAAACGTGCGCGAGCGTGGTTCTCTCGGGAACCCCCGCGCGGTCCAAAAACTGCCGGGTCACGACAGCGAAAACGAAACCGATCAGAACGGGCGCAAGCAACCCGAGAAAGCCGTAGGTCGGGGTGCCCTGCGGCAGGGCGCCGAACAGAGGCAGGCCGGGAAGGGTTCCCACTACGGTGCCGATCGGCGAGACGGTGGTGCCAGCGCCGAGCGCGATGCCGGGCCCGACAAACCACGCAGCCGCCCAGATAACGAGGTTGGGAATGAGTGCGAGCTGGGCCAGGGTGATGGTAGCGCCGCCGAAGACACCGGCCTGCACCGCCTCGTAGAGCCCGATAATGGTCGCGTAATTGACCGCGATGAGCACGGCAACGGCCACGGCGGACACGATCAGCACGCCCGCGGCGGCGGCTGTTCCACCGCGCAGTGCACCCTCGATGACGGTGCGACCGGTGTGCGGTATCCGCTGGTAGGCCGAGCGGATACCGCGGCTCACGCGATCCAGGCCCACCACCGCCCCCACGGTCTTGCGCCGCCCCAGTTCCGCCCCCACCAGAACCCCGGCAGCATAGATGAGCGTCGGCAGCACGAGCCCCTGCAGTTGGTTGGGCGCAACCGTTTCCGACACCGCGGACACGGTCACCAGTGCGGCGAGAACTGCATACGTGCCCACGGCGACGGCGACGCCGACGACAAGGTGCGGGGTCTCGGCGGCGCGACGGCCAGTGTGCACGCCCATCAGCACCGAGAGCATTGCGAAGCCGAGCGGCACCACCGAGATGAGAAAGGGGGTGTCTGCGCCGGTCAGGGCGAGCCCGGCGGCGATGTCAGGGCCCAGCTGCACCGTGAGGTCGACGCCGTTGCCGAGCAACCAGATATCAGCGGCAGCGCGCCAGAAGACGAACCATTCCACAGAGAGGCCGAAGTGGGCGGCCCAGAGCACGGTGAGCGGTACCATCGCGATGCCGATGCCGATGGCGACGACAAGTAGAGCCTCGAGAGCGGCGAGCAGGGCGGTCGTTATGCGGTTCATCCGTTGCGAGCCTATATCGCCGGGCCGGTAATGCTCACCAGCACGCGCCCACCCATGCAGAAAGGGCCCGCCGAAATTCTGCGAGCCCCTTCCGACAGTGAATTACAGTGCGGTGAGTGCCTCACGCAGCAGGTTCGCAGCCTCGCTCGGCGTCTTGCCTACCTTGACTCCGGCGGCTTCGAGGGCTTCCTTCTTGCCCTGGGCGGTTCCGGCTCCGTCGGAGACGATGGCGCCGGCGTGGCCCATGGTCTTGCCCTCTGGAGCGGTGAAACCGGCCACGTAGCCGATGACCGGCTTCGTGACGTGCGCCTTGATGTACTCGGCGGCCTTCTCTTCAGCGTCGCCGCCGATTTCGCCGATCATGACGATCGCCTTGGTCTCTGGGTCGTTCTCGAAGGCCTCGAGGGCGTCGATGTGCGTGGTGCCGATGATGGGGTCGCCACCGATACCAATCGCGGTGGAGAAGCCGAGGTCCCGCAGTTCGTACATCATCTGGTAGGTGAGGGTACCCGACTTGGAGACGAGCCCGACCGGGCCCTTGACCGTGATGTTCGCCGGCGTGATGCCGACGAGTGCTTCCCCGGGCGTGATGATGCCGGGGCAGTTCGGGCCGATGATGCGGGTCTTGTTGCCTTTTTTGATGGCATAGGCCCAGAACTCGGCCGAGTCCTGCACGGGAACACCCTCGGTGATGATGACGAGCAACGGAATCTCGGCATCGATCGCTTCGAGGACGGCGTCCTTAGTGAACACCGGCGGCACGAAGATGATCGACACGTCGGCGCCGGTCTTCTCGACGGCCTCGGCGACCGTGCCGAAAACGGGCAGTTCGACGGTGCCGTGCACGACGGTGGTGCCGGCCTTGCGGGCGTTGACGCCACCGACGACCTGGGTACCGGCCTTGAGCATGAGGGCGGTGTGCTTGGTGCCCTCACCTCCGGTGATGCCCTGAACGATGACCTTGGAGTCTTTGTTGAGGAAGATTGACATGCGTGGTTGTCCCTTACTTCGCTGCGTGGGCGAGTTCGGCGGCCTTGGCGGCGCCCTCGTCCATGGTGGCGGCCAGTGTTACGAGCGGGTGGTTCGCCTCGGCGAGGATGCGACGACCCTCCTCGACGTTGTTGCCGTCGAGGCGAACGACGAGCGGCTTGTTGGCGCTCGAACCGAGTTCGGCGAGCGCACCCACGATGCCCTTCGCGACGGCGTCACACGCGGTGATGCCACCGAAGACGTTGACGAAAACGCTCTTGACCTGCGGGTCGCCCAAAATGACGTCGAGGCCGGCGGCCATCACCTCAGCGGATGCTCCGCCCCCGATGTCGAGAAAGTTGGCCGGCTTGACACTGCCGAAGTTCTCACCGGCGTAGGCGACGACGTCGAGGGTGCTCATGACGAGCCCCGCGCCGTTGCCGATGATGCCGACTTCACCGTCGAGCTTGACGTAGTTGAGGCCGGCAGCCTTGGCCTTGGCTTCGAGCGGGTCGGCCGCAGCGGCATCCTCGAGAAGAGCGTGCTTGGGGTGACGGAAATCAGCGTTCTCATCGAGGGTGACCTTACCGTCGAGCGCGATGATGTCGCCCTCTTCGGTGAGCACCAGCGGGTTGACCTCGACCAGGGTCGCGTCTTCACCCGTGAATACGTTGTAGAGCTTGACGAAGACCGGGGCGACCTTGTCGACGAGCTCGGCCGGGAACTTGGCGTCGATAGCGATCTGCTTCGCCACGGCGAGGTCGATGCCGACCGAGGGATCAATGGCCGTGTAGGCGAGCGCTTCGGGCTTCTCGACGGCGAGAACTTCGATCTCCACGCCGCCCTCGTAGCTGGCGAGCGACAGGTAGGACCGGTTGGAGCGGTCCAGGAGCACGGAGAAGTAGAACTCCGCCTTGATGCGGGCTCCACCGGCCACCATGACGCGGTGAACCGTGTGGCCCTTGATGTCGAGGCCGAGGATGCTCTGGCCAGCGGCCTCGGCGTAGTCCGGAGTCTTGGCTACCTTGACGCCGCCGGCCTTGCCGCGGCCGCCGACCTTGACCTGCGCCTTGACCACGACAACGCCACCGAGCTTCTCGGCCGCTGCGCGCACTTCGGCGGGGGTGTCCGCGATGATGCCCGGCAGAACCGGCACACCATATTCCTCAAAAAGGTCTCTCGCTTGGTACTCGTAAAGATCCACGCTGCTCTTCCAATCCGCGTCTTGGCGATCACACCGCCGGTGAAGATATATGAGGTTGTTGGTAACAGCAGTCCTCGCCGTAAATTAGCTCGACATCAAGACATACCGGCCCGTGAAAACTCTAGCGCGTGATTCGAGCGTCAAGGCGCACTCGCAGAGCTGCCGAAACACCACCGTGCTACCGCTGAACGCCACCGCGAAGGCTAGCCACACCTTGCTGGACGACGCCCCCGTTGGGTGCTTATCTAGTACTATGTCCGATCTTGCTCAAGCGGTGGAACCGCACGCCGCCGGCCTCGCTTCCCGGCTGAACTGGCTGCGCGCCGGTGTTCTCGGCGCGAACGATGGCATCGTCTCGGTCGCCGCCCTTGTCGTCGGTGTTGCCGCTGCCACCACCGACTCCCACGTCATCCTCATCGCCGGAGTTGCGAGCCTGCTCGCCGGCGCCATTTCGATGGCCCTCGGTGAGTACGTGTCGGTGAGCAGCCAACGCGACTCCGAACGCGCCCTCATCGCCAAGGAAACCTGGGAACTCGAGAACGAGCCCGAGGAGGAGCTCGCCGAATTGGCTGGCTTCTACGAAGCCAAGGGACTCTCATCCGAGACCGCCCGGCAGGTCGCAGTCGAGCTCACCAAGCATGACGCCCTTGCAGCCCACCTCGAGGTTGAGTTGCACATCACCGAACAAGACGTGTCGAATCCCTGGCATGCGGCCTACGCATCCGCTATCGCCTTCACCGTCGGCGCCGCGCTCCCCCTGCTCGCCGTACTGCTGCCGCCCGCCGAATACCGTATCGGCGCCACGTTCGTCGCGGTCCTGATCGCCCTTGTCATTACCGGCTGGCTCAGCGCCCACCTCGGCAACAGCCCGAAGCCGCGGGCCATCGCCCGCATCGTCATCGGCGGAATCCTCGCCCTCGCCGTGACCTATGTGATCGGCGCCCTCATCGGCGGCAGCGTCTGAGCGAGCTGGGCTCACAGCCAACTCCGGGTTCCGTACCGACCGGGTGGATAGGCTGAAAATATGGCATCACTGCGCATCGGAGTTGGCCCCCTATCGCGATCCTCGATCAGTACGGCGGGCGCTTTTGACGCGGCCCTCGTGCTGGCTTTCGCTGCGATCGGCCGATTGAGCCACGGCGAGAGTCTGGCGGGACTCGGCGTGACCTATTGGCCGTTCCTCGGCGGCCTGATTATCGGCTGGCTCCTGCTGCGCGCCTGGCGACACCCGCGCCGTATCGTTTGGACCGGCGTCGGCATTTGGATCGCCACCGTAGCGGGTGGCCTGCTGCTGCGCCTCGCCAGCGGCCAGGGCGTTCAACTCAGTTTCGCGATCGTCACGACTATCGTGCTCGGCCTGTTCCTGCTCGGCTGGCGGGCCATCGCCGCGCTCCTGCTCCGCCGAGGCCGCCAGCGGATGCCCGCCGCGGCCTGATTTCAGGATCAGCCTCTCCCGCACGCGAGGGCGGTCGATTCGAAGCAGCGGAACCGTCGCGTCACCAGACGACCAAATGCCACGGACCAACTGTCCGCCACGCTGTCCGCCACGCAGCCCACCACGCTGTCCGCCACGCAGCCCACCACGCTGTCCGCCACGCAGCCCACCACGCTGTCCGCCACGCAAAATCGCCTATGCGGTCCGCCTCAGTCCCGGCGTTGCGAGCAACTGGCCGTCACGCAACACCGCGAGTACGTCGATGGCGAAGCGCTCGGTCATCTCGCTCAGCGTCGACTCCCCGCCGGCCACGATCGCCGTCGCGAGTACGTCAGCAGTGAGGATATCGGCCGCGAACACACTCACCTGTCGAAATGGCGACGGTTCGCCGTTCAGGGCCGTCCAAATGTGTTCGCCGCGTTCCGCGCTGCCCGAGGTGGCCACGGCCCGAAGCGGATACCCCAGCGGAACGTTCGCAATCACCTCACTCCGATTGCCCGGATCTACGATTGCCACGACCCATTCGGGGTGCCCGGCATCCCCACTGACCAGGACATCACCGCCAGCGTTGATCGACCACTTGGCCGGGCTGCGCGCCGTCAGGGCTGTTCCGGCTTCGGCGATGGCGAGCGCCTTGACCACGCCCGAGAGGTCGATGACGCCATCGGCACGATGTGGCGTGAACACGCCCTGGGTGCGTTCCCGCCAGTCCAACGCGAGGGCGTAGCAGGTGCGCAGACTCTGACTCGCCTCGGTCAAACGGATGTCCCCGCGCGCGATGCGACTCAGTTCCGAGTCCTCCCGGTACAGGCTGAACTGCTCGTCCCAGCGACGAAATACCGACTCGACCACTTCAACGGCAGCGGAATCAAAATCTGCGGCGGAATCACCCAGGCGCAGGCTCACGACCGTCCCCATCGTTGCACAGGTGCGCGCCGGCATCCGCTCGGAGTCCCAGCCCACAGTCGCCGCCCTAGAATCCGGCCGTATCGAGCGCTGATTGCAGGGACCGCAGGTAGCCCTCGCTCGTGTACGTGGCACCGCTGACGTTGTGCACCTTCGCGGACTGCGCGGTGAGCACCTCGGAGCGCAGAATCGGCGCGGCCTGATTACTGATGCCGGCCGACCGGCCCCCACGGTTGGTCAGCTGCAGCGGGGTGACCTCGGTGATCGCGCCGTTGGCGATGGTCACCGACACCTGCATGTTGCCGTATTGGGTCGGCACCACCGCGCCGGTGAAGGTGCCAGACTGCGCTGCCGCCTGGGTCGCTGACGCGGCAGCGGCCATCGCCGTGCCGCCGCTGGACGCGGTCAGGCTCTGCGAGGCCTCAATCGCCGAGGATCCCAACTGCCACCCGATACCGACGATCGAAACCGAGGCCAGGGTGGCCAGGGCTACCGCGCGTGCTCTCACCAGTCAAACCTTTCGTAGTGGATCTGCTTTTTGGGCACCCCGGCGGAGCGGGCGTCGCGCACGACAGCGTCGGTCCAGGGTCGGGGACCGCAGATATAGATGTCTGCGCTTTCGAGCCCGGGCACGATCGTGCTCAGGGAGGTCCCGGCCCTGACGGCATCTGCGGGAAGCCAAGTACTGACTCCCTGGGGACGTTTGCCGGCGATAATGCGCAGCTCGGCGCCGCGCAGTCGGCACAGGTCGGTGAGTTCGTCGACCAGGTAGGTATCGCCGAGGCTGTGCGAGCGGAGCAGCACGGTGGCGTTGCCGGGCGCGAACGACACCGTTTCCAGTAGCGACCGAATGGGGGCGACGCCGATGCCTGCGGCGATCAGCACGACGCGGAGCGAGGTTCGAGCGTTCTCGGTGAACAGCCCATATGGACCTTCGAAGCTGACCCGGGTGCCGCGTTTCACGTGGGGAAGCTGCTTCGAAGCATCGCCCAGGCCGCGAACCGTGATGCGCAGTCCGCGCTCACTCGGCGCTGACGACAGCGAGAACGGATGCGCCTGCCACCAGAGTCCATCGGCCCAGAACCGCCAGACGAAGAACTGTCCGGAGGTCGCCCGGAGCCTGTCTAACTTTCGGCCGGTCAGGGTGATTGAGGCGACACCCGGAGCGACCGCCTCCACCCGGTCTACGACGAGGCGGTGGCGCAACGACCGGATGACCGGCAGCAAGAATCGGAACACGATGATGGAGCCGGCTACCGCCGCGTACAGGGCGAGCCAGTAATACCGGGCGATGGCGCCGTCTCTGAGCAGACCACCGACACTCAACTGGTGCGGGATGGCCACGAGCACCGAGAAGTAGGCGAGCAGATGCACGGCGTGCCAGGCCTCATAGCGAAACTTGCGGCGCACCACCACGAGCGAGGTGATGACGACACCGATCATGAGCGTTAGGCCGAGAAAGGCGAGCGGTATGTCGGGCAGGGACGTGAACATGTTCCAGGTCTCGGCGACCACGTTGACGTTTTCGGCGAGCGCGTAGCCGGTGATGAGCAGCGCAGCGTGACCGAGAATGAGGTAGAGAGCCGGCTTGCCGAGCGACTGATGCACGGCCATAGCCTGATCGTGCCCGAAGGCGCGGTCGATCGGGGGCAGCCGAGCGGCGAGCACGAGCATGATGAGCAGCAGGTCGGTTCCGACCAGGCCCGCGACGATTCCCAGGGACGTGAACGCGTCGGCGGGGGTGCCGAACTTGGCTGCTCCCCCATCCGCGAGAAAAATGGCGACCACGATGGCGACCGAGGCAACACAGAGAACCTGCAGGCTGTCAGCGAGGCGCATCCGCTTCTTATAAGCGGGGCGCGGCGAGGTCACCCGTGGGGTGTTCGTAGGCGCGGTGCCGGTTCGAGTTTTGCGCGTGTCGAGGCTCATGAATTGAGCATCGGGCGGGCGCCCCTCGAACAGCTATCGAGAGCCTGTGAGCAGTCTGTGTGTTACCAATGCGTCGAGCACTGCCGCAACAAGCACGCTAGATCTTTTCGATCGGGGCGATCTTGATCAACAGCTTTTTGGCACCCATGCTGTCGAACTGCACGTGCGCGATGCGCTTGGTGCCCTCGCCGGTGACCTGGTTGACCCGGCCTTCGCCGAAGTCATGGTGGCGGATGCGGTCGCCCGCTTCCAGCTCGAGGCTGCCGTTGTCGCGCACCGTTCCGGTGATCTTGTTCGCCCACTCGGTCTTCGGCTTGCCCGGCGGCAGCCCGGCCTGCTTCGCGCTGTTGCTGCCACTGCTGCGTCCGCCATATCCGTCGCTCGAGCTGCCGTTCAGCGAGTTGCCGAAGCCGCCGAAGCCGCCGTCGCGTCGCGCGTTGAGCGCTCGCGGCTGCGTGCCCCCGCGGGAGTTGGCCATGCCCGGCGACTGCTTCCAGTCGATGAGCTCGGCCGGAATCTCCTGCAGGTATCGGCTCGGCATGGCCACGTTGATGTCGCCGAACTGGGCCCTCGTCATAGCGAGCGAGAGATAGAGCCGCTTGCGAGCACGGGTGATGCCCACGTAGAACAGACGACGTTCTTCTGCGGGGCCACCGGGTTCGTTCGCCGACATCTGGTGCGGCAGCAGCCCCTCCTCGACCCCGGTGAGGAACACGGCCTCATATTCGAGGCCCTTCGCGGTGTGCAGGGTCATCAGCGACACCGTTCCCGAGGCATCGTCGAGGTCGTCGGCGGCCGCCACGAGGGAGACCTGCGTGAGAAAGTCGACCAGGCCGCCGTCGGGGTTTTCCTTGTTGAAGGCCTTGGTCTGGGCAACGAGCTCTTCGATGTTCTCGGCCCGAACCTCGTCTTGCGGGTCGCGGCTGTTTCGCAGTACGGCGAGCAGCCCGCTGCCGCTCAGCAGAAACTCCAGCACTTCGGACACGTTGGATCCACCGACCGGCACACCGTCATCGGTGACCGAGGTCGGCACGAGCATGAGCGCTGCGGCGTCGAGCAGTTCGGCCAGCTTCAGGATGGCCCCGGTCACCTTGGGACCGAGACCGAGCGCGGCCGAGTTGCGCATGGCCTGTCGAAAGGTGAGTTCGTTGTCGTCGGCGAAGCTCGACAGCCCGGTTTCGGTGGCCGGGCCGATGCCGCGCTTGGGAGTGTTCAGAATGCGGCGGAGGGCGAGTTCATCGACCGGGTTGGCGACGGCGATGAGGTAGGCCAGGGCATCCTTGATCTCAGCTCGCTCGTAGAACTTCGTGCCCCCGACCACCCGGTACGGCGTGGCCGAGCGCACCAAAATCTCTTCGAGCGCTCGGGTCTGCGCGTTGGTGCGATAAAACACCGCCATGTCGCGGTAGGCCATGCCGGCAGCGTGCAGCACCTGGATCTCATCGGAGACGAACTGGGCTTCGTCGTGTCCGGAATAAGCGGTAAAACCGACGATCTTCTCGCCGTCGCCGCCGGCGCTCCAGAGCTTCTTGTCGGTGCGGTCGAAGTTGTGGCAGATCACCGCATTCGCTGCCGAGAGAATGTTCTGGGTCGACCGGTAGTTCTGCTCCAGCAGAATCACCTTTGCTCCCGGGTAGTCCCGTTCAAAACCGCTGATGTTGCGGGTGTCTGCCCCACGGAAGGCGTAGATCGACTGGTCGGAGTCACCGACCACGGTCAGCGACGCCCCGGGGATGGTGCCGGTGGCGTCACGCAGGTTACGCACGTGTACGCCGTCGTCTTCCATCTCCTGGGCGAGCTCGGCGGTGACCGGCCGGGTGAGCTCGTGCACGAGGGCGTACTGGGCGTGGTTGGTGTCCTGGTATTCGTCGACCAGCAGGTGCCGAAACCTGCGCCGATACAGGGCGGCGACCTTGGGGAATGCGCGGAACAGGTAGACGGTCTCGCCGATGAGGTCGTCGAAGTCCAGCGCGCTCGCGGCGCGTAGTCGGGCCGAGTACTGTCGAAAAATCTCGACGAACATGACCTCCTGCGGATCGCTCATGTTCGCGTTGCGGGCGTAGGAATCGGCGTCGGCGAGCTCATTCTTGAGCTTGGAGATCTTGGCGCCCGCCGAGCCGGGAGTGAATCCGTAGGTGTCGGCGTCGAGAGCCTTGATGATGCGCTTGAGGGTGACCTTGGTGTCGGCCGAGTCGTAGATGCTGAACGTGCGGGCAAGGCCGATCTTCTCGGCTTCGCGGCGCAGGATGCGCACGCAGGAGGAGTGGAAGGTGCTGATCCACATTCCATCGGAGGCCTGGCCGAGGATGGCGTGCACGCGTTCGCGCATTTCAGCGGCGGCCTTGTTGGTGAAGGTGATGGCGAGAATCTGGCTTGGCCAGGCATCGCGGGTTTCGAGCAGGCTTGCCACCCGACGGGTCAGTACGCTGGTCTTGCCCGAACCGGCGCCGGCGATGATGAGCAACGCCTGGCCGCGGTATTCGACCGCCTCTTTCTGCTGCGGGTTGAGCCCGTCGAGCAACGGGCTCTGTTCGCTTTGCCCCGTGCCTGCGTACCCGTTGGAATCGAGAATGATCGGCGTGGCCGAACGATTTGAGGTTTCGGGCGCGGATTCCGCGTTCAGAGGTGTGATCATGGCGGTTTCCAGTGTAGGCGAGGCCCCTGACAGGCGGGCCGGTCAGCGCAACCCGTCGCGCACGTGCACGGCCAGATCGGGGTGGTCAACGAACACACCGTCGATACCCGTCTCGAGAATCAGGCGAAACTCCGCCTGCCAATGGCCGAAGTCCGCTCGACGAATACCGCGCCGGAACGTTTTCGCCAGAAACTTATTCTCTGGCCGCAGAGTCCAGCAGTAAATCTCCAGCCCTGCGTTGTGAGCATCATCGACCAGAGCGGATGCCCCGACAACGTCACCCCCGTCATCCGTTTCGAGAATGAGCGATTTCACGACGCTGATGCCGTCGATGCGTTCCGGCCCGGCGGCGAGGTTCGCAAGCCCGTCTGGCGTGAGGTGGTCGGTGTAAGGCAGCGCCCCGGCTCCGTGCTCGGCGACCTGGTCAGCCGGGTACCCCTGGTCTTCGAGTAGAAAGATCCGCTTGCCGCGCACACCCTCGGCCCGCACCCGGTCGAGCACGCTCGGTTCAAAGCTCTCTACGGTGAGGCGGTCGGTGTTCCAGCCGGCCGCGGAGACCTCGGCGGCGAACAGCTCGGGCAGCGGCAGGTCGAGGGCGGCGAAATAGTTGGCGTGCTTGATCTCAGCGACGATGCCGAGCACCCGGTCGGTCCGCTCGGCCGCGGCATCGACGAGGTCGAATAGGTCGCGCAGTCGCAGCATCGGCTGCTGGCCGTCGAAGGTCGCGTTGTTCTGCCGTAGCCTCGGCAGCCTTTCGCGTGCACGCAGGGTGCTCAGTTCTGCCCAGGTGAAGTCCTCGGTGAACCAGCCGGTGACCAGCTTGCCGTCGACGTGCTTTTCAGTGCGGCGAGCGCCGAATTCGGTGCGTGTGGCGACATCCGTCGTACCGGAGATCTCGTTTTCGTGGCGGATCACGAGCACACCGTCGCGAGTTGCCACCAGGTCGGGTTCGACGGCGTCGGCGCCGAGGGCGAAAGCAAGATTAAAGGCGGCACGCGTGTGCTCTGGCCGGTAGCCGCTTGCCCCGCGGTGGCCAATGACGATCGGTTGCATGGTTGCAGGTTAACCGCGCAGGCAGAATGGATGCTGAGGGGCGGTGTGCGCTTATAGCGGAACGACTCCGAATGCCGCCGGGAATGCTGCAAATCCGCTGATCCCCAGCACATTCGACAGCGCTCTCCGGTACCTTTAAGGAAGTGCCGCACCAGGCGCTGCGTGCTGGCCCGCCCGCGCGCACCCGTTACTCCTCCAGCTGATTGTGAGTACAGCAACACATGGCATCCTCCAACCCCGCTTTCTCCCGCAACGAAGCGTTCGGCGCTCGTGGCGCAGTGGCGTCGTCGCAGGCCCTCTCTGACAACGATCTGCAGTCGATGTACAACCGGCCCGCCGCCGGTGCGCAAGACACCGAACGCATGACTTATGAAGACACGATCACCAAGACCGGGATTGCCTTCGCGGTTCTGATTATCGGCGCCGCCCTCGGCTGGGTAATTCCGATCTTGGCGATTCCGGGCGCGATCGCCGGCCTCGTCCTCGGCCTCATCAACACCTTCAAGAAGGAGCCGTCACCGGCCCTGATTCTCGCATTTGCCGCGGCCCAGGGACTCTTTGTCGGCGGCATTTCCGTGATGTTTAATGGCTTGTACGACGGGATCGTCGCCCAGGCCATTCTCGCCACACTCGTGGTGGTCGGCGTGACCCTCGCCTTGTTCCGCAGCGGCAAGATTCGCGCGTCGAAAAAGGCCACGAAGATCTTTCTGATCGCCATGATCGGCTACGGAATCTTCTCGCTGATCAACTTCGGACTCGTCGCCTTCACCGGCGCCGACTCGATGCGCAGCGGCACGCTCGGCCTGGTCATCGGCCTCTTCGCGGTCATCCTCGCGGCGTACTCGCTCGTGCTCGACTTCGACTTCATCCAGAAGGGCGTCAACAACCGCGCCCCGCGCAAGTACGGCTGGAGCGCCGCCTTCGGCATCGTACTGACCGTCGTCTGGCTGTACGTGGAACTGCTACGCATTTTCGCCATCCTTCGCGGCGAGTAGCACTTTCTAAGGACATAGAAAAGCACCTCCGTCGTTAGGATGGGGGTGCTTTTTCGTTCTCGAGGCACACCAAAATGTGGTTGGCTGAAGCAATGAGTTTCACTGACCTGCACACGCTGCTCCCGCTCGAAGCAAACGGCATGAACGCCGCGTTCGGCTTCATCGGAAGCGCCATCGTGCTCCTCGGCCTCGCCTGGGTGGTCATCATCGCTATCCGTCGCTATCTCAAGGCCCCCAAGGACTGATCTACCGGCGAGGAGAGCGCCGTCGCCAAGCAGCGACGCCGTCATCGTCTGCGCCTGATCTAAACTCGGGGTCATGTCGCTCGGTCTCCCCTTTCGAGCGCTGTGGACATCCAGTGCCTCCTCTAATCTCGCTGACGGGGTTGCGTTCATCTCGATGCCGCTCCTGGCCGCATCGCTCACTGATGATCCGCGACTCGTCGCAGGCCTGGCGACGACCTACGCCCTGGTTCGACTTCTCGTAGCGCTACCCATCGGGGTCTGGGTCGACCGGGTCGATCGGCGCACGCTGCTGATCGGCGCCAACCTCATCAGGGGACTGGTCGTGATCGGTTTGGCCATCTTTGTGCACCTGGAGCTTGCAACTTTGCCGCTGCTCTATGCCGTGTTGGCGGTGGTCGGAACGCTGGAGAGCGCGGCGGATAACGCATCCGTTTCTCTGCTGCCCGGGGTCGTGCCGGTCGAGCAGCTGGATCGTGCGAATGGCCGCATCTCGGCAGCACAGCTGGTGGCCGATGAGTTCGCGGGCCCCCCGCTCGGCGGACTGTTGTTCGCCGTCGCGGCCGCGGTTCCCCTGTATCTTATGGGCGGGCTGTGGGCTGCGGCCGGGCTTCTCGCACTGGCGCTGCCGATGCGCGGGATCGGGGTGCGCGGGATCGGGGTGCGCGGGATCGGGGTGCGCGGGATCGGGGTGCGCGGGCTCGGGGTAGAAAGTGGAAGCGCACTGATACGACGCCAGCCCGCTGTTCGCGAAGCCATGCAGGGTGCCCGGTGGCTGGCCGGCAACCGCACGGTTGGCGGGCTCGCACTAATCGGTGCCCTCGCGAGCGTGGGCTATATGCTTCCCTTCTCGATCCTCGTTCTGTTCGCTGCGGAGCGGCTTCACCTCGATGGCTTGGGCTACGGGGTGATCCTCGCCGTTTCCGCACTCGGTGGGCTGGTCGGGTCGTTCGCCACACCACGCGCGACAGGCCGCATCGGCTACCGCGGCACGATCGTCGGAAGCCTTATCACGGGTGCCGTGTCGCTGCTCGCGCTCTCTATCAGCACGAGTGGTGCCATCGCCGCTGCGCTTCTGGCGGTCTATATCCTCCACGCTGTGGTGTGGGGAATCTGCGCAACCTCTCTCCGACAACGACTCGTCCCCGACGATCTGCGCGGCCGAGTCAACGCTGCGTCCCACGTGCTCAGCCTTCTCGGCTTGGCGCTCGGTTCCGCGCTCGGCGGCTTACTGGCCGTGGTGAGTCTGCCGCTTTCGATCGCCGTCGGTGGCGGAGTCTTCGTGTGCTGCGCGGTACTGGCGGCCATCATCATTCCCAACGAAGGAGAGCACGACTAGCCCGGCCTGTCACTTACGTGGGGATCACTCCCACTCAATGGTTCCCGGCGGCTTCGACGTGACGTCGAGCACGACACGGTTGACCCCGTCCACCTCGTTGGTGATGCGGTTCGAAATCTTGGCCAGCAGATCGTAGGGTAGGCGAGTCCAGTCGGCGGTCATGGCGTCTTCCGACGACACGGGGCGCAGCACGATCGGATGCCCGTAGGTACGTCCGTCGCCCTGCACGCCCACTGACCGCACATCGGCGAGCAGCACGACCGGGCACTGCCAGATCTCGCGGTCGAGGCCGGCGGCGGTCAACTCGAAGCGCACGATCGCATCCGCTTTGCGCAGCAGATCGAGGCGTTCCTGGGTGATCGAACCGACGATGCGAATGCCCAGGCCGGGGCCGGGAAAAGGCTGGCGCTGCACAATTTCGGCTGGCAGGCCGAGCTCGGCACCGATTGCGCGCACCTCGTCTTTGAACAGGGTGCGCAGCGGTTCGACCAGTTCGAACTTGAGGTCGTCGGGCAGGCCGC
Source organism: Cryobacterium sp. Y29 (assembly GCF_002929825.1). Classification (GTDB taxonomy): domain Bacteria; phylum Actinomycetota; class Actinomycetes; order Actinomycetales; family Microbacteriaceae; genus Cryobacterium. Next base: position 77,694 of record NZ_PJJN01000034.1, read on the forward strand.
CCACGTTGTGGTGGCTCTTGATGTTGGCGGTGCCGCTGCCGCCGCCGGACTCGACGACGTCGGGGTAGAGGGTGCCCTGCACCAGGAAGCGGATCGGGTCGCCGTCGATTTCCTTGGCCTCTTCGATCAGTTCAGCCTGGGCCTGCTCGAAGGTGCGGATGAACTCGCGACCGATGATCTTGCGCTTGGTCTCCGGGTCGCTCACGCCTTTCAGCGCATCGAGGAACTGCTCGCGCACATCCACGGTGACCAGGCGGATGCCGGTGGCCTTGACGTAGTCTTCCTCGACCTGGCGGCGCTCGTCTTCGCGCAATAGGCCGTGGTCGACGAAGACGCACACCAGCTGGTCACCGATGGCCTTGTGCACGAGGGCTGCGGCCACGGCGGAATCGACTCCGCCGGAGAGGCCGCAGATGACCTTGCCGGTGCCGACCTGGGCGCGAATCTTCGCAACCTGCTCCGCGATGACGTTGCCGCTGTTCCAGTCGGGGTTGATGCCGGCGGCACGGTGCAGAAAGTTTTCCAGCACATGCTGGCCGTTTTCGGAGTGTTTGACCTCGGGGTGCCACTGCACGCCGTAGAGCCGCTTCTGGTCGTTAGCAAACGCGGCGACCGGGGTGGAAGTCGTTGAGGCCAGCACGGCAAAGCCCTCGGGCGCGGTGGCGACCGAATCGCCGTGGCTCATCCACACTGTCTGACTGTCGGGCTGGTCGGCCAGCAGCACGTTGTCGGCGTTGCTCACGACGACCGGGGTCGAGCCGTATTCGCGGGCTCCGGTGTGAGCGACGGTGCCGCCGAGGGCGGTCGCCATCACCTGGAAGCCGTAGCAGATGCCGAGCACGGGCACACCGAGTTCGAAGATTGCCGCGTCGAAGTCGGGCGCACCGTCGGCGTAGACGCTCGACGGGCCACCGCTGAGCACGATTCCCCGGGGGTTCTTCGCGAGCACTTCCGCTGCGGTGATCGTGTGCGGCACGATCTCCGAATACACGGATGCCTCCCGCACGCGTCGCGCAATCAGCTGCGCGTACTGTGCACCGAAGTCGACCACGAGAACGGGGCGATCGAGTCCGGAGCCGGCGAGGGGAGCATCCGCTGACGCGGTGTCGAGGGTGTCAGTCATGAATGCACCTCGGCAACTTTTTTCGCTTCGAGCTGCTCCAGGGAACGTTTGACGCGGCGGGTCATGGGGCCTTCCAGAAAGAACGAGAGCGTGGGGACGATGCCGCCGAGGGCGATCAGCACGAAGAGCGGGAACGGCCAGCGCATCAGGCTCCACAAGCGGAAATCGGCGAACAGATAGAGCACGTAGAACCAGCCGTGCACGATCAAAATGATCGTGCTGAGGTTGATCGCGGCGACCGTGTCGCGCGGCACGAAGGCGAGGAAGCCCTCGGAGCCGTTCATCTCGAGTTCGTAGCCGAGCACGAACTTGGCGTAGACCTCGGCGCAGAGCAGCAGCAGAAAAACACCGGTGATGATGGACGACACCTGGTAGAGCCGCAGCGCACCGGGGATTCGGGAAACATCGGCGGGCTTGGGATCAAGTGGCATAGAACAATTCTACGCGCCCGTGCTGGGAGCCCCTGCAGCCACGTCTTCGAGCGCGGCTTCTTCCTGCTCGCGTTCCCAGGCATCGCGCACCAGTCGGTACCAGAAGAACACAGCGAACCCAGCGAAGACGACCCACTCGATGGCGTAGAAGATGTTCAGCCAGTTCAACGACTGGTCGACTTGGGGTATCGGGGAATCAATCAGGTCGAGGCCGGCCGGGGCGTCAGCGCTCACGATGTAGGCCGAATAGACAGACTCGTCCGTGAAATCGGCCCACAGATTGATCAGAGCGGATGGCGCGACCTTCGTCAGTTCCATCGAATCGCCCTCGGGGTCGGGCAGCTCAGGGGCCTCCCCTGTGAGAAAACGCCCGGTCAGGGCAACCGGGGTGTTTTGCGGTTCGGTCTGAAGTTCAGCGATGACGGCCTCGGCCGTGGCCCGGTCTGGAGCCCATCCGCGCGCGACGGCGATGCTGGCGGCGGTATCCGTTCGAAAATGGCTGACGACCCAGAACCCTTCGACACCGCCGTTGAAGCGGGTGGTGATCAGGGTCTCATCACCGGCCACCCAGGCCCCCTCGGTGGCTACCATCTGGCCGGTCGCGATCTGTGTCACCCCGCCGTCAGGCTGCGCCACTTCAGCGAGCGGCTTCACCTGCTCGGTAGCTCGCTCCACTACGACGCCGGACTCGATGGCGCGCTCCAGCTGCCAGTGCCCGAGCAGGGCAAAAGCAGCGGCAATACCGAGGGCAAGCAGCAGTGCGGCCACCCAGCGGGGGCGCAGCATCATTTTGATCACGAATAGTCACCTGTGTGGGTTTCTCGCCCGGGTTTGCGTGCCGGTGTGTCGGCCGGATCATCGGGTTCTGGGGGATGCTGACGGAGAGCGAAATCGGCCATAGAATCTGAGTCTGAATCGCCCGAATGCGAAGGTCGTACCGATTTCACAGTATCGGCCGACGCTTGGGAATTGGCCGAGTCACGCTTGGACCTCCGGCGGGCAGATACGTCGGCATCCGCTGCCTGAGCGGCCGTCGCCGCGTCGACGAGCGCGGTCTCTTCGTCGAGCATCGGGTTACGCGGCGCACGAGTGACACCGGATGCTGGCACCCGGCCGCGCAGGACCGACCCGATCTTCTCGGAATTCGCCGCGAACAGCGGACCAAGAATTGCCATGACCAAAACGTAGAGGCCCGCGAACGGTTGCAACCGCGGGTCGAGACCGGCCGCGACGGAGAGCGTCGCCAGAATCAATGTGAACTCGCCGCGATTCACGAAGATCGCGGCGGTGTTGAGGGCCTCGCGTGGACCCATTTTGTGCAGCCAGGCCAGCAGCGCTCCCGACAGCAGGCTCAAGACGAAGGTCATCACGATGGCCACGAGCACCACGCCGATCACCGATCCGAACTGGGCCACGTCGAGGGCGAGGCCGAAGTTGAGAAAGAAGAACGCCGCGAAAATGTCGCGCAACGGTACCGCGACGCGCTCGATTCGGGCGCGGTAGCTGCTCGCTCCGAGCACGACGCCGATCAGGAATGCGCCAATCGCGTCGGTCACGCCGATAATCTCACCGATGCCGCCGAACAACACCACGAGGCCGAAGAACAAAATAGTGAACAGTTCGTCGTCTTTGGTGCGCATGAGGCGGGACACCACTCGGCCGCCCCACCTGGCGAGCGAGAACATGGCCACGAGAAAGAGGAATGCGATGGAAAGCTGGAGCACGATCGGCCAGATCTCGGTCTTGCCACTGAGCACGACGGAGACAATCGACAGGTAGATGGCGATGAAGATGTCGCCGACCACGGTCACGCCGAGGATCATCGGTGTCTCTTTGTTCGCGAGGCGGCGAAGCTCGATGAGCAGTTTGGTGATGATCGCGCTCGAGGAGGTGCCGGTCATGCCGGCGATGACGAGGGCTTCGCGCGGTCCCCAGCCCACGAGCAGGCCGAAAATGAAGCCGACACCCATATTGATGAGAATCCAGGATCCGCCGGAGATGATCAGGGTCTTGGCGTTGCCGAAGAACTCCTCCTGGTCGAACTCGAGGCCCAGGCTGAACAACAACAGGATCAGGCCGAAGACGGCGATGAGCTCGATGTCGCCGGACTCAAAGTCGAGGGGAAAGAAGTCGGTGTTTGGGCTCGCGAGAAGGCCCACGACCATATAGATCGGGATGGTGGGGAGCCCGATCAGTTTGCCCAGGCGGCCAAGAACATACGCGACGACGAGCAGGGTGCCAAGAACGAGGAGATCTTCGCCCACGTGCATCGCTTACCCCCCGGGTGGAGCGTCGACGGTCTTCGCCTTCACTTCACCGGTGCGGAAGAACGCGAAGGCCTTGACGACTTTTTCGGGCGAACCCGCGACGACCAAGGTGTCACCGGGGAAGACCTTGAAGTCGGCAGCGGGGGCCGGGTTAGCCGATTCGCCGCGCACGACGGCGACGACGGTGAGTCCGGCGATGCCGCGGTCGGCCGGGTTGCCGAGGGCCTGGCCGGCGATATGGTCTTCGTAGTCGACGGTGAACCAGTCGATACTGAGGCCGGGAATCTGGTCGAGGGCACTGAGCGACTCGGTGATCTGGGTACCGCCGAGCAACTCGGCGAGGGTGTGCGCCTCGTCTTCGTTGAGCCGAAGCGACACCTTGCTCGCGTCGGGCCCGCCCTCGTCGTCGGCGAAGGTGATGAGGTCGCTGTGGCCGGAGCGGTGGGCGATGACGCCGACCTTGCCGCCGTCATCCGTGATGAAGGTGTGCAGAACACCCACGCCGGGAAGTTTGACCCGCCGAACATCAACCATTGTCATGACTCCTGAGGTCTAGGGGCAGTTCTCTTATTCTACCGGAGCCGCTTTCGCCGTCTGCGCGCCGCCTGTCGCGTCACCGCGCCCGGTACCGGTGGGCGCTCCCGCTCGAGTTGGTGCGACCTGCGGCACTCGGCGCGGTGAGCGGTCCGCGCCGATCCACCGGTGTTCTCCCACCACTCTGCGGCGGCGATCTGGGGGTTCCCCCGACCCACAAGCTGGCCGACGGATGTCCATATCACCGTCCCGCAGGCGTTGGGCGGTCGTTCCACGCCCGGAATCGTGCGGCACAGCGCCACCACCCCGGACGCCCTGCCGAGCGGCGCTATCACGCGCGGCGGACTGTTGGTCACGTCCGCGGCCCAGACTGCCGTCACGATGGCACGCGTGCTGCCGTTTCCGCAGGCTGTCGCGATGATGGACAAGGCCATTCACATACCACGCAGGATGGCACCCGAAGGCAGCCCAGTGACGATACCGGTGACGCGCGACGAGTTGCAGTCGGCCGTGGACGCGCTCGCAGGCTCTGGCCGACGTTATGGCAAAAGCGCAGCACTCCGCGCCGGGGACTTCGCGTCGACGCAGTCCGATTCCGGCGGGGAGTCGATCAGCCGCGCGCACATGTTCCTGCTCGGATTCATCGCTCCGGACTTGCAGGTGCGCTTCGACGATGCCGCAGGGTTCATCGCCTATGTCGACTTCTTCTGGCGAGGCATCAACACGGTCGGCGAGTTCAACGGGCTCGGCAAGTACGCCAAGGAGGCCTACATGAGCGGACGCACCACCGCCGAGATCGTGATGAACGAGAAGCGCCGTAAGAATCGAATTCGCGCGTGCGGGCCATCCGTTTCGCGATGGGATTGGCCGGTCGCACGCGACCTCGAGGCTTTCGGAATGTTCCTCTCGCGAATCGGCGTCCCCCGGACTCGGTAGCCCACCCGCGTTCTTGCGCCGTCAGCGCGCCCGATGCCGGTGGGCGCTCCCGCTCGAGGTGGCGCGACCACCGACAGGTGGCGCGACCACAGCTGGCGCGTCACCGACAGGTGGCGCGACCACAGCGGGCGCGGCCGGGCTAGTTCGTGACCACGATGTCGGGGGCCTCGAGGCGCACCCGGTCGGCGGATTCGTCGTTCGGCTCCTCCTGCGAAGCACGCTCGGCGGCAACCCGGGTGAGGTAGAAGCCGACCTCGCGGTCGATGCGCTCCTGGTCCCAGCCGAGCACGCCCGCCATCAGCGCTGCGGCGACCGGCGCAGCCGAAACCCCGCGGTCCCACGCCTCGATCGAAATGCGGGTGCGGCGCGCGAGCACGTCTTCGAGGTGCAGCGCGCTTTCGTGCGAGGCCGCGTAGACGACCTCGGCACCGATGTAGTCGTCGGCGCCAGGCAACGGTTCGGCGAGCGCCGGGTTGGCGCGAATGAGGTCGAGCAGCTCGTCGGTGAGGGTTCCGTAGCGGTTGAGCAGGTGTTCCACCCGCACGGTGTGCACACCGAACGCCTTGGCTATCTTGCCGCGCTTATTCCACGCCGCCTGATAGCCCTCAGCACCGAGCAAGGGGATGTCCTGGGTCGCCGAAGCGGGAATGCGGCCATCGAGGGCCGACACCGCGGCATCCACTGCGTCCTTGGCCATGATGCGGTAGGTGGTCCACTTGCCGCCGGCGATCACGACGAGGCCGGGAACGGAGTGTCCGACGAGGTGTTCGCGGGACAACTTGGAAGTCTGGTCACTCTCACCGGCCAGCAACGGCCGCAGGCCAGCGTAGACACCCTCGACGTCTTCCCTGGTCAGGGGCACCGTCAAAACCTCATTGATGTGTTCGAGGATGTAGTCGATGTCGGCCGCCGTCGCGGCGGGATGCGCCTTGTCGAGGTACCAGTCGGTATCGGTCGTGCCGATGAGCCAGTGCCGGCCCCAGGGAATGACGAACAAGACGCTCTTCTCGGTGCGCAACAACAGGCCCATGGCGCTCTGGAACCGGTCACGCGGTACCACGAGGTGCACGCCTTTCGACGCCCGCACCTTGAAGGTTCCCCGCTCGCCGACCATGCGCTGGGTGTCGTCGGTCCAGACCCCGGTCGCGTTCACGACCTGCTTGGCCCGCACCTCGAAGTGTTCGTCGGTCTGCAGGTCATGGGCGCGCACGCCGACGACGCGCTCCCCCACCTTGATGAAGCCTTCGACGCGCACCCGGCTGGCCGCATGGGCACCATAGAACGAGGCGGTGCGCACGAGCGACGAGACGTAGCGGGCGTCGTCGACCTGGGCGTCGTAGTAGGTAATACCGCCGATCAGGGCGTCGTTGGCCAGGCTCGGCATGAGCTTCTGCACCTGACTCTTCGACAGGTGGCGGTGGTGCGGCACGCCGGGCGGGCGACCGCCGGTATAGGAAAAGATGTCGTAGAGCAGCATTCCGGCGCCGATATAGAACCGCTCGGTGAAGCGCTTCTTGAGCGGATAGAGAAACCGGACCGGCTTCACCAAGTGCGGCGCGATGCGCTGCAGCAGCAGACCACGCTCGGTGAGCGCTTCGCGCACGAGGCGAAAGTCGAGCTGCTCCAAATAGCGGATGCCTCCGTGCACGAGCTTGGACGACCGGCTCGAGGTGCCCGACGCCCAGTCCCGCGCCTCGAGGATGCCCACGCTCAGACCGCGGGTGACAGCATCGAGTGCGGCGCCGGCGCCGACGATGCCGCCGCCGACGACGAGAATGTCGAGTTCCTTTTCTCGGAGTTTGGCGAGAGCGGAGACCCGCTCCTCAGGACCCATTTTTGTGGACCGCGTGACCGAATTGTGGGAGGCCATTACTACTCCTGTTCAGACTCAGTGTTGAAGACGAGAGGTCAGGGGAGGTGCGACAAACAAGTGCGACATCAGTGTTGCGGGTAATGCTGAAAAGTACGTCTGTTTTCGACGCTAGTTCACTCGGTACGGCGCGACAACCACTTCAACCCGCTGAAATTCTTTGAGATCGGAGTATCCGGTGGTTGCCATCGACCGACGCAAGGCGCCAATGAGGTTGGCCGTGCCATCGGCGACCGGTGCCGGGCCGTACAGAATCTCTTCGAGCGGGGCCACTGTGCCCACCTCGACCCGCTTGCCGCGCGGCAGCTGCGGGTGGTGCGCCTCGGCGCCCCAGTGGAATCCCCCACCGGGGGCATCCGTCGCCCGGGCCAGTGCGGTTCCGAGCATGACGGCGTCGGCGCCGCAGGCGACGGCCTTGACGATGTCCCCCGAGGCACCGAGGCCACCGTCAGCGATGACGTGGACGTAGCGCCCACCGGATTCGTCCATATAGTCGCGGCGCGCGCCGGCGACATCCGCTACGGCAGTGGCCATCGGCGCGTGGATGCCGAGGGTCGCGCGGGTGGTCGACGCTGCTCCCCCGCCGAAACCGACCAGAACGCCCGCAGCGCCCGTGCGCATGAGGTGGAGGGCCGCCGTGTAGGTGGCTGCGCCACCGACGATAACGGGTACATCGAGTTCGTAGATGAACTTCTTGAGGTTGAGCGGTTCCTGGTTCTGCGACACGTGCTCGGCCGACACTGTGGTTCCGCGAATGACGAACAGGTCGACGCCAGCGGCAACGACGGTTTCATAGAGTTCCTGGGTGCGCTGGGGCGAGAGCGCCCCGGCCACCGTGACGCCTCCCGCACGAATCTCCGCGAGCCGGGCGGTGACCAAGGCCGGCTGAATCGGTGCGGAGTACATCTCCTGCATGCGTGCTGTGGCCTTATCGGCGGGCAGGTTGCGAATTTCAGCGAGCAGCGGCTCGGGGTTCTCGTGCCGGGTCCAGAGGCCCTCGAGGTCGAGAACACCGACGCCGCCGAGCTGTCCCATCATGATGGCCGTGGTGGGCGAAACGACGGAGTCCATTGGCGCGGCGAGTACCGGAATGGCGAACTGGTACGCATCGATGGTCCAGCTAACCGACACGTCCTCCGGGTCGCGGGTGCGCCGACTGGGCACCACCGCGATGTCGTCAAAGGCGTATACGCGGCGTGCGCGCTTGGAACGGCCGATCTCGATTTCCATGGTCCTAGTTTAGACGGAGCCACCGACATCCCTTTTTCGAGCGGATGCCGCCGCCCCCGCCCGATTGAGAAGCAGGGGCGACGAACCGAAAAGCCCTACCGACGGTAGTTCGGGGCTTCAACCACGATCTGCACGTCGTGCGGGTGCGATTCCTTGAGCCCGGCGGGCGTGATACGCACGAACTTGCCTTTTTGCTTGAGCTCGGCGATGGTGCGGGCTCCCACATAGAACATGGACTGCCGCAGGCCACCGACCAGCTGGTAAGCCACGGCGGCGAGGGGGCCGCGGAACGGAACCTGACCCTCGATGCCCTCGGGAATGAGTTTTTCATCACTGGGAACGTCGTTCTGAAAGTACCGGTCTTTGGAATAGGACGTCTTCGTGCCGCGGGTCTGCAGCGCTCCGAGCGATCCCATGCCGCGATAGGTCTTGAACTGCTTGCCGTTGACGAAGACGAGTTCCCCGGGGCTTTCGGTGCAGCCGGCGAGCAGAGAACCGAGCATGACGGTGTCAGCGCCGGCCACGAGAGCCTTGGCGATGTCACCGGAGTACTGCAGCCCGCCGTCGGCGATGACCGGAATGCCGGTTTCCCGTGCGGCCAGCGAGGCCTGGTAGACGGCGGTGATCTGGGGTACGCCCACCCCGGCCACGATGCGGGTGGTGCAAATTGAGCCGGGGCCCACGCCCACCTTGATCGCGTCCGCGCCCGCGTCAATGAGCGCCTGGGCACCGGACCGGGTGGCCACGTTCCCGCCGATCACATCGACGTCGGCAAAGGCTTTGTCGGCCTTCAGGCGTCGAATGATGTCGAGCACGCCGGCGCTGTCACCGTTGGCGGTGTCTACGACGAGCACGTCCACCCCGGATTCGAGCAGTGCGGTCGCGCGCTGCCAGGCGTCACCGAAGAAGCCGATGGCCGCGCCGACGCGGAGGCGTCCTGCATCGTCCTTGGTGGCGAGGGGATATTCCTCGCTCTTGTCGAAGTCCTTCACGGTGATCAGGCCGGTGAGCTTGCCTTTGGCGTCGATCAGGGGGAGCTTTTCGATCTTGTGTTTCGCGAAGATCGCCAGGGCGTCTTCGGGAGCCATTCCAACCTTGCCGGTGATCAGCGGGGACCTCGTCATGACCTCGCTCACCCGGGTGAACGCCTTCCGGGCGTATGGAACGAAACGCATGTCCCGGTTGGTGATGATGCCCACCAGAATTCCATCGCCGTCGATAACGGGCAGCCCGCTCACGCGGAACTGGCCGCACAGGGCGTCGACCTCGGCCACTGTGGCGTCGGGCGACGTGGTGACCGGATTGGTGATCATTCCGGATTCGCTGCGCTTGACCAGGTCGACCTGTTCGGCCTGATCCTCGATTGAGAGGTTGCGGTGCAGAATTCCCAGGCCGCCCTCGCGGGCCATGGCGATCGCCATGCGCGTTTCGGTGACCGTGTCCATGGCGCTGGAGAGCAGCGGCAGCGACACGTCGATTCGTCGGGTCAAGCGGGATTTGGTGACCGCTTCGCTGGGAATGACGTCGGTGTGCCCCGGCAGGAGCAGCACGTCGTCGTAGGTGAGCCCGGTAAATCCGAACGGATCTGGCTGATCCATGTAACCCCTTACCTCTAGCTGAAAACAGAAAATTGTCCGCCAAATCGCATGATTTAACGGGTTCTTCAATGTTAAGCGTGTTTGCGCTCATCACATTCCGCCCACGAATCGTGAGCTGGTGCGAACTTTCGAAAAAATTAGGACATAATCGGCACTTACAACACCAACGACGTTGGCTGTACTTGTCCGGCGCCCGCTCGGTCAGCCACCGGTCGGCACCAACATGGAGGTCCCGTGAAGTCCACTCTTACGGCTCAGAGATACCTACCCAGAATGCTGGTCATTCTGTTCGTAACACTCCTCGCAGCCCTGTCCATGGCTACGTTCTCGGCGGGCAGCGCGCACGCCGACGAGGTAGGCACCGAGTACGACTTCACTCTCTCGGGCAACGTGAAGTTCAATGGTGAGGCCCTTGACGGTGTGGCCATCGCCGTCGACGGCAACGGCTACACAGCCGACACCGTGACGGATGCCGCCGGCAAGTGGGCGATCGGCGTTCCCGAGAAGGGCGCCTACGAGGTAACCCTCGACGAGGAAACCCTGCCGAAGGGTGTCGTCGTCGCCAAGGGAGGTAACGTAATCGATACGGAATTCGGCCTAACCGATCGTAAATCGGTCAACTTCTTCCTCGGTGAAGGCACCCGCAACACGGTAAGTTTCTTCGATCAGTTCGTTAACCGGTTCGTGAACGGTTTGAACTTCGGCCTGCTGCTCGCGCTCGCGGCGATCGGGGTGTCGCTGATCTTCGGCACCACCGGCCTGAGCAACTTCGCGCACGCCGAGATGATCACCTTTGGCGCCCTGATGACTCTGGTCTTCTCGGTCAGCCTCGGGCTACCGATCTGGCTCGCCATTCTGATCGCCATCGCGCTCAGCGGCGTGCTGGGGTACGGCCTCGATGCGGTGATCTGGAAACCGTTGCGCCGCAAGGGCGTGGCCGTGATCCCCCTCATGATCGTGAGCATCGGCCTGTCGCTCGCCCTGCGCTACCTGTACCAGTATTTTTTCGGCGGCAGCACGAGTCAGCTCCCCGGGGCCGGAATGACCGACCTGAAGTTCGGTCCGATCTCGTTGTCTCCGATTGACCTGGCCAGTATGGGCATCAGCATCGTGGTGCTGCTCGCCGTGGCTTTCTTTTTGCTGCGCACCCGCATCGGCAAAGCCACTCGCGCCGTCTCTGATAACCCGAGCCTGGCGTCGGCGAGCGGCATTGACGTCGATAACGTCATTCGCATCGTCTGGGTGGTCGGAGCCGCGCTGGCCGGGCTCAGCGGCGTCTTATGGGCCTACTTTCGCCCAGGCGTCAGCTGGGACATGGGATTCCAGATGCTGCTTCTCGTCTTCGCCGCGGTGACCCTCGGCGGTCTCGGTACGGCCTTTGGAGCCCTCGTCGGTTCCCTCATCGTCGGGCTCTTCGTTGAGCTATCGACGCTCTGGCTTCCGTCCGACATGAAAGTCGTCGGCGCCCTTGTTATTTTGATCCTGGTATTGCTGTTTCGACCGCAAGGCATTTTGGGTCGTAAAGAAAGAATTGGTTAGGGGTTCACATGGACTGGGGAGCAATCTTTAGCAACGCAGCCGTCGAGCTGATCAGCCCGACCACTGCCGCCTACGCACTCGCCGCCCTCGGGCTCGCCGTGCACTTCGGTTACACCGGCCTGCTGAACTTCGGCCAGGCCGGGTTCATGGCTCTCGGAGCCTACGGCTACGCGATCTCGATTCTGACCTTCGGGTTTCCCGTCTGGGGCGCTTTTCTGGTCGGCGTCGGCGCGTCCGTTATCTTTGCGTTGATTTTGGGGATTCCCACGCTGCGACTGCGCGCCGACTACCTCGCGATCGTCACAATTGCTGCCGCCGAGATCGTGCGGCTGTTGTTCACGACCAACACCTACGCCTCCGTCACGGGGTCGGCCAACGGGCTGAGTGGCTACAAGAACGAGTTCGCGGCCCTCAACCCGCTCGCCGACGGTACCTACGGTTTCGGCCCTTTCACGAATAACGCCTATGACACCTGGCTGCGGATCGTGGCCTGGTCCATCGTGATTCTTGCGGCGTTGCTGGTCTGGCAGATCATGCGGAGCCCCTGGGGCCGCGTCATCAAGGGCATCCGGGAAGACGAAGACGCCGTACGCGCCCTCGGTAAGAACGTCTACGCCTACAAAATGCAATCCCTTATTTTCGGTGGCGTACTTGGCACTATCGCCGGAATGATCTTTGCCCTGCCGCGGGCGGTTGTTCCGTCGAACTATCAGACCACGCTGACCTTTTTCATCTACGCCATTCTTTTGCTCGGCGGTGCCGCGACAGTGCTCGGTCCGATCATCGGTTCGATGATTTTCTGGGTGCTGTTGTCGTTCTTCTCTGGCTTCGTCGCCCGGGCTGTGGAAGCGGGCTGGTTGCCGTTCATGACGTCTATCCAAGGCGGCCAACTGCGCTTCATCCTCGTCGGAGTGGCAATCATGTTGATAGTCATCTTCAGACCGCAAGGCATCTTCGGCAATAAAAAGGAGTTGGCTTTTGTCCGCTAACGCTGTTCCTCAGGCGGCGGCTCCGCTGGAGCCGCCCGTTCCCACCAAGAAGCCGGTCAAAACGACCGGCCTGCACATCGGCGAGGCCGCACCAGGCTGCGCGAAGGTCGATCCAATTCTCGTCGTCGATAACGTGCGGCGTACCTTCGGCGGCCTCACCGCCGTTGATGTCGCCCACGTCGAGGTTCCGCGCGGCGCGATCACCGCGCTGATCGGCCCGAACGGCGCCGGCAAGACGACCCTGTTCAACTTGCTGACCGGTTTCGACAAGCCCGACGGCGGCAAGTGGACCTTTGACGGCCGTTCCCTCGCCGGCGTTCCCGCGTATAAGGTCGCCCGCATGGGGCAGATTCGCACATTCCAACTCACCAAAGCCCTCGGGCTGCTGACCGTCATGGACAACATGCTCCTCGGCGCCAAAGGTCAGACCGGCGAGAACATGTTCCGGGCCCTGATGCCGTTCCTCTGGCGCAACCAGGAGGAGGAGAACCGGGCGAAAGCGCTCGACCTGCTCACCAGGTTCAAGCTCGACACCAAGAAAAACGACTACGCGGCGAGCCTCTCCGGCGGGCAGCGCAAGCTTCTTGAAATGGCCCGGGCGCTCATGAGCGACCCGACTCTGGTGATGCTCGACGAACCGATGGCCGGCGTCAACCCCGCACTGACCCAATCGCTGCTCGATCACATTCTCAACCTCAAGTCCCAGGGCATGACCGTTCTGTTCGTCGAGCACGACATGCACATGGTGCGCCACATCGCCGACTGGGTGATCGTGATGGCCGAGGGCAAGGTTGTCGCGGAGGGAGACCCGCACGAGGTCATGCAGAACCCAGCCGTGATCGACGCCTACCTGGGGCAGCACCACGACGAAGACATTGGGGTAGACCCCGATGCCGAGACCGAGCACGTGTCAGCCATAAAGGAGTTGCTCGATGACGAACGCTAACCCGCTGGCCGTGCCGGCTCCAACCGAGACCCGCGACGCTGTCGTCGAGGTCAAGAACGTCACCGCCGGTTACGTGACCGGTGTGAACATTCTCAACTCCTGTTCACTCACCGCCTACGACGGTGAGCTCATCGGCATCATCGGCCCGAACGGTGCCGGCAAGTCGACGCTGCTCAAGTCGATCTTCGGCCAGGTCAAGGTGCGCGACGGCGAAATTCTGCTGCGCGGCAACAACATCACCAACCTCAAGGCCAACAAGCTGGTCGCGCAGGGCGTCGGTTTCGTGCCACAAAACAACAACGTGTTTCCCACCCTGACCATTCGCGAAAACCTCGAGATGGGCATATTTCAAAAGCCCAAGGGGCTCGTCGAACGACTCGAATTCGTCACCGAGATCTTTCCCGAGCTTCGTAAGCGCATGTCCCAACGCGCGGGATCGCTCTCGGGTGGGGAACGCCAGATGGTCGCCATGAGCCGTGCGCTCATGATGGGTCCACACGTGCTGCTGCTCGACGAACCGAGCGCCGGCCTCTCCCCGGTACGCCAGGACGAAGCATTCCTGCGGGTGAAGGAGATCAACAAGGCCGGCGTGACCACGATCATGGTCGAGCAGAACGCACGTCGTTGCCTGCAGATCTGCGACCGCGGCTATGTGCTCGATCAGGGCCGGGATGCGTACACCGGCACCGGACGTGAGCTTTTGAATGACCCCAAGGTGATCGGCCTGTACCTGGGAACCCTCGGGCAGGACTAGAGCATGACTCCAAACCGGCGGGGTCGGGGTCCGGGCGGAGTCATCCGCCGCGCCATCGCGATCTGGTTGGAGCCGTGAGGAGACACGCTTTGGCGGGGTGCCCCGGTTGCCAGGTGTCGGACGGCCCGGGTCACCAGCGGCGAGCTGAGGAGGCGGAGATGATCGTGAGCAGCGCGTCACGCATCGCATCCACGTTCTCGAGCTCGGGAAAGAGGTCGGCCTCGAGCGTGCGGGACTTCTCCCAGACGGCGGCGCCGGCATCCGTTCTGACCACGGAGTGTCGTCGGGCGTCGCGCTCGTCCCGGGTGCGCTCGACGTAGCCCTCGCGCTCGAGTCGTTCGAGGGTGCGGGACATGGTCTGCGCCTGCACGCGGGCGGCATGTGCGAGTTCGGTCTGGCTGAGCGGCCCCGGGCCGAGCAGGTGCAGTACGATCATGCCGGCGTGGGTGAGTCCCAGCTGATCCAGCGCCTCCACCCAGGCGTGTTCGACCAGCCGCGCGGCGGTCGAAAGCAGGCGTCCGGTCGGCCAGCAGGCCAGGGACTCCTGCACGGGCGCCGGTCTCGGCTCCTGCTCCGCTGGGGGTTCCGGATCAGGTGTAGTCATGCCCCTAATCTAGTGCTAGCGTCAACTAATCAGCTAGCTGACTAGTAGGAGACTGAGATGAAACTAAGCAGCGATCGTCTGCGCCAGACCGTGGTGCTGGCCAGTGCGATCCTGGCCATCATGGGATCGTTCATCGGTTCGGGCGCCGCCGGTGGAACCCCGATCCAGAACGCGTCGGGCGGGGCCCTGGCCGCCGATGCGACCTTGATCGCCCCCGCCGGCCCGGCATTTGGCATCTGGACGTTGATCTACCTCGGCCTCATCGCCTACGCCATCTGGCAGTTCCTGCCGGCGCAGACAACGGATGCCCGGCAGCGCGCCCTTGGCTACCCGGTCGCCGCGTCGCTGGTCCTGAACGCGGCCTGGATCCTCAGCATCCAATTCGATCTGCTCGTACTCAGCGTCCCCGTGATCGTGCTGCTCCTGGCCGTGCTTGTCCGGGCGTTCCAGCTCACCGTCGCCTCGCGGCCGAAGGACCTGGTCGAGACGATCGTCGCCGACGGCACGATCGGCCTGTACCTGGGCTGGGTCAGCATCGCCACCGCGGCGAACGTGACGGCCGTGCTCGTCGCCAGCGGCTTCGGCGGCTTCGGCATCAGCGCGGATGTCTGGGCAGTCGGGGTGATCGCGGTGGCCGGTCTGGTCGGCGTACTGATCGCTTTCTCCGGGCGTGGCCGGCTCGCCCCCTCCGCGTCCCTCTGCTGGGGACTCGCCTGGGTCGCCGTCGCCCGCCTCACCGGAACCCTTCTCTCGACCCCGACCGCGATCGCGGCCCTCGTCGCGGTGATTGTCATTCTCACCATCACCATCACCATTCGCATCCGAAGCTCCTCGCCCACATCAAAGCGAGGACTGGTACCCGCATGACCAGCACCGCCCCCTCGGCCCGCCGCCGCTGGGCCGGCCTCGTCTTCATCAGCGTCGCGGTCGCCCTGATCATCGTCGACTCCACGATCATCAACGTCGCCATCCCCTCGATCGTGGACGACCTGGGCATCACATCGACCCAGGTGCAGTGGGTGCAGGAGAGCTACACGCTCGTCTTCGCCGCGCTCCTGCTCGTGTTCGGCACGCTCGCCGACCGCTTCGGGCGCCGCCGCCTCCTAGTGCTCGGCGTGATCGTCTTCGCCACGGCGTCCGTCTTCGCCGCGTTCTCCCAGTCGGGCGACCTGCTGATCCTGTCCCGGCTGATCCAGGGCGTCGGCGGCGCGATGGTGCTGCCGACCACCCTGTCGATCATCAACGCCACCTTCCGTGGCCGGGACCGCGGCATCGCGTTCGCGATCTGGGGCTCGACCATCGGTGGCATGGTGGCCGTCGGCCCGCTGCTCGGCGGCTGGCTCACCACCTACTTCTCCTGGCGCTGGGCGTTCGGCATCAACGTGCCCCTCGGCATCGTCATCATCATCGGCGTGCTGGTCTACGTGGTCGAATCCCGGGATGCCGGGGAGCCTCGACGCCTCGACGTGGTCGGCGCCATCCTCTCGGTCATCACCAGCGCCTCGCTCGTCTTCGGGCTGATCGAGGGCCGCACCTACGGCTGGTGGCTCACCAACAACGCCCCGACGGTCGGCGACTGGACCTGGCCGTACTCATGGTCGGTTATCCCGTTCGTCTTCCTGCTCACCATCGTTTGCGGGATCGCCTTCGTCTCCTGGGGGCGCTACCGGCAGCGGGCCGGCCAGACCACCCTGCTCGCCTTCTCCCTGTTCGCTATCCCCTCGTTCCGCAACGGTAACATCGCCGCCATGATCGTGTCGCTCGGCGAATTCGGCATCATCCTCTCGCTGCCGCTCTGGTTGCAGAACGTGCTCGGCTATGACGCCCTGCAGACCGGTTTCGTGCTGCTCGCCCTCGCGGTGGGATCGTTCGTGGCCAGCGGGCTCTCGGGCGCGTTCGGCAACAAGACCTCGCCGGAGACGATCGTGCGCCTGGGCATCGTCGCGGAAATCATCGGTGTCACCGGGCTCGGCATCGTCATCACCGCGGAAGCCACCTGGCTATCGGTCGTGCCGTTCCTGTTCGTCTACGGGATCGGCGTCGGCCTGGCCACCGCGCAACTGACCGGCGTGGTGCTCAAGGACGTCCCTGTGGCGCAGAGCGGCCAGGGCTCCGGCACCTCCAGCACCGCCCGGCAGATCGGGTCCGCGCTCGGAATCGCGGTGCTCGGCACGGTGCTGTTCACCGCGGTCGGCGCATCGC
This sequence comes from Cryobacterium sp. Y29, assembly GCF_002929825.1. GTDB lineage: Bacteria > Actinomycetota > Actinomycetes > Actinomycetales > Microbacteriaceae > Cryobacterium. Next base: position 94,717 of record NZ_PJJN01000034.1, read on the forward strand.
TCGACGCGAAGTTGTCCTCCGTGCCGGGCTTACCGGCCCAGACCCAGACCCAGATCGTCGACGCGGTCGTGAACAGTGCCGGCTCCGCAATTCCGGCTCTCGAGGCGCAGAGCCCGGCTGTGGCGGATGCCGCGCGGGAGGCCTTCAGCGACGGTACCCGGTACTCGGCCTTCGCCGCGGCCGGGTTTCACGTACTCGGCTTCCTGGCGACGCTGCGGCTCTCCGGAACGGCGCCGCACCACGAGCAGCGCGAAGAAGAAGCGGCCGGCGCAAGCGTCACCGCCGCCCGGACGTCGGAAGAGCCGGTCTAGGGCCTGTTTCTCATAGCCTGGCGAGGGTTCTTGGCAGAAATTCTGGCATATGTCTCGTACTGGCATGGTGACGCCCGCGCGCATGGAGAAGGGCCCCGGCAGAACCCGGGGCCCTTCAGGTCAGGCAGTCGAGCTAGTTGGTGCGGGAGTACTTGTTTTCTGCATCGAACTTGTAGATGCCGATGGTTGCACCGGTGGGGTCGCCGTTCTCATCAAACGTGATCGGACCAGAGAAGCCGTCATAGTCGACTTGCTCACCGGCCTTGAGCGCTGCAGCAGCGGCCTTGAAGTCGGTGACCTTGGTGCCATCGCCGGTTCCGCCGGAGACCTGACGCAGATAGCTCGCAATCGACTTACCCGTCACGTCCTGGCCCGCGTAGGCGGCCAGGGCGATCAGAACGACAGCGTCATACGACTCGGCAGCATAGCTGAAGTCGGTCAGCTGCGGGTCGATTTCGAGCAGGCGCTTGGTGAAGTCACCGAGCGATGCGGTATCGAGGCCTGGCAACGTGCCTTGGGCACCTTCGATGAGGCCGGCCGCGAAGTCGGCGCTGTAGTCGGAGACGTTTCCGTCGACGAGGTACAGCTTGTCGCCCGCGAAGCCCGAGGCGACCAGGTCGGGAACGATGACCTTGGCCTGGTCGAACGTGATCAGGGCAATCGCGTCGGGATCCTGAGCCGTGACTTCGGCGATCTGAGCGGTGAAGTTCGGGTCGCCTTCGTTGAACAAGGCAGTCGCGACGACCTCGCCGCCGCCGGCGGTGAATGCATCACTGACGTACTTGGCCAGACCGGTTCCGTAGGCATCGTTCAGCACGATCAGGCCAAGGGTGGCGTTTCCATCGTCGGCAATCAGGTTGCCCAGCACTTCACCCTGCAGTACATCGGAGGGCGCCGTACGCCAGTACAGACCGTTATCGGCGTACGTGGTGAATGCGTCCGAGGTGTTGGCCGGGGAGAACTGCACGACACCGGCACCGGTGATTTGGTCGATCACGGTCTTGGACACACCCGATGAGGCTGCACCAACGATGGCCGAGACGTCCTGGGACAGCAGGTCGGTCACGGAGACGGTGGCGGTGTCGGTCGTGGTGTCGCCCGAGTCGCGGAAGATCGCATCGATGTTGATGCCGAGGCCAGCCGCGTTGATGTCGTTGATAGCGAGCTGAACGCCTGCTTCTTCGGGCGGGCCGAGGAAGGCCAGTCCACCACTCTGCGGGAGGATAGTGCCGATCTTCAGGGAGAGATCACGATCACCAGCCTTGACCGGCTGGAAGTCTGCAGCAGAATCCGCAGTGGGAGCTGCTGATTCCGCGGGCGCCGTAGCAGCACCATTGCTGCAGCCGGTGAGCAAGAGGGCGCTCACGCCGATGAGGGCGACACCGGTAACGAGGGTATGAACTGAGCGGGAGGCCGAGGCCTTCGCGAAAACGCTCATGTTGCTCCTTGATTGATAAAGGGGGTAAGACTGGTCAGCCGATTGACTGCCGTGGTGTCAGAGTAAGCAATCAAAGGCCCGGAAACCTACCCCTTCATGGGAGAACTTGGTAAAGCGACCAAATCGTTACGAACGGCGGCCGGTCATCCCTTGATAATCGATGATCTGGTTCTGCGTCAGGGCAAAAACACACTCTCCCCAGGACGCGCACACGGCGGTTCCCGAAACCACCCGGGGCCAGCCCGCTTCGAGCGAGGCGCCACCATCGTCCGCGGTGATGACGAAGGCCAGGGCTGCCGTGGTGACCCCGTCATAGGCTTCCGCACCGCCAGCCGTGGCCGTCAGCCCTGGGTCGGCGGTCTTCAGCCGGGCAGTGAACTCCTCGTCGGCGGCAAGCGCGGTTCCCCCGTTGGCAAAGTCGATGAGGGCCACGATGGCGGTGTTGCCAGCAAAACTGTCAACATCCTCTGGCAGTGCTGTCGTTGCGTCCCACAGCACCAGGTCGACGCCGCGCGCCGTGAGGTCGGCGTAGGCGGCGGCGAGGTCGCCGTCGGAGTTGCGGTGGATGAGCTGCACGGGATGGGTGGGAGTGGTCTGGTCGGCGAGGATGTCGCGCACGGCGATTTCGGTGCCGGCTACCTGGGCCGCGCCGCTCGCGGCATTTTCACCGGTCATGGGAAACAGCGTGCCGATGCTCAGCGTGCCGTCGCCGGTCGGGCTAGTGCTGACGACCGGAGTTGGGATCGTGGTCGACGTGGTCGACGTGGTCGACGTGGCCGTCGGCGCAGCAGCACAGCCGGTCAGGGCCAGGGCAAGCAGAAAAAATACGGCGATCGTGGGGCGATGGGGCATGTGGATCCTCAAGTACTGAACTGAACTGGGCTGACGCGTGCGAGCTGACGGTTCAACGTATCGGCTGGCCGGCCCGTTCTTTGGGGCTAGGCGACTTCACGGATGCTGCGCCGGGGACTGCGACCGGAAGCCACCATGTCAACCGTCAAAATGATCAGGGCCACCCAGACCAGACCGAAGCCGACCCAGCGTTCGAACGGCATTGCCTCGTTCAGAATGAACACGCCCACGAGGAACTGGAGCACCGGCGCCACGAATTGAATGAGCCCGAGCACGGTCAGCGGCAGCCGCCGCGCGGCCGCGGCGAACAGCAGCAGCGGCACCGCAGTGATGATCCCGGCCGCGAGCAGGCTGGCGGTGTGCCAGGGCGACACCGTGCCGAAGGTGATTCCGGAGAGTCCCGAGACGACAACGAGTTGCACGACGGCGACCGGAGCCAGCCACGCGGTCTCCAGGGTGAGGCCGGTGACGGCATCCACGCTCGGACCGACGCTCTTTTTGATCAGACCGTACAGCCCGAAGGAAAATGCGAGAATGAGCGAGATCCACGGCAGGGAACCGTATCCGACGGCGAGAACGACGACGGCGAGACAGCTGACGACAATGGCCACCCACTGCAGCCGGCGCAAATTTTCCCGCAGCACGAAAACGCCGAGCAACACGGTCACGATCGGATTGATGAAGTAGCCCAAGGCCGCTTCGACGACGTGTCCGGTGGTCGCGGCGATCACGTAGGTCTGCCAGTTGATGAAAATGAAGACCCCGGCCAGGCCCATGGTCCACACCAGGCGCCGCTGCCGCAGTGCCCGCCCGAGCACCGTCCAGGTGCGGGTGACCGTGATGATCAGAGCGCAGAAGACGAGCGAAAACAGCACCCGCCAGGCCACGATTTCAAACGCGCCGGAGGGCGCGAGCAGTAGAAAGTAGAGCGGCAGCATACCCCAGAGGGCGTAGGAGAGACCACCGAAGATGAGGCCGGTACGGTACGTGGAATGAGCTGTCGTGCGGTCCGATGCGGCAGCATCCGTCATGGTCTTCTCCTGCGGAACAAAAGTACACAAACAAAAACTCCCGAACAGCAATGCTATTCGGGAGCTTCAGTCTAGAGACTAGGAGCGAAGAGAACTACCTAGCGTACGACGACGGCGAGCACGTCGCGAGCGGAGAGAACCAGCAGGTCATCGCCACCGAACTTGACCTCGGTTCCACCGTACTTGGAGTAGATCACCTTGTCGCCGACGGCGATGTCGAGGGGGACGCGGTTGCCGTTGTCGTCAATGCGGCCGGGGCCGACTGCAACAACTTCGCCCTCCTGGGGCTTTTCCTTCGCGGTGTCAGGAATGACCAGACCTGATGCGGTGGTCTGCTCGGCGTCGACCTGCTTGATGACGATGCGATCCTCGAGCGGCTTGATGGAGACCGACACGGTTGACCTCTTTCTAAGATTTGGGTTAGCAGACTCCCAGCGAGAGTGCCAAGTGAAGTTTAGGGGGGTTCTGGCACTCACGCAACGTGAGTGCCAGATGGGGGGTCATTTTGCTAACCTTGCAGCATGGATCGAACCGAACTCGTTGAGCTGCTTTCCCCCGCGAGTTTGCGACTGCTGGACTCCCTACCGCCGTATGACAGCCACGGCGACGTGCTGAAGCTCGTGAGCGATCTGCGCAAGGCCGGACACCCATCCGACGTCGTGTCGGCCGTGCTCAACCAGTCCCGGCTTCGGGCGAAGGCCACCGTCAAGTTTGGTGAATTCGCCGAGCGGATGCTGTTCACGGAGGCTGGCCTGGAGCAGGCGACACGATTGCGGGTCGCCGCACTGCACGCCGGTCGGTTCGCCGGGCTCAGCACAGCCCTGGGCCACCCGCCGCGGGTCGCCGACCTCGGCTGCGGCATCGGCGGCGACGCTATGGCTCTCGCCGCCCTGGACGTTTCGGTCGTCGCCATCGACGCCGACGAGGTCACGGCGACCGTCGCGAGCTTCAACCTCGCACCGTTTCCCAACGCTTCTGCCCTGCAGGCCGACGCGGAGACGTTCGACCTCAGCGATGTCGACGCGGTCTGGCTCGACCCGGCCCGCCGCACGAGTGGACACAGCAACACGACGCGGCTGACCCGCTCCGAGGACTACTCCCCCTCACTCGACTTCGCGTATCTCCTGGCCAGCCGCTTGCCGCTCGGGATGAAGCTCGGCCCCGGTCACGACCGCGACCTGATTCCCGTCGACGCCGAGGCCCAGTGGGTGTCGGTGGATGGCCAGCTGGTGGAAATGGGGCTGTGGTTTGGCGCACTCGCGCGCACCGGCATCCGTCGATCGGCTCTGCTCTTGACTCCCGACGGCACGCACGAACTGACTGCCCCCGAAGACAGTGCAGACGTCGAAGCGGGCAGCCTGGGAAATTACGTATATGAACCCGATGGCGCGGTGATTCGGGCGCGGCTGATCGGTGATCTGGCCCGCTCGCTGGACGCGCATATGGTGAGCGAGGGCATCGCCTACCTGACCAACGACAGGCTCACTCCAACACCATTCGCGAGTGCGTTCCGGGTGCTCGAGACTCTGCCCTTCGACGAAAAGAAGCTGCGTTTGGCGCTGCTTCAGCGACGGATCGGTACCCTCGAAATCAAAAAACGCGGCGTCGACGTGGATCCGGCGACGTTGCGCACCCGACTCAAGCTCAAGGGGCCCGAGTCGGCGACCTTGATTCTGACGCGGGCGGCCGGGCATCGCGTTGCGCTGCTCGTGGAGCGCGTGCGCTAGCTGGCGAGCTTGCTGCCCAACTGCGACAGTTCTCGGCGGGTACGCGTTTTCGAGCGAATGTCCAAAGTTCGGTACGGACCGCCCTAGAGCAGGGGCAGCACGGTCTGACTGATAATGACGACCCATCCGGCCGCGAGAAGAACGCCAACGAGACCACTGACGAGACCACTGAGCCAGAGAGTGCGCGCCCGGTTCTCGGTGGTGCGCGCGATCAGCGCGAGGGTGATCGCGATGAGCGCTGGCGGCAGACCGAACACACCGATCACTCCCAAGCCGATCCCGGCCAGGCCACAACCCATGGCGGCGATCGAGAGCCGGCGGCGGCCGGTGATGCGCTCCACCTCCGCTTCGGTGTAGATGTACGGCACGAACTCGGTGGGAGCGGTCACGGTGGACGCCCAGTCGAGCTGGCTGCCCGGCGGCGCGGGAGCACGCGTATAGCCCAGCTGCGCCGAGGCGTCATCGTGCTGGTGGGGTGTCGTCATGGGTGTCCTCTGGCCGCGAACCGCGAGCAACGAAACGCTGGGATCAACCCGTAGTCGGTCGAAACGTGCCGAGCGGCCCCGGACGGGGCCAATGCTGCGTCGCTATCTGTAATAGCCCGCGCCCGTGGAGGCTGCGGCAATCACGAAAGCGATCGTGATAATGGTGAAAATGGTGCCGCCGAGCAGTCCGGCGTAGCCGAGGATGGTTCCCCAGAGAGCAAGCCCGCGTCCCTTTTCGCCGGTTTTCTTGATCTGGCTCAGGGCGATGTGGCCGGTGACGATGCCGACGACCGAGACGAGGAGGATCGAGGTAACGAGCGAGATGATCGACAGAACGTTGTACTTGTCCTGCGGGTTTTGCTGGCCGTACGGATTCTGGCCATAGGCCGGCGGCTGGCCATACGCGGCTGGCTGGCCGTAACCCGGAGCCTGGCCATATCCCGGCGCTTCCTGACCTCCCGTTGCCGGGTAGCTTGGCGCCGCCGGGTAGGCCGGAGCGGCCGGAGTTTCGTCAGCGGGGGGCACGCTGGCACCGCTCGGTCTGGAGCTCGTCGGGTCACTACCGGTCGGGTCACTACCGGTCGGGTCACTACCGGTCGGGGCGCTACTCGTCGGGCCGTTGCTCGTCGGATTGGCGGGGGGCTGGGTGGGATCAGACATCTGCGGTCTCCTCTGTGCTAAAAGTTCAGGGTCGCTCGACCAGAATATCGCGTGAGCCTGCGAGTCGGTGACTTCCGGGGCAGATCAGACCTGAATCTGGTCGACCGGCAGGGTAGAGTCGGCGCCGAATTCCAGCGTTGAAGGTTCACTTCCGGCCATGATGAGCTGCGCGCCCAGGGCTGCAATCATGGCGCCGTTGTCGGTGCACAGAGAGAGAGGCGGGATGCGCAAGGCGATGCCGGCGGCATCCGTTCTTTCGGTGGCTATTTGGCGCAGCCGCTGGTTAGCGATGACACCGCCGCCGAGCAGCAGCCGAGGCACGCCGTAGTCGGCGCAGGCGGCGAGAGCCTTGGTGAGCAGAATGTCGACGACCGCCTCGCGAAAACTCGCCGCAACGTCGGCCGTGGGCACCGGTTCGCCGGCATCCTGACGCTGTTCCACGAAGCGGGCGACCGAGGTTTTCAGCCCCGAAAAGGAGAAATCGTAGCGGTGCGCGGCCATGTCCTTGGGCTGGCTGAGACCGCGCGGAAAGCGAATGGCCTTCGGGTTGCCGTCAGCGGCGACTCGGTCGATCTGCGGTCCGCCGGGGTAGGGCAGCGAGAGCAGCCGGGCCACCTTGTCGAAGGCTTCGCCAGCGGCATCATCGATGGTCTCGCCGAGCAGTTCGACGTCGCTGACCAGGTCGCGCACCAGCAGCAGCGAGGTATGCCCGCCGGAGACCAGCAGCGCGATCGTCGGGTACTCGAGCGGGACTGCGTCGCTGGTGTCGGTCCTGCTGGTAGGAATGGAACGATGCAGCAGGTCGGCCCCGACGTGGCCAACCAAGTGGTTGACCGCGTAGATCGGCTTATCAAGCGCAACGGCGAGCGCCTTCGCAGCGCCGACACCGACCATCAGGGCGCCGGAGAGTCCGGGCCCGCAGGTGACGGCGATGGCATCAAGATCGTGCAGGCGGATGCCGGCCTCCGCGATGGCCGCGTTGATGGCCGGCACCAGTTCATCGAGGTGCGCGCGGGCCGCGATCTCAGGCACGACGCCGCCATAGCGGGCGTGCTCGTCCATCGAGCTCGCGATGGTATTGGACAGCAGGGTGGTTCCGCGCACGATGCCGATGCCGGTTTCGTCGCAGGAGGTCTCGATGCCGAGCACGAGGGGATCGGTGCGGTTCATAATCGTCATGGGAACTCCACGGCTACTAGCATTGATTCCAATTCGGGAATATTCAGGCGCATGACGATAGCGTCGATATTGTCTGGCTGGTAATAACCGCGGCGCACCCCCACGTCAAGGAATCCGAGGCGCTCGTACAGGCGCTGAGCACCCGGATTATCGGCGCGAACCTCGAGAAAGATCAGCCGGGCGCCGCGTTTGCGAGCTTCGCTGATGAGCGCCTCCATGAGTGCACGGCCGAGTCCGTGTCCGCGGGCCGAGTCGGCGACGGCGATGGTCTGGATGTCGCCTTCTGTGGCGCCACGGGGAGCGAGCAGTCCGGCATAGGCTTCGATCGTGCCCGGGGAATCCGGCGAGAAAGCCACGAGGTAGTAGCAGGCCGGGTCTCCAAGATCGCGCAGCATCATGGGCGCCGACCAGGCATCGTTCTCAAAAATGGTCGTCTCGAGGTGCATGATGGCAACCAGGTCGGCTTCGTGCGCGCGCCGCAGCTGCCAGGTCATCGGCTGACCCGCTTGGGACCGTTCGACAACGTGACATCGGGTGAGCGCAAGTACAGCGGCGCATTGGCCGCGAAAGGGCGGTGGTGGGCGAAGCTCAGCTCGGCCACCAGTCCGAGATCTCCAGCCGCCACCGTGGCGGCGTCGATTCGGGGCCACAGCGCGTGCAACCAGGTCGGGTCGTCGAGTTCGGCCGGTTTGGCGAGGCCGGGCACCCCGACGCGTACTGGCAGACCCACGGCATCCGCTTGGGAATAGGCGCTCCAGTAGATTTCGCGGCGGCGGGCGTCGGTCACGACGACGAGCGGGCCGCTGTGTCCACGGCGGTAGTGGCCGTAGGCGATGGCATCGTGGCTGATGACCGGTACGAGCGGTTTGCCGGCGCCGAGGGCGAAGACACGGGCCGAGGCGATGCCGACGCGTAGGCCGGTGAACGGGCCGGGGCCCATGCCGCCGACCACGCCGGAAAGTGCAGCGGGCGCGATATCCGCTTCCCGCAGACACTCGAGAATGAACGGGCCGACGATTTCGGCGTGGCGCATCGTGTCGGCCTCACCGCGTTCGGCGATCACACCCCGGGTGAGGTCGACGACGGCAACGCTCGTGCCAGCAGAGGTATCAATGGCGAGTAGCACCCGTTCAGCCTAGCTTTGATGGGGCAAGCGTTTTGCGCGCCGGGCGCTGGTGTGATCAGGTCAGAAAGAGCACGGTGGCGGCCGTTAGTGCAACGACGACGAGGATCGTGCGCAACACCGGGGCCGAGAGACGCCGACCGATGCGGGCGCCGATCCAGCCGCCGAAGGCTGACCCCACGCCGATCAACAGAGCGATCACCCAGTCCACGGTTCCGCTCGAGATGAAAATGATCGCCGACACGAGGTTGGCCATGCCGGCCAGAACGTTCTTGGCTCCGTTTGCCCGGTGCATATCGGTGGACCAGAGGATTCCCAACAGGGCAAGGAGCACCACGCCCTGGGCCGCTCCAAAATATCCACCGTACACACCCGTACCGAGAATGCCGAGTACCAAACCGAACGTGATCGGGCGGGTGTCGGTGGTGGTGCCTTCGGGCGCTTTGCGCCGAACGTACCGTGCCACTTTGGGCTGCACCGCCGAGAGCATGGCGGCCAACAGTAGGAGGAACGGAACGACCACCGAGAAGGCCTCCTCCGGCAGGATCAGCAGCAGCAAACCGCCGGTCACCCCACCGACAGCCGAAAACACGGCCATCCAGGCCACCGGTCGCCACTGTGACTTGAGTTCCCGCCGGTAACCGTAGGCACCTGCGACCGACCCGGGAACCAGACCAACGGTGTTCGACACGTTCGCGGTGATCGGCGGGACGCCCAGGGCTAGCAGTGTAGGAAAAGTGATCAGGGTCCCCGCGCCGGCGACCACGTTGATGATGCCAGCGGCAATGCCGGCGACCAGAATGATCGCGCCTTCAAGAAGAGTCATTTAGTGAGATTTTCCAGTGTTCGAATTCTCGGCGGCCGCGTCGCCGACGGCGAGCACAATCTTGCCGAGGGAGGAGTTGGTGCGCATCAGAGCCTGGGCCGCGTCGGCCTCGGTCCACGGCATGATTCGGTCGATGAGCGGTCGAAGAGCCACTGCGTCGAGGTCGACGTCAGCACGCAGTGCGGTGACGAGGTCGATTTTGTCTGGCGTGGAGCGGGTGCGAAAGGTGACCCCGTACAGGGCGAGTCGCTTGTACGCGAGCATTTCCAGATCGAGAGTGCCCACGCTGCCGCCGAGTCGCCCCACCCCGATGATGCGGCCCGCGATGGCGGCCGAGCGGATGTTGTCGGCCAGGCATGGTCCGCCGACATGGTCGACGATGACGTCGGCACCGTGCCCATCGGTCAACGCCAGCACCCGGTCGGCGAAGCCGTCATCGCCGACGACGATCACCTGGTCGGCCCCGACCGAACGGATCAGCGTGGTCATACTCTCCGAACGGGTGGTACCGATCACGAGCCCGGCGCCGAGGTATTTCGCCAGCTGAACACACTGCAAGCCGACAGAGGACGCTGCGGCATGAACCAGCACGGTCTCACCGGGCTGCAACCGACCGTGGGTGCGCAGTGCATTGTGTTCGGTCAGGAGGCCGAGAACCGCCGCGGCCCCCTCGGCGTAACTCCACGCGTCGGGAATCGGAATGGGCAGGTCGGCATCGACGATGATGTGCTCGCTGAGCCCCCCGCCGACGATGGTCATGACGCGATCGCCAACCCGCAGCGAGGTGACGTCGGAACCGATCTCGACCACCTCGCCGGCCGCGTCGAGTCCGACCACCGGCGGCGGGGTTCCCGGTACCCCCGGCTCATGGGTTCCGGAGCGTTGGGCCAGGTCTGCCCGATTCACCGATGCCGCGTGCACGAGGATGCGCACGTCTCGAGGCCCTGGTACCGGTACGGCGCGTTCACGCAGCATCAGTTGTGGTCCGTCGATCCCCTGTTCAACCAGAATCGCTTGCATCAGAGGAAGTGTCCTTTCGTTCTGACTCGCCAAAGCAGCGGAGGTGCAAAATATTCGGTTCGTTTGATTATGGCTCAGGCATCGGGCGTTCAAAAATTCGGCCGCGGGTAACAGACACGGCCATGGCATCCGTTTGACTTGTCACCATAACGTGGGTAAGACAAAGTGGACTAATCAGTTACTCACTTTTGATTCCGCGGCGTTGCGGACACTCGAGTCATAGTGCTCCCGAGTCTTCTCGCCAGGCTCAAGAGATCAGCAATGAAAATTGGTCTGGGTCTGGAACAACGTGGACACGGCCGTGTTCGCCCGCACGCGAGCGGCGCGGTTCTTCGAGCCGGAGCACGTCTTCACCTCGGAACGGCTCGGCGTCTACAAGCCCTATCCGGCCATCTACGAGCGGGCGAGAGACGCGTGTTCTGCCCTGGTGCACGTCGCCAGCTCGGCCCGGGACGTGCGCGGAGCACTGGAATCCGGCATCCGGGTGATTCGCCTGCGTCGGCCCGGCCACGAGCTCGACCCGACCGGCCCGGTTCCCGGTCAGGAAGCCGCGAGCCTGGCCGACCTCGAGACCTTGCTTAGGGCGTGTGGTGCAGAAAAGAGCTCACCCGTCGGCTGAATTCCTCGGGGTCGGAGGCGAGGCCCATCGGCGCTCGACGCGCCGGCTCCGCTACCGGCCGCAATCCGAGGTCGACGGCGGCCTTGGCCGCGCGCAGGGATGCGGCTGAGACGGCGCCCCACGCGGCCAGCAGTTCGGCGAGTGCTGCATCAATGGCGTGGTCAGCAACGAGGGTCGTGACCAGGCCGAGCCGCTCGGCTCGCTGCGCGGTCAGCAGCTGGGTGTCGAAAAGCACAGCCTTGGCGCGGGACGGCCCCACGCGCAGTGACAGTCGGTTGGCGAATGACGCGGGCGCCAGAATCCCCAGGCGCGCAATCGGCATGCCCAGCCTGGCCGTGCTGCTGACCAGCTGCAGATCACAGCACAGGGCCAGCTGGCAGCCGCCGCCGGCGCCGTGCCCTCCACGACGGCTACCGTCGGCATCGGCAGATCCTCCACCGCCTGCAACGCTGCTTCAATCGCGGCGAAGCTCACACTGACGTCGTCAGCGGATGCCGCCTCCCACTCCCGCAGGTCGTTGCCGGCGCAGAACATGGGCCCGTTTCCGCGCACGACGACGGCGCGCAGTTCCGGTCGCAGCGCGAGCGATCTGGCCACCACTTCCAGCTCCCGCCAGCCATCGATCCCGAGGGCGTTGAATCGCGCCCCCGTTCCGATGCTGATCGTGGCCACCGTGCCGTTTTCGGACAGCGTCACTATCTCTTCACGTGTGCGGGTCATGCAACCGCACCGGTCTCTCGTAACGACTGGATTCTCTCGGCACTGAAGCCGGCACCCAGCAGCACGTCATCGGTGTGTTGTCCGAGTAGCGGCGGAGCGGTCCGTACGGCGACCGGAGTGCGGGTCAGCCGAATCGGACAATTGATTTGGGCAAGAGCACCGATCGACGGATGCTGCACCTCGGTCACCATGCCCCGAGCGACGACCTGGGGATCGACCAGAGCCTCGTCGACCGACTGGATCGGACCGACCGGCACGCCGGCCAGATCGAGCAGCCGCACCCATTCGGCGGTGCTGCGTGCAGCCAGAAGCGGTTCCAGAATGAAGATGAGCTCCTCGCGATTTTCCACCCGCAGGGGTTGCTGCAGAACCGTGGATCCTCGGCCAGTCCCGGGCATTCCACCGCCGCGCTCAACCGGGTCCACAATCGGTCGTTACCGACGGCAACCATGACAACCCATCGGCCGAGGCGAACGCCTGGTAGGGGGCGATAGTGGGATGCGCCGAACCGTAACGCCGCGGAACGTCTCCGCTGGCGAAATAGCCCCCGGCCACATAGGTCAGCCACGCCACCGAACCATCCAGCAGACTGATGTCGACCCACTGCCCCCGCCCGGTACGCGTTTTTTCGTGCAGGGCCGCCAGAATGCCGATGGTCGCCCACATGCCGGCGACGAGGTCGGCGCTGCTCACACCCACTCGAACGGGCGGGCCATCCGCTTCGCCGGTCACACTCATGATGCCGCTGCGAGCCTGGGCGATCGCGTCATAACCTGCGCGGTGGGCGTCTGGCCCGGTCTGCCCGTATCCGCTGATCGAGGCATAGATGAGGCCGGGGTTGTTGCGCACCAAGTCAACATAGCCGACGCCCAGTCGGCTGGCCGTGCCCGGGCGAAAGTTTTCGACGACGATATCGGCCGTGCGCGCCAGGGCCAGGACCGTGGCCAGACCCTCCGGCGATTTGAGGTCCACGGCAAAGCTGCGCTTATTACGATTGATCGACAGAAAATAAGCGGCTTCGCCACCCTGCGAGGGCGGGCCCCACTGCCGGGTGTCGTCACCGGTTCCCGGCTGCTCGATCTTGATCACGTCGGTCACGAGGTCGCCGAGCGTCATCGTGGCGAAGGGGCCGGACAGGATGCGGTGAGGTCCAGCACGACGAGCCCGTCGAGGGCTGACGTGCCGGCGGGAGCGGGACGTGGCTGCATGTGGTGTCTCCTGTCTGGCGTGAAGACTCACAGTCCGCATCGCCGCGGTAGCAAGGTGAATAACTCACCAGTCCACCTCTGTAGCAGCCCCGGGTCGCACGTCAAGGCACGGAGCCAAACTGAACAGTCCACTTTTCCCGTGGCTTACCGGCCGTGCCGTCGGCTCATGCGTCCGCTGGTCCCCGCCACGATGGCCAACCCCACCGATGTCGCGGCGAACACCCCTGGCACCCCCCAGGAGGCGGCAACCAGTCCGACGGCCGCTGGCACGGCAGATTGCCCGAACCGATTGGCGCTGAGACGCAAGGCAAGCCAGGTGCCGCGCGTTCCCGCCGGCGCGGTGAGTGCAATCACGGACATGGTCAGCGGCTGGCCGATCCCCAGCCCCAACCCGGCCAGCATCAGCGCGGCGCCGAGCAGCCAGACGTCGAGGGGCAGCACAAGCATCGCCACCGCAATGGCGGACACGGCCGTCGATCCGAATACAAGCCGGTCCCGGCCAAATCGCGTGACCAGGGCGCTGAGGAAGAACCGCGACACGATGGTGGCCACGGCCCGCACCATGAGCAGAACTCCGATGACGCTGGCGGAAATCTGACGTTCGACACCGAGGGCCGGCAGGTAGACGGAGAGCAGATCGATGGCGGCCAGCACCATCATGCTGACCAGCATTGCTCCCAGCATGCGTCGCCGGGTCTCTTTCGGAGCCCGCAGTGCTTCTCTCAGCGACGTGGTCGGCCTCGGTGTGGCCGTGGCCCCCCGCGGCTGCCGATGGGCTAAGAAGGCGGTCGGTATGAGCAGCAGCACTGCTGCCACGAAGGCGATGAAGAACAGCGTCGCGGTCGGCGGCAGAATGTTGTCGCCGCCGACGAGCGCGATGACCCCCGGTCCAACAGCCTGTCCCAGCGTTCCCGCAACCGTGTAGTAGCCGAAGGCCGAGTCGAGGTTTTTCGCATCGGTTTTGGCGACTCGACTCTGTTGGCCCACCGCCGAGAGCAGGTGCCCCAGGCCGAGCAACACGTTCCACACCAGCAGCAGCGTCAGCGTCGGGGTGTAGAACACGAGCCCGGCCGCGGATCCGACGAAAAGCACTGCGCCGACGGAAAGCACGAGCCGTTCACCGCGGAGGTCGGTGATCCTGCCCACAAACACGGCGATGAACAACGGCACGATTGCCGAACTCGCGGCGATGAGTCCCAGCCAGGTGACCGGAACGCCCATTTCCAGGGCGCGATAGGCCGCCGTTGGCCGCACAATAAACGCGATGAACTGTACGAGCATGGCGTGCTGGAACAGCGCCCAGGGCAAGTGACGCATTGGTTAGTCTCCGGTCGTGGTGGCGTCAGTTGGGCGAGCTTACGTCCTTCTTCTGGCCAGACGAATCCGGCGAATCCAGCGAATCCTGGGTCTCTGGCGAGGGTTCCACCGGCGTTCCGCGACGCCGACGCCCGACCTCAGTGACCGCCATCGCGGCCAGACGGGTAATTCGACGGCTCATAAAGGGAAGCGCGATAAGTGCGACCATCACGGCGAGAATCCACATCGAGGCCGAACGCTCGACGAAGATGCCGAGGTTGCCGCCAGAGATAATCATCGTTTGGCGAAGCGACTCCTCCGCCAGCGGACCGAGCACGAGCGCGATAACGAGCGCGGCCGGCGAGAAGCCGTAGCGACGCATGAAGAAGCCGAGTACGCCACAGGCCAGCATGATTCCAACCTCGACCATGCTGCTGTGCACGGCGAAGGTACCGAGCACGCAGATCACGATAATGATGGGAGCCAGAATGCGAAAGGGAACCCGGGCAACATTGGCAAACGTGGGAATCATGAAGATGTTGATGATCAGCAGTGCCACGTTTCCGAGGTACATGCTCGCGATGAGCCCCCAGGCGAAATCTGGATTCTGTTCCATGAGCAGCGGGCCCGGCTGCAGCCCCCACATGAGAAAGGCGGCCAGCAGCACGGCCGTCGCTGCCGAACCGGGGATGCCCAGGGTCAGAAGCGGAACCATGGCACCGGCCGACGCACCATTGTTTGCGGCCTCCGGTCCGGCAAGGCCGGCCATGGCGCCCTTGCCGAATCGTTCCGGCTTCTTCGAGATCGATTTTTCCAGACTGTACGACATGAGCGACGCGACCGTCGCACCCGCACCGGGGGCAAGCCCGGTGAAGAAGCCCAGGAAGGATCCGCGCACCATGGCACCGTTCGACTCCTTGAAGTCGGACCTGGTGGGCCAGAAACCCTTGCCCTTGATCGAAATCTTGCCGAAATCGAGGTGCTCCTTGTGGGCTCCGCGCCAGAGCGAGTAGAGGATCTCCCCCACACCGAAGAGCCCGATCGCCACCGGTACAAAGTCGATTCCGCTGATCAGCTCGCTGGACCCGAAGGTGTAGCGCTGCTCGCCGACCCCGATGTCGATGCCGACCGTAGCCAGGGCAAACCCGATAAGTGCCGACAGAATGCCGAGAATTCGGTTTTTACCGATGATCATGATGAGCGTGAGCAAACCGACCACCACGATCAGGAATAACTCCGGGGGACCGAAGGTACGAGCAATCGATGCGACCAGCGGCGCGAAGGCGCTCAGGAGGATGACTCCGATGGTGCCGGCGATAAAGGATGCGATCGCAGCCATGACCAGCGCGGGGCCGGCTCGGCCCTGCCGGGCCAGCGGATACCCATCAAAGGTACTGGCCACCGTGGCCGATTCACCGGGAGTGTTGATCAGCACCGAGGTGATGGTGCCGCCATACATTGACCCGTAGTACACCGCGGCGAGCATGATTATGGCGCCCGTCGGTTCCATGCCGAAAGTCACCGGCAGCAGGATCGCGATTCCTGCCGTTGGACCGAGCCCCGGCATGACCCCGATGATCATGCCGAGGGTGACCCCGGCCAACAGTAAGAGCACGTTCTGCACGGTGAGGATCGTGACGATCCCCTGCGCGAGGTTGTTGAAAATATCCATGGCTATTCCTCTAGGAGAATCGACGGATCGAGATCAGAAGGCCGGGATGATGCCGGCCGGCAAGCCCGCGTTCAGCCCGGTCTGCAGAATCAGGTACAGGGCGAGGGGCGTGGCGACGCTGATCACAATGTTCGCTACCCAGCGACCACGGTTGAGGAACCACAGCATGCCGAACAGAAAGAGCGCACCGGCCACGATCGCACCGAGGGACAGCAGCACAAGAATGAAGCTGCCAGCGGCAACGACCGTGAAGGTCATGACCAGCGGATGGTGGCCCAAATCGGCTTCTCCGACGTCCTCTTCCAGATCAGCGGCTCCCGATTCCTCGGAGGCCACCCGCATACTCTGCACCAGAGCGATGAGCGTGATCGCGATGATCAGTCCGCCCACGACCCGGGGGAAGAAGCCGGGGCCGATGCGTCCCGCCTGCGTGACCCAGTCCATCCGAAACGCCATTTCGGTGTATCCGATGAACAAAACGAGTACGACCCCGAGGAACGCGGTCTTGGCCGACGGGCGCCGGCTCCAGCCGGCATGCCCGACACCCGGGAATATCGTGCGGTGTGCCGCTACGGCCGAGCTCACAGCGCGCCGACGTCCGAGAGAACGGTTTCGAAGTTCTCCGAGGTGGACTTCACCTGGTCGAAGAAATCGTCGCCCCAGGCGATGTTCTCCGTGAGGTAGTTGGAGTCGAGGTATTCCTTCCACTCCGGGGTCGCGACGACCTCTTTCATGGTGGCGATCCACCAGTCCTGGGCCACCTTCGGAGCATCCGGAGCCAGAATCATTCCCCTGGGCATCGAGGGCAGGCCGGTGATGCCCAGCTCTTCGCCGGTCGGCACATCGGGCAACACGTCCAGGCGGCTGATACCGGTGTACAGCAGGGGCTTCATCGCGCCGGCTTCGAACTGTCCGAGGATGCTCCCGGTGTTGTTCACCGAGGCGTCCAAAGCGTGCGAGAGGAGGGCCGTATTGAGCTGGCCCTCATCGTTGAAGGGCACGTACTCGATCTCGTATCCCCCAGCCTCGGCCAGCAGGGCATGCAAAATAAAGTCGACGTTGAGAGGTCCAATGCCACCGACGACGACGGATTTCTCACCCTGGGCGTAGTCGACCCATTCCTCCCAGGTATTAATGGGGTTGTCACCGTTGAGCGTGAAGATCGCGTCGTCACTGCTGAACAGGCCCACCGGCGTGAAATCTTCGTAGGTCCACCCGGTGTCCGCCTGCATCGGCGTTGTGATGAATGATCCGGAAGTGGTGGAGATGTCGTATCCGCTTCCGGAGTTGTTGAGCAGGTAGCCCCAGCCGGTGGCGCCACCACCACCTTCCCGGTTTTCCAGTCGGATGTTCTCCGGATACATCTCGTACTGCTGGATGATGCTAACCAGGGTGCGAGCCATGATGTCGTTGCCGCCGCCGGGCCCGAATGCGATCGTCCAGTCGAGTTCCTCTGAGGGGTAGCTGGCGGCATCCTCTTCGGTGGCGTTGCCGCCCGTTTCGCTGCAGCCAGCGAGCGGAACGACGAGGCCCAGTACTGACAGGGCCACGATCAGCTTCATTTTCTTGCGCATGTGATTCTCTTCTCTTCATTGAGTGAGGTACAGGTAGAACGGTGGTGCGGGTAGAACTTCTGTGCGGTTACTAGAGGGCGTCGAGGCGATGCCAGGAACCGACCGCGAAGGCGACCAGACGGTCGTCCTCGTCGAACAGGCGCGACTCCAGGTGCACGATTCGGCGCCCGGCCCGCAGCACGGTGCCGATACATCGACCGTCCCCCTTCAGCGGCCGAAAGTAACGAACCTGCATCTCCAGTGTCATGGCTGTGGAGAGGAAGTGCTCACACAGATGACCCATGGAGACGTCCAGGGCCGTCGCGATGATGCCGCCGTGCATGGAACCCTGCGGGTTGCACAGGTGCGGCGCGTAGGGCAACGCGACGGTGCAGGTTTGGGCGAACTCGTCGTAGCTGATGCGCAGATCGAGGAACCGGGAGAGAAAGAAATTGCCGAATTCCTGGGTCGAATCCGCTGCCGCGAATTCGGCACGCTCCAGCGCGGACGAAAAGGCCACGCCGTTCGCGATCACGACCACGTGAACAGTGGGGGCCGCTTGGCGATGAAGGCCCGCACGCCTTCGGCAAAGTCGTCGGTATCGAACGAGGAGTTGCGCATGTCAATGGTGGCCGCATCGTCGGCCACCTGGCCGGTCACGACGCGGCGCACCATGGCTTTGCCGGTGCGCACGCTGAATTGGGCTCGGGAGGCAACCGTTTCGGCAAACTCGTAGGTGTACTTTTCGAGGTCCCCCTGCTCGCACAATTCGTCGAACAGGCCGAGAGCGAGGGCGCGCTCAGCGGGTATTTGCAGTCCGGAGGTGAGAATCCAATTCGCACGGGACGGCCCGGCGAGATCGACAACGCGTTTGGTCGACTCGAGGCTGTAGACGAGGCCCAGTTTTCCGGGCGTAATGGCAAATTTCGCGCGGGTATCGGCAAACCGCATGTCGCACGCCAGCGCCAATCCGGCACCGCCACCGATGCAATAGCCGTGGATCATGGCGATCGTGGGCTTCTGCAACGATTCAATGGCGTGTTCGGCAGCGGCGACGCGCTCGTTATAGTTTTTCGCCTTGGCCGCATTGGAGCGGTGTTCCTGAAACTCGCTGATGTCCGCGCCGGACGCGAATGACTTCTCGCCGGCACCACGCACAATGACAACTTTGACGGTCGGATCATCGTCGAGGGCCGAGATGAGCGCCGGCAATTCCGTGTACATCGCCATGTTGATCGCATTGTGGCTCTGCGGCCGATTGAGAACGAGGGTGGCGATTGCGCCCGCCCGCTCGATGAGGAGGTCTTCAGACATGGTTTAGTGCCTTTCCAATTCTGGGTGTGCGTCAAAAGCGACACCATCAGCAAACATTTTGTCGACCTCGTTGTCGCTGAGTCCGGCTTCGCGCAGCACCTCGGCCGTGTGCTGGCCGAGCCACGGCGGCGCCTTGCGAATGGTGTAGTCCATCGTCGAAAACTTGACCGGCGGCGCGAGCATCTTCATCGGGCCGATGATCGGGTGCTCGATTTCGACGATCATTTCCCGATCCAGAATCTGCGGATCGTTCATGGTCTGGTCGTAGGTCAGGGCCGGACCGCACGGCACTCCGGCGAGGTCGATGATCGCTATCCACTCCGCTGTGGTTTTGGTCATCGTGATGATCTCAATCTCACGCTCGAGTTCGTCGATGTTCTTCATGCGATCGGGGAGCGTCTCGAACCGGGGATCGGTCAGCCAGGCCGCGCGATCGAAGGCATCCACAACCAGCATCTCCCACAAGCGGTCGTTGGGGGCCCCGATCGTGACGTAACCGTCTGAGGTGCGGTAGGCCTGATACGGCGTCGACCGACGATGACGGGTTCCCGTGGCCTGGGGCACTTCGCCCGAGCCGAAGAAGGCACCGGACTCCCAGACGGTCCAGGCCAGCCCGGCCTCGACGATGGAGATATCCATGTATTGCCCTTCGCCGGTCTTCTCGCGCACCATCTGCGCCCCCATAATCGAGTACACCGCGGTCATCCCGGCGGCAACATCGTTGATGGCGATGCCGATCTTCGCCGGCTTTCCACCGGGCTCACCCGTCATGCGCAGAAAACCGCTGATTCCCTGGGCCATGATGTCGAAGCCCGGCCGGTGTTTATAGGGGCCGGTCTGGCCGAAACCGCTGATGGAGCAATACAGGATGTCGTCGCGAATGGCCCGCACCGCGTCGTAGTCGATTCCAAGTCGCTTGGCGACCCCCGGGCGAAAATTCTCGATGACCAGGTCGGCGTCGTCCACGAGCCGCATGAAGATGTCATGCCCTTCGGCACTCTTCAGGTCCAGGGAGATGCTCCGCTTGCTACGGTTGGGCATCGCGCCCGGATAGCTCTCTCCATTGATCTTCGGCTCGAAACGTCGCTCGTCGCTTCCGGTGTGCGGCTGTTCAATTTTGATAACGTCGGCACCGAGCTCAGCCAACACCATCGTGCAATACGGACCGGAGAGAAATCTGGTCAAGTCGAGAACACGAAATCCATCCAAGGGACGCATGTTGCTCCTTTCCTACATAGTGGGATAGATAACTACATTTCGGGATATATGATGTGTTTGACCATAGGGTCGTCCCAGAGAGAAGTCAAGGAATCGCGATGAGTGAACACAACGACGCGCTCGAGGGCGCGGCACCGCGCAGCGGAGTCCAGTCGATCGACCGGGCAGTCGCCATCCTCCGGTGCTTCGACTCCCAGCATCCCCATTTGGGAATCACCGAGATAGCCCACCTGACGGGCCTGTCCACCAGCACCGCCCACCGAATACTCACGGCGATGCTGGCCAACCAACTCGTGCGGTCCACCTCGGGCCGGCGATACGGCCTCGGCCCCCTGCTCGTACAACTCGCTCAAAGCGGAGCCCTGGCCACGACATTTCATGAAGTGGCCCTGCCGTTCATGACGAATCTGCGCGACGAAGTGAACGAAACCGTGGCGCTGCACTCGCTGCTGGCCTCCGAGGACCGTGCCGTCATCGACCAGGTTGAGAGTCATCAGGAGCTGCATCGACGGTATACCGAGATCGGCGTACCGATCCCACTGCCGCTGGGCGCGCCCGGAAAGGCGATTCTGTCGGCGATGCCGTGGGATCGTCAGTTGGCCCAGCTGGAGCGCCCCCTGGCGCGCGTCGCCCCGCAACAGATCACCGACCCGGTACAGCTGCGGATCGAACTCGACAGAACTCGCAATCGCGGCTGGGCCGAGTCCAAGGCGGAACGCACACTGGGCATCAGCTCCGTTGCCGCTCCCATTTTCGACCACAGCGGGAGCGTCATCGGTGCGCTCGGTCTGTCGGTACCCAGCGTGCGCATGAGCGACGATCGAATGCACGAGCTGGGGCGCCGCGTGCAACTCGTGGCCCGAGAGATCTCCGCCGCCCTGGGCGCAACGGATGCCCTCATCCAGCACGGTCAGGAGCTCGCGCGACCGACGGCCTGAATGCGTGACCGCTCGAGGCAGCGCGGCAGTGGACAGCCCACTGGCGCAATAGGTAACTTGGTGCGGGTTCCGATACGCTGTCGGGGTAAAAGAAGGATGCGAGGACTCACGATGACCCCCCCAACGGATGATTTCGAAATCCCTGCCAGAGCAGCTCGGCCGGGTGTCCCGGCCCAGGCTCTACGAGCAGTTGGTCGAGCAGCTGCTCGGCTACATCGAATCCGCCCAACTAGGCCCAGGAGATCTCCTGCCGAGTGAACGTGATTTGGCCGAACGCCTCGGCGTGTCCCGGCCCACGCTGGCGCAGGCACTCGTTGCCCTCGAAGTACTCGGCGTCATCAACGTTCGTCACGGCACCGGCGTCGTGCTGGTCTACCGGCCCAGCATCGCCACCGTCATCAAGGGACTGCAGGCGCACCAAAACCGACTCCCGGAGATTGTGGAGGCGCGCAGCACGCTGGAGATCAAGCTCGCCTCCCTCGCAGCGCTCCAGCGCACCGATGCCGACCTCACGGCCATCGATGCGGCCCTCACCGCGATGGCCGAGGAAATCGCCGACGGCCACAAGGGTGCCCACGGCGATGAGTTGTTCCATCAGGCCGTAACCCAGGCCGCGCACTCGGCGGTTCTGGGGCAGCTGATGACGTTCATCGCCGAGATGATTCTCGAGACACGCCTGGAGTCGCTCGGCCAGCCCGGGCGACCGGAGCAGTCGCTGGCGTCGCACCGGGCCATCGCGGCGGCCATCCGCTCGCAGGATGCCGACGAGGCAGCGGCGCGGATGCTCGCGCACATCGAACTCGTGTCGGACGTCGCGTTGTTGAAGTAGGTCCAGCCCCGCGTCAGGAATTCCACCAGTCCAGGCGCTCGCTCCGGCGCCGGAACGCGCGCCGATACCCGCGATGATCGGGTCATTCACCGAGCCGACAGAGTCGGGTCAGCCCAGACAGACATCGGCCAGCCGCTCCCAGCGCGGGCCGCGACCCGTGAGCGTCAGGGTGCGCGGTTCGTCGACGTCGTGATCGAGATCGATAACGGTGTCGAGAGCGGATGCCGCGGCATCCGCTTCACGGGCAGCCTCCGCACGGCCCTGCGGCCGCTCGATCTCGATGTCCAGCCAGGATTCGGTGATGCCATCGAGCAGACCGCGTCCCCACTCGACCACGACGATCGAGCGGACGAAGTCGATATCGAGGTCGTCGAGTTCCATGGCGCTGCCGAGGCGGTACGCGTCGACGTGCACGAACGGCGGCCCGCCCACGAGACTCGGGTGCGTGCGAGCGAGCACGAAAGTAGGGCTGGTCACGGCTCCACGCACCTGCAGCCCCTCGCCGAGGCCACGCGTCAGCGTGGTCTTGCCCGCCCCAAGCGGTCCGGTGAGCACGATGAGGTCACCGGCCAGCAGGGTACCGGCGAGATCCACTCCGAACCGGTGCATCGCCGCCGCATTCGCAATCGTGCGGTGCAGCTCAGTCATTGATGTGTCGCCGCGTCACCCGGGGCCCGATTCGCGTGACGATCTCGTAGTTGATCGTGCCGGCGGCGTCGGCCCAGTCGGTGGCACTCGGCGCGCCCGTGGCCGGGTCGCCAAACAGTACGACCTCGTCGCCGACAGCTACGCCCGGGTTTTCGGAGCCGAGGTTCACGACGAACTGGTCCATCGCCACCCGTCCGACCAGCGGGTAGTTCGCGCTGTGAATGTGCACGAGCGCTGCCCCCGAGGCCTGCCGGGGAACGCCGTCGGCATAGCCGAGCGGCACGAGCACGAGCGTGGAATCCTGCGGTGCGCGCCACAGATAGTCGTACGAGACTCCGGCGCCGGCACTGACCCGTCGCACGAGGGCCACCCGGCCGCGCAGGGTCATGGCCGGAATCAAGCCGAGATCGGCTGAAGTTGCATCGTCGAAGGGCGACAACCCGTAGATGGTGATGCCGAATCGCACCATGGTGAAGCGAGCGGCCGGCAGCCGCAGTGCCGCTGCGGACGATGCAAGATGCACGAGCGTGGGGGTCAGCCCGGCCGCGCGAGCGGCGGCGACGCCGCGTTCGAAGCATTCGAGCGCCTGCTGGTCGTCGAACGCCGACGCATTGGCGAGGTGGCTCATGACACCGTCGACGCGCAGCAGCCCGACCTTTTCGAGCGCAGCGGCGAGCGCGAAGACCTCGGCCCAGTCGTTCTCGTGCACGCCGTTCCGGTTGAGGCCGGTTTCCAGTTTCAGATGAACGGATGCGCTCTGGCCGAGTTCCGCCGCGGCATCCGCTACCTGTTGCACCTGTTGCGCTGAGGAGAGCCCGAGCGTGACGTCGTCGTCGATCGCAGCGCTGAAATCGGCGTCGGGGTCGTGCAGCCAGGCGAGAATCGGTGCATCGATTCCGGCGTCACGCAGGACCAAAGCCTCGTCGATGTCGGCGACGCCGAGCCAGTCGGCCCCGCCCGCGAGGGCAGCACGCGCCACCGGCACGGCACCATGACCGTAGGCGTTGGCTTTGACGACCGCCATGGCGTGCGCGGCGCCTGCGACAGCGCGCAGGTGGGCCATGTTGTGGCGAATGGCGGCGAGGTCGACCACGGCCTCGCGAAAACCGGTCACTGCTCCCCCTCGGCGACGACGAAGGCGCACGCCACGCCCGCGTCGTGCGTCATGGTGACGTGCACCCGCGTGATGCCACGCTCGGTGAGCGCAGCCTGGGCCGCCCCGCTGAGCTGGAATTCCGGATTGCCGTGCGGGTCGTTCACAATTTCCATCTCGTGCCAGGTAGCGCCCCCACTGTCACCGAGGGCCTTGATCAGTGCTTCCTTGGCGGCGAAACGCGCTGCGAGAGAATGCACCGGCAGACCGCGTTCGTTTTCCGTGAACAACCGCGGTACCAGGCGCGGCGTGCGCGCGACCTGACGTGCGAACCGTGCCAGGTCGACCACGTCAACCCCGATGCCCTTGATCATCGTGCCGCCTCGACTGGCGCTACTCGACCGTGACGGACTTTGCGAGGTTGCGCGGCTGGTCGACGTCGAGACCCTTGGCGATAGCCAGTTCCATGGCGAACATCTGCAGCGGCACCACGGCCAGCAGCGGCTCGAACAGCGGCGCCGCGAGGGGAATATGAATGACAGTGTCGGCAAACGGCAGCACCGCGGCGTCTCCGACCTCGGCAATGACGATGATGCGAGCGCCGCGGGCCCGGATCTCCTGAATGTTGGAGACGACCTTCGGATGCAAATGGGCTGAGCCGCGCGGGCTCGGCACGACGACGAAAACCGGCTGGCCGGGCTCGATCAGGGCGATCGGGCCGTGCTTGAGTTCACCGGCGGCGAAGCCTTCGGCGTGGATGTAGGCGAGCTCCTTGAGCTTGAGCGCACCCTCGAGCGCGATCGGAAAGCCGACGTGGCGGCCGAGGAACAGTACCGCGCGGGTGTCGCTCATCCAGCGCGCCAGCTGGCGCACCTCGTCTTCAACACCGAGAACGGTCTGGATCTTCTCCGGAATGGCCTGCAGTTCGGCAACCTGCTCGGCCTGCTCGGCAGCACTCAGGCTCCCGCGCACCCGGGCGAGGTGCAGGGCGAACAGGTAGAGGGCGGTGATCTGGGCCACGAAGGCCTTCGTCGACGCCACGGCAACCTCGGGCCCGGCGTGGGTGTAAATCACCGCGTCACTCTCCCGCGGGATGGTCGCGCCCTGCGTGTTGCAGATGGAGATGGCCTTGGCGCCGAGCGACATGGCGTATTTGACGGCCATGAGCGTGTCCATGGTCTCGCCGGACTGACTGATCGAGATCACCAGGGTGTCGTCGCTGAGTACCGGGTCGCGATAGCGGAACTCGTGGCTGAGTTCGACGTCCACCGGCACCTGCGCCCACTTTTCGATGGCGTACTTGGCTGTCTGGGCAGCGTAGGCCGCAGTTCCACAGGCGATGATCACGATACGACGGACGCCAGCGAGCACGTCGTCGCCGAATTCGGTCAGTTCGGGAACGACCACCTGTTCGGCGGTGATACGCCCGCGAAGGGTGTTGGCGACGGCATCAGGCTGCTCGGAGACTTCCTTCGCCATGAAGCTGGTCCAGCCTCCTTTTTCACTGGCGGAGGCATCCCAGGCAATGTCGAACTCTTCGGTCTCGACGGGGTGACCGTCGAAGTCGGTGACGGTGACGGCATCCGCTGTGATGGTGACGATCTGGTCTTGCCCGATGGCGACGGCGCGACGGGTGTATTCGACGAACGCCGCGACGTCGGAGCCGAGAAAGTTCTCGCCCTCGCCGAGACCGATGACGAGCGGCGAGTTGCGGCGGGCTCCGACGACGATGCCGGGCTGGTCCTGGTGCACGGCGAGCAACGTGAACGCTCCGTCGAGGCGTGCCACGATGGTGCGGAAGGCCTCGGCCAAATCGCCGACCCGCTGGTATTCACGGCCGAGTAGCACCGCCGCGACCTCAGTGTCGGTCTCACTCAGAAAGGTGAAGCCTTCGGCGAGCAGTTCGCCCCGCAGCTCGGCGAAGTTTTCGATGATTCCGTTGTGGATGAGGGCGAGTTTGTCGTTGTCGCCGAGATGCGGGTGCGCGTTTTCGTCGTTGGGACCGCCGTGTGTGGCCCAGCGGGTGTGACCGATTCCGGTCGTGCCGTCGTTGATGGGGTGGGCTTTGAGCTCCTTGGTCAGGGCCGACAGCTTGCCGGCCTTCTTGGCCGTGTTGAGCACCCCGAATTCGTCGATCACGGCGATACCCGCGGAATCGTACCCACGATATTCGAGTCTTCCGAGACCTCCCATGAGAACGTCAACGGTCTTATTGCTTCCGACATAACCTACGATTCCGCACATAGAGATCGATTTTAGTCGGACTAAGCTTGGGGGAATGTCCGATCTGGTGCTGGCCCCTGTAGTGAATGGTCACGGTACCCCTTTTGTAGAGCTCGACCGAGCGGACTGGGCGGCCCTCGCGCCGACCACTCTGCGGCCGCTCAAAGAGACCGAGATCGTGCAATTGCGCGGCATCGGTGAGCCGCTCGACATCAACGAGGTGACGGATGTCTACCTTCCGCTCAGTCGCCTGCTCAACCTCTACGCGGCGAATGCCCGCACCCTGCACCGCGCAACCAGCGGATTCCTCGGGCAACGCGCTCGTCCCACTCCGTTCGTGATCGGCGTGGCCGGCTCGGTTGCGGTGGGCAAGTCGACGACCGCCCGACTGCTGCGCGAGATGCTCGCCCGTTGGGACGACACCCCCCGGGTGGAACTGGTCACAACCGACGGCTTTCTGTTTCCCAATGCCGAACTCAATCGCCGCGGCCTGATGGAGCGCAAAGGATTTCCAGAGTCCTACGACCGGCGTGCGCTACTGCGCTTCGTCAGCGCGGTCAAGAGCGGCGCCCCGGAGGCGCGGTCACCGTTCTACTCGCACCTGAGCTACGACATCGTTCCCGACGCGCAGATCGTGGTGCGACAACCCGATATTCTCATCGTCGAGGGCCTCAACGTGCTGCAGCCTCCCACCCCTGGGCACGGTCTCTCGGTCAGCGACCTGTTCGACTTCACCATCTATGTGGATGCTCGCACCCAGGACATTGCCCGCTGGTATGAGGAACGATTTCTCAAGCTGCAGCGCGGGGCGTTCGCCAACCCCAACTCGTTCTTCCACCGCTACGCGGCGCTCACCGAAGACGAAGCGCGCGGCAAGGCCCGCAGCATCTGGACCAGTATCAACCAGCCCAACCTACTGCAGAACATTCGCCCTACCCGGTCGCGCGCGACCCTGGTACTGCGCAAGGACCCCACGCACGCCGTCTCCAAGGTACTGCTGCGCAAGGTCTGACCGGTAACCGTTGGTCGAGCCTGTCGAGACCCCCGTTAGGTGGCAGGCCGATCAGCCGTGATTCTTACGACAGGGCGATCCACCGAGCAATCCGTGCAAACGCTTGCAGTCTGTTCCCCATGAAGGGTAGCGTCTGATCCGTTGTCCTTTGCGCTTTCCGGCGCCGAACGAAGGAAGTCAATGCTGACTAGCCAGATCACCGCACGCCGATTCCTGGCCACGATCGGTTCAGGGGCGATTCTCGCCTCCGGTCTCGTCTTCGCACCCGGTGCAGCGGCAGCGGCCACGCCGACCGTGGCCCTCGTCGGCAGCCTGCAGAACGAGCTCGGTTGCAGCGAAGACTGGGTTCCGGCCTGCGCGGCCACCGAACTGGTCCCGACCGGCACCGAGGGAATCTGGGCGGCGGACTTCACCATCCCCGCTGGCAGCTACGACTACAAGGTAGCCCTCGACGACAGCTGGGACGTCACCTACGGCCTGGATGGCGGCGCCGACAACATCCCGCTGACCATCGCGGGCGAGAGCACCCTGCGGTTCAGCTTCGACCTCGCCAAGAAACGGGTGGGACTGCAAGCGCTGTCCCTGGCCGGACCGTACTCAGAAGCTGATGCGTCGCTGGCGACGGACCCCATTCGCCAGCCCGGCAGCGACGAGCAGTTCTATTTCGTGATGACCGACCGGTTCCAGGACGGCGACCCGAGCAACAACACCGCTGGCCTCGGCGCCGACCCGATGGTCTCCGGCTTCGACCCGACCGACAAGGGCTTCTACAACGGCGGCGACCTCGCGGGCCTCCGCTCCTCCCTCGACTACATTCAGGGGCTCGGCACCACCGCCCTCTGGCTCACCCCCTCGTTCATGAACAACCCGGTGCAGGGTGAGGGGCCCAACGCCTCGGCCGGTTACCACGGCTACTGGATCACCGACTTCACCCGGATCGATCCACACCTGGGCACCAACGCCGAACTCGAGGCGCTCATCGCCGACGCGCACGCTCGCGGCGTCAAAGTCTATTTCGACATCATCACCAACCACACCGCCGACCTGATCGACAACGCGGAGAAGACATACGCCTACATCGACAAGGCCACGTCCCCGTACACGACCGCAGCGGGCGACGCCTTCGACCCTGCCGACTACGCGGGCACGGACAACTTTCCCGAGCTGGACGACACGTCCTTCCCGTACACACCGACCGTGACCCCGGCCAACGCCGACCGCAAGGTGCCGGCCTGGCTGAACGACACCACGCTCTACCACAATCGTGGTGACTCGACCTTCGAGGGAGAAAGCGCCCTCGACGGCGACTTCTCCGGCCTCGACGACCTGATGACGGAAAACCCGGCCGTCGTGGACGGCTTCATCGACATCTACAAGACCTGGGTCGACTTCGGCATCGACGGCTTTCGCATCGACACCGTCAAGCACGTCAACCTCGAGTTCTGGCAGACCTGGTCGACTGCGGTGCGGGACTACGCACACGCCCAGGGCAAGCCTGACTTCTTCATGTTCGGCGAGGTCTACGACGCGAATGCCGCCACAACCTCCCCCTACGTGCGCGACACCGACCTCAGCTCGGTGCTCGACTTCGGATTCCAGTCACAAGCTACGAGCTTCGCAGCCGGCAACTCGGCCCAAGGCCTCAGCCAGCTGTACGCCAGCGACGACCGCTACACCACCCCCGACTCCAACGCCTACGCCCTGCCGACCTTCCTCGGCAACCACGACATGGGTCGCATCGGCTCGTTCCTGAAGAGCTCCGATTCGCCGGTGCAACGCGACAAGCTCGCCCATGAACTGATGTACCTCACTCGCGGCCAGCCCGTCGTGTACTACGGCGACGAGCAGGGCTTCGCCGGCACCGGCGGCGATAAGGACTCCCGCCAGTCCCTGTTCGCCAGCCAGGTCAGCGACTACACCGACCAGCCGTTGATCACGGGAGAGACGGCGGGATCGGTCGACAGGTTCGATACGGATGCTCCGTTGTACACCCATATCAGCGCGCTGTCCGCGCTCCGCACAGCGCACGCGGCCCTGGCCACCGGCGCCCAGATCGAGCGCTACGCCGACACTGGGGCCGGCGTCTACGCCTTCAGCCGGGTCGATCGCACCGAGAAGATCGAACACCTCGTCGCCGTCAACAACTCCGCCGCAGTCAAGACCGTCACCGTCCCCACCCTCACCGACAGCGCGGCCTTCTCAGTGCTGTACGGAGCCGGAGCGGCTGCAACCGCCACCGCCACCGCCACCGGCGAACTCGAGGTGACCGTACCCGCGCTGGGGTCGGTCGTGCTCGTCGCCGACCGCACGGTCACGGCGCCCACCGCCGCCACCGCAATCACGGTCGCCGCCCCGATGGCCGGCGCCGGCGTATCCGGAGTGTCACCCGTAGGTGCCATGGTCGACGACTCAACTTGGGCCGAGACCGGCTTCGCGTGGCGCGTTGTCGGCTCGCCCGACTGGACCCCCCTCGGCACCGCCGAGGACACCACCCCCCGGGTCTTCCACGACACGGCCGGTCTGGCCGATGGCACCCTGGTCGAGTACCGTGCGGTGACCACGGATGCCGCGGGCCAGCGCGCGGCCGCCTCCACCTTCGCCTCCGTGGGCAACACGGTTAGCCTGGCCGAAACGGGCACCTCGGCGCCCGCCATCGACCTCGTCACCGTGGCCGGTGACCTGAACTCGGAGATCGGCTGCGCGGGCGACTGGCAGCCCGGCTGCGAGGCAGCCAAACTCACCCAGCGCGCCGACGGCATTTACGCCGGCACCTTCGATCTGCCGGCCGGAACCTACGAATACAAGATC
Organism: Cryobacterium sp. Y29; assembly: GCF_002929825.1. GTDB lineage: Bacteria > Actinomycetota > Actinomycetes > Actinomycetales > Microbacteriaceae > Cryobacterium. The sequence goes on from NZ_PJJN01000034.1 coordinate 124,520, forward strand.
GCGATCAACGGCTCCTGGGACGTCAACTACGGGGCCGGTGGCGTGCCGAATGGCTCGAACGTCTCCTTCACCGCGCCCGGCGGACCGGTCACCTTCTACTTCGACCCCCGCAACAACTTCTTCCAAAACACCGCGCAAGGCCCGATCGTCGTAGCCGCCGGTTCCTTCCAGGAGGAAGCCGGATGTCCCGCGGATTGGACACCCGACTGTCTCGCCACGTGGCTGCAGGACGTCGACGGCGACGGCATCCTCACCTGGACCACCAGCACCCTGCCCACCGGCAGTTACGAAGGCAAGGTGGCGCACAATCTCAGTTGGAACGAGAACTACGGCGCGAACGGCGCGCCGAACGGCGCCAACATCGGCTTCAATGTGACCGACGGAGAAGCGACCGCCTTCAGCTACGATCTGGCCAGCCACGTGCTCACCATTGACACCGCCAGCCAACCGCTGGCCGGTACCGGCGCCCAGCGCGCCCACTGGATCGACGACAAGACGCTGGCCTGGCCGCGCGACCTGCTGCCGGTCAACGCCGACCCCGCCGACCTGGTCTACGCCCTGCACTCCTCGTCCGACGCCACGCTGACGCTCGCAGACGGTGCAGTGACCGGCGGCGACACCGTGCAACTCGCCTACGACCCGGCCGGCCTGACCGACGCACAGAAGACGTCGTTCCCAGCGCTGGCGCACTCCGCCGTGCTGCGACCCGTGGACACGAACCGCGCCGCCGTCGAGCGGCTGCTCACCACGCAACTGCAGGTCAGCCAGGCCGGGTCCGACGGGGTGCTCACCGCGCTCACCGGGGTGCAACTGCCCGGGGTGCTCGACGACCTCTACGCGGATGCCGCGGCCTCCACGACGCTCGGTGTCACCTGGTCGAAGGAACGGCCGAGCGTCGCAGTTTGGGCGCCGACGGCGCAAAAGGTGGACCTGCTCGTCTGGACCGCCGGCGATGCCGCCGAACCCGAGCGGGTCACCCTCAATCGCCAGAAGGACGGCACCTGGTCGGCGAGCGGCGCCAAGGACTGGGCCGACGCATCCTTCGTGTTCGAGGTGACGGTGTTCGCACCCAGCACGGGCACCATCGAAGTGAACCAGGTCACCGACCCGTACTCGGTGGCGCTGACGATCAACTCCACGCGTTCGGTGTTCGTCGACCTGGCGAACAAAGATTACCGGCCGAAGAAGTGGGAGAAAGCCGAGTCGCCCACGATCGACAACCCCGTCGACCGGTCGATCTACGAGCTGCACGTTCGGGACTTCTCAATTTCCGACGAGACCATGCCCGAAGCTCTGCGCGGCACCTATGGCGCGTTCGATGTGGACAGTGCCGGTACCAGGCACCTGGCCGAGCTGGCGGATGCCGGGCTGAACACCGTGCACCTGCTGCCGACGTTCGACATCGCCACCATCGAGGAAGACCGCGCTGCGCAGGCCACGCCTGCGTGCGACCTCGAATCATTCGGTCCGGCCTCACCCGAGCAGCAGGCCTGCATTCAAGCCACTGCCGACACCGATGGCTTCAACTGGGGATACGACCCGCTGCATTTCCAGGCCTCAGAGGGCTCGTACGCGGTGAACCCACGCGGCGGGGCCCGAGTGGCCGAGTTCCGCGGCATGGTCGGGGCCTTGCACGAGGACGGCCTGCAGGTCGTGCTCGACAAAGTCTTCAACCACACGAACGCCAGCGGCCAGGCCGCCACGTCGGTGCTCGATCGCGTCGTACCCGGCTATTACCACCGGCTGAACCCGCTCGGAGCGGTCGAAACGTCCACCTGCTGCCAGAACGTGGCCACCGAACACCAGATGGCCGAACGGCTGATGGTCGACTCGACCGTGCTCTGGGCCCGGGAATACAAGGTCGACGGATTTCGGTTCGACCTCATGGGGCACCACTCCACGGCCAACCTGCTCGCAGTACGGGCGGCCCTCAACCAGCTCACCGAGAAGAAGGACGGCGTCGACGGCAAGGCAATCTACCTCTACGGCGAGGGCTGGAACTTCGGCGAGGTAGCCGACAACGCCCTATTCGAGCAGGCGACGCAGGGTCAGCTCGGCGGCACCGGCATCGGTACCTTCAACGACCGGCTGCGTGACGCCGTGCACGGCGGCAGCCCCGTCGATGGCGGCACCGTGCAGCAGCAGGGTTTCGGCACCGGTCTCGGCACCGACCCGAACGGCGCGGCCATCAACGGCACGCCAGAGCAAGCACTCGAGCAGCTGACCCAGGCCAGCGACCTCGTGCGACTCGGACTGGCCGCGAATCTGCGGGACTTTAGCTTCGTGACCGCCGACGGAACCGTCAAGCGCGGCGACGAACTGGACTACAACGGGTCACCGGCCGGCTATGCCGACCAGCCGGCCGAGGTGATCAACTACGTCGACGCGCACGACAACGAGACGCTCTTCGACCTTCTCGCCCTCAAGATGCCGGCCGACTCGGCGATGACCGACCGGGTGCGGATGAACACCCTGTCCCTGGCGACCGCGACCCTGTCCCAGGCTCCGTCGCTGTGGCACGCCGGCACCGACCTGCTGCGCTCCAAGTCCCTCGACCGGGACAGCTACAACGCCGGCGACTGGTTCAACCGCATCGATTGGACCGGCCAGACGAACAACTTCGGGGTGGGGCTGCCGTCGGCGGGATCCAACCAGGACAAGTGGGACATCCAGCGCCCGTTGCTGGAAAACCCGGCTCTCGTGCCGACACCGGCCGACATCGCCGCGGCGTCGAGCCAGGCCAAGGACCTGCTGCGGCTCAAGCAGTCGACCGAGCTTTTCCGGCTCGGTGACGCCACGCTCATCACGCGGAAGCTGAGTTTTCCAGCCAGCGGACCCACGGCCATCCCCGGTGTCATCGTCATGCGCATCGACGACACCGTCGGCACGGATGTCGATCGCAGGCTGGACGGGCTGATCACTGTGTTCAACGCGAGCCCCGAGGCGCAGACCATCACCCTGGCAGACCTGGCCGGCATGACCTACACGCTCAGTAGCATCCAGGCCAATGGCACGGATGCCGTGGTCAAGACAACCACCTGGGACCGGGTGTCCGGCACGGTCACCGTGCCTGCCCGCACCGTGGCGGTGCTCGTGGACGACCAGAAGAAGCGGGGGAAGTAGCCGGGAGCGGGCGGGGCGTTCGCCAACCCCAACTCGTTCTTCCACCGCTACGCGGCGCTCACCGAAGACGAAGCGCGCGGCAAGGCACGCAGCATCTGGACCAGCGTCAACCAGCCCAACCTACTGCAGAACCTACGTCCAACCCGGTCGCGCGCGACCCTGGTACTGCGTACTGCTACGCAAGGTCTGACCCCCGCGCACACACGCGCTCTGTGCGGACGGGGCCTGGGCCCCGAACGCGGGCCCAGTTTATAGGCTGGGCCCGGGGACGGGGCCCGGGCCCCGTCCGGTAGGGCTAGAGGGGCAGGCGCTCCCGCACCACGTCGGCAAGGGAGTGCGCCAGGCGGTCGGCAGTCGGCTGGTCGGCGGCTTCCACCATGACGCGCACCATCGGCTCGGTGCCGGAGGGGCGCAGCAGCACCCGACCGGTGTCGCCGAGTTCGGCTTCGGCCGCGAGTACGGCTTGGGCGATGTCGTCATCGGCGCCGAGACCCGTGTGGTTGACACCACGCACGTTCACCAGAATCTGCGGGTACACCGTCATAACGGAGGCCAATTCGGCCAGCGTCTTACCGGTGCGCGCCATTTCGGCCACGAGGTGAAGCCCGGTGAGAATACCGTCACCCGTGGTGGCGTACTTGGTCATGATGACGTGACCGGACTGTTCGCCGCCGAGGGAATACCCGTGGGCGTTGAGTTCTTCGAGCACGTACCGGTCGCCGACCTTGGTCTGCACCACGGTGATGTCGTTGGCCGCCATGGCCTTCCGCAGGCCGAGGTTGCTCATGACGGTCGCCACGAGTGTGCGGTCTTTCAGCACCCCGCGTTCGGCCATCGACACGGCGAGGATCGCCATGATCTGGTCGCCGTCGACAATGTTGCCATCGCGGTCCACCGCGAGGCACCGGTCGGCGTCGCCATCGTGCGCAATACCGACGTCGGCACCGTGTTCGAGCACGGCTCGGGCGAGGTTGTCGAGGTGGGTCGAGCCCACGCCATCGTTGATGTTGAGACCGTCAGGGTCGGCGCCGATCACGGTGAGGCGAGCGCCGGCATCCGTGAACACCTGCGGCGACACGCCGGCGGCTGCGCCGTGGGCGCAGTCGAGCACGACGTGGATGCCATCGAGGCGGTGCGGCAAAGTGCCGAGCAGGTGCACCACGTAGCGGTCTTCAGCGTCGGCAAAACGACGAATGCGCCCTACGTCGCCGGCGATCGGCATCAGCGTGTCGCGACCGATATAGGACTCGATACGGTCCTCGACGTCGTCGGGAAGTTTGGTTCCGCCGTAGGCGAAGATTTTGATGCCGTTATCGGGCGCCGCGTTGTGGGAGGCAGATATCATCACACCGAAGTCGGCACCGATATCGTTGATCAGAAAGGCTGCGGCGGGTGTTGGGATCACTCCGGCGTCGAGCACGTCGACACCGCTGGAGGCCAGGCCGGCCGAGACGGCAGCGTTGAGGAATTCACCGGAAATTCGCGGGTCGCGGGCGACCACTGCCACGGGGCGGCGGCCCGCTGCGAGGCGTGCTTGGGCACGACGACCCTTGGTCAGCACTGCGGCGCTGGCTTGGGCAAGGCTCAGGGCCAGGCCAGCCGTGAGATCACGGTTGGCCAGGCCCCGAACGCCGTCCGTGCCGAACAGACGAGTCATATCGTCGTCGGCTTTCGGGTTAGCGCTTGCTGAACTGAGGTGCCTTACGGGCCTTCTTGAGTCCAGCCTTCTTACGCTCCTTGACTCGAGCGTCGCGGCTGAGGAAGCCGTTCTTCTTGAGGATGGCGCGGTTGTTCTCTTCGTCGATCAGGTTGAGCGAGCGTGCGATGCCGAGGCGAAGCGCGCCGGCCTGGCCGGACGGGCCACCACCGGTGATGCGGGCGATGACGTCGTACGAGCCGAGCAGGTCAAGCACCTTGAACGGGTCGTTGATCAGTTGCTGGTGCAGCTTGTTCGGGAAGTAGTCGGCGAACTCGCGGCCGTTCACAACGATCGTTCCGGAGCCGGGGACGATGCGCACACGGGCGATAGCCTGCTTGCGACGGCCAACGGCTGCGCCGGGAACGTTGAGGACGGCGCGGGGCACCTTGGTTACGGTTTCGGCCGGAGTCTCGGTGGAATAGCTCTCCGGAGCCTGGTCAATCTGGTCTGCGATCTTCGCCACGATGATGGGAATCCTTTTTATCTAAGAGTCGAGAAGTCTGGATGCCGGCGCTACTGCGCGACCTGGCTGAGGGTATACGGCGTGGGCTGCTGAGCGGAGTGCGGGTGCTCAGGGCCGGCGTACACCTTCAGCTTGGTGAGCTGGGCGCGACCGAGCGAGTTCTTCGGCAGCATGCCGCGAATCGCTTTTTCAACCGCACGGGTCGGGTGCTTCTCGAGCATCTCGGAGTAGTTGGTCGCCGTGAGGCCGCCCGGGTAACCGGAGTGGCGGTACGCGATCTTCAGGTCGAGCTTCTTGCCGGTGAGGGCAACCTTCTCAGCGTTGACGATGATGACGAAGTCGCCACCGTCCATGTGCGGGGAGAAGGTGGCCTTGTGCTTGCCGCGCAGCAGGATTGCCGCGTGGCTGGCCAGACGTCCGAGAACGATATCGGTGGCATCGATGACGACCCAGTCGTGCTGGAGTTCGCTTGCCTTGGGGGTGTAAGTGCGCGTCACTGTTGTGCTGCTTTCTTCTTTTTCGAACGGAGGTGTTCGTGAATCCCGCTCCGGGTGTGTTCTCGTGAGGAGAACACTGTCGATGGAGGGCTCACGTTCGGGTGCCGCGCTGCAACGCACAGACACCAAGGGTCAACGATAGTCGGCCGCGACCGTGGGCGCAACTTGGGCAGTGGCCGGCAGTGACCGCCGGTTGCGCGTGTCGATGGCACGCTGTGCCAAGGAAGCGTCATCGGGGTAACCGACGTCGACGAGTGTGAGGCCGTGCGCCTGCATCACCTTGAACTCGCTGATGCGGTGTTTGTCGAAGTGCAGGTGGGCAAGGGTACTACCGTCGAGGCGCCCCTCCCCCACTGCCACGCAGGCACCGACCATGGCGCGCACCATGCTGTGGCAGAAGGCATCCGCTTTGATACTGGCAATAACCAGCCCATCGTCGTCGCGGTACCAGCGAAAGTCCTGCACGGTGCGAATGGTCGTAGCCCCCGGGCGCGGCTTGCAGTATGCGGCAAAGTCGTGCAGGCCGACCAATGTCGCCGCTGCGGCGTCCATCGCGGCGAGGTCCAATTTAAACGGATGCCACGTCGTGCGCAGGCGCTGCTGCGGGTCGTGCAGGGCGAGCGGATCGGCGATGCGATATTCGTAGCGGCGCCACATGGCCGAGAACCGGGCGTCGAAGCCACCGGGCACGACCGTGGCGCGGCGCAGCACGATGTCGGGCTTGGTGACGAGGATGCCGCCGAGGCGGCGCAGCACAGCAGTGCCGAGGTCGACCGGTGGGCGGTTACCGGTGCCCCGCTGGATACGGACGAGGGAGTGGGCTTGTTCGGCAGTGAGGTCGAAGTGGGCAACCTGCCCGCGGGCGTGCACCCCGGCATCCGTGCGGCCGGCGACGATGAGGGTGGGATGCGGGGGAAAGCTTTGCAGGATGCCCGCGAGCCCCTTTTCGATGTCGGCCTGAACGGTGCGAAAGCCAGGCTGCCGGGCCCAACCGGTGAAATCGGTGCCATCGTAGGCAAGGTCGAGGCGGATGCGCGTGGAGCCGAGCGCTGCGTTCGCGGCGCGGGGCACGAAAAGATTCACGAGGGTAAGCCTAGGCGGCGCGCTCGGGTTATCGTTGAGTCCGGCCTATGGCCTACCCCCATAAAGAGTGCCAAGAAACGCTGTGTTGCCCATGACTCGTTCCCCACTGTCGTTCCCGTTCACCGGGAGGACTCGGTCAGCACCGTCCGCAATCGGGCCCGCGAACACACCCGTCCTGGGGCCTCAAAACGACCCGAGCAGGGGCCGACTGGCCGGCCTCGACGGCCTGCGCGCCCTGGCCGTCATCGCCGTCGCGCTCTATCATTTTTTTCCGGCGATGCTGCCGGGCGGCTTCATCGGCGTCGACGTTTTCTTCGTCATCAGCGGTTTTCTGATCACCGGTTTACTCGTTTCCGAGCACACTCACACCGGGCGCATCTCCCTGCGTCGGTTCTGGCAACGGCGCGCGCGTCGACTGGTACCCCCACTCATTCCAGTCGTCCTGATCTGCTGCACCATCGCGTTTGTCATTGGCGGCGACGTGCTCGTGGGTCTCGGCGGGCAACTGCTCGGGGCCAGCACTTTCGGCTACAACTGGGTGTCGATCGCAAACGACGCCAGCTATTTCAGCCTCAACGAACCCGAACTGCTGCGCAACCTCTGGTCGCTTGCCGTAGAAGAGCAGTTCTACCTGGTCTGGCCGTTGCTCCTGATGGCCGTCCTGCTGGTTCGCCGTCCCCGCGTGCGATTAGCCATCGTCACCACACTTTTCGTCGCTTCGGCCCTATGGATGGGACTGCTCTACCAGCCCGGCGCCGATCCCACCCGGGTGTACTACGGCTCGGACACACACAGTTTCGGCTTATTCGCGGGCGCCGCCCTCGCTTTGCTGCTCCGCCGCCCGAACGGGCAACGCAACGAACTGCCCCGGATGCGTCCGTGGCTCGGCGGCGGCGCAATTCTAGCGATCATCGCCTTCGCCCTCTGGCTACCGGAAGACGGCACCATAACCTACCGCGGCGGCCTCGTCGCGGTATCCCTAGCCACGTCCGTCGTCATCTGGGCGGGAGTACGCGGTGGCCGGTTCGGGCGCCTGCTCGATGCAGCCCCGCTCCGCTACCTCGGTGAGCGCTCCTACGGCATCTACCTGTGGCACTGGCCGGTGCTCGTGCTGGTCCAACTGCTCTGGCCGGCGTCGTCCCCGGCCGGCAGCCTGCTGCCGATCGGTCTGCTCGCCTCGGTCATCACCGTGGTGCTGGCAGGCGCGTCCTACCGCTGGCTGGAAGTGCCGATCCGGCGGACCGGCGTGCGCGGCAGCATCCGTCGAATCGGTGCGCTGTGGACCGGGCCTACCCGTCGCCGCCGCTTGGTTGCGGCGACGGCCGCCTTGTCGCTGCTGCTGCTGGTCGGCGGCACCACGGCCGCCGTCGTCGCCGCGCCAGCGCAGACCTCGGCGCAACTGCGCATCGAACGGGGTCAGCGGGCAATGGATGCTGCGGCGCGGGTCGCCGCGCAGGCGGCGGCCACCGAGGCGGCCCGCCAAGCCGCAGTTGCCCCCGCCCTGGCCGAGAGCCCGATCACCGCCATCGGCGACTCGGTCATGCTGGCCTCGGCGCCGGAGTTGCAGGCCACCTTTGCGGGGATGACCGTTGACGCGTCGGTCTCCCGCGGGATGTATTCCGCAGACGACATATTGGCGGCCCTCGCGGCGGCGGGCCAGTTACAGCCCGTTGTGGTGATCGGCCTCGGCACCAACGGGCCGATCACGACCGATGAACTCACCGAGATTCTGCGCATTCTCGGGCCCGACCGGCGGCTCGTGCTCGTGAACGCCTACGCCGAACGCGACTGGACCGCCGCAGTAAACGCACGGCTGGCTGATTTCGCTGCCGGCAATCGTCGGGTCGAGCTCGCGAACTGGCACGACGCGATCGCGGGGCGACTCGACCTGCTGGCCGGCGATCACGTGCATCCGGGGCCAACCGGCGGCCAGGTCTACGCCGACGAGGTGCATGCCGCGCTGGAGCGTCTCTCGGCGGTGCCGCCGCTGCCCGACAACAGCTGGCTGATGCGCGACCCGGACGCGCCCAGTTCGCCGCCGTACCGCTGAGAATCAGAACTCGAGCACGTAGGCGAGCTCCCGGTTGGTGGCGAAAAAGCCCATGCCCGTGTACAGGTCGAGCGCACCGGTCGGGCTCGCCGAGTCCACATCGAGGGTGGCGCGCTCGTGCCCGGCGGCGCGGCTGGCGGCCAGCTGCGCCGCTAACAGGGCCTGCGCGATGTGCCGCCCGCGCCATCCGCTCAGCACTCCAACGAGCCCGATATAGCTGCTGCGGTAGCCAGCCGCCGCCCAGTCCTGTTCGTTGACGCTCGACATGATGAAACCGACGACGTGCTCACTGCCGTCGGGTTCTGTTCCGAACGCGACGAACGAGAGGTCGTCGACGAAAGAGGGGCCGGTCACGTAGGAGTTCCAGCTTTCGTCGGGAATCGGCTGGCTGGACCAGTGGTCCATGAATGCCGCGTCGCGTGCGGCGTGCACGGCGTTCGAGAGCTCCGGCGTATAACCAGCCAGACGGATTCCCGCGGCCAGCACGAATTCACGAATCGGGTCGACGAGCATGCGGTCGAGCGAAAGGAAGTTTCGGGTGCACGCTAGATCGAATCGTTCGTAGAGACTGACGTTCTGTGGGGCACGCTCGTCACAGGATGTGGAGATCCAGCCGGGCAGCAGCTTGTCGGAAGTCGCCAGTTGCTGTTTACCGCGGGCTACCTGCCAATTCAGCAGTTCGCGACCGATGCCGCGGCCGCGCATTTCGGGCAGTACCCCGCCGCCGAGGTTGGATTTCACCAGCGTCTCCTGCCCCGGCTGAAGCAGCACGAGACCGTGGGCGACGAGGCGCCCGTCAGCGTCGAAAGCGACGAGGGTGTCGGCGTCAACGTCAATGAAGGAGAAGGTGAATGCCTCACTCACGTCATCGCGCTCACGAACGTAGTTGGGGTGGTCGACGCGGCCGATCGCTATTTCGAGCTGCCAGATGGCGTCGGTATCGGCGGCCGTCGCCGGCCGCCACAGGGCGACATCGGCATGGTCGGGAACAGGCAGCGACGAGAGCGCAGTCACGCGCGCAGAGAGCGGAGTCGTGGGAACGGTCATGCCTCACCCTATCCACGCAACCCCGAACGGGGCCAGCGTTAGAACTCGATGGTGTACGCCAGCTTGCGGTGGGTGGGCACGAATCCCATGCCGGTGTAGAGGCCGAGGGCACCGGTGGGGCTGGCCGAGTCGACCGCGAGCGTCACCCGCTCATGCCCAAGAACCTGCCCGGCCGCGAGTTGGGCGGCCAGCAACGATTGTGCAATGTGACGGCCGCGCCATCCGCTCAAAACACCGACCAGGTCGATGTAGCTGCCGGTGAAACCCTGGGTGGCCCAGACGTTCTCGTTCGCCGTCGACAGGACGAAGCCGACGACCCGTTCGGTTCCGGTCGAATCGGTGCCGTAGGCCACAAACGAGAGGTCGGGGCGAAACCACTGTCCGCCGACGAAGGCGTTCCAGTTCTCGTCACTCATCGGCTGGCTGCCCCAGTGGTCCATGAACGCGTCGTCGCGGGCGGCGTGCACTTCGGTCGCGGCGGCGGGGGCATAGACGGCGATGCGGATGCCGTCGGCCGCGTCGACGACGCGCACCGGGGCATCCAGCGGTCGCTCGAGAGTGAGAAAGTAGCGCTCGAGGGTCAGGCCGCCGCGCTCGAACAAGGCCGCGTTCTGCGGTGAGCGTTCGTCGGCATAGGTGAGGATCCAACCGGGCAGCGCTTGGGTCGACGACGCGAGCTGCTGCTTGGCCCGGCCCAGCTGCCAGGCCAGGAGTTGACGGCCGATGCCGCGGCCGCGCAGTGACGGGTGCACCCCGCCGATCGGCATCGATCGCACCAGAGTCACCTGACGAGGCGGGAACATGACCATGCCGACCGCGACGATACGGCCAGTCTGGTCGACGCCGACCAGCGAGTCGAGCTCCGGGTGAAAATGAGAGTAACCGAAGTCCGCGGCGATCGCGCCGCGCGCCGTGAGGTAGTGGGGGTGGTCGACTTCGCCCATGGCGCGGCGCAGCTGCCAGATACCGTCGATGTCGTTGCTGGTGGCTGCTCGCCAGGTAGCGACGTCCCGGTGCACCGGAAGCACCGGCGCCGGGACGGTACCGATGCGTTCATCCAGCGGAGTTTCGCGTTGATCCATTTTCCAACCCTATCTTCGGCAACCGAGACGGACGGATACACACAAAAAGGGAGGGCCAACAGTTGTTGGCCCTCCCTTGGTGGTGGTGCTACTTCTTGTCGGCCTCATCGGCTGCTGCGTCTTCGGCAGCAACGTCTTCAGCTACGACGTCTTCAGCTACAGCGTCTTCAGCTACAGCGTCTTCAGCTACGACGGTCTCGTCGACGACAACGTCGTCAGCTACAACGTCGTCGATAACGACGTTGTCGCTTCCAACGGGGGTCGCAGCAACGGTCGCGGTCTTGGAACGCTTGACCTTGGGGGTCAGGGGCTCGAGAACGAGCTCCATCTGCACCATCGAAGCGTTGTCACCCTTGCGGAAACCGAGCTTCGTGATGCGGGTGTAGCCGCCCTGACGCTCGTTGACCTGCGGGGCGATAACCGTGAACAGCTCGTGCACGACGGTCTTGTCGGTGATCGTCGCGAGGACGCGACGACGCGCGTGCAGGTCGCCGCGCTTGGCGAACTGCACCATACGCTCGGCGAGCGGACGCAGGCGCTTGGCACGGGTCTCGGTCGTCTTGATCGACTTGTGGGTGAACAGGGCCGCGGCCAGGTTCGCTAGCATGAGGCGCTCGTGCGCCGGGCCGCCACCGAGACGGGGGCCCTTTGTGGGCTTAGGCATTGGTAATCTCCAGTATCAAAAAATCGAAAGGCAGCGTTGAAGCGCGAGCCTTAAATGGTCTCTTCTTCGTAGCCGCTGTAGAAGTGCGCGCCGTCGAATCCGGGAACCGAATCCTTCAGGGACAGGCCGAGCTCAACGAGCTTGTCCTTCACTTCGTCAACCGACTTCTGCCCGAAGTTGCGGATGTTCATCAGCTGGGTCTCCGACAGGGCGACCAGTTCACTGACGTTGTTGATGCCTTCGCGCTTCAGGCAGTTGTACGAGCGCACCGACAGGTCGAGGTCTTCGATCGGAATCGACAGCTCGGTCGAGAGCACAGCGTCAACCGGCGCGGGGCCGATCTCGATGCCCTCGGCAGCGGTGTTGAGCTCGCGGGCCAGACCGAACAGTTCGGTCAGGGTGCGACCGGAGGATGCGATGGCGTCGCGCGGCGAAATAGCCGACTTGGTCTCCACGTCCACGACGAGGCGATCGAAGTCGGTGCGCTCACCGGCACGAGTCGCCTCGACCCGGTAGGTCACCTTGAGCACTGGCGAGTAAATCGAGTCGACCGGAATCTGGCCGGCTTCGGAGAACTCGTTGCGGTTCTGGGTGCTGGAGACGTAACCACGGCCACGCTCAATGGTCAGTTCGAGTTCGAACTTCGCCTTGTCGTTGAGGGTTGCGATCACCAGTTCCGGGTTGTGCACCTCGACGCCGGCCGGAGCCGAAATGTCAGCGGCGGTAACCTGGCCGGAACCCTGCTTGCGCAGGTACGCGGTGATGGGCTCGTCGTGCTCGCTCGAAACGACGAGGCCCTTGATGTTCAGGATGATCTCAGTGACATCTTCCTTCACACCGGGAACGGTGCTGAACTCGTGCAGCACGCCATCGATACGGATGCTGGTTACAGCAGCGCCCGGGATCGAGGAGAGCAGGGTACGGCGAAGCGAGTTGCCGAGGGTGTAGCCGAAGCCGGGTTCGAGCGGCTCAATGATGAACCGTGAACGGAACTCCGAGATGTTCTCTTCGGTGAGCGTTGGACGCTGTGCAATAAGCACTGTTGATTCCTTTCGGCTAAGTGTCCGCTATATGACACTTGCAATGACGAGAGAGTGAAAAGTGAAAGAAAAGAGTCTCGACGGGGCTCGGCAACAATCAAGTACCGAGCCCGTCGAGATGACAGCGTGTGCTTTAGACGCGGCGGCGCTTCGGCGGACGGCATCCGTTGTGAGCCTGGGGCGTGACGTCGTTGATCGAACCAACCTCGAGGCCAGCGGCCTGAAGCGAACGGATCGCGGTCTCGCGGCCCGAACCGGGTCCCTTGACGAAGACGTCAACCTTCTTCATGCCGTGTTCCTGCGCCTGGCGGGCGGCCGACTCGGCGGCCAGCTGTGCGGCGAAAGGGGTCGACTTGCGCGAACCCTTGAAACCAACCTGGCCAGACGAGGCCCAGCTGATGACGGCCCCGGTCGTGTCGGTGATCGACACGATCGTGTTGTTGAACGTGCTCTTGATGTGGGCCTGGCCCACAGCAATGTTCTTCTTTTCTTTCTTACGCGGCTTCCGTACGGCCGACTTGGGTTGTGCCATGAATTTCTCCTGAATCCTAAAGGCGTTAGCGGGCTAGGCCGAGGGCCTAGCGCGCCTTCTTCTTGCCGGCTACGGTGCGCTTCGGGCCCTTGCGGGTGCGAGCGTTGGTTTTGGTGCGCTGACCGCGAACGGGCAGGCCCTTGCGGTGGCGAATGCCCTCGTAGCTGCCAATTTCAACCTTGCGGCGGATGTCAGCGGCAACCTCACGGCGGAGGTCACCCTCAACCTTGAAGGTACCCTCGACGTAGTCACGGAGAAGGACGAGCTGGTCGTCGCTCAAGTCCTTGACGCGGATGTTTCCGTCGATTCCAGTGTCGGCGAGGGTCTTGAGGGCCCTCGTACGGCCAACACCGTAAATGTAAGTCAATGCAACTTCCACGCGCTTATCGCGCGGGATGTCGACGCCGGCTAGACGTGCCATTGTGTCTCCTGTTAGTGATGGAGGTCTGTAACAGCTCCTGTACACCGGCCTCCAGCCGATGGTGTCACCCCGAAGGGTTCCCGGAACTGCTATCTAGATGTGCTTATTTAGTGCGTGTACTCAGGTAAATCTCGAAGCGACAAGTCGCGACGGATTTAACCCTGGCGCTGCTTGTGACGCGGGTTATCGCAGATGACCATCACGTTGCCGTTGCGGCGGATGACCTTGCACTTGTCACAGATCTTTTTGACGCTGGGCTTGACCTTCATGGTGATTCCTTGTTTTTCGCTGTCTTCGTACCCTCGGGATGCCGCGGGCCGTTACTTACAGCAGTCGTTACTTGTAGCGGTAAACGATCCGGCCACGGGTCAGATCGTAAGGACTCAACTCAACGATCACGCGGTCCTCCGGGAGGATGCGGATGTAGTGCTGACGCATCTTGCCCGAGATGTGGGCAAGAACTCGGTGGCCGTTTGACAGCTCAACGCGAAACATCGCGTTGGGCAGAGCTTCGACTACTGCGCCCTCGATTTCGATGACACCGTCTTTTTTGGCCATACCCTCACTGTCGCTCTGTATTGATTGCTGGTCATGCGGGATTGATGCCGGACACGCCCGAAAAGGGCGACACCAGACACCAAGGGTCAATCTTATGGTATGAGATTGCCTTTTGGCAATTCAGTCCTATAATCCCTGCGCGCGCCGTACTTCACGCACGACCGACGCGAAGAGTGGATGCGCTGCATCGAGCCCGCAGACCTGCAGAACCACCTGCTCTGCGCTTTCGACTCGGAGCATCCGTTGCAGCTCGACGCTCTGCTCGTCGGCCGCAACGTCAAAGCGCAGCACCGCACCGATGGCGCCCACAAGCGCCTCGGGCATGAGGCCCGATTCGATCAGTTCCGCGGCCGGGCCGATGAACCGCTCGTTGCGGCTGAGCTTGCGCAGCGGCTGGCGGCCCACTCGTTCGACGGTATCGAGCAAGGCCGGGTTGCTGAACCGAACGAGGATCTTCTCCCGGTAGGCGCGCTGGGCGGCTTCGTCGAGTCCGTGTTTGGCGACGAGCAGCGCCGACGTCTCTTCGAGCACGGCGCGGGCGGCGAGCACGACAGCCGGCACGTCAAGCGCCTCTGCGATCGTGCTGACGCCGGCCCGGCTACCGAGGTAGGCGATGGTGGCGTGCCCGGTGTTCACCGTGAAGAGCTTGCGTTCGATATAGGGCAAAAGGTTATCCACGAACGTGGCTCCCGGAATGACCGGAACCGCGTCGCCAAATGCGCCGCGTTCGATGACCCATTCGTAGAAGGCCTCCACCGTCACCGTGAGGCCGGCATCCGCCGCCTGGTTGGGCACGATGCGGTCGACGGCCGTATTCGCGAAGGCGGCGCGTGCCGAGACGGCCGGCCAGTCAGCACCGGTCACCTGGCTGCGCACGTGCTCGGCGAGAAGGTCGGTGGCGTTGATGGCGTTCTCACACGCCATCACGGCCAGCGGCGGCAGCGTCGCTGCCCGGCGAGCCAGCCCCGCCGCGATGAGCGGGGCCACGAACTTGAGGATGTTCGGTCCGACGGCCGTCGTCACGATGTCGGCGGTGGCGATCTCGTCGATCAGCGCGTCACTGTCGGTGGCGCTATTGATGGCGCGAAACCCCGTCACCGTGTGCTGGCGTGCCCCCTCCCCCTTCTCGTGCACCTCATAGCTGGGTGCGGCGTGCAGCGCGTCGATGAGG
Organism: Cryobacterium sp. Y29; assembly: GCF_002929825.1. Classification (GTDB taxonomy): domain Bacteria; phylum Actinomycetota; class Actinomycetes; order Actinomycetales; family Microbacteriaceae; genus Cryobacterium. Next base: position 139,950 of record NZ_PJJN01000034.1, read on the forward strand.
CTCGAATTCACGTCGGCGAAGACCACCTCGTACCCGGCTTCGTGCAGCAGGAGTCCGACGAAGCCGCGTCCGATGTTGCCCGCGCCGAAGTGAATAGCCTTCATTCTGCGTTGACCTCCTCGAGCAGGGCGTAAATTTCTTCGGCCGAGCCGGCGTCGATGAGTTTGGCCACCTCGTCTTCGTCGGAGAACACGATGGCGATCTTGGAGAGGATCTCGAGGTGCTCGTTGTTGAGCCCCGCGATGCCCACGGCGAAGCGCACCGGCTGGCCGTTCCAATCGATCGGCTCGGCGTAGCGCACGAGCGACAGAGCGGAGCGCAGGATGGACTCCTTCGCGTCGTTCGTGCCGTGCGGGATGGCGAGGAAGTTGCCCATGTACGTCGAAACGGATGCTTCGCGCTCGAACATGGACGCCACGTAGTCGTCGCTCACGGCGCCGGACGCCACGAGAAGGCCACCGGCCTCACGAATCGCCTCGTCGCGCGTATGGGCCGTTCCGTGGGCGATCAGGTTGCGGGGTTCGAGGATCTGGCTCATGACGTGACTCCTTCGTTGGTCTGCTGCTCGAGCATGCCCACGACTTCGTCGTACTTCGGGCTGTTCATGAAATTGTCGACGGAGACATGCACGGAGTCGGGTGACTTGGCCCGCGCACGGTCGGTCAGGTCCTGGTGCGTGATCACGAGATCAGCGCTGCCGTCGAGGTTGGCGATGGCCTGGTTGGTCACCGTGATTCCCGCGATGCCAGCCTTCTTGATCTTGTTGCGCAGCACGGAGGCGCCCATCGCACTCGAGCCCATTCCGGCGTCGCACGCGAACACGATGTTGCGGAGGTCGCGGGTGGGGGCGTCCGTTGCCGCGGAACCGACGAGGCTGCCGAGCACCGAACTGGATTTGCCCTTGTTGGCCTGGGTCTTCGCCACGGCGGCGGTCAGGTCGAGACCGGCACCGTCAGCGAGGTCACGGCGACGGCTGGCGCGCAGGATGACGGCGGCGATCAGGAAGGAGACCGCTGCCGCACCGATGACCGACAGGATGACGCCGATGTAACTGTCCGGCGAGGTCTGGAAGAGCACGGCGAAGATGCTGCCGGGCGAGGCGGGAGCACGCAGGCCGGTGGCGAACGCCACGTTGATGGCCACACCGGTCATACCGCCGCCAATGGCGGCCAGGATGAGAATCGGCTTCATGAGCACATAGGGGAAGTAGATCTCGTGGATGCCGCCGAGGAACTGGATGATGATCGCGCCGGGCGCGCTGGCTCGGGCGATGCCGGTTCCAAAGATTGTGAAAGCGAGCAGGATTCCCAGTCCGGGACCGGGGTTGGCCTCGAGCAGGAACAGGATCGATTTGCCGGTGTCGGATACCTGCTGCACGCCGAGCGGGGTGAGCACGCCATGGTTGATGGCGTTATTGAGGAAGAGCACCTTGCCCGGTTCGATCAGGATGCTCGCGAGGGGCAGCAATCCGTTGGCGATCAGAAAGTCGACACCGGTTTCGAGCAGTCTGCTCAGCCCGGTCACGAGCGGGGCGATGCCGACGAACGCGCCGAGGGCGAGGATGGCACCGAGGATTCCTGCCGTGAAGTTATTCACGAGCATCTCGAAGCCGGCCTTGACCTTGCCCTCCCAGATGCTGTCAACCTTCTTGAGGAGGTAGGCGGCGAGCGGGCCCACGATCATGGCTCCGATGAACATCGGGATGCTGCTGCCGACGATCACACCCATCGTGGCGATCGTGGCGATCACGCCACCGCGGGTGTCATAGATCATGCGGCCACCCGTGTTGGCGATCAGCAGCGGCAGCATGTAGATGATCATCGGGTCGACGAGGGTTGCAAAGGTCTCGTTCGGGGTCCATCCGGTGGGGATGAACAGCGCGGTGATCAGTCCCCACGCGATGAAGGCGGGAATGTTGGGCATGACCATTCCGCTGAGGAATGTGCCAAAGCGCTGCACGTGCACGCGAGTGCCCGTTCGCTTGGTGTCGGCTGACGTCGTCGTCATTTCAGTACCTTTCTAAGGTGTGCTGCACGGGAAGGTTCAAACGAGAAGATGAATCAAGAAATGTGGCGGCCTGGGTCGTGACCACTTCGCGAGCGGATGCCGCATCCTCGGCTGCGAGGGCAAGCTCGGCCAACAGCCGGGCCTGCTCACTGGTGAAGTCCGCCAGGACCGCTCGCACGTCGGCGAGGGCCGAGGCCGACATCGAAAGGCTCGTTGCGCCGAGGCCGACGAGCACCACGGCAAGGAGCGGATCCGCGGCAGCCTCACCGCACACGCCGACGGGCTTGCCGAGCGCAGCACCGGCGGCCCCGACCTCGGCCACCAGGCGCAATACAGCAGGGTTCCACGGGTCTTGAAAAGCGGCCACGGAGCCGAGCAGGCGGTCGGCCGCGAGCGTGTATTGGGTGAGGTCGTTCGTGCCGATCGAGGCGAAGTCGGCATGCTGCAGAATACGATCGGCGAGAAGGGCGGCGGCGGGGATCTCGATCATCACCCCGGCAGTCCTGAGTCCGAGCTCGCGCGCGAGTGCCACGAAGTAGCGGGTCTCCTCCACTGTGGCGACCATCGGGGCCATCACCCACAGGTCAGCGTCGGTGGCGGCGTCCGCCTGGGCGAGCGCTTCCAGTTGGTCGCGCAGGATCTGCTCGGATGCACGCAGCGCGCGCAGTCCCCGCAGGCCGAGGGCCGGGTTTTCTTCGCGGGCGTCGTTGAGGAAGGCCAGCGGCTTGTCCGCCCCGGCATCCAGCGCCCGCACGACGACCTTCTTGCCGGGGAAGGCGCGCAGCATCCGCTCGTATTCGGCGCGCTGCTCGGCCACGGTCGGCGCAGTGACGGCGTCGAGAAACAAGAACTCGGTGCGGAACAGGCCAACGCCCTCCGCGCCGAGGGCGAGCGCCGAAGCCGCTCCGTCGGCCGAACCGAGGTTCGACAGTAACGGAATGGGGGTGCCGTCCGCGAGGCGGCCCGGTGACAGCGGCGCGAGCGCGCGGGCTGCCCGGGCGGCCTCACGTGCGTGCGCCTCTAAAAGTTGCTCGGCACTGGGTGAGGTGATCACCAGGTTGTTCGCGGCGTCGAGAATGACCTCATCGCCATCGGTGAGGTCCGCCGCACCATTCGTGCGCACGATGGCCACAATGGATTTCTCGCGGGCCAGAATCGCGGTGTGCGAGGTAGGACCCCCGTCGAGGGTGATGAGACCGAGCACCTGGCGGAGGTCGAGGGTGGCGGTGTCGGCCGGAGCCAGGTCGCGAGCCACGAGAATGAACGGATGTGCCCGGTCGGGCACCCCGGGCGCCGAGACTCCGAGGAGACGCGCGACGACTCGCTGCGAGACGTCGTCGAGGTCGCCCGCTCGCTCGGCCAGGTAACCGCCGAGCCCGGTCAGCATGTCACGGAAGGCCGCGAAGGCTTCGAAGACCGCTCGCTCGGCAGTCGCGCCGGCGGCGAGCCGCAGCGTGACGTCGTCAACGAGGCTGGGGTCTTCGGCCATCATGGACTGGGCCTCGAGCACCTCGCCGGCCACTCCGCCGGCCCGCGCTGCGCGGGCGAGGAGGTCGGCGGCAACGGCGCCGAGAGCCTCGGCGACCCGGTCGCCCTCTTCCGCCGGGGTCAGCGCGCTGGGCGCGGCGACGGGGTCGGGCAGCGGGTCGGGCATGCGCACGACACGGCCCACAACGACACCCTGGCCGATTCCGATTCCCTGCAGTTCCATGCGGAGCCCCTAAGCGTCGTGGTCGACGAGCAGCAGCCGGGCCAGCTCGTCGAGGGTAGTCTCGGCCGTGTCACCGTCGGCCGCAAGGGTGACCTCGTCGCCGTGGCCGATGCCGAGGGAGATGACACCGAGGATGCTCGCGGCGTTCACGGTCTTGCCGCCGGTCTTGGTGAGCGTGACGGGAATACCCGCGGCCGCGGCGGCCTGGCTGAAAAGTTTCGCCGGGCGGGCGTGCAGTCCGTTGGTCGAGCCGATGAGAACCGTTCGTTCGAGCATTGCGGTACCTTTCGTTGCGTCTGAGTTGTGCAGCAGGTGTTGGTTTGCCCGAGTCATGAACGGGTGCCATCCATCACGAGGACCAGGTCGAGGGCCTCTTCGCCATCGCGGGCGGTGAAGACCGTCGTGGACATCAGGCTGGCCTGCACGCCGGCTGCTGCGGCCTGCAGCTGGATCCGGGCGAACAGCGCTTCCAGATGCGGACCCACGAGAAGCACATCGATGACCGGCAGCATGCTCGCCAGATCTGATTCGCTTCCGGCGGTCACCTGAGCCGCAATGCCCCGGGCCGCCGCGCTCTTGCGCAGCCGCAGCGCCACGAATGTGCTGGACGCACCGGCGCCACACACAATATGAATCCTCATCGATTCACCCTTTCGTCGTCGACACCAACACGCTCAGTAAAGTCTGCCGGGCACCTCGTCCGGGGGCCACCAGACGCATTTCCGCACCCCCGGAAAAGCTCGGGTTCGGCGGATAAGATCAACGGGATGGGACCGCGCACGACACAGAACACGGCACAGAACAAGGCACAATGAGCGACAAGCAATCGAGGATGCTCGACTATCTCTTCCGCTCCCCGGACTGGGTCACAGCGGGTGAACTGGGCGAACACCTCGGCGTGACTGCGCGCACGGTGCGCAGCTACGTCACGAGCGTGAAGACGGCGGCAGATCCGCTCGAGGTGATCGAGTCGGGGCCGGCCGGCTACCGCGTCAACCGTGAGGCCTACACGGCATTCCGTGCAGTACCGCCGGGACGGCGCCCAGAGAACGACACTCCGCAGCTCCGCCTGTACCAGCTGGTTCGTCGCGTCATCGATTCGGCAGAAGGCCTCGATGTCTATGAGCTCGCGGCCGACACCTTCGTGAGTGACTCCACCGTCGAGGCCGATCTGTCCCGAGTGCGCGCACTGCTGCCAGGCACGGGACTCTCCCTGGCTCGCCACGGTAGTAGGGTGACCCTTCTCGGATCCGAAACCGACCGGCGCCGGCTGATCAGCCGGATGTTCCGTGAGGAGTTCGCCCGCGGTTTTCTCGAACTCGCGGCGATCCAGAAGGAATTCGCATCCGACAGCCTCGGTGCGTTCAAGACCGACCTGATCGCCATGCTCGACGCCCAGGGTTATTTCGTGAATGAGTACGGCACCAACAATGTTCTGCTGCACGTGGCCATCGCCGTGGACAGGGTGAGCAAGCGCGCCGCTGCCCGGGCCGACGACGCACCAGCCGTCGGCGCACACCTCACGGTCGCGTTGGCCAGTCTCATCGACACCCATTTCGACGTCGTGCTGGATGTCACCGACCTCGCCTATCTCGTGCTCCTTCTCCAGACCCGGGTGGTGACGCCCGGACACGACGAGACCACCGACGCGATCAGCGCAACCGTCGCCCGCGCCGGGGACCTCGAGGTTGTGCGACGCATCGTGGCCCAGGCCAGCGAGGAGTACCTTGTCGACCTGGCCGACGAGGATTTCATCACCCGCCTCACGCTGCACGTGCGCAACCTCATCGACCGCGCCCAGGTGCGGGATTACTCACGGAACCCGCTCACCCGCTCGATCAAGACCGCCTATCCGATGATCTACGAACTCGCTGTGTTCATCGCGAGCGAACTGCAGCGCCAGGAGCAGATCCACATCAACGATGACGAGATCGCCTACATCGCGATGCACGTGGGGTCATACTTGGAACAGCATTCGCCATCCGAGCAACTCGTCTCCTGCGTGATCGTCTGCCCCAATTACTACACGATGCACGTGCAGTTGCGTCAGCGCATCGAACGGGTTCTCGGTGATGACTTGATTATCGTGGACCAGATCACGCGCAGTGACGTGCCGTGGGCAGACCTTCGCGCCGACCTCGTGCTCACCACGATCGAGCCGCCTGTTCCGGCCGACGGCGTGATCGTCATCCAGCCGTTCCTCACGGAACGCGACGTGCACCGAATCCGCGAGGCGGCCATCCGTGTGCGCCGGGTTCGTCGGCGCTCGCACATCAAGAATGACCTGCTGCAGTTTTTCGACGAGTCCCTCTACCTGCGTAACTTCACCGCCCCCGACGAGGAGGCGATGATCCGCGAGCTCGGCGGTCGCATGGTCGCGCGCGGACTCATCGACCCGAGCTACGTCGACGGCGCAATCGAGCGCGAGCGGCTATCGTCGACCGCGTTCACCGACCACCTCGCCGTTCCCCACGCCATGGCCATGACCGCGCAGCAGACGTCCATTGCCATCGCGGTCAACGACTCCCCCATGCCGTGGGGTGACAGCCGTGTCAACGTTGTGGCCCTGATCGCGTTCAGCGCTGCCGGGCGGGCGTCGTTCCAGTCCGTCTTCGACCAGTTCGTCGAGGTCTTCACCGAGCGTGCCGATGTGCAGCGTCTCATCAAACGCTCGGTGGACTTCCCGTCTTTCATCGACGAGCTCGTGCACCTCATCGACCAATAGACCCTAGGCGATCGGAACGGGAACGATGCCGAACGGGGCGAGGCCGGCGGCTCCGCCGTCTTCAGCGGTCAGTACCCAGATGCCGTCCTTGTGTACAGCGATGCTGTGTTCCCAGTGCGCGGCGGCCAAGCCGTCGCTCGTGGCGACGGTCCAGTCGTCTTCGCGGGTGTAGGTATCGATCGAACCGAGCACGACCATCGGCTCGATGGCGACGACCAGGCCCGGCTTCACGTCTGGGCCCTTCTGGCGCACGCGGTAGTTGAACACCGGCGGGGCCTCGTGCATGGAGCGGCCGATGCCGTGGCCGACGTAGTCGGTGAGGATCCCGTAGGTGCCCTGCGATTCCACATAGTCTTCAATGGCATCACCCACCTCGTTCAGGTGCCGGGCGGTGTGCAATCGGGCGATGCCGTGCCAGAGGGACTGCTCGGTCACGTCGGACAGCTTCTCGCGTTCGGCCACGACCTCGGGCCGTGATGCGTCGGGCAGTACGAAGGTGAACGCGGCGTCGCCGTTCCAGCCCTCGATGATCGCGCCGCTGTCGATCGAGACGATGTCGCCGGCTTCGAGTCGGCGTGCGGACGGGATGCCGTGCACCACGTCATCGTTCACCGACGCACACACCGTGTGGTGGTAGCCCTCTTCGAGCTTGAAGTTGGGCTTGCCGCCCAGCGCCAGGATCGCGGCCTCGGCCGCGGCGTCGATGTCAAGAGTGGTAGCGCCGACGACCATGGCCGCGCGGGCAGCCCGAAGCGATGCCGCGGTGGCCAAACCGGGCGCGACCATGAGGCGCAGCTGGGCCGGATTCTTATAGATGGAACGACGAAAACTCACTGATTTCCTACAAACTAGCTCCGAACACGGGAGCGATATTTTATGTACCTGGCTGTTCACATGATGATGGGCCGGGCCGTGAGGCCCGGCCCAAACGGCTAAACCGGCTGAAAAAAAACTTAGTTCAGGTCGTGGTGGCGCTGGCGCACAGGCCGCGTTCGGTCAGCGCGGCAAGAATGCGTTCGGTGACCTCTTCGACGGCGCCGAGGCCGTCGATGGTGACCACTAGGCCGCGGGCGCTGTACACGTCAATCAGCGGAGCGGTCTGCTCGGTGTAGACGTCGAGCCGGTGACGGATGACGTCGGCCGTGTCGTCCGCGCGGCCTTGCTCGACAGCACGCTTGAGCAGCCGGGCGACAACTTCGTCGGTGTCGGCCGTGATCAGCACGACGACATCCAACTGGGTGCCCTCGGCAACGAGGAGCCGGTCGAGCTCAGCGACCTGATCGGTCGTACGCGGGTATCCGTCGAGGAGAAAGCCGCCGGCAGCATCCGCTTCTTTCAATCGGTCTGCAACGATCGCGTTGGTGAGGGTGTCTGGCACGTAGGCGCCAGCATCCATGAACGACTTGACCTCGAGCCCGAGCTCGGTTTTGTTGGTCACGTTGTAGCGAAAGATGTCGCCGGTGGAGATGGCGGGAACTTCGCAGGCCAGCGCCAGGCGCTCGGCCTGCGTGCCCTTGCCCGCACCGGGCGGGCCGATCAACAGTAAACGCGTCATTTAAGAAGTCCCTCGTAGTGTCGCTGCTGTAGTTGCGAGTCGATCTGCTTGACCGTCTCGAGCCCCACGCCGACGATAATCAGAATGCTCGCGCCACCGAACGGGAAGTTCTGGTCGGCCCCGACAACCGAGAATGCGATCAGCGGAATCAGAGCGATCAGGCCCAGGTAGATCGAGCCGGGAAGAGTGATGCGCGTCAGCACGAAGTCGAGGTACTCGGCGGTCGGTCGGCCAGCCCGAATGCCGGGAATGAACCCGCCATACTTCTTCATGTTGTCGGCGACTTCTTCGGGGTTGAACGTGATAGCGACGTAGAAATAGGTGAAGCCGATGATGAGCAGGAAATACATTGCCATGTACAGCGGCTGGTCGCCACCGGTGAGGTTCTGCGAGATCCACACCACCCAGGCGGGGGCTTCGGTGCCTGCTGCCGGTTGGTTGAACTGCGCCAGCAGGGCCGGCAAATACAGCAGCGAGGAGGCGAAGATCACTGGAATCACACCGGCCATGTTGACCTTGATCGGAATGTAGGTGTTGTTGCCGCCGTAGGTGCGGCGGCCGACCATGCGTTTGGCGTACTGCACGGGAATTCTTCGTTGCGACTGCTCCACGAAGACGACGCCGGCGACCACCAGAATGCCCACGATCAGCACGATGATGAGGGTATCTGGTCCCTGCTGGCTGCCGATAGCGCTCAGCGAGCCGGGAAACAGTGCCGCGATCGAGATGAAAATCATGAGCGACATGCCGTTACCGACGCCGCGCTCGGTGACGAGCTCACCCATCCACATGATGACGCCGGTGCCGGCGGTCATTGTGATGACCATGAGCATGATGGCGTACCAGGCGTCGTTGGTGATCAGCTGCGTGCATTCGGTGCTGGCGGATGTACCGAACAGGGCGCCGCTGCGGGCCACGGTGATCAGTGTGGTCGACTGCAGAATGCCCAGGGCGATGGTCAGGTAGCGGGTGTACTGGGTCAAGGTGCTCTGGCCCGATGCACCTTCTTTGTGCAGGGTGTCAAAGTGCGGAATGACCACGCGCAGCAACTGCACGATGATCGAGGCCGTGATGTACGGCATGATTCCGAGTGCGAAGACACTCAGCTGGAGCAGGGCGCCACCGCTGAAGAGGTTGACGAGCTCGTAGAGGCCGCTCGTGCCCTGGTTGGCAGCGAGACACAATTGCACGTTGGCGAAGTCCACGAATGGGGTCGGAACGAACGAGCCCAAACGGAACAGAGCAATGATGCCCAGGGTGAAGCCGATCTTCTTACGAAGGTCGGGTGTGCGGAAAATCCGCGCAATGGCGCTGAACAAGAAGGCCTCCAGATTTTTACGCAGATCGACAGTGCAGATCGATATAGAGCGGCAACTCGACTTAAAACGATCGAGCTTGTCGAATCACACCAAACGATTGACTCGATTGACGGATTCGACAAGCTCGACTGAGCATCTACGGACTTACTTTACAGATCCACCCGCGGCAACAATTTTCTGCTCAGCTGAAGCAGAGACCTTGTCGACCGTCACGTTCAGCTTAACGGTAATTTCACCGGTTCCCAGAACCTTGACTTTTTCATTGTCACGAACCGCGCCCTTGGCGATCAGGCTGGCGATGGTGACATCGCCGCCGTCTGGGTAGAGCACTTCGAGCTTTTCCAGGTTGACAACCTGGTACTCGACGCGGAACGGGTTCTTGAATCCACGCAGTTTCGGGGTGCGCATGTGCAGAGGCATCTGCCCACCCTCGAAGCCAACGCGCACGCTGTAGCGTGCCTTCGTGCCTTTGGTGCCTCGACCCGCGGTCTTACCCTTGGATCCTTCACCACGGCCAACGCGCTGGCGGGCCTTCTTCGCTCCGGGCGCCGGGCGAAGGTGGTGTACCTTCAGCACGTGCTCGCGGGGCTCAGTCGGCTCCGCTGCAACAGCGGCCTTCTTGGGTGCAGCGGCCTTTTTTGTGGCAGGCTTGGCGGCTACTTTGGTAGCTTCCTTCTCGTCAGCCATTAGTCAATCTCCTCGACCTTTACGAGGTGAGCGACGGTGTTGACGTAGCCACGGTTCTGCGAGTTGTCCTCGCGGATTGTGACGGCGCCAATACGTCGCAGACCCAGGCTGCGAAGAGTGTCGCGCTGGTTCTGCTTCTCACTAATTTTGGACTTGATCTGTGTGATCTTCAGCTGGGCCATCAGGCACCTGCCTTCGCGGTTGCAGCTGCTGCAGCTGCAGCAGCGTCGGCACGAAGAAAACGAGCCGGAGCCACGTCTTCGTAGGCGAGGCCGCGGCGAGCCGCAACCGCACGCGGCTCTTCGAGCTGGTGCAGTGCCTCAACCGTGGCGTGCACGATATTGATGGTGTTCGACGAACCGAGCGACTTGCTCAGTACGTCGTGGATGCCAGCGCATTCGAGTACGGCGCGCACCGGGCCACCGGCGATAACGCCGGTACCTGCTGCTGCCGGACGAAGCAGAACGACGCCGGCTGCGGCCTCACCCTGCACGGGGTGCGGGATGGTCAGGCCAACGCGAGGAACGCGGAAGAAGTTCTTCTTCGCCTCTTCAACGCCCTTGGAGATAGCGGTCGGGACCTCGCGGGCCTTACCGTATCCAACGCCGACCAGGCCGTTACCGTCACCGACGACGACGAGAGCGGTGAAGCTGAAGCGACGACCACCCTTGACGACCTTCGATACGCGGTTGATGGTGACGACGCGCTCCAGGAACTGGCTCTTGTCGGCATCGCGGCTTCCGCGATCCTTGTTCGGGTTGCGCTCACGTCCACCACGACGAGCCTCGCGAGGCTCGTTCTGCGGCGGAGTAGTGGAGGCGGCGGTTTCAACCGGCGCCTCGGCAACGGCAGCAACAGGTGCTGTGGTTTCGATCTTTTCAGTGCTCACAGGTTCAATCCACCCTCTCGAGCTCCTTCAGCGATGGCTGCGACGCGTCCTGCGTACTTGCTGCCACCACGGTCAAATACAACGGCTTCGATGCCGGCGGCTTTCGCACGCTCAGCTACAAGCTCACCGACCTTGCGGGCCTTGGCGGTCTTGTCACCATCGAAGGTGCGCAAGTCCGTTTCGAGCGTGGATGCCGACGCAAGGGTGAAACCCTTGCTGTCGTCGACGACCTGCACGAATACGTGGCGAGCCGAGCGTGTAACGACAAGGCGCGGGCGAAGCGCCGTTCCCTCGATCTTCTTACGAAGACGGGTGTGTCGACGTCCGCGGGCTGCGGCCTTGCTCTTGCCTCTAGTTCCGAGTCCCATGGTTACTTACCGCTCTTTCCGGCCTTGCGGCGAACAATCTCGCCGGCGTAACGCACACCCTTGCCCTTGTAGGGCTCTGGCTTGCGAATCTTACGGATGTTGGCGGCAACCTCGCCGACGGCCTGCTTGTCGATTCCGCTGACCGTGAGCTTGTTGACGCTCTCTACGGTCAAAACGATTCCGACAGGCGGCTCGACGACGACCGGGTGCGAGAAGCCGAGGGCGAACTCAACAGAGGTGCCCTTCTGCGCCGCGCGGTAACCGGTACCGACGATTTCAAGACCCTTGGTGTAACCAACGGTTACGCCGATGATCTGGTTGTTGATCAGGGTGCGGGTCAGACCGTGCAGCGAACGCGACTGGCGCTCGTCGTTCGGACGAGTGACGAGAACGTGACCGTCCTCGATCGACACCGAGATGGGGTTGGAAACGACGAGAGCGAGCTCGCCCTTCGGGCCCTTGACGGAGACGGCCTGGCCGTCAGCCACAACCGTTACCCCAGCGGGGATCGGGATGGGGAGTCTTCCAATACGTGACATTCTCAGTTACCACACGTAGGCGAGAACTTCTCCGCCTACGCCCTTCTTCTCAGCCTGGCGGTCGGTGAGCAGACCGCTGGAGGTGGACAGGATGGCAACGCCGAGGCCGCCGAGAACCGTGGGGATCTCGGTCGACTTTGCGTACACGCGCAGGCCGGGCTTGGAAACCCGCTTGATGCCTACGATGGAACGCTCACGGTTCGGACCGAACTTGAGGTCCAGCGTGAGGGTCTTGCCTACTGTTGCATCCTTGACGGTCCAGGCAGAGATGTAGCCCTGAGCCTTGAGGATGTCAGCGATATGCGCTTTCAATTTGCTATGCGGCATGGACACGGTGTCGTGATACGCCGAGTTCGCGTTGCGCAGTCTGGTCAGCATGTCTGCGACCGGATCTGTCATTGTCATTTTGTGGTGCCTTTCTCGCCTGGTTTCGCCCATCCGTTACACGAATGACGACCTGTGGTGGTGAGGAAACCAATCGGTTGATCGGCTTCCGGGGTGAAAATCTGTGTGCGCCCGGCTTACTCAGTATTTATGCACTGGATGCGGGTGGGACCAACCAGGGGTGGGAGCCTGCTACGCGCAAGCTCCCAACTCTAGTTGAATTTGTTCCGGTGTAGTTGGACTACTTCTTGACGTCGTCCGTCTTGAACGGGAAGCCGAGCGCCTTGAGCAGCGCGCGACCCTCGTCGTTGGTCTTCGCGGTCGTGACGACCGTGATGTCCATACCGCGAACGCGGTCAATGCGGTCTTGGTCGATCTCGTGGAACATGACCTGCTCGGTCAGACCGAAGGTGTAGTTGCCCGCACCGTCGAACTGCTTGTCGGACAGACCGCGGAAGTCACGGATACGAGGAAGTGCCAGGCTGAGCAGCCGGTCCAGGAACTCCCACATGCGGTCGCCACGAAGAGTGACGTGGGCGCCGATGGGCTGTCCCTCACGCAGTTTGAACTGCGCGATGGACTTGCGGGCCTTGGTGACCTGCGGCTTCTGGCCGGTGATCTTGGTGAGGTCAGAAACCGCACCATCCATCACCTTGCCGTCGCGTGCTGCTTCTCCAACACCCATGTTGACGACAATCTTCGTCAGGGTGGGGATGCGGTGCACGTTGGTGAAACCGAGTTCCGTCGAGAGCTTGGCACTGATCTCATCGCGGTACTTCTGCTTCAGACGCGGCAGGGCCTTGACGGGCGCGGCGCCCGTAATGGTGTCAGTCATTAGAGGTCCTTCCCTGACTTCTTGGCGTAACGGATGCGGACCGTCTTGGTGACGCCGTCCTTCGTTACCTCTTCCTGGCGGAACCCGACGCGGGTCGGCTTCTTGGTCTCCGGGTCAACGATGGCAACGTTGGACACGTGGATGGGTGCTTCGAAGGTCTCGATGCCGCCCGTCTTGGTGCCGCGCTGGGTCTGGCCGACACGAACGTGCTTGGTCACGAAGTTGATGCCCTCAACGAGGACACGGTTCTTCGTGGCGTCGACGGAGATGATCTTGCCCTGCTTGCCACGGTCTCCGCCGCGAGCCTGGCTGCGGCCGCTGATGACCTGAACGAGGTCACCCTTTTTGATTCTGGCCATGATTAAATAACCTCCGGTGCCAGCGAGATGATCTTCATGAACTTCTTGTCGCGAAGCTCGCGACCGACCGGTCCGAAGATTCGGGTGCCGCGGGGGTCACCGTCTGCCTTCAAGATCACTGCAGCGTTCTCATCGAACTTGATATAGGAGCCGTCTGGACGACGAGTCTCCTTCTTGGTACGAACGATGACAGCTTTGACGATGTCACCCTTCTTGACGTTGCCGCCCGGGATTGCATCCTTGACCGTGGCGACGATGACGTCGCCCAGACCGGCGTAACGACGGCCGGAGCCACCGAGAACACGGATGGTCAAGAGTTCCTTGGCGCCGCTGTTGTCGGCAACCCTGACTCGTGATTCTTGCTGAAGCACTTTATAACTCCTTTACGTCAAGTAAGCGCGAGGCTTACTTGGCCTTCTCAAGAATCTCGACCAGGCGCCAGCGCTTGGAAGCGCTCAGCGGACGGGTCTCACTGATCAGGACCAGGTCGCCGATGCCGGCGGAGTTCGCCTCGTCGTGCGCCTTCAGCTTGGATGTACGACGGATGACCTTGCCGTACAACGGGTGCTTCACGCGGTCTTCGACCACGACAATGATGGTTTTGTTCATCTTGTCGCTGGTCACGTAACCACGCAGCGTCTTGCGGTAACCGCGTACGAGCTCGGTGGCTTCGCCCGCGACGACCGTTTCGTCAGTCTTCGCCATGACTAGGCCTCCTTCGTCTCGACGGCCTCGGCTGCAGCGTCATCGGTGGACTCCACTGCTGCCTTGGCCTTCTTGGTCTTCTTTTCAGCCTTCTCAGCCTTGGCCGGAGCCGGGGCTGCGATGGGCGTGGCACGAATGCCCAGCTCGCGCTCACGGAGAACCGTGTAGATGCGAGCGATGTCGCGCTTGACCGCGCGGAGGCGGCCGTGGCTCTCAAGCTGACCGGTAGCCGACTGGAAGCGCAGGTTGAACAGCTCTTCCTTGGCCTTCTTCAGCTCTTCGAACAGCTTTTCATTGTCAAAAGTATCGAGCTCGACTGGGGCGAGCTCCTTGGTGCCGATCGCCATTATGCGTCGCCCTCCTCGCGCTTGATGATGCGTGCCTTGAGGGGCAGCTTGTGAATTGCACGGGTGAGCGCTTCCTTCGCAACGGCGTCGGTGACACCGCTGAGCTCGAACAGAACGCGACCCGGCTTGACGTTGGCAACCCACCACTCGACCGAACCCTTACCGGAACCCATTCGGGTTTCGGCCGGCTTCTTGGTCAGCGGACGGTCGGGGTAGATGTTGATCCACACCTTCCCGCCACGCTTGATGTGACGCGTCATGGCGATACGAGCGGACTCGATCTGACGGTTGGTCACATAGGCGGGGGTGAGCGCCTGGATGCCGTACTCACCGAAGGACACCGTGGTGCCACCGGTAGCGTGGCCGGTGCGACCCGGGTGGTGCTGCTTACGGTGCTTGACTCTACGTGGAATCAACATTATTTAGCCTCCGCGACCGCTGCGACGGGAGCCGCTGCCGGCGCATCTGCACGAGGTGCACGACGCGGTCGATCGTCACGACGCTCGGGGCGGGACGACTTAGCGTTGGCCTGCTCGCGAGCGAGTTCCTTGTTGGTGATGTCGCCCTTGTAGATCCAGACCTTCACGCCGATACGGCCGAAGGTGGTCTTGGCTTCGTAGAAGCCGTAGTCGATGTTCGCGCGCAGGGTGTGCAGGGGCACACGACCTTCGCGGTAGAACTCGCTGCGGCTCATCTCGGCGCCACCCAGACGGCCAGACACCTGGATGCGAACACCCTTGGCGCCGGCGCGCTGTGCACCCTGCAGGCCCTTACGCATCGCGCGGCGGAAAGCCACACGTGCGGAAAGCTGCTCGGCAATACCCTGCGCGACGAGCTGGGCATCCTGCTCGGGGTTCTTGACCTCGAGGATGTTCAGCTGGATCTGCTTGGCGGTGAGCTTCTCAAGGTCTGAGCGGATGCGCTCGGCCTCCGCGCCGCGACGACCGATCACAATGCCCGGACGGGCGGTGTGAATGTCAACGCGAACACGGTCACGAGTGCGCTCGATCTCGATGCGGCTGACGCCGGCACGGTCAAGGCTGGTGCTCAGCAGGCGACGGATCTTGACGTCTTCTGCAACAAAGTCAGCGTAACGCTGACCCGGCTTGGTCGAGTCAGAGAACCAACGCGATACGTGATCGGTGGTGATTCCCAGACGGAAGCCATAGGGGTTTACTTTCTGACCCATTACTTCGTACCCTCCTCAGGAGTGGTGAGCACAACCGTGATGTGGCTGGTGCGCTTCTTGATTTCGAATGCGCGGCCCTGGGCACGAGCCTGGAAACGCTTGAGGGTCGTACCCTCGTCAACGAATGCCCGGCTGATGAACAGGTCCTGCTCGTCCAGATACGTGTTGGCTGCATCTGCCTTGACCCGGGCGTTGGCGATGGCCGAGGCCACCAGCTTGTACACCGGATCGCTCGCGCCCTGGGGCGCGAACTTCAGAATTCCCAGCGCTTCGTGCGCCTGCTTGCCGCGGATCATGTTGACAACGCGACGAGCCTTCTGGGGGGTAACGCGGATGTGACGCACGCGTGCGATCGACTCCACCATTTCTTCTCCTCCTTCACGTCACCGCGTTAGCGGCGACGGCCCTTCTTGTCGTCCTTCACGTGTCCACGGAAGGTGCGGGTGGGCGCAAACTCGCCGAGCTTGTGGCCGACCATGCTCTCGGTGACGAACACCGGGATGTGCTTGCGTCCGTCGTGCACTGCGATGGTGTGTCCGAGCATGTCGGGGATGATCATCGAGCGGCGCGACCAGGTCTTGATTACGTTCTTGCTCTTGGCTTCGTTCGCCGTGAACACCTTGCGAAGCAGGTGGTCGTCAACGAAGGGGCCTTTCTTAAGACTTCTTGGCATCGTCTACTCCTACTTACGCTTCTTGCCGACGGTACGGCGACGAACAATGAGCTTGTCGCTTTCCTTGTTCGGGTGGCGGGTGCGCCCTTCCTTCTGGCCCCAGGGGCTGACGGGGTGACGTCCACCGGACGTCTTACCCTCACCACCACCGTGCGGGTGATCGACCGGGTTCATGGCAACACCACGAACGGTCGGGCGAACGCCTTTCCAGCGCATACGTCCGGCCTTGCCCCAGTTGATGTTCGACTGCTCGGCGTTGCCGACCTCGCCGATCGTCGCGCGGCAGCGAGCATCCACGTTGCGGATTTCACCAGACGGCAGACGAAGCTGGGCGTAGACGCCCTCCTTCGCGACGAGACGAACCGACGAACCGGCGGAGCGGGCCATCTTGGCGCCACCACCCGGACGCAGCTCGATCGCGTGAATGATGGTACCGGTGGGGATGTTCTTCAACGGCAGGTTGTTGCCGGGCTTGATGTCAGCCCCGGCTCCCGACTCGATGATGTCGCCCTGGCTGAGCTTGTTCGGCGCGATGATGTAACGCTTCGTGCCGTCGATGAAGTGCAGGAGCGCGATGCGCGCCGTGCGGTTCGGGTCGTATTCAATTTCAGCGACGCGGGCGTTGACGCCGTCCTTGTCGTTGCGCTTGAAGTCGATCACGCGGTACTGGCGCTTGTGGCCACCACCGATGTGACGGGTCGTGATGCGGCCCTGGTTGTTACGTCCACCGGTCTTGGAGAGCGGACGCAGAAGCGACTTCTCCGGGGTGGAACGCGTGATTTCCGCGAAGTCGGCAACGGATGAACCGCGTCGACCCGGGGTCGTGGGCTTGTACTTACGAATAGCCATTAGTTATCCCTCTGCCTGTCGCTTAGCCGACGGCCGTGAAGATGTCGATGGAGCCAGACTTGAGCGTGACAATGGCACGCTTGGTGTCCTTGCGCTTGCCCATGCCGAACTTGGTACGGCGAGTCTTGCCCACTCGGTTCAGGGTGTTGATCGAAGCGACCTGCACCTTGAAGATCTTTTCGATCGCGAGCTTGATCTCCGTCTTGTTCGAACGGGGGTCAACGATGAAGGTGTACTTACCCTCGTCAATCAGGCCGTAGCTCTTCTCAGAGACAACCGGAGAGATGATGATGTCGCGGGGGTCCTTGTTGGTCGCGATAGTCATTATGCGGCCACCTCTTCCTTCTTGGTCTTGCTCTCCACAAACGCGTTGAACGCGCCGGTGGTGAAGACGATGTCGTCGCTGACGAGCACGTCATAGGCGTTGAGCTGATCCCACGAGAGGATGTGCACCGTCGGGAGGTTGCGAATGCTGCGCAACGTGGTCTCGTCGGTACGCTCGAGAACGACCAGCACGTGCTTGCTCGTGGCGATCTGCGTGAGCAGCTCCAGGGCAACCTTGGTGTTGGGGGTCTCCGCCGTGAACAGTGCCTCGACGATGTGCAAGCGGCCACCGCGGGCGCGGTCGCTCAATGCACCCTTGAGGGCTGCGGCGATCATCTTTTTCGGAGTGCGCTGGTCGTAGCTGCGCGGGGTCGGTCCGTGGACGATTCCACCACCGGTCATCTGAGGAGCACGGATCGAGCCCTGCCGAGCGCGACCGGTTCCTTTCTGCTTGAACGGCTTGCGGCCGGCACCGGAAACTTCTCCACGGCGCTTGACCTTGCTCGTTCCCTGGCGTGCGGCAGCGAGCTGCGCAACAACGACCTGGTGGATGAGAGGAATGTTGGCGGGAACGTCGAAGAGCTCGTCGGGAAGCTCAGCAGAGCCTGCCTTCTTGCCCTTGGCGTCAATGATGTCGAGTGCTGTAGCCATGGTGACTAGGCTCCCTTCACTGCGTTGCGAACGAATACGAGGCGGCCACGAGCACCGGGAACGGCACCCTTGACGAGCATGAGGCCCTTGTCGGCGTCAATAGCGTGCACCTTGAGGTTCAGCACGGTTACGCGCTCGCCACCCATACGACCGGCCATGCGCATGCCCTTGAAGACACGGCTCGGGGTCGAGGAAGCGCCGATGGAACCGGGCTTGCGGTGGTTACGGTGCGAACCGTGAGAGGAGGAAACACCCTTGAAGTTGTGACGCTTCATGACACCGGCGAAACCCTTACCCTTGCTGGTGCCCATGACGTCAACCTTGGTGCCGGCAGCGAAGACACCGTCAACGGTGAGCTCCTGGCCGAGGTTGTAGTCAGCGGCGTCCGCGGTGCGGAGCTCGGTGATGTGGCGACGCGGCGTGACGCCGGCCTTGTCGAAGTGACCGGCGAGAGGCTTGTTGACCTTGCGCGGGTCGATCGGGCCAGCGGCGATCTGAACGCCGTTATAGCCGTCCACTGCCTTGGTGCGAATCTGCGTGACAACGTTCGGCGCGATCTCGATGACGGTAACGGGAACAAGCTTGTTGTTCTCGTCCCACACCTGGGTCATGCCGAGCTTCTTGCCGAGGAGACCCTTGGTGGTCTTGGTATCGGAGTAAGACATCGCGGGCCCTAGAGCTTGATCTCGATGTTGACGTCGGCCGGAAGGTCGAGGCGCATGAGCGAGTCAACAGCCTTCGGGGTCGGGTCAATGATGTCGATCAGACGCTTGTGGGTGCGCATTTCAAAGTGCTCCCGGCTGTCCTTGTACTTGTGAGGAGAACGGATGACACACACCACGTTCTTCTCGGTCGGAAGCGGCACCGGGCCGACGACTGTAGCGCCCGCACGGGTCACTGTGTCGACGATCTTGCGCGCCGAAATGTCGATGACCTCGTGGTCATACGACTTAAGTCGAATGCGGATCTTCTGTCCCGCCATGTCGAACTCTCTCTCTGTCGAGGCGTCTTACAGACAACGGCAGGATTTGCCGAGGTTGCATTGGACGCCGTAGTAGCACTGCTGCCATTAGCACCACTGTTCATATGTCAATTTCGAATCGCGTACGAATAAACGACGCTCATCGTCAACGTCGACTCCCAGAAGCAGAACCCGGGGGACGGCACGGTTTTACCCACGCCGACCAGATCGTTGATTTATGCTGCGCTCTGCTGCCCGCGGCCTAGCCTGCAATCTGCGCTCATCCGACGATGTGTTTTTCGAAAAAGCGTGACGCGACTATGCACTGCCTGGCAGTGATTCCAACGGCGCATAGAGCGCGTCGAAAGTGTTGAACTAGAAGAGTCTGCCACACAATTGCCACTTCATGCAACCCGGGCGTGTCGCACGCTTCTCGGCGGCCCGTGCGCGTCGCCCGCTATGGAGAGAAATACCCGCGTGCAGCCGACCGTGGGCATCGACTTTGCCGCGACTCGAGCGACTACCCCGAAGTGATGCCGGAGGCGACGCGCGGGCTCTGGTCGGGGCAGCTCTCAGCGGTGGACTCGGTGAGAACGCGCTGGGCCATAATCTGTCGGGATTGGTCAGATAAGCCGGTAGTTGGGTATTCGGCGAGCACCTTGCTGATGATCTCGGAAATCGACAGAGCGGCGTACTGCGTGAGGCTGTCGCAGACCAACACGCTATACACGCTGACGGTACTGGCCACGATGCTGTCGAGAACGTGCTGTTCAGACTGAGCAGTAGGCGTTGGGGTTGGCGTGCCGATAGGTGACGAAGTGGAAGTCGGCGTCACCTGGGCGATCGCGGATTCGGTGACGGGAGCAGACCCGACCAGGCGTGGCACGATCACCACGGCCAGGATGGCGATCACGACAACGGCAATCCCCATCAGGATGCGCATTTCCAGTTTCGATATCTGCATGCGGAAACCATAACCGGGTCTGGCCCTTCTTGCCGCGGGCAACCACATCTGAAATCATTCGCTGGAATCAATCGGGGTTACAGGCGTGAGGCACGCCGGGTACGCAAAAAGGGGCCAAGCCCGAAGGCCCGACCCCTTTTCAGGAGATCAGTAGAAAGTGACTACTTGATGATCTTGGTCACCGTGCCGGCGCCGACGGTGCGGCCACCTTCACGGATAGCGAAGCCGAGGCCCTCTTCCATGGCGATCGGCTGAATCAGCGCGACAGTCAGGTCGGTGGTGTCGCCAGGCATGACCATCTCGGTGCCCTCAGGCAGCGTGATGACGCCGGTGACGTCCGTGGTGCGGAAGTAGAACTGCGGGCGGTAGTTCGCGTAGAACGGGTTGTGACGGCCACCCTCGTTCTTGCTGAGGATATACGCGGTGCCCTCGAAGTCGGTGTGCGGCGTAACCGAACCCGGCTTGACGACGACCTGGCCGCGCTCGACATCTTCGCGCTTGGTGCCACGAAGAAGAAGTCCACAGTTCTCGCCGGCCCAAGCCTCGTCGAGCTGCTTGTGGAACATCTCAATACCGGTAACCGTGGTCTTCTGCGTCGGGCGGATGCCGACGATCTCGATCTCGGAGTTGATCTTGAGGGTTCCACGCTCGGCGCGGCCCGTAACAACGGTGCCACGACCGGTGATCGTGAAGACGTCCTCGATGGGCATCAAGAACGGCTTGTCCTTGTCGCGGATCGGGTCCGGAATGAATTCGTCAACAGCCTTCATCAGCGTGAGGATGTTGTCGGTCCACTTCGGGTCGCCCTCGAGCGCCTTGAGTGCGGAGACCGGAACGACGGGAGCGTTGTCCCCGTCGAAGCCCTGGCTGGAAAGAAGCTCACGAACTTCGAGCTCAACGAGCTCCATGATCTCTTCGTCATCAACCATGTCAGCCTTGTTCAGCGCGACGAGCAGGGTCGGAACGCCGACCTGCTTGGCAAGAAGAACGTGCTCACGGGTCTGAGCCATCGGGCCGTCAGTAGCGGCGACCACGAGGATCGCGCCGTCCATCTGAGCTGCACCGGTGATCATGTTCTTGATGTAGTCAGCGTGGCCCGGAGCATCGACGTGCGCGTAGTGGCGAATGTCGGTCTCGTACTCAACATGTGAAATGTTGATCGTGATGCCGCGCTGGCGTTCTTCCGGAGCCGAGTCAATCGACGCGAAGTCGCGCTGAACGTTGATTTTGGACGGGAACTTATCGGCAAGAACCTTGGAGATCGCTGCAGTCAGCGTGGTCTTTCCGTGGTCAACGTGACCGATCGTTCCGATGTTTACGTGCGGCTTTGTCCGCTCGAACTTGGCCTTGGCCACTGTGGGTCCTCCTCAGGACTCGCGTGCAAATTCACGGCCGCCGTTATGAACGGCCGGTATGCGCTGGATGTGTCTACTTATATTACTCGGGCCAGGTGGCCTAAGCGATTTAGGCCCGAAGGCCACCTTAGGGCTATTCGCCCTTGTTCTTGTTGATGATCTCGTCGGCAACTGCCTTCGGGACCTCCGCATAGCTCTCGAACGTCATCGAGTACACCGCACGGCCTGAGGTCTTCGACCGCAGGTCACCGATGTATCCGAACATCTCCGACAGTGGAACGTGAGCGCGAATTACCTTCACGCCCTGCGCATCCTCCATGGTCTGGATCTGCCCACGACGCGAGTTGAGGTCTCCGATTACGTCACCCATGTATTCCTCAGGGGTACGAACCTCGACGGCCATCAGCGGCTCGAGCAGAACGGGGTTCGCCTTACGAACGGCTTCCTTGAAGCCCATCGAGCCGGCAATCTTGAAGGCCATCTCCGAGGAGTCAACGTCGTGCGCAGCGCCGTCAAGCAGGCTGGCTCGAACGCCCACCATCGGGTAGCCGGCCAGGATGCCTACGCGGAGCGCATCCTGAATTCCAGCATCCACCGAGGGGATGTACTCACGCGGGATGCGGCCACCAGTGACCTTGTTGAGAAACTCGTACGACTTCTCAGCAGTGATTTCCATCGGCTCGATCGCGATCTGAATCTTCGCGAACTGGCCGGATCCACCGGTCTGCTTCTTGTGCGTGTAGTCGTGACGCTCAACGGACTTGCGGATCGTCTCGCGGTACGCCACCTGGGGCTTGCCGACGTTCGCCTCAACGTTGAATTCACGCTTCATGCGGTCGACGAGGATATCCAGGTGAAGTTCACCCATTCCCTTGATTACCGTCTGGCCAGTTTCCTGGTTCTGTTCGGTACGGAAGGTGGGGTCTTCTTCAGCGAGCTTCTGAATAGCAAGGCCCAGCTTTTCCTGGTCCTGCTTGGTCTTGGGCTCGATAGCGACCTCGATGACCGGGTCAGGGAAGGTCATGGACTCGAGTACGACCTGCTGGTTCGGGTCGCACAGGGTATCGCCCGTGGTGGTGTCCTTGAGGCCGATGACCGCGTAGATGTGACCGGCGGTAACGAAACCGACCGGGTTCTCCTTGTTGGCGTGCATCTGGAAGATCTTGCCGATGCGCTCCTTCTTGCCCTTGGTCGAGTTGATGACCTGGGCTCCGGAGTCGAGACGGCCCGAGTACACGCGCACGTAGGTGAGGCGACCGAAGAACGGGTGCACCGCAACCTTGAATGCGAGAGCCGTGAACGGCTCCTCGGCATCCGGGTGACGCATGATGACCTTCTCCTCATCGCGAACGTCGTGCGCCTCAATGGCGGCCACGTCGAGCGGGGTGGGGAGGTAGTCAACGACAGCGTCGAGCATCGGCTGAACGCCGCGGTTCTTGAACGCAGAACCGCAGAGAACCGGGTAGATCTCACTGTTGATGGTGAGCTTGCGGATGGCGCCCTTGATCTCGGCAACCGTCGGCTCTTCGCCGGCGAAGTAACGCTCCATGAGGTCGTCGTCGGTTTCGGCGACGGTCTCGAGCAGAAGCTTGCGATACTCGGCGGCCTTCTCCACGAGGTCGGCGGGGATCTCTTCGATGGCGTACTTCGAGCCCATCTCCACGTCACCCTTGGAGTCGCCACGCCAGGTCAGCGCACGCATCTGAACGAGGTCAACGACACCCTCGAACTCAGACTCTGCACCGATCGGCAGCTGGATGACCAGCGGCTTCGCGCCGAGGCGCTTGATGATGGTGTCGACCGTGAAGTAGAAGTCGGCGCCGAGCTTGTCCATCTTGTTGACGAAGCAGATGCGCGGCACGTCGTACTTGTCGGCCTGACGCCACACGGTTTCGGACTGGGGCTCAACGCCCTCCTTGCCGTCGAACACGGCAACGGCACCGTCGAGAACGCGGAGCGAACGCTCCACCTCCACGGTGAAGTCCACGTGTCCGGGGGTGTCGATGATGTTGATCTGGTTGTTGTCCCAGAAACACGTCGTCGCAGCGGAGGTGATCGTGATGCCACGTTCCTGCTCCTGCGCCATCCAGTCCATCGTCGAGGCGCCGTCGTGGGTCTCGCCGATCTTGTGGTTGACACCCGTGTAGAACAGGATGCGCTCAGTTGTGGTGGTCTTGCCAGCATCAATGTGAGCCATGATGCCGATGTTGCGGACCTTACTCAGGTCGGTGAGCACGTCAAGTGCCACGGGGGTCCTCCAGCGGGTAGGGGTGGGAATGCGGAACGAGGCCGTGAGCATCCGCTTTTTCAGCGGGCAGGCGCGTGCCGACGCAAGCCGGAACGCGCCTGAACCGATGATCAGGAATGCTCGAGAGCCGAACTACCAGCGGTAGTGAGCGAAGGCCTTGTTCGCTTCAGCCATTTTGTGAGTGTCTTCACGACGCTTGACAGCGGCACCGAGGCCGTTGCTCGCGTCGAGGATCTCGTTGGTGAGGCGCTCGGTCATGGTCTTCTCGCGACGCGCCTTGGCGTAGCTGGTCAACCAACGAAGGGCCAGTGTGTTGGCGCGGTGCGGCTTGACCTCAACCGGAACCTGGTACGTGGAACCACCGACGCGGCGCGAACGCACCTCGAGGGTCGGACGAACGTTGTCGAGTGCCTTCTTCAGCGTGACAACGGCATCCAGCTCGTTCTTGGCGGAGACACCGGCGAGGGCATCGTAAACGATGCGCTCGGCGAGGCCCTTTTTGCCATCGAGAAGGATCTTGTTGACGAGCTGGCTGACGATGGGTGCACCGTAAACCGGGTCGGCAATGACAGGGCGCTTGGGAGCGGGTCCTTTACGGGGCATTACTTCTTCTCCATCTTTGCGCCGTAACGGCTACGAGCCTGCTTACGGTTCTTGACGGCCTGGGTGTCCAGCGCGCCGCGAATGATTTTGTAACGCACACCGGGGAGGTCCTTAACACGGCCTCCGCGCACGAGCACCATGGAGTGCTCCTGCAGGTTGTGGCCCTCGCCGGGAATGTAGGCGGTGACCTCGGTGCCGTTGGAAAGCTTGACACGGGCGACCTTGCGAAGAGCCGAGTTCGGCTTCTTCGGGGTGGTCGTGTACACGCGCGTGCAAACGCCGCGCTGCTGCGGGTTGGATTTCAGGGCGGGAGCCTTGGTCTTGGTGACCTTGGGGCTACGGCCCTTCCTGACCAACTGCTGAATGGTGGGCACTAATTACTCCTTGTTTTTGCTGCACGGTGACAGCTTTGTGATGGTTAGCATTCGACTTCTTCTTTCGAATTGGTCGAGTTCATCTGGACCCGCTTGAACGCGCACGATTGCTCGCGCGTGTTTTGGTGGGTATGCCGTGGGGGCTTGCTCGAAGAGCGAACCCTGCATGTGTGGAATCTTGCCCCGACCTGGTGCTTCCTCGATGCGAACATCGTGAGGGCATAATTCAGGCGCACGACAAGCGCACACCCTGTAATTCTAGCCCGGCGCAGCCACGCCGGTCAAATGGGTTGCGCCCCGTCTCGATCCCCTCTGGCGCCCATTTCCGTATCGCTTACGTGGACGGGGCCCGGGCCCCGTCCACGGGCCCAGTTTATAAACTGGGCCCATGTTCATAAGGTGGGCCCGGCCGTTGAGAAAGCGGATGCTGCGGCTCGGCTAGGGATTGCGCGGCCAAAGCGGAGAATCAAGCGTGCTCCCGAGGTCGACGAGCAGGGCCTGCACCTGGGGCTCGACGAATTGCGCGATCGCGGTGAGCAGGCGTGGCCGCTGCTGGGTGAGTTGGGCACAGACCCGCAGGCCTACCTGGGTCGCGAACTCGTCGGCAAGCTGCATCTCGGCTTTGAGCGCTTGTTTTTCTGCGGGGCTGAGCGGTGGAAGGGGGTCGGAGGGCGCGGGGACACTGTGCTCGTGCTCGTGCTCGTGCTCGGCGCTGTCGGATTCGGCGACAGGTGGGGGCGGTGATTGCCCGGCGGGGAGCTGCTGGTCGGCGAGCTCGCTGAAGGTGAAGAGATAGGGGACATCCGCTGCCGGTTGCGGGTCGAGGTCCAGGCCGCGAAATTCCGGGTCCAGGCCCTCGGCAGGCCGGTAGGCCTGGGCCGATTCTCGGCGCTCACTCAGGTTGAGCTCGTGCGCGAGCCGGGGCAGGTTGAGTTCGGTGTATTCGTCAACGGAGGCGTCGATCACGATCTTCATCCGCATCGATAGGGCGTGCTGCACGACGTGGGGTACGTCGACCGCGAGTCCGGCGGAGGCGATGATCGGCGATCCGAAGCACTGACGGCAGAGGCGCGCCCGGCCGCGGTGTGTCGCGGGGTGCCACCGGGTGATCCAACGCAGCCAGTTCTCAACCTCGTGGTTGACACGCGACTCGATGGACCTATCCATACTGAATAGGGTACCCGTAACGGTTCAGACGCGAGATGCCAACATTGCGTCGTCGTCGCGGGCTAGTTATTGTCGTTTTCTTCCCAGGGCCACTTGGGGGCGCCGGACCCTGCAGGCTTAGCGAGGAGTACGAGAAAGAACAGAAAGGCAATGAGCCATCCGCTCACGGCGATGGCGATGGCGAACGGGCTCGTCATCTCTGCGCCGATGAAGGTGACCGAGCGAAAGAGTTCGCCGGCGCCGAGGCTGTAGACGACCCCCCCCGCGATGCAGTAGCCGAGATAGGCCGCGACGCCCGAGATAAAGATCGGCAGCGGGGGAATCTGCGTCAGTCGCTCTGGGGACCGCAACACGGCACTGAGGATGACCCAGATCAGAGCAAGGACCGCCGTGGTGACCATGATGGGGCCGAGGAGGGCGCCGGCATCCGCTTCGTTGATGACATCGCGATTGAGCAGCAGGCTCAGTACGCCGAACGCTGCCACGATGAACGCGGCGTAAAGCGCGGCCGAAAAAGCCGCCATGGTGATCGCGTACTTTCGGTATTCCCGCATGGCTCCAGCGTAAGCCCGGGTGCAGGGCGCCGCCACCGCGTTCGGGGACGGGGCCTAGGCCCCGTCCCCGGGCCCAGGTTAGATCATGGGCCCGGGTTTCGGGCCCGGGCCCCGTCCGCACGAGGGGGCGCGGGACTCGGGTTAGGGGCGGGTGGAGTGCGGGCCGTCGGCGAGGAGGCGCTCGTATTCGGTGCGGGCCTCGCGGTTCTTGGCGGTGACGCGGCGTCCGCGGCGGGCGATCCAGGCTCCGGCCCAGATTGGCACCTCGCGGGCGATGATCGCGGCAGTGATGGCGTAGGGGTTCAGCCACAGTGACGCAACGAACCGGCTGACGTCGGCCTGGCTGAGCCCGTCGGACGTGCCGTCGAGCATGAGGCCGAGGAGCGCGGCACCGATGAACGAGAAGTACACGATCACGGCAACGACAAAGCCGAAGAGCACATAGGCCCACCAGCCGCCCCGATTGATCAGGGAGATCAGCCCGGTGAAAGCGAGGAAGAAGAACAAAACCGGTACGTACGAGATCGGCAAGGAGGCGAAGAGCATGAAGCTGCTCAACGTCACGGCCATGGTCGTGCTGGTCATCCCGATAATGATGAATGTCGCGACGGCGTACAACAGGGCGAACACGACGGTAGCGAGAAGGGCGATCAGAATGCCGCCGCCGCGGTTGCTGCGGTTTTTCGGCTTGGTCGGCGCCTGCACGTAGATCGGCGACTGGGCCGGGGGCGTGTACGACGGCGCGATCGCGACCGGCGCGTCGAGTGGAGCATCGACCACGGCGTAGTCGATCGGGGTGGCGTCGATCGGGGACTCCGCGGCGGCGGGCGTATAGGAGTCGGCGTAGTCGTCGGTGAGGCTCGGTGCGGCGGCATCTGTCGATGCGACCGGAGTGGCCGTCGACATGGGTGCCAGGTTGCGGGCTGCGGCCGAAGCGGTCACCGCGTCGGCGCGCTCGGCCGCACTCAGGTTGGCGTTGATGGCGTCATAGTCGATGACGGTGGGTTCCTGCTCGGGTTCCTGCGCAACCGAAGATTCCGCCGAGGCCGAGGCCGACTCCGCTTCGACCACCACCGCGGCGTGCTCGGGGGCACCGTCCTGGTCGGTGGGGCCCTGCTCTGACACGGTCAGATCAGGCGCTGCGGCAGCATCCGTTTCCGGGTTCTTCTTGCCGTCGGTTGGCGTATTGTCGCTCATGCTGAACTCCTCGTGGCCTTCGCCGTGATTGACTCCTACTGTACCAAGGGCACGGCAAATGCTACGGAGACTCGGCGCGGCGGCCCTATTATCCCGCCGATGCCTCCACCGGAGTAGTCGGCCCCGCGAAGGCGGAATGGGAACCGCCCCAAACAGATGCCGCGCCATTGAATTCGCGCCCGAACTCACTAGATCACCCCAAATGTGGGGACGGTGACCGAATATTGTCGCCCCCCCATACTGGGTAATGCATGGCGCCACGGGTACCCATACGTTGTCATTCGCCGAGCGACTACCTAGGTCAGCTCCACACAGAATGGAAAACCCGTGAAGTTCTATACCAAAATCCAGGCCCTCATGAACAGCATGCGCAGCGACGAAGAAGGCGCCACCGCTGTGGAGTACGGCCTGATGGTCTCGCTCATTGCCGTCGCCGTCATTGCCGCCGTTACCCTGATCGGCACCAACCTCAACAACATCTTCGCAGAGGTTTCCAACAACCTCGTCGTGACGCCCGTCCCATAAGTCCGCAAAACGGGCCGGCCACTCGGCCGACTCTACTCGTGCAGCGACGGTGGCTTCCGCTCCGGAAGCCACCGTCGCTTACACCAACTGCCCACCCGAAGGGGCACCGCATGACATTCAAACGTAGCAAACCGGGCGAACGCGGAGCAGCAGCCGTTGAGTTCGCGCTGATCCTCCCCGTTCTCCTCCTTCTCGTGCTCGGACTCGTCGAGTTCAGCCGCGTCTTCAACGTGCAGATCTCCCTAAGCAATGCGGCCCGAGAGGGTGCCCGGGTGATGGCGATCGAAAACAACTTGGGGCTAGCTAGGTCCGCGGCCACTGCCGCCGCGCCGTCGGTCAATCCATCGGTTGCTGAGGGCGACATCACGGTGAACAACTGCACCGACACCATCAAAACCGTGACCATGACCATCAACTACGACGTCGACCTCCTCACCGGATTTTTCGGGGAGACGATCCCACTGACCGGGACGGGGGTCATGCTGTGCGGTGGTTAAATTCCCTACATCGCTCGGAACGCGGCGCGAGCGCCGTCTTCCTCGGCATTCTGCTGGTGCCGCTTATCGGCTTCCTGGCCATTGCACTCGACGTCGGCGCCCTCTACGCCGAACGTGCCCAACTGCAAAACGGGGCGGACGCCGCGGCCATCGCGATCGCCCGAGATTGCGCTGATGAAGGCTGCGACACCCCTTCCGCCCTGGCCGCCCTGGCCGCCCTGGCCGCCCGCTTCACCAAAGCAAACGCCAATGATCGCGCCGCCAACGTTGACCCGCCAATCATCGACCTGGATGCCCAAACCGTCACCGTGATTGACTCGACCCGCACCGACACCGGGGAGGATGCCATCCAGCATCCGTTCGCCTCGCTCATTGGAACCGACTCGACGACCGTGGACGCCACCGCCACCGCGGAGTGGGGCCATCCCGGCGACGGCCCGGCAGTTCTGCCGCTCGCACTCTCGTACTGTGAGTTTCTGCTGTTCGGCGCGCTCAACGACGAGGACAAGATCACGATTCGTTACGACGAAAACCATCCGTGCACGCGGGATGGCGCTGAAATCCCGGGCGGGTTCGGCTGGCTCGACCAGATACCAGGCCAGTGCGAGGTGCTGGTGGACCTCGACGCCGACGTGGTGCCGAGCCGGCCCGGTAACAGCCAGCCTGTTGACTGTGAGGAGACTCTGGCCGACCTCGAGGGCCGAACGATCCTCATTCCCATTTTTGATTCTTCCACCGAGCCCGGCGCCAACGGGGTCTTCCACATTTACGCCTTCGCCTCTTTCAAAGTCACCGGGTGGAAATTCGCCGGTGGAAACCGCATGCCACTCGTGAACGTCGATAACTACCCGGGGTGTGGCTGCAGTGGTGGCAACTCTCGATTCATCCAGGGTTACTTCAAAGACTGGGTGTCCGTGGACAGCGCCTTCGAACTCGACGGACCCGACCTCAACGCCGACGTCGTCAGACTTATAATTCCACCTGAACCAAGGGAGATGCCATGAAAACCCGCCTCATTGGAGCAATCCTCGCGATCGTGCTGGCCGTAGTGGGCACCGTCGTGCTCACCGGTTATGTGCGAAGCGCAGACGCCCGTGCCACCAACGGCGCCGAGATGGTATCCGTCTATGTCGTGACCGAAGAGATCCCCGCCGGCACCGCCGCGGAGGCGATTGGCGAGCTCATCGCTGAGAAGAAGATGCCCGCGGTTGCCGCGGTGCCCGGTCGCGTCACTAAGCTGAGCGCCCTCGCTGGCCGGGTGGCGGATACCACCCTCCAGCCCGGCGAGCAGCTCCTCACCTCCCGCTGGGTGAACTCGGCCGAGCTCGCCGCGCGCGGCGACGTCAAAGTTCCTGACGGCATGCAGTCTGTCACCATCGCCCTGCCCGTCGAGAATGTCGTCGGCGGCACGATCAAGGCCGGCGACACCGTCGGCGTGGTCATCACTGCGTCGATGAAGCCCGCCGGCGGCACCGAGGAGCAGCCGGTGAGCAAGCAGGTCTTTCACAAGGTGCTCGTGACCTCCGTACAGGCGGGAACCAAGACGTCGCCTGCGAAGGGTGAGGAAGGAGCGGATGCGGCGTCCGAGCCGGTCAGCTCGGTCATGGTCACCCTCGCCCGCACCACGCTCGACATTGAAAAACTCGTCTGGGGCCAGACGTTTGGCTCGGTGTGGCTCACCCTGGAGACCGAGGAAGCCGACGAGACCGGCTCGCGCATCGTCGACGGCAACGCGGTCTTCGAATGAGCCGCCTACTGCTGATCGGCAACAGCCATGGATTCGAGACCCGCCTGCACATTCTCTTCGGGGCCGCCCTCAGCCTGGTCAAGGGACAGTTTCTGGCCTTCGGACCTTCGGCCGTGCTCGGTCGACTGCACGCGGCAGACCGACCCGACGTGGCTCTGCTCGGGTCAGCTCTCTCCCACGGGCAAACAGGCGTACTCTCGACCGGACTCGCCACCCTCTACCCCGGGGTGGGCATCGTGATCGTGCGTAAAGACCAGGCGGGAACCGACCAGTGGGTCTCCGACCTGACCATTCACGCGGTCCTGAGCCCCCGCGACGAGCAGGTGGCCCTACTCACACCGACCCGTGCGCGGTACTCCCGGGCTGAACCCGACAGCGTGCTGGATCCCCACCGGCCAGATGCGGAAGAAGTACCAGAAGTCTGGCTCGGGTTCGAGCCTGAGTTGGAATCGGACGCCTTCCCAACTTCGGCCGGGGATCCCGACGGTTCCACCCTTGTTCCGCCGGCCATCGAGACGGTCGCAGCGGCCGCCGGCATCCGCTGCCAGGTCATCGCCGTCGTGTCGGCGAAGGGTGGCGTCGGCAAGACCACAGTCGCCACGAACCTTGCCGTCGGGCTGGCCGCGCTAGCCCCCCTCTCGGTGGTTCTCGTCGACGCCGACGTGCAGTTCGGCGACGTCGCCACTGCGCTGTCGCTCACGCCGGCGCACACCCTGCCCGACGCGGTCACTGACGCCGCACAGCTCGACACGATGGTGCTCAAGACGTACCTCACCCCGCACGAGAGCGGTTTCTACACCGTCTGTGGTGCGGACACCCCGGTCGACGGCGACCGGGTGACCGGCGAGCAGCTCAGCCATCTGATCAGGCAACTCTCTGAAGTGTTCCGGTTCGTCGTGATCGACACGGCGCCCGGTCTCGGTGACCACGCCCTGGCCGCCCTGGAGTTGGCCACCGATGCCGTGGTCGTCTGCGACATGTCCGTGCCGAGTGCACGGGGACTCCGCAAGGAGCTGGCCGCGCTGGCCGGTATCGGCATTGTGCCGCCGACTCGCCATGTAGTACTGAACCTGGGCGACCGCTCCAGCGGCCTGTCCGTGCGCGATATCGAGGCGACGATCGGCGTACCGGTAGATATCGCCATTCGGCGGTCCAAACTGGTGGCACTGTCGACGAACCGAGGCGTGCCCATCTTGGCAGACGGCTCGAGAAACTCCGCATCAAAGGCGCTCACCGCATTGGTGCGCCGATTCGACCCGACGGCGGCGCGTAAACACGGCCGCCTACACCGAAGGGTGGTTGTGGCATGAAACTGACCGAACGAGTGGACGCGGTGCGAGAAAAAGGCCCCCACCACCGCTTTGACAAAAAAGCTCCGGCACCAGCCCTGGTGAAATCAAACGCTGTCCCGGCGGCTTTGGCGAACGCTTCTTCCCTGCCCCCTGCATCATCGGTGACAGCTGCGCCCGTGCCATCCCCCGCACCGATAGCCGCTTCACAACCCCCTGTTGATCCACTCGCCGATATCAAGGAACGCGCTGCTCAGGAGCTGTTCGAACGCATCGGGTCGCGCCTGAACGACCCCAGCCTGAGCGAAGAGCAGCTGCATGCCTACGCAAGAGCCGAGCTGGGCAACATCGTTTCGGCCGAGCAGGTACCGCTCAGCGACGAGGAGCGCGACCGACTCATCGCCGAGATCGATGCCGACGTGCTCGGCTACGGTCCGCTCGACGTCTTGCTCGCTGATGAAGCCGTATCCGAGATCATGGTCAACGGCCACGACCAAATTTTCGTCGAAAGAAACGGGCGCCTCAGCCTCAGCCTCTCCCGCTTCACGAGTGAAGCGCAGTTGCGTCGCGTGATCGAGCGGATCGTCTCCAAGGTCGGTCGGCGCATCGACGAATCGTCACCGCTGGTGGATGCGCGCCTCGCCGACGGCTCGCGAGTGAACGCGATCATTCCGCCACTTGCGGTCGATGGTTCCTCACTGACTATTCGTAAGTTCTCTCGCGAACCGCTCACGGTCAAAGACTTGATCGGATTCGGCACACTGAGCCCGGACATGGCGGAGTTGCTCGATGCCTGCGTAAAAGCGAAGCTCAACATCATCGTCTCCGGGGGAACCGGAACCGGCAAGACGACCCTGCTCAACGTGCTATCCGGGTACATTCCGTCCGACGAGCGCATCATCACGATCGAAGACGCCGTGGAGCTGCAGCTGCAACAGGAACACGTCATCCGTCTCGAATCACGCCCCGCGAACATCGAGGGTAAAGGTGAAATCACCATCCGCGACCTGGTGCGCAACTCCCTGCGCATGCGCCCGGATCGGATCGTGATCGGTGAGTGCCGCGGCGGCGAAAGCCTCGACATGCTGCAGGCCATGAACACCGGCCACGACGGTTCCATCTCGACGGTTCACGCCAACTCACCGCGCGACGCGATCGCGAGGCTGGAAACCCTCGTGCTCATGGCCGGGATGGACCTGCCGCTGCGCGCCATTCGCGAGCAGATCACCTCGGCAATCGACGTGATCGTGCAGATCAGTCGACTCAAGGACGGCACTCGCCGCATCACCCACGTCACCGAGGTGCAGGGCATGGAGGGCGAGATCGTCACCCTGCAGGATGCCTTCATCTTCGACCACGGTGCCGGCACCGACGCCAACGGACATCTCATCGGCCGCGCAGTCGCCACCGGGGTACGACCACGGTTTGCCGACAAGTTTCGCGATCTGGGCATCGAACTCTCGCCGGGCGTGTTCCAGGCTGAACTGACGACACGAGCACAGCGATGAACGAGGTCATTCTCTACGTCGGGGTTGGGGCCGGACTGATCGCCCTCCTAGTTCTCGTGTTCCTGGTGATCGCGCCGTCCGCGCCACGCGTGCCCTTGGAACGCCGCCGCGCGCCCGGAGCGATCGAGACGTCGACCCTGACCAAGATGACCGACCGCACGGTCGAAGTGATCGATGGCGCGCTCCGCCGGGGCGGCCGGGCTCCGTTCAGCGAGGCGGAACTGGAGCAGGCGGGCATCCGGATGCAACCGTCAGGCTTCGTACTCATGGTCATCTCTGCCGCCATCGTTCTGTCGCTGCTCGGGCTGATTCTCGGTACCGGGTCGGCTTGGGTCGTGCCGCTCATGGTCACGTTCGCTGCGCTCGCCCCGATCGGTGCCAAGGTGCTGATCAGCCTGCGGGCCGGGCGCAGGCGAGCCAAATTCGCCGAACAGCTCGACGAATCGCTCACCCTTCTCGCCGGTTCGCTTCGCGCTGGCCACAGCCTGCTCCGCGCCGTCGACGCCTCTTCGCACGAGACGGAGTCACCGACGTCCGATGAGCTCGCCCGAGTCGTGAACGAAACCCGGATCGGGCGCGATCTGGGAGACGCCCTCGACAACACCGCAATGCGGATGCGCAGCGACGACTTTCAATGGGTTGCCCAGGCGATCGCGATCAACCGTGAAGTGGGCGGCAACTTGTCCCAGGTGCTCGACCAGGTGAGCCACACCATCCGCGAACGTAACGAAATTCGGCGGCAGGTGAAAGCGTTGGCCGCGGAAGGCAAGATGAGTGCCTGGGTGCTGATCCTGCTGCCCATCGGCGTCTTCACGTTTCTGTTGTTGACCCAGCCGAGCTATTTCGGCGGTTTCTTCAGCAGCATCTGGGGAATCGCCGCCCTCGTCGTCGCAGCCATCCTGCTTGGGATCGGTTCGCTGTGGATGATGGTCGTTGTCAAAGTGAAGTTCTAGGAGAATCCCATGCCCTCACTCATTGCCATCCTCGCCGCTCTGGCCGTTGCCGGCGGGCTCGGAGCTCTCGTCGGCATCCTGGTCGGTGGTCGCGGGCCGCGCGAAGTCACCGCAGGCACCGGCGCGCCCTCGGGTTCGCTCTTCACCGGCGGTTCGTTCATCACGGGCGTGCGCGACGCCGCCCCCAAGGGGTATCTCGGCATGCTCGATCATCGACTCGCGCTCGCCGGGCGCCCGCCCGGGTGGACGATCGACAAGATCCTCATTGCAAAACTGGTCTTAGCTGCGGGCGGCGCGCTCCTCGCGCTGTGGTGGATCAGCGGCGACCCGGTCATGCTGCGGTTCGGGCTCGGCGGTGCACTCACCGTGCTGTGTTTTTTCGTGCCCGACCTGCTCATTCAAAGTCGGGGGCAAGAGCGGCAGGAAAAGATTCAGCTCGCTCTCGCTGACACCCTCGACCAGATGACGATTTCAGTGGAGGCGGGCCTCGGCTTCGAGGCGGCCATGGCCAAGGCCGCGACGAACGGCAAGGGGCCGCTCGCCGAGGAATTCATTCGTACTCTGCAGGACATGAGCATTGGCCGCGCACGCAAAGACGCCTACCAAGCTCTGAGTGGCCGCACCTCGTCACCGGACCTGCGCCGGTTCACACGCTCCGTCATCCAGGCCGATACCTACGGCATCGCCATCGCCGACGTGCTCCGGGTGCAAGCGGCGGAAATGCGGGTACGCCGTCGCCAGCGGGCCGAGGAGAAGGCGATGAAGATCCCGGTCAAGGTGCTGTTTCCGCTGATTTTCTGCATCCTGCCGGTGTTGTTCATCGTGCTGCTCACACCCGCCGTGCTCAGCATGGTCGAAGCTTTCTCGTAGGCGCGACCGGTCTACCGTGCTTAGAGCCAGGTCGGGAGCAGAATTGCGATGAACGCACCCAGCAGCATGGACGGGCCGAACGGAATGGAACTCCCCAGGGTTACCTTTCGCACGGCCAAAGCGAGCAAAGAAATGATGCCGCCGACCAGAAAGCCTGCGAACAGGCCGAGGAGCACGGTGCTCCAGCCAAGATAGCCGAGTGCGAGACCGATCATGACGGAAAGTTTCACGTCGCCCATGCCTATGCCGTTGGGCGACACAAGCACCAGCACGAGGTAGACGCTGAAGAATACCGTGCCACCGAGCAGCGCGCCGAATAGCGCCTCCAAGTGGTCGTCGACCACTGCGGCCAGCGCAAGCGAGACCAGGACCACTGCGGTGGTAGGGAGCACAATCACGTTAGGCAGTCGCTTCTCGACCAGGTCGACAATGCAGAGCACCACGGATGCTGTCGCAAAGATCAGAAATGGCGCCAACTGGGGGCTGAAGCCAAACTGGCCGGTCAGGAACACGAACAACGCCGCGGCCGAAACCCCGGCCGTCGCACGAGTTCTCCACCCCAATCGGCGAGGGCTTTGGAGCATTCGCTCGGCCAGAAGGGCTAATGGCACGCCCAGCGCCAAACCAAGCGCGCCCGCCAGGATCACGAGCAGAGAATCAGGGGTCACTCTACGGAGTTTTGCGCATTTAAGCCCGAACGCATACTCCCATTTTGGGGGTACCGGGGGCACAACCGGCGGCGCAGCCGGTCTCGCTCCAGTGCGCATCCTGCCGTACGAGTGACTTTACCGCAGCAGCGGATGACGCTGCCTAAAGCACCGCGCGGGAGAACCCGACGTTGTTGTCGGCGTCGTGGCCGGGGTCGTACCCGGCGCCGACCGTCGCGAAGGCAAAAGCCCCGGCCACCGGTTCGGTGCGGTGAATGAGCAGTTCGAGCCCGGCAATATCGTGGGCCTCGGCCAGCGCGGCCGTGCGGGTGATCTGCCCCGTGTTGACCAGTTCGGCGAGGTGCTGGTCCATGGTGTGCATGCCGCGTTCCCGACCGGTCTGCATCATCGACTCGATCTGGTGCGTTTTGCCCTCGCGAATGAGGTTGGCGATGGCCGGGGCGGTGACGAGAACCTCGGTCGCCGCGACCCGGCCGGCCCCGTCCGCCCACTTCACGAGGGTCTGGCAGACCACGCCCTGCAGGGTCTGGGCGAGCTGCGCCCGCACCTGGTTCTGCTGGTGCGGCGGAAAGACGTCGATGATTCGGTCAATCGTTTGCGCCGCGCTCTGCGTGTGCAGCGTCGCGAACACGAGGTGACCGGTCTCGGCGGCGGTCAGCGCTACCTGGATCGTCTCGAGGTCGCGCAGCTCACCAACGAGAATCACGTCGGGGTCCTGCCGCAGCACGTGCTTCAAAGCGGATGCGAAACTCGCCGTGTCGTGTCCCACCTCGCGTTGGGTCACCAGGGACTTCTTGTGAGCGTGCAAAAACTCGATCGGGTCTTCGACGGTGACGATATGGTCGGCCCTGGTGCGGTTCACGAGGTCGACGAGGGCTGCCAGCGTTGTGGATTTTCCCGAGCCGGTTGGCCCGGCCACGAGCACCAGCCCGCGAGGCAGCCCGGCGAATGCCGACACCGATTGCGGGATGCCCAGGGCTTTGAGGTCTTTGATCTCCTGCGGAATGAGCCGAAAGACCGCACCAACCGCGCCGCGCTGCTGGTGCACGTTGACCCGAAACCGACTGGACCCACCGGTGACCGCGGCATCCTCCAGCGTGTAGGCGAAATCGAGTTCATGGTCTCGATCGAAGATGACCTGCTGGGCTTGCGTGAGAATACTGCGGATGGCCCGGTCTGCTTTCAGGCTCGACCAGGCCGGACCGGCGCCCACCGGGCCGAGATCGCCGTCGCGGCGAATGCTCGGCGGAGCGGCGACACATACGTGCAGGTCGGACGCCTGCCGCAGCACCACCTCATGAAGGGCCTCGATCAGGTCGACGTCGGGTGCGCCGAGCACATCGGGTACCGCCGGGTCGACACCGCGCGGAATCCAGTCGCCGGGACCGCTACGGAGTGCCACGCGCGTGCGACGACGCTTGGTGGGCAACACACGAATTTCGTCGTGGTGGGTGGCGCTCACTGCGGCGCTGGCCGATACCGGGGTGAAGCCCGCCAGCTCGCCGGGCATGCGGGTGTCGTGTGGCGCTAGGGAGGTTTTCGGGTCGTTCATGAGCGATTCCTTCTCGGAGCAAGCGTGTCGGGTACTGATTGCCGCGAACAGGCAGGGCCGTTCGGGTACGCGACCACTCTCGCCCAGGGTGCGACGAATAGTCGTTGCAGGCCTCGCCAGAATGGAGTCAGGGTAAGTCTTGTTCGCAGGAGGTCTACGCCACGCGCAACGTTATTGAAGCTCGTTTCGCGGCGGTAGCCCGCGATCTGGGGGTGTGCCGATTAGCGCTCGAGCAGCACACCATCTGGATCCAGCAGAACGTAGATCGTGCCGAGGATGGTCATATCGTTCACGATCTCTCCCGCACCGGCATCGGTCGCCACCGTGGAAATCGCGATGCTGCGCTGGCCGTGCTGAAGGCCGGCCACGAAGTCGAAGAGATTGCTGTGAGCACCGGCGATCGTCAATGCAACGGTTATAGCCAGATAGTTTTCCGGGGTGAGTACCGACGATGTGGCGGGAACAGCGGATGCGACGGCTGCGGAATCCACGCCTGTGCCTGGCGCCGCCACAGCGCCACCGTCGATTGCCGGTTCGGCGGCGGGCTGAAAGGCAACAGCATCGCTGATAACCAGCGAATCCAGTGTCACATTGTTCTGGCGGGCAATGATTTCCAGCTCATCCAGAAAATCGGGAATGCCGGCATCTATCGGTACCCCGCTCTGCAGGGTAGCGAGGTAGGTGCGAAGTTCCGCGATTCCGGCAAAGTCCTGTTTCAGAACGATCAGATCGGCCTCGTGCTCTGCATATTGCGCCAGAATGACCTCACGCTGCGCCGTTGTGGCCTGAATCTCTTCCAATTTTGGCGCGATCCCCAGCATCCCGCCGAGAACCACCGCCGTGCCAATGATCAAGATCAGCACGGCACCGAATAGTCTGTTGCGCGTCATAGCGTCACTGTCCCCCAGCGATGCGATTTGATCGCGCATCTTTATTGATATTGATGACCAGTTCAACGACGTACTGGCCGGTTTCCGTGCGGGTCACCGAACCGGGGTGGGCATCCGCATAGCCGGGAAGCGTGCGCAGGTTCGTCAACCACATGGGAACAGCGGGCAATGTCGGACTGGTTAGGCTCAGCGTCAGGCTGGCAACACGCGGGTTGTACAGGGGAACGCTGCTCTGCTCGTATTCCGCCCACGGCGTGCCGGATCCGACGGTAATCGCCTGGATGGTGACATCAGAGGGCAGACTTGCTCGCACGGCCCCCAGGTAAGCACGCCAATCGACCTCGGTGGCAGCAGCCAGCTGCCGCGCCGCCGTTGTCAGGTCGATTTGATTCTGCACAGTGCGCACCTCCGAATATTTTGCAGATTCCAGCAGCAATTCAGTGGTGCGGGCCTCGGATGCGTCGAGCCGGGACTGTGCCCGCCCCGCCTCGAGAGACACGGCTGCGACGGCGGCAATAACGACCAGCACGATGCCGGCCGCAACGATCGCCATAATTCGGCGGAGCAGCCGGCCCTGGCGGGCGGCCTTGAGATCGGGGGGCAGCAGGTCTGCGCGTGGCTCTCCGCCGAGGATCAGCTCGCGGCCATCCGATGTGCGTTTCATGCTTTACTCCCGAGAGCGAGGCCGAGCGCAGCAACGAACGTGCACTGGGAGTTTTTGAGATATTCCTGGCTGACATCGGGACCGAGTTCGAGTGCGCCGTACGGTTGCGCCGGAACCACCGGAAAACGGGTCAGCTCGCTGAGCGCGGCACCAAAGCCTGCGAGTCGAGCGCCCCCGCCCGTGAGCACGATGCGGCCGATGGGTAGTTCCGGACGACTGTTCGTGAAGTAAGCAATGGTGTTGCGCAGGCTTTCCAGCAGTTCCGAGGTGATCTCCCGAATGATGGTGGCGGCTATTTCATCTTCTGGTGCAACCTCATCCAGTAGGCCCAGCCGCATTTTGAGCAACTCTGCCGCCTCTTCGTCAAGGCCGAGGCGCACGCGCAGCGCCTTGGTGAACTCATTGCCGCCGGAAGGAATCACGCGCACGAACTGCGGCACGGCATTCGAAGAAACCAGTACGCTCGACGAACCGCCACCGATATCAATCTGCACAATCACCTCGGGGGCGGTCACCGCACGGTTGATGGCACGACTGCGAGCGAATGACATGATGTCAACGGTGACGGTGTGCAGCCCGGCCAGCCTGGCGGCCTTGATATGCGACTGCACGACTCCTTTCATGGCTGCGATCAGCAGCCCGGAAATTTGCGGGCCAGACTCGCCCTCGCTGTCGACCTCGGCAATAGGGTAGAAGTCGAGTAATGCCTCCGCGGTGGGAAACGACAGCAGGTCCTGCACCTGAAATGGCAGCGACTCACGAATGCGGCGCAGCGACATCTTGGGCACGGTCAGGTTGCGCACGACCATGCGGTGGTAACCCATACCGAGCACGACGTCCTTGGTCGTGAAACCGCCGGTCGACCACATCCGTTTCAGCGCCGCGGCGACGACAGCCGGTTCGAGTACCTCACCGCGACTGACCGCGCCAAAGGGCAGCGGCTCCTCATAGCAGCGCACGAGCACGGGATGATCCGTTTCGGCATCCCGCATCTCTACGGCGCGCACGGCGGTGGTGCCGATGTCGAGTCCGACCACACGAGTAGTCATTTGTTTCCCCCAGTAAGAATTTGATCTGTAAGCGGTGGTCGAGAAGTGGGCCTGGCCGTGACAATTGCCAATTACGCGAGGCCGTAGAGCGTGAGGTAGCCGATCGCTATCTGGTCACCGAAAAAGACGCCGAGCCAGGCCGCCAGGAGCATCCACGGGCCGAATGGGATGCTACTGCGGCGCTTGGCCTTGCGGGTGGCCAGCAGAAGAAGCCCGAACGCGCCGCCGAGCAGAAAGGCACCGAATGCCCCCACGATCAGGGGCCCCCACCCCAGATAGCCGAGGTATAAGCCGAGCAGCCCGGCAAGTTTGACGTCACCGAGCCCCATGCCGCCGGGACTGATCAGTGCCAAGGCCAGGTATAGACCGAACAATGCCGCCGCCCCAATGAGGGCGGTCAGTACCCGACCCGGTTCGCCGGCCACGAGGGCGGCCGCAGTGAGCAACACTGCGGCGACTGGATAGGCCGGCAGCAGAATCTTGTTCGGCAGGGTATGAGTGTCGAGGTCGATCATGGCCAGGGCAACGCTGATCGCCGCCAGGTAGAGGAACGCCACGAGCACGATGAGCTGAATCGCGAGGGTATTGTCGTTGGCAGTGACACTCGCCCAGCCAAAATCAGCGGTCGAGAACACCCAGAGGGCGACGACCGCGAAGAAGACCCCGGTGCCAAGTTCCACCATCGGGTAACGAGGCGAAATCGGCGCCTGGCAGTCGCGACATTTACCGCGCAGCACGAGCCAGCTCACAACCGGAATGTTGTCGTACGATCGAATGCGCGCGCCGCAGCTGCTGCACGAACTCGGCGGGGAGACGATGGAGCGGCCGGCCGGTATGCGGTAGATCACCACGTTCAAAAAAGAGCCGATGAGGGCTCCCAGGATGCCGAATACCCCCGCGATAGTGCTATCCATTCAGGTCTCGAATCGAAACGCGTGCGCCGAGGTGTGCAATCGATTCGCCCGCGCTCGGTGTTATTCCCGTGGACAGGTCGACTCCGGGGATACCCACTGGTGCGTAGTGCAGCGTCGCTGTTCCAGCTATGCCGACGGTGCCACCGTAGAGCTGGCCGCGCCACTGCGCCGAAAAACCGAGGTCAATCGAGCACGGCGTGTAGAGCATGGCCGTCACGGGAGCCTGCACGATGAAAACATGGGTAATGTCCGAGTAGTCGCTGGGATTCCGGCACGTGGGCGATCCGTCGGCCGTCTCATCGGGCGAGATCAGCCATAGTTTGCGAGGCGTGGCTCCCGACGCATCGATCTGCGCGTCGAGGCCGATTTCGAATCGATCCGCAAAAATCGCCAGGTCTTGGGGCAAGCTCAAGGTCACGTTATTCTCCTTCAGGAAAACGCCTTGAGGGCACTCGCGGGCGTCGATGATTCCCGGACCCGTGAATAAGTTTGCGACTGTCTGTATGTCTGCGAGCCTACAGCCATGGTTCATCGTCGCCACCTGAAACCCGGGCCAATCTGTCAGGTCATAGTTGACATCGACCCAGTCGGGCACAAATGGCGCCGGAGCCGGTGCTGAACCCGCTCCGGGACCGACCGCAACCACTGTCGTGCCGCCGGTGATGACGCCGGGCCCCCTGTTGGCGAGGGACTGAGTCGTCAGGTGACCGGTGATCACGTTCGTACTGTGGCCGATGGTCGTCTCGCCGGCGGACCAGGCGTCGTGGTCGATTTTTGCGCTGTTGATCATGCTCAGCGAACCGGCCGTGACCGAACCTTTGATCCACGCAGAAGATTCCAGCACCGTCGCCCCCGTGGTCCAGATGCTGCCGTGGATGATGGTGTCGTCGATGGACTCTGCGCTCGGCGCCACGATGTTGCCGCGCACCTGAGCTAAATCGTGCAGGGCGACAGGTTCGGTGGCCCAGACGTCACCGACGATCGTGCAGGTCGCCCCGACTTCGAGCCCTCCGTCCGCGATCACTAGATCGGCGTTGAGAATGCTGGTATCAGCCCTGTGGGTGCTGTCACAGGAAACGTTGCCATGGCGCACCTGCACCACAGGCTCAGACCCGTCGACGGAGTTCAACTGGCTTGAGCCCGCGAAGGTTCCGAAATTGTGGGAGTAGAGGGCGGAGCCTGCGCCGGCAGTGTCGGTGTCAGCCGGCACGTAGGCGTAGATCGCTTCGACCGTGCGCGTGTCGCCCGTGGTATTGCCCCCAACACCGACATCGACAGCTTCGCCGGTCGCTAGAACTTTAACCCGGACCGCCGCCGGTGACGGGCACGCGCTGAACCAGATGTCAGAGGTCGCACTGGTGGAGTACGAGACCAACACCGCCGAAGCCGGGCTGCTGGTGCTCCAGTTCGCCACCGTGCAGGTGTTGTTGGTCAACTTGAGAAGGGCATCGTCGATGCCCGCTTCCGCCGCCGATTGCGCCTGCACTCCGGCGCGGGTCGCGCTGCTCACACCGAGAGAGTTCATGGTGGAACCAGCAATGGCGATGGTGGCCACTGCTGCTACGGCCATGAGGCCGATTACGGCGAGCATGCTGCTTCCGCGTTCGCCAGCCCGGAGAGAAGAGGTCTTGCCAATTAGAAACATGTGGGCTCCGTGGACGGTGCCGCGCCCTGGCGGCTCGTGACTTTGGTCGACATCAGCGCCGGGCTGCTGTCACCACCGGCGTTGATTGTGAAGTTGACGGTGACGGCCCGGTGGTCGGGAGTGACATCAGGGTTGAAGACGGGTTGGGCGAAGGCGGCAGACAGGCCGCTACCCATCAAGGTCCAGCCGGTCATGTCATTGGCGAGGGCGTCCGGCGTGGGGGCAACGAAGGTTTGTGGAGGCGCTGCGCGCCGGTAGAACATGGCGCCGCCGTTGGACTCGGTGTAGAACCAGGCCTGGCAGACCCGCGCGGTCGCCAGGGCTGCCGGATCGCTGCTGACGGCTGTGATCACAAAGAGCTGGTCATCGATATCGGGATTCGCGCTGTCGGTGACCTGAAGCGCCGTGGCATTGCGCACACCGGAGTGTACCGACGTGGAGATCAGCTGACTGACGGCATTTGCGTCTGCGCTCTCCAGCACCTTGGCTTTAGACGTCAGGGTGTTGAGCAGCATGCCGCCCACGATGGTCAGAATGATCACGAGCAGGCTCGAATAGATGAGCAGTTCAACGAGGCTGTAACCGCCTTCACCGCGCTGTCGCCGCTGGTTCGACCCGGTGCCCGACGCGA
This sequence comes from Cryobacterium sp. Y29, assembly GCF_002929825.1. Classification (GTDB taxonomy): domain Bacteria; phylum Actinomycetota; class Actinomycetes; order Actinomycetales; family Microbacteriaceae; genus Cryobacterium. The sequence continues at coordinate 182,891 of NZ_PJJN01000034.1, forward strand.
CATCATGCTGGTGGTGACGTGCTCTCGCAAACATGCCGTGGCCTAGCCGTTCACGAAAATACTCGTGGTCGCTTCGGCCAGAATTTCACTGGTCGACACCTCAGTCACGAAGACGTGCACCGGTACTGTTGCCGGGTAGGTGAGCGGGCAGGTGATCGGATCGAAGCTGGGCTGCAGGGCACGGCCGTCGGGGTCGAAGGCGGCCGGCGGCGTGGCAGCATGCGAGCGGAGCGGCGCGCAGGTCGTGCCGATGGAACGGATGTTCTCCATCTGAGTGGCGACGAGCTGGGTGGCCGAGGCGAGGGTGGTGTTGGAGACCGAGACTCGCAACGACGTGACGAGCATCGGCAGAAAGGCGATGGCGAGCAGGGAGAGCAGCAGCATCGACACGACAATCTCGATCATGCCGAAGCCTGCCTCGCCGGGTCGAGAATTAGTCACGGAGAGGTGTCCGACTCGCACTAGTTCCCTTTCACTACGGGCGATTTTCGACCACCGGGGGCGTCTGGGACGCCCCCGGTGAAAAGACGGTGAGGCAGTGTTACTCCGGAACGGCGGGCGACGCGGCGGCAGGCACCGGACCTTCTACCGCAGCGCCCTTTTCGGTGATGTAATGATCGTGATCGAGGTCGGCAATCGGACCCCAGGTACCGGTAATGATGAAAGTCGTCGAAGAAGTTACCTCCATGGCGACTGAAATTTCTGCGCTCGCGGTGTACGCGGTGAGGCCACTCGGAAAGCCGGTTTCAAGGGTGGAGAGCTCGGTTCCTTCAACCAGTTCCGCGACAACGGCCGTCTTCGCGTTGGTGATGGCGGCTGCCACAGCGCTGTCCTTGGCCTTGTCCTGCTGGCCCAGGTAGATCGGGATGGCGATCGCGGCGAGCACACCGAGAATAAGTACCACCACAAGAAGCTCAATGAGCGTGAAGCCCTTCTCCTTCTCGCCGATGGCCGTGCGCTTATTGACCAGGGCTGTTGTGAAGAAGCGGTTCATGTGTGTCCTTTGCGTTGTTCAGCAGGTAGCAATGCAGTGGCTTGCCCGTTTTCAAGCCTAGGTTGGCCTCCACGGTGAACCGTTGTTTTTTCGGCGGGCCGACTACCCCCAGTGGGAGTGCAGCCTAAACGGGGGTTGTGACTCCTGGCGGCTATTTGACGTAGTCGAAAACGCTGAACATGGGCAGGTAGAGCGCCACGACCATGCCCCCGATGATCACGCCAATGACGGCAATCATGAGTGGCTCGATGAGCGCGGTGAGCTGCTCGGTGGTCGACTGAACTTCCTGGTCGTAGAAATCGGCGACCTTGGTGAGCATTTGCTCGAGCGCACCGGCATCCTCTCCCACGGCGATCATCTGTGTGACCATGGCCGGAAAAATCGGCTCGAGGGCGAGCGGTGTTGCGATGGAGCGGCCCTGGCTCACCGATTCCTGCACCTTGCCGAGGGCCGACTCGATGACATAGTTACCCGAGGTCTCGCCGACGATCTTGAGCGAGTGCAGTATCGGCACGCCGGCGCCGATCATGGTCGCGAAGTTGCGGCTGAACCGTGCAATGGCAAGCTTGGTGAGCAGTAGGCCGAACACGGGCAGCTTGAGCTTGAACGGGTCAACCACGCGGCGCACGGCCAAGCTGTGCTTGTTCTTGCGCCACCACACCGCGAAAACAATGACGGCAATGAGTAGTACCGGGGCCACCCAGATCATGCCGTTGGAGAGCACGACGAGCACTCGAGTGGCCGGGGGCAGGTCGCCGCCGAGGCCCTTGAACATCTTCTCGAAAACGGGAACGATAAAGATGAGCATCCCCACCACGGCGAGAAGCGCCATGACCAGCACGATTACCGGGTAGGCGAGCGCGCTCTTGATCGTGTCGCGCAGCTTCACCTCTGACTCGAAGTTCTCGGCGATGGAGTTGAGGGCGTCTCCGAGAAAACCACCGATCTCCCCCGCGCGCACCAGGTTGACCATAATCGGGGGAAACACCACGTCGTGCTTATCGAAGGCGTCTGAGAGCGACACGCCGGTCTCGACGTCGCCGCGAATGACTGCCAGCACCTGGGCGAGCTGCTTATTCTCGGTCTGCCCCGAGAGAATATTCAGTGTGCGCAAAAGCGACAGCCCCGCCTGGGTCATGGTTGCCATCTGACGGCTCATCACGGCGAGGTCGGTCAGACCGATGGGCTTCTGAAACCCCGGAATGCTCAGATCTGTGTTAAGCCTCGTGAGTTTGCGGGCCGGCGCGATTGTAATGGGCGAGAGTCCCATGGTGCGCAGTTGTGAAAGCGCCGCCCGCTCCGAGGCCGCGTCCATACGGCCTTTGACCACGCGGTCGCGGGAGTCCCGACTGGTGTAGCTGAAAGAGGTTCCGGTGGACATCTAACGCCTCCCGGGCGAAAACGAATCATTGAAGTCAATTTCGCCAGTGCTCAGGCCGCCCACCGGGGCGTCTGTCGGATCAACCCGGTGCACGAGCTGCTTGAGCACCTCGACGTCCATTGCCTTTTCCTCGGCGGCCTCGCGGGTGATCTGGCCGGCGTCGACGAGTTCGGCCAGATGCTGGTCCATGGTGTGCATGCCAAGCGATCGACCCGACTGCAGCGCCGAAGCTATCTGGTGCGTCTTGCCTTCTCTCACGAGGTTTGCGATGGCTGCCGTGGTCACCAGAATTTCAGTCGCGACCACGCGTCCGCCGCCGATCTTGCGCACGAGCGTCTGGCAGACCACTCCGCGCAGGGTGGCCGCTAACTGCGCGCGCACTTGCGCCTGCTGGTGCGGCGGAAAAACGTCGATCATGCGGTCGATGGTCTGGGCGGCATCCTGGGTATGCAGGGTGGATAAAACGAGGTGGCCGGTCTCAGCGGCGGTTAAAGCGACCGAGATCGTCTCGAGGTCACGCAGCTCGCCGATCAATATAACGTTGGGGTCCTGGCGCAGTACGTGCTTCAGAGCGGATGCGAAGCTGTGCGTATCCCGCCCGACCTCACGCTGGCTGATCATCGCTTTCTTGCCCTCGTGAATGAACTCGATCGGGTCCTCCACCGTCACGATGTGGTCGTCTCGGGTGCGATTCACCAGGTCAACCATTGCGGCCAGGGTCGTGGTCTTGCCGGAACCGGTGGGACCGGTGACCAGCACGAGACCTCGCGGGAGGTGCGCAAACCGTGCAACAGATTCCGGAATGCCCAGCTCGGCCAACGATTTGATCTCATTCGGAATGAGACGAAAGGCGCCGCCGACCGTGTTGCGCTGCTGGTAGAAGTTGACCCGAAAGCGGGTGCTCCCCACCGTGTGGGCGAAGTCGAGCTCGAGTTCCTGATCGAATTCTTTCCGCTGCTCGGGCGAGAGAATGCTCCTAAGAGCGGAGGCGACCTTCTCGGGCGACCAACGATCCCACCCGGGAATCGGCCGCAGGAAACCGTCAACGCGCATGCTTGGCGGTGCACCGCCAGAAATATGCAAGTCGCTCGCTCCGTCGTTCAACACGAGTCGCAGTGCCGTGAGCAGATCGGGATCGGGCATCGGTGTGCCAAATTGGGCCGATGATTCGGACCGCAGAAGCCTCCTGGCACGGATATCAACGGTAGACGCGGGCGCGCCAGTGCCCGGCTCCCCATATTCGGTGTCATCGGATTCCTGCACGGCATAACCGAAGTCGGGCGACCTCACCGAGGTACCTGCGCGGTCCGTCGGTGACCAACCGGGGCATCCCAAACGCTAGGAAACCACACGGAGCACCTCGTCGATCGAGGTCAGCCCGAGGGCGACCTTGGCCCAGCCGTCTTCACGCATCGTGATCATTCCCTGCTTGCGTGCCGCGGCTGCGATCTGCGCGCTCGAGGCGCGTGCCACGGTAAGCTGCTCGATTTCTTCGGACACCGTCATGACCTCGTGAATGCCGAGTCGTCCGCGGTAGCCCGTTTGCGAGCAACTGGCGCACCCGGCGGGCTTATAGATGATGGTGCCCGTTGTGGTGGGATCGATGGCCGGACCGATCTCCGGCATGATCGTAGAACGGTTCGAGACGTAACCCACTGCCGGATTGACCACAAAACCCAGAAAGGCCAGGTCGGTGCGATCGTCGGGTACCTTGCAACGGTCGCACAGGCGCCGGGCCAGCCGCTGCGCCACAACGCAGTCCAGTGCCGAACCCACCAGAAATGGCTCGATACCCATCTCGATCAGCCGGGTCATGGCGCTTGGCGCGTCATTGGTGTGCAGGGTCGACAGCACGAGGTGACCGGTGAGCGAGGCCTCAATGGCGATCTTCGCGGTCTCCTGGTCTCGAATCTCACCGAGGAGCACGACGTCGGGGTCTGCACGCAGAATGGAACGCAGCGCCACGGCGAAGGTGAGGCCCGCCTTGCGGTTCACCTGCACCTGGTTGACCCCGTGCATGCGGTATTCGACCGGGTCCTCGACGGTGATCACGTTGATCTCCGGCCGGTTGATAGCGTGCAGTGTCGTGTAGAGGGTAGTCGACTTGCCCGAACCGGTCGGCCCGGTGACCAGAATCATGCCGTAGGGCTTGGTGTACGCCATCTCGTACTCGTTGAAGTTATCGGTGAGCAGGTTGAGGCCGTCCATGCTCATCGACGAGGTCGCGTTGTCAAGAATTCGCAGAACGACTTTTTCACCCCAGACCGTGGGCAGAATGGCCACACGCAGGTCGACCGTACGACCGTTGTGGTGCACGGACATGCGGCCATCCTGAGGTTTGCGGCGCTCCGCGATATCGAGGTCGCTCATGATCTTGATGCGCGAGGTGACGCCGCCGGCGATGGTTGACGGCGCCTTCTGCATCTCGTGCAGCACGCCGTCGATGCGGTAACGTACGCGCACGTCGTTCTCGCCGGGTTCAATGTGAATATCCGACGCGTTGTCCTGAATCGCCTGACTGACCAACAGGTTGACGAAGCGCACGATCGGTGCCGCGTCATCCGTTTCGGCAGGTGTCGTCGTGTCGTCGGGCTCCTCACTGTCGGCCGTGAGGGTGGTGCTGAGGTCGATCAGTTCGTTGTCGGCACGATGGTAGCGGGCGATGGCCGCTTGCAGATCAGACGGCTCGACGACGACCGGGCTGACCCGCATGCGGGCAGCCTCGCGCACGTCGTCCACTGCGAATACGTCGCCGGGGTTGACCATGGCCACCACGAGACGACCGTCTTCGAAGCCGATGGGCAGCACGTTGGCCCGGCGGCAGACGGCGGCGGGCACTTTGGCCACGGCCAGCCGGTCAACGGGATAATCCAGTAGCTCGACAAAGGGCAGGTTTTTCTGCTCGGCACGTGCCTTGGCGAACTGCAGCTCGGTGATCGTGCCCATCTCGACCAGGTTGCGCACCGTAGCTTCGTCAGCGCGGTCGTTCAACCGCACGGTGTCGAGCTGCTCGATTGGGAGCAAGCCGTGCACGATTAAAATTTCGGTCAGGCTGGTCACGTGTGCGCGGCTCCCCCGGGGTTCTTAGTCAGCTCAATGTGCCCCCGTGGAGGTACACCGCAGTCGCGGCACGATACTGACTCTTTACGTTATCGCGGTGGGCAATGGCTGAACCCGTTCCTACCGATGGTGCCGCTCCCTATAGCGGACCCAGTTCAGGGGTGACTTTGCCCATAATGCGTCTCGTGAAAGATCGCTCGTCCACCCCCGTTGCAGTGCATCTCGCGAGAGCGGGTAAATCGGTGCTTCCTAAAACAACCATTTCTCTACTCTCGTCGATGAGAAGAAACTTCTGATCTGGCATCACTTTTATGCTGAGATTTACTCGCTTCCATGGTTGATTCGGGCTAGACTTGGGGGTGAAGGAGGCACTGACGCCATGACCCTCACCGCTCCGCCCGCTGCAACCGGCTCTGTGCCGGAACCCGAGGGTTCTCGGGTTTGGGGCATCGGTCAGGCTGGTGCATTGCTGGGCTCTGTTCTGGATGGAACACGGTTTGGTCACCTGGATGATGCTGAAGCCATCGCGGTCATGGCAGCGTTGGAAGAGCTCGGTCGCAAGGTTGATGGTGCCAGGCTACGAGCCACCACCGACATCGGCGTGCGCGCTGAGACCGACCGTGGCAACGGGTGCCTCGCCTTCCAAAACGGATGCCGTAACCGGGTTGAATTCATCACCCAACTCGCCGGTATCTCCAGCCGCGAAGCGAAACGGCGTCTGAAGCTGGGCGAAACCGTCGTGGAACGCACGCCGATGGGACTGCCCGTGCCCGCGCGGTACCCCGTCATCGCCGCAGCACTGGTCCGCGGCGACCTCGGCCTGGAAGCGGCAGAGATCATCGCTGGCACCCTCACCGCCCTTCATGGAAAAGTTCTGCAGGATGATCTTGACCATGTGGAACGTGCCCTGGTCGCCTCCGCGACCGGCGCGATCACCCCGGAAACCGTCGGACTGCCCGGGGCCGGCATCCGCTTCGCGCCTGACCTGCTGCGGGCGCAGGCCTTGGAGTGGCAGGGCCGGCTCGATCCCGACGGTACCGCCCCCAACGACGACACCGTCGAAGCGAAGAGCACGTTGACGTTCGGGCTGCTGCACCACGGGCTCTACCCGCTGCGCGCCGATGTCACTCCCGAGCTGCGCGGCATCATGGACACCCTCTTCGACACCTACCTGTCAGCCCGGTCTCGCACGCCCCGATTCGAACCCACCACACCCCTCGACGACCCTAGCGTGCTGGACGGTGTCGACACGAGCGTGGACGGTGAGCGATTCAGCGCCGACCCGTTCACCGGCGACGCCCGCTACGACGGCGACTCCCGCACCGCCGGCGAGAAACGCGCCGACATCCTCCGCTGTGTGTTCGAAGCGGCCGCGCGCGATCCGAAGACCCCCACCATGGGCGGCGCCGCCCCCACCGTCATGATCCACATCAACGCCACCGACCTTGAAAGCGGTCGCGGCGTCGGCTGGATCGACGGCGTCGACGCCCCCATCTCGTTTCGCCGGGTGAACGAAGCCATCTGCGCCGGCGGCGCCCAACACGTCATCTTCGGCACCACCGGCACCACCGGCACCACCGGCACCACCGGCACCATCCTCTACCTCGGCGACACCGTCCGCTGCTTCACCACCAAACAACGCGCCGCAATCGCCGCCCGCGACGAAGGCTGCATCATCCCCGGCTGCACCACCCCCGCCCGCTGGAGCGAAATCCACCACGTCATCCCCTGGCACCAACACGGCCCCACCAACATCGACAACGGCGTCCTCCTCTGCTGGTTCCACCACCACACCATCAACACCAACGGATGGACAATCCGCATGATCAGTGGCAGACCCCAGGTGCGCGNACGGCCAACCCCAAATACGCGGCCCACTCCTCTGGGACCCCACCCAAACCTGGCGCCCCACCCACAGCCACCGCGCCAACACCCCCAGCCCCGAACCACCCTGGCGCAACTAAGCCGAACCCTGCCGCCCGGGCTATCAGACCGATCCGGTTCCGCAATCTGAAAATAGCGAAGCTTCTAGGCGTCGAGATTTCTGCGCGCTAGATTCCGCGTGCGCGCAACGGGTTTCTACCGGGCACGAAGACGCGAGGTCCCGGCCAGGCCTCGGGCGAACAGCCGTCTGCTCTAGGTGACAGCTGCCCCTCGTCGGTCACCGTCACGAAGCTATCGCCGTCGCACAGGGTGCGGTTGGGCTGCAGGGCATCTTCGGGCCCGGCCACGTGATGCACCTCATACCCATCGGTAGCCACGCGCAGGGTCGCTGTTTCGAAATAGGCGTTCAGACCGGGAAAAACCGTACGCCCAACGCCGGCTTCGGCTTGGCCCCATTCGGAGGCACAGTCGATTCCACGGTCGCTCGAATTGTCGCCGCTTCGGCTCCATCAGGCCCGCAGGCGGTGTCGCCGAGCAGTTTCTCGACCGCGGCCCCGAGCGGATGCCGCCGGATCTGCTGTCTTTTCCGGGGTGGCGATCAGACGCGGCGCGATCACCACGTGAGAATCGTGAAAACGGTGTAGGCAGCTGCTGCGAGCACGACCAGAACGGTGCTCGAGATGATCGCCATCAGCGTGAATCGGCGACGGCGACGTTTCGTGACTTCGGCACGCTTGCGAATCTCGGCGGCCGCGTCAGCGAGGCGGAGGCGGGCCAGGTCGGGCAGCACGTCGGGTATTGGCACCGGGGTCTGCGGTGAAATAATCGTCGGAGTCGGCCGCGCCGCGTAGCGCACACTCGCACCGCTCTGCACCTGCGGCGGCTGGTATCGGCGTTGCAGGGAATCAACGACCGGAGTGTGCACGGGGGCGGTCGCCCGCCGCTGGCTCAACAGCGTATCGGTGGCCGTACTGCCCCTGGAGGACTGCATGGTAGCCTCGTTGGCCTGGTTGGTAGTCGGGTCATCCTCGTGCGGCGTGTCCCCAGAATCCCCTACCTCGGTGGGGGGCTGCCGTACCACGCGGCGGGTGTAATCGTCATTCGCGCGCCGCACAATACGCGTATGTTCGTCTGCAGTTCGCTCAACGATTATGGTGTCATCAATGTCGGGCAGAGCGACCCCTGCTGGTTCAGCGGGCCGCATTGCGAGCCACTCGTTGCACCGGTCGGGTGTCTTCGGTGCGGGTGTCGGACTGGTCGTCGCCGACCGGGACGCCGTGCCACGAGCTGACCCCGCCGGCGATGACATCGATCACGATCACGGAAACGTTATCGCGTCCGCCGTGTTCGAGGGCGCCGGCGAGCAGCGCATCCGCCGTCTGCTGGGTGCCACCGCCGAGGGTCAATCCGGCCTTGATAGCCTCGTCGGAAAGCTCGCCGCTGAGGCCGTCAGAACACACCAGCAGGCGTTCGCCGGTCACGACCGGGCGCAGCCAATAGTCGGCATTGCTGTTGTCGGCGCCCATCGCGCGAGTAATGACATTTTTTCGCGCGAAGTTGGCGACATCCGCTTTCAAAAGTGAACCGTCGTCGATGAGTTCCTGAGCCAGGGAATGGTCGACGGTGAGCTGCTGAAACTCGCCGCCGTGCAGGCGGTAAACGCGCGAGTCGCCGACGTTCACGATGAGCCATTGCGGCAAACCCTCGTGGTTGATGAGCACCAGACCGGTGAGGGTGCTGCCCGCGCCGCGCCCGGTCGAATCCGATACGGCGCGAACCCTGGTGTGTGCGCGCTCAACCGCAGCCACTACGTCCCCGGCCGCAACATCGACGCGGCCGACGCAGGCCTGAAACTCAGCGATCACGGCCGAGCTGGCTCGCTGGCCGGCTTCGAGCCCGCCCATGCCGTCGGCGACGATGAACACGGGTTGAGACGCTAGCAGCGAGTCTTCATTTTCGTGTCGTTTGCGGCCGACATCTGTGCGTGAGCCGCACTGCAGCGAGACCCCGGCACTGTTCGATCGAGTGTCATTCAGGTGCGCCATGGCTCAGGCCTCCAGGTAGATGCGCGCCGCGAGTTCCCCGAGAAGGAACCGATCGGTCAGGGGCGCACTCGCACCTGCATCGAGCTCATTTTCAGAGCCTCCGCCATCGATGAGCACGACACCGTTGGTCGAGTGCAAGTCGCTGATACCCCACGCTCCATCGATAAAATCCAGGCGGGCGTGGGTCTTCGACACCGTCTTGCCCGGGTCATGCAGTGGAACTAACTGTGCGTCTACGTGTGCCCCGCCTCGCGCGGGGTTGCGGCCGAGCAGCACTACCGGTTTGGTGAGCGAGACTTTCAGCCCGTGTTCGGTTTCGAGCGTCCACGGCTTCATACGACGCACGACGATCATGGTCTCGTCGTCGTCCTCGGATTCGTCTTCAGATACCTCGCTGGCGTGTGCTGCGAGGGGTATGACCGCAGAAACCTGCGCTGCAACCGCGACCGGAAACACTGTGGGGACCGGTGCAGTGCTTGCCTGAACGACCGGCGCTGGCGGAGCCCATGGATTCACCGGCGCGGCGACCGGCGCAGAGATGACCGTAGGCGCCGGTGGCGCCGTCGGTGCAGAGACGACCGGCGGCGCAGGCGGCGCAGCAACGACCGGCGGCGCAGGCGGCGCAGCGACGACCGGCGGCGCAGGAACAACGACCGGGGCTGACGACACGGGCGAGGCAGGGGTTGGAGCTGGGGCCGGAGGCGCGCTCACGTAGAACGGCGGCGGACCGCTGGGCAGGCCGTGCGGAACGGCAGGCGCGAGCGGGGCGGCCGCTGTGGTCGCAGGAAACGCTGCTGGCGGGGCCGGGGGAAGTAGCTCAACGGCAAGCTGAGCTGGCACGTCCGGCAGCGCGGGCGGCGCGGGCGGCATCGGTGTCAGCACGTGGTGGCCGGCCAGTGCGGGAGCCGGCGGCGGTGCCGGCGTCATCGATAGCGGCGTCATCGGGGCGAACGGAACGTACCCGGTCGCGGGGATACCGGGCATCCAGCCGGTGTCAACAGACTTGCCGAACCCGAGCACGCCGGCCCAGATGGGACTGCTGACCAGGTAGAGCAGGGTGAAGCCACCGCCGCGGCCGAGACGCCGGTTAACGTTGTTGACCGCCAGCACGAGCACGACGAGGGCCACTACGTTCGCGACAGGGATAAACAGACCAACCACCCACAGGGCTGAATAACGGCCGAGTTCATACAGGGTGATGCTGTTGACGATCGGCACCCAGCCCTTCCAGGCCTGTTCTCCGAGCTTCACAAAGACTTTACTGAGACCGATCGACGAGAAGACGTACACGCCGAGACCGACCAGCACAGCGACCGCGATTATCGTGATCATAGCTCCAGATGATTCATCCATTTATGCTTTGCGGCCGCTGACGGGCGGCCGCTCCCCCATTCTGCTGGTGTCGCGCCGGTTCAGGCGCACGATGATGACGTCGCGTCGAGATGCGCTGGGTCGAAAAGTGAAGAGTGGGCCGGCATTGGCTAGCCGAGAAAAAGAGCGCAGAGAGATGGCAGCGCGCAGGCGTTGGCGCCTCGTCCCGCTCGCCGCGAGGCTCGCTCGCTCGACCGTGACGAGTGCCCAGAACGCGTCGCTATCGGCGGCCTGCGGCGATGTTTCGCCAAAGACGGCCCGGTCGGCCAGGGTCGCGAGCTGTGCGCCACCGACCGATTGGTAGTGCGCGGCCGTCTCGACCCGGGTCATGCTTCCTTGGTCTGCCAGGCCACGGTCGACGGCGGCGTCGATGTATTCGTCCCAGCCGCCGGCGAACCGCGCCGACACGTCGGTAGCCCGCGCCCGGTCACGGCGGCGTTTGAGTTTGGCGCCGAGAATAACCAGGAACGGCGTGCTGATCGCGAGCAGTGTGGCCAGGCTGATGCCGCCGATCTTGAGGGCCGCGAACAGCCAAGCGAGGTCGGGGCCGGTAACCGGATCCTGTTCCTGCTGATCTTCGCCGCTGGTGGGGTTGGCCTCGGGCGCGCGCTGCTCGGTCGCTCCCTCGGCGATGACCTCGGTGTTGTACTGCGGGTCGCGCATCGTGTCGTCGATGGGTGAGAGCGGGTTCTGAAATTGTGGGGTCGCGTCAACGGTGACCCAGGTGCCATCGCCGTTGCCGACCTCCACCCACGCCGCGAGGTTCTGCCCCGAACAGACACCCGCGAGGCAATCGCCGGGTACGTCCGAATCAGCAGCCTCGGCCGCTCCGAGGGTGAATCCCAGCACCACCCGAGACGCAAATCCGAGGTGACGGGCGAGCAGAGCGGCAGCGACGGCGAACTGTTCGTCATCACCGACTCCAGCCACGAGCTGGGAATTCTCGCTGGCGGTCGTGCTGTTCTGTTTCTCGAGCAGCGCGGTGAAGAGCGCGTCAATGCGGGCGACCGAATGCCCCGACAGGCTCGGCGAGAACTGGTAGTCGCCGAGGTCGGCGGTCCAGGAAGCCACCGCAGGCACGGTCAGAGCATGGCTGAGGTAGCCGCGCTCGCGCAGGCGGGTGACCAGTTCGGCCAAACCGGCGCCATCACGCGTGATTGCCTGGGCGTCGACCCAATCGACCAGGCTCTGCGGAATCAGCGTGTCATCGATCGAGCTGCTGGCCGGGCCGGCGAGACCGGCCAGGTCCGTCGCATCCGCTTGCCGCTCGGAGAGGATCGTGTAGCGGTCACCGTTGGTGAGGGCTTTGAGTTGAATTCCGGATGCCGTACCCGCGTTGTAGAAGAAGCCGTCGCTCAGGTCAGCAGCGCGATCACCGGCAAAGCGGATGCTCGACAGCCCGCCGACCCCCGGCATCCAGACGCCGGAGTACCCGGCAATGTCGAAGCGGGTGGTGTCGCTGTCGGCGCTAACGCCGCGCAAGTGCGGCAGCCGAGCAAAGGCGGTGGTGTGGTCGCTCTCGCCGTCGGCCGGGTTCACGACCCGAAAGACTTCACCGTCGTAATAGCTGAGCACGGCCAGGCGTACGTGCGAGGCGGTGCCGTCGTCGACCGCAGTGCCGGTCACCGTGAACAGCTCAGCGTCGTACTGCTCGGCGCTGAAGTAGCTGCGGTATTGGCTGAGCGGGCTGACGTACTCGCGCAGTTCGACGGTCGGGTCGATGCTGCTGCGCAGCACCTCACGGGTCGGCGTCGCCGCGACGGCCGAGAGTCCGCCGAGGGTGATGCCGATGGCAAGCACGAGTACCCCGAGGGCGAGAATGGCCCGACGAATGCGACCACCGAGGCCGCCAAGGGTGCGCCGTACCCCGGTCGTCCGGGCAGCCAGGGCGAGCGCCGCGCTTCGGGCCAGGTGGGTGCGCCAGGCCAGAAAGCCGAAGGCGAGCAGCAGAGCGGCCAGACCGATCAGGCTTTCGCGCGGAGCCGGCACGCTCACCCCGACCACGGTCAACGGAACGCTCACAGCGCTCGATCCGAAGACCAGGCCGAACAGTTGTACGCCAAAGATCAGCGGCACGGCGAGGGCCACGAGCCGGCCGCCGCGCCAGGCCAACGAGAGCGCGGCCGTCGTGCCGCCGAGAAACAGGAGAAAGGCCGGGGCGAGCAATGACTGATACGAGCCGACCGGCAGTTGAATGGTGACGAGCTCTTTCCAGCTGAACACCGTGGCAGTCACCAGGTCGAGCAGCCCACCGAGTACGCCGTCAATACCCGTGAGGGCGGTCGGCACCGCGAGCGGAACTCCAAGCACAAGGTAGGCGCCGAGCACGGTGAGCAGCACGGTGAACCACGACCAGCCACAGCGCTCCCCAAGCCAAGCGAGCGCCACCCCGGTCAGAACCGCTCCGGCCGCCATGATCAGGTAGCTGGTGGCCTGGTAGATCGGCCAGGCCGCCCAGACGGCAACGAGCATCATCGCCACGATGAACACGCCGTTGATCACGTGGGCACGGTATTGTACGGGCGCGCTCATGCCGCTCTTCGGCTCAGCAGGGCGCGAAAGTCGTCGAGCACGCCGATGGTCAGCACGCTGGTGCCGGCCAGGTCACGAAAACTTGGCTGTTCGTTGGGGTTGCACAGCACAGCGACGACCTGCACGTTGCCGGCGAATTTGAGGGTGAGGGCTTGCAATCGCCGCGCGGTCATGGCGGACCCGCAGACCACGAACGCGATGGAAATATCGGGCACCACCTGCGCGGCGAGCACGCAGACGTCTTCGACGTGCATCGCGTGTGGACTGGTTTCGATCGCGGTGAGGTCATCGAGCAGGGTGCGCGTCGATACGACGCTCAGGCTGCGCACAGAACGGATGCTGCTGCGCACGATATCGGGGATCTCCTCGCTCGCCACGACGGCCAGGTCCCGCCCATCGCGAATCGCCCGCACGCCGAGCGAGCCAGCAGCACTGACCGCCATCTCGAACTCATCCTCGGAGGCGTATTCGGTGGCATTGAGGCTCAGCACGATGGCCAGGCGTGAGCGTCGGCTCTCTTCGAACTGTCGAACCATGAGTTTGCCGGTCTTCGCGGTGGACTTCCAGTGGATGTGCCGCTGCCCGTCACCGGGCGCATACTCGCGAATGGCGTGAAAAGAGATGTCGGAGTCGACGATATCGCTCGTGGGGTTGCCCTCGAGGTCGCGCACGAAACCGGCGCTCGTACTCGGAATCGACACGGTCACCGGGTGCACGAACAATCGGTTGACGTCGGCCCAGGCAACTTCGCGTCCAAGCACACCGAGCGGGTCGCTGCGCACGGTCGTGACCGGGCCCACGTCGATGACCCCGCGGCGGTAGGCCGGCACGCGAACATACTCTTCGTGAACCTGGCCGGCGCGCAGCAGCGGCACGTAGACATCCGCGAGCCCCTTGCCGATGGGAACGTCGACGCGCCCCGGCAGCTCGAGCCGTTTGGAGACGTTGGTGACGGTGAGGGTGCCGAGCACCTCGGAACCGGCCACGACCCGATCGACCGGCAGGACGAAATCCACGCTATAGGCGCGGCCGCCGGCCAGAAAAGGCAGCGAGATGAGAATGAGGGCCACCGCCACACAGCCCGTGACGATCAGCTCGGTCCAGCCGAAGACCAGGCCGAACGGCAACAGCACGATGGCAGTGGCGACCACCACCCAGCCGGCCGGTGTAACCGTTTCGCCGACCCATTCGACGGATGCCTTCACACCGGTTCGCACCGTTCGCAACACGCGCATCCAGAGCACGACAGCGCCCACGAGGGTCAACGTCGTCGACGTGTTCGTGCGCGTGGTGCTGTACCGGGTATGCGTGGCAGACCTGGTCCGGGTCGAAGCGCGCGTCAGCGTCGATGTACGTGCGCGACGCGATTCGGTGTGAAAGCTCACGCCAGGTCGCTCCGACTGGGCGGAACGACGTTCAGCAGAATCTGGCCAATGACGGCGCTCGCGGTGACGCCATCGAACTCGGCCTCGGGGTCGAGCACGCAGCGGTGTGCCAACACCTGGTCGGCGAGGGCCTTGACGTCGTCGGGGGTGACGAAGGTGCGGCCGTGGGCGACGGCCCAAGTTTTGGCGGCCTTGGTGAGGGCCCGGGCGCCGCGCACGCTGACGCCCATGCGCACCTGGCGGGCGTCGCGGGTGGCCTCGACCAGGCGGCCGATGTAGTCATAGACGAGCGGGTTCACGAACACTGAGCGCGCAATGTCGCTCATGCTCACGAGCGCCTGCGGGGTGATGACCGGGGCAAGTTCGTGGCGCACGTCAGCGGTGCCTTCGAGAATGCGAATAGTCGAGGCGAGGTCGGGATAGCCGAGCGAGGCCTTCATCATGAACCGGTCGAGCTGGGCTTCTGGCAGCCGGTAGGTACCGGCCTGCTCGATCGGGTTCTGGGTGGCGATGACGAGGAACGGTACCCCGGTGGAGCGGGTGACGCCGTCGATGGTGACGTTGCCCTCTTCCATCGCTTCGAGCAGCGCCGACTGGGTCTTCGGGCTGGCCCGGTTGATCTCGTCGGCGAGTACGACATTGGCGAAGATGGGTCCGCTGTGAAACTCGAACTCGCCGGTCTTCTGGTCGTAGACGGTGATGCCGGTCACGTCGCCGGGCAACAGGTCGGGGGTGAACTGAATACGGGTGGAGACACCCTGCACGGTCTGCGACATGGCTCGGGCGAGCGAGGTCTTGCCGGTGCCCGGGTAGTCCTCGAGCAGTAGGTGCCCCTCGCTGACCATCGCGGTGAAGGCGAGTTCGATCACGTGGCGCTTGCCGAGGACGACCTGCTCCACGTTGTCGACCATCATCGTGAAGGTCGCGGTGAACCAGTCTGCCTGTTCCGGGGTGATTGTCATGTGTGTAGCTCTTTCAGTGTCACGGAGTCGAAGACGAAGTCGGTGTCGAAGACGGAGACGGAGACGGAGTCGAAGACGAAGTCGGTGTCGGAGACGGAGACGGTGTCGGAGACGGTGTCGGTGTCGGTGTCGGTGTCGGCAGGCTGGACGTACAGTCGACAGGGGTGGGTGTGGTCGTGCCGGCTACCTCGTCGAGACCGGAGGTTTCGGGTGCCTGCCAGGTGAGGGTCCAGGCCACGTCCTTGACCTGGGTGGCATCGACGGGAACCACATCGCCCGGGTACTCGCTCCACCGCGGCCCATTTTCATCCGGCACGTTGTAGAAGGCGGAGGTGACCCGGGCCTCAGCCAGCCCGGCGGAGGTCGCGTCCATGGCAACTTTGAGGGTGCCGCCGGCGCCGCATCCGTTGTTATTCAGGCTCGGCACCGCGTACTCCACTTGCCAGGCGCGGTTGGGGTCGACTGCCGTGACCGTTGACCACTCGCTGCACAGGGTTGAATCGGCGCTCAGGCAGTACCGCACGCGGATACCAGGGTCGGCGCCGAAAACGGTCGAGCCGGTGGTCTCGTCGAAACGCTCGAAGTCGGTCCTGAAGCCGGTCGGCACCGGCGCCGACGACGTAGGCGCCTCGATCAGGTACTGGCCATTAGCCGGCGGCGCCACCAGGTAGGTGTACTCGCCGTCGCCCGGGCCTGCCGGCGCCTCCCACGTGGTGATCGCTCCGGCGTTGGCCATCGTGACGCCGTAGCCGTTGGAATAGCAGAGCGTCACAAAGTATTTCTTGTGCTGGGCGAGATTACCGATTGTGGGATCGTCCGAGGTGGTCGCTCCAGCCGAGGTGAAGCCGGCCGGAGTGAGTCTGCAGCTTGCACCCTCGGTGAGCGAGGCCACGTACAGCACGTCTGCTGGCAGTGCGCTGAAATTCGCGTCAAACCGGGCGTCTCGAACGATGATCGACCGGTTTTGCGAGCTCAGCGAACCGGCACTGGTAATCTCGGGCGATCCGGCAACGCGCACGGCCTGAGACGTCGTCTCCTCGGTCGGGCCGCTGCCAGCGGGCTGGTCATTCCGGCTGAGGGGGGTTACGGTCACGGTCTGGTTGCCGACACGAAGCGCGAGGGTGAGCTCGGTCGTTCCGGTACCTGGCGTCTGAACCCGTTGTTCCCTGCCGTTGACGCTGTAACGGTTGGTTGATGGGTCGTTGTTCTCGATCGTCACGGAGACGGCACCGGTCGACGCGCTCGTGGTGCCTTGCTGGAAGACCGGTTCGGCCGCGAGCTCGCCCATGCCCGGCGTGTCATACGACCACGCCGTCACGCTGACGGCGCTGCGCGATTCACCGACGGCGTTCACGGCTTTCGCCTCGTAGCGGTCTTTCTGGCCATTCGCGGTCGTTCGGATCACGCTGCAGTCTCCCGACGCGTCGCAGCGGCCGACCGACGCACCGTTGCGGTACAGGTTGAAACCCGCCAAGGCCGGGTAGGCGACGTTGGCAGCGCCGGGACTGACCGAGAGTGTGATTGTTCGGTCGTCGTAGGCGATCTGGGCCACGGCGTTCGGCGCCTTCGGGTAGCCCCGCAGGTCAACCGTTACCACCCCGTTGCGGCTTCCGGCGCTGAGCTTGCCCTGGGCGTCGCGCACCACAAAGCTCGCCTCGCAGACCCCGCCGGCGGTGTCACCAGACCAGGTGGCCCGCACGTTTCGCAAATTCTCGACCGCGAACGACACTCCCACGCAGGTACTCGGGGCAGTGACGGAGACCAGTTCAAGTGGGGTGCCCCGGTAGAGGTTGACCTCGCCGGCGGTGCCGACGACCGCAATCGAGCAGCTCGATCCCGACGATTGGGTGCAGGTCGTCGCCACGGTGCCGCCCTTGGGTAGTTCGCTCGGCGCCGGGCCCACCTTGAGTACGAGCGCCGCCGCAATCGCCTCGCGGTGGCTCGACAGGCTCACCGTGACCGCTGCCTCGCGGCCGGCCACGGCGTTGTCAGCGACACTGATCGTGAGAATCGAGCCGTCCTGCGTCACGGTGAACTGGTCAGACGAGTAGTTGATCGTAAAGGTCAGTGCCGGCACGTCATCCTTGCCTTGCCATTCGACCATGTGGCTGAGGTCGTAACGAATGACTTCCGAGCCGGGGCTTGCAGTGAGCGCCGCCGGCCGCAGTTCCGGTTGGGGGTCGAGCGGCTCCACCACGATCGGCACGACCAGCTGCGTGTAGTCCTTCTGCCCGTCGATGCGGGCCGGTACCGTGCAGGAGTCGGTCCACGGAGCGTCGGAACCGGCCGTGTAGGTGACCGTCGTGCCGGAGTCGAACGTACACGTCGCGTTGCCCCGCTCCCCCGACGAACGGATGCCGGTGCGCTGCAGTTCCAGCGTGGAATCAGCGGGAATCGATACGAGGCTCGTCAGATCAAAGCTGACGGAGGCGTCTTCCCGCACGTTTTGGTCGACGTTTACTTTTTTGAGCGCGATGATGGTCGCATCCTTCGCCGGAATGCGCAGGAACCCATAGGTAGTCACTACGACACCCTGAAAATTTGGTCCGGTCACGGCGAACGGTGCGAGCAGTCCTTCGTCGGGAACGTCGCCGCTGATCTTCCAGCCGGACACGTCGAGGCCCGGGTGGTCACCCCACAGAGTCAGGGTGAGGTCAGAAACATCACCAGAGTTCCAGGACACCTTGTCGGTGACCACGTCGATGCCGTTCGGGAACCCGTCTCGTTCGTCAAGGGTCAGGGTCGTGTCGATCACGATCGGATAGTCGGGCACCGAGGTACGCACAACCTTGACCACGATGAGGCCCTGGCCGACGTCGTCGTTGGCATTGGTCACCGAGTACACGAAGGTGAGTAGGCCCGGTTCGTCGCCGGCCGTGAATACCACTCGTTCATCGGTGACGGAGTCGATGCGCTGCGCCAGGGCGTCATACTCATCGGTGCCGACCGCCGCGTCGGGGGTGACCGCACTCAGGGTCAGGCTGCCGCCGCCGGGTTCGATGTCGTTGGCGGCGGGAAAAACGACGACCTGGTTGCCCGGCCCTGCCTGCACCTCGACGTAGTCGCTGAAGGTGATCGGGCTCGGATTGGAACGCTGGTCGAGCACGCCGATGCGCACGAGAGCGACGCCGGCGGACCCGGCGGTGTCGCGCACGCGATACTGAAATTCGATGGCGCCGTGATAGTCGCGTGGGCTGGAAAAGACGATGGCATCCCCGGTGGCATTGAGCGAGGCCGTGCCGCGCGCCGGCTGGGTCAGCACCCGATCGAGCACGACGGTATCGCCGTCGGGGTCGGTGCCGAAGCTGTTGAAGGGAATCTCGATCGTCTCGCCCGACAGTACCCGACCGTAGAGGGTGTGCGGCTGCGGAGCCGTGTTCTCGCCGTTGGCGAGCACCTCCACCGAGACTACGGCCGAGTCGATGAGTTCGGGAGCGCCAGCGGTGTACACGCTGTAGGCGAGCTCGTAGCTGCCCGGTTCGTCGGGGGCGAGGTAACGCAGTTCGACGCCAGCTGCGAAGGCGAGGCCACGGTCGCTGCGGTTCTGCACGGACCCGGCGTTGAGCATCACGATGTTGCCGTCGGGCGCCACATCGTTGTTGAGCACCGGAATGTCGATCTGGGCACCGACCCGCACCGAGACGCTGTCGTTTCTGGCGATCGGAGCCTGCGGAACGGATGCCGCGAGCAGGTAGACGGTGGCCTCGCCGCGCACGGTATAGAGCGGATTTTCGGTGCCGTCCGACACGGTGTAGCGCACGGTGCCGAGCTTGCCCGGCCGTTCGTCGGCGGTGGAGCCGCGCACCCGCAAAATGTTTTGCCCGACGACGTCGACGCTGAGCGAAGCACCGAGTGCGGTCTCGGGAATGGCTTCGCCGAGCAACAGCACACGTCCGGCCGGGTTGGAGACGGCGGTGAAGACGTCAACGCTGGTGTCGGCCTGGGGTCGCACGAAAACCGTCACCGGTGACGTGGTGAGGGCCTGAGCATCCGCTGACACCACCGAAATGCGCACGAGCGATACGACCTCGGCTACGTCGTCGGCGATGGTGAGGCTAACCGTGTAGTTGCCGATCGTGGTCGCAATGAAGTCGATGGCGGTGCCGTTCGCGGTAATGCTCACGGTCGACCCCTCGGCGCTCGACGGGGTCGTCGCCGAGGTGACGCGGTACAGGCCGGCAGCTCCCGAGATGTGCTCGGCCGGGTTCACCGTGAGCCGCTCGTTCACCGACGCGAGCAGCGCGAAGGGTTCGACCGTGAGCCGCGGCGTTGGCGTGACCACGATGGTGAGTACCTTCTCGGTCGAAGCGCCATGGATGTCGGAGACGCGCACCAGAATCGTGGCCGACTGCGCGGACTGTTCGGCCGCATTCGGGTGCTTGTAGACGAGCACGCCGGTCGGCGTTACGCTAACCGAGCCGATGTCTGTGGTGTTGACAGCGGATGCGACGAAAATGGGATCTCCGTCGGGATCGACCCAGCCGGGCAGCACCGGCACGGTCACTGTTCCGCCCGGTTGCACCTCTGGGCTCGGCCAGTCTTGCAGGCAGCCGTCGGTACCGCACCAGACCGGCGCCGTGTTCACATCGTTGCCGTGCACGGTGAGAGTGACCGTGGTCGACGGCGAATCGAGGCCGCCGGTACGGGAGCCGTCGGTGATGGCGTAGTTGAAAGTTGCCGAGCCGCTGGCGCCGGGGGTTACCTGCACGGCAAGTGCCTGGTTCTGATCCGTGACGGTGATTGTGCCGAAATCGGGATCGAGGCCGGTGACCGAGGCCGGCACGACGCTCAGCACGTCATCGTTGGCGTCGTGGTCGTTGAGCAACGCCGGCAGCGGAACGAGCTGGTCGACGCGCACGCCGAAAGAATCCGGCACGGCCACGGGGGCCTTCGGTTCGACGACTTCGGAGGCTTCTTCTACGTTGTCCTGGCGCTGGGGCTCTTCGGCGGCGGCCAGGGTCCAGTCCTGGGAACTCGCGACCAATGCGCCGCCGGGAACGGTCCACACCCATCCGCTCTGGGTGTCGTTGAGAATCAGGAGTGACTCGTTGGCACGAAACGCGGGCGCGGCGTCGCCGTTCGGAGTGACCGCGCCGTAGCTGAGAACGGATTCGCCGCCGTTCTCGCTAAACAGGGTGCCGCCGGCACCGGAAGCGGGTAGCCAGGCGGCGTAGCGCTCTCCTTTAAAAGGGGTCGGCGCAGCGGGAGCCCCGAGTACCGTCTCGGAATTGCCGACCAGTTCGGTACGGGCACCGTCGGTCAGGGCAAAGGCGACCAGGCCGGTCTGGTCGGCGATAAGCACGTCGTCGGCGGCGGTGCTCGGGCGTTGCAGCACGGCCAGTTCGCTCAGGTCAGTCGCGACCGGTGCGTTTTGGCCGGCCAGCCACAGTTCGTCACCGGCCACGCTGAGCAACGCCCAGCTGTCACCGACGACGCTCAGCTGACTTCCGGGTTCGGCCGGACCGTCGGTGACAGCGTCCTCGCCGAGAATCTTGTCGTCAACGATGGAATAGCGCAGCATGCTTTCTGCCGCGCTGGAGTAGCTGTAGAGCACCCCGTCAGGCGTGATCGCGATGGCGTCGGAGCGGTACGCGCGTGGCAGCTCGCCCGGGGTGACCTCGTCGTCGGCGTAGGGGTTCACTGAGCGAGGCTCTTCCCCAGCGCCGACTGCCCCGGCCAAGACCGCTCCCGCGGTCGTGAGGTAGCCGACCCAGGAACTCGACGACACGATGGTGCGGGTTCCGGCCGGCGTGTTGTCGTAATCGCCCGCGTCGTCGCCGAGGTTGATCGGTGCCGCGAGGCTCACGTCGACCACTTTTTCGTTGTTCTGGGCGAAGAGCAGCACGGTGGAATCGGTTTGCACCAGTTCGCTGGGTGCTGGCACTGTTTTCACGGTGTCCAGTTCGCCCAGGTCGGTGTTGACGCGGGCGTACCGGTTGCCGTCGCCGCTTTGCAATGCCCAGATCGAACTCGCGTTCACTGGCGTCTGCTTCACATCGAAACCATCAGCGACGATCGCCACCGTGGCCAGCAACGCCCCGATCGCGGCGACCGCTGCAATGCGAATCACACCAAGGCGAGCCTTCGAGAGCCCGGGCAGGCGACGACGAGCCCGTTTGCCGGCCATCAGAACACCCCGCCCATCAGATCACACCGGCGATCACGAGGGCACCGATGGTGCCGCCGATGCCGGCGACGACAGCGCCAGACAGGAGCAGACTCAGCCTGAGCGGCGTAAATCGCGTGCGCCCGGTGTCGTGATCGCCGAGCAGGGTACCTTCGCGGGTCGGGGACGCCGGAAGGCGCGCGCTGCGCCGGGGGCCAGGGCGCAGGGTGGGAACAATGACATCAGAGATGACAGCGCCGCGCGATTCGTGGTTGTCAAAGTCCACCGGTGCACCAGCAGATGCCCAGGCTTCGTCGGCTACCTCCAGCGCGGTGAGGGGCAGTCCGAGGTCCCGCTCCACGCGCTGCAGGTCGTAGGCACATTCGAGCATGCTCGCCTGGCGGGCCGCGGGATCGCGACTCATCATGCGGGCGAGGGCACTCTCGAGGGAGGCGGGAACATTCGCTCGCCCGATGCTGGTGAATTTCGCTCGGCCAATGCGCTGTTTCAGTTGCGCGCGCGACCCGTTGGACCCCGCGGGCAGTTCGAACGGCGCCCTGTCGGCCAGCAGCGAGTAGATGGTGGCGCCGAATGACCAGACCTCGGTTGCTACCGTGCCGCTGGTGCGTTCGTCGACGACCTCCGGTGCGCTCCAGGGCAGCGACATTGCGAACAGCTCGTCGCGAGCGCCGCCGGCCAGGGAGGCGGCGATGCCGAAGTCACCGAGCACCGGGCCGCCGAATGTGGTCGTGAGAATATTGGATGGCTTGATATCACGGTGCAGCACCTTGGAACGATGCGCCGTCTCGAGGGCGCAGGCGATGCGCACGGCAACGCTCAGCACGGTCGCTACCGGCAGCGCTACTGCGCGTTCTCGCGACGAATAGGAGCCGGGGCAGAATTCCATGACCAGGTACGGGCGGCCATCGGCAGAGATGCTGGCGTTGTACACGGTGAGAATAGACGGATGCGAGCTGAGCCGCGCCATGACGTCCGCTTCGGCGTTGAACGAGCGCAGCACGTCGTCGTTGACGATGTCCTGCAGCAGCACTTTGACCGCAACGGAACGGCGAGGCATGTTCTGTTCGAAGAGAAAAACGTCGGCAAATCCACCGGTGCCGAGGGGGCGCACGTAGGTGTAGCCCGACAAAACGGGCGGAGCAGAAGGAAGCCGCCTACCCATCGCTCCCCCGACCTGCTTTGTTTCCATGGTGCGTCTTTGTGTTGGCTCGCAAAGACTCAGCCGGTCTCACGTTTAAGCCTAACCACGACACTCGACCCTGTCACCCACTCGGGGAAATGGCACACCCCCATAATGGGGGTAATGGGCTCCGGTCGTACCCGCTTGTCTGGGGAAAAAGAGTGCATTGGTTGACGCCATCGTCAGCACCTTCTCTTGGTTGCCGGCAGGAGAATCACCCTGCAGGCCAACCCGCGCATGTGGGCGCACGTTCCAGCCGACTATCCGACCGACCAATACGAAACCGTTCGTCCGGTCGAACGCACGCACGCACGCACCTCATTCAGCGCAGACCTCAGCCCACGTTGAGAAGCACATAGACAATCCCCGCGATCTGGCCCGTCACCCGGTTGGGAGTGTCAGCAGCGGGCGTGCCAGAACTGAACGAGGTAACCGTCAGCAGACGCTGCCCGTTCTGCACGCCGTCAAGAAATTCCAGCACGGCGTCGAAACTTCCAGTGACCGAGATCGTGACCGGCACGGCGATAAAATTCTCCGCGGTCACCAGCGGGCTCGGCGCCGCTGAACCAGCGGCGTCGGTGTCGGGCGCGGTCGTGCCGGGCACCGTCGAGTCGGGCGCCGTCGAATCGGGCGCCGTCGAATCGGGCGCCGTCGAGTCAGGCGCGATCGTGTCGGCCGCGGGCACGACCGGCACATAGGGCATCGCGTCGGCCGACGTGAACTCAGTCACAGTGACCGACGTGCGACCGGCAATGGCATCGAGCTGGCCGATAAGAGCCGGCAGCGCCGCACCCTCCGGGATCGCCGCCCGCAATACCGCAAGTTCGTCCTGCACCGTTTCAAGGCCGTCGAATTCACGCTGCAGGGCCGCGAGCTGCTGTTCGTAGACCTCGTTCTGGGCGAGGGCTGCGGTTCGCGTCGCGCGGGTCACGCCCACCTCCTCCAGCTTGGGCGATATCCCCAAGGTGAACCCGGCCAGCACGACGAGCGCGATGACGAGCATCGCCCCCACCAGCCACCACTTTGTCGTCGTCACTGGCTCACCTCGGCTTCTGCGAATCGGTTGGAGAACGCCTCGGCGTTGACGTGCAGCGTGAGACTCACCTCGTACGCACCGGAGTCGAGCAACGCCACCCGGGTCGGTGCGCTGTCGGCGTACCCGGGCAGGGTCGCCATCGCGTCGAGCCAGTTGGGAACACTCGGCAGGGTCGGGCTGGTCAGGGTGAGGCTGATGGTCGCCACGCGACTCGGCTGTAAGGGCGCACTCGCCTGCACGTACGGCACCCACGGCGAACCCGCGTCCAGCACCACGGCGCCGATCACGACGTCGCCGGGCAGTCGAGCGCGAATCTGCTGCAGATAATCGGTCCAGTCGATATCAACGGATGTCGCCAGCCGGCGGGCCGCGATGGTCGCGTCGACGTCCTCCTGCGCCCGGCGCACCTCGATGTATTCGCTCTGCGCCGCCAGGAGTTCGGTCGTGCGCGTCTGCACGACGGCGAGGCTGGCCTGACTACGCGCGGCTTCCCAGGTGGCGGCCGCGATGCCGGCGCCCGTGACGAGCACGACCGCGACGACCGCGACGGCGAGGCCCCGCCGCAGCCTGCGCCCTTTGTGTTCCGCCGTGATTTCGGGCGGCAGCAGATCGACCCGGGGGTCACCGCCGATGACCGGGTCGTGATCTGTCTTCGGCGCACTCATGGTGTGCGTCCCAGTGCGAGGCCGAGGGCGACGAGATAGTCGCCGCCTGAATTCGCCAGCCGCTCGGTGTCGACTCCTCGACCAACGGCGAGGCCGCCGGTCGGGTTCGGCGGTGCGACCGGCAGTCGGGTGAGTTCGGCGAGTTGCGCGGCGAACCCGCCGAGCCGTGCTCCGCCCCCGGTGAGAACGACACGGGTCACGGGCAGGTCGCTCCGGGTGTGGATGAAGTAGTTCACGGTGTTCCGCAGGCTGGCGAGCAGTTCACTCACGCCCTCGTGAATGACGAGCCCGGCGATCGCCGCGATATCGGCCGGCCCAGCGGCATCCGCTGACCCGCCCGGGAGCGGCCCACTTGAGCCGATGCTGGAGGCGCGTTTAAGGGCCTCCGCTTGATCGACGGGCAGGTCGAGCCGCGCGCTGAGTGCCTGGGTGAGGTCGTCACCGCCGGCCGGAATGAGCCGCACGAACTGGGGCACTCCGCACGCGGTGATCACGATGCTCGTTGTCCCGGCTCCGACGTCGATCTGCGCAACCACATCGTCGGTGGGGCGGCCCCGACGAATGGCACGGCTGAGGGCAAACGGAATCAAATCGACCGCGACCGGGTTGAGCCCGGCCAACTGCACCGCCCGAACGTTTCGCAAAACCACTTCCTTCACCGCGGCGATCAGCAGTCCGTTGAGCTGCGGCCCCGACTGGCCATCGCCGGGAACGGCCTTGATCGGATAAAAGTCCAGCAGGGCCTCAGACACCGGAACGGAAAGCAGATCCTGCACCTGAAACGGTAACGCCTCACGGATGCTCCGAATCGACTGCGCCGGAACGGTCAGGTCTCGAGCAACCACCCGATGGTTTCCCATACCGATGACGACATTCCTGCTGGTGAATTTGCCGCCCGCCCACAACCGTTTCAGCTGCGAGGCGACCGTGTTGGGTTCGAGTACCTCGCCGCGTCCCACTGCGCCGTCGGGCAACGCCTCCTCATGGAATCGCACAATGGTCGGCTGTTCCCGGTCAGCATCGGCCAGTTCGACCGCCCGCAGCGAAGCCCGGCCAATGTCGATGCCAACGACGTGGCGCGTCACGGTGTGCTATCCATTACTCAGGTCCCTCATTGACGTCATGTTTCCCAGCCGGGGAACAGCGCCAGCCGAGCCGCCTCCGGTCACCGTGCCCGTGTCGAGGTCGATTCCCGGCAGGCCGAGCGGCGCCGATTCGAACCGGGTGTTGTTCTTGAAGTCGTTGGCCCCGTTCGCATAGAGCTGGCCGCGCCACTCGAAATTATTCATGGCGTTGAACCGGCAGGGTGTGTAGGTCATGGCGTCGAGTGTGGGCGCTACCGTGAAACTGTTCTTCATCACAAAGTCGCCTTGCGACGCGCCACAGGTGGGCAGGTGGTCGGCCACCCGGTCGGGCGTGATGAACCAGACTTTATGTCGAGATGTCGACGAGGACTGAAAATGCACGTTGTTGACGAAAGTGAATTTGTCGGCGAAAATCACGACATCGGAGCTGAGCTTTACCGTACCGGCGGCGGTGACACCAGAAGGGCACGCAGCCAGGGCGTTGATGATGACGGGTCTGCCACCGTTCGCGGCTGCAGAGAGGGTCGTTGCGTCGATGGTGCAGCCAGCCCCGATTGTCGCGACTTTATACGGCACTCCGCTTGCGTCGATCCAGTCGCTCGGTGTGTAGTCGAGATCGACCCAGGGCGGCACCATGGGAATCGGTGTTCCGACGGTATAGCGCGTGTAGACACCGCCGATCCTGCTGGCCCGTTCGGCCTCCGTCAGATTCACGCTCGCCGCGGTGAGGTTGCCCGTTACGGCGCCGAGCGTCGCGGCACCGGTGGCCCACGCGTTACCCTCGATGGAGCATCCGCCGATATTGAGGCTGCCGGTCGAGACGACTACATCACCCTCGATCACCGTGTTATTGGAGCACGATACGTCTCCGTTCTTTACCTGGATGGCCGCCCGACCCGACTCGGCCACGAGCAGGTCGGCATTGTTCATGAACACGACACCGCCATAGAGATACATGGCCGCGCCGCTCGGCTGCACGCCCGGGGAGACGGCTGACTCGTACTCGAAGATCGCCTCAACTCGAGTCCTATCCGACGCCGACCCGGTCAGCGAGCTTCCGGTTGACTCAACGCGCAAGCGCACAGCCGCGACGCCGGCGGCGGGGCAGCCCGCCACCCATACGTTGTCGGTCGAGCTCAGGGAATATGCCACCTCGGCTGTGAATTGTGGCGAGGATCGAGAGTAGCTGGGCCAGCAGATGCCCTGGGTCAAACTAAGTTCGGCCGCGCTGACACCGCTTTCGGCGGCCGCCACCGATTGCACCGAGGCGCGGGTGCTTTCAGTGAAATCCAGCGCGTTTAGAGTGACCGCGGTCAGTGTGAGGGTGATCACGATCATCACGCCCATGACACCGATCACCGCCATGAGTGCGCTGCCGTCCTCAGCGCTGGCACCGTCGCGTCTCATAAGCATGGTTCACCAATCGTTGCGAGTGTGCGCGGCGTCACCGTCGTGTTGACGACCACGGGTTTTTGCGCGCCGGCGTCGAGGGTGAGGGCTACGGTGATGCGGTCGTTTACCCCGCCGAAGACCGCCGCACCGGTCGTGCTGACGCCGTCGCCCAACTTGATCCAGCTACCCAGATCACCAGAGACGGGTGCGGTGATGAGACTTGCCGGTGAAGTGCGCTTCGTGTACAGCGAGCCACCGTCAGCCGGAGTGTAGAACCATGCCTGGCACGACCAGACCACGGAGGTGGCGCCGCCCGCGGTTCGCGCCACCAGAAACTGGGTGTCGTCGATGCTCTGCAGCGAGACCTGCGAGGCGTTTCTCACCCCTGATTGCACTGACCGACTAATCAGCTGTCCGAGGTTGGTCGCCTCGGTCGTGCTGCGCACGTCCCGTTCTGTTCCCACCGAGCTGATCAGCATGCCGCCGATGATCGTGAGTACCACGACGGTAAAACTCATGTAGACAAGAAGTTCGATCAAGGTGTATCCCGAGTCCAGAGGGCCCGAAGCTGACGTCGCGCAGCAAGTCATGGCGCGTCCAACAGAATGAGGGTTTCCGCGGCGGCCAGCTCGTCGTTCGACCCCACGAACGATGCCCACACCCTCATCTGTACGACGCGTAGGTACGGCTCGGCGCAGACGTCGGTAGACGGCAGGTTGAGCCTCAAGTGCGGTTGCAGGAAACCACGTTTCGTTTCCACCGCCGCCGGAACACTCGCGGTGACGGCCTTGACCGCCGAGCAACTCGACCCGGCAGCCCCGACCCGCTCCAGCTGCTGGGCCACGACCTGAGTCGCCTCGGCGATGGTCACGTTCGTGTCGGAGACGCGCACACTCTGCACGAGAATCGGCAGAAAGGCAACGGCTAAGAGCCCGATGAGGAACATGGCCACGACAATTTCGACCACTCCGAAGCCGCTTTCGCTGCACGGTTTCGGGTTGCGTTTCAGCCGCGTGGGCATGGTTGCCCCTTTTCATAAATGGGTAACGACAGCGCGGTTACGGACCCGCGAGGAAGGCGGCGCTACAGGTGCCTTCGAGTGCGGCGCCGTTGTCATCAATGGCGAAGGAGTGATCGGAATCCTTAAATGTTCCCTCGATGCAGAAGGCGGTGGCCGACCCGGTCAGCACGACGACGACCTCTTTGCTCTCGGTGTACGCGCTCGCGACATCGAGGCTCGCCGGGAATCCCTTGGTGACCATCTCGGCGACAACGGCGGTCTTCGCCTGGGTGATCTGGGCTTTGACGGCGCTGTCCTTGGCGCCCTCCTGCTGGTTGAGGAAGATCGGAATCGCCACGGCGGCGAGCACGCCGATGATGAGCACGACCACGAGCAGCTCGATGAGGGTGAAGCCCTGTTGCCGTTCTCGAATCGCCGTGCGGGTGCGGGAGAGTGCGTGCAGGGTGCGGTGGATTAGAGGTCGGATCATGAGCGTGGTTTCCTTATGCTGTGGATCTGCTGTGGGCGTGGGAAAGTGGGAATATGGAGAATGCCACACTCTCACTAGATCTGATCTTACGGTTTTCTACCCTTAATTGGGGGCCATCACGAAAACTTATGCCAGCAATCCCAGACCGGCTATTTCACGTATTCAAAGATGCTGAACATGGGCAGATAGAGGGCGACGATCATGCCGCCGATCACCACTCCGATGAACGCGATCATCAGCGGCTCGATGAGTGCCGTGAGCTGTTCCGTGGTGGCCTGCACCTCCTGGTCGTAGAAGTCAGCAACCTTGGCGAGCATCTGCTCGAGGGCGCCGGCGTCTTCGCCGACGGCGATCATCTGCACGACCATAGGTGGGAAGATCGGCGCCTGTGCCAGCGGCCCGGCGATCGACCCGCCTTGGCGCACCGACTCGGCCACTTTGCGCAGCGCGGATTCAATAACCCAGTTTCCGCTTGTCTCGCCGACAATGGCCAGCGACTGCAAGATGGGTACGCCGGCGGCGATCATGGTCGAGAAGTTTCGGCTGAACCGCGCAATGGCGAGCTTCATGAGCAAGGGCCCGAACACCGGCAACTTGAGCTTGAACGGGTCGACCCGGCGACGAACCGCTTCGGTGTTCTTGTTGGTGCGCCACCAGAACGCACAGGCGGCGCCGAGCACGAGCAGCAGCGGCCCGAGCCAGACCATCATTTTCGACAGCACTACGAGAAACTGGGTCGGCAGCGGCAACTCCCCGCCGAGGCCCGCGAACATCTTCTCAAACACCGGCACGATGAAGATCAGCATGCCGATTACAGCAAGCACGGCCATGATGAGCACCACGACCGGGTACGCGAGCGCGGACTTGATCGTGTCGCGTAATTTCACCTCCGACTCGAAGTTGGCGGCCACCGAGGTGAGTGAGCTTTCAAGAAAACCGCCGGTCTCCCCGGCCCGCACGAGGTTGATCATGATCGGGGGGAACACTGCGGCGTGTTTCATCATCGCCTCGGAGAGCGACGACCCGGTCTCCACCTCGGTGCGAATGGTCGCCAGAATGCGGGCAAGTTGAGGGTTCTCGGTCTGCTCCGAAAGGATGTTCAGGGTACGCAGCAGGGACAGCCCGGCACTCGTCATGGTCGCCATCTGTCGACTCATGACGGCGAGGTCCTTCAGCCCGATTCCCTTGCTGAAACCGGGTATGCGCACTTCTCGTTTGAGCCCGGTACCCACGTTGACCTCAGCCACCGAAATCGGCGCGAGCCCCATGCCGCGCAGGCGCTGCATTGCGGCGTTCTCGGAGGCGGCATCCAGTCGACCGGTGACGATCTTGCCGACCGCGGTGCGGCCCTTGTACGCGAAAACACCACTGGCGGTCATTGCTGTTCCCGGTTGGAGTACGAGTCGCCGAAGTCGATGCCGTCAAACCCCGACGGCCCGGCGGCGAGGTCGCTGCTGTCCGATTTGCGTATCAGTTGGGCGAGGCTCTCCTGGTCCTGCGCCTTGTCTTCAGCGGCCTTGCGGGTGATCGACCCGGCGTTGACGAGTTCGGCGAGGTGCTGGTCCATAGTGTGCATGCCCAGGGCTCGTCCGGCCTGCATGGCGGAGGCGATCTGGTAGGTCTTGCCCTCGCGAATGAGGTTGGCGACGGCTGGCGTGACGATGAGAATTTCGGTCGCGACGACCCGGCCGCCGCCGACCTTCTTCACCAATGCCTGGCAGACGACGCCCTGCAGGGTCGCAGCGAGCTGGGCCCGCACCTGCCCCTGCTGGTACGGCGGAAACACGTCGATGACCCGGTCGATGGTCTGAGCGGCATCCTGGGTGTGCAGGGTCGCGAACACGAGGTGGCCGGTCTCGGCCGCGGTCAGGGCCACCGAGACCGTCTCGAGGTCGCGCAATTCACCGATAAGAATCACATCGGGGTCCTGACGCAGCACGTGTTTGAGAGCGGATGCGAAACTATGGGTGTCGTGGCCGACCTCACGCTGGTTGATCAGGGATTTCTGGTGCTGGTGCAGAAACTCGATCGGGTCTTCCACCGTGACGATGTGGTCGGCCCGGGTGCGGTTGACCAGGTCGATGAGCGCGGCCAGGGTCGTCGACTTACCTGATCCGGTGGGACCGGTCACGAGCACCAGGCCTCGGGGCAGCTGAGCGAACTGGGCCACAGCATCGGGCACACCGAGCTCGCCGAGCTGTTTGATCGCCCCGGGAATCAGGCGAAAAGCACCACCTACGCTCCCACGCTGCTGAAAGTAATTCACCCGGAACCGGGCTCCCGCGGTCGTGTAGGCGAAGTCGAGCTCGAGTTCCTCTTCGAACTGGCGCCGCTGCTCGCGGGTCAGCAGGCTGAACAACGCCGTGGCGACCTTGTCACGCTTCCACACCGCGGCGCCGGCAATCGGCCGCAGCCCGCCGTCGAGGCGGATGCACGGCGGCGCCCCCACCGTCACGTGCAGGTCGGAGGCGCTCTGAACGACAACCTCGCGCAGCGCCGCGACCAGCGCGGGGTCCGGCCCGACGTCAAGATCGGGGTCGTCGAGCGGCCAGCTTTCCGCAGCGACGCCCGGCGGCGTGACCGGAATCTCGTAAATTTCCTGACTCATCGTGACTGTCCTTTCGACCTAAGCGACCACTCGCAGAATTTCGTCCACCGAGGTGAACCCGAGCCCGACTTTGGCCCAGCCATCGTCCCGGAGGCTGACCATTCCCTGCTCCTGGGCGGTGTGCGCGATCTCCGCGCTCGACGCACGCGCCACGCACAGCCGTTCGATCTCCTCGGTCACCGTCATCACCTCGTGCACGGCAAGCCGCCCACGGTAGCCGGTATTGGAGCAGCTGGCGCATCCGTTCGCTTGATAGATGACGGGCAGCGCCAGCTCCGGTTCGAGCGGAAATCGCAGGTGCGCGAGCTGCTCCCGGCTCCGAAGGTCCGGAATTTTGCAGCGTTCGCATAAGCGGCGGGCCAGGCGCTGGGCGACGACGCAGTCGAGCGCGCTGCCCACGAGAAAGGGTTCGATTCCCATTTCGGTGAGACGCGTGATCGCGCTCGGTGCGTTATTGGTGTGCAGGGTGGAGAGCACGAGGTGCCCGGTGAGCGCTGCCTCGATAGCGATCTGGGCGGTCTCGTGGTCGCGAATCTCACCGAGCAGAACGACATCGGGATCGCACCGCAGAATGCTGCGCAGAGCACTCGCGAAGGTGAGTCCCGCCTTCGGATTCACCTGCACTTGGTTGATACCGACCATGCGATATTCCACCGGATCTTCGACGGTGATCACATTGATCTCCGGGCGAGCCACCGAGTACAGGGTCGTGTAGAGGGTCGTCGACTTGCCCGACCCGGTGGGCCCGGTCACCAGGATCATTCCGTAAGGCTTCGAGTATGCCGTTTTGAAGGCGTCATAGTTGTGGTCGAGCAGGGACAGATCGCGCAGGTCCATGCTCGTGGTCGAGTTGTCGAGGATACGCATGACGACCTTTTCACCCCAGACCGTCGGCAGGGTGGCCACGCGCAGGTCGATCTTGCGGCCACCGTGGCTGACGGACATACGGCCGTCCTGCGGTTTGCGGCGCTCGGCGATGTCGATGTCGGCCATGATTTTCAGGCGACTGATGACACCGTTCTGAATGCTCTTCGGTGCGCTCGGCATCTCGTGCAGAACACCGTCGATGCGGTATCGCACTCGCAGGCTGACCTCACCCGGTTCGATGTGTATATCGCTGGCCTTATCCTGAATGGCCTGACTCACCAGCAAATTGACGAAGCGCACAATGGGTGCGGCATCGTCGCGCGCCTCATCGGACGCCTCAGGCGCCGCCATACTCGAATCGTTCTCCTCCTCGAGTGCGGTGGTGAGGTTACTGAGTTCGTCATCGGCGCGATGGAAGCGCGCGATCGCCGCGAGCAGGTCGCTGCGTTCGGCCACCACCGGGGACACTCGCAGTCGAGACGCTTCGCCGACATCGTCGAGCGCGAACACATTGCCGGGGTCGACCATAGCGAGCACGAGCCGCCCGCCGTCAATTCCGATTGGCAGCACTTCGTGTCGTCGACAGAGCAGCGCCGACACGAGGGCGAGGGCACTCGCTTCGACCGCATACTCGAGCAATTCGACAAAGGGAAGGTTGGCCTGGGCGGCCCGCGCCTTTGCGAACTGCAACTCGGTGATCACTCCACTATCAACCAGCCCCCGAACGGCGCCCTCATCGGCAGGATCCCCCGCTAGCAGGGTGTCGAGGGCTTCGATCGGAAGCAGACCGTGCAGGATGAGAATCTCGGTCAGGGTTGCCACGCGGTTCTCCCCCGAACTGGTTACGTGTACTCTAAAGCTCGAGTATACGGCCCCCGCGCCCTCTCCCCGACCGCCCCCTGTGCGGACGGGGCCCGGGCCCCGTCCGCGGGCCCAGTCTATAAACTGGGCCCGCGTTCACAAGGTGGGCCCGGCGACGGAGGGCGGCGCGCGAAGCCGCCCCACGGCATCCGTTCGCCAGCCCGTCGCAGGTCTATTTAACCGACGGATGGCCCCTGCCGAAGCAGGGGCCATCCGTTGAGAGCTGCTGGGTACTAGTTGTACGTTCCCGGAGTCAGGTCGTCCGACGAGAAACTGTCGAAGTCGACGAAGCTCAGGTCGCCCTCAGCGAACGTGGCATCTTCGGTGAAGATGCGGTTCGGGTAACGCTCAGCCTTGGCCTCTTCCGTTGCCTCGACGCTAACGTCGCGGTAGCGGGGAAGACCGGTGCCGGCCGGGATCAACTTACCGATGATGACGTTCTCCTTGAGGCCCATCAGCGGGTCGCTCTTGCCTTCCATGGCCGCCTGGGTCAGAACCCGGGTGGTCTCCTGGAAGGAAGCGGCCGACAGCCAGGACTCCGTCGCGAGGGAAGCCTTGGTGATACCCATGACCTCCTGGCGAGCGGATGCCGTCTTCTTGCCCTCGGTGAGCGCGGTGCGGTTGAGGTCGTTGTACTTCAACCGGTCAACGAGCTCGCCCGGGAGCAGTCCAGTGTCACCGTGTTCGACGACGGTCACCTTGCGAAGCATCTGGCGAACGATGACCTCGATGTGCTTGTCGTGAATCGGTACACCCTGCGAACGGTAGACCTCCTGCACACCGGAGACGAGGTGCTTCTGCACCGCGCGAACACCCTTGACGCGAAGAACTTCCTTCGGGTCGACGGCGCCGATGATGATCTGCTGTCCGAGATCGACGTGCTGACCATCCTCAACGAGAAGGGTCGAACGCTTCAGCACCGGGTAGGCGATTGCTTCGTCGCCATTGTCGGGGGTCAGGATGACCTTGCGGCCCTTGTCCGAATCCTCGATCGTGATGCGTCCGGCGGAGTCGACGATGGGTGACGCACCCTTGGGGGTACGCGCCTCGAACAGCTCCTGAACACGCGGCAGACCCTGGGTGATGTCGTCAGCGGATGCCGACCCACCCGTGTGGAAGGTACGCATGGTCAGCTGGGTGCCGGGCTCACCGATGGACTGCGCGGCGATGATACCGACGGCCTCACCGATGTCGACGAGCTGGCCCGTAGCGAGCGACCGGCCGTAACAGACCGCACACACACCGACAGCCGACTCACAGGTGAGTACCGAGCGCACCTTGATGGTTTCGACACCACCGGCGATGAGCTTGGCGATGAGCACGTCTCCGACGTCGTCTCCGGCGTCGGCGATGACCTCACCGGCAGCGTTGACCGCGGCTGCGGCCAGGCTGCGAGCGTAGACCGCGTTCTCGACGTTGAAGTCGACCAGCAGTCCGCCATCTTCGTCACGCAGGAGCGCACCGGTCGTGGCGTCGGTTCCGGCGATGGGCAGTTCGAGACCCTTCGTCGTTCCGCAGTCGTCTTCGCGGATGATGACATCCTGCGAGACGTCCACGAGACGACGGGTGAGGTACCCCGAGTCAGCGGTACGCAGAGCCGTGTCGGCCAGTCCCTTACGAGCACCGTGAGTAGCAATGAAGTACTCGGCGACGGACAGGCCTTCGCGGTAGCTCGAGATGATCGGGCGAGGGATGATCTCACCCTTCGGGTTGTTCACGAGGCCTCGCATGCCGGCGATGTTGCGCACCTGCAGCCAGTTACCACGAGCACCAGAGGTGACCATGCGGTTGATGGTGTTATCGGCCGGGAAGTTCGACTGCATTGCTGCGGCGACGTCTTCCGTGGCACGAGTCCAGATCTGGATCAGCTCTTGGCGACGCTCGAGGTCGGTCGTGAGACCCTTCTCGAACTGCGCCTGAACCTTGGCAGCCTGCTTCTCGTAACCGGCGACGATCTCCTTCTTGTTCGGAGGCGTCAGGATGTCGCTGAGCGCGACGGTCACGCCGGAACGGGTTGCCCAGTAGAAACCGGCATCCTTGATCCGGTCGAGGGTTGCAGCAACCTCTACCTTGACGTACCGCTCCGCGAGGTCGTTGACAATGGTCGACATGGTGACCTTGTTGGCAACGTCTTCGAAGTACGGGTAGTCGGCCGGGAGCGCCTCGTTGAAGATGGCGCGGCCAAGGCTCGTGGTGACCAGAACGGTTCCGACAGCCTGACCGTTGACCAGTTCGACACCGTCGGGCTGCGTGCCCTCGGTGAAGTACTTGTCGGTCAAGCGGATGCGCACCTTGGCATTCAGGTCGAGCGACTTCTGGTCGAACGCGAGAATGGCCTCTGACACGCTGGAGAAAGCACGGCCTTCTCCGACCACACCTTCCTTCATCGTGGTGAGGTGGTGAAGACCGATGATCATGTCCTGGGTGGGCAGGGTCACCGGGCGGCCGTCAGACGGCTTGAGGATGTTGTTCGAGGCGAGCATCAGGATGCGTGCCTCGGCCTGGGCCTCAACGGAAAGCGGAAGGTGGACAGCCATCTGGTCACCGTCGAAGTCGGCGTTGAACGCCGCGCAGACGAGCGGGTGCAGTTGGATCGCCTTACCTTCAACGAGCTGAGGCTCGAAGGCCTGGATGCCCAAGCGGTGCAGGGTGGGTGCACGGTTGAGCATGACGGGGCGCTCGCGGATGATCTCCTCGAGCACGTCCCAGACCTGCGGACGTGAGCGCTCGACCATGCGCTTGGCGGCCTTGATGTTCTGAGCGTGGCTCAAATCGATCAGGCGCTTGATCACGAACGGCTTGAACAGCTCGAGCGCCATCTGCTTGGGCAGACCACACTGGTGCAGCTTCAGCTGCGGACCGACCACGATGACCGAACGGCCCGAGTAGTCCACGCGCTTGCCGAGCAGGTTCTGACGGAACCGACCCTGCTTTCCCTTGAGCATGTCGCTCAGGGACTTCAGGGCGCGGTTACCGGTACCGGTAACGGGGCGACCACGACGACCGTTGTCGAACAGTGCGTCGACGGCCTCCTGCAGCATGCGCTTTTCGTTGTTCACGATGATCTCGGGAGCACCGAGGTCGAGCAGACGACGCAGGCGGTTGTTGCGGTTGATCACACGACGGTAGAGGTCGTTCAGGTCGCTCGTGGCAAACCGGCCACCGTCGAGCTGAACCATCGGGCGCAGTTCCGGCGGGAGCACGGGAACGACGTCGAGCACCATTCCGGCCGGCGAGTTGCCGGTCATGATGAACGCGTTGACCACGCGCAGGCGCTTGATGGCGCGGATCTTCTTCTGACCCTTGCCCTCGGCGATCTGCAGGTGCAGGTTTTCGCTCTCGGTGACCAGGTCGAAGGCCTCGAGGCGCTTCTTGATGGCTTCGGCGCCCATGTAGGCCTCGAAGTACATGCCGAAACGGTCCTGGAGCTCGTGGAAAACGGAATCTTCCGGCTTCAGGTCGCCGACCTTGAGGGTGCGGAAGTCTTCCCACACGCGCTCGAGATGCGCGATCTGCTCGTCCAGGGACTTACGAACCTGGCCCATTTCCTTTTCGGCGGCGTCTTTCGTGCGCTTCTTCTGGTCGCTCTTGGCGCCTTCGGCCTCTAGTGCTGCGAGGTCGGTTTCGAGGCGCTGCAGGCGATCGGCGATACGCGAGTCGCGGCTCGACTCGATGGTCTTGAGTTCGAGACGCAGCTCGTTCTCGAGGCCGGGCATGTCCTGGTGGCGACCGTCTTCGTCAACCGTGATGACCATGTATGCGGCGAAGTAGATGACCTTTTCGAGGTCCTTCGGAGCCATGTCCAGCAGGTAGCCGAGACGCGAGGGCACACCCTTGAAGTACCAGATGTGCGTGACCGGGGCAGCGAGTTCGATGTGGCCCATGCGCTCACGGCGCACCGACGACTTCGTGACCTCTACACCGCAACGCTCGCAGACGATTCCTTTGAAGCGAACACGCTTGTACTTGCCACACGAGCATTCCCAGTCCCGCGAGGGGCCGAAGATCTGCTCACCGAACAGGCCGTCTTTTTCCGGCTTGAGCGTGCGGTAGTTGATGGTTTCGGGCTTCTTGACCTCACCGTGCGACCAACGACGGATGTCGTCAGCGGTAGCCAGGCCAATACGAAGCTCGTCAAATGTTGTTACGTCGAGCAATTTCTCTCCTTGGAAAGTTTTCGAAGTTTCTTCGGGCCAGGCTTAGATGTCGTCGATGGACGACGACTCAAACCGGGTGGAAATATTGATGCCGAGCTCTTCCGCAGCGCGGAACACCTCATCATCCGTGTCGCGCAGGCTGACTGCGGTGCCATCGGCCGAGAGCACCTCGACGTTCAAGCACAGCGACTGCATTTCCTTGATCAGAACCTTGAAGCTCTCGGGAATGCCGGGTTCCTGGATGTTCTCACCCTTGACGATGGCTTCGTACACCTTGACGCGGCCGAGGATATCGTCAGATTTGATGGTCAGGAGTTCCTGTAGGGCGTAGGCGGCTCCGTATGCTTCGAGCGCCCACACCTCCATCTCACCGAAACGCTGTCCACCGAACTGCGCCTTACCACCCAGCGGCTGCTGCGTGATCATGGAGTACGGGCCGGTCGAACGAGCGTGGATCTTGTCGTCGACCAGGTGGTGGAGCTTCAGGATGTACATGTATCCAACGGACACCGGCATCGGGAACGGCTCGCCGGAGCGGCCGTCGAAGAGCTGGGTCTTTCCGGTGGAACCGATGAGGCGCTCACCGTCGCGGGTCAGGGTCGTGGAGTCCAGGAGACCCTCGATCTCGATCTCGAGCGCACCGTCGAATACCGGGGTGGCGACCTTCGTGCCGGGGGCGGCGCTGAAGGCGTGCTCCGGAAGACGAGCAGCCCATTTCGGCTTACCCTCGACGTTCCAGCCCTGCTTCGCAATCCAACCGAGGTGCGTTTCGAGCACCTGGCCGAAGTTCATGCGACCGGGGATACCGAGCGGGTTGAGGATGATGTCGACCGGGGTTCCGTCGGCGAGGAACGGCATGTCCTCGATCGGCAGAATGCGGGAGATGACACCCTTGTTGCCGTGACGGCCGGCGAGCTTGTCACCCTCGGTGATCTTGCGCTTCTGGGCAATGAACACGACCACGCGCTGGTTGACGCCCGAGCCGAGCTCGTCGTCGCCGTCCTGCGAGTCGAATACCTTGACACCGATGATGGTGCCGCGCTCACCGTGGGGAACCTTCAAGCTCGTGTCGCGAACTTCGCGGCTCTTCTCGTTGAAGATGGCGCGCAGCAGGCGCTCCTCGGCGGAAAGCTCGGTCTCGCCCTTCGGCGTGACCTTGCCCACGAGGATGTCGCCGGGGCGAACCTCGGCTCCGATACGGATGATGCCACGCTCGTCGAGGTCGGCGAGAAAGTCCGGGGACACGTTGGGAAGGTCGCGAGTGATCTCTTCCTTACCCAGCTTAGTGTCGCGGGCATCCACTTCGTACTCTTCGATGTGAATCGAGGAGAGGGTGTCGTCCTTGACCAGGTTCTGGCTCAGGATGATCGCGTCCTCGAAGTTGTAGCCTTCCCACGGCATGAATGCCACGAGCAGGTTCTTTCCGAGGGCGAGTTCGCCCTGGTCGGTGGCGGGTCCGTCGGCGATAACCTCGCCGGCTTCGATGCGCTCACCGGCGTTGACGATCACGCGGTGGTTGAAGCTCGTGCCCTGGTTGGAGCGCGAGAATTTGCGCAGGTAGTAGTCCTGCGTGCCGCCCTCATCGAGCTGGATGGTGACGACGTCAGCCGACACCTCGGAGACCACACCGGGCTTCAGCGCGGTGAGCACGTCACCGGCGTCGATGGCCGTGTAGACCTCCATGCCGGTTCCGACGAGCGGGCTGTCGCTGAGCAGCAGCGGCACCGCCTGACGCTGCATGTTGGCACCCATGAGTGCGCGGTTGGCATCGTCGTGCTCGAGGAACGGAATGAGGCTGGTCGCGACCGACACCATCTGACGTGGCGAGACATCCATGTAGCCGATGTCTTCAGCGGGAACGAGGTCGACCTCGCCACCCTTCTTACGAGCGAGCACGCGGGCCTCGGCAAAGTGCGAGTCCTTGGTGAGCGGCGCGTTGGCCTGGGCGACGATGAAGTCGTCCTCTTCGCTCGCGGTGAGGTAATCGATCGTCTCGGTGACCTTGTTGTTGAGTACACGACGGTACGGCGTCTCGATGAAACCGAACGCATTGATCTGCGCGAACGAGGCGAGCGAACCGATCAGGCCGATGTTCGGGCCTTCCGGGGTCTCAATGGGACACATGCGGCCGTAGTGCGAGGGGTGAACGTCTCGCACCTCGACGCCGGCGCGGTCACGGGAGAGGCCACCCGGGCCCAGCGCGCTGAGGCGACGCTTGTGCGTCAATCCGGCGAGCGGGTTGTTCTGGTCCATGAACTGCGAGAGCTGCGAGGTACCGAAGAACTCCTTGATCGCGGCCACGACGGGGCGCACGTTGATCAGGGTCTGCGGGGTGATCGCTTCGATGTCCTGCGTGGTCATGCGCTCACGAACGACGCGCTCCATGCGGGACAGGCCGGTACGCACCTGGTTCTGGATGAGCTCGCCAACAGCACGGATACGACGGTTACCGAAGTGGTCGATGTCGTCGATGTCAATGTTGATGTCGGTCATCTTGCCGTCGCGCAGACCCGGAAGGGTGGTCTGGTTGTCGTGCAGGGCAACCAGGTACTTGATGGTGGCCAGGATGTCGGCCAGCGTCAGTACGGAGTCACTCAGCGGCGCTTCGAGGCCGAGCTTGCGGTTGATCTTGTAACGACCAACCTTGGCCAGGTCGTAGCGCTTGGAGTTGAAGAAGAAGTTGTCGAGGAGCGCACGCGCAGCCTCGGCGGCAACCTGCTCGCCGGGACGGAGCTTGCGGTAGATGTCCTTGAGGGCTTCTTCCTTGGTGAGGATGTTGTCCTTCTCGAGGGTGAGCTCGATGGACGCGTAGCCCTTGAACTCCTCGAGGATCTCCTCGCTGGTGAGACCGAGGGCCTTCAGGAACACGGTGACGGACTGCTTGCGCTTACGGTCGATGCGCACGCCAACCTGGTCGCGCTTGTCGATCTCGAATTCAAGCCAGGCACCACGGCTCGGAATGACGCGGGCGGAGTAGATGTCCTTGTCAGACGTCTTCTCCTGCTCGCGGTTGAAGTACACGCCCGGGGAGCGCACCAGTTGCGACACGACGACACGCTCGGTGCCGTTGATCACGAAGGTGCCCTTGGGGGTCATCAACGGGAAGTCACCCATGAACACGGTCTGGGTCTTGATCTCACCAGTGAGGTGGTTCATGAACTCAGCGTTCACGTAGAGGGGTGCTGAGTAGGTCTTACCCTTTTCCTTGCACTCATCAATGGTGTACTTCTCCGGCTCGAGCTCCGGGTTGGTGAAGGACAGCTGCATCGTTTCGCCGAGGTCTTCGATGGGAGAGATCTCCTCGAAGATCTCATCGAGCCCGGTGCGATTCGGCAGGTCCTGGCGGCCGGCTTTCTGGGCCTCGGCGATGCGAGCCTTCCAGATGTCGTTGCCGACTAGCCAGTCGAAGCTCTCGGTCTGCAAAGCGAGCAGATCCGGAACGTTCAAGTGGTCGCTGATCTTTGCGAACGACAGGCGCTCAGCTGAGCGGCCGTTCTTGGGTGAGTTGGTGGTTGCGTTGCGCGCAGCAGCCAAGGAAATAACCTCCGTGGACCCCGTCAGGTCTAGTTATTGTTATTGGTGATGACTCCGCAGACCCTAGGAAAGAATCTCGTAGGAAATGTGCCTCAAGGTGGCTTGAACACGCAAAGCCGACCGCAATATGAAGGCAAGGTTTTTCTGGGAGCGTAAGGAGTAAGCATATGCCCCAATTAGCGGGATGTCCACCCGAATCTTGCATATGTGTAAATTCTCAGGTATAACCCGCCGCACTGCCCACCGCAGAAGCTCACGAAGTGCCCGCTTGGCCACCGCAAAGCGGCACGTCTTATGCTCTCGGAACAGATGGTGCGCGCAGATCGCGAGCAGCCAGGGCGCAGACTGGAACCATGAGTACTGGGCGTAAGGGTGAGGCATCCGACGAGCATCCGGCTGTCGTCTTGAAGTTGAGCGGGCACACGGCGGTGATCGAACCGGACCGGTTCACCCCCGGCAGCTTTCAGCTCGTGGTCGACGGCACGCCGCAGTCGCACGTGAACATCGACCACCCCGATGAGCTGTTCTTCGAGTACATCCAGCGCATCGGGCACGTCATCGACCTGCTCGGGGAACCACACGAGCCAATCACCGCCGTGCACCTCGGAGCGGGCGCGCTGACCCTGCCGCGCTATGTGGAGGCGACCCGGCCGGGCTCCCGCCAGCAGGTCGTCGAGATCGAGAGCGACCTGATCGACCTCGTGCGGGAGGTTTTGCCGTGGGACAAGCGCGCCCAGCTGCGCGTGCGCCACGGCGATGCCCGCGAGGTGCTCGGCAAGCTGCCGGCCGGACTCAAGGGAGCCGTCGACCTTGTCGTGGTGGATATCTTCTCGGGCGCGCGCACCCCGAAACACGTCACGAGCCGCGAATTCTTCGCTCTCGCCGCTCCGCTGCTGTCGCCGCGCGGCGTGCTCGCCGTCAACGTAGCGGATGGCCCCGGCCTCGCGTTCGCTCGTGGCCAGGCCGCAACCCTCTCGGCGGTGTTTCCGCACGTGATCGGATTCGCCGAGACGCAGGTGCTCAAGGGCCGCCGCTTCGGCAACATCGTATTCATCGCCGCGCACACCCCGATCGACCTCAACTGGATTCCCCGGCTGCTTGCGAACGGACCGCACCCGGCCAAGGTGATCGAGGGTACCGAGCTGAAGCAGTTCATGGCCGGGTCGCTCGTGGCGACCGACGAGACGTCGACGCAGTCGCCGTTGCCCGGCCGCACGGTGTTTCAGATTGGGCACTGACCTGCGACCGGATTCGCATCGGCGGCGGTATTCTGGGGGCACCCGTTTATCCCGCGCGGCCCCGGCCGCCCTCGTCATTACAGGAACACACCCTGAGTTTCATCATCGGTTACGACCCCATCACTCTGCGCGAAAAAGTTGACCTGCTGGCCGCCGGCGAGCGGCTCGTCGAGCTCGGCAACCTGCGGAGCCTGGCCGCCCTCAACGAGAAGGTCGCCCTGCTGCGTCTGGTCGGTCGGCTCGACGAAGCCTGGGAAATTGCGAACGAGGCGCTGCGCCAGTCCCGCTTCACCGGCAACCGGGAGCAGGCGGTGGCCAGTCGCATCCGTCGCGCTCAGGTTTTGCAGTTTCAGGGCAAGCTCGACGAGGCCGCGAGCGAACTGACCCACTGCATCCTCGACTCTGAGGTGCACGAGTGGACCCGGCTGGCGGCCTACGCCCGGCAGCACCGCGGCAAGGTGTACTTCGATCAGGGCAACCTCGACGGCGCGCTTGCGGACTTCACCGCTGCCGTTTTTCTGCGCGAGAAAGACGGCGCCGACGCCGACGAACTCGACAGCTCACTGCTCGCCGTTGCAGTAGTGGAGTCGCACATCGCTGCCCGCGGGTCCAATTCCCTTCCCGCATAACTCCTGCAATTCGATGCCTGCAACTCAGCCACCCGCACAATCTCGCGGCGCCCGGGGAGCGGCGCCGCAAACTGCAGGAGTTACGGTGCGTCGTGGCGGGCTACTGGCCGTCGGGCGCGTTCTACGGCATGCTGTATTCACCACGAAGGCGAGGTGAACGGTGACTTTTCATGCGTTTCGGCGAGCGACTGCCACAGCGTCGGCCGCCCTGCTGGTTCTAGCTCTGGCCGCGTGCAGCGCGGAGGCGCCGCGCGCCACCCCGATAACGTCGACACCAGCCTCCTCCGCGCCCGGCGCGACCGGGACCGCGGACCTGACGCCGGTGCATCCGGTCGCAGAACCTGTCGTGATCGCCTCGGGGCTTCAGGCTCCGTGGTCGATTCTGCGACTGCCCGGCGGCGCCACCCTCATCAGCGAACGCGACACGACCCGGGTGCGCGAGTTACTTCCCGGCGGCAGCTTGCGCGTAGCTGGCACGATCGAAGCCGCACAGCCCAATGGTGAGGGCGGGCTGCTCGGCCTGGCTTTTCTGGCCGACGAAGCGGCTCCCGGCGGTGCCGGCTGGGTCTATGCCTATTTTTCGACCGCAACCGACAACCGCATCGAGCGGATGCCGCTGGCCGGCTCGCCGGGCAGCCACACCCTCGGGGCGCCCACCCTCGTACTCGATTCGATCCCGCGGGCCGGCAACCACAATGGTGGTCGCATCGCGTTCGGGCCGGACGGCCTGCTCTATGCGACCGCCGGAGACGCCGGAGACACGGCCAACGCCCAGAACTTGGATTCGCTCGGCGGCAAGATTCTGCGCCTGACACCGACCGGCGGCGTACCGGAGGACAACCCTTTCAGTACCGTGGTGTACTCATTCGGGCACCGAAATCCGCAGGGGCTCGCCTGGGACTCACGCGGGCAGCTGTGGGCGAGCGAGTTCGGCCAGAACACCTGGGACGAGCTCAACCGCATCGTTCCCGGCGGCAACTACGGCTGGCCGCTGGTCGAAGGCCAAGCCGGTGACGCGGCCTATATCGATCCTCAACAGCAGTGGTCGACCGACCAGGCCAGCCCGAGCGGCATCACCATCGTGAACGACACCATCTTCATGGCGAGCCTGCGCGGTCAACGACTCTGGAGCATCCCCATCACCGGCCCGTCCTCCACAACCGAACCCACCGAGTGGTTTGCGCAGGACTATGGCCGGTTGCGCGACGTGGTGTCGGGCCCTGCTGGCACACTGTGGTTTGTGAGTAACAACACGGATGGCCGGGGTTCCCCGGCGGCCGGCGACGACCGGCTCTTTCAGGTAGTGGTCGGCCCCTGATGATCCACACGACACATCTCGCCCGGATGCCCTCTTGCGGCGCGAGAACGCAGGCGCCCTGATGGCCGATCTCACGCAGGTGCGCCGGTGGGCCGACGCGCTCATCGCGGCGCACCTCGACCCCGGTTGGACCTTCGGATTCGACAATGCCAAGAAGCGGGCAGGCCTCTGCAATTTCAGTTCGAAACACATCACTGTCTCGCGCTACCTCGCCTCCCGTTATGCCGACGACGACGTGCACCAGATCTTGTTGCACGAGGTCGCGCATGCCTTGGCCGGGCC
Organism: Cryobacterium sp. Y29; assembly: GCF_002929825.1. Classification (GTDB taxonomy): domain Bacteria; phylum Actinomycetota; class Actinomycetes; order Actinomycetales; family Microbacteriaceae; genus Cryobacterium. The sequence continues at coordinate 226,974 of NZ_PJJN01000034.1, forward strand.
GCGCGCCGGGCACGGACCCCGCTGGAAGAAAATGGCACTCGACCTCGGCTACGACGGCAAGCGCACCCACGACGGCGAGATCGCCAATGAGCTCGCCCCGTGGGTGGGCATCTGCCCGGCCGGCCACACTCACTTTCGGTATCGGCAGCCCACCCGGCCCCTGGCTTGTGGCCTGTGCGCGCGCCGCTTCGACCAGGCCCACGCCATCAGATGGCTGCGGCGCGAAATCACACCGGCCATCCGGCGCCGGGCGGCGGCCTCCGCGGGGCCACGGCTGACGCCGCGCTGACCGACGTTCGCGCTGACCGACGTTCGTGCTGACCGACGTTCGCGCTGACCGACGTTCGGCGGCCGCGGGTCAGTGCACGTCGTAGCGGGCGAGGGCGTCGGCGTCCGTTGCGTGCGTCATCGCTCGACGCGCGGTATCGAGCGCCGTCACCGGGTCGCCCTCGGCCACGGCGAGCGCGAGCTGCCGTTCGGCTTCGGCGAGGCGGGTGCGCGCGGCGGCGTGCACCCGCCCCCGATTGGCAGCCACGAAGTCTCGGGTGAGCGTGATCTGGCTGCGCGCGGTGAGCAGCGCGCCGGCCAGGGCCGTTCGGGCGTTGTCGAGGCGCAGCTGGCGGTTGCGCGCCTCCGAGCGGATGCTGTCCAGCCCGTTCATCGCTGTCTCAAGGGTCAAGAGATCTGCGGCCGGGTCGCTCAGCCGAACGGGCTCGCGGAGCGATGCCTGGACCACTGCGGCGTCGGTGATGACGTGATTGAGTGACGCGCTCGTGTCGGATTCCTCGTGATTGTCGCGCAGGGCGCGGGCTTCGGCGAGTTCCAAGCTGGCAGCATCCAGTGCCTGTTGCAGGTTCGCGAAGCCGCGATGAAGCTGGTCTTCGCCGGTTTCGATCGCATCGAGCAGTTGGGTTGCCTGAAATAGGGCGTGCTCTGCAGCCTGCAACTGCTCCCCCACCGGTTCGGGCGACGCTGCTTCGAGGCGGGTAACCGCGGCATCGGCACTCGCCCGCGCCCCTTCGAGGGCGGTGCCGGCCCGACCGACGTTGCCGCTGATCGGCGCGAGCGCCGCCGCGGAATAGCTCAAGCCCAGTCGGGCCAGGGTGTTCGCGCCGCCGGCAACCCGATCAGACATTCGATCGAGGCGTCGGCGCAATTCATCAATCTGCTGCGGGGCATTACGTTCAACGCCGCGTTTGGCGGTGAAATTGCGGGCCTGGTTGCTCAGCCGGGCGGTCGCCTCATCAGCGAATTGAACAATCTGCTGGTTCCAGCGGGTGCGTTCTAGAGCGGTATCCGGCACAGCGTCGTCGAGCTTCTGCTGCAGCGCGAAGGCGTCGCTGAGCTGATGCTTGGACGTCGTGAGCGCCGCCGCAAACTCCCGCGTCGCAGATTCACCGAACTGGGCGATGGCAAAACTGAGTTCGTCGCTGGCGTCCTGCACGAGGTCGTCGGCGCGCACCAAGCTGCTCGAAGCGCTGCGCTCCAGCTCAGTGGCGGCCGCGCTCACCTGCCCGAGCCGGGTCCGCGTGCGCCGGCGCGAGGCTGCCACCAGCGCCCAGACTCCGGCTGCCACGAGGCCGACAACGATGACCGAGGGTACCCACCAGAGATCGCCATTCATGCGCTGAGTCTAATAAAAAAATACTGACCAAACGCCCTACCGGTCGTCGGCAGAAGGCCGCCGCATCTGCTGCCGGATCATCTCGAAGTCGTGCCGCGAGATTTCAAGCACGCCGCGCCGCAGTTGGAACCCCCAGTTGGGGTTGCCCTGGGTCAGTTGCAGCACCGACAACAGCGGGCGGATGCTCGCGGGCCAGGCATCCAGGTCGTAGTCGGCCCGGCGTCGCCAGGGCCGCCACGAGTTACCCGGGTCGCCCACCTGATAGGCGTGGGCATCCGCTATGCGGCCGATCGCGGTGAACTCCCTGAGCGGATCGCCCTCGATCGCGGTCTTCGGCGAGTAGTAGACGATGCCATCAGCTTCCCCCATTTGCTTGAGGAGGTCTCCGGCACCGCGGTTGGCGCGGGCGATGCCCAAATCGACCCCGCGCAGCACGTGCTCGCGGTGTACAACGCCGAGCCAGAACCGAATTGCCACCTTTCATTTGTACTGCATTTAGTTGTGCCGCACGCCACGCGCAGACCAAACTGGGTCAATGCGCGTACTGCTCAAAGAGATCCTCGACTGCCCACCGGATGCCGCCTGGCACGCCATCCACAGCCCGGCCGTCTTCCGTGAGGTGAGTAGCCCGTTCATGGCGGTGGAGTCGCTCGAAGCCGACGGTTTTCCCACCCGCTGGGAGCCGGGCGAACACCCCGCCGAATTCTCCATGCTCGGTCTGGTGCCGATGGGCACCCAGGTCATTCGGCTGGCCAATTCGACGCACCGTGCCGATGGGGTGCGAATTCTGCGCGATACCGGTCGTGGTGTGTCGGGCGCACTGAGTGCGGTCACGCTCTGGGACCACCGCATGGCGATCGCCCCTGACCCGGCCGGCACCGGCAAAACGCTGTACCGCGACCAGCTCATTTTTCGCGGACGCCCGGCGACGATCGCGCTCTGGCCGACCTTCTGGGCGTTCTGGCAATGGCGGATGCTGCGCCTGAAGCATCTCGCGCCCCACTGGCAGTACGACATCGGCATCGACGACCCGGACTTCGTGCCTTCGGAGCAACGGGTGACCCCCACCGAGAAGGCCGAGAACACCGAGAAGGCCCAGGACACCGAGAAGGCTGGGAACGCCGAGTCGTAGCAGATCGCTTCGTGTGAATCATGCCCTCGGCGGTAGCGTAGCCACTATGAGCTCTACCCTCACTGCCTTACAGATCGCCGACTGGCGTCGCCTTGTGACCGGACTGTACGCGGGGGTGCGTCAGCTGAGCGCGACCAGCCCGGCGAGCGGGCATGAACTGTGGCGTTCCGGGCGAGATGAACTGTTCGCCGGGCATCCGTCGTCACCGTTGCTGCGCGAGGACCGCGCGGCATTCACCGGACTGCCGATTGCCGCCTATGATCCCGACTGGCGCTTCGAGGTAGAGGTGCACGGGGCCGAACAGTCGTATCGCATGAACGTGGAAACGGGAACTGACGGCACTGTGCCATTCGACCTGGTCGGCACCGTGCGGCTGCCCTACCTCGGTTCGCTCGACGTGTGGCGGCTGGCGAGTTACGGCGGCGGCTTGTTCCTGCCGCTCAAAGACGCCCTCGCTGGCAAGAGCGACGGGACCTATGGCGGTGGACGCTACCTTCTCGACACCATCAAGGGCGCCGACCTCGGCCCGGGCACGGGCGACGACAGCCTCATCCTCGACTTCAACTTCGCCTATAATCCTTCCTGCGCGTACGACCCGATGTGGGCCTGCCCACTGCCGCAGGGCGGCAACATTATCGACGTCGAGGTGCCGGTCGGCGAGCTCTACCGCGGCGACCATTTCTAGGGCTCTGCCGCCGATTTGACAGCATCCGCTAGAGTAGGAGTACTTGCGAACGCGTAGTTGCGCTTGCTGCGTCGTAGAACGCCCTCTTCTCTATCCGGCGGCCCACCAGGGCTGGCCTGATTTTTCGAATGAAACATTCTTACGGCGAACGGATGTGCCCTTCGGCACCTTCGCCATGTGAATCCTCCTGGTTTGCTTACCGCTGCGCGGTAAAGCGAGCGGGCGAGGAGACTGATGCCCTGAAAGGCACCATTTTGTCTACAACCTTTGGCACGCTCGGCGTGCCTGCTCCCCTGGTCAAGGTTCTCTCTTCCCAGGGAATCGACACGGCCTTCCCGATTCAGGTCGATACTCTTCCGGACACCTTGAACGGCCGCGACGTGCTCGGCCGTGGCAAGACCGGCTCGGGCAAGACCCTGGCCTTCTCCATCCCGATGGTCTCGCGCCTCGGCGGCAACCTCGCCGGCGGCAAGCGTCGCCCGGGCCGTCCGCTCGGCCTGATCCTCGCGCCGACCCGCGAGCTCGCCACCCAGATCACCAACGCGATCACCCCCCTTGCTGAGGCCTACGGCCTCAACACCACCACCATCTTTGGTGGCGTCTCGCAGGGCCGTCAGGTTGCCGCTCTCAAGGCCGGCGTCGATATCGTCGTGGCCTGCCCCGGCCGGCTCGAAGACCTCATGAAGCAGGGCTTTGTCAACCTCGACACCGTCGAGATCACCGTGCTCGACGAGGCCGACCACATGGCCGATCTCGGCTTTCTGCCCGTCGTCACCCGCATTCTCGACAAGACACCCGGCACCGGCCAGCGCATGCTGTTCTCCGCCACCCTTGACAACGGCGTAGACAAGATCGTCAAGCGTTTCCTGCACGACCCGGTGATGCACTCGGTCGACGAGGCCAACAGCTTTGTCTCGGCCATGACCCACCACGTCTTCGAGGTGTCCGGCGTCGACGCCAAGAAAGAGCTCGTGCAGAAGCTGGCGAGCGGCTCGGGCCGTCGCATCCTCTTCATGCGCACCAAGCACCAGGCCAAGAAGCTCGCCAAGAGCCTCACCGACGCGGGCATTCCCTCCGTCGACCTGCACGGAAACCTCTCGCAGGTGGCCCGTGACCGCAACCTGGCCGCGTTCAGCGCCGGCACGGTCAAGGTTCTCGTCGCAACGGATGTCGCCGCTCGCGGCGTGCACGTCGACGACATCGAACTGGTCATCCACGTTGACCCGCCGGCCGAGCACAAGGCCTACCTGCACCGTTCGGGCCGTACCGCCCGCGCCGGCAGCGCCGGTGACGTCGTTACCGTGGTGCTGCCCGAGCAGAAGCGCGACACCGACGCTCTGCTGCGCAAGGCCGCCATCAAGGTGACCCCGCAGCGCGTGGATTCTGCATCTCCCGCCGTTGACGCCCTCGTCGGCGACGTCGCCGCCTACGTCAAGCCGGCTCCCCGCGTCGAGGCACCGCAGCAGCAGCGCCAGTCCCAGGGCGGTCGCTCGCAGGGTGGCCGTTCGCAGGGCGGCCGTGCCCAGGGCGAGCGCAGTGCTCGCCCCAGCCGTGACGGTGACTCCAGCCGTGGCGGCCGCGATGCCGGTGCCAGCCGCTCCGGGGCAAATCGCGACGGTGCCCGCACCGAGCGCACCGACGGCGGCCGTGGCCGTGGCGGCGACGCGGCCTCGGCCGGCGGCGCTCGTCGCGAGCGATCTGGTCGTCCGGCTGGCGCCGCCAACGCACCTCGTTCCGGTTCGGCCGCTGGCCGTTCCGGCGGAGCGCGCGTCGGCAGCCTCCAGGTCGGCGGACTCGTTCGCGGACCGGGCTCGGGTGGCGCCGGTCGTTCGGCTCCGCGTCGCTCGCAGGGCTAGTCTTCACGGGCTCATCCCGCAGCATCCGCTTGAAACAACAGTGAAAACGGGTCGGTCTCTTTTCGAGATCGGCCCGTTTGCGGTATCCGAGCGTCACGACGCACTCCCAAACACGGTTAGTGTCGAACCATGAACACCACAGTTGTCGTTCGACCCGTCAGTGCAACAGATGCCGAAAGCCTGGGCCGCGTTCACGCCGCCTGCTGGCATGAAACCTACGATCATCTGCTCAGCCAGGCGGCCCTGTCGCAGCTGCGGCCGCAGCGTCTGGCCGCTCTCTGGGGCCGCTTCACGGCCCAGGGCGCGCAGTACCGCCAGCATGTCGTGCTCGTCGATGGCGAAATTGTGGGCTTCGCCGGCAGCGGACCGACGCGCGACGGTGACCATCCCACCCCGAACGAGTTGTTCTTCATGTACTTGCTCGAGGCCAATCACGGTTTAGGCGTTGGCCAGCAGCTCTTCGATTCTGTCGTCGACCCGGGCCCGTCGTCGCTGTGGGTAGCCGCAGACAACCCCCGGGCCCATGCTTTCTACGCCCGAAATGGCTACCTCGCGGATGGTCTCGAGCGCAACGAAGAGGTGCTCGGCGAGAGACTGCACGAGGTGCGCCTGGTTCGATAGGGGCCCGCTCACACGTGCGAACTTCGCCCGACAGCGCTCGATTACGGCTCAAAAACCCCCCATGGGATTTGGGGGGCATATTCAAAGTAATAGGGTGAGCGGATGACTAATTCCGCGGCCCTCAAGGCGATCCCCGTCATCCTCGACGTTGACACCGGGGTCGACGACGCTCTGGCTATTCTGTTCGCGCTCGCTCACCCGGGCATCAACGTGCTCGGCATTAGTTGCGTGGCCGGCAATGCCTCGCTCGAGCGCGTTGTCGAGAACACCCTGCGTATTCTCGATGTCGCAGGTGCCCCGTATATTCCTGTCGCTGCCGGCGCCCGGCGCCCTCTGCTCGAGCCAGCCCGATCGGCCGCGCACGTGCACGGCGAAGGTGGCCTCGGCACCCTGCAGCTTCCGCCGACCGACCGACGCGCAGAGCCGATCAGTTCGGTCGAGCTCATGCGCAAGCTGATTGTGGCCAGCCCGCACCCGGTCACCCTGGTTGGACTGGCCCCGCAAACCAACCTGGCGCTGTTGCTGCGCCAGTACCCCGATGTGGTCAGCAACATCGAGCGCATCGTCTTCATGGGCGGATCTACCACGGTTGGCAACGCCACCGCCGTCGCTGAATTCAACGTTTGGCACGACCCGGAAGCCGCGGCCATCGTGCTTGATTCCGGCGTGCCCACCTTTATGTACGGACTCGACGTGTTCAACCAGGTTGCGATTCCGGAGCACGTCACCACGGCACTCATGCACAGCGACTCCGACCTCGCCCGCGTTGTCGGTCAGCTCCTCGGCAACCGGATCGCGCCCGGTGCGGGCCGCAACGCCGACTACTCTGGGCTGATCGGCGATGCCGGCGCCCTCTGCGCCCTGGTCGACCCGGGCGCATTGGAGACGGCGATGCTGCCCCTACGGGTGCAGCTGTCCGGCTACGGCCGCGGCCAGACGCTCGTCGATAAGCGTACGCATCCGGGCGAGGACATCGTGCACGGCCTGGTTGGCGAGTGGGAGGCCGCTGAAGTTGCCCTCGACGTCGACGTTGACCGCTACGTACAGCTGTTCCTCAACACGCTTGGCCTCGGTTCGGCGCTCCCGCCGTCCAAATAGCGGCCGGGCCGTGACACGCTGAGCGCGTCAGTACAGCTGGCCGACCGAGGCGAGGGCTGCGCGCAGCAGGGTGCCGCGGCCACCTTCCATTTCGGCTGATACGCCCGGGGATGCGGCCTCGGCCGGCGTCATCCAGGTGATCTCGAGCGCGTCCTGCCGGGGGTCGCAGGTACCGCTGACGGGAACGACGTAGGCCAGCGAGACGGCGTGCTGGCGGTCATCCGTGTAGGCGGTGATGCCGGGCATGGGAAAGTATTCGGCGACGGTGAACGGCACGGGGCTGGTCGGCAGCTGCGGAAAAGCCATCGGACCGAGGTCTTTTTCGAGGTGACGAAACAGTGCGTCCCTAAGGGTTTCGCCGTACAGCACGCGGCCGGAGACCAGGGTCCGGGTCATTTCGCCGGTCGGTCGGGCGCGCAACAGCACGCCCACCTCCACGACCTGGCCGAGGCCATCCACCCGAACGGGCACGGCCTCGATGTAGAGAATCGGCAGCCGCCGGCGAATCTCGGCGAGCTCGACGTCTTTCAGCCAACCCGGATTCGTGTTCGGGGCGCCCGCGGGGGGCTTCGGCGTCCAGTCCGGGTCTGGGTCAGGGGTTCGCACGCTCATAGTGCCATTCTGTCTTACGTGGCCACCGCGCGCGCACGCACGGCGCTGCTCGGTGTGAGAAGCGCGCCAAGCAATGAAAGTATGGGGTGCGCGGCGCCCACGCGTCGCGCGTACCGGGGAGGACCCCATGACCACTAGCACCCCTATCGACACTGCTGCCGTACTCTGGTCGACGAGCGGCGCCGATCAGACTGATCGACCGCTGCTGATCATCATGCACGGCTATGGTTCGAACGAGGGCGACCTGTTTTCGCTCGCTCCACATTTGCCGCTCGAACCGGTGATCGCGGCGCTGCGCGCGCCCCTGCCGGTCGGCGCGGGATGGGCATGGTTTCCCATCAGTGACCCGGGCAATCCTGACACCGCGACGGTGGACGCGGCCGTCGCCGCGGTGCTTGACTGGCTCGATGCCCTGCCGCAGCAGCATCCGTCTATCGGTCTGCTCGGATTCTCGCAGGGCGGCGCCATGGCGCTCGAGCTGCTGCGCGCCTCGCCGAATCGGTTCAACTTCGCGGTGACTCTCTCCGGGTTCGTCGCGACCGCCTCACAACCCGGTGACACCGTACTGGCGGATCAGCCGGTTCCGGTGTTCTGGGGGCGCGGAACCGCCGACGGTATCATTCCGGCCAGCGCGGTAGAGCGCACCCAGGCCTGGTTGCCCGGCCACAGCACGCTCACCAAGCGCATCTATGAGGGACTTCCCCACTCGATCTCTCAGGCCGAACTCGACGACGTCGTCGACTTTCTGAGCGCCCAGTACGGTGACAGTGCGATTGAACCGATCGCCTAGGAGTGCTCAGGACCGGGCGCGGTCAGCGTGATCGAACCACGGGACGAAATTGCTAGCGGTCGCGCTTGGCCTGCTCCTGGGCGGCCTGGCGCTCAACGTGCGCCTTCTTGGCCGCGCGCTGGGCGTCGCGGTCTTTCACTGCGATCTGGTCGGCGCGCACGCCGGCCTGGGTAGAACGTTCCAGCACGAGCCAGGCCGGCGGCTGCTGGAGCAGGGCGGCGATCTCGGCGGTGCTCAGCGGGTCGGTGATCTCGCTGCGGGCCAGGCCGGAGATGGAGACGCCAAGCTTGGCGGCGACAACCTGGCGCGGGTGCGGACCGTTGGCGCGCAACTCGACCAACCATTCGGGCGGGTTCGCCATGAGCTCGGCCAACTCGGTGCGGCTGACAAATTCGGTCTGGAACCCAGCCGGTGCCGCGTCGAGCAGAATCCCGAGTTTCTGGGCCGCCGTGGCGGGCTTCATGGTCTGGGGCTTCTTTTCGGAACTCATTGTTCAAGCGTATAGCCTGAGAGGGCGCTCGTTTGGGCAAATCGCACGCTGCTGGTAAATGCGCGGCCGCAAGTTTTGAGAAAGGATGCCGGTGAGCTTTTCTATCGCCTTCGTCGCCGGTGTCACCCCCACCAAATGGACCCGCATCTGGGGCGACCGTCGCCCCGACGTGCCGCTCACAGTGTTTCGCACCGAGGCCGCTGAGCAGATTTCAGTGCTGCACGACGGTCGGGCCGAAGTCAGCCTCGTGCGACTCCCGATCGATGACACCAACCTGAGCGTCATCAACCTGTACAACGAGATTCCCGTCGTGGTCGCGTCGAAGGATCACGTCATCGAGCAGTCTGAGACCGTACTGCTGGCCGATCTGGCCGACGAACACCTGCTGCAGAACCCCGATGACGTGCCCGAGTGGCGCGACATTGCCGCGGAGGTGCGCGACGGCAGCCGTCGGCTCCTGCCGTTGATGCGAGACCTCGACGAGACCATGGAGCAGGTCGCTGCCGGCGTCGGCATCATCATCGTGCCGCACTCGATTGCCCGGCTGTACGGCCGCAAAGACGTCATCTCCCGCCCGGTCACCGACGTGGCCGACACCCAGATCGCCCTCGCCTGGATCACCCGGGAGACCACCGACGACATCGAAGAGTTCATCGGCATCGTGCGCGGGCGCTCCAAGGCGAGTTCGCGAACGGATGCCGGCCCGCCCGCTGCGGCCGACGCCGCCGCGACCGCAGCTGGAGAGCAGCCCGAGGTTTCAAGCGATGGCCGCCCGCAAAAGCCACCGCGCAAACCGAAGAAGACCGATAAAGCGAAGGCCGCTGCGAAGGCCATTCGGGTTGCCGCCGCAAAAGCGAAACCTGCTGTGCGCAAGAGAACCGAGAGCGCCCCCGGCCGAACCCGGCCGACCAAGAACCCCAACAAGGGCAAAGGCCGCGGGCACTAAGAAACTACGGGTTCTGGAGCACCGACAAAATATTGCCGGCGGGGTCGGTGAACCAGGCAATATCGGGGCCTGCTCCGGTGCCGGCCGCGATGCCTTTGTCATTTTGCTCGAAACCGTCATAGCGCAAAAACTCCACACCGCGCTCGGTGAGTTCGTCGACGGTCGCATTGAGATTGACGACCGCGAAATTGAGAATCGTATAGGTGGCCGGCACGAAATCCGGCTTCGGGTAGGCGATGACCGGTGCGCCGCCGGGAAGGGCGATGCTCAGCATCCCCATCTCCTCGACCTTGACCTCAAGGCCGAGGGTTTCGGCGTAGAAGGTGCGCGCAGCATCGAGGTCGGAAACCGCGAATCCGCTGAAGCCGGCAACGATTCCGACGTTGTGCTCGGTCTGGGACATGAGTGACTCCTTCAGTCGGAACAGTACTCGATCAGCGGGAGCTGATCGAGGCGAACTTGCGAATACACAGCGGCACGAATACCAGCAACATCACAGTGATGCCGATGAGTACGGTCAGGACAGGGTTTTGCATGGTCCAGATATCAGGCACCGGCGCGGTGCCCAGGTTGCCGAACAGCTGCCGCACGGCCTGTACGAGCGACGACACCGGGTTCCACTCGGCAAAGACACGAAGCGGCGTCGGCAGGGTCTCGCTCGGTACGAACGCGTTCGACACGAAGGTCAGCGGGAAGAGGATGAGGAACGACGCATTGTTGATGACCTCCGGGCTTTTCACACTCATACCGAGCAGCGCCATCACCCAGCTGAAGGCGTAACCGAACAGCAGCAACAAGCCGACTCCCGCCAGGAATTCAGGCGCCGAGGTGTTGACCCGCCAACCAACCGCGAGGCCGGTCGCCATCATGATGATCATGGAGATGGTGTTCAGCGCGAGGTCGCCATTCGTTCGACCGATGAGTACAGCGGATGCGTTCATCGGCAAGCTCCGAAAGCGGTCGATGATGCCTTCCTTGAGATCGAGTGCCATGGCCGCGCCGGAGAACGTCGCCCCGAACACGACCGTCTGCGCGAAAATGCCCGCCATCAGAAACTGCGTGTAGTCGCTGCCCTGGACCGCGATCGCTCCGCCGTACACCTGGCTGAACAACAGTACGAACATGATCGGCTGGATCACCGCGAAGACGAGCATGTCGGGCGAACGCTTGATCTTGATGAGGTTGCGTTTGGTGACCGTCCAGCCGTCGGAGTACCAGAGAGAAAGCGGATTCCAGGAAGGAAGCGGGGGCAGTGTGCCCACTCGAGATTCATTTCGCTCGCGGGCCGGCTCGTTTTCGGCGGGCTCAGACCGTAACGGCTCAAGTGTGACGGGCTCGGGTGTGACGGGCTCAAGTGTGACGGGCTCGGGTGTGACGGGCTCGGGCCTCACGGCGGAGTGTCGGGGGCTCATGTCACCTTCTCCACATCAGAGGCGTCCGCATCCGCCGCGCGTTTCTGCGCGCGCTTGGCCTGCGCTCGCTTCGACAGCTTGGGGCCGCTGGCATTCGTGTCGTTGTCGGTAACGGTGAGATCGGCTTTGTGCCCGGTCAGCCTGAGGAATACGTCATCGAGGGTGGGGCGGCGCATGCCGGCATCGTGCAGGTTGACCTCTGCCGCACGGAGGTCGGAGAGCATGTTCTGCAGCGCAGTCGGGCCGTCCGTGACGGCAACCTCGACTCCGCGGCCGTCGGTCGACACCGAGGGCTCGCCCGAGCCGTGGCGGGCCAGGATCTCGCAGGCAGTCCCGACGTCGGTGGCATCGACCAGGGCCACCACCACGCGGTGCCCACCGATCTGGGCTTTGAGCTGATCTGAGGTGCCCTCGGCAATGACTCGGCCGTCGTCGATCACGACGATGTCATCGGCGAGTTGGTCGGCTTCTTCGAGGTATTGCGTCGTCAGCAGCACGGTCGTGCCGTCGGCGACGAGACGCTTGATGACATCCCACAGGGCGATGCGGCTGCGCGGGTCGAGTCCGGTCGTCGGTTCGTCGAGAAAGAGTATCTTGGGGTTGATGACCAGGGCGCCGGCGAGGTCGATGCGCCGCCGCATACCGCCGGAGAATCCCTTGACGGGCCGGTTGCCAGCGGCGGTCAGCTCGAACAGGTCGATGAGTTCCTGAGCCCGTCTGCGCGCGGCCGCGCCACCGAGGTGGTACAGGCGGCCGACCATCTCCAGGTTCTCGAATCCGGTCAGGTTCTCGTCGACCGCTGCGTACTGGCCGGAGACCCCGATAATGCGTCGCACCGATTTCGGGTGGCGGATGATGTCGATTCCGTCGATGACGGCCGTGCCGGTATCCGGCCTGATCAGGGTCGTGAGCATCTTCACGACCGTTGTCTTTCCGGCGCCGTTCGGGCCGAGCAGGGCTTTGACCGTGCCACGGGGAACCTGCAGGTCGAGCCCGGCGAGCGCGTGCACCGGCCCGCTCTTGGACTGGTAGGTCTTGGTCAGGCCTTGGGCCTCAATGATCACGAAATCGGTTCCTTGCCTGGATATCGAGAAATTGCGCAGATGTCGAATCGTCTTACCTGCGATGTTAACCGGGCCGGATTCCTTTGACAACCGATGTCTCGCACGAGGGCCCGGCGCTACGCCGCCAACGCCAGCCCGGGGTGACCCAATGGGCGCTCCCTGTGAGAATCTCAGAATCATGGTCTATTTCTGGCAGCAACCACGGAGGACGCTATGCACTGCCAATGAATCGGCTCGAGAAGCTGAACACCTGTCACTATTTGGTCAGGGAAACACCCCTCGGAGAGGTATTTATGTCAACGACCACCACGCAATCAACTGAGAAATACGTGCAGTCCACCGCGCTGCACCGGGAGAACACGGGCGAGCGCATGATCCACCAGAGCCTGCTTGTGCGCCGCATCACTGTCGGACTTTCACTCGCCGTCGTGGGGGCGATCCACATCCTTGATCTGCCCGGTAAATTCAGCGAAACTCCGTATCTGGCGGTCGCCTATATCGGGATCATCCTCGTCGCGGCCGTCCTCGTTGAGCGGGTACTGGTTGTCGGGTCGAGAATTGATTTTCTCGCCGCCGCCACGCTGTCGGCAGCCGTCATCATCGGCTTCATCGTCAATCGCACCGTGGGTATGCCGATGGCCACGGGTGACATTGGAAACTGGCTGGAACCGCTCGGTCTGCTCTCACTCGCCGTCGAGGGCTTTGTCATCTGGCAAGCACTCGTCGCCGTCGCACTACACCGCAGTCGGCGCTAGCGCGACGACTGAGACGACCATCGATTGGCCGAAACTCTCGCTCAAGCAGAGTCGCTCCTACAGCCGGGCGAGGCGCTCGATGTCTTCGAGGAACTCGGCTGCGACCTCGTCGGACACGGTTCGGCGGGTTTCGGAGATTGCGACCTCATAATCTTCGGTGCTGGGGCCGTTGATAGCGGGCCCAGCACCGGCTTTGTAGAGAGCTTTCTCAAGCGCGTGCTGGGAGGCCCGATGGGCGGCGTATTCGACGTCGGCCGGGGAGAACCCGTCGCTCTGCTCGACCAGAATCGCGAGATCGACCTCCCCCGATACGGCGTCGGGAATGTAGCGTTCCCAGATGGCTTGGCGGGCGGCGACATCCGGCAGCCCGATCGGTACAACGTAGTCGAAGCGTCCGTGGCGAAGGAAGGCGGAGTCGAGTGCGCGAATGAAGTTCGTCGCACAGACCAGCAGGCGACCGGGTTGTTCGCGAAATGCCGGGATGATCTTGAGCAGTTCGTTGGTCACGCCCTGCATAGCCGAGGGCGGTTCGCCGGAGCGCTGGGCGGCGATCTCCTCGACCTCGTCGATGAACACGACCGCATGTTCGAGCTCGGCGATCTTCAAAAAGGTTTCCCGCAGCGCGCCAGCGAGGCCCTGCGGGTCGGTGGCGAGGCGGGAGGGGAAGACCTCGACGAAAGACCACTCCAGGCGGGAGGCGATCGCCTTGGCGAAGGTGGTCTTGCCCGTGCCCGGAGGGCCGAACAGTACGACGGCTTTGGGCGGCGATACACCGTACTGCTCAGCGAGTTCGGGCTTGGCCAAGGGCATGACCAAACGGCGCTCAAGCAGTTCCTTCTCACGCTCCATCCCGCCGACCTTCTGCCACAGGTCGCGCGGCAGTACGCGTCCGCCCAGCTCACCGAGCAGTTTGAGCTCCTCCCGCTGCACGGGAATGTGCCGCTCGAAGTAGCGCAGGTTCTTCTTCACCTCGAACCCGCGATTGAGAAAGGGATCGACGTTCGTCTCTGATTCGGGCATGAGCGCTGACAGTTTGGTCATGCCGTGCGGGGCCATGCGGCTCTCGAGGGCAGCGAGCATGGCCGTGCCGATCCCCTGGCTCTGCCAGCTTTCGGCGGTTGCCAAAAAAACGATCCAGCCTTGCGCGTGAGCAGCGCGGCCGACGGCTGCGCCGACGACCTCCTCGCCGTGCACCGCTACGACGGCGTGATCCTTCTGGCAGGAGGCGAGCACCTCGGAGAGGCCGTAGACCGGCTCTGTGTCTGAGGCCTTGATCTCTTCCCACAGACGCAAAATGCCGTCCAGATCGTCGGAGTGAAAGTCGCGCAGTCGCCAGCCAGTCATCGTGATCCTCGCATCATTGGGTGTGCAGCCAATCTATTACATGCGATCAGGCGTGAAATGCGGCGACGAGAATGCGAGGCAGTTTGCGCGCGGAGGGATGGGCGGCGAATTCGGTCAGCAGGCGGGCTGTGCGCACGCCGCTTCTAGCCGACACGAACCACGGCGGCTTGGGTAGCAGCGCCCACTCGGCGTGGGCGACCGAGCGTGGAAACGGGCGAAACGGACCGCGCACCACGGTGCGCTCCACCTCATCAAGAAGGAGCGCGTTATGGACCACTCCGATGCCGCTCTGTATCTTATCGAGGGTGTGCCCTGGGAAAGCGCCCCACGGTGCCGCCGCCGAGAGAAAGCCGACGCCGGTCCAGACGTTGATCGCGATGGTTCCATACTGCAGGCGCGTAACGGCCTGTTCAAACCCCGGGCCAAGCCGCCGAATGGTACTCGGCAACCCGATAATAGTCACACCGAGAGTGCCGAGAAAATCACGATTAACGGTCCGAACGGCGGCGTCAAGATAGGCCTGATCATCCCCCGGCAATTCGACGACGCCGAGCACGGGTGCAAAGTATTCCGTTGTCAGCATATTTTCTGTGGAAGAAGATGCGGCAAAATTCGCCACATCTACGAGCAGGCGCCCGCCGGGAATCGGCTGCGCGGCCGGGTAGGCAACGCGGGCCGCTCGCATCCGCTCGTCGCTGCCGGGGTACCAGGCCGGTCGTGTCGGCGCGGCAGCGAGGGCAGCGGCGACCGCGGCGAGAAATGCGTGCTTCTGCGGCCAGGCGGCGCTCAGCACGAGCACCTGCCCGGCGATGCAGTTGTAGCCGCCGTTATGCAGCCGCATGGTGGCCACGTGTTCGGCCTGGTATCGCAGGTCCTTGGGGCTCCACCGGCCGGGCAGCACGATGATCGGAGATACTCCGCCGAGTTCGCTGCTGATCGGTTTACCGAGACGGGGAGTCTTGGACCCACCGAACACGATGGCGTCGTGGGTGGTCGCGCTACCGGTGATGTGCACATGGCTGATGTCCACGTGGTGGGCCAGGTAGTGACCCACGTCGGCGCCGCCGGTGACGATGCGCAGCAGGCCCTGCGCGATGAGCGGGGCGAGAGCCGCCCGATAGATCGGCAGTAGTCCGTCGAAGGTGGGGTTGAGTTTGAGTATTGAGACCCGATTGTGCGCCACGAGCTCGTACAGCACATCGAGCGGGGCGATCGAGCTGATGTTGCCGGCACCGAGCACGAGACCGACCCCGCCGGTCGCTGTCGGAGCGAGCTGGCCCAAGCCGGCCGATACACGGGCCCGCCGCACAGTGACGCCCGGCCGCAGCCAGGCCCGGGCACTGAATCCGTGGAGCAGCAGCCCATCCCACGCATTAGGGGCAATACGGAAACCGTGACGCGACCGCCCGGCGCGCGCTCCAATCTCTGGCCGGCGAGCGGGCTGCGCCCGGAAGCGAGCGCCCGCAGAGTGCGGCCGAGCGCATTCAACGTGGTGAGCACCCCGTACGGTCCGGTCAGCCATTCTTCGCCGATCAGCAGCGACGAGGAATCTAGACCTTTGGCACGAGCCGCAGCAGCCACCCACCGCTCGGCCTCGTCAGAAACGGATACTGCGGTGCGCGCCAGCAGATCGCTACGCGCTGCGAGCGGGGTCACCCCCCACTGCACGCTTCCTGCAGCCAACTCGGCGATCGCGAGGTCGAGCTGTGACGTGTTGAGGTCAGCGCGGTCTGCCGTCGTGGACATTGATCTCCCGTGATTGGCGCCCAGACTCACCCGGGGCAGATAACTGGTGCCTGGCGGACGTCTGCGCCCGGCATCCGCGCGAGGCGGCTGGCTAGGGCAGGGCTACCGGACAGTGGAGCTGGGTACGCTCGCCACTGCGGTCGATGTCGTGCTGGTCCATTGGCTGGGCGCAGACCGGACAGACACGCACGGGCGCAGGCTGTGCGCGGAGCAGATCGGACCCGCTCAAACCAACCGGCGGCGGTCCGAGAATGGGAAACAGGCGACCGTTCAGCCAGGCAGTGAAGCCGCCGGGTCCTGTGCCGAACGAAAAGGGTATCTTGCCGTGTATCATAACTGTTAGTGTACTAACTAAAGACATAAAGGACAACGGGCCGAAAAGGGGACACCCATGACATCGTCAACGCTTGACAACCCCCTCGCCCTCGACAACCCCCTTGCCCTCGACAACCAGGTCTGCTTCGCCCTGGCCATCGCCTCGCGCAACGTCATAGCCCTCTATCGGCCCATTCTGGAGCCACTCGGGCTTACGCACCCGCAGTATCTGGTCATGCTCGCTCTGTGGGACGAGAGCCCGCGCACACTCAAGGGCCTCGGCCAGACTCTCCGCCTCGAGCCGGCGACTCTCTCCCCCCTGCTCAAGCGGCTCGAAGCCACCGGCTACGTGCGGCGGCAACGCCGGGAGGCCGACGAACGAACGCTCGATATCACGCTGACCGACCGCGGACATGACCTGCGGGCGGTGGCTGAAACCATCCCGCCGCGGGTCGTCGAAGCGCTCAACCTGCCGCTGGACGACCTGCTTCGCCTGCGCGATGCACTGCACGGGGTTATCGTCGCGACGTCCTGACCCGCCGGCGCCAGCTGGACAGATACCGCTTGGGGGCCGGCTCAGGCGATCGCGTCGGATACCGCCAACACGGCGGCGTGGAAGGCAGACGCGACGTGCGCGTTGGTGATGCGGCCGTTGTGCACGTTGAGGCCTTGGGCGAGAGCGGAGTCTTCGGCGATGGCCTGCTTCCACCCCTTCTGCGCCAGCGCGACGACGTAGGGCAGGGTGGCGTTGGTCAGTGCGCGCGTCGACGTGGCCGGCACTGCGCCGGGCATGTTGGCAACGCAGTAATAGACGCTGTCATGCACCAAGAAGGTGGGGTTGTCGTGCGTGGTGGCGTGCGATCCCTCGAAGCATCCGCCTTGGTCGATCGCGATGTCTACGAGCACGGAGCCGGGCTTCATCGCAGCAACCATGGCGTCGGTGACGAGTTTGGGAGCCTGCGCACCCGGAATGAGCACAGAGCCGATAACAAGGTCAGCCTCCCGCACCTGCTCGGCAATCTCGTATTGGGTCGACGCGCGCGTCTGGATCTCGCCGTTGAAACGGGCTTCGAGTTGGCGCAGGCGAGCCAGCGACAGATCGATGATGGTCACGTCGGCGCCCATGCCCAGCGCGTTAGCAGCGGCGTGCTCGCCGGCCACGCCGCCGCCGATCACGACGACCTTGGCCTTGGGGGTTCCGGGAACACCGCCGAGCAGAATTCCACTGCCGCCGTTGGCGCTCATCAGGTGGTAGGCACCGACCTGCACCGAGAGGCGGCCAGCGACCTCGCTCATCGGCGAGAGCAGCGGCAGGCTGCGGTCGGCAAGTTGCACGGTCTCATAGGCGATCGCGGTTGTGCCGGACTTCATCAGAGCCTCAGTGCATTCAGCGGATGCCGCGAGGTGCAGATAGGTGAACAGCACCTGCCCCGGGCGCATCAACGGGTATTCGGTGATAATGGGCTCTTTGACCTTCAGGAGCAGGTCGGCCCTGGCCCAGACTTCGGCGGCGGTGTCGACAATGGACGCCCCGGCTAGCCGAAAAGCATCGTCGGTGATGCTGGAGCCCAGCCCGGCACCCTTCTCGATGACGACCTCGTGGCCGCGCCGAGTGAGTTCGTGAACACCGGCCGGAGTGATCGCCACGCGGTTCTCATTATTCTTGATCTCGGTGGGAATGCCGACCAACATGTCTGCTCCGTTTCGGGTTGCCAGCGCCGAACATATCGGCTGCGACTGAGGTAAGACTGCTATTGATTCGTTTCGGCTAGGTAAAATCCGTAGAATCTGCCAGACTTCAAGAATATTCCACTAAATATGCGGTTGTCAGGAGATGCGAGATGACGGAAACGAAGAGGATTCGGGTGGTCGAAACCCTCGACGAGGTCGATCGCATCCTGGTCGCGGCGCTGCAGGCGGACTCCCGCACTACCAACAGTCGGCTGGCCAGCGCGGCTGGTATCGCCGAATCCACGTGTGTCTCCCGGGTGCGCTCGCTGGTCAGCCGCGGAATCGTCACGCGCTTCACGGCCATGGTCGACCCGAAAGCGATCGGACTCGGCCTGCAGGCGCTGATCAGTGTGAGCATTCGCGCAGGCGCCCGCACGCACATCCCGGCCTTTCGCGATTCGATCCGGGTGATGCCGCGCGTCGTGCAGCTGTATTTTCTCGGCGGGTCCGAGGACTTCATCATTCACCTGTCGGCCCGGGACACCGACGATGTGCGCGATTTCGTGCTGGACAACCTTTCAGCCAATCCCGCGGTCGCGTCAACCCGTACCAGCATGGTGTTCGAGCATTTCTACAACGGCGTCGCCCCCGAATAGCGCGCCCCTAAACTGTCCACGACATGAACCTCGCCGACACGATTCTGCCCACCCTGTTCGGTTTTGGTACCGGACTCGCGCTCATCATCGCGATCGGCGCCCAGAACGCGTTTATCCTGCGGCTCGGTATTGCGGGGCGGAACCGCACCGTGCTCGTTGCGGTGCTGATCTGTTCGGTCTCCGACGCCGTGCTCATTCTGGCCGGCATCGTGGGAATCGGTGCTCTTATTCGAGCCGCCCCGGTCGTTCTGGTCATCGTGCAGGTGCTCGGCGCCGGCTTTCTGCTCACCTACGGTGCGTTCGCCGCAGTGCGCGCCTTCCGCCCCGGCGTGCTCGTAGCGGCCGCGACTACAACGGTCAGCACCCGGGCCGCCGTCGCGACGACCATCGCGCTCACCTGGCTCAACCCGCACGTCTATCTCGACACCCTGATTTTTCTCGGATCGGTGGCGAACCAGCAGGGGACGAACGAGCGCTGGTGGTGGGGCGCAGGAGCAATCACGGCGAGCTTCGTCTGGTTCTTCGCGCTCGGTTTCGGTGCACGGATGCTCCGGCCCTTATTCGCAAAGCGCAGCTCCTGGCGAGTGCTCGACGCCTTCATCGCCGTGGTCATGATCGCCCTCGGCGTGAAAATGGCGGTCGGCGTCTAGCGTTGCTACTCGCGCCAAGTGCCCTGCCCTGCCCTGCCGAGCAGCGCGACTATCCGTGATCGGCTAGACGTTCAGCCACACGCTGGCCACGATCACGACGATCTGCACGACCGGCGGGTTACCTCCCTGCTCGAGGTGCGCGGCGATCACGTCGTGCACCCGACCGCTCACGTCACCCGAAGACTTTGTTGCACCGATGCCGATCCTGGCCGTGACTCGAACGCCGTCAGCCCGCTGTTCAATGTGCACGAGGGGCGCTGCGGGCGCTCGATGGGCCACCGCATCGAGGGTGGCGGTGACTACGGTGGCCACCATCGACCCGGCCGGATACAGCGCGGCGACACCGGGCACCCGGCGCACCAATGCGTCCAGCTGGTCGAAAGAAGAAACGTCCGTGGTCATCATTTTTCCTGTTCGTGAGCGGATGCATCGGGCAGCGAATGCAGGTCACTCACGGTGATATCGATGGCCACCACGACCAGCTCCGTATATTTACTCAAAGTGGCATACATCGCGTCTCGTAGCTGATCGGCCAGCCGCGGTATATTCTCACCGGGGAATACAGTTACATCGACCCGGATGGAGATCGGTGCGCCAGGCACGCTGACGTCGCCGACCAGCACGCACCGGCCGACGAACACGTTCTGCATGCGATCGCCGGTTTCCCGCAGCATGCCACGCACGGCGCCCTCCGTCACGACGAGGCGCGCGATCGGAGACGGGTGGGCCAGCGGAATCTCCCGGCCGGCATGGGCCTCCAGCGTAATGTTGTTGAGAATGGACGACACCCAGCTGTCGTCGCGCCGGGATTCACGTTCGAGGTCTTGCTCAAGCAATGACCGCTGCGCTCGACGCAGTCGTTCGAGACCGCGCAGGGCGATCTCACAGTCGGGCGAATCGTCGATGCCTGGGTCGGCGGGCATCCGGTTGCGATCAAGGTAGTCGCTGAGTTGCTCGATGGTGTAACCGTTCAGGCCAGCCTGTTCCCCTTCGGTACTGTCGAGGTCGAATGCGAAAAAGCGCCGGTTCGCCGGTGTCCGTTCGGTCATCGCCAATCCTCCATCTGTCGCAGCAGGGTCTTGCGAGCGCGGGCCAGCAGTCCGCGCACGGTGGAAAGCGGCAGGTTCAGCTCGACGGCAATGTCACCGTAGCTGTACTCGGCGAGTTCGCGCAGGGTCCAGCAGCGCCGTTGATCCACGGGAAGACCCGCGAGCACTCGCGCGAGCGCTTCGGTCTCGGACTCCACCTCAGCGAGGACGTGTGGGGCATGACTCTCGGGCGCCGGGGCATCCGTGTCGTCGATATTGACATGCGGGCGTCGAGCGCGGAGCCGATCGATGCTCTTACGGCCAACGATGCGCATCAGCCAACTCTTGACAGCCTTGCCGTCTTCGAGAGTGCCGAGCTGCTGCCAGGCCGTGATGAACGATTCCTGCACCACGTCGTCGGTTTCGTCATTTGAACCGAGAACCCGGGTCGCGTAAACCCGCATGAGCGGGCCGTACCGACGAACGAGAACCTCGAAGGCACGCAGGTCGCCATCGGCAGCGCGGTCGGCGAGCACTTGGTCGGCAGCCGCATCGAGCGGCGACGCGACCTGCTCACGCACTCTGCCGGGCACCTCCCCTCCTTAGGCAAACTAGTCCAGAATATTTCTCATCTTTGTGTGACGAATACGCCACATGTTTCGTCTTACAGGTAACAATTTGTTCTGGCTAGACCAGACGGCCCTATACGAAGGAGCTTTTTCCATGGACCTCATCGACAGCAACGGCCCCGCATCGACGAGCAAGACCCCGCGTAGCCGCGCCCCGATCAGCCTACCGCTGACCGGTGAGTCCGCCACCGGAACCGGCAAGACCGTCATTAACGACGGCGTCGTGGCCAAGGTGGCCGGCATCGCCGCCCGCGAAGTCTCCGGCGTGCACGCGCTCGGCGGCGGCGCGGCCCGCGCCCTCGGAGCCATTCGTGAAGCAATGAACAGTACCGACGTGAGCCAGGGCATCTCGGTCGAGGTGGGAGAAACGCAGGTGGCGGTCGACGTGACAATCGTCGCCGAGTACCCGGTACAGCTGCAGCAGGTGGCCGACGATATCCGCTCGAGCGTTATTCGCGCCATTGAAGACCTCGTCGGCCTCGAAGTCACCGAGGTCAACGTGACGATCATCGATATTCACCTGCCCAGCGACGATGCCGATGCTGAGCCGAGTAAAGCCGCACTGCGGTGACTAACGCATCCCGAACGGGAATGATGGTCGGTGCGATTCTCGCCCTGACCTGGGTGATTCTGGGTTTCTGGGCGTTTCTGTTTGTTGCCCTGTCCATGCTGGTCGGCGCCCTGATCGGCCGCGTGGTTGACGGTCGTCTCGACCTCGGCTCACTGATCGGAGCGTTTCAGGGAAAGCGGTCATCATCGTGAGCGTGGCGACCGATACCACAAACGAGTGGTTTCTCGGCGGAGCGGTACACGACGCACCGAACGACGGTACTCCGCCCACGACCGTGACGCCTCCCCCGCCCCGCGGCCGCACCCGCATCGTGCCCCGGGCGCTCCGCCAGGTCGTTTCGATGGTCACTGCGGAATCGCTCGGCGTTCCCTCCGGTGAAGTCCGCGTGGAGCTCGGCGACGACCACGGCCGGCTCGCGCTCACGATCAGCACCACCATCCGCGTCGTCGCCCTCTCCCGCATCACCCGCGACCCAGCCGTCATCGCGCGCACTGGCGGAACAATTCTGGCCCGGTCGGCTCGGTCGCAAGCCGAAATTCTTCATCGCGTCGGAGAACTCACCGGCGCCGATGTCGGCCGTGTCACCGTGCGACTGACCGGCGTTGACGTGCAACAAGAACGCAGGGTGCAATGAACTCGGCACCGGCCGATCGGTCTTCAGAACCGATGACGCCAATTTACACGCGCATCAGCCGGCGTGAACTGCATTCGCCTCGGTCAGCGGCGGCCATCACCGTGGCGGGTGTCGTCATTTTGCTCTGCGCTTGGGTCGGCACCGAGATTATGCTGCTCATGACCAACCAACCGGCCCTGCTGGCGACCCCGGCCGAACTGGCAGCCGGCGTTGCATCCGTTTCGACTATGCCGGCTTCGCTACTCATCACCATTGCGCTCGCCTGCGCCCTTGTCGCCGTCGTCCTGTTGGTCGTCGCGGTCACGCCCGGGCGAAGAGCGCGGCATCTGATCGATTCGGAGCGAACGGTGACCGTCGTCGATGACGAGGTGATCGCGTCCGCTTTGGCCGGGCGCGCCGCTCGCGTGGGCGGCATCAACCCCGACGACACCCGGGTCAGTATTTCCCGTCGACTTGCCACGGTGCACCTCGTGCCGACATCGGGGCAACCGGTGCAGCGCGACTCGGTGCAGCACGCCGTACGCGACCAGCTCGATGGCCTGCACCTGCGACCGACACTGCAGACCCGGGTCGTCGT
This sequence comes from Cryobacterium sp. Y29, assembly GCF_002929825.1. Lineage (GTDB taxonomy): Bacteria > Actinomycetota > Actinomycetes > Actinomycetales > Microbacteriaceae > Cryobacterium. Next base: position 249,880 of record NZ_PJJN01000034.1, read on the forward strand.
GGCCCATGGCGGAAAGGTCGGAACGTGAACAACACCAACCGCGCGCTCAACCGCAGCGTCATCCTGGTGACCGGGCTCTCGCTGCTAGCCGTGGCCACTCTGCTCGGCCTGCTCGCAACGCAAGTCACACTGCGGGATGCATGGACCACGGTTGCTGAGAGGGTTGGCGGCACGGTCGCCGGCTGGCTCCAATCTACGCCGCTCGGCAACACGCGAAATAGCTGGATCTGGATCATCGTCCTCACCCTGTTGCTGGCCGTGGTTGGCCTATTGCTCAGCTTCATTCTGCGGCAGGGCCGCGGCCACTCCGGCCACCTCATCAGTGAACAGACCTCGGACTGGGGCACCACACAGGTTGATTCGACGGTTGCCGAGCAAGCGCTGCACAACGCACTCGGCGAGCACCCCGAGTTCTTATCGACCCGCGTCTCGACCTACCGGGTGTCCCGCGACGCCGTACTCAAGGTCTCGGTGACCTGTCGACGAGGTACCTCCCCGACCGACGTCGTGCACGTCGTCGAACAGGCCCTGCTTGCCCTCGATGAACTCCTCGGCCAACGCATCCCCGCCCTGCTGCAGATCAGCGGAGGCTTCCGGGTGCGTACCGGTCGCACCACGCGCGTTCCCTAAATCCTTGAAGATGCCTCTCACCGACATTCACCCCCGACTGACGTTCAGCGCTTCCGCGCCGAACACTCCCCCAGAAACACCTCGCGAAAGAGAGAACACCATGAGTGCATCCGACAAGATCAAAAACGCCGCGCAGGACCTCAAGGGCAAGGCCACTGAGGCCGTGGGCAAGGCCACCAACGACGACTCCAAGGTCGCCGAAGGACGTGCCGACCAGACCGCGGCGAGCGCCAAGAAGGTCGGCGAAGACATCAAGGATGTCTTCAAAAAATAGTTCGAGATCTGCTGACTCCGAGCACGCGACATACCCTGAGATCTAGTCAGAACGCAGTAGATTTTTCTGTCCGCAGGTCGCCATCGCCCGACCGACCGCGACCTGCGGCTTCACTCGAACCGAGCAGGAGACTTTTATGGCAGACACGGGCCAAAGCCAGAAACTCACCGGCGCCCCTGCCCCCGATGACGACCGCAAGCCGGACACGCCGGCCAAGGTCACGAAGTCCTCCTGGAAATACGTCTTCAAACGCACGCTCAGCGAATTCAGCACCGACCAGTGCACCGACATCGCGGCGTCGCTCACCTACTACGCCGTGCTGTCGCTGTTTCCCATGCTCATCGCCCTGGTTTCGCTGCTCGGCGTGTTCGGTCAGGGGCGGCAGTCCGCCGACACCCTGCTGACGATTCTCGCCTCGGTCGCCCCCGGCGACGCCCTCGACGTCATTTCGGGGCCGATCGAACAGTTCAGCACCGCGCCGTCCGCCGGGTTTGCACTGGTGGCGGGGATCGCGGTCGCGATCTGGTCGGCATCCGGTTATGTCGGAGCCTTCAGCCGCGCCATGAACCGCATCTACGAGATCGACGAGGGCCGGTCATTTCTCACGCTCAAGCCCACGCAGTTGCTCGTCACCGTCATCAGCATCGCCCTGCTGCTCGTAGCCGTGTTGACTGTGGCCATTTCCGGCCCCATCACGGATGCCGTCGGCGCCGCCCTCGGCCTCGGCCAGACCGTGCAGCTGGTCTGGTCCATTGCCAAGTGGCCGGTGCTTGCGGCCACCGTCGTGTTGCTGATCGCGGTGCTGTACTACTTCACCCCAAACGTGCGCCAGCCGAAATTTCGCTGGCTGAGCCTCGGAGCACTGGTCGCCCTCGTTGCGATCGTCGTCGCGTCCCTGGGATTCGGGTTCTACGTCGCGACGTTCTCGAACTACGCCAAGACCTACGGTTCGCTCGCTGGAATCGTCATCTTTCTGCTCTGGCTGTGGCTGACCAACCTTGCCTTGTTATTTGGTGCGGAGTTCGACGCCGAACTCGAGCGTGGCCGCCAGCTGCAGGCGGGCATCGCCGCCGAGCAGAACATTCAGCTACCCCCTCGCGGCACCAGGAAGAGCCAGAAAGCCGCCCTGAAAGAGATGCAGACCGTCACCGACGGCCGTCGCATCCGCAAAGCCAACGCCGGCCCGCGCCCCTGACGATTTCCAGGACGCCCGGACCCTCTGCCGCGTCGTTTCGTTTGCTCCAGACCCGAGCGCGGAACGCTGTCTCCCGACCCGCCCTGTTTGCGCTGGCCGCGTGCATCGGCTGGGGAGTCTCGACCGCGGTCGGCCCGCTCACCGCACTGACCACGCTGCTCTGCGCCCCGCTGGTCCCAAGCTCCGCTAGCCCTGGAGTGCCCACACACGAACACCCTCGCTCGCAAGGCGAACGAGGGTGTTCGGTCAATCCGACTAAACGGTTATTTCAACCGGCTCATCACTGACGACGTAGTTCTGAATTTCGATGAGCAGCAGGTCGCCGGCTTCCTGGTCGGTCAGGCCCTGGGCCAGAGCGAGTTCGGAGACGAGAATCTGACGGGCCTTTTCGAGCATCCGCTTTTCGCCGGCAGAGACGCCCTTGTCCTGGTCGCGACGCCACAGGTCGCGCACGACCTCGCTGACCCGGTACACGCTGCCGCTGGCCATTTTCTCCTGGTTGGCCTTATAACGGCGTGACCAGTTGCCCGGCTCCTCGGTGAAGGCGTTCTGCAGAATTTCATACACAGCGCTGACACCCGCGGCGTCGATGACGTCGCGCACGCCGACGAGCTCGACGTTGTCGACCGGCAGCTGAATGGTCAGCGCGCTCGTGTGCACGTTGAGGGTCATGAACTGCTTCTCGACGCCCTTGATGTTGCGGGTCGCGAGGGCCGTAATGGTGACCGCTCCGTGGTGCGGATAGACCAGGGTTTCGCCGATTTCGATCTTCATAGAATGTGCCTTCAGTTTTGTGTGGGTGATGCAACGCGAACAGGCGTTGCGCTTAAGATTTCAGGTTCGAGCAGCCAACCCGGCAGCAGCGCTACGAGCTGGTCGACGAGTTCGTCGTCAGAGACGTCGAGGTGACCGCGCATCCACGCACCAATCAGGGTGAGCGCGCCGCCGGCAACGTAAGTGGTGACCAACTTGGCGTTTACCGCATCGTCAAAGACGAGCACCGACTGCAGCATGCGGGTGGCGTAGGCCTCGATGATCTGGTCGTGCGCGCTGCGGGTGAGCGGCAACTCCAGCACGCTCGCGTACAGGGGAAAGTTTTCCACCATGTGCGCGACGAGGCGGGCATAGCCGAGGCGTGAGGCATTTTCACCGGTCCTCGGCCGCGGCAGGTCCAGCCCCGCCGAGCCGATGTCGGCGAACTGTGCCTGCAGCAGCTCAGCGGCAAGCACGTCGAGGCTCGCAAAATGCGCATAGAACGAGCTACGGCTGATCCCGGCCAGGCGCACGATCTCGGCGACCGAGACTGATGCCCCCGGCTGGGCGTTCAGAGCACGAATCGCCGTGAGAATGAGCTGCCTGGTGCGCTCCGCCCGCGGATCGTGGGTGAGCTTCGACTCAAGCTGAACATCTGACTGCACCTGAATCGCCTGCAGGCGCGGGTCAGTCAACGAAGTCATTACATGATACTAACACTTTTCGGACACGTGTCCGAGATAACGGACCGTTTCACGGCTGACTCGCGAAAAAAGATGCCCCTTCGCGAGTCAGCCGCACACTCTTAGCGCCTGCGGTACTCGTCGAGCAGCTGCGCGCACCGGATGAAACCGAGGTGCGAGTAGGCCTGTGGGTGGTTGCCGAGGTGGGTTTCGGTGGCCGGGTCGAATTCCTCGGACAGCAATCCGGTCGGACCGACCAGGGAGATGAGCTGATTGAACAGTGCCTCAGCCTCGTCGATACGCCCGGTGAGCACATAAGCCTCGATCAGCCAGGTCGTGCAAATGTGAAAGCCACCCTCGAGGCCGGGCAGACCGTCGTCGTAGCGGTAGCGGAACACCGTCGGGCCCACGCGCAGTTCGCGCTCCACCGCACTCACGGTCAGCTGGAAGCGCTCGTCGGTCACGTCGAGCAGGCCCGACAGTCCGATGTGCAGCACGGCAGCGTCGAGGTCGGGGCTGTCGTAGGCCACGGTGTACGACTGGGCTTCCTCACTCCAGCCTTCGCGCAATACCTCCTCGCGAATGGTGGCGGCAAGTTCGATCCAGCCCGTTCCCACGTCGCGTCCGTGCCGCACCGCGGTACGGATGGCCCGGTCCACGGTCACCCAGCACATCGTCTTCGTGTAGGTGTGGTGCCGCGGCGAGCGCCGGGCCTCCCAGATGCCGTGGTCGGGTTCGTGCCAGCGGCTCGTGACGGCGTCGACCATCTCGGTGAGCAGGTGCCACTGAAAGTCCGAGAGGGTTCCCTGCCGGGCACTCAAGGTGTCGATAAGTTCGGCGACCGGCCCGAACACGTCGATCTGCACCTGATTGTCGGCGGCGTTCCCGATGCGTACCGGGCGGGAGCCGGCATAGCCGGGCAGCGACTCGAGGCTTGCTTCGGTAGACAGCGACGATCCGGTGACCGAGTAGAGCGGATGCAGCCACTGCGCGCCGGGACTGTCATCCACGACCCCGGCCAGCCAGCGCAGAAATCCATCAGCCTCGTCGGTCGAACCGAGGTCGACGAGCGCCTTGACCGTCATCGAGCCGTCGCGCAGCCAGCAGTAGCGGTAGTCCCAGTTGCGCGTGCCGCCGATTCCCTCGGGCAACGATGTCGTGGAAGCGGCGAGTACCGCTCCGGTCGGTTCGTAGCAGAGGGCGCGCAGTACGAGGGCTGAGCGGCCGACGAGCGAGGGCTTCACGCTCGGCAGTGACAATGAATTGACCCAGGCACGCGAGTCGTTCATGACCGCGCCGCGCCGCGCCGCTTCGCCGGAGGCATCCGCTGTGTACGGCTCGGTGTCGCCGCAGCGCAGGTTGAGCATGATCGCGCCCTGCGAGAGGTCGACGACGGCGGTGGCCGTTTCGTTGCGGCCGTCACTCGTGACCGTGAACTCGACGCCGGCCGCCGAGAGCACGATCGGGTCGGCAGTGCCGGTGATGGTCACCAGACCGTCGGTCGCGTGCATGTTGAAGAATGCGACGGCGTAGTCGGGCCGCGGCGCGAACACGATGCGGGCAAGCCCCGTGCCGGTCAGCTTGCGTACGAGGTTGGTGATGCCGAGTGGGGACGGCTCGATGTAATCGGTGACGGTGACGTCGGCCCAGCGGGTTTCAACGATCATGGTGTTGTCGACGTAGCGCTGGCCCAGCACGCGGCTCTTCTTGACCGGTTCGATCGAGAAGTGTCCGGCTTCTTCGCTGCCGAGGATACTCGCGAACAACGAGCCGGAATCGGGCAGCGGATGCGTCATCCAACAGATGCGCGCCTCCGGCGTCACGAGGGCGGTCGAGGTGCCGTCACCGATCATGGAGTGGCGTTCAATGGCGACGACGTGCTGACCGAACAGCCAGTCCTTGCGCAGCTCGAACAGCAGGGCCAGAATCTGGGCGAGCTTTTCGGGGCCGCTGATGCGGTGAGCGGCGACGGATTCGTCGTCGCCGATGCGAATGCCGAGGTCGGGGCCGTGCAAGGTGTTCATGGCCATTTCGTCGCTTGCGGCATCGCCGGCGAAGAACGCTGCGCTGACGCCGAGACGGGTGCGCAGCCGGTCGAGCGCGATGCCGGAATCCTGGGACTCATCGGAGGGCTCGGGGGCGTCAAAAAATTCCGAGTCGAATTCGGCTCCGTTCGACCCGACCAGGTGTACCTCCCGCGGCAGCCGGGAATCCGCGGCCAGGTCGCGCAGCGGGCGCCCCGACATGACGGCCGTATGGGTATTGGGCAGGGCGGCGAGGGCGCGCAGGGCGGTCGCAGACTCGGCCAACAGCACGGACGGCACGCTCGAGGCAACGTGATGGGACAGCGTGCCTCCGTAGTTGCAGGCCACGAGCAGAGACGGGGTGCGGGCGAGTTGTTGCAGATCCTGCAGTATCTCGCTTGACAGCCCCGTCAATGTGCGTGGGAGGTTCTTGGAAAGATTCATGCGATGGGGCATATGGAGGTTCCTTGCAGAAGGGCGTCGACCGTCAAACCAGTTGCTAGACCTAGCGACGTTACCATTTGCCGCAGGCCGGTCTGCGGGCGACCCGCTTTCTCGCTGGGTGTTGTCAGAATCAGGCGGCCCCCCACCCGCTCGCCGTCTACCCTTCCCGGTATCGGCTCGCGGCACGCGTTCGTGCTCACGGCACTCGTTAGCGCTCGCAGCACCCCTACCAAGGGACGCCGCGAACCGGAAAGCGTGCCGCGAGGACCCGCGGTCTCGGGCAACCTCAGCGCGAACCTGCCCGGATGAACCCGTAGCCTGTTTTCATGCACAACAGGGCCGACGCGAACGAACGGGTCGTCGCCATCGACATCGCCAGGGGCCTGGCGATCATCGGCATGTTCGTGGCGCATGCCATCCCGCGCCTAAGTGACGCCGAGCTGCTCGCCGACGGGCGATCCTCGATTTTGTTCGCGACCCTGGCCGGGGTATCGCTCGGTATCATGACCGGGTCACAGCATCCGCTCGCGCGCGGCCAGCGTTCCAAGCGTGTGACCGGCATCGTGGTGCGCGCGCTCGTCCTGTTTCTGCTTGGCATCGTGTTGGCCAGCTTGCAGAGCGGCGTTGCCGTCATTCTGCACTTCTACGCCCTCATGTTTCTGCTGCTGATTCCAATGCTTTTTCTACAGCGGTGGCTGATCGCCTTGGTCGGCGTCGTCTTTCTCTTCGGCGCACCGTTGCTGGGCGCCGCCCAGGGCGAAGTGGATGCCGCCCGGCCGCCGCTCGCCTACCTGGTCGACTATTTCTTTCTCAATGGCACCTACCCGGTGCTCATCTGGATGCCTTTTCTGCTGGCCGGGCTCATGATCGCGCGCTCCGATCTGGGCAGTGCGAAAACCCAAGTAGCCCTCGTCGGTGCCGGAACAGCAGCGGTGGTCGCCGGCTACGGCGCGGCCATCGTGCTCCCCGGGGTCAACGCCGCGGCCCATTCCGGATCGATCGCCGAGGTGATCGGCTCCGGCGGGGTCGCGGTGGCACTCATTGGAGCGTTGCTCTGGCTCACCGCTGTTCGGCGGCGGTCTGTGGGGCGTGCGCTGCGCGTGATCCTCTGGCCGGTCGGGGCGACGGGCCAGATGGCACTGACCGTCTACACCCTGCAGATTCTCGCCCTGGCCGTTATCGCCGGCAGCACCGAAATCGACTATCCCGGCTGGCCGCTGCTGATCGGGATGCTGCTAATCACCTTCATCGGCGCCAGCCTGTGGCGTTATTTTCTCGGCAAGGGCCCCCTGGAACGCTTGCTCGCCGCGCTGGCCCGGGCGCCACGCTTTCGCTAGCGACGCGCGGCTGCGCGTGACACGGATGCCCGCCATCAACCCGACCAACAGTGCGCCGAGTCGAAAATGACCAGCCACACAACATTAATGTCGGCTCAGCGGATGCCGCCAATGCGCTCCAGCGCCGCCCGCATGATCTGCGCCTCGGGTGTCGGGGCCACGTGGTGGTTCGTGTAGATACCGACGAGCCACTCCAGAACCTCGTCTTCACTCATGGCTACGGCGTTCCAGTCCACCCCCGGCTCGGCGGCCGTTCGCGGCTCGCCGGACTCCAGGTCGAGCCAGGCTCGGGCGATCGGCGTGTCGGGGTCGTCGTTGTTCATGTTCCAGAGCAGGGCGATCGGGTGGTTATCCCCCTCGACATGCTCGTGGTCGACGCGCCCAGAACCGAGCCACGGCAGCGTCAGCAGCTCGCCGATGATTCCGACTTCAATCAGTTCGAGCTGGGTCGGTTCAGTCTCGGGAACGTAGAGTGTAAACCCCTGCTCGAACCACTCGGCGGCCTCAAAGATCGAGTCGAGCAGTTCATCGAGGGCGTCGATCTCCTGCACCAGGATGAGCGCCCACTCGAGCAATTTTTCGGTCTGATCGGCTGGCCACGGGCTCTCGAACGGATCGCTTGTGCCGTGGTAGTGAAAGCTGGGTCCGGCCTCGTCGAGCAGCACGTGCAGCTGGCCACTGTCGAAGTCGATCGACAGGTTGAGCGCCCCGCCCTCATCGTCGCGGTCGGCGAACAGGTCGGGGTGCGCCAGCTCCGCCGGTAGGGTGACGGCCGCGGCGAGCCGGGGGCCCAGATCGAGAACGACGCGAAACTGGATGGTCGGCAGGCGCAGGGTTTCATCCTGCTCGAAGTGCTGGTCTGACATACCCAAAGTTTATCGACCACGGGGTGGTCTCCCAGCAGCATGCGGTCTGGCCGCACTTTTGTCGACATGGCACAGGCGTCAACCAGTCCGACAGATGACGGGCGGCCGACGACTGGATTTCGACCGATATCGCGGTCAGCTGAATCGTTGATCGAGGTGAACTTCAGCTTCATCGCCGATCACTTTGCCGATTGTTTTGCGCAGGGCTGCCTTGAGCGGAACCATGTGCGTTCCATCGCCCATCGGGAGCAGTGTCGCGTGAAAAGGATGCCCGTCGATCGTGCCGGCAACTTTCACAGGCTTTCTGGTGCCGAAAAAAATTCCCGACTCAGGCATGACAACGCAGGTCCAGCCGCTGTTGCGCTCGGTGGTGACTGTCGCCGTGAAGGTGGCATCGATATTGTGCGGGTAGTCCTCCTGGGCAGGCATGATTCCTCTCCTATCTCTCTAGTGCTTCTGAAACGCACGCCAAGGAATTTGGCGAGAAGGTCGGCATTCCGCAGCAGCTGGTCCTCTTCGAGCCAAGCCTCGTGTGAGAAATAGCCCGCCACGATGCGTGCGAACTGTAACCGGAAATAGCGGTTCGGTAAAACGAGGACTCTGTCATCGTGACGGAGACCAGGGTACGCATGTGCTGAGGATAGCGCTCGGCGTAAATGAGGGCCAGTGTGCAGCCCCAGGATCCGCCCCCAGCGCCCAACGGGTGATTCTCAGCAGGGTGCGCAGGTGCTCGATGTCCACGCAACAGCTCACCACCGTCCTGATCCAGCGCAAGCACCGATCGAGTGAGAGGGCGCCCGTCGTGCCCACCTCGACAGGTCGATCTCGGTCGTGTGTGCGGCACTGTCCTAGGGTGGTCGCATGGACGCCGACATCAACTTCTACTTCGACCCGGTTTGCCCGTTTGCCTGGATGACCAGCAAGTGGGTGCGACAGGTGCAAAAGCAGCGCGACTACACCGTGGACTGGCGGTTCATCTCGCTGCGCCTGATTAATGCCCGGGTCGACTACGACGCGCACTTTCCTCCCGAGTACGAGGCTGGACACACCGCGGGGCTTCGGCTCCTGCGGGTAGCCGCTCGGACGCGAGCGGAGCACGGACGCGAGGCGGTAGCGCCGCTGTACGCCGCGTTCGGGACCCACATCTTCGACACTGCCCCCGGCTATGACGACCAGCGGACCGAGGGCGAGGTACGTGAGCTCCGCGGGACGCGTAAGTTCGTGGAGCCGATCCTCGCCGAGGCGGGCCTGCCGCTCGAGCTGGCGGAAGCTCTCGATGACGAATCATGGGACCTGGAGATCCAGCAGGAGACAGACGAGGCGCTCTCGCTGACAGGAAAAGACGTGGGCACGCCCATCATCCACTTCGAGCCGCCCGCCGGTGTTGCCTTCTTCGGGCCGGTGATCAGCCGGCTGCCCCACGAGGACTCGGCGGCCGAGTTGTGGGACCACGTGGTCGCTCTGGCACGCTTCCCGGGTTTTGCCGAGCTCAAACGCAGCTTGCGCGAGCAGCCACAGCTGGCCGCGTTCGGAGTCGACACGGACACGGCCGGAAAGCAGGAGGACTGGCACGGCGGCAGTCGGCGGCAGAAGAAGTGACTCCGTTCGTTAGGGTAAATGCATGAGTGAGACACGCATCCTCAGCCACCAGGAGTCGGTCATCGTCGAGGCGTCGGCCACGTTTCTCTACGACCTACTCTCCGACATCACCCGCACCGGCGAATGGAGCCCGGTCTGTACATCGTGCTGGTGGGACGACGAAGCCGAGGCCGGTCGGGTGGGCGCCTGGTTCACCGGGCGCAACGAGCTCCCGCACCGGACCTGGCAGACCCGGTCTGAGGTGGTGACGGCAGAGCGCGGTCACGAGTTCGCCTGGGTGGTGGGCGGCAGCTTCGTCCGCTGGGGCTTCAGCTTCGCGGCCGCAAAGACCGGGACGAAACTCACTGAGTCTTGGGACTTCCTGCCGGGCGGGATCGCCATGTTCAAGGAGAAGTTCGGCGGAGACGCCCACGCGCAGATCACCGACCGTACCCAGCAAGCCCTCGACGGCATCCCGAAAACCCTCGCCGCGATCAAGCGGATCGCCGAGGTTTCCCTAAAGTCGGGGGAGCAATCGCCGGCATGACCGGGCCGCTCGTCCGTGGCCGTATTATGTCTGCTACCAGCACCGGTTCTGAAGATGACGGCATGGGTCAGCACGGCGACACCGGGTAGTCTCCCTGTCTAGGGTGGATATATGAGCCATTCCACAGTGCCGAGTACCACGTATCTGCAGAAGCTTCAGGCCGAAACCGCCCGCAGGATACAGACCTATGAGTCGGTGCCGTCGCCTTTCTCCGGGGCCCCGGAGGAACTCGTAAGCGCGGTCGAAAGCCAGGTAGAGGCGCTCGCCCCAGACCTGAACGACGTCGTTCACACCCTGCACGCCGACCCGGAGATCGCCTTCGCCGAGCGTCGAAGCTCCGCCTATCTGGTGGAGCTGCTCGGTCGCTATGGGATAGACGCGCAGCTCGGCGTGCACGGACTCGACACGGCGATCCGCGCCGAGATCGGCTCAGCCGACGGCCCGGCCATCGCTATTCTCAGCGAGTATGACGCCTTGCCCGACGTCGGGCACGGCTGCGGGCACAACGTGATCGCCGCCACCGGAGTCGGCGCTTTCCTCGCACTGGCCAACACTCTCAAGGAGAATCCCAGCGCATTCAGAGGCCGGGTGTTCTTTCTCGGTACTCCCGCCGAGGAAGGCTTTTCCGGCAAAGAAGTAATGGCCAGGCATGGCGCCTTCGATGGCATCGACGCCGCAATCATGGTGCACCCATACGGCTACGACCTCGCCGACCAGGTGTGGCTCGGCCGGCGCGTGCTCACCGTGACGTTCACGGGCGTCGCGGCGCACGCATCCGCTCAACCTTTTATGGGTCGCAACGCGCTCGACGCCGCAACCCTGGCGTACCAGGCCGTTGGCTTGCTACGCCAACAGCTGCCGCCGGTAGACCGCGTGCACGCTGTAATCAGTGAGGGGGGAACACGGCCGAGCATCATTCCCGAGCGCGCAGTACTCAAGCTCTACGCCCGTTCCAAGTTCGCGGACACGCTCAAAGACCTCAGCGTGCGACTGGACGACATCGCGCGCGGCGCGGCATTGATGACGGGAACGAGTGTTGAGATCGACTGGGACGAGCACGCCCCCTCACTCCCCGTGCGCACGAACAGCGCGCTCACCGGTCGCTGGGTCGCCGCCCAGCAGCGCCGCGGGCGCCAGCCACTCCCGCTTGGCGTGGTGTCGGAAACCATCGCAGCGTCCACCGACTTCGGCAACGTGAGCCATCGCATCCCCGGTATCCACCCACTGATCAAGATTGCGGCATCCGACGTTGCCCTGCACACCCGTGAATTCGCGGCGGCCGCCGCAACGGATGCCGCAGAGTCGGGCGCCCTCGACGGCGCCTGCGGTCTCGCCCTCACCGCCCTGGATTTTCTCTGCGACGCCGAATTGCGCCGAAGCGTGGCCACAGAGTTCGCGGAGCAGGGCGGCGCCATCGATGTGCCGCACTTCTTCGACTGACGCCTCACCGGGCACTGCCTAACTCCGCTCACACCGATCGTTTCGTTCCATCCGACGCAAGGTAGTCCCCATGTCTTCAGCACAGATCCCCACTCGGCGCACCGTTCTGATCGACCGTGTCCTTGGCGGAATCGAACGCGTCGGCAACAAGCTGCCCGACCCGTTCATGCTCTTCCTGCTGCTGTTCGCACTCACGGCGGTGGCGTCGACCGCCATGGCTTGGGCCAACGTCACGGTGCAGCTGCCCGGGACCGACGAGATCACAGTGATCAAGGGCTTCTTCACCGCCGAGGGGCTCACCTGGTTCACCCAGAACATTGGGGTCAACTACGTGGGCTTCCCGCCGCTGGCGACGGTGCTACCCATCCTGCTCGCGGTCGGTGTTGCCGAGAAGTCCGGCCTGCTCGCTGCGCTGATCCGTAAGGCTTTCGGTTCGGCGCCGCGCTGGTCGCTGCCCTACGCCGTGGCGTTCGTGGGGGTCGTGGGGTCGATCATGTCGGATGCAGCATTCGTGGTGATCCCCCCACTTGCAGCCCTGGTGTTCAAGGCCGCCGGCCGGCATCCCGTCGCCGGGCTGCTCGGCGGGTTTGCCGCCGTAGGTGCCGGCTACTCGACCTCGCTGTTCGTGACAAGCCTCGACGCCCTATTCGCCGGAATCACCACGTCGGTCACACAGAACCTACCCAATGCCGGTTCCGTTGTGACCCCGGTTTCAAACTACTTCTTCAATGTGGTCTCCGCGGTCGTACTCATCGCCCTGGCCGGCTTCATGATCGACAAAATCCTCGAACCGCGGCTAGGCCGCCAAGGGATCGCGCGCGAGGAGATCATCGACGACGACAACGCGTCGGGTCCCGCCGCGATGAACACGCGGCTCACGGACACCGAAAATCGTGGCCTGTTCTGGGCATTCGTGGCGGGCGTCGTCGTCGCCGGAGTGATCCTCGTCGGCGTGCTCCTTCCGGAATCCCCGTGGCGAAACGAAGACGGCGGGTTCCTGCCTCGCTCGCCCCTGTTGAGTTCGATCGTGTTCATCGTTTTCGCCACGTTTGTGATTCCGGGGCTGGTGTACGGCAAGATCACCGGAACCATCGCCAGGGGCAGTGACGTACCCCGCGTGATGGGGCACGCCATCAAGGACATGAGCGGATTCCTCGTGCTCGCGTTCATCCTCGGCCAGTTCGTCGCCCTGTTCAATTTCTCCGGAATCGGAAGCTGGCTGGCCGTTGCCGGAGCCGGGGGCCTTGAGTCCATCGGCCTCACCGGATTTTCGGCCGTCGTTGCCTTCGTGCTGCTCGCCTCGCTGCTGAACCTTTTCATCATTTCCGGTTCGGCCATGTGGACGCTGATGGCCGCCGTGTTCGTGCCACTGTTCGTGTTACTTGGCTATGAACCCGCCTTCATCCAGGGTGCTTTCCGGGTCGGCGATTCGGCCACCCAGGTACTCACCCCCCTCAATCCGTACATGATCGTGCTCCTCACGATGCTGCGCAAATACGAGCCACAGGCGGGGCTCGGCACCATAATCGCCCGCATGCTGCCCTTCGCAGTCACGTTCTGGCTCGCCTGGGTGGCCGTGCTGAGTGTCTTCTTCTTTTTCGACCTGCCGATGGGCCCGGGCAACGGCATCATGATCCCGCAGTAGTGACGACGCAAGACCCAAGGAATACCCTGCGTCGGGGCCTCCTTACGATCAGTGCAACCCGAAAGGATTTTCATGACTGTTAGCCAGCCCACGATCTATGCCCTGCACGAGAACCCCGAATGGTTTGCGCCGTTCGCCCGGGCCTTTGAAGCAGAGGGTATGGAGGTGAAGGAATGGCTGCTCACCAACGGCGTTCTCGACCTGGATTCGGTACCACCGGAAGGAATCTTCTGGTCGCGCATCAGCGCATCCGCTCACACGCGTGACCATGGAAAGTCCAAAGATTACGCCCGCGCCGTGTTGGCCTGGCTCGAGGCCCACGGCCGCCGCACGGTCAACGGCCGACGTGTGCTCGAGCTTGAAATGAGTAAGGTCGAGCAGCTGGTCGCGCTCAAGGCCGTTGGCATCGACACCCCGCGCACCGTGGCAGCGGTGGGCCGCGAGCAAATCCTCACCGCCGCACGCGACTTTCCCACCCCGTTCATGACCAAGCACAATCAGGGCGGCAAGGGTCTGGGCGTGCGCAAGTTCACGAGCCACGAAGAGCTCGCCGAGTACGTTGCTTCCGACGAGTTCGAGGAGCCGCAAGATGGCATCACACTGGTTCAGGAATACATCCAGGCTGCACAACCGTTCATCACCAGGGCCGAGATCGTCGGCGGCGAGTTCATCTACGCCGTCAAGGCCGACACCGCGCGCGGCGGTTTCCAGCTGTGCCCAGCGGATGCCTGCGCCATCGACCCGATCACGCGCGAGCTGATCATGCCTCCCGGCGCCACTATCGCCCCCGTAGCCGGTCAGCAGCTGTTCAGCCTGCGCGAAGACTTCGACCACTCGATTATCGAGAAATACCTCGAGTTCGCGCGCCGGAACGGGTTGGAAGTGTGCGGTATCGAATTCATCGAAGCCGAAGACGGCCGAGTGCTCACCTACGACGTGAACACCAACACGAACTACAACGCGGCCGTTGAGGCCGAGGCGCTTCGTTCGGCTCCACGTGCCCTGGCGCGGTACCTCAAAAAGCTCGCAGTCTGAGTACTGGGCGGCCGGTCCGGGGACTGCTCACCAAACGAGTAACGTCGCACATTATGCCCTCCCACGGCGATCGCGAACGGTGAGCCTCGTCAAATGCGGATCTGCTGAGAATAGAGATCAGCATCACCGCAGCACGTACGCGTTGCGCGCCTGGAAATAATGGCGGCGGAGATTGAGCTGAGCACGATGACGATCCCGGCTATCTGCACTGGGGTGAGGTCTTCGTCGGCGATTATCCAGCCGAGGAGGATGGCCACGACGGGGCTGAGTAAGCCAAGGAAGGCCGTGGTGCTTGCCGCAAGCTGTGCGATTCCACGAAACCACATGACGTAAGCGAACGCGGTGCCGATGACCGACAAATAGGTATATCCGACGACGTTAAGCGGTGTCAGGGGAGCAACGGGAAGGCCCTCGATCACGAGCATGAGGAGCAGGAGGGAGAGGCCTCCTGCGATGAGCTGCCATGCAGTGGTCGTGAGTGGGGGCGCGGGCTGCCCCCACTTTTTGGTGAGCACGATCCCCGATGCCATGGAAAGGGTTCCGCCAAGAGCGGCCAGGAGGCCGATGGTGTCGAGGCGGGCTTGGGCCTGGAGCACGATGAGGCACACGCCGAATAGGCCGGTAGCGCCGGCGATGCCAACCCGGCCCGTCAAACGCTCGTGGAGAACGCGGCTGGCCAGAAGGGCGATGACGAGCGGCTGAATACCGCCCATGATCGCGGCCACACCGCCCGGGAGTCGGTAGGCCGCGATGAAGAGCAACGCAAAGAACGCTGCGATGTTGAGAATGCCCAGGACCCAGGATTTCCACCACCATGCGCCGCGTGGCAACCGTCGGCAGAGCAGGAGAAGGAGGATTCCCGCAGGAAGTGCGCGCAACGTAGCCGCGAGCAGCGGCCGATCCTCCGGCAGCAGCATCGTGGTTGTCAGGTAGGTCGTGCCCCACAGCGCCGGGGCCAAAGCTGTTGTCACCAACAAGAAAGTTCGATTGCTAAGCACTTAGTCATTATACCTAAGTGGTTAGCAATTGGTACAATGGCGTCATGCCGGACCACGTTGACCGAATCATTGAACAGTGGCGCAAAGAAAAGCCCAGCCTTGATGTATCACCCATGGCCGTCATCGGTCGATTAAGTCGCACCGCCCACGTCGTGGAATCGCGACTTGCCAGAACATTCGCCCAGCACGGCTTGGATGCTGCCGCCTTTGACGTGCTCGCGACCCTTCTGAGAAGCGGTGTTCCCTACCGTATTACCCCGTTCGCGTTGGCGCGTGAGGCCATGATTTCAACGAGCGCAGTGGCCCAGCGACTAAACAAACTGGAGAATCGCGGGCTTGTCACGCGCCAGGCAAACCCCGGCGACGGTCGCGGTAAGCTCGTTGCACTCACCGATGCGGGCAGAGATCTCATCGAGACGGCATTGCCCAATCACCTCGAAACCGAGCTTGCCATCACCGCCGCGCTCAGCGATGAGGAGCAGACCGTTCTCGCGGACCTCCTTCAACGACTCAGTACCGCCGCCAGTATTTGCATCAAGTGAGCGCCTGGCCGATGATGCGGGCTGCGTCGGTGAACGCTTTGGGGTTTGCGCCGGGTCCTGCCGCCTACTCGGCATTCCGGGCGATACGCACGCAACAATATCCGTCTTTCGGTGCAAATTGCACCTTGCGCGCGCGCTCACCCGCACCTTCCGCGACCCCTTCCAGCAGGGCCAGGTTGGCCGCGCAGATGGTCTCGGTATGACTCTGCGCCAGCTGGTGGAATGGGCAGTTGTGAAGAAGCAGTCCGCCATCACCATCATCCAAAGGCTCATATCCGGTTGACTGCAGCACCGCGTCCAATGAGCCGGCACTCGTGCCCAATGCACGACCGTGTTCTTCGGACACCCGAGCGAGCGACTCCTGGGCGGGCTCCCCTGTGCGGTCAGATTGCTCGATGGCAGAAATCAACAACTCTCCGGCCAGAGCGTAGTATCGGCCCGGAACGGACACGACGATTTCGTTGGCCGCGCGACGGTACAGCTTGGCCGGCCGTCCAGCTCCAGGACCAGTTCGGCCGGTGCGGCGCTGAAATCCGGTGTCCAACAGCCCGCATCGAGCAAGTTTCTCCAAGTGAAACGCCACCGTCCCGCGCGGAACGCCCAGCGCCTCGGCCGCCTCATCACGGCCCACCGGCGTGGCGCTCTGGGAGACAAGATCGAACAAAGCGCGACGTAGCGGGTCGCTGAGCGACGCTATTGCGGAGATGTCGTCCGTCCGTGATTGTTCCTTCATAGTGATGATCGTAACTCTAAAACAAAGTATCTTGACAAAAGAAACGGAAGGCTCCTAAAGTTGGGCTACGAAGCTCGCCAGCAGACCAGTAAAGAGGAAACATGCCGGATTCTCAGAGTTATGTCATCGTCGGAGCAGGGCTTGCTGGTGCGTCCGCTGCCAGGACGCTGCGCGAAGAAGGCTTTACCGCGCCGATCCAACTGATCGGCGCCGAAGCGCACCGGCCCTATATCCGCCCCCCGCTCTCGAAGGACTACCTCAGCGGATCCAGTGACCGCGACTCTGTCTACGTAGATCCCCAGGACTGGTACGCGCAACATGACGTGGACTTACTCCTCGACACTTCTATTGCCCGCATCGATGCCCCCCGCCAACTCATTCATACCGCTGCCGGTGAGGCCATCGCGTACAACAAGCTGTTACTAGCCACTGGCTCGTCATCTCGCCGCCTGTCGATTCCCGGGGCAGGCCTCGACGGGGTGCGCTACCTGCGCACGCTTGATGACTCCGATACGCTGCGCCCGTTGCTTGCGGGCGGAAGCCTGCGCCTCATCTTGATCGGCTCGGGCTGGATTGGCATGGAGGTAGCTGCGACGGCGCGCACCCTGGGAAACGACGTGACAATTCTTGAACGCGACCCGATCCCTTTGGCGAACGCGCTCGGCGACGAGCTCGGCCAAATGTTCGCCGATCTCCACGAACAAAACGGCGTCATTCTGCGACGTTCGGTGTCCGTTGACAGTGTTCTCGGACAGGACGGCCGAGCTACCGCTGTGAAACTCACCAGCGGAGAGGTCATTCCCGCGGACCTCATCTTGGTCGGCATTGGTGCCACGCCCAACGTTGAGCTGGCCGACTCAGCGGGGCTAACGATCGATAACGGTGTCTCCGTCGATGCATCCCTTCGCACGAGCGACCCGGCAATCTACGCAGCGGGTGACGTTGCCAATGCCTACCATCCCGTGGCGAAGTTGCGACTGCGCAGCGAACACTGGGCCAATGCATTGAATGGTGGAAAGGCTGCGGCCCGGTCGATGCTCGGCCAGAAGGTGTCCTTCGACGACATCCCCTACTTCTATACCGACCAGTTCGACGTCGGAATGGAGTACTCCGGATTCGGGCCCCTGGCGCGGGGAGCTGAGGTGGTCTATCGAGGCGACCGGGCTGGCCGTGAATTCATCGCCTTCTGGGTCGCGGGTGAAAAAGTTGTGGCTGGAATGAACGTGAATGTCTGGGATGTCAACGAAGCCGTGCAAGGCATCATCCGGCGCGGCAACCAGGTCGATCGCGCCCGGCTCACGGATGCCCATGTGCCACTGGAATCGCTGTGATCATGGCTGAAACATGTTTCAGTATCACCCCTTCGGGGGCACCCACCGCGGTACTCTCCGCGGAGGGAGTGGGTGTCGGCACCATTCGTTCGATCGAGATGTCCGGTGTCACGTTTGAAGTCGAAACGACCGTCCCGACCAAGCACGGCACTTTCCAGTTCCGCGCCTACCGCGACCTCGTCACCGGCAGCGAACATCTCGCCGTCGTGTCCGGCACACCAACCGACGGCTGCCTCGTTCGTGTGCACTCCGAATGTCTGACAGGTGAAGTCTTCGAATCTCAGAAATGTGAATGCGGCCCCCAACTTGACTCCGCCCTCAACACAATCAATCAGTATGGCGGTGTCGTGATCTACATGCGCGGCCACGAGGGCCGCGGCATCGGACTCGTCAACAAACTCAAGGCCTACCGACTGCAAGAAGCCGGCTTAGACACGCTCGATGCGAACCTCGCGCTCGGTCTCCCCGCGGATGGCCGTGATTATTCCGCCGCGGCTGCGATTCTCCACAATCTCCGGCTGCAGGCGGTGCGCCTGCTCACCAACAACCCGGACAAGGTCGACCAGCTCACCGCGCACGGGATCACCGTCCTCGAGCGCGTATCACTCACAGCAGGTGCCCATCCCGCCAACTCCGCATATCTACGCACCAAACGTGATCGCATGGGACATCTCCTTCAACATGCACTCTGATCCTGAAATGCAAGACTCGCCGGGTCTTGTCTACTCACCACCCCGGGTGGTCAATAAGTCCCAATCAATTTCACACGCATACTGATGCGGAGGTAAAAGACAGCACTGCGCAAGAGTTCCGCGCCAACACAGCCGCCCGCGAATTAGGCGTGGTTTGTATCTAATAGCGTTCCAGGTCCACCGCCTCACCGCCTCACCGCCTCACCGCCTCACCGTCTCAATCAATAACTTTCCGGCCACTGGCGACGCGGCCACCCACCACATGATCGGGTGGTCTTGACGCCCGCCGGTGACGGTTTTCCTGAGTGACGACGATCATGTGCGGCACGGTTAGTCCCGCCAAACCGATGAACACTACCTGCAGAATCTGCTCGCTGAGGGCGCCGTCGGGGCCGAGCCAGACCAGCACTGCGCTCACGAGAAGGATGGGCACCACGGTGTAAACCATCACCATCAGGGCAGACAGTCGTCCACCACCACGTTCGGCACGGAACCCCGCCTTCAGGTGGCGAAAACTGTGCAGCGCGCAGAAATACAGCAGAAAGAAGACGAGCGGATCTGTTGCGAGCGCGAGCATGGTTGCGAGCAGAATTTCAATGCTTTCGTGCGCTCGACGTCGGAGGGCGACCAGGGCGGCGATCAGCAAGCTGGCCAGGGCGAGCGGCCCGAGCCACTCTTGCACGTTGGCCACTATCGCGCCTCCGTCTCCGGCCAGCACCACGTAAGCGGCACTCACCTGCGCGGGATGTGACAGCGCCGGGACAGTGAGCAGTCCGAAGCCGGCGAGAAACCGCAGCCACAACGCCCGGTCGGCATTCCAATCGGACCCAAAGTGCACAGCAGACACGAGCAGGAACGTAACCAGGCTCGCCACCGGAGCGATCAGCCAAAGCAACACAACGCCGATCACGACGAGAATGTACGCCAGGTTGAATCCGGCGAAGCCCAGTGGGGTGCGCCACAGTCCGACGCGGCGCGCGATCAGCGGATCGAGGGCGCCGTGGGGCAGGCCCAGAATCCCAACCAGCACCCCGAGGAGCACGATCTGAATCGTGAGCGAGGGCAGTGGCAGGCCCAACCCGAGCACGACCAAGGTGAGCAGGGCGAGGCTGGCGAACACCACCGTCTCGACGGGCACCCGGCGCCACCGCGGCCTGACGCGGGCGGACCCCGGCCGAGACGGAGCTGTTTGGCCGGGCATCACGGCTCGCTCGTGCTCGTGCTGGGCATTGCGGTGACGTCCGCGGCGACCGGCAGGGCCGGTGCAGGGCTGAGCACGGTGGGCGCGGCCAGCTGGGCGATGAAGGGGCTCCACGGCAGGCTGGAGATGATGCGCGCGTAGTCCGCGGCCCGCGCACCGTCACTGAGGAAACGCACCAGTGCGGCCGGGGGAACGCCGCGGGCGAGGGCGAGAAAATACTCTGCGGTGCGTTCCGGGTGCGCTCGAACAGCCTGCAGAAAAATGCGATCGAAGGTGCGTCGCAGTCGAGGTTCTTCCGGATGTCCCACGGCCTCCCGCCCCGCGAGCAGGCGTTCCGTGCACAGCTGGGCCCAACGTGCAATGCGCAAGAACCCGTAGCCCGAAGCAGCCCGCAGCGCACCGCCAGCGTTGCCAGCATGCACCACGCCGGCGATTGGCGGCGCGGCCTGGCGGCCCAGTCCCATAGCCAGCACGCCGCCCTCGCTTCGCACCCGGCGGGCGTCAGCCAAGCCGAGTCCGGTAAGCACCTGATCCAGCTCCAGGACCAGGCGGTCCCGGTTGATCGGCGCCGTGCCGAACCGCGTCCATTCCACGATCGCGCGGTTTGATCCCAGCGGCAAGGCATACACAAAGCCCAAGCCCTCGGCGTCGGACGCGAGGGACCCCATCAGCGTCACCTCGCCAGGGTCGAACGGCAGCGGACAATCACGTTCCAGTTCGAGTCCCACGAAGCTCTGGTACAGCATCGTCGCGGCAGCCCGGGGCCGGGTATCAATCACCTGACGCGCCAACAGCGTGCCAGCGCTGGACTCCACCCGAACGCCACCCGAAACCGCCGTGACCGTGCCGGCACGCACCCCGAGGCATAGCTCGACGCGCGGCGACTCGGCAATGTCGGCCTGCGCGCTCGCGTAGAAATCGCTGCCCCGAACGTATTGGTAAGCCAGCCCGGGTACCTGGTGCCGAACGGTCAAACCCGCTGCATCGGAAAAAGTCCATGTGTTCCAACGTCGCGAGACCAAATGTGACAGATCATGCTGTTCCGGTCGCCAAAAACACCAGCTGCGATCGTCTTGATAGGCCGTGCGAGGTTCCAGCAGCACGACGCGCGCGCCGAAACGCTCCCGAGCTAACCGGGCCGCCAAAGTGAGCCCGGCCAAGCCCGCGCCCAGTATCACGAGGTCAGCGTCCACGTCATGAATCATCCGACTCCTTTGCACTCGATCTCGTGCCATGGTGCGGATCGGGTGATTTACAAAAATAGCCTAGCGAGAAACCCGAAACCGATCAGCATTTCCCGGAATCGGTCTCGAATTTGCTGGCAAAATCTTGTCGGCCGGAGTATGTTTTGGTACATAACTTGGTTAGCTATATTTTTCGATTCGATCGCCGTCATTTCGGCAAATGCTCGTAGACAGTAGAGGACATCTTGATACCTGACTCCCTAACCCAGACCCAGTACGACACCATCTACAACGTGTTCTCCCTCGTGAT
>NZ_PJJN01000014.1 GCF_002929825.1 Cryobacterium sp. Y29
AACTTACCCACCCGGCCAGTCCCTGTCAAATCGAAGAAACACCCAGTTTCAAGCGCCAAAAAGCGACCAAAACCATGCGACACGACCAACTAGGAACAGCAGGAGGGAGGCTTACTATCCTAGCCCAACACCGACGCTCTTGAAACAAGAACCCGAAGTTGTGATGACTACGATTCGGTCCCACGTGAGGCCGAAAAGCACTGCGGCTTTCCGCACCTTTGGGGTACGTATAGATACATTACGGCCACCACACCCACCCGTCAAAACGCCCCCCACCCGGGCGTGTCGCAAGCGGGTGGGGGGAGACTGAGGAGGTGAGCCGATCAATGAAGCCGACACAGCAGCATCCGCTCGAACATCGCGCGTGGGTTCTACGCCTCGGGTTTCGGCGAAACCTGCTGCGGCCAGCAGACTCGGAGCGCAGCGACCGGGTGACCCGCATTGAGTTGTTCTTCGATCTTATTTTTGTCTTCGCGCTCACCCAGCTGTCGCGCTACCTCTACGCCAACCAGTCCTGGATCGGAGCACTCGAGTCGATCATTCTGGTGCTCGCGCTCTGGTGGCTCTGGGTCTACACGACCTGGGTGACCAACTGGCTCGACCCGGCTAAGCTTCCCGTGCGCGGCGTCGTGATCGGGCTATCCCTCGTGGGACTCGTGATCAGCACGTCGATTTACGATTCTTTTGGCAATCAGGGTCTGGTCTTCGCCGTTGCCTACGTTGCCCTGCAACTGGGCCGCACGGTCTTCATGGTGCTCGCGCTTGCCCGGCACGATCCGGCCCTGCACGCGACCTTTCTTCGCATTCTGCTCTGGCTGTCGGTAGCGAGTGTCTTTTGGATCATCGGGGGCCTCATGCCCCTGTCGGTGCGGCTGCCGGCCTGGTTGATCGCCCTGGTGATCGAGTACGGCTCAGCCAGCCTGGGATTTCGCATTCCTGGCCTGAAGGCGCCGGGCGTGGATGACTGGGATGTGTCTGGACCGCACATCGCCGAGCGCAGTGCCTTGTTCGTCATCATCGCAGTGGGTGAGTCCTTTCTGGTCACCGGGTTTGCATTTGTCGATCAGGAGGCATCTGCTCTCGGGATTGCCGGGCTCTTTCTCGCCTTTGTGAACGGGGTGGCCATGTGGTGGCTCTACTTCGATCATGGAGAGCAAGCCGGGAGCAAGGCAATCGCGGGATCGAGCGAGCCGGGCCGCATCACTCGGCTGGCTTACACCTACGTGCACGCGATCATCATTGCGGCAATCGTGCTGACCTCGGTCGCCGACAAGTCGTTGTTGGAGCATCCGGAAGGTGCCATGACGCTCCCGGTGGCCGTGATTATTGTCGGCGGGCCGTTGTGCTACCTGGTCGGGCTGCTGCTCTTTCGCTGGATCGTCACGCGCACGCTGCTCGTATCCCACCTGGTCGGACTCGGACTGCTCGGCCTGACCGGCGTGGCGGCAACGGTCCTGACTCCGCTCGGGCTGGGGGCGGTGACCTCCGTTGTGCTGGTCACCGTTGCGGCGTGGGAAACCATCGTGCGAGTCCACGCCGGTACGACCGACGACGATGCGGGCTGAACAGAGGCCGGGAGGCTGGCATTTTTGGCGGACTGACCTAAGCGGATGCCGGGCCTGCTCGAAGAACGCTGGCCCGGGCTCCGAGCGCAATGAATGAGGGACGAGTGGGGACGTTGGACTCTACTGTTGCGCCTGAGCAATCGCGATACTGAGATAAGCGAGATCGCTGAAACAGATCGGAAGGCAATCATGGGTTCTCTCACGTATGACCGCGTCATCGTGGAGATCGATGATCGCACGCTCGCGCACCTGCAACTCGTGATCGTGCAGAAGCTGCGCCGGGGCGAGAGCTTTCTCCTGTCCTGGCAGGATTGCCCATCGGTGGGGTCTGGGCGCAGTTCTGTCTGGCTGAACCAGGCCATCCCGTTGTATTTCAAATACGCCGGCGGACACGCAGCCACCCTCAACCGAGCGTGGATCGAGGACCTCAGCCGCTCGGCCAACAGCGCTCAGGGGCTCATGATCGTCAGCGAGGCCGGTTCGTCGCCGGTCAACACTCTCGCGGCGCGCTCGAAAACGACAATCAACGCGCGAACGACCGCTCGCACTGACACGGTCCTGGCATAGTCCAATGGTGTGAAAATGCGGATCGAAGCGCTCACTCGTGCCGCAGAATCTCCTCAAGCTGCAGTGCTATGTCGTTCGTCGGGTCGAGGGCGAGGGCGCGCTTGACCTCACGGCGTGCATCGTCTGTGTCGCCATTCGTGTAGAGCACGATCGCGTTTTGAACGGCGATAGTAGGGTCCATCGGGGCAAGTTCTACGAGCGCGTCGAGGGTTTTCACGGCGCCGGGCACATTGCCGTCGGCAAACTGTCCGACCGCGAGCGCGCGTTCGGTGGTCGCGGTCTGAGGAAGTGCTGCTCGCGAAAGCTCAGCCCAGTCGACGGCTAAGGCCGCGGCTCCAGGGACACGAGCATCTGCCGCAGCGGCGAACGACTGGGCGGCGATGCCCGCGAGGTCGGCGTCCCACGGGCGGATGGCATATGCCGCTTCAAAAGCACTCTCAGCGGCCTGAATGTCACCGCGGGCCGCATTCGAGACGCCCGAGGCCAGTGGAATCTCCGCGCTCACCAGAATGACCAACCAGATTGACCAGACGCCAAGAACTGCCGTTCGTGCGGCCGTGGCGGCCAACCGTGGCGAACCGGGCCGCATTTGACCCCGGAACCCACCATCCGGCGCCCTGGTCACGAGCACTCCCAGCAGAAGAGCGGCCACGATGGTGGTTGACGGCGCCGTGAAGTGCGTCAGCAGAGCGACGCCGAATCCGCCGAGCGCTGCGAGCGCACCGGCGAGAACGTCGCTGCGGGCGGCATCCGCTGAGACCAGGCCGCTGGTCGAGCGTCGTGCAGCGGCCGATACCGGTTCGGGGACGCACAATCGTCGCCACGAGCGCAGGCCAACCACTGCGGCAGTGACGAGGAGGCCGACGACCACGGCGAGGAGCGGTATTCCCCCTGCCAGAAGTACCTGAATGACCCAGTTATGCGGGGAGTCCAGCACTGAATCACTCGTGGAGTTGCGGGAATTGGCGTTGAGGAACCCATTCACGCCCACCCCGAGCGGACGCTCAGCGAGCACATCGGCGGCGTCGCTCCAGAAAGTGAATCGGCCCTCGAGGGATTGGGTCGAGAGGGGGCTCGCACCGAGCAGGCGGCTGCGGGTGAAGGGCACGGCCAGCGCACCGCCGATAAGAACTACCCCCGCGAGGGCGGTGAGCCCGACGGGGCGCAGTCGCCGCCGGCCCGGTGACCGCACGATTTCGAGAACCATCAGGATGCCGAGCACCGTTACGGCAGCGAGCAATCCCGCTCGAGATGCGCTCACGATGACGGTCGCCGCCGCGAGCAGCAATGCCATGCTCAGCCAGGCTCGCTCTGCGAACGCTTTTCTCGGCTCGGTCCATGCCCGCAGCACGGGGAGAATGAGCATCGCGCAGAAAATGGCTCCGAGCACGCCCTGGTCGGTGGCATTTCCGGTGAGGGACCCCGGTCGAGCCAAGTCCGTCGCGATGGGTCGGGCTCCACCTGCTTCGAGCAGCGAGACCAGGCCGAGGGCGATGGCTGCCGTCGCGATGGCACGAATTAGCGTGCGTAGGGTATCCGTTGGAGCGGCCGGGCCGAGCAATCGTGCGCCGGTCCACACCGCACCGAAGTAGACCGGCAGCGTGACGAGACCCTCATACCGCGGCCAGCGGCCCCAGAGCTGCACACCGGGAGCCGCCGAGATCAGCACGCTCAGCAGTGCAACGGCGAGGGCAGCGGATGCCGCAGCCACAAACCAGCGCGGCAACCGTCCCCGGGCGACCCCGACTGAGGCGAGTACGACGGCGATGGCCGCGAGTGCGTCTTTTGGTAGAAACCAGCGCACGAAGGCGTCGGGCAGGAAGAAGACCGAGGAGGCAACGAGCAGCCACAGCGCTACCGTTGTCGCACGGCGCCGCCCCGGCGGAACCGGGGCTGGTCGGGGTGCTGCGCGCTGCGGCATCCGCTTGGCGGGGACCGTTCTAAACATCACGAAGCGGCCCTCGACGCGAATATCGTCGAAGGCCGCTGGTTAGCGCAGGTGCGTGATGCTATTTCAGCGCCGAGGCGGTGCGGCGACGCGCTCTGATGGTCAACGCCAGGCCACCGAGCACCATGAGGGCCAGTGCAAGCCAGCCCGAGGAGATATCGGCACCGGTCGAGGCTAATACTGCGGTCGTCGTGACGACCAGTGCGTCGGACGTGTACGAGAAACCCGCCTCGTCAACCAACACGATGTGGTGGGTACCGGCTGCGATCGACGTTGGCATGGGGAAGCTGCCGCTGATACGGCCCTGGGCGTCGGCGGTGAGGGTACCGAGCAACACCGGGGTGGAATGCATCCAGATGTCGACGACCTCAAACGGCTTGAAACCCGTGCCGGTGATGGGGATGCTGGCTCCCCCGACGAGAGTCTCGGCCGGCATGGTCACGCGATCACTCTTTGGTCCAACGACCGAGGCGGGTGCGGCTTGTCCGGTCTCAGCGCGCGGAGCGGCCGGAGCGGCCGGAGCGGGTTGAGCGGTCGGAGCTAGCGTGGGGCTCGGCGTCGGGGACGGCGTGGGCGACGAGGCAGGCTCACTCGCTTCCAGCACAGGAGCTGTCCCCGGAGCAAAGGCTTCCATCGACTGATACCCGGACTTTTTTCCGATAACTCCCACGCGTAACACGTGCCCAATGTCGTCTGCGGTCACCGTATAGGTCTTGCTGTTTGACTTGGAGTAAAAATACTGACCGTCGCGCTGCCACGCATAATCAAAAGCAACGTCGCCTGGCCCCCACACGCCCGGCTCTGCAGTCAGTACTTGTCCGACGAAGGCAGTTCCCACAATGGTTGGAACGCTTGTCGTTACCTGGTCCAGCGCTTCTAGCGTCGCGTCGATGCCCGTGATATTTGAGCCAACTTCGACTTTGATTCGGTTCGAGGCCTCAACAGTGGGCTTATCGTTCCAATATTCTGTGTCGTACTCAAGGCCGGTGGAGGTGTAGTAGTTCCGGAATGACACCGCATAGTTTCCAGTCGGGAGCCCCCGCAACGTGTATTTTCCGTCGGTATCCGTGGAAACCGTGGCCACGGGCATAGTCGGTATCGAGGAGTCGTCGGAGTAGGCGCTGACCGTGCTGCGGTCCAGAGGGGTGTCGTCCGCCGAATCATCTGTCTTAAGGTCACCAGAGACTGTGCCGGAGATCGTCAAGAGCCGCTGCAAGGTCAGTACCTGTCCCGTGACTGCTTGCGCGTCGTTTACGGCGACACTGGAAAGCTCGTCGACGTCGACATCGTAGGGGTCGCCGCTGCCGAAGCCGGATTCACTCATGGGCAGTGAGCCCCAGAGCGAACCAGTTTCGTTGTTCTGCACACCCAATTTGTAGGTGCCAGCACGGAGCCCCGTCAGGGTAAACGCACCGCTCGCGTCTAGCGTTGCTATGTCGGTGCCGACGGAGTATTTCCCCGCCTCGGTCAAGGGATAGGCCTTGACCCGCGATCCGGCCGCGAGCGGAGCGGACACGCCACCCGCTCCTACGACGGTTCCGCTGATAGAGGCGGTGTACGTCGGGAAAGACGCCTCTTCTACGGCAACAACAGGAGCCGCCGACAACGCCCCGAAGGTTAAGACGGCCGCTACTGTGAGAGCGACCGCGAAGCTGCGCTCTCGGATGCGGGTGAAAAAGTTCCCCATGATGACCTTTGGTCTGATGCCAGCGTTCCGGCATGCATGCCCGAACGCGCGGAGCGAAGCCCCCCAGGTTCAGCTTATGTGGCGCAACGTTCAACGAACGTCGAATTCGACCTTCTCCGTCGACCCCAATTCGAGGGGCTGGAACCCAACAAACTGTTCGTGATCGCATACGAAATGCGGGCCCGTTTTTCGAATCTGCAGCGGCCTAGTGCTTCGCGACGAGCGTGAGCACGTCATAGGACGCGACGAGTTCGTCATTCTGGTTGGTCAGCACGGCATCCCAGCGCACCTCGCCGTATTCGTCGGTCTCGCGCGGGGTGATCTGCTTCGCAGTGAGCGTGACGCGAATGCTGTCACCGGGCGAGACCGGTGTGACGAACCGCAGGTTCTCCAGCCCGGAGTTGGCGAGAACCGGCCCGGGCGCCGGGTCGACGAACAATCCGGCTGCCCAGGAGACCAGCAGGTAGCCGTGCGCCACGCGGCCCGGGAAAAACGGGTTGGCGGCGGCCGCCTGTTCGTCCATGTGGGCGTAGAAGGTGTCCCCGGTGAACTGGGCGAAGGTCTCGATGTCTTCGAGCGTCACCGTGCGGGAGCCCGAAACGATCTGGTCACCGATCACGAGTTCGGCCAGGCTCTTTCGGAACGGATGCGTGTCACCGACTCGCGCAGACGCGCCCTGGTGCCAGATTCCGGTGATGGCCGTGAGCATTTCGGGCGAACCCTGAATGGCGGTGCGCTGCATGTGGTGCAGCACCGCGCGGATGCCGCCGAGTTCTTCGCCGCCGCCAGCCCGGCCGGGGCCGCCGTGCACGAGCTGCGGAACCGGCGAACCGTGACCGGTGGAGGTGCGGGCGTCGTCTCGGTCGAGCACGAGCACGCGTCCATTGAAAGCGGAGATTCCGATCATCAAGGCGACGGCCACGGCCGGGTCGTGGGTTGCGATGCTGGTCACGAGCGACCCGCCACCCTGCCGCACGAGGGCGATGGCCTCGTCGAGGGTGTCGTAGCCGAGCACGCTCGAGACCGGGCCGAAGGCCTCAACCTCGTGTACGGCGGCAATGGAGGCGTCGTCGAAACGCAGCAGCAGCGGCTCGACGAAAGCGCCATCGGGAGCGAGCGCGGTCGTGCCGTTGGCGTGCAGAACGGCGGGGGCATCCGTGTGCCCGACGACCAATTTGCCACCGGCGGCCTGGAGGCGGGCGACCTGCTTGAGTACTTCGCTGCGCTGCGCGGTGGAGGCGAGCGGGCCCATGGTGACGCCCTCGGTGCGGGGATCGCCGAGCACGATGCGTTCGGTGATGCGCGCCTGCACGGCCGCGACGACGTCATCCATGGCCGCGCGCGGAACGATGACGCGGCGGATGGCGGTGCACTTCTGGCCGGCCTTGACCGTCATCTCGGTGACGACCTGCTTGACGAAGGCGTCGAATTCGGGGGTGCCGGCGGCGGCATCCGTTCCGAGAACGGAGGCATTGATCGAGTCGGTCTCGTTGGTGAAGCGCACTCCCCCGGTCTGCACGGAGTCGTTTGCGCGCAGCTTTTCGGCGGTGGAGGCGGATCCGGTGAAGGCGACCAGGTCACCGAGGCGCACGTCATCGAACAGGGTCGGCACGCTGCCCGAGACCAGCTGCAGCGAACCTTCCGGCAGCAGGCCGGAGTCGGCGAGGATGCGCACGAACGCCTCGGCGAGGTAGCCGGAGGGGGTTGCCGGCTTCACGAGGGTGGGCACTCCGGCCAGGAAAGCCGGCGCGAACTTCTCGAGGGCTCCCCAGACCGGAAAGTTGAACGCGTTGATCTGTACGGCGACTCCGGGCAGGCGCGAGTAGATGTGGCGGGCGATGAAGGAGCCGTCCTTGGAGAGCGGCTCGACCGGCCCGTCGACGTAGACGCGGGCGTTGGGCAGTTCGCGGCGGCCCTTGGATGAGTAGCTGAACAGCACTCCGATGCCGCCGTCAATGTCCACCCAGGAGTCGACCTTGGTGGCGCCGGTGCGGCTGGAGAGGGCGTAAAGCTGCGGCTTGTGCTCGGTCAGCAGCAGTGCCATCTGCTTGAGTAGCACGGCCCGCTGGTGAAAGGTGAGCTCGCCGAGCGATTTCTGGCCGACCGTGCGCGCGTACTCGAGCGCTTCCGCGAGGTCGAGGCCGTGCGTGCTGACGCGGGTGACGACCTCACCGGTCGAGGCGTCACAGACGTCCACAGCAGCGGATGCGTCGGCGGGGGTCCACCAGGCGCCCTGGACATAGCTGGGCAGAATGGTCGTCATGGGTTCTCCCTTGTCTTCTGTGCGGGATGCAGTGGAGGCCCGGGCACTCATCAGGCTTCGTTCCAACGGTAGAAGCCCTGGCCGGACTTGCGGCCGAGCTTGCCCTCTGCGACGAGCCGGCGCAGCAGCGCGGGCGGTTCGAAGCGGGCGCCGAGCTGTTTGTGCAGGTACTCGGCAATGCCCAGACGCACGTCAAGTCCGACCAGATCGGTCAGTTTCAACGGCCCGACCGGATGCTTGTAGCCAAGCATCATCGCGGCATCAATATCCGAGGCGCTCGCGACACCCTCCTCGAGCATGCGGATGGCCTCGAGCCCGAGGGCCACTCCGAGCCGGGACGAGGCGAATCCGGGCGCGTCGCTGACGGTGATCGGAGTTTTGCCCAGGGCAGAGACCCAGCCTTGGGCATCCGCTACCAATTCGGGTGAGGTGGCGCTGCCGGTAACGAGTTCGACCAGATTCGAAGCGGGCACCGGGTTGAAGAAGTGCAGACCGAGAAAACGTGCCGGACGCTGCAGTTCGTCGGCGAGGTCGTCGATCGAGATCGACGAGGTATTGCTCGCGAGGGCGGCCTCGGCCGAAAGCTGGGCCTCGACCTTTTGCAGGGCCTCGACCTTCTGCGCACGCACCTCGGGAACGGCTTCGACGACCAGTTCCCGGTCGGCGAACAGGCCGAAGTCCACTCCGACGGTGAGGCGAGCCGCAAGTTCCGCGCGGGTTTCACCGGTGGCGCCGCGGGCGATGCTCGCGTCGACGGCGCGCATTACGCGTTCGCGGGCGGCCGTCGCCTCGGCGTCACCCCGTTCAACGAGGGCCACGTGGGCTCCGGCGAGCAAAAAAGCGTGTGCGATGCCGGCGCCCATACGCCCGCCGCCGAGTACGCCGACGCGCGCGGGAACGCCGGATTCGCCGCGATCGCCCAGTTCCAGTTCAGACACCGACATCAGACCCGCTCCATGATGAGGGCCGAGCCCTGGCCGACGCCAACACACATCGTCGCGAGGCCGTGCCGGGCATTTTCCCGCTCCATGCGGGCGAGCAGGGTGACGACGAGGCGTGCACCGCTCGATCCGAGCGGATGCCCGAGCGCGATAGCGCCACCGTCGCGGTTGACGATTTCGTCGTCGAGGCCCAGGCGACGAATGCACGCAATCGACTGCGTGGCAAATGCTTCGTTGAGCTCGATCGCTCCGAGGTCGGCGATGCTCAAGCCACTGCGGTCGAGGGCGCGCTGGGTGGCCGCGACCGGGCCGAGGCCCATGATCTCCGGAGCCAGACCGACGCTCGCGCCGACCACGACGCGGGCGCGCGGCGTGAGGTCGTACCTTTTCACGGCCTCACCACTCGCCACGAGAATCGCCGAAGCGCCATCGTTGAGCGAACTGGCGTTGCCGGCCGTGACGACGGCGCCGCCGGAGACAATCGGGCGCAGGGCGGCGAGGCCTTCGAGGGTGGTGTCGCGCCGCAGGCCCTCGTCGACGAGCACCTTGCCCTTTTTGGTGGGTACGCCGACGATTTCATCGACGAAATGACCGGCGTCGATCGCGGCGGCGGCGCGCTGATGGCTGCGGAGAGCGAAGGCATCCGCTTCGGCGCGGGTGATGCCATCGAGTCGGGCGACTTCTTCGGCCGTCTCCGACATGGAGAAGGTGGCCTTGTCGCGGGCGGCAAGTGTGGGATTCACGAACCGCCAGCCGATGGAGGTGTCGAACTGGGCGCCGGGCTTGGCCCAGGGCCGATCGGGTTTGGCCTGCACCCAGGGAGCGCGGGTCATCGATTCGACGCCGCCGGCGATCATGAGGTCGGCGTCGCCGGCGCGGATGGCCTGCGCGGCCATGGTGATCGCCGACATACTGGAAGCGCAGAGCCGGTTGACGGTGATGCCCGGCACGTGATCGGGCAGGCCGGCGAGCAATCCGGCCATCCGGGCGACGTTGCGGTTGTCCTCCCCGGCTTGGGTGGCCGCGCCAAAGATGATCTCTTCGATCAGTGCCGGGTCGATGCCGGCGCGGCGCACGGCCTCACCGACGACGAGCGCGGCGAGGTCATCGGGACGAACCGAGGCCAGTGCTCCACCGTAGCGACCTACCGGGGTGCGTACTCCTCCAACGAGGTAGGCCTCGGCCATGTTTCTCTCCTGACGACGGTGTCTGCGTGTGCCTGCGGGAACGTGGAATAAATTACCGACCGTTCGGAAGGTAATTCTGGCAGATGCGGGTGGGTTCGCACAACCCGCGCGGCACGCAAAAAGAGGCACCCGCCGAGTGACGGATGCCTCTTTCTAGATCAAGCGATTATCAGATGTTGGCGAGTTCACGCACAGCCGCGTCACCGGGGGTGGCGGAGGTGTAGCTCGCATCGATCTCGGCCCGGTCGAGCAGCTCGTCCATGCGGCGCTTGCGCTGCTTGGGGATGAGCGTCACGACGGTTCCGGTCTTGCCGGCACGGCCGGTGCGTCCCGCGCGGTGGAGGTACGTCTTGTACTCGTCGGGCGCGTCGGCCTGGATGACCAGGTCGATGTCATCAACGTGGATACCGCGAGCAGCGACATCTGTTGCGACGAGCACGTTGACCCGGCCGCTCGTGAGCATCTGCAGGTTGCGAGTGCGACGAGCCTGGTTGAGGTCACCGTGCAGGCTGGTGGCCTTGACGCCGGCATCCTCGAGCTGGTCGGCGAGCTGCTCAGCGTAGGCGCGGGTGCGGCTGAAGATGAGCGTCTTGCCCTCGCGGTTGACGAGCTCCTCGATGATGCGGCCCTTGTCGCGGTGCTCGATGACGAGCACGCGGTGGTCGATCGTGGAGGAGGACTGGTCCTCACCGGCGACCTCGTGCACGGCCGGGTTGGTCAGGAACTCCTTGACCAGCGAGGCAACGCCCTTGTCGAGGGTGGCGGAGAAGAGCAGCTTCTGGCCGCCGGCTTTGGTCTGGCGCAGGATGCGCTGGACCGGCTCGAGGAACCCGAGGTCGCACATGTAGTCGGCCTCGTCGAGCACGGTGACGACGACTTCAGACAGGTCGAGGCGACCCTGGTCGATGAGGTCTTCAATGCGGCCGGCGGTGCCGATGATGATGTCCACGCCGCGCTGGAGGGCGCTGACCTGACGGTACTGCGGAACACCGCCGTAGATCTGGGTGGTGAAGAGGCCGACGCTGCGAGCGATGGGCTGGATGGTGCGGTCGATCTGCAGGGCGAGCTCACGGGTCGGGGCCAGGATGAGCGCGCGAGGCTTGCGGGCCATCTTGCGGTCCTTGGCGCCGTTGTTCTCCATGAGCTTCTCCACCAGAGGAGCGCCGAAGGCGATGGTCTTGCCGGATCCGGTCTTGCCGCGGCCGAGTACGTCGCGCCCGGCGAGCACGTCGGGGATGGTCGCAGCCTGAATCGGGAAGGGCGACGGAGCGCCGAGGGCGGCGAGCTCACGCACGATGTTCTCGCCGAGGCCCAGGTCGCCGAAGGTCACACCGACGACATCGGATGCCGTCGTCGCGATGGCTTCGAGACGCTCGAGCACGACGTCGTCGCCACCGGCGAAGCTCGGCTTGGCGCCGTTTTCGCTGCGCTTCGGGTAGAACTTGCTGTCGCCATCGTCGGAACGGGTGGGACGGTCGTTACCGAAGTCACGACGGGGCGGGCGATCGTCGTTCGAGCGACGCGGGGCGCGGTCGTCGAAGCTGCGGGGAGCGCGGTCGCCATAAGAGGGACGCTCGGTGCGGGCCGGACGGTCGTTGTTGTTGTTGTTGGACGGACGATCCGTGCGCGGGGCGCGGTCGCCATAAGACGGGCGCTCGTTGCGCGGGGCGCTGCTGCGGTCACCATAGGACGGACGATCGGCACGGGGAGCGCTGCTGCGGTCACCATAGGACGGACGATCGGCGCGAGGAGCGCTGCTGCGGTCACCATAGGACGGACGATCGGCGCGAGGAGCGCTGCTGCGGTCGCCATAGGACGGACGATCGGTACGAGCCGGGCGGTCGTTGTTGTAGGCCGGCCGGTCGTTGTTGTACGCGGGACGGTCCGTGCGGGGACGGTCATTGTTGTAGGCCGGGCGCTCGTTGCGCTCACTGTTGGTACGACCGCCGTTTTCGGGGCGAACGGAACGCGAGCCGTAGGCTGGGCGCTCGCTTGAGGGACGCTCGTTCGATCGCGCGGCGCGCTCGTCGGCGTTCCAACGCTGCTTCTTTGGGGCACCCTCGTCTGCGCGGTATCCGCGGTGTCCGGGGCTCTTGCTGCCAGCGTTGTTGGAACCGCCGTGGCCCGATCCGCCCTTAGAGGCGTACTTGGGATCGAAGTTCTTGCCGCCGCGAGCGGCAGCGGAGTTGTGCGAATTGCCTTGAGGCATAAAAATATCTCTGGGTTGTGTTCAGTACATGGCAGAACAACATCGCACATGCGACGTAACTGAGAACCCGAGCAATCTGCGGTCGGGGCCGTTCACATACAGTGATTTTTCACCAGCGGATTACTGGGAAACCGGCCCAACTTGACTTACAAACCCATCCGCGCACAGCGCGGTGTCAAGAGCCGACTTATATACGCTACCCGATGTATCCGGAAAAGTCACGTAAGGGGGTAGGCAATGCCTCGCTCTATTCTGGTGACATGACCATTTCAATCGGTATTGAGCCGCCACGGCAAGCCGACGTCGAGGCGCTTCTCGCCGCCGGCACCGTCTTTGCGCACTCCCTGTATCCCGCGGAGAACACGTTTTTGCTCAGTACCGACGAGCTTGAGCGTCCCGGCGTCGACGTGTACGTGGCTCGCGACCGAGACGGCGTGGCCTGCGGCATGGCCGCTCTCGTTCCGCTCGGCCCCGAGACCTGCGCTGAATTAAAACGACTATTCGTCCACACAGAAGCTCGGGGCCGCGGTGTGGCCGGCCACCTTCTCGACCGCATCGAAGCGGATGCTGCTGGCCGCGGCATCCGCTCTCTCGCGTTGGAAACCGGCACGCTGCAACACGCGGCGATGGCGCTGTACCGCGGCCGCGGCTACGAGCAGATCGAGTTGTTCGGCCCGTATGTCGGCGAAGAACTCAGCGTCTGCTTCGCTAAGAGCCTGTAATTCAGGCGGCGGGTGGCACCGCGTTCATCCGCAACCTGGCCGCTCGCGGCACTCCTTGGGGAAGCGGGCCCCCGAAGGAACGAGTGCCCGCTTACGCAAGGAGTGCCGTGAGGGGTGCCGCAAGGAGTGCCGCAAGGTTTCGCGCGGGGGCTCAGCGCGGTTGTCCGCCGATCCGGCGGGACAGTTCTGCGGCCGTCGCCATCACTGCCTGGGCGATCTGGGGCCACTGGGCGGCGGTAAATCGATCGCGTGCGAAGGTGACCGCGATGGCGGCGGCCGGCCAGCCGGCATGATCGCGCACGGCGAGCGCCACCGAGGCGATGCCGGGCGTGATTTCGCCGTCTTCCGTGGCGTAGCCATCTGTTCGCACTCGATCGAGTACGGCGCGCAGCTCTAGGCGGCTTCCCGGCCCCCGCCCGTCCCGCAGCTCAAGCGACGCCTGGTTCGGGTAAAGCGCGCGCACTTGGGCGGCGGGGACCGCCGCGAGCAGGGCGCGCCCGCTCGCCGTGAGATGGGCAGGCAGTCGCACGCCCACCTCGGAGACGAGTGAGGGACGGTGCGCTGCACGCTCCTCGACGAGGTAGATCACGTCCCGACCGTGCAGCACCACGAGATGGGCGCTCTCCCCCAACCGGTCGACGAGCTGCGCGATCAACGGGCGGCCGAGTCGGGAAAGCGGTTCCTGGCGGCTGAATCCCGAGCTGAGTTCAAAGGCGGCGATGCCGAGCCCGTAGCGGTGTTCCTCGGGCAGGTGCACGACGAATCCCTGCTTCACGAGCACGTCGAGCAGCTGGTAGACGGTCGAGCGTGGCAAGTCGAGGGCGCTCGCTACGGCGGCCGCCGGCGTCGGCCCACGCTGCGCGGCGAGGTGTGCCAGCAGGCGCAGGGCGCTTTGGGCGGCCGGAACTTTGGACGGTGTTTTCATGGCAGTTCCCCGGCTCCGCCGACGCTGGGCGGCCCATCTGCACGCGCTTTCGCGTGCGTTGAGAGTGGAAGCTGTCCGGCATACCGGACAGCATTTACCTTATCGGCGTATCGCCTACCCCGACGCGGGTATGCAATGAAATCATGACTCTTGCACAGACGCCCAGCACCGATTTGCCCGCCGTGAGCACAGCATCCGTTTCCGCAACCAGAAACGCCACGGCGAGTGTCACTGTCGGAGCCGCCGCCCTCTCGTTCGCTGACGTGATCGCCGTCGCGCGACACAATGCGCGCGTGACGCTCGACCCTTCGAGCCTCGACGAGGTCGCAACGACCCGCAGGATCATCGATGCCCTCGCTGCGGATCCCGAACCGCACTATGGAATTTCCACCGGCTTCGGCGCCCTCGCGACAACGTTCATCACCCCCGGCCGGCGCGCCCAGTTGCAGGCGAGCCTCGTGCGCTCCCATGCCGCCGGCAGCGGGCCCGAGGTGGAACGAGAAGTCGTGCGCGCCCTCATGCTTCTGCGGTTGAGTACCCTGATGACCGGTCGCACCGGCGTTCGGCCGGCCACCGCCGAGACCTACGCCGCCGTGCTGAACGCCCAGATCACCCCGGTCGTGCACGAATACGGATCCCTCGGCTGCTCCGGCGACCTGGCCCCGCTCGCCCACTGTGCCCTCGTTGTGATGGGCGAGGGCCAGGCGCGTGACACGACCGGAATTCTCGTCACCGGCAGCCAGGCCCTGGCCGCGGCCGGCATCAGACCGGTCGTGCTCGCCGAAAAGGAGGGCCTCGCCCTCATTAACGGCACCGACGGCATGCTCGGCATGCTCGTGCTCGCCCTCGACGATTTCGCCCGCTTGCTCACCACCGCCGACATCGCGGCCGCCATGAGTGTCGAAGCCCTGCTCGGAACGGATGCCGTCTTCGCGGCCGATCTGCAGCAGCTGCGGCCCCAGCTCGGTCAGGCCGACAGCGCCGCGAACCTACGCCGACTGCTGCTCGGCTCTGGTCTGCTCGCCAGCCATGCCGGCCCGGAGGACGTGTCGGTGCAGGATGCCTATTCCCTGCGGTGTGCCCCGCAAGTGCACGGCGCCGCGCGCGACACCGCCGCCCACGCCGCCCTCGTCGCCGGCCGCGAACTGGCCAGCGCCATCGATAACCCGGTCGTCACCGTCGACGGACGCGTCACTTCGAACGGCAACTTTCACGGCGCCCCGCTCGGCTACGTGCTGGACTTTCTCGCCATCGCCTCAGCGGATGTCGCCAGCATGAGTGAACGCCGTACCGACCGTCACCTCGATGTGAGCCGCAGCAAGGGCCTGCCGCCGTTTCTCGCGCACGAGGTGGGGGTGGACTCCGGACTCATGATTGCTCAATACACCGCCGCCGGAATCGTGTCGGAGCTCAAACGACTCGCCGCGCCGGCATCCGTTGATTCGATTCCCTCCTCGGCGATGCAGGAGGACCACGTTTCGATGGGCTGGCATGCCGCGTGCAAGCTGCGCCGGTCGCTCGACGGGCTCGGCCGCGTGCTGGCGATCGAGATCATGACGGCGTCGCGTTCGCTTGATCTGCGGGCACCGCTCACCCCCGCCGCCGCGACCACAGCGGTGCGCGATCTCGTGCGCACGGTAGCTGCCGGCCCCGGTCACGATCGTTTCCTCTCCCCCGAAATCGAAGGCGTCGTGACTCTCGTGGCCTCCGGCGCTGTGCGCTCGGCTGCCGGACCCGGATTGGCGTAAATTTCGTGCAACCTTACAGCGACCTTGCGTCACGCATCCACCCCGTTGTAAGCAATGCGGCACCGTGCCATACTTACGCCACGCTGGCCCGCCCGAGCCGCGTAAATCCATTACCCGAATGGATCAGGTTCTCATATGCTGCTACCCGTCACGCGCCGTCATGACGTTCAGCTTGGGCGTGCGAAATTTTGTAATCGGGCGCCGCGAAGCCGGGCATTGCGGGGTGCCGAAGGCGGGCTGGTGGCAGTGGTCATCGTGGCACTCGCGCTGTTCGGCGCACCGATCGGAGCGATCGCCGACGAGGCGCCCGCCAGCTCCCCCGCGAGCCCAGCACCGATCGCAACGGCAGTGCCGACCCCCACCGCAACGCCTACGCCGACGCCTACGCCTACGCCTACGCCTGAACCGTCGACCACACCCACACCCACACCCACACCCACAC